>JAURWE010000056.1 GCA_030655075.1 Pararhizobium sp.
TGGGGCTGAGCATCACAGACGACCCCAAGCCGGGCGAGTTCCAGGCGATTGCCGAAGCGACCAAGGAGCGCCCCGACGCACAGCAGATCCACACGATGCTGCTGCGTTCGATGAGCCAGGCGATCTACACGCCGATCAACAGCGGCCACTTCGGCCTGGCCTACGAGGCCTACACGCACTTCACCAGTCCGATCCGGCGCTATCCCGACCTGCTGGTGCACCGCGTCATCAAGGCGATCCTGAGCAAGCAGAAGTACACGCTGCCGATGCTGCCGACGCCAGGCGAGGCACACGCCAAGCTGGCTAAGCGGCTTGCATCCCGCGCGAAGGCGCCGACCAACAAGCCGGCCAAGGCCACGGTGGCGCCGACCAAGGAAGTGCAGGCGTGGGAGGCCGCCGGGCTGCATTGCAGCGCCAACGAGCGCCGCGCCGACGAGGCGAGCCGCGATGTAGAAGCCTGGCTCAAGTGCAAGTACATGCGCGAGCACCTCGGCGAGGAATACGGCGGCGTGGTCAGCTCGGCCACGACCTTCGGCATCTTCGTCACGCTCGATGCGATGTACGTCGAAGGCTTGGTGCACATCACCGAACTCGGCGGCGAGTACTTCAAGTTCGACGAGATGCGGCAAGAACTGCGCGGCGAACGCACGGGCATCCGCTACGCCATCGGCACGCGCGTGCGGGTGCAGGTGAGCCGCGTCGACCTCGATGGCCGCAAGATCGATTTCCGTCTGATCCGCGAAGGCGAGGACCTCGTGTCACGCGCGATGAAGGACAAGGGCGCTGCGCCCGGCAATACCGGTGGCTCGCCCAAGGCCTCTGGAAAGCGGGCGGCCCAGCGCCAGGCTCATCCGCACAAGGACAAGGGCGAGGCGGTCGCGGCGGTGGCCGCCGCCGAGCGGCCGGCACAGCAGAGTGCGATGCAGGCCTTCAAGTCGGCGGTGAAGAAGGCAGCCAACAAGATGAAAGGGCGCAAGCCGCGCCGCCCCTGAAACACCCCGAAAAATGGAGACATTGAAATGACTGCAGCAGCAACCTCGACCCCGCGCATCGCGATCGTCACCGGCGCCGGCACCGGCATCGGCCGCTCTGCGGCGCTGGCCCTGCTCGGCGATGGTTGGACGGTCGCGCTGGCCGGGCGCCGGCCGGAACCGCTGGACACGGTCGCCGACGAATCAGGCGCAGGTGCGCGCGCCTTCGCGGTGCCCACCGACGTGAGCAACCCGGCCTCGGTCCGGGCGCTGTTCGCCGCCGTGGTGGAGCGCTTCGGCCGAGTCGACCTGTTGTTCAACAACGCGGGCACCGGCAATCCGCCCGGGCTCATGGAAGACTGGACGCCCGAGCAATGGAAAGGCGTGGTCGATATCAACCTCAACGGCATGTTCTATTGCCTGCAGCAGGCCTTCCGGACGATGAAAGCGCAGAGCCGGCGCGGCGGCCGCATCATCAACAACGGTTCGATCTCCGCCACCACGCCAAGGCCCAATTCCGCCGCCTACACCGCGACCAAGCACGCCGTCGAAGGGCTTACCAAGACCGCCTCGCTTGACGGCCGCAAGTACGACATCGCGGTCGGTCAGATCGACGTGGGCAACGCCATGACTGCGATGGGCGGGCGGATGGCGAGTGGCGTGCCGCAGGCCAACGGCGAGATCGCGGTCGAGCCGGTGATGGACGTGGACATCGTCGGCCGCTCCGTGCTCTACATGGCGAGCTTGCCACTCGAGGCGAACGTGATGTACCACACCGTCATGGCCACCAAGATGCCGTTCGCCGGCCGCGGCTGAGCAGGCTTTTGCTTACCAGCCGCCGCGTGCCAGTGCGCCGGCCGTGAGCGGCAGATCGGCCGGCCAGCGGTCGGCCAGGTCGCCGTGGCGCCATACCGCATCGCGTGCGGCGTCGAGGGGGGTCAG
>JAURWE010000060.1 GCA_030655075.1 Pararhizobium sp.
GTCGAGGTGACCGTAGCTGTAGCCGGTGGCGAGGTTACTGGTCCATTTGTAGTTGAGGCTGGCGAAATCGAAGCTGTCGCTATCCAGATGGCGACTGGTGATGCCCTTGGCGCCGGTGCGGGTGATGCCCATGTCCTCGTAGTCCGAGGAGTCGCGCTGGTTGACTTGCGTCAGTCGCCCGGCATCCACGCTCAGGCCTTCGATTTCCAGCGAGGTCAACTGACCACCCTGGAAGGTTTGCGGCAACAGCCGTGAATCGTTGGCCAGCACGGTCGGTAGTTTCGGCAGCAGCGTGCCGAGTTTCAGGGTGCTTTTGGAGGCGCGCACTTTGGCGGTCAGGCCCAGTTCACCGTACTCGTCCTGAGCGCCTTTGCGCGTGTCGCGATGGCGCTGGAGCACACCGGAACCGGCGCGATCCGGGCTGGAGTCGAGTTTGACACCCAGCAGGCCGATCGTATCGAAACCGACCCCGATCAAACCCTCGGTAAAGCCGGATTCGTAGCGCAGCAGGAAACCCTGGGCCCATTCCTCTTGTTTGGATTGGGCCGCGTTATCCTGCCGGTAATCACGATTGAAGTAGAAGTTACGCAGCTCGAGGCTGGCCTTGCTGTCCTTGATAAAGTCAGCAGCGGCGGGGGCCGAGAGGCTGATGACACCGCCGGCCAGCAGCAGTCGGGTAGCGAGAATACGGGTGTTGCGATCCATGTGAAGCCCCTTTGTTTTTATTATGGAATGACGGCTTATGCAGCCCTCGCCAACCGGGCGAGGGGTTATCAATAAAAAACGCGGACACCGAAAAGAGAGGAGCGTGGCGCCGCGTGCGGTTCAATCGTTAGAACTGCTCGGCGCTCAGACCGAACAACGAGGCACTGCCGGCGCGAATCGACTGTTCCAGGCTCAAAATGCGCGGCAGCAAGCGATGGATGTAGAAGTCGGCGGTGGCGATCTTCGCCCCGTAGAACCCTTCGTCTTCACTGCGTTTTTGCTGGGCAACCTGCGCCATGCGCGCCCACAGCCAGGCGTAAGCGACATAACCGAACAGGTGCAGATATTCCACGGAAGCGGCGCCGACTTCGTTGCGGTTGGTCGCCGCCCGGTCCTGCAACCAGTCGCTCAGGTCTTCCAGGCGCTGCACGGCATCGAACAGTTGCGCGGAGTAGGGCGCGTCAGGCTGGTGGGCGAAATGGCGGATCTCGCCAGTGAACTGACGCAGCGCGACGCCGTTGTCGGCCAGCACCTTGCGCCCGAGCAGGTCCAGCGCCTGAATACCGTTAGTGCCTTCGTAGATCTGTGCGATGCGCACATCGCGGACCAATTGTTCCTGGCCCCATTCGCGGATATAGCCAT
>JAURWE010000072.1 GCA_030655075.1 Pararhizobium sp.
GCCGGCGGCCTATTCGCCGGATACGCAAATGTTCTACGTTCCGACCAACCATGTCTGCATGGACTACGAGCCGTTCAAGGTGAGCTACACCGCCGGCCAACCCTATGTCGGGGCGACGCTGTCGATGTACCCGCCTCCGGGCGACAGCCACATGGGCAATTTCATTGCCTGGGACAACAAGACCGGCAAGATCGTGTGGTCGAACAAGGAGCAGTTCTCGGTCTGGTCCGGAGCGCTCGCAACTGCCGGCGGCGTGGTGTTCTACGGAACGCTCGAAGGCTACCTCAAGGCGGTCGATGCCAAGACTGGTAAGGAACTCTACAAGTTCAGAACCCCGTCCGGCATCATCGGCAACGTCACCACCTATGAGAACGGCGGCAGGCAGTATATCGCGGTGCTGTCCGGCGTCGGCGGCTGGGCAGGTATCGGCCTCGCAGCCGGTCTGACCGATCCGACCGCGGGCCTCGGCGCCGTCGGTGGCTACGCTGCGCTCAGCAACTACACCGCGCTCGGCGGATCACTGACCGTGTTCGCGCTGCCGCAATGAGCTGAGCCAACCTCGTTCCGGTGCATGGCGTTGTTCCATGCACCGGATCGCCTGCCATCTGATCGAGGATTAAGCTCTTGCGTACAATCTGGTTTGTGGGTGCCGCGATGATCGTCGCGGTATCAGGAGGAATTGCCATCGCGGAAGGCCCGGGCAATCCGGCCGCCGTCAAATCTGAGGACGGCAAGTACCTCGACAAGGACGGCAACCCGACCTTCAAGGTTGCGGCCGACGGTACGGTGGACTGGTACACCTACTCCGGATACCGCCGTTATCACTCGGAATGCCATGTCTGCCATGGCCCCGACGGGATGGGTTCGACCTACGCCCCTGCCTTGGCGGATTCGCTCAAGACCATGAGCTATAGCGATTTCATGGCCGTGGTCGCGAGCGGCCGCCAGAACGGCAACTCCGTCATGCCGGCGCTCGGCGATAATCCGAACGTCGCCTGCTACATGGACGACCTTTACGTCTATCTACGCGCCCGTGCCAATGACGCTGTCGGGCGCGTGCGTCCTGCCAAGAAGGAAGACAAGCCGGAGGCCTACACCAAGACGGAAGATTCCTGCATGGGTAAAAAATAATCGGGCACGCGAGGCGCGAGTTAAGCGTTCTTGCCGCGCCTGAAAAGCGAAAGTGGAGTTGGGAATGAAGACACGCGCCGCTGTCGCGTTCGAAGCCAAAAAGCCTCTGGAGATCGTCGAGGTCGACCTCGATGGGCCGAAGGCCGGTGAGGTCCTTGTCGAGATCAAGGCGACGGGAATCTGTCACACTGATGCCTACACCCTGGACGGCTTCGACAGCGAAGGCATCTTTCCTTCGATCCTCGGTCATGAGGGCGCGGGCATCGTCCGCGAGGTCGGCGCTGGCGTGATCTCGGTGAAGCCCGGCGATCACGTCATCCCGCTCTACACACCCGAATGCCGGCAGTGCAAAAGCTGCCTGAGCCAGAAAACCAACCTCTGCACCGCGATCCGCGCCACCCAGGGCAAAGGTGTGATGCCGGACGGCACCTCACGCTTCAGCTACAAGGGCAAGCCGGTGTTCCACTACATGGGCTGCTCGACATTTTCGAACTTTACCGTGCTGCCGGAAATTGCGGTGGCGAAGATCCGCGAAGACGCTCCCTTCGACAAGAGCTGCTACATCGGCTGCGGCGTGACGACCGGCGTCGGCGCGGTGGTCAACACGGCCAAGGTCACGCCGGGCGCCAATGTCGTCGTGTTCGGGCTCGGCGGCATCGGCCTCAACGTCATTCAGGGCGCCAGGATGGTGGGTGCCGACAAG
>JAURWE010000079.1 GCA_030655075.1 Pararhizobium sp.
CGCCGTCGAAATGGCGCACAAGGCCGGCTACACCGCCGTCATGTCGCATCGTTCGGGCGAAACCGAGGATTCGACGATCGCCGATCTCGCGGTCGCCACCAATTGCGGCCAGATCAAAACCGGTTCACTGGCGCGCTCGGACCGGACCGCGAAGTACAACCAGCTGCTGCGTATCGAGGAACAGCTCGGGCCGCAGGCGCAATATGCCGGCCGCAACGCGCTCAAGGCGCTGCGCTAGTCCAACGCCGTCATGGCCGGGACAAGCCCTGCCATGACGACTTTGTAGCAGTTCCAATGCTCTGGCGGCGGCTTGCTTTAACCAGCAAACCGCCGCAGATTGCCGTCGATTCAACCCTATGAAAGCTGCACGCCATGGATCAGACCACAGGCTTGACCATCAATGATCGCAAGCGCGCTGTTGAGCGCCTGTCCGCGTTCATCGCCAAATCGGTCGATGAAGCGCGCGCGGTCGAGAAGCCGTTCTTTCATCTGGAATTCGACCGCGTGTTCCCGGACGACATCTACGCGCAGATCCTGGCCCTGAAGCCGGAGTCGCGCGACTACCGTCCGATGCATGGCCGTAGCAAGGGCCACGACCTCGACGACGGCACCCATACCCGCGTCAAGATCGACCTGTTTCCGGAATACATCCGCAACCTGCCGGCGCAGAAGAAAGCGCTGTGGGATGTGGTCGGCCGCGCGCTCTGCTCGGAGCCGGTCAAGCAGGCCTTCATCCGCCGCCTGGCGCCGGGCCTGTCCAAGCGTTTCGGCAAGGACTTCGCCGAGGTCGGCATGTTCCCGATCCCGATCCTGACCCGCGACATTCCGGGCTACCTGATCACGCCACACACCGATACCCGCTGGAAGGGCATCACCGTGCAGTTCTATCTGCCGGGCGACGACCTCAACACCGATATCGGCACCATCTTCCACGAAGTGCTGCCGGACGGAACGATGCCGAAGCACACCCAGATGAAGTTCGCGCAGAACTCCGGCTATGCCTTCGCGGTCGGCACCGATACTTGGCATTCGGCCGATGCGGTCCATAACCGGGTCAAGACCCGCGATTCGATCCTGCTGACCTATTTCGTCGATCAGGGCTTTCTCAAGTTCCTGCGCAACCGCGGCAAGCGCCTCGGCAACTTCCTGCTCAACGAGTTCCGGCACCGGTTCTAGAGACCCTTAAACCGGTCTTAACGGTGTTGCGGCATGGTTACGCACCATGGTCTCTCATCGTCGCCGTCACGCGATCCTTACCGCTCTCGGGCTCTACGTCTTTGCCGCGCTGTTCATCGGCTACTTCGCCATGAACGCGTTCACGGGCAATCTCGGCCTGCGCGCGCAGGCCGATCTCGACCAGCAACTGGCGTCGATGCAGGCCGAGCTGGCCGGCATCAAGGCCGAGCGCATGGGCTGGGAGCGGCGTGTGGCCTTGCTGCGCTCCGACCGCATCGACCCCGACATGCTCGACGAACGCGCCCGTTCGCTGATCGGCTATGCCGATCCCCGCGACCTGACCTTGCTGCTCAGCCCGCGCTAGAGCGTCGCAGTCCAACGACCGCACTGCACAAGAGCCCGGGCGATTTCCCGCAGGGCTGACACGCTTGCTGACGCTTCCGCACCCCACCATATTACGCTAAGGACTCAGGCGAGCGTTCTGACCATTTGCGGGGGACGCGCACGAATCCGGCGCAAGCGCGCCGGTTTTTGAAAAGATCGTGCGCGGGCAAAATGTTAGAGACCGTTTGCGTGGCTCGCCAGAGCCAGTGCCAAGTTATAAGCGTCAGGGAGCGCCCATGCCGGCCGTCAAAGCCAATTCCAATACCCAGACTGATGACGATCAGGCGCCGTCGACTCCGCTTGTCGAATTCACCAAGGACCAGGACCTTGCTGCCTACGAGATGATGCTGAGCATCCGCCGCTTCGAGGAGAAGGCCGGCCAGATGTACGGCATGGGTCTGATCGGCGGCTTCTGCCATTTGTATATCGGGCAGGAGGCCGTCGTCGTCGGCATGCAGATGGCGCTCAAAGAGGGCGACCAGGTCATCACCGGTTACCGCGACCACGGCCACATGATTGCCTGCGGCATGGACGCCAAGGGTGTCATGGCCGAACTGACCGGCCGCGCCCATGGCTATTCCAAGGGCAAGGGCGGCTCGATGCACATGTTCTCGAAGGAGAAGGGCTTCTACGGTGGCCACGGCATCGTCGGCGCCCAGGTGCCGCTCGGCACCGGTCTGGCCTTCGCCAACCGCTATCGCGGCAATGACAATGTCACGCTGGCCTATTTCGGCGACGGCGCTGCCAATCAGGGCCAGGTCTATGAGAGCTTCAACATGGCCGAGCTGTGGAAGCTGCCGGTCGTCTATGTGATCGAGAACAACCGCTACGCGATGGGCACGTCGTCGACGCGCTCGTCAGCCGAAACCAATCTGTCGCGCCGCGGCCTGTCCTTCAAGATTCCGGGCGAGCA
>JAURWE010000085.1 GCA_030655075.1 Pararhizobium sp.
GTTGGTGTTCGGCTTCTCGCCGTCGCGTGACGACGCGATCGAATAAAGCCTCACGTTATGCGGCTTGCCGTCGGCATCGACGCCGGGCGCGACGATGCCGATGCTCTGGCCTTCGAGCACCGGAAACGGCTGGTCGCCGAAGTCCAGAATGATGTGGCGCACATCGCTATCCGCCTCCGCATGGGTCAGCCGGAAATTGCCGGTGATGGTCGCTTTGGCGGGCTTGCCGCGATTGTAGAGATTGACGGTCGGCTTGCTCGACGAATGCGGCGCGACCGGCTTGCCGCCGAGGCCTTTTCGCGCCTCCTCCAGCAGCTTGCCGATTTCGTCTTCGAGCGCCTCCACCGCATCGCCCGATTCGCTCGCCGCGATCTCCTCCTGCGCCGGCAGATCGCTCCAGGAGTATTGCTCGTCGAGCGAATAGGGCGCGTTGACGACGCGCCAGTTGTCGATCGCGCCGGTCGGGCACGGCGAGATGCAATCCATGCAGTAGTTGCAGATCGACGCATCGACGACATAGTTGTTGTCGTCATGCGTCACCGCATCGACCGGGCAGGTCTCCTCGCAGGGGTTGCAGCGAATGCAGATCTCGGGATCGATCAGAGGTTGTTTGAGCGGTGCGACGTGGGCGTTCATAGGGGCTTCTCTTTTACCCTCCCCTTGAGGGGGAGGGTCGGCGCGATGAGCGAAGCGAAGAGCGACGGGGTGGGGTAAATTTGATTGGCATCACCCCCTCCCGACCGCTACGCGGTCGACCTCCCCCTCAAGGGGGAGGTAAAAAAAGAGCTAAGCCGCGATCTTCACATATTCGAAAGCGCCCGGCTTGTTGTCGATCCCCACCTTCGGCGCGGCGATCCAGTTGGCGTATTGGCCGGGCTCGCTGACCGGCGTCATCAGAGATGCGATGAAATCGCCGTCCGCAGTCGACGGCAGGTAATCGGTCTTCACCTTGGCCCAGTCGGCGTCGGTGAGGATGATGCCCTTCGGCGTCGCGTTGACGTTCTTGAATTCGCCGATCTGGCGATGGAACGCGGTGTGCGGCAGCTCGAAGCGGAAATTCACGCCGGCCTTTTCGATGATCTTATTCCAACGCTCGACACCCTTGGCGCAATCCTGCGTGTAGTCGTCGCGCAGCCGCATGTTGAGCGCGGTCAGCGCCGGTTCGTCGACCAGCTTGATCTCGCCATCGACCAACTTCAGCACCTGATAGATGTCGTTCGTCAGGCGATGGTCGTCGTCGATCTTGGTTTCCTGGAAGCGGCCCTTCAGACCCGAATTGTAGAAATTCGCGGCGTTGGTCGAGACCTCCGATCCGAACAGATCGAGCGACAGCGAGTAATGCAGGTTGATCTTCTTCTGCATGGTCGGCAGATCGATGACGCCGAGCGCGCGGATCTTCTCGATGGCGCTCGGATCGTCGATGCCGGCGGCCTTCATCGCCTCGCAGGTGCGCTGAAGCACGCGGCCGACGCCGGTCTCGCCGACGAACATGTGATGCGCTTCTTCCGTCAGCATGAAGCGGCAGGTGCGCGACAGCGGATCGAAGCCGGATTGCGCGAGCGACTCCAACTGCATCTTGCCGTCGCGGTCGGTGAAGAAGGTGAACATGAAGAACGACAGCCAGTCCGGCGTCGCTTCGTTGAAGGCACCGAGCATGCGCGGCGCATCCTCGTCACCCGAGCGGCGACGCAGCAGATCGTCGGCCTCCTCGCGGCCGTCGCGGCCGAAATATTTCTGCAACAGATAGACCATCGCCCAGAGATGGCGGCCTTCCTCAACATTGACCTGGAACAGGTTGCGCAGGTCATACAGCGACGGCGCGGTCTTGCCGAGATGGCGCTGCTGCTCGACCGACGCCGGCTCGGTGTCGCCCTGAATGACGACAAGGCGGCGCAGCATCGCGCGATATTCGCCGGGCACTTCCTGCCATGCGGGCTCGCCCATGTGCTGACCGAAGTTCACCTTGCGCTCGGTGTCCTGCGGCGCGAGCAGCACGCCCCAGCGATAATCCGGCATCTTGACGTAATCGAACTTCGCCCAGCCCTTCGGATCGACGCTGATCGCGGTGCGCAGATAGACCAGCGATTCCTGAAAGCCGTCCGGCCCCATGTCGTTCCACCACGACAGATAGCCGGGGTGCCAGCCTTCCAGCGCTTTCAACACCTGACGGTCTTCGGTGAGATTCACGTTGTTGGGAATCTTGGTCGAGTAATCGACGTTCATGATGTTCATTTGAAGCTCCTAGTTAAGGCTCGCCCCGGACAAGATGCGAGCGAAGCGACGCATCGCAGAGCCGGGACCATTTCAGTGGCAATCGTCGTTACGGTCCCGGGTCTTCGTCGCGTGACTGCGTCACGCACTTCGCCCGTGACAAGATCACACCCTCGTCATGTCGAACTCGGCCTTCACGCCAGACCCGTACCGCCGCAGCGCGCCGGTTTCGCCGACCGCGTTGGGCCGCTGGAAGATCCAGTTCTGCCACGCCGTCAGCCGCGAGAAGATTTTGGATTCCATCGTCTCCGGCCCGACGAAGCGGAGGTTGGCTTCCATGCCGGTCAGCGAATCCGGCGAGAACGAGGTGCGCTCCTCGATGAAGACGCGGACCTCGTCGTCCCAGTCGATATCGTCGAGCGCGAAGGTCACGAGGCCAAGCTCGTCGGCCGCTTCGGCATCGAGCGCGTCGCCGATCCGCGCCTGCGCGGTCTGCACGTCGGACGGCTCGGCCTGAAAGCGCGACTCCAGCCGGGTCAGGCCGTGGCTCATCGGATAGGGCCCGAAATTCATCGCCGACAACACGATCGCCGGCGGCGCGCGGTTGTCGCCCTCGCGGCTTCCGACCAGCATGTAGGAGCGATCGGCGGCAAAGACCAATTCAGCGAGCGTGCCGACGAAGCACGAGCCGGGCTCGACCAGCGTCACCAGCGTGCGCGAGGTGACGTCGATGCGCTTCAGCACCCGCTTCCAGTAATGCCTGATCTCGTTGACCAGCCAGTGCGCCTTGTTGGCGTCGAGCAGGGCGTCGCATGCCACGACATTGGCG
>JAURWE010000028.1 GCA_030655075.1 Pararhizobium sp.
AGGATCATTTTCACATAAGAAAATGTTGCCGATACCATTTTGTATGATAACTTATGATAAACTAACATAAGTTATCATAAAAAATGCACAGTTTAAAATAGCACAATATACCTTTTTTTATTTAAAAAAGGTATATTATGCTATTTTAAAGTATCGCTTTCCTACAACGTTATAACAAGTTACCCTCCGGGTTGAGGCTTTGCCTCTACAACGTTTTCGGCAACCGCATGCACATTTATTCATAGTTTATTTATTATATTCGCATTCATTATATTTGTTATTTTTTTTCAATTTTATTTACAAGCAATTTATTGTCCATAATATGTAAATTTTCATTATTTTATGACATGGCTACAAGATACACATACTATAAAACGGCGCAATGTGGTTTGCTGTATATGCTGCCTAATCGTGAGATTTAAAAGACATATTTGTACAGCCATATTGTTTATTTGTGGTCGGTAAAAGCTATAGGACAAAGTGGTTGGACATTATATTTTTTTATGGAGCAAATATATACATAATTGCCACTGGGGCCATAGCTTTGCCGATTATATTTCAGTTGTGTATGTAATCTAGAATTTTTATTTTTCAATGAGATTTATAAATAAAAATTCTTATATTGGACTTATTGCTTTACCTTTAAAATCGCCGATGGTGTATCATTTATTATGGACATATTTTGTTTTGCCATATCTATTAAATAATATCGAAGGGAATATTATATGTTTATTAAAACATGTGTTTGTGTTATAATTATATGCCATGTAAATTATTGAGCTGTACATAAAATAGTTTTATATAGCTGTTTGTCGGGTGGCCAACCGATACCAAAAAGTATAACAATCTATGACGCGAGGTCCAGCGAGCCTAAGGCAACGCCTTACAATTTGTAGAGGCATAGCATCAATCCTATGAATGAGCCTTTAAAGGCTTACTCTACGGGTAGAATCAGGGATTTATCCCTAACTCAATCGTTGAAAACGGCAGAGGCGAAGCCTCAACCCTATGAATTAGAAGCAAGCTTCTAACTCTACGGGTCACAAATTGCAAGGCGCTGCTTACTCTATGTAGTCAGCTCGCTAAATCTTGCGTCATAGATTAGATAGCTTTTTTCGTGCCGAAATATTTTGTTGATATATATATTGGCCCGATGATTGTTGTTTGTTACGCAATTTCTAATTCAAAATGTTATATAATGTGTCTTACTGGGGCCAAATATAATGCAAATCTATTATTGCAATGAGCTTGGTCATATTTATGGGGACATAATGATTTATTATAAAAAAAAAAGATATCGTCAAAAATGTGCAAATGTCGCAGTAATAATTGTATGTCAGAAGTATATTTTTCAAAACATTGATAAGTAATATGGATGTCATGTCAACTGACGAGGAAATATAAATAAAAGACATATTAGCTAAATTAGTTAGCCCGCAATATATTGATAATGTGTTGAGGTGACTGTATGTCAATAGAAATTTGGTCATCAAAGAATTGATAGACGAAAAAAATAATTTTGATGTTGCACTTCAATATTATTATATATTGGACCATTTACAGATTGATAATGTCAAGGATGATATCATCAAGATCATTAACGACATATTCCAATAAATTTGAAGCTTTTGTGTTTGTTTATTTATAATAAATCACATAACTGATTCATATGGCATGGTCAATGGTCAACATAAAACAATATTTTTCCGTTTTGATCAATTCCACAACCATGTACGCAGCGCAATTCTTCAAGTGTTTCACTCAAATGATTAATATTATTTATTTTTTTATTATGTGAGCATTCTATTTTTTTTATTTTTTTTAATTTAGATATTCCATTTTGATCAATCCCACAGCCGCCACCGCAACTAAGTTCTTCTAATGTTCTGCTCAAATGATTCGCGTTATTTATTTTTTTATTTCCATAACAATCTAATATTTTAATTTTTTTTAATTTAGATATTCCATTTTGATCAATCCCACTATTGCCACAATGCAGCTCCTCTAATGTTTCACTCAAATGGTTTACATTATTTATTTTGTCACCGTACGAACAATCTAATATTTTAATTCTTTTCAACTGAGATATTCCTTCTTGATCAATCCCGCAATTATTGCTACAATGCAGCTCCTC
>JAURWE010000088.1 GCA_030655075.1 Pararhizobium sp.
GGTGCCGACCAGCGAATCGGGGTAGTAGGTCTTGGTTTCGCCCTTGTCGTGCGGGCTCGCGTACACGCCGCGCGCAAAGAACTCGAGATTGACCTGGTGCACGATGCCGAAGCCCGGCGGCACGACGCCAAAGGTGTCGAACGCCTGCATGCCCCACTTCATGAACTGGTAGCGCTCGTTGTTGCGCTGGAACTCCAGCTTCATGTTGAGGTCGAGCGCCTTGGGCGTGCCGTAGTAGTCGACCATCACCGAATGGTCGACCACCAGGTCGACCGGCACCAGCGGCTCGATGGTCTTGGGGGACTTGCCCAGCTTGGCCGCCACGCTGCGCATCGCCGCCAGGTCGGCCAGCAGCGGTACGCCGGTGAAGTCCTGCAGCACCACGCGCGTGACCACGAACGGAATCTCTTCGGTGCGGTCGGCATTGGGCAGCCAGTGCGCGAGTTGCGCGACGTGCGCGTCCGTGACCTTCTGGCCATCGCAGTTGCGCAGCACCGACTCCAGCACGATGCGGATCGACACCGGCAGCCGATTCACCGAGGGGTATTTTTTGGCCAGTTCCTTCAGCGACCAGTACTTGCCCGATTGGCCGGATGCAGTCCTGAAAGTCTTGAGGGTGGAGGCGAACGCGTGCGTCGACTTGGCGGCCATGGGAGCTCCTTTGGCTTTTTGTGTGGGGGGGTTGAGAGAAAGATAGCAGGCTTCGATGAAGCCGACTGTCGGAAGGGGCGCTGGAAGCCGCAAGCCGATGACCTGAGAGGTCATGGCCGGCGCGCACCCGGCGCCGCAGAATGCGGCCATGAACATCGCCGCTTCAAGTTCCCCCGCCGCCGCCCCGCGCCAGCCCGGCGCCCGTGAACCCTTCGGCATGCACCTGCGCCATTGGCGGCAACGCCGGCGCCTCAGCCAGCTCGATCTGGCGCAGGAGGCCGAGGTGTCGACCCGCCACCTGAGCTACGTGGAAACCGGCCGCGCCACGCCGAGCCGAGAGATGGTGCTGCGCCTGGCCGAGCGGCTCGACGTGCCGCTGCGGGAGCGCAACGCGCTGCTGGTGGCGGCCGGCTTCGCGCCGATGTACCGCCAGCGCGGGCTCGAC
>JAURWE010000105.1 GCA_030655075.1 Pararhizobium sp.
CAATTTATTCCTACTACTCGCCACTCGCCACTCGCCACTCGCCACTCGCCACTGCCTACTGCCTACTGCCTACTGCCTACTCACTACTCACTACTCACTACTCGCTACTGCCTAACCCCTCCCACAAGGACATCCCATGATACCTGATCTGGATTTCGATCCGGCGCTGTTTGGCGCCGGTGTGCGGACGCCTGTCTATGACGGGCTGCGGGCGCGCGAGCGGTGCTGCGATGATGCAGGGCTTGAGGCGCTGGCCGGGCGGGTGGTGCTGGAGCTGAAGGCCGAGGCGCAGGTGTCTCCGGCCGGCGAGCTGTCGGATATGCTGGCGCTGATGACTCGGGAGCTGCGCGAGCAGTTGCAGGCATTCCAGCGGATGCGCGAGGCGGCGCAGGGCGGGCTGGCGGCTGTGGAGGGGCCGGACACGGATGCTGGTGCCGGTGGGGCGATTGACCGCAAGCAGCTGCAGGCCGATGCCAAGGCGAGCATCGAGGCCATGTCGGTCATCGTCCGCACGCTGGAAAAGATCGACAGCCTGCAGCGCACGCTCGCCCATGACCGCGACCGGCAGGCGGGAGCGGCTGTCGATGCGGACGGCTACAAGGCGCTGGTCGAGCAATTCCAGCAGCGCCTCGAGAGCCGTGCCGAAGAACGGGCACACAGGCTGTTCGAGGACTGGAAACAGAAATATCTTGCGGCGTCCTTGCCAGCGGCGGATGGGGTCGAGAGGGATACGGGGCCGCCGGGGTGAGATCTCCCTCTTCTCCCCTGGGGGGAGAAGGTGGCGCGTAGCGCCGGATGAGGGGGAGCCACAACCACCGAATTTGCCGCACCACCCCCTCATCGCCTCGCATTCGCTCGGCACTTCTCCCCGCTGGGGAGAAGAGGCAGTGCGCACTAAGCCTCTGAAGACGATCGGGAGAGCGTCGTGAATTGTACCCTCCCCTTGAGGGGGAGGGTCGGCACGTGGTGCCGGGGTGGGGTGATTTCGGGGCTCCCAACAGTCACCCCCGCCCACCGCTTCGCGGTGACTTACCCCCTCAAGGGGCCCTAAAGGGGGAGGTACAGGGGCACCTGCTCTCACTGCGTTTTCTGCAGCATTTTCTCCGCCGGCGCGCGCTAAGCGACTGAAAAGTATTGTAAAAGTTGCAGGATTTACCATCCCCTTGAGGGGTGGGATGATATTCGAGGCTCCCGACAGTCACCCCCGCCCACCGCTTCGCGGTGACCTTCTCCTTCGAGAGGGGTAAAGGGGGCACCTGCTCTCACTGCATTTCCTGCAGCATTTTTCTCCACCGGCGCGCGCGAAGCGACTGAAAAGTATTGTAAAAGTTGCAGGATTTACCCTCCCCTTGAGGGGGAGGGTCGGCACGTGGTGCCGGGGTGGGGTGATATTCGAGGCTCCCGACAGTCACCCCCACCCACCGCTTCGCGGTGACCTCCCCCTCAAGGGGGAGGTACAGGGGCACCTGCTCTCACTGCGTTTCCTGCAGCATTTTTCTCCGCCGGCGCGGGCGAAGCGACTGAAAGTATTGTAAAAGTTGCACGAATTACTTTCCCCTTGCAGGGTGGGGTGATATTGGGGGCTCCCAACAGTCACCCCACCCACCGCTTCGCAGAGACCTCCCCCCTCAAGGGCGAGGTAAAGGGGTACCTAGACGTGCTGCGGAATTGGTTTGTGCAGCACGGGATGAAGCATTTTCATGCCAAATGGGTCGAGCATCACGAAGGGGGCCCCGGCCCTTATGACGGCGGCAGCGGGGTCCGGACAGCGCGGGGCCGACCCCAGGCTGAAGAACGTCGCTGCGGTGGCGCGGGAGGCGGCGCAAACGGCCGAGGCGCACGGGCTGGCCATGGATGCAATCCGGGCCGGGCTAACCGGAATAGCGGTGAGCGGTAATGCTCTGCTTGGAAGCCTGTCATCGGCCGCTGACGGCAGACCGGTGGCGGCGGGTGGTGCGGGACCGCAGGCGAATGCGTCGATGATGCCTGCAACGAAGTTGCCGATGCCCGAAGTGGATATGGAACGGCCGATGCCTGATGCGCCCGTGGCCGCAGCTGATCCGAAAGCAGCGGCACTTGAACCAACAGTACCCGAACCGCCGGTACTCGAACCGACGGTACTCCAACCGCAGACACCCGAAATGAACGCGGCCCCGGCAGAGGCGGGTCGCGCCGATCCGGCAGCAGTGGGGAGTGAAGGGGTTCCCGAGACAATCGACGGGATCGAGGTTCCCAAGGCCTATATCGACAAGGTTCGCAACACTTGGTCGCTGATCGGACACGATGCGCAGCAGCCGCCCACCGGTGACTGGCGCACCTGGCTGCTGATGGGCGGGCGCGGATCGGGCAAGACCCGGGCGGGTGCCGAATGGGTGCATGCGCTGGCGACCGCTCAAGGGCAGCGCTCGGACCTGCGGCTGGCGCTGGTGGCCGAGACGCTCGGCGATGCGCGCGAGATCATGGTCGACGGCGTCTCCGGCATCTGCCGGATCGCCCGAGAGAACCGGCCGGATTTCGAGGCGTCGCGGCGAAGGCTCGTCTGGCCGAATGGCGCCATGGCGCAGATCTTTTCCTCCGAAGACCCGGAAAGCCTGCGCGGGCCGCAGTTTCACCATGCCTGGTGCGACGAACTCGGCAAATGGAAACACGCAACCGAAACCTGGGACATGCTGCAGTTCGGCCTCCGGCTCGGCGATCAGCCGCATGCGCTGGTGACGACGACACCACGGCCGCTGCCGGTGCTGAAGCGGATCATGACCGAGCCGGGCACCGTGACGGCGCGGATCTCGACAGCGGCAAACGCGATCAATCTGTCGCCGGGCTTCCTCGGCGCCATGACGGAGCGGTATGGCGGCACCCGGCTCGGACGCCAGGAACTGGATGGCGAATTGATCGCCGACCGCGAGGACGGCCTGTGGAAACGGGCGATGATCGAGGCGCTGACGCTGTGCACGGCGGTTTCGGCCGATCGTCTGTCGGTAGGACCGCTGTCGCGCATCGTCGTGGCGGTGGACCCGCCGGCCGCTGCAACGGCCAAAAACTCCTGCTGCGGCATTGTCGTCGCCGGTCTCGATGCGACCGGGCGGGCGGTGGTGCTGGCGGATGCCTCTGTCGAGGGCGCCAGCCCGGCCGGCTGGGCGGGCGCGGTCATCCGCGCCTACCGGCGCTTCGACGCGGACCGGGTGGTGGCCGAAGTCAATCAGGGCGGCGACATGGTGACGGCGGTGCTGCGCAGCGTCGAGGCGAGCATTCCCGTCTCGACCGTGCGGGCGACGCGCGGAAAGTGGCTGCGGGCCGAACCGGTTGCGGCCCTCTACGAACAGGGGCGCGTCGTGCATGCGCAACGTTTTGCCGAGCTGGAGGACCAGATGTGCGAAAGTGTCTCCGCCGGGGAAAGCGCCTGATTTTCAGTCGCTTACGTTTTTCAACTACACCCCGGAAAACCATGAACATCCACAGAACAGATCGGAGGACTGTAAAACCACCGAATCTCGTATTTCGGTGGCCGGTGCATGGCTTCATAGGAACCGTGATGATGTCATTGGCTCTCTTATCCCATTTCTTCGCGCCCGATTTGGGTTGAGCAATTTGGAGGCAATTGAAGCCGCCAAAACGGCCAGCGCCCTCGACTATGCGGAGGCGTCGCGATGAACCAGATCAAGATATCTGACGCTCTGCTCAGCACATTGCCCCGCTTAATGGCTCGCGCAGATCCGGCGCGGGTTCACCAGTTCGAAAGCGGCCACGGTACCAAGCCAGCGACGAAGGCGTACGTTCGCCAGTCGGCCTCGTTGTATGCCGATCGCGTTGTCACTCGTGCCCGAAAGCAGCGGCCGACGAGTGAGCAGCGTGCAAAGGAAGTTCGTCGACGGCGCAGCTGGGGTGGTGGCGGGAACATGCCCGCTCGTGTTCGGGAAAACTACACCGAAGCGGAACGGGCGGCCCTTTCGGTTATAGCTGACCAGTTCAAGAAGAAGGGCTTCTGTGACCTTTGCCTTGACGAGATTGGCAACCTGGCGGGCGTGAAGCGCACGTCGGTGCAGAACGCCCTCAGAAAAGCCACTTCAAAAGGGCTGGCGCATCTGAGTGTACGCGAGCGTCGACCAGTTCACGGCAAGAGCCTGACAAACCTGATCAAGATTGTTTGCAGTGAGTGGCTTGGATGGATCGCCCGTGGGATAGGGTTCAAACGTCTGAACACTTCAAAGACAGAAGCAAGAAACTCTCTCTCAGAGAGTGCCGATACTGTCGAAGTGGCTTTTGAGAGGGATTGTGCGGCACCTCAACGGCAAGGCTTCTGGCTATTCAAGGCCGGGAAAGGCAGGTCGAACAGTTGGCGAAGCGCTGACGATGCTGGAATAGGTGCGCTGGTCGTCCCTCATACCGGTAGGTTCGGGCGATGATAGGCCAGCAAGAGCACCTATTGCGCAGATGGCTGGAAGCTGTCCGCCCGGTCTACACGCCCGGCCAGTTCCTTGCCCTCTCGATCATCGCAGAAGAGGCGAACGAGCGGCGGCGATGCACCCTGGGGCATCGCGAGATTGCGCGCCGAGCAGGCGTCGGCGTGAGCACTGTGCGCACGGCCATCGACGTCGCTATCGATGCTCAGCACATCACCATCGCTTACCGATCAGACACCGGTCAGTCCAACATCATCCGGTTACTGCCGCTGGATGGGAGCGGCCAGTGAATTTGCTCATGACACCCCCCCATTCAGGGATCGTATCCCCGTTTTTGCCCTGCACGGAAGCGCGCGACTGCGGCATTTTCCTAGTTGCACTTTTCAAAAAGCGGTACACGCACGCACGTGTGCACACGTGTACCTGCACGATAGGGGAAATCAGCGATGACTGAGCCCGCGAGCCGCGCAGATCCTGCACTTCAAGCCATTTTTGATCTCGTCGAACACCTGATGGGCGATCGCCGGATCCGCGAGGAAAGCCGGGTGCTCCTTCGCGACGCGCTCAACGCCAGTATCGCCAGCGGTTTCGAAATTTCCTTCTACCAAGCCCTGGGGCTGCGGACCTGGGGCGGCGCTTCGCCGGTGCGTCGCATGCAGCTGGGGCGGCGAAACCGGCGCCTTTGCGAATTGCGCGACGACATTCCGGAGTGGGCTGCGATGACACCGGCCACCGCCGCCAAAGCCATGGCGGCCTCGGCCTTGCGCTATCAGACCGACAGATGGCCGCGTGAACGCGATCAGCTCTCAGCGCCATCTGCCGAACCGGCAGCGACCTGGTGGCGCGTTTTGCGCTCAGGCGAAGCCATCCCGGGCGAAAAACGGCTGGCTCAGATTTTTCGTCAGGAAATCCAAGATGACGTTTGAATTTCCCAGCTTCGGAACGACCATCCACGAAAGGAGAAAAACTGATGACGGCACCGCATGCACTTGATCTGACACGCCTCGATGTATTGAAGGCGCTGAGAACAGAAACGATGTCCGCTTCGACCCGGATTTCGGACGAGATCCTCGATCTCCACCGCCAGCGCAGCGTCGCCGAAGGGGCGATGCGCCTGGCAGAGGAGCATGGTCGCAACAACATGATTTTACCGGAGGAAATGAGACGAAGGATTAGCCTGCTGGAAAAGCAGCAGGAAGAGATCGTCGCAAAAATCACGGGCCTCCAAGCTGGAATGGAAGATGCCCGCGAAAAAAACGTCGCCACGAGCCAGCTGTATGCCAGCTGCGCCGAGTTCCTTGGAGTAGATCCCAATGGCAATTGATAAAAATTTGATCTCCGGCATCCTCAAGGGAAGCCGAGCCGCCGGTCAGACGATCTCCGATGGCCTTGAAGCCATCCGGGAAGAGATCACGGCCCTGAAAGAAAAGCGGGATGAGAGTTCATTCCTTCCCGTCGACGAAGCATCAGCGTGTCAGCGCGTTGACCTGCTCGTTGCCCGCCTTTCTTTGGAAGCCCAAAAACACGCTCCCGGTCCGGAGCGGTTTACCTCCTCACCAGAGCACTGGCGCCTTCCGTCCTGCGAACCGGCGCAGTTGCTGTTTGCTTACATGGCTGGCGGCCTTGCCGAGGCTATCAAACAGGAAGTGCGGAAAATCTACGAAGATGGCGCCGGCTTGACGGATGCAGAGCGCAGCAAGCGTTTCGCCGCTCTGGATCATGAGATCCTGCAGGCGGAGCTGATTGAGGAAGCCATCATCCGCACCTCGGAAGCATCCGGCTTCAAGGTTTTGCGCCGCTTTGACGCGGACCCTCGCGCCGTGCTTGCCCATGAAAGCGCATTGCCATGAGCGGGGCCGACGTCGTGCCGTTTCGCCCCCGGCGCTCCTATCTCGACGAGTGTCGGGCGCGAGGCGTTTACCAGCAGATTGAAGAGCTGAAGGCAGAGCAGTCGGAGCTGCTTTCTAAGATTGCCAAGGTCAAGCGAGAGGCTTCAGCCGAGATTGTGGCCCTCGCCGGTTCGGGCGGTGCGCCAGCCGCCTATGCCCGGACTGTCGCGCGCGATCGCGAACACACGATCCGGCGCTTCAAAGTGTTCTGCGCCGGTTTCCGCGAGGCGGGCCTGGCCGGGCCGAACTTCGCTTTCCTGGAGCATTTGCTGTTCGAGACGGACATTCCCGAACAGCACGCCTCTGAACTTTTCGCCAGCGTTTGCCGAGATATCGGCATTCAAACCAAAAGGACCAATCATGACCCAGCCTAACGAGACTGAAGCTTTAACGGATGCCGAAAAGATCGCGTCGCGAGGAAATCTGCGCCAGTTGGTGGCTAAGGCGAACAACAACGCCCGGCCGGCTGAACAGGCGAAGATGACACCGGGTGAAATCGGAGCATCCGGCATTGCCAAGAAAAACCGGATCTCAAAAATCATGGACAAGATCCTCACCAAAAGGAAATGAACATCAGACCCTTGTGCAAGGATTTTTCACCGGAACTCAGGACGCTGGAATCATCATTTGGCTGGGCGCCCATCTATCTTGTAGATTACAGTAATAAAAGCATTTTTAAGCTTTTGCGTTGCGTTTCTTTCACCGCCTGGTTGGAAAAGAAGCCACGAATTGAGCGATGAGTCACACGCTACCGAGCCGCACACTTCGAAACGGACGTCGTAGGAGACACATTCTGGGCCACCATTGTTGCAGTCAACATCGAAAGCGCCGCCGTCAAACACTTTGAGCTTATCCAGACGGTCGATCTTGACGGTGACGATAGCATCGAGACTTGTTGATGGCTGCCATGAAGACGTCGCGGTCGGGCGCGTTTCTGTAGAGTTCTGACGTCTCAGTTTGAGAAAATTCGTTTCCGGCTCATAGCTGACATAGCTCATCGTTTCTTTTTTACGATAAAATTTTGTCGTTTCTTCGAATTTGATGGGGGGGAAACTAAACTCTTTCGCCACCAATCTACGTGCCGCTGCCTTTAACTGCGCTTTGTTTTGCTGGTCCTTTGACGTCGCGATTTTTGCAATCAAATCTGACAACGAATCTGGTTTTTCTTCGACACGCAGCATACCGGCCACCGTAGGCTGTATTCGCACCCATTGCTGTGGCGCGCCGACAATTTCTATAACCTTGGTCTCGAGCACTATAACTTCAGCCCCAAGCGGTAGAATGCCTCGGGAACGTACTGCCTTTTCCGGAGAGGTTTGAATGGTAATGTCTTTGGCAGCGCGAAGTTGATCACCTACTGATGGAGAGTCGCTGTCGTGGGCGCCGATAAACACGAATGGCGAGATCTGTTGCTCGATATCCAGAAACAGCGCCCAGAATTTCGAGAATTTGTCAGGGTCTGACAGGGCCGCGATCTCAGTGATTGTGTTCTTAAACGGCGATCCATCCCCAATGTAGGTTAGTGCAACAGAGGGAGTCACCATTGAAGTTTCATCAACCGCCCCTTTGTGCCAACTTACTGCCCAGTCACCGTTCTGCGTTATTAGAAGTGACGGTCGTGCATCTTTAAGTGCGGCCAGCGAATCCAGTTGCTTCTTAGTTTTGCCGTACCACTTTTTCGCTTCTGCACATTTGTTTCGAACGATCGCGGTGCAGTACACGTCAAGTTTCGATGCCCCTATGCTTCCATAATTTCTTTTCACATAGGACTGACCGGCTTGCACAAGGACAGCGCCGCCGCTTTTGACGAATGCGTCTAGAGAATCTTGAGTATTTCCGCCAGATGCCGCTACCGCCAAGCCACCTACCGCGCCAGTCATCGCGGCTTGTTTAGCCACGCCATCCAAGGTGTTAGAAGGAAATTTGGCGGGGGTGAGATTTCCCGAACTCATGGCATATGCATACACACCAGCTTTGAGCGCCAAATCGACGTTCCCGGACTGATTGTATGTGAACCAAGCAGCATATGCGGCCGCTCCGCCTGGACCTCCCCAAGCGGTCGCCGCAGCCTGCGCCGCCACAGCCACGATTTCATTTTCAGAAGCAAGTTGCGCGGCGTTTTTGTTTGTTGCCTGCCAACTATCAGTGTTTAAGTGCCACAACGCATCTGCGATTTTGCCATCGCGAACTCGTTTTTCTGCACCTGTTAATATGTCGTCGTAACCTTCGATCTCTCTTTCAGCGAACCGCGCTACAGCTTGCCCAGCATCAACAATGTCGTTTGCTGACTTTGCGAGGTTGGTTGCTGTGTCAACGATGGCTTTGTCTTGCGCTGTGACAGCGTTGTCGATTGCGGTGCGTAGCTCGTTCGTAAGGTCTTTGGTTACCCGCTCTAGGTTCTCAGTTGCTTGAACCAGTACGCTATCTCCGGCCGACTGAGCTGCCTCCCTCAAACGGCGCAAACCAGAGATTTCTTCGATGTCGGGAACGCGCCCCATACTGAACGCACTTGGCGGCTGCCCGCTTGCGATTAAAGCGAATAGCAAAAGAACGAAACGCGGCTTCACAAGCTCATCCCCTCAACGGATTGTTAGTGCGCCATTTAATGCACCTAATATGAAGGGTGTCTAGGAATATGCAATTCAGTGTCGCTAACCCTCGACGCAGGTCTAAGGTTGCGGCTCCAACTAAGAGCAATAGTTTATCAGGCCGTTCGAACCGCTCGCTGAAGTTATGGTTTATTTCACTTTGGCACTCGCCTTTCGCGCGAATCTAGTGTTCAAAATGGAAGGTAGGGGGCAAAATGATCCGAGTAGACATACACACTAGAGAGATATCGGCCGATACCCGCATTTATGTTGCGCGGCCCGGCCCCAACTACAAGTTTTTCGAGTTATTCGTTGAGGGAAATTTTGTGGGCCCCGATTTGCCAGGCCTCGATCTTCCTCCGTTTGAGAACCTTTCAGATGTAGGCGACCTCGAAGAGCGCGTGAAGCGATCCGTCGCAATACGGCGCTATGCATTACGAGGAGATCGAGATATCGATCCGCCAATGCCCCACGTCGCTGATTATGCTGACGTGCCGAGCAGCCGATCGATTTCGCAATTTCTCCGCGTTGCCAGAGCTTACTTTAGCACCATGAAAGTCGGCGATCTAATTATCGTTCCGCCCGCAAATTTCCGCGGCCTTGCACATATCGGCGAACTTGCCGCAGCGCCCAACCAGCTAAAACAAATTTATCCGCGAATATATCCGGAAACCCCGCTTTTGGGGAGGCATGTCATATGGCGTAGTGTTATGGAAAAGGCAAAACTTCCAGCACAAACGCTAGATGCGCTGCAGAAGCCGTCCGCGCTTTTTCTGCTAGCGAGAGAGGCATGGCCCAATGTACTCCGTCGCGCTTACGGATCGTATTCAATGGAGGGTGAATATGGTGCGCGCTTCGAAATTTCTTCAGAGAAATTCCAAACGACGGACGATTTTTTCATTCAAGCCTTCTTCAACTTTGTCTCAAAAAACACAGATTTGGTGAGCACAGGTTCTCAAGATTTACTTTCGCTGAGGGACGGCGCGTTCGCCGCTGAGGGCGTTGCCCCAGATCTCTATACGAATGTTAACTCTCCAGGTGGACTTTCATTGAAATCTCTGGTCGTGACACCTATTGTCATTGCGGTGATGTTGACCCTTGCGATTACTGTTGGTCCGGCCGCGTTTGCAGCGGCTGAAGCCGGTAGTTTGATTTTTGGAAACTCTCAGGCTCCCGCTGGCGACCAATGCACGGTTGAGGTAAGTTACCAGGTGGTCACGCAGCTAAGATTGTTGGGTTACGATCGGTGGTCTGAAGCTTGCGAAGTGGCGCGAGCAGCTGCCGCCAAGACCGGAATATCCACGACAGTAGGTATAGGGAACTGATGTTCGCGCTCTTTGCAAAACTTCCTGATTGGCTTCGGAGTGGCATTCTTGTCGTTCTCGGAGGCCTAATCGGCTGGTTTGCGAACCAGTACATGGAATACCGAAGCTCGTTTAAAGAGGGCTTGGGGCAAAATTACGAGCAATTTGATGCGGCCGCTACTGGGGTGCAAGAGTCGTTGATTCAATTTGCGGATATTGCCCGTGGGCAGAAGTCCAAATCCGATCAAGATGTTGCAAACATTCAATCGAGGCTACTCAAGGCGGTAACCGCAGCAGATGACCTTCAAAGGCGCATGAAAGCCGATCCTCTAATTATTGAGCAGTACCGTTTGGCAACGGTCGATCTCAAGCATGCTTCAGATCACGTAACCGGCCCGCTGGACGCGAAAAATCTCCTTGAGGCGGTGAACGGCTACCTGGTCGCGGAAAAAATTCTTCGAGATGAAGTTCTACTGCAGCAGAGCTCGTTTTTGTATTAGTTTCCGGTCAGCCCCTCTGTGCCACCGCATAGGGCTGTCGACCCTGCCCAATCTGAACCTTGAAAGGCCATAATCGGACCCTTTTGAATTGGCTTAATCGGCCAGTTTGGAAAAACTAATGGTCGTTGTTTCCCAGGACCCGTGTATCAGCTGTCTCTGGAAGATTAAACTTCAGTCTCAGTTCGCTCATGCGGCGAAGATTGTCTAAAATCTTCCGTCGTGTGGTCATCACCCCGCTGAGACGAGACAACATCGACAGTGTGTCTTATTGCCCGTAGATTGAGCCCAAGAGTTTCATAGCGCTTTGCCTCACCAACGGGTCTTTCCCGCGCAAAACAACTTCAAGAAGTAAAAGGTCTGTGATTGGGACCTTTTTTCAACTAGCTGCTTTCGCCAGCTGCGGTGAATGATTGCCATTCTCCCAATGAAGTAGGAGGGAAAACATACTCATATAGGTCTAAGCCGCGCGACGTTAGATGATAGGAAAGGGGTAGGTTCTTCGATGGATCTTCATTGAAGTCGATGAAGGATTTGGGCGTCTTGAGTCGCTTCTCTATAACTCCGACCGTCACCAGGTCAGTAATTGCCAACTGGTTTCGTTCAACCACGGCAAGATCATAAAACAGGTTGTTGATGGCGCTCTGAGCAGGGTCCTGAAAGCCATCAGGGGTCGCGGCGTAGGTGATACCAAGTGTCGTAAGGTCGCCCGCAGGGACGCCGTTTATTGCGGGGTGGTTTTTTTCAACAATCGCACGGATGTATCTAAAGTGCCCATTTGACAGCTGATTTAATAACACAAATATCATTGAAGTTGTGTCGAAGTCTGCTGAGAGGTCTGTCATTCCTTTGAATGCTGCGTTCCGGATGGCCTCCAATTTTTGCTGACCGAGCGTCTTAGCAGCAGTGTCGATTGCTTGGGCGAGAACGGGCTGCACTTCCTCTCGTTGCAACAGATCGCCGACGGCATCCTCGGATCTTTCCGCAAGATCATTGACATCTTGCGCCAGCTGCACAAGCAAGGTTTGGATTCGGCGCTGGGTGGGGTCTTCCCAAAACTGGCCAGCAACGAGTTGAAATACACTACCGAAGGGAAGACATCCGATGAGAGCCATTGCGGTGTCGCGAACAGGCCCCTCAGGCGGCTGCGTCAACTGGCCCTTCTGAATCTGCCGATAATCAGGCATTTGTTGATCCCTCAACCACCGTGTCCCCTTCTATTTTGGCAAGCCCGAGCCGACAAATATAAGGCGGGCTCAGCAATCAACTTTTCGTGGATGCCACAAAATTGGCAAGCTGGAGGAAATGCCATCCACCGACGATCAGGGCGACGATAGAACCGAGTACGATGATTATACAAATGGCTTGAAGCAGATAGCCTACCGCACCCCAGATTTTAGCCGCGCGGGTTTCTTTGCTGAAGGGGTGCTCCCAAATATATCTCATAGCTCCGAAAGAGTGTGTAAAACAGCTTTGGGTAAGATAGGCAACGGACGGCGCAAGTACGCAGAGCAGTACGCTGCCGCAGAGATATAGTAGCGCACTATTGAAATGTTCAATGCCGACACTCCCCGCCAGCACCTTGTTATTGGCTGAATAGAAGCCCAGTAAACCCGCAATTCCCGCTGCAGCTGCAAGGGCTGGTGCACGCATTGCGGCGTTCGAAAATGATCCGACAAGAGTGAAGCTATCGGCGAGATTTTTTCTCAACGCATCGTGGTGGTCCTTCGCGTCTTCCCGGACCCGTTCATGATGTTTCTCTTGTTCAGGAGTCAATGACGTTGTGTCCTTGTTTGTCCCGGCGCTCAATCGCAGCTTTAGCGCCCGCCGGAAGCTGCTCGAAGAGCTTTTCGGCCTCTAGCTTTTCGGTGATCATCCGTTGACAAATGCGGTTGATGCAATTGAGCAAAAACCGCGCGGTTTCCTGATCATCACGAAGATCGATGATGCCCGGATGAACCGCATTGTTACCAATGACCCGGACGGCGTCTAGCATCAGCTGAACGTCTGGGTTCAATCCACTTTTGACGAGTTCTCCGATCTGCTCATTAAGATCTTTAGATTGGGTTTTAAGGAAGACGCAAAGCTCCTGGATCACAAGCCGCGAAAGAGCGGCCGACGCACGGGGTGATATATCGGTAATCTTTGACGCTTCTGAAAACGTTCGTTTGATGTCGTTGGGGAGATCGTCGTGGGGAAGAATATCGCCCGTTAACGGGTAGATCATGTTTCCAGCGAGCCAAATCGAAACATTACCGCAATGCTCGCATGTCACGCTGAAGAGGTTGTTCAACTCGTGCCCATACCGGCTATTTTCTTCTTGATCTAGAAAAACTTCGCCGCTCATTGTGCGCTGGATAAGGTCGAGAACCGAAGCGGGATCAAGCTTTAAGTCTGGATTTTTTTCCTTGGCCCTCCATTTTTCCAGATCTGCATTGGTAAAGACCGGCGGCGCCTTTCCTTTACCCAGGTATCGCGCAGACAAGCGTGCCCATCGTTGAACAGCTCGGACGCCACAATGAGGGCAATTGAAACCTGTACTGCCGTATGACGGGGCTTCATATTTATTGTCCAAATGGCTCTCCCGTCATCACTACTAAACACTCAGACTTCAGCTGGTGTTAAGTGGCGAACACTAAAAAATTATTATCTAGCTCCTAGAAGCAAATTGCGAGAATTTGTTGGCCTGTATTTTGAGAATATTGAATATAAAATAGGATGTCAGCTTATGCGTTGCATGTAATAATATATGAATTAAACTCCGAGAGGAGTTTTCGTGCCCCTCATAATTTTATTCTAGCTTCGGCCTAAACGGCTTTCCACCTGTCTTTTCATCCCAAAGTTTCATGAACTGATTGAGAAATTCGGTCGAGTCGGTAACGTCCTTACTCTGTTCCGCTGCATCGAGTATCGCTTCTTCTACAGTTTTTCCGGCCGCCAATTTGTCACGGCGATCTACAAGATCTTCGACGAGTGTCTTCACGGCAATCATGCTTATCTTTGTAAAAAGCTGAGCTTGAATATGTGCGGGAGCAGTTTCGGATTCGTTTTCTTTTCTAGCTTTTGGCATCTCAGTTGACGCTCGTTCATTGCGCTCCCATCGTTCCGACGCTTCCTGCCAGTCAAGAGCACCCTGTATCAAAGTTCCCAAAGTATCCAGTTCGGTCTCTATACGTAATGCTGTTTGACACAGGCGGCGAATAGCTTCGCCACGCGACCTGATACGATGAGTAAATGACCAATCGTCAATCAAGGCCAGCTCATCTGCCGTCATCATGATCGGTATACGCTGATCCTTGAGCTGTTTAATTTCGCTCATCAAAAACTCCTCATACGGCCATGTTGCACAAGTTTTCAGTTGACGTCAAAACCGTCTTCGACGTATTAAGTTGTGCAAGTTGCACAACATGCATTGGAGGTGACGGTGGAGAAGCCAATGAAGACTGAGCGGATGCCGATCATGGTCGATTCGGGCTTTCTTAGACAGATCGATGACTACAGTTTCGCGCATCGCATCCGCACGAGAGCTGAGACGGTCAGAATACTTATTCTGAGGGGCATGGAAAATGACGAAAAGAAAAAAGCCGACGTCCAGGCCTGAGAACCGACGTCGGCTTTTGTGCACCAGAAAGGAATTCAGAATGCACAGCAAACATAAATCAGAACAACGCGACAATGCAAGTGTTTCGCGTCGGTCGCTTCTCACCGGCGGTCTCGCATCGACGGCGATCGCTATGGCGGCCCCGGCCGAAGCTAGCGCAAACGCCATCGTCGATAAAGTCAACAGGCTCGGCTTGGAACTGGCGGACGCGCTTAACACCTATGCCGATGGCCGCTTCTGCGCCGAAATTCAGCCGTCTAGGACAACGAATTGGCCCGTCGCATTTGGTCGGCGTTCTGGACGCTATGCAAACCTTGGCATCGGCCGGATCAGCGATGAGCTGGCATGGCTGATTGATGGCTATGCCGAGCTGATCGAGCAGGTTGGACCTGTAGGGGATGAATGGGCCCGGTTGGAGAAGCTGGCTTGCGAAAATGCGCGGGCAGAAGTGATTGTCAACGAAGTGGCGATCAACATTCGAGACATTCCGCCTTACTACAGGGAGTTGATGCTCACGAGCATGCATGAGGTTGATCGCGTCTTTGGCCAGATACTTAAGGTCATCCCTGGTTTCCTTAAGCAGCTTCACGAACGCATAGAGGCTAGCGCAGATAATGCGCGGAGACTTCTTCGTGAGCGTCTAGAGGAAGCTGACGCATGGTGCATGTCTTCTGGCTACAACGACGCTGAAGCGGCGTTTAAGCGTCTTACCGATGCTATGTTCAAAATGGAGATTGAGATTAGCGAGTTCGAGTGTTCGTCATTCGCCGATGCCATGCAGATGGCAAAGTTCGCTGAGGATCATTTCACCGAGGAGTGGCATACAAGCGAGCGTAGCAGGATGCTGACGTCGATCGCTCGCGGGTTTGCCCGGCTTTATGAGGGGGAGGCCTAACATGTCTGGACCGATCATCCACGCCAGACCTCCTTCGTTTCTCTCGTGCGCTTCACTCGCCAGGGAACTCGACGTGTCAGAGGCGACGGTACGTACCATGGTCGACAAGGGCGTTTTGCCTCCGCCGGTCAGGATGGGTGCAAACGTTCGCTGGCACTGGGCGGGCGTCCTGGCGTCGCTGAGCGGCCTTGCGTCCAAAGCGGCTGGCACGGATGACGCCTATATGCTGGGGGCAAAAAATGCCACGTCGTCGCAAGAAATCTGAAATTCCCCTGCCGCGCCACGTTCAGCCGGTCACCTCCCGAGGCAAGCTGTACTACTATTTTCAGATCGGCCGGGGCACTGCGAACGCCGGCCCACGTGTGCCGCTACCACGGGATCCGCATTCCCCTGAATTCTGGACGGCCTATCAGCAGCTTCGTGGTAACAGCATCGCCGCTGGGACAGATGACACCGTCAATGCGGTTCTCGATGAATGGTTGATGCAAATGCGTGCCGCTGGCGATGTAACAGCTAGCACGATCAGGTTTTATGAACATGCGGCCGGCACAGCCCGGAAGGCGTGGGGCAGCCTGTCTCCGCGCGGGCTTAAGCCGATGCATGTGCAGGCCGTTTTCAACGGCCTTTCCGCAAAGCCCGGCGCGGCCAACAATTTCCTTTCGACCATGCGAAGTTTTTCCCGATGGGCCCGGCTTCATGAGTACATCGATACCAATCTGGCCGAGGGGATAAAGCCAAGGAAGTCTGAGAAGGGGCACAAACCCTGGACGCCTGAACAGATCGCCGCTGCAGAGAAGCATCTCACCGGCGTCGTTCGGCGCGGCGTTATGCTCTACCTCTACACGGGAATGCGCGGTAGCGATGCTGTGCGTGTCGGGCCGGACACCATCGATGAAGAAGGCTTCTCGCTGACCACGCAAAAGAAAGGGCGAGGAATTTATTGCCCAATCCTCCCCGAGCTCGAAGAGGAAATGAAGGCCTGGGACATGACAACACCAGGTCCATTTCTGAAGCAGGAAGAGGGACGCGCACTCGACCGCAAGTTCACACGGAAACGCTTCTCCAAGGTATTTGCCGCTCAGCGCGACAAGATACCCGAGCTAGCTGGGGTCACCCTGCATGGCCTGCGTTGCAACGCGGTTATTCGCCTGAGACGGGCAGGACTTGAGATCGGCCAGATCGGCGACATTGTTGCCATGTCGCTGCCAACGATCGTTCGTTACTGCCGTTTCGCCGACAAGAAAGTGAGCGGGAAAGCGGCGCTGGCCACGCTCAAAAATAACGAGAAAATTCTCGCTACTGTAAAACATCGTAAATCTGCAAAACAGAAATCAAAAGAAAACAACAAGATAGGTGACGAAAGATGAAATGTGCGATTTCGGGCCCGACGGGCTTTCCGGTGGCCGCTCACCCGACCGGCTGGATGCGCTGGTCTGGGCGCTGACGGCGCTGATGCTCGACCGCCATGGCGAGCCGAGGGTCAGGAATGTGTAGAGGGTTGGATTTGCGAATGGGACAGGGCTGGATGTGGATTTCCTCTTCTCCCCAGCGGGGAGAAGGTGGCCCGAAGGGCCGGATGAGGGGGAGCCGCGACCCCGGAATGTGTGAGGAAAGACCCCCTCATCTGTCCTTCGGACATCTTCTCCCCGAGGGGAGAAGAGGGAGGCCGAGGCTGAAAAACAAAAATCCGCGAAACAGAGTTCACGGATTTTGCATCAGATCTCAATCACCGGTCACCGTCGCACAACGGGCCAGCGGCATGCCGTCTACCAATCAGCTGCGGACGGCCTGAGGCTGCGGCTGCTGGGGGCGTGGCGGCTCGTTGCTGTTCGACGGGCGAACCTGGCGCCATTCGTTTTCCATACGATCGATCACGTGCTGCGGAATTGTCTGTGCCTGCATGAAATTCTCCTCCCAAACGATGCATGTCATGCTGTCGTTACAATGGCTATCTCACAGGGAAAAAGGGTTGTAAATCATACTATTAAGCGGTTTAAACGATTGAAAAAATTTCAATCGATTGAAAGTCCGGGTAAAACACACTTTTTTCGTGCTGCGCCGCACCCGTCCTGTCATTTCGGCCCGGATGCACCGGCTTGCTGTGCCTGCGCCTCGCGAATCTGGCGCCATTCCTTCTCGAAGCGCTCCAGAAGCGCCGGGTCGAGTGTCTGAGTCTGCATCAAAATATCCTCCCTGGGGCCGGCACAGATGCGCCGGGCAATGAACGCACCGGCTGGCTGATGGTTCCGCCTGGCCAGCTGAACAGACAAGACGGATCGCCGCGATGCGCATCGACGAGAAAACCTTTTATCGCGCGGTCCGCCGCACCCTGTTCGACGGCAGGCTGGGCGCGCGGCAGGTGGAGGGTCTGGGCGCGGTGCTCGCCGCCTGGCGGGCGCGAATACCCGAGGGCGACCGGCGCTGGCTTGCCTATATGCTGGCCACAGCCCATCACGAAACCGGCCGGACGATGCAACCGATGCGCGAGACCTTTGCTGCCGATGACAGCGCCGCGATCGCGCGGCTGGAGACCGCCTTTGCGGCCGGCGGGCTGCCGCATGTGTCCGCGCCCTACTGGCGGCGCGATGCCGACGGCAAGAGCTGGCTCGGGCGCGGGCTGGTGCAACTGACGCACAGGCGGAACTACGAGGCGATGAGCCGCCTGACCGGCATCGACCTCGTCGCCGAGCCCGATGCCGCGATGCAGCTTCCGGTCTCGGCCCGCATTCTGGTCGAGGGCATGCTCTGCGGATCCTTTACCGGCCGCGCACTGGCGGACTATTTCAGCGGCGGCCGCGACGACTGGACCGGCGCGCGGCGGATCATCAATGGACAGGACCGGGCAGCGCTGGTGGCAGGCTACGGCCGGGCCTACGGCGACGCGCTTCGGGTCGCCTCCGGCTGATCAGCGCATTTATGGCAACATCGCAATGTTCACGGACTGCAGGGCGGCCGGGGCGAGACAAGGACCACGACATGAAAAACCCCTTCCGCCTGCCGTGGCTGCGCCCGTTGGCGCGCAACCCTGTGCCCGAGACCAAGACTAAGACCGAGACCAAGGCCGAAACCAAGAGCAGCGGCGGCTTCATCGCCTTTGCCGCCGAGGGGCGGGCGCACTGGTCGAGCCGCTCCTATGCCGGGCTCGCCCGCGAGGGTTTCATGAAGAACCCGGTGGCGCACCGGGCGATCCGGATGATTTCGGAAGCCGCCGCCTCGGTGCCGTGGCTCGCCTATCGCGGCGACAGCGAACTTGACGATCATCCCGTCCTGGCGCTGCTCGCCCGGCCGAACAACCGCCTGGGAGGCGCCGAATTCTTTGAGGCGCTTTACGGGCATCTGCTGCTTTCGGGCAATGCCTTTGTCGACGGGGTGCGGGTGGGCGCGACCGTGCGCGAACTGCACCTGTTGCGGCCCGACCGGATGCGCATCATCGAGGGACGCGACGGCTGGCCGGAGGCCTACGAATACCGGGTGGGCAACCTTGCGCGGCGCCATGCGGCCGGCGGAGGTACGCTCTTGCACCTCAGGCTGTTTCACCCGCTCGACCATCACTTGGGATTTCCGCCGCTCGAGGCCGCTCAGATGGCGCTCGACCTGCACAATGCGGCCGCCACCTGGAACAAGGCGCTGCTCGACAATTCCGCCCGGCCATCCGGCGCGCTGGTCTACCAGCCGAAGGATGGCGGCAATCTTTCGAGCGACCAGTACGACCGGCTGAAGGCCGAGCTCGACGGCGGTTATTCCGGCCCGATGCGGGCCGGACGGCCGCTGCTGCTCGAAGGCGGGCTCGACTGGAAATCGATGGGGCTTTCGCCCAAGGACATGGATTTCGTCGAGGCGAAGAACGGTGCTGCGCGCGACATCGCACTCGCCTTCGGCGTGCCGCCGATGCTGATCGGCATTCCCGGCGACGCCACCTATGCCAATTACCAGGAAGCCAACCGCGCCTTCTGGCGGCTGACCGTTCTGCCGCTGGTGAACCGCACCGCCTCGGCCCTGTCGGGCTTTCTTGCCGAAGGTTTCGGCACGGAGCTCAGGCTGGCGCCCGACCTCGACCAGGTCACGGGCCTAGCGGCCGAACGCTCCGAACTCTGGGACAGGCTGAAGGACGCAGCTTTCCTCAGCGACGCGGAAAAGCGCCAGGCGGTGGGCTATTGAGCGGCCGCCCAGTTGCTGGTATTTTGTTATACGCCGTATAACAAATGGAGTGAGCGATGAAGAAACCTGTCCTGTCCGACCCGATCGCCTTGCGGCTGCCGGTGGATGTGCTGGCCGACATCGAGAAGGTCGCAGGCGAGAGCGAACGCACACGCAGCTGGGTGATGGTGCGGGCCATGCGCTATTATCTCGCCACGGAAGGCAAGGATGTTCTTGATATCGCGCGCGCCCGGGAGGACATGCGCAACGGCAAGTTCGAGGACATGGAGAGCGTGCTGGACGAAATGGACGCCTTGAACCGGGATGATGCCGCCTGATGAAGCTGCGCATCTCGCCTGCTGCTGCTGCCTATATCAGAGCCGAGCGCGCCTATCTTGCGCGCTTGGACAAGCGAGCTGCAGCGTCGATGATCCAGCAGATGCGGCGGACAATGGAGATGCTGCTGCAATTTCCCGATGCCGGAAAAGCGCTCGAAATGCCAGCCGGTGCGCGCCGCTTTTCGACAGCGCCCTACGTCCTCGACTACGACGTGACGGATGGAATTCTCGAAATTCTGATCATTCGGCATGCACGGCAGCTTGACCCGAACATGGTCTGCGATGTCGAGGACAGTTTCGAAGACGATTGATTTTTCAGGTACTTGAGACTGTTGCCGGAATCATTTTGAAACTGCTCTGCAGCAAGACTTGATGTGCCGGAATCATTTTCTGAGCACCGCGCCGTAACCGATTCAAAAGACTCACGGAAATTTTAGCGCACGCCATGCCCGGCGCCTGTCGAGGTTGAATGCGGCTGTGCGCATCCGAAAACCATCATAACCCCAAGGACTTAACGAAATGGCTGACTTCGGAAACGATCCGGGCCTGTGGCTGGCGCGTGGCGCCGGCTCGGCTGCCGGGGCGGCAGTGTCGCTGATCTATATGCTGCCAAAGAGCCGGCGCGAGGCCGCCTCGCGGTTTCTGACCGGGCTCTCCTGCGGGCTGATCTTCGGCGCGCCGGCCGGCATCTGGATCGCCACGCGGCTCGGCATCCACGAGCTGATGTCCGGCTACGAAACCGTTCTCACCGGCTCGGCCGCCGCCAGCCTGACGGCCTGGTGGGGGCTGGTGGCGCTGATGCGGGCGGCAGATGCGGCGAGGCGGTAGGAATAGGACGTAGGAATTAGGCAGTAGGCAGTAGGGAGTAGGAAGTAGGAATTAGGAAGTAGTGAGTAGTGAGTAGTGTGTAGTGAGTAGCATCGGGGCGAATTGATCGCGAACTATTCGCCATTCGCCATTCGCTACTGCCTACTGCCTACTGCCTACTGCCTAATTCCTAATTCCTACCTCCTCAAAACATCGGAGCCATCCATGACCATCGACGGCCTTTCGGTCCGGCGGACGCAGGCGTTTGCCAACTTGACACTGTGCGGCGTGACCGGCGAGGGGCGGTTCTCGGGCTATGCCAGCCTTTTCGGCGAGGTCGATCTCGGCAAGGATTCGATCGAGCGCGGGGCATTTCAGCACTCGCTGACCAAGCGCGGGGCCGGCGGGGTGCGCATGCTGTTCCAGCACGACCCGGCCGAGCCGCTCGGCGCCTGGAAGACCATTCGCGAGGATGCGCGCGGCCTCTATGTCGAGGGCGTGTTGTCGACCGGCGTCGCCCGGGCCCGCGAGGTGCACCAGCTGATGAAGAACGGGGCGCTCGACGGCCTGTCGATCGGCTTCCAGACGGTGAAGGCGAAGACCGACGCCAGGACCGGCATCCGCCGCATTCTCGAAGCCGATCTCTGGGAAATCTCCATCGTCACCTTCCCGATGCTTCCGGCAGCAAGGGTCTCGAACGTCAAACATGCCCGCTGGTTTCGCGACAAGGACAGCGAGTTGGCGCGGGCGATGCGACGGGCGGCGAGGATGATGATGAGGCGGTAGCGGGGTGAGTGGTGAGTAGGCAGTAGGCAGTAGGCAGCAGGCTTTAAACGGCGTGGCGGAGCCGCGCGCAACTGGAAAAAGGATCATCGCATGACGGGACAGACAGGGACTGTGGCACCGGAAATCAAGACCGTGCCGGAGACGATGACGGCGGCGTTCGACGAGTTCATGGGTGCCTTCGAGGTGTTCAAGGAAACCAACGACCGGCGGCTGGGCGAGATCGAGACGAAACTGACGGCCGATGTCGTTACCCGCGACAAGATGGACCGCATCAGCGCCGCCATGGACGAGCAGAAGCGGGCGCTGGACCAGCTGGTGCTGAAGAAGGCCCGCCCGGCGCTTGGCCGCAGCGAGACGACCAGCATCGAGACGATCGAGCACAAGGCCGCCTTTGAAAACTACATCCGCAAGGGCGACGAGACGGCGCTGCGCGATCTTGAGGGCAAGGCCTTTTCGATCGGCTCCTCGGCCGATGGCGGCTATCTGGTGCCCAACGAAACCGACACGGAAATCGGCCGCAGGCTGTCGACCGTCTCGCCGATCCGCAATTTCACGACGGGCCCGGCGGCACATTCCTCGTCTCCAGGATCGAGGATGGGGCGATGCGCACTATCGAGGCCCGGTCCTTCGTGGCGGCCTCCGGCGGCACGGCGCGCGCGGCTCTTCCGCAGGCGCCGGTGGGCCGCGATGCGGCCGAGGGTTTTGCGCCAGTCCTGCACCTGATCGACCTGCCGCGCTTTGAGGCGGGCGAGGCGGAAAGTTTTGCCCGGGCTGCGGCCTTTGCCGATCCGTGGCGGCCGATGCTGCTGTCCTCCTCGGCAAGCCATGAGGGCTACGCACCGCGCGTCGGGCTTGACCAGCCGGCTCGCATGGGTGTTCTCGCGGAGGCACTGCCGGGCGGTGTCAGCGGGCGGTTCGACCATGGCCACGCGCTGGTGGCGGACATCCACTTCGGCAGCCTCGCATCAGCCCCGGCGCCGGCTGTGCTCAATGGCGAAAACCGGCTGGCTGTGCGCTCGGCTGCCGGGGGGTGGGAGGTTCTCTCCTATCTTTATGCCGAAGAGATTTCCGCTGGACGCTGGCGGCTGACCGGGTTGCTGCGCGGCCTTGCCGGAACCGAGGACCAGATGCGGGCCGGATCGATTGCCGGAGCGGCAATCGTTCATCTCGATGCGGCTGTCGTCCCGCTGGGACTGGCAGTCGATGCGGCCGGGCAGGCCTTCAATTGGATTGCCGAAACGCCGGGCCGCAGGCCGTACGGTCCGGTTGTGTTTACCGGCGGACTTCGGGCCGCAATGCCGCTGGCTCCGGTGCATCTTAGCGCCCGGAAAACAGCCGGCGGCGATGTGCAACTGCGCTGGATCCGCCGCAGCCGGATCGATGCCGATCACTGGCTCGGTGGCGACATCCCGCTCGACGAGCCCGTGGAGGCCTATCGCGTCGAAATCCTTGATGGTCCTGAGGCGGTGCGGACGATGGAGGTCACGCAGACATCTTGTCTCTACGCATCCTCCATGATGCTTGCGGATTTTGGTGGGCCGGTCTCGAGCCTTGCATTCCGGGTTCGCCAGAAAGGCGGGAAAGTGCCGCTCGGCCTTGCCGCTGAAACCTCCATCCCACTTTGACCGTTCAACGAAAGGAAAGAACATGGTAGACAGTAAGCTATGGTTTCAATCGAAGACCGTCTGGGGCGCCCTCCTGACCATCGCGGCATCACTGGCGACGGTGCTGGGCTACGATATCAGCCCGGCAGATCAGGCCAATATCTCCGATATGCTCATGGCCATCATCGCCGCTGGCGGGGGCCTCCTGTCGCTCTACGGGCGGATTTCTGCCAGCAAACGGCTGGGATAGTCATATCAATGCCTTGGCATTCATTTGCCATTCAGGCAGGATCGGCTAATCAGATGGACATGATGCTTCCACTGTCGAAAGTACGACCATGACTGCGCCGCTCACACTTTTTGCGCTCGCTGCAAGCCTCGCGGCCTTTTCGCCGCCGGGCTTCAATGGCGACCGCGCGACGACCGTGCTCGCGGCCGGTGACTGCAGCGCGGCCGCAGCCCAGGTGGTGGCCGAGACGGGTGGCGAGCTGCTGTCGGCCCAGCCGCAGGATGACGGCACCTGCACGGTGACCGTTCTGGTGCCGGGGCAGGGCAACGAACGTCCGAAAAAGGTCAAGGTCCGCGTGCCGATGTAAAGCGCAGTTGGCGACAGCCAAAAGACTAAAAATTCAGGGGAAGAGACCTTTATGCGCATTCTCGTCATCGAAGACGATACGAACCTCAACCGCCAGCTGACCGATACGTTGAAAGAAGCGGGCTATGTGGTCGATCAGGCCTTCGACGGCGTGGAGGGCCATTATCTCGGCGAATCCGAGCCCTATGACGCCATCATTCTCGATATCGGCCTGCCGGAGATGGACGGGATCACCGTTCTGGAAAAATGGCGCTCCGCCGGAAAGGCGACGCCGGTGCTGATGCTGACGGCCCGCGATCGCTGGAGCGACAAGGTGGCCGGCATCGACGCCGGTGCCGACGACTACGTCACCAAGCCATTCCATGTCGAGGAGGTGCTGGCCCGCATTCGCGCCCTCATCCGCCGCGCCGCCGGTCATGCCAGTTCCGAAATCGTCTGCGGCCCGGTCAAGCTCGACACCAAGGGCTCGAAGGCCCTGGTCGACGGTGTGCAGCTCAAGCTGACCTCGCACGAATTCCGGCTGCTCTCCTACCTGATGCACCATATGGGCCAGGTCGTATCGCGCACCGAGCTGGTCGAGCACATGTATGACCAGGATTTCGACAGGGATTCCAACACGATCGAGGTCTTTGTCGGCCGTCTGCGCAAGAAGATCGGCCTTGATCTGATCGAAACGGTGCGCGGGCTCGGCTACCGGATGCAAGCGCCCGGCAATGGCAACTAGGTCACTCACAGCCCGCGTTCTGCTGCTTGCCACGATCTGGGCCGTGGTGGCGCTGATCGTCATCGCGCTTGTCATTTCCGAACTCTACCGCCAGGGCTCCGAGCGCGGCTTTCAGGATCTTCTGCGCGCCCAGCTCTACAATGTCATCAACTCGATTTCGGTGAACGACCAGGGCAAGCTGGCGGGCAGTCCGCAGCTGGGCGACCTCAGCTTTTCGCAGCCGCAGACCGGCTGGTACTGGATCGTCGAGCCGATCGGCAAGTTCGACACGCCGCCGCTCTATTCGACCTCGCTGGGGGCGGGCAAACTGCCCATTCCAAGCCCCGAGCAGGCGCCGTTCAATGCGCGCTACGAGCGCTTCTATACGGCGCGCGATTCCTTCAAAAACGATGTCGAAGTGGCCGAAACCGAGGTCGTGCTCGACGTCAAGGGATCAACGGCGCGCTTTCGTGTCGCCGGCAACCGCAACGAGCTCGAGCGTGACATCGAGAATTTTACCCAGAGCCTCTATATCGCGCTCGCCGTCTTCGGGGTCGGCAGCGTCGGCGTCAATGCGCTGGCCATCTTGTTCGGCCTGAAACCGCTCGACCGGGCGCGCCGGGCGCTGGAAAAGATCCGCGGCGGCGAGAGCGAGCGGCTCGATGGCGAATTTCCGCGTGAAATTCAGCCGCTGGCCACCGAGGTCAACGCGCTGATCGACAGCAACCGGCGGATCATCGAGCGGGCCCGCATGCAGGTCGGCAATCTTGCCCACTCGCTGAAGACGCCGATTGCGGTTCTGCTGAACGAGGCGCGCGTGCTGGATAAGCCGCATGGCGACCTGGTGAAGACGCAGGCCGAGGCCATGCAGATGCAGGTCCAGTCCTATCTGAACCGCGCCCGCATCGCCGCGCAGCGCGACTCCGTGCTTGCCCGGGCGGAGGTCGAGCCGCTGCTGGAGCGGCTGATCCGCGTGATGCGGCGGCTCAATCCCGACAAGGACTTCAAGCTCGACATTGCTCCGGGCCTGGTTCTGGCCATGGAACAGCAGGACGTCGAGGAGACGGTCGGCAATCTCCTGGAAAATGCCGCGCGTTTTGCCGCCAGGAACGTGCGCCTGCGGGCAGCGCTGGCGGCCGAAGGCGAGCAGGGCAGCGACCCGGCCCGCCAGCAGTGGATCGTCATCCGGATCGAGGATGACGGCCCCGGCCTCGAGCCCGACCAGATCCTCGAGGCGATGAAACGCGGCAAGCGCCTGGACGAAAGCGCGCCCGGAACCGGGCTCGGCCTGTCGATCGTCAGCGAGATCACCGGCGAATATCAGGGCACGCTGTCGCTGTCGCGGGCGCAATCCGGCGGCCTTGCCGCGCGCCTCGTGCTGCCCGGCGTGACAAAGGATGTTGCCTGACGGCGCCAGGAATGCAAAAAGAAGAGGCCCATCACAGTGGCGCCACACGGGCAAAGCAATGAGGGAAAATCAAGTGCTTCCGGGGCGTTTACCCGGAGGCGCCCTTTCAGGAAGACCGGACCGATTTCATGACTGTCCTTGCTGTGCGTATATGTGTTTCCCTGTTTGCCGTTTCTGTGATCCTGACTGGTTGCGGAACCACGGGCGGCGCACGCGCCGTGGGCGGGCTTCTCGGCAAGACGGCACCAAGTGCGCAGGAAGCACGATCTGCCGGCTATATCGCCGCCCTTCAGGGCGGCGTGGTGGCGCGTGCCGGCGGCGCAAACCTCAGCAAGGCCGACCAGCAGCGGGCGCTGGAGGCCGAATACCGGGCGCTCGAAGCGGCCCCCGGCGGCCAGCCGGTGACCTGGGAAGGCCGGGGTGTCAACGGTTCCGTCGTGGCCGCAGCGCCCTATCAGGTCGGCTCGCAGAACTGCCGCCAGTACAGCCACACGCTGACGATCGGTGCGCAGGCGACCACCGCGCGCGGAGCTGCCTGCCGCAACGGTGACGGCACCTGGACGCCTCTCAGCTAGGACCGATCGACATTCCGATGAAGCTGGGCTGCAAACGGCTGACTTCTGTGCGTCCGGTGCTCAGATACCTTGAGTGCGCTGCGCTCCGGTTCTCGAAACCCACCGTTTCGCCTTACCCGCAGTAGAATCTCGATCGCTCCCGAGCGCTCAAGGTCAATACTTGCGGCCAAACGCCTCAAATTTTGGTCATATCCCGTTTTCGAGTTGGAAAGCGCCGGTCCGCATAGTAATTGAGCGGGCATGGTTTTCTGGATCCTCGTCGCCGTTCTGACCGCTGCTGTCGCCATCCTGATGCTTTTGCCGCTGCTGCGGGCACGGGCAGCGCAAGGGGCGGAGCGTGGCCATGACGCCGAAGTCTACCGCGACCAGCTGCAGGAACTCGACCGCGACCTGAAGAACGGGCTGATCGGGACGCAGGAGGCGGAATTCGCCCGCGCCGAAATCGGCCGTCGGCTCCTGGGGGCGAAAGACCAGCCCGGCAAGCCGGCCGTCACCTCGGCCTCGCGCAGCAATCGCATCGCCCAGGCCCTCGTTATCGTCGCCCTTCCGGCGATCGGCCTCTGTCTGTACTTGACGACCGGCAATCCGGATGTGCCCGACCGGCCGCTGGCCGAGCGGCTGGCCAATCCCGGCGACGACATTTCCATCCTGATCGCACGCGCCGAACAGCATCTGATCAAAAACCCGAACGATGCCGCTGGCTGGGACCTGCTGGCGCCGATCTATTACCGCGAAGGCCGCATGGAAGCGGCCGCCAACGCGTTCGACCAGGCCGTCAAGATTGCCGGACCGACGCCGGAGCGGCTCGGAGGCCTGTCCGAAAGCCTGATTGCGCTCGCCGGAGGCATCATCACGCCGCCGGCGCAGGAGGCCCTGAAAAAGCTGCTCGTCGCCGTGCCCGGCGATCCGCGCGCCTCCTTCTATCTGGCGCTGGCGCTGAAGCAGGAAGGCAAGAGCGAGGAAGCCCGCACGGCCTTCAACGCGCTGATCAAGGCGTCGCCCAAGGACGCGCCGTGGCTGCCGCTGGTCAATGACCATCTGGCCGAACTCGATGCCGCAAAACAGCCCCCGAGCGCATCCAGCGAAAAGCTCGGCAACCCGACCTCAGAGGATGTGGCGGCAGCCGCCGGCATGGAAGCCGGAGACCGGCAGGCGATGATCCGCGGCATGGTCGACAGCCTGACGGCGAAACTTCAGGAAAATCCGGATAATTTCGATGGATGGATGCGTCTCATCCGTTCCCATGTCGTGCTCAATGACAAGGACAAGGCCGCCGCTGCGCTGAAGCAGGGGCTGGCGGCCTTTCCGGCCACGGGCGAACAGGGGAAACAACTGCTGGCGCTGGCCCAGGAACTGGGCCTGCCAAAGGACGGAGCGACGCAATGACCCGCAAGCAGAAACGCCTGGCAATCATCGGCGGTGGCGTCGGCTTCCTGACGGCGGCCGTGATCCTCGTCATGTTCGCCTTCAGCCAGGCGGTGGCCTATTTCTACGTGCCGGGCGACCTGAAGACGACGGCGGTGCCGCCGGAAACCCGCATCCGGCTCGGTGGTCTGGTGGCGCAAGGTTCTGTGAAGCGCGGCGAGGGCTCGACCGTCAGCTTCGCCGTTACCGACACGATCAGCACCGTCAACGTCACCTATACCGGCATTCTGCCCGACCTGTTCCGCGAGGGGCAGGGGGTGGTGACCGAGGGCAAGTTCGCCGCCGGAAACCCGGTTTTCATCGCCGATACGGTGCTGGCCAAACATGACGAGACCTATATGCCAAAGGACGTGGCCGATCGTCTGAAGGCGCAGGGCGTGTCCCTCGGCGGCAAGGAAACCATCAAATGATCACCGAGCTTGGACATTATGCCCTCGTGCTGGCCCTGGCGACGGCGATCCTGCAGGCGACGCTGCCGCTCTACGGCGCCTTTCGCGGCGACAAGCCGCTGATGGATATTGCCTCGACGGCGGCGATCGCCTCCTTCGTGCTGGTCGCCCTGTCGTTTGCCGCCCTGACCCACGCCTATGTCGTCTCCGACTTTTCGGTCCAGAACGTCTGGGAGAACTCCCATTCGCTGAAGCCGATGATCTACAAGGTCTCCGGCGTCTGGGGCAACCACGAGGGCTCGATGCTGCTCTGGCTGCTGATCCTGGTGTTCTTCTCGGCGCTTGTCGCCCTGTTCGGCCGCAATCTTCCCGACACGCTCAAGGCCAATGTTCTGGCCGTGCAGGCCTGGATCACCGTCGCCTTCGCGCTTTTCATCCTTCTCACCTCCAATCCTTTTGCGCGCCTGTTCGGCGACGTTCCGGCCGAGGGCAAGGATTTGAACCCGGTGCTGCAGGATGTCGGGCTCGCCATCCATCCGCCGTTGCTCTATCTCGGCTATGTCGGTTTTTCCGTCTGTTTCTCCTTCGCCGTGGCGGCGCTGATCGACGGCAGGATCGATGCGGCCTGGGCGCGCTGGGTGCGGCCCTGGACGCTCGCCGCCTGGACTTTCCTGACGGCAGGCATCGCCATGGGCTCCTACTGGGCCTATTACGAGCTCGGCTGGGGCGGCTGGTGGTTCTGGGATCCGGTTGAAAACGCATCCTTCATGCCGTGGCTCGCCGGGACGGCGCTGCTGCATTCGGCATTGGTGATGGAAAAGCGCGAGGCGCTGAAAATCTGGACCGTGCTGCTGGCGATCCTGACCTTTTCGCTGTCGCTGCTCGGCACCTTCCTGGTGCGCTCCGGCGTGCTGACATCGGTGCATGCCTTTGCCACCGACCCGACGCGCGGCGTCTTCATTCTGGCCATCCTGATCTTCTTCATCGGCGGCGCCCTGTCGCTGTTTGCCTTCCGGGCGATGCGGCTGAAGGCCGGTGGCCTGTTCGCGCCGATCAGCCGCGAAGGCGCGCTCGTCTACAACAACCTGATCCTGACGACGGCGGCGGCGACTGTGCTGATCGGCACGCTCTATCCGCTGCTTTTGGAATCGCTGACCGGCGAAAAAATCTCCGTCGGCCCGCCCTTCTTCAACATGACCTTCGGCCTTCTGATGGTGCCGCTGCTGCTCGCAGTGCCCTTCGGCCCGCTGCTCGCCTGGAAGCGCGGCGATCTGCTCGGCGCCGGACAACGGCTGTTCGCGGCCGTCGGCATCGGCTTTCTGATGGCGATCGCCGTCGTCTACGCCCATGACGGCGGCCCGGTGCTGGCGCTGCTCGGCATCGCGCTCGGCGCCTATATGATCGCCGGGTCCTTGACCGATGTGGCGCTGCGCTCCGGTCTCGGCAAGGCGACACCCGGCACCATGCTGCGCCGTTTCATTGGCCTGCCGCGCTCGGCCTTCGGCACGGCGCTCGCCCATATCGGGATGGGCGTCATGGTCATCGGCGTCGTCGGCGTGACGGCCTTCGAGACCGAGCATGTGATCGAGATGAAGCCGGGCATGACGGCGGATGCCGGCGGCTACACCCTGTCGTTCGACGGCATGCGGCCCGGCAACGGACCGAACTATACCGAGGAATCCGGCCACTTCACCATCAGCCGCAACGGCGCGACCGTGGCCGACACCTGGTCATCGAAGCGGTTTTATCAGGCGCGGCAGATGCCGACGACCGAGGCGGGCATCACCACCTTCGGCCTCAGCCAGCTCTACATCTCGCTCGGCGACAAGATGGACGATGGCGGCATTGTCGTGCGCATCTGGTGGAAGCCGATGATCCTGTGCATCTGGTTCGGCGCCCTGTTCATGATGGCCGGCGGCGCCGTGTCGCTCAGCGACCGCCGCCTGCGCATCGGCGCCCCGGCGCGGCGGCCGAAACAGAAGCCGCTGGTGGTGGAGCCGGCCGAATGATCCGGCGGCTGTTTTTTGCCTGCCTGTTCGCGCTGACCGCCGGCGCGGCGCTCGCCGTCAATCCCGACGAGGTGCTGAAGGACCCGGCGCTCGAGGCCCGCGCAAGGGCGCTATCGGCACAGCTGCGCTGCATGGTCTGCCAGAACCAGTCGATCGATGATTCCAACGCAGAGCTTGCCAAGGACCTCAGGGTGCTGGTGCGCGAACGGCTGACCGACGGCGATACGGACGAGGCCGTCATCGACTATGTCGTGTCGCGCTACGGCGAATTCGTGCTTCTGAAGCCGCGCTTCGAGGCAAAGACGCTGCTGCTCTGGGGCACGCCGGTATTGCTGCTTCTGGCCGGCGGCATCGCCATGGTCATGGCAGCGCGCCGGCGCAGCGGCAAGGCGACGGGCACGCCTTTGACGGCCGAGGAAAAGGCCGCGCTCGATGATCTTCTCAAGACTTCCCGCGAGTAAAGCACAGCCTGGGAATAAAAAGTCGCGCAAGATCTGAGCGCCGTGGACTGCTGACCAAGAGATTGTCAGGGTTGGTGTCGGAGACGAACGGTAACCGTTGTCTCCCTCATTGCTGTGCTTGTCACAGTCGCTGGATCCCCGCCATGAAGGCGAGAATGAGGGAAATCAGATGTCCACAGATTCACATAAACCAGTGTCGGAATTTGTCAGCTCCGATGTCGCATGCTCTGAAACCTGCCCTCAGTAAACGTCCGGCACATACAGTTCCGGCGGCACCGGCGCGCGGTTGTAGTCGGCGTTGCGGACCCGGCCCGGCAGTTCGACGCTTGGCTTAGGCACGTCCTCGTAGGGGATCTGGCTCAAGAGATGGGCGATGCAGTTGAGCCGCGCCTTTTTCTTGTCGACGGCCTCGACCACCCACCAGGGGGCATCCTTGCTGTGGGTGCGGGCCAGCATCTCTTCCTTGGCCTTGGTGTAATCTTCCCAGTGCACACGGCTTTCCATGTCCATCGGCGACAGTTTCCACTGTTTCAGAGGATCGTGGATGCGCATCTTGAAGCGGAATTCCTGTTCCTCGTCGGTGATCGAGAACCAGTACTTGATCAGGATGATGCCGGAGCGCACCAGCATGCTTTCGAATTCCGGTACGGTGCGGAAGAACTCGTCGAGTTCGTCCTTGGTGCAGAAGCCCATGACGCGCTCGACGCCGGCGCGGTTGTACCAGCTGCGGTCGAACAGGACCATTTCGCCTGCCGTCGGCAGATGCGAGACATAGCGCTGGAAGTACCACTGATTGCGCTCGCGCTCGGTGGGGGCGGGCAGGGCGACGACGCGGCAGACACGCGGATTGAGACGCTGGGTAACGCGCTTGATGGCGCCGCCCTTGCCGGCCGAATCGCGGCCTTCGAAAATCACCACGACCTTGAGCTTCTGGTGCTGCACCCAGTCCTGCAGGCGCACAAGTTCGTGCTGCAGCTTGAACAGCTCGCGGAAATAGATTTTCCGGTCGAGCGTCGGCTCGGCAGGCTCCGACATGCCCTCGGCGACCAACTCGTCCAGCCGGTCTTCCTCCATCTGCATTTCCAGCTCTTCGTCGAAGCTGTCGGCAATTTCGGCCTTGAACCGGTTCAGCTGGTCACGGTCGTCATGTGTCATGGGCATACCCTTGTTGTTGCGGGCTACAGGAGCAGGTCTTCACAACAGGAATGTGACAGGAAATCGTCTCTCCCACCCGGCGCCTCCTCCGAACAATCCTCTTTGTTCTGCCGACCATTTTCGTACATTACCAAAAATTCATGTTCTGGACAGGGTTCTGTAAGGTGGCGTGCCCTATCTCTTCATCATCGACTGGACCTCCAGCCAGTCAGATCCCGTGAAGAGAAAAGGCCACGCCCATGTTGAAGACCCAGACATTTCGTCCTTCCCTCAAGACAATTTTGAAAAGCTCCGCAGTCGCGGGCCTCGCAGCCGTCATGCTGACGACCGGCCTTCCGGTGGTTCGCCAGTCCTTCGCCGAAGCGGTGAAGGTCGATGCGCCGCAGGCACCGAGCTTTGCCGATGTCGTCGACGCCGTTTCGCCGGCCGTCGTCTCCGTTCGCGTGCAGTCGCGCGCCAACCCTGTTTCCGATGATGCCTCCGACGGCTTCAGCTTCGATTTTGGTGGCCGCGGCTTTGACGAACTTCCCGACGATCATCCCCTGAAGCGCTTCTTCCGGGAATTCGGCGGCCAGAATGGCCCGAATGACGAAGAGCATGCCGAACGCGGCCCTGGTGGCCGTCAGGAACATCCGCGCGGTCCCGGCCGTCTGCACCCGACGTCGCAGGGTTCCGGCTTCTTCATTTCCGAAGACGGTTACATCGTGACCAACAACCACGTCGTTTCCGACGGTGCCGCCTTCACCGTCATCATGAACGACGGCACGGAACTCGACGCCAAGCTGATCGGCAAGGATACCCGCACCGATCTGGCCGTGCTCAAGGTCGATAGCGACAAGAAGTTCAAATATGTCGATTTCGCCGATGACTCCAAGGTTCGCGTCGGCGACTGGGTCGTGGCTGTCGGCAATCCGTTCGGCCTCGGCGGCACGGTAACCGCCGGCATTGTTTCGGCCCGTGGCCGCGACATCGGCTCCGGCCCTTACGACGATTACCTGCAGGTGGACGCTGCCGTGAACCGTGGCAACTCCGGTGGCCCAACCTTCAACCTCAACGGCCAGGTGGTCGGCATCAACACCGCGATCTTCTCGCCGTCGGGCGGCAATGTCGGCATCGCGTTTGCGATCCCCGCATCGGTTGCCAAGGATGTCGTGACCTCGCTGATGAAGAGCGGCTCTGTCGAGCGCGGCTGGCTCGGCGTGCAGATCCAGCCGGTGTCGAAGGACATCGCCGACTCGCTCGGCCTGGCGGAAGCAAGCGGCGCCCTCGTGGTCGAGCCGCAGGCCGGTTCGCCGGGTGAGAAGGCCGGCATCAAGCGTGGCGACGTCGTCACGGCGCTGGACGGCGAGATCATCAAGACGCCGCGCGATCTGGCCAAGCGCGTTGCCATGATCGCACCCGGCAAGTCCGCCGACATCACGCTCTGGCGTGATGGCAAGTCGATGGATGTAAAGCTCGAGATCGGCACGCTGCCGGCCGACAAGCAGGCGTCTGCCGACCCGAGCATGGAAGTGCCGGAACCGGAAACCGCACCGGCGAGCGAAAAGGCTCTGGCCGACCTCGGCGTCAGCGTTTCCCCGACCGAAGACGGCTCGGGCGTGACGATCGCTTCGGTCGATCCGGACTCCGAAGCCAGCGACCGCGGCATCAAGCAGGGCGAGAAGATCGTTTCCGTCAACAATCAGGAGGTCAAGTCCGCCGACGACATCCTGAAGGTGATGGACGCAGCCAAGAAGGACGGCCGCAGCAAGGCGCTGTTCCAGATCGAGGCTGAAGGCGGAAGCCGCTTCGTCGCCATGCCGATCGCCAAGGGCTGATAGCCACCCGCGACTGAAACAACGGACGCCGCGCAATCTTGACGGCTTGCGCGGCGTCTTTCGTTCCGGAATGGACAGTTGTGGAAAGGAGGGCACCCGGACTATGGTCTCGCACATGAAGATTCTGATTATCGAGGACGATCTTGAAGCGGCCTCCTACCTGACCAAGGCGCTGCGCGAAGCGGGCATCGTCTCCGACCACGCCAGCGACGGCGACAGCGGCCTTTTCATGGCCAGCGAGAATTCCTATGACGTGCTGGTGGTCGACCGCATGCTGCCACGCCGCGACGGCCTGTCCGTGATCTCGGAACTGCGCCACCGCAATGTGCACACGCCGGTGCTGATCCTCTCAGCGCTGGGGCAGGTCGACGACCGGGTCACGGGCTTGCGCGCCGGCGGCGACGACTATCTGCCGAAACCCTATGCCTTCAGCGAGTTGCTTGCCCGTGTCGAGGTGTTGGGCCGCCGCAAGGGCGCGCCCGAACAGGACATGGTCTACCGTGTCGGCGATCTGGAACTCGACCGCCTGTCGCATTCGGTGCGCCGCCAGGGCCGCGAAATCCTGCTGCAGCCGCGGGAATTCCGGCTGCTGGAATATCTGATGAAGAACGCCGGCCAGGTCGTAACCCGAACCATGCTCTTGGAAAACGTCTGGGACTATCATTTCGACCCGCAGACCAACGTCATCGACGTGCATGTCTCGCGGCTGCGTTCGAAGATCGAGAAGGATTTCGACCAGCCGCTGCTGCGCACCGTGCGCGGCGCCGGCTACATGATCAAGGACGAGGCATAGCTGCCGATGGGAAGGCTGGGCGTTCTCTTCCGCACAACGGCCGTGCGCATGTCGGCGCTCTACCTCGTGCTGTTTGCCATCTGCGCCGCCTTTCTGGTCTTCTATGTCACCGCCATGTCCGAACGCCTGCTCGAGGAGCAGACCCGCGACACCGTCACCCAGGAAGTGGCGCAGATCGAGCGCATATACACCAACAACGGCATCAATGGCCTGCTCAGAACGCTGGAACGGCGGGCCCGCCAGCCGGGCGCCAACCTCTACATCATAGCCAGCCCGACCGGCGAAATTCTGGCCGGTAACGTCGTGTCGCTGCAGCCGGGAGTCTTTGACGACGAAGGCTGGCGCACGGAGCCCTTCCGCTACGAGCGCTATACCGATGAGGGTAAGGCCAACCAGCACGTGGCCATGGCGCATGTGCTGAAACTGTCGAACGGGCTGCGCATTCTCGTCGGCCGCGACCTGAGCGAGCCGGAAAAATTCCGCGTGCTGGTGCGCCAGGCGTTGATGGTGGCACTCGGCATCATGGGACTGGGCGCGCTGGTCATCTGGTACGGCATCGGCCGCAATGCGCTGAAGCGGATCGACCGCATGTCGGACGCCAGCACCAAGATCATGGCCGGCGACCTGTCGCAGCGGCTGCCCTCCAGCGGTGCCGGCGACGAATTCGACCGCCTGTCGGAATCGCTGAACGCCATGCTCGGGCGGATCGAGAAGCTCAACGAAGGCCTGCGGCAGGTCTCCGACAACATTGCCCATGACTTGAAAACGCCGTTGACGCGGCTGCGCAACAAGGCCGAGGCGGCGCTGTCGTCCGGTGGCAGCGAGGGCACGCAGCGATCGTCGCTCGAGGAGATCATCAACGAGTCCGACCAGCTGATCCGCACCTTCAATGCGCTGCTGATGATCTCGCGGGTGGAGGCGGGATCGGCCGCCGCCGAGATGAGCGAGATCGACCTGTCGCAGGTGGTGGCCGATTGCGTCGAGCTCTACGAGGCGCTGGCCGAGGATCGCGGCCTGCGGCTGAAGGCGGATCTGGCGCCGGATATCAGGATCAGCGGCAACCGCGAACTGGTCGGCCAGGCGCTCGGCAATCTCATCGACAATGCCATCAAATATGCCGAGGGGGCGGAAAACCCCGATATTCTGGTGACGCTGAAACAGCGCGATGCGGCCCTGGTTCTGGCCGTTGCCGACCACGGCCCCGGCGTGCCGGAAGACCGCCGCGCCGATGTGCTGAAGCGCTTCGTCCGGCTCGACGAAAGCCGCAGCAAGCCCGGAACTGGTCTCGGCCTGTCGCTGGTGGAGGCGGTCATGCAGCTGCATCATGGCACGCTCGAACTCGCCGCCACCGATGAGGCGCTTGAAAACAACCGGGGTTTGACGGTCAACATGGTTTTCCCTGCAGGTCTGGCCTGATACACCGGACGGGTTCGCGCCTGTCGGTTTTGCGCGGCGGGGAGGGACCATGACCGAAGAGACGCAGGCGCGGCTCGCAGACCTGACGCAGGCGGTGATCAAGCCGCTCAGCCAGGCGGATGCAAAATCCGTGACGGCCGATCTCAAGGACATGGGCCGCAGCCATCCGGTGATTGCCGACCTGCTGGCCACTGACAGCCCCGTCAGGGATTTTGTCGTGGCGGCTCTGTCGCTCTCGCCCTATCTGCGCGACACGGCGGTCACCCACCCGGAGCTGCTGGCCATCGCCATAACAGAACCGCTGGTGCCGCAGCTGGAGGCAAGCATTGCCCGGGCGCGCGATTGCTGGAAGCCCGACGATGAGGGCAGCGAACCGGGCGAAGCGCAGGTGATGACGCGACTGCGCGCGGCAAAACGCGAAATCTCTTTCCTGACAGCCCTTGCCGACCTCGCCCAAATCTTTGACGGGCGCGAAACGACGCTGTGGCTGAGTCGGCTGGCCGAAGCGGCTGTCGGTGCTGCCTTCGACCACCTGCTGCTGTCGGGCCATTCAAGCGGCAAGTTGACGATCGCCGACCCGGCCGAGCCAAGCCGGGGGTCCGGCATGATCGTGCTCGGCATGGGCAAGCTCGGCGCCTACGAGCTCAACTATTCCTCCGACATCGATCTGGTCGTCTTCTACGACCCGGACGCCGGCATCGTCGCCGACCCGGACGACACCAGCGAGGTCTTTGCCCGCATGCTGCGCCGGCTGATCCGCATCCTGCAGGAGCGCACGGCCGACGGTTACGTCTTCCGCACCGATCTGCGTCTTCGTCCCGATCCCGGCTCGACGCCGCTGGCGATCCCGCTCGAGGCAGCACTTCTCTATTACGAGGGCCGGGGGCAGAACTGGGAGCGGGCAGCCTTCATCAAGGCGCGACCGGTGGGCGGCGACATGGCGGCCGGTGCGGCCTTCCTGCGCGAACTGACGCCGTTCGTGTTCCGAAAATATCTCGACTATGCGGCAATCGCCGACATTCACTCGATCAAGCGGCAGATCCACACCCACAAGGGCCACGGCGAAATCGCCGTCAAGGGTCACAACGTCAAGCTCGGGCGCGGCGGCATCCGCGAGATCGAATTCTTCGTCCAGACCCAGCAGCTTATCGCCGGCGGCCGGACGCCGGACCTGCGGCTGCGCTCGACCGAGCCGATGCTGAAGGCGCTGACGGCGGCGAAATGGATCGACGAGACCACCTGCACCGAACTGGTCGAGGCCTACTGGTTCCTGCGCGATGTCGAACACCGCATCCAGATGGTCCGCGACGAGCAGACCCATCTTCTGCCCGAGACCGAAGCGGAACTGAAACGGATCGCATTCATGCTCGGCTTCGAAACGACGGCCGCGTTTTCGGCACGGCTGGTCGAGGTGCTGAAGACGGTCGAGAAACGTTATGCACGGCTGTTCGAGCAGGAAGCGAAACTGTCGGCCGAGACCGGCAACCTTGTGTTCACCGGCCAGAACGACGATCCGGAAACGCTGGAAACGCTGGCCAAGCTCGGTTACGACCGGCCGAAGGACATTTCCCACATCATCCGTACCTGGCATTACGGCCGCTACCGGGCGACGCAATCGGCCGAGGCGCGCGAGCGGCTGACCGAGCTGACGCCGGAGCTTCTGCGCGTCTTTGGCGAAAGCAAGCGGGCCGACGAGGCCCTGCTGCGCTTCGACACGTTCCTGTCAGGCCTGCCGGCCGGCATCCAACTGTTCTCGCTGCTGGGCAACAATCCCGCACTTCTCTCCCTGCTCGTGACCATCATGTCGGCGGCTCCTCGGCTTGCCGACGTGATCGCCGCCAAACCGCATGTCTTCGACGGCATGCTTGATCCGCGGCTTCTGGCCGAGCTTCCGACGCGAAATTATCTGGCTGAGCGCATAGCAGGCTTCGTCGGCGCGGCGCGGCACTATGAGGAGATTCTCGACCGGCTGCGCATCATTGCCTCGGAACAGCGCTTCCTGATCGGCATCCGGCTTTTGACCGGTGCGATCAGCGGCGCCCAGGCGGGGCGCGCCTTCACCCATGTGGCGGATCTCATCGTCAAGGCGGCGCTCGATGCGGTGCTGGCGGAAATCGAGGCCGTGCACGGAAAATTCCCCGGCGGCAAGGTCGCCATCATGGGCATGGGCAAGCTCGGCAGCTTCGAGCTGACGGCCGGCTCGGATATCGACGTCATCCTGCTTTACGACTACGACGATGCGGCCAGCGAGTCCGATGGGGCCAAGCCCTTTGATGCGCTGCGCTATTTCACCCGCATCACCCAACGGCTGATCGCTGCCCTGTCGGCACCAACGGCGGAAGGTGTGCTTTACGAGGTCGACATGCGGCTGAGGCCCTCCGGCAACAAGGGGCCGGTGGCGACACGCATCAACACGTTCGAGAAATACCAGCGCGAAGAAGCCTGGACCTGGGAACACATGGCGCTGACTCGGGCGCGGCTGATCTGCGGCGACGCTGCGCTCATTGAGACCGCCGATCGTATCCTGTTCGATATTCTCGGCCAGAAACGCGATGCCGCCAACGTCGCCAAGGATGTCGCCGAGATGCGGGCGATCATCGATGCGGAGAAGCCGCCGCGCAATGGCTGGGATCTGAAGCTGATCCCGGGTGGGCTGGTTGATCTGGAGTTCATTGCGCAATACTTGGCGCTGGTTGCTCCTGCACGGGGCGTGGGCCTGCCGGAGCACGGTGCGCCGACCGCCGATGCGCTGAAGAGCCTCGGCGAAAACCTGCTCGATGCCAATGATCTCGATCTGGTGCTGGAAGCACTCAAGCTCTTTACCGACCTGTCGCAACTGATCAGGCTCTGCGTCAGGGGTGGGCTAGACCCGAAGGAGGCACCGGCCGGCCTGCTTGATCTCGTCTGCCGGGCAGGCGACAGTCCGGACCTGAAGACGCTGGAGGCCGATGTGAAGCGCCTGTCGAAGGCCGTCAGGCGGATTTTTCAGGCAACCGTCAAAGCTTAGATCAGCCGCGATCGGGCAGGCGCACCGAGATGGTCGTGCCGACGCCTTCGACCGAGCGGATCTTCATGGCGCCACCCTGAAGCTTGGTTAGCGACTGGGAAATCGCCAGCCCGAGGCCGGAGCCACCCTTGCTCTTGGCATACTGGCTCTGCACCTGCTCGAACGGCTGGCCGATCTTTTCCAGGGCCGCCTTGGGAATGCCGATGCCCGTATCGGCGATGGTCAGCGTCACAGCGCCGGCGACCTTGCGGGCCCGGATCGAAATCCGGCCGCCATCATTGGTGAACTTGACGGCGTTCGACAGCAGATTGAGCAGCACCTGTTTCATCGCCCGCCGGTCGGCAATGACCGTCAAGCCCGAGGAGACGTTCGGATCGATCAGAATGTTCTTCTGTTCGGCCGGAATGGTGGTGAAACGCAGGGTTTCCTCGATCAACGGCGCCAGATCGATCTTCTCGCAAACCAGCCGCATGTGTCCGGCCTCGATTTTCGACATGTCGAGAATGTCGTTGATGACGTTGAGCAGATGTTTGCCGCTGTCGTGGATGTCGCGGGAATATTCGTCGTATTTCTCCGAGCCAAGCGGCCCGAACATCTGGTTTTGCAGAATTTCCGAGAAGCCGAGGATGGCATTGAGCGGCGTGCGAAGCTCATGCGACATGTTGGCGAGGAACTCGGACTTTGCCCGGTTGGCGGCCTCGGCGCGTTCCTTTTCGGCCTGGTAGTTGGCATTGGCCACGGAAAGTTCGGCCTTCTGGCGCTCGAGCGTCTGCCGGGAGGCAGACAGATCGCCGATGGTCGCCATCAGCCGCCGCTCGGATTCGCGCAGGCGGACCTGATGGCGTTTCAACAGCGTGATGTCGGTGCCGACGGAGACGAGGCCACCGTCGCGGGTGCGCCGCTCGTTGATCTGCAGCCAGCGTTCGTCAGCAAGCTGCACTTCGGTCGTGTGTGCATGGTTGGAGCCATCGGGGTCGGCGACGCGACGCTCGACGATCGGCCGGGCGGCGGCCGCATGGACGGCGATACGCTCGGTGCCGGGCACCAGCACCTCGTCGGGCAGGCGGTAGGCTTGCTGATAATGGCCATTGCACATCACCAGCCGGTCATTCTTGTCCCAGAGCACGAAGGCTTCCGATGTCGATTCGATGGCGTCTGCCAGCCGCTGGTCGGCCTCGGCGTAACGCTGGGCCAGCCGGTGCTGTTCGGTGACATCCATGGCGATGCCGATCATATGAACCTTGCCGGACGTGCTCTTGATCAGCTGCGCGCGGGCCCGCATCCAGACGTAATGCCCGTCCTCATGGCGCATGCGAAAGATCTGGTCGATCTGGCGGGCATCCCCTTTGGCGATGGCGCGGGCCACCTTGTAGATGCTGCCGTCGTCCGGATGCATCAGCCGGGCTGCATCGCCGAAGGACATGACATTGTCCTGCGGCTTCATGCCGAGCATCTCGTACATGGAGCGCGACCAGAACAGGCGGCGGTTCTCCATGTCGAAATCCCAAAGGCCGCAACGGCCGCGCGACAGGGCAGTCTCGACGCGAAGGTTGGATTCCACGAAGATCGCATCGGCGTCTCGAGCCCGCTTTGCCTGGATGTAATAGGCGTAGAGGATGACCAGCAGGATCGCCGAAATGCCGGCAAACAGCGTGACGTTGAGTGAAACTTCCTCGCGCCACAGCGTGTCGATATGCGCCAGCGGCGTAGCGACCAGCACCATGCCGGCATCGTTTCGGATCGGCGTGGCGGCGATGATGTGCTCTGCGCCGCCGATGAAAGCGCGCATCGCACCGGTCGTGTCGTCAAAATAGCTCTGGACCGCAACTTCGGGCGCGATCGCCGCCAGCGACGAGCCGATATAGGAAAGACCGGCACCGGCGCCTGCAAAGACGCGGCCGTCTTTCTGAATGGCCAGAATGAACGATGCCGGATCGAGCGTGTCGGCCGGCAGATGCTGGGTCAGCCGCTGTTCGACCTGCCAGCGGTTGCCGGTGGCAAACAGCGCGGATTCGTCAGCGGAAAAAGATGCGGCGATGACGGCGGAGGTCAGCGTCGCCAGCTGCCGCGCATTGCTTTCCATGCGCTGGTGCTCGACCGTAATCCCGATCATCCGCGACACGCCGACCACGATCAGAAACGCGATGATGAGGATCGGAATTGTTTTCTTGAGGATGGGCTCCGCCCGATCCAGATGCCGTGTGGCCGGTTCCGCAAACATCCTGGCATGTCCGATGAACTCTTTTTCCAGGGCCGCGAAGGCCGGAAATTTGAGTCGCAGCTTCACGCCGGCTGCGCTTGCCCGCTGCGCGTCCGCCATTTTTCCCAATTTTTAGTCCTCTGGTGATTCGACGCGCCGCTCGCCCGAATCTACCCTAATGAATCAATCTTGATTCGCCTTGTCCAGAGGGGTGATTCAAACTTTTTTAACGAATTCTGGCCGGTGCGAAATCGGGAGTCTTTTCCGCAAACATAAACGCTCCCGCAAGGGCGGGAGCGTCGGGGAAGCAGTCGCGATCGGGCCGGGGCGTCAGCCCTTCAGCATGCGTTCGATGATATCGGCGACGTCGGTCGACAGGTTGGGCGCGTCGGCAATCGACCGCAGAGCATTGCGGGCGTGTTCGGCCCGGGTTTCCTCAAGCAGCCGCCATGACCGCATGGAGGTCAGGATACGGGCAGCCAACTGCGGATTGCGCTGGTCGATGCCGAGGATTTCGGCCGCGAGGAAGCGGTAGCCCAATCCATCGGCCCGGTTGAAGCCGGTCGGGTTGGCAAAGGCGAACGTTCCCACCAGCGAGCGAACCCGGTTGGGATTGAGCGCGTTGAACAGCGGGCTGGTCATCAGCGTCTTCACCCGCTCCAGCGCGTGAGGACCGGGGATCGATGCCTGGATGCTGAACCACTTGTCAATGACCAGCGCATTGCTGCCGAATTTCTTTTCAAATGCCGCAAGCGCCCGCTGGGTCTCGGGTGCATCCGGGAAGCGGTGCGCAAGCAGGGTGAGTGCCTGGGCGAGATCGGTCATGTTGTTGGCGGCGTCGAAGGCGGCTGCCGCCTTGTCCGGGCGGTTTTCAGCGATGACGAGGAACGACAGCGCGGCGTTGCGCAGCGCACGGCGGCCGGCGCCGGCCGCATCCGGGCTGAACGGGCCGGAAACCAGCATGGTTGCGGCCAGGTCCTCGAAGATGTCAGCGCCGGCCACGGCAATGACGCGGAGAATGTGCTGGCGGCCCGTGTGGATGGCATCGGGATCGTTGTTGCTGCCGAGTTCGCGGGCAATATCGGCTTCGCTGGGGAGCGCCAGCGCCTGGGCCCGGAATGCGGGCTCGAGATCACTGTTTGCGGCTACCGCGAGCAGCGCATCGACAAGCGCCGGGTCGCAGCCAAGCGCCTTGCCGCCCCGCGCATTGCGGGCAGCCTCGACGAGGTTCGGCAGGGCAAGATCGTTGAGCGCCTGCCAGCGGGCGAACAGGTCGCTGTCGGACCGCACGATGGTGGCGAGATCGGCCGACGACTGGTCGAAGTGGATGTTGACGGGTGCGGAAAAACCGCGGTTCAGCGACAGGACAGGGCGTGAGGTTATGCCGCTGAAGGTGATGGTCTGCTTGCGCTGCGTCAGGTGCAGCACGTCTCCGGTGATGTCGGCGCCGGTCGCCGAGGAAGCCGCAAGCTCTGCGCCGGTCTCGCTCAGAAGCCCAAACCGCAGCGGAATGTGCATCGGCTCCTTGGCAGTCTGGCCCGGGGTGGCCGGGATCATCTGTTCGAGCGACAGGCTGAAAACCTGCCGCGCGGCATCATAGGTGCTCGATGCGGTGATCAGCGGTGTTCCCGCCTGATGGTACCAGAGTGAAAACTGTGTGAGATCCCGGCCGCTGGCATTCTCGAAGCAGGTGACGAAATCCTCGATCGTCACGGCTTGACCGTCATGCCGCTCGAAATAGAGATCCATGCCCGCCTTGAACAGATCAGCGCCCAGAATGGTCGCGATCATGCGGGTGACTTCGGAGCCTTTTTCGTAGACGGTGGTCGTATAGAAGTTGTTGATTTCGCGATACTTTGTCGGCCGCACCGGATGCGCCAGCGGGCCGCCGTCCTCGGGAAACTGCTCGGCCTTCAGGTGCCGGACTTCGGCAATGCGCTTGACGGCGCGTGAGCGCTGGTCGGCGGAAAACTCGTGGTCGCGGTAAACCGTCAGGCCTTCCTTGAGGCAGAGCTGAAACCAGTCGCGGCAGGTGATGCGGTTGCCGGTCCAGTTGTGGAAATATTCATGCGCGATGATCGCCTCGATATTGGCATAGTCGGCATCGGTGGCGGTTTCGGGATCGGCCAGCACGTATTTGTCGTTGAAGACGTTGAGCCCCTTGTTCTCCATGGCGCCCATGTTGAAATCGGACACGGCGACGATCATGAAAATATCGAGATCGTATTCGCGGCCGAACACCTCTTCGTCCCACGTCATCGAGCGCTTCAGCGCATCCATGGCGTAGGCGGCGCGGTCTTCCTTGCCATGCTCGACATAGATGCGGAGCTTGACCTCGCGCTCCGACATCGTCGTGAACGTGTCCTCGACAAGGCCGAGATCGCCGGCGACCAGCGCGAACAGGTAGCTCGGCTTCGGATGCGGGTCGAACCAGGCGGCGAAATGGCGACCATCGCCCATATCGGCGCCACCCAGATAGTTGCCGTTCGACAGGAGCAGCGGTGCGGTCGCCTTGTCGGCGATGATGTTGACCGTGTAGACGGCCAGCACGTCCGGCCGGTCCGGAAACCAGGTGATGCGGCGAAAACCTTCGGCCTCGCACTGGGTGCAATAGACATTGTTGGTGCGGTAGAGGCCCATCAGCTTGGTGTTGGCCTCGGCATTGATCTCGGTCGTCACCGTGATTTCGAAAGGCGTCGATTCCGGCAGATTGCGGATCGTCAGCGTCGTGGCGGTGGCCGTGAAATCGGCAGCAGGAATCTCGTTCTGGTCGAACAGCAGGCCGGTCATCGTCAGCTCGTCACCGTCGAGCACCAGCGGCGCATCGGTGGCCACGCCTTCGCGGCGGTGGAAGATCAGGCGTGATTCGACCTTGGTGGCCGCCGGTTCCAGCTCGAAGGTCAGGTCGACGCGCTCGAGAACAAAATCGGTGGGGCTATAGTCTGCCAGCTGGATGATCTGGCCCGTTTCTGTGCGCATTATAGGTCCTGCTTGCGTCGCTCAACCCGGAGTTTATGGGACGCCGATGGTGATGAAAAGATTGTCGTGGCGAAATTGAAGCGGTGAATTGCGAAAGTGAAGCCAGGCGGGAGGCTTTTTTCCTCGGCACAAAGCGACGCAATGCTCTTTCATCCCCTCCTGTTCGTTCCCTGTTTAGCCACTCCGCCCTAACAACATTTAAATCAAATTAAAGCCAACGGCCCATTTGCTGCAAATTTCAAAGAATTTGCCAAGGATCTCGCCGATCACCTTGCCCGGCCGTTCGGCCTTTGCGCAATTATCAAAAATAACCCTGACGCATCATCAATATTGATCTCACTTCACCGAAAGATGAGCGTAGTATCTGCCTGCTTCGGATGCGGGTTCCCGGCATCCATCTTCCCATGCAGCCCGTCGTTGACAGTTTTCGGCCCGCTGCCGCTATGTTGACGAGCTTTTTCATGGATGCCGACTTTTCAAACCCGATGCGCGGGATATTCCTCAAGGTTTTCTCCGTCGTGGTTTTCGTCTGCATGTCGACCCTGATCAAGGCTGCAGGGGACGACATCGCCACCGGCCAGATCACCTTTTTCCGCTCCGCCTTCGCCATCATCCCCATCGTCATCTTCCTGGGCTTCAACGGCCAGCTGCGCACCGCCTTCCACACCAAGGATCTCTTCGGTCATTTCAAGCGCGGCTTCGTCGGCATCGTCTCGATGTCTTTCGGCTTTTACGGACTGGTGCATCTGCCGCTGCCCGAGGCCATCGCCATCGGCTATGCCATGCCGCTCCTGACGGTGGTCTTTGCTGCCGTGTTCCTCAAGGAGACCGTCAAGATCTATCGCTGGTCGGCGGTTCTGGTCGGGTTGACCGGCGTCATGATCATTACCTGGCCGCGCCTGACCGTGTTTCGCGATGGGGGCCTCGGATCGGAAGAGGCGATGGGAGCCCTGGCGGTGCTGACGGCGGCAACGCTGGGTGCCGTCGCCATGGTGCTGGTGCGCAAGCTGGTTCTCACCGAAAAGACCCCGACCATCGTTCTCTATTTTTCCCTGACCGCGTCGGTCCTGTCGCTGGCGACCCTGCCGCTCGGCTGGTCGGCGATCGGCTGGGATACCCTAGGGCTTCTGGGGGCAGCCGGTGTCTGCGGCGGCGTGGCGCAGATCCTTCTGACCGAAAGCTACCGCCATGCCGACGTTTCGACCATCGCGCCATTCGAATACACATCGATCCTGCTTGGCATCGTCATCGGCTATTTTCTCTTCGGCGATGTGCCGATCGGAACCATGCTGATCGGCACGGCCATCGTGGTTTCAGCCGGCATCTTCATTATCTTTCGCGAGCACCAACTGGGGCTCGAACGCCGGGCCGCCAAGAAGGCAGCACCGCCGGCGAACTGATACAAAGGCAGGCGCAAAACAACGCGTTAAAGCACATGCCTGAATCAGTTTCTGAGCAAAGGCGTCTTGATCAGGATTGCCAGTCCGGTGTCGTGTCGTCGGCAATGATCGTCTCGCCGCGCGGCGCCTGGTTGAGCGCGTTGACCGCCTCGGTGCCCGGTTGCGGCACGGTATTGGCCTGAAAATCCGTCTTCGAGACCAGTCCGTCCGCCTGTTTGCGCTTCATGATGCGCCAGGCCGCATAGGCAGCATAGAGCGCGAAATAGACGGCGAGCACGGCAAACAGTGCTGCCGGGCCGAACCGGTCCATGACCGGGCCAACCATCAGCGGGCCGGAGATCGTGCCGATGCCGTAGATGATCATCATGCCCGAGGATATTTCGACATATTCGTTCGGCCGGGCCAGATCGTTGGCATGGGCGACGTTCAGCGCATAGATCGGGAAGAGCACGGAGCCGACGAAGGCCGCGACGATATAGAGAACCACAGCGCTCTGGCCGATGGCAAAAACCATGGCGACGCAGGAGAGGACTCCGACGATGCCGCAGAACACCATGACGATGCGCCGGTCCATCTTGTCGGAAGCACGACCAATGGGGATCTGCGAAATGGCGCTGCCGCCGAGCACGGCCGCAAGCAGTGTTGCGCCTTCAGCGGTCGACAGCCCGACTTTCTGGGTGAAGACGCCACCGAGATTGAGCCAGGCGCCCGACAGGGCGCCGGCCAGGAAGGCCCCGACAGCGGCCACCGGCGAGCGGCGGTAGAGGCCGGGCAGGTCGAACTTCGCCTCGGTCGGTGGCGCTGGCATGGGTGAGGAGGAGAGCGTCGTCGGCAGCAGCGCCAGCGAGAAGATGACGCCGCAAAGCACGAACAGCGATGTGTTGGAGGGATCGCCGAGCGGCACCAGATATTGGCCGCCGATCGTGCCTATCATGGTGGTGATGAGATAGACCGAAAATAAGGTGCCGCGATTCTCGTTGGTCACCTTCTCGTTCAGCCAGCTTTCGATGATCATGTAGCTGCCGGAAATGGCAAAGCCCGACAGCGCCCGGAAGACGAACCAGGCGCGCCAGTCGACGATCAGGCTGCAGAGCAGGATGGCGATGGTCAAAAGTGTGATCAGCGCCACGAAGACGCGCACATGGCCGACGCGCAGCACGAATTTCGGCGTGACGATGCAGGACAGCGTGAAACCGAGCGTATAGCCGGTGGCGATCATCGACACCGTCAGGGTGGACCAGCCTTCCATCACCGAGCGCACCGGCAGGACATAGCCCTGCAGGCCGAAGCCGACCATCATCAGAAGCGTCGACAGCATCAGGGCGAAGATGGAGGCGAGACTGGTGAGCATGGGAGAATCCTGGCAATCGGAGAGACAGTGTTGCTCTATCCAATCGCCGCCACGCTGTCGATTGCGACAGGGGCTGGCGCAAAGCCGGGAACGTCAATGGTTTCGGCTCCAACCCGGATGGTCGCCACGATCCATGGCGGCCAGACAGTGTTTCAGTTGGCGAGAAAGCCGGCAAGCTTGTCCGAGCGGGCAGCCGAATTGGCCGGCAGCCGGCTGAGGCGCTTGTATTCCGTTGACGCACGAACGGCCGACTGGATATGGCCGAAGCTGTGGATCAGGTTCTTCAGAGACTGGGACATGATGGTTACCGGCGGACGAAGTCGGAGAAGATGTCGGCGGGCCGGGCGATGCGGGCATAACCGGTTGCGGTCAGCTGCTCGTTCGTGACGCCGTTGAGCCCGCTGAAAGCGTGCGGCTGGCGCAGTGCTGAGCCGGCTTGGCGAAGGGTTTCAAATCCCGAATGGATTGGTCGAAATCGGGCGGTCATGGCATGTCATCCTTATGCTTTTCCCCCGTGCTCTACATATTGCAGTGCAGCATCGATTAGGCAATGCGCCGGGACGCGCAACTGATATGCGCAATCCGCATGGCTTTGGTCATCTGTTGTTCATAAATGAGGCGGGCCGGCGCTGGAAACGCGGCGTTATCAGCCTTCAGGGCCGGATGCGCGCCTGAAACGCCAGAAGATCGGCCCAGGCTAGGCGTTTGCTCGCCGGTGCCGACATCAGGTCCTGCGGATGAAAGGTCGGCAGGGCCGCCGCCGTCCAGGACCCGGCCTTCAGATCGCGCCATTCGCCGCGCAGATTGTGGATGGTTTCCGAGCCGCCAAAAAAGAATCGCGCCGCGAAATTTCCCAGGATCAGAATGTGGCGCGGCTCGGCCAGCGCAATCTGCCGCTCGATAAAGGGACGGCAGATATCGGTCTCGCGCACGGAGGGCATGCGCGCGCCGGGCGGCCGCCAGGGAATGATGTTGGTGAGAAGCACTTCATTGCGGGCAATGCCGATTCCGGCCAGCATGCGCTCCAGCATCTGGCCCTGCTTGCCGGAAAAGGGCAGGCCGTCGCGGTCGTCGTCACCGTTCGGCATCGGCCCGATCACCATCAGGCCGGACGCCGGGTCGCCATCGGCAAACACCATGGTGCGGGCGCTGTTTTTCAGGTTGCAGCTGGTGAAGGCCTCCATCGCCGCCTTCAGCTCTGCCAGCGTGCGGGCACTGTCGGCAGCAAACCGTGCCTCGGCGATCGCCTGTTCGTCGGGAATGGCAACGGTGGGTGCTGGCGGCGGTGGGGCGGCACTGCGGGCGGCAGAGGTGCGGGCAGGGGTGGACGGGCCACTGGCTGCTACCGCCTGATCCACCGGCCTGTCCACGCGCTGAGTAGACACGGGGGCCTGCCTGTTGGCGGCACGCGCTGCATTGGCGGCGGCGAATTCGGCAAACCGGTCGACCGGTGTCTCCTCCAAAAGCCATTCGACCCCGGCATCCGCATGAAAATGCAGAAGGGCGGCAAGCTCCCGGGGGGAAAGGTCAGTGGCGGAGATCATCGGGCCGTTTTACAGGAGCCGGGCCGCGCCGCAAAGCGGAAACTCCGCTCATCCGAGGCCTATCAACCGGCTCCCATCACCCGGCGTTGGCAGCGGCCGTGTTGCCCATCGCCGTCCACAGATTAATGTCATCCCGTTCGCCGATCAGCGCCAGTCCGTGGGCGATCGACAGAAGCTCGCCGCCGCTCTCGATCCGGTCCTTGTCAAAACGGTTTTCGAACAGGCGGCGGATGGCCGGCACGAAGGAGGTGCCGCCGGTGAGAAACACCTTGTCGATCGACCCTGGCGCCGTGCGCGTCTTGGTTAGCACATCGTCGAGTGCGGTTTCGATGCGGGCGAGATCGGGGGCGATCCACTGCTCGAAATCGGCGCGGCGCACCGTAGTCCGGCTCTTTTCGCCGAGCGGCGGGAAGTAGAACTCGGTCTCCTCCGCTCCGGAAAGCCGCATCTTCGTCGCCGACACCGCCTGATAGAGCGGATAGCCCTCGTCATGGTCGATCAGGTCGATGAAGCTTTCCAGCTTCTCCGGCTCCATGCTGGAGCGCACCAGTTGCTTGAGATCTGAGAATTCCTTCAGCGTCTTGAAGATCGACAGCTGGTTCCAGCGGCCGAAATTGGCGTAATAGCTTGAGGGCACTTCCAGCAGCTTGTCGAAACTCTTGAAATAGGAGCCCTTGCCGATCAGCGGCGAGACCACCGTGTCGATGATGCGGAAGTCGAAATGATCCCCGGCAACGCCGACGCCCGAATGGCCGACCGGCACCGCCGTCAGCTGCCCGGCCTGGCTCTCGAAGCGCACGATCGAATAGTCGGTCGTGCCGCCGCCGAAGTCAGCCACCAGCACGGTGGCATCCTTCTTCAAATGCTGGGCGAAATAGAAGGCGGCGGCCACCGGCTCGTAGACATAGTGGATTTCCGGAAAGCCGAACTCGGCCAGCGCCCGGTTGTAGCGCTCGAGCGCCAAGGCCTCGTCCGGGCTGGCCCCGGCAAAATGCACCGGCCGCCCGACGACGATGCGCTGATACTCGCGCCGCCAGCTATCGCCGGCATAATCGGCCATGCGCGACACGAAAGCCCGCATCAGATCTTCGAACGCCTGCCGCTTGGCAAACACCAGCGTGCCCTGAAACAGCGGGCTGGCGGCGAAGGTCTTGATCGACTGCAGGAAGCGGCATTCGCCGGGATTGTCGATGAACTGCTCGATCGCCGCCTGCCCGGCCTCGACGCGCGGCGTCGACGGACCCGCTTTCTTGGTGAACGACAAGGCGGTGCGCATGGATTCCGACGAGCCGGCCGGGCTGGTAAAGGTCAGCGACCGCGTCTCGCCGCCGCTTGCCGCCGCAAGAACCGAATTCGTGGTGCCGAAATCGAAACCGAGTGCGGATGCCATGGGGATCTCCATTGTCTTGCAGTGCAGCATAACACAAAACCGGCGCGCGGCGCCCAGAGCAGGGCGTGCCGTTGCGGTTTGCGAAAGGATGCCGGAGTGTCTGTCGTCTTGGGACGCGCCTCATGCCACGGGTCTGCGGCGAAGGCAAGGCGGCCTGGATATCCCGCCGGCATTTCAGGAAATCCGAGCCGCAAATCTAACCTTTACGTTTACGTAAGCTGCTATCCTGTGGTAATCTCATGGGGTCATGCGCAAATGCAGGGACTGTCTGTCGCATCCCGGCTCGACAAGTTTGTGTGTATTTGAGATGACAACGACCAAAGGGAACTGGGACCGGCCATCGGGCCGCCCGCGCGACGGAGATGCCGCAATGACCGAGACGATGGAACTGCCCGAGCGCGAAAGCATGGAATTCGACGTGGTGATCGTCGGTGCCGGGCCGGCCGGTCTTGCCGCCGCCATCCGCCTGAAACAGGTCAATCCGGATCTCTCCGTCGTCGTTCTGGAAAAGGGTGCCGAAGTCGGCGCGCATATTCTCTCGGGCGCCGTCGTCGACCCCATCGGCATCGACCGGCTGCTGCCGGGCTGGCGCGAGGAGGGAGAACATCCCTTCAAGACCAAGGTGACGGACGACCAGTTCCTGCTGCTCGGGCCTGCCGGCTCGATCCGCCTGCCGAATTTCGCCATGCCGCCGCTGATGAACAATCACGGCAACTACATCGTCTCGCTCGGCAACGTCTGTCGCTGGCTGGCCGAAAAGGCCGAAGGCCTCGGCGTCGAAATCTATCCGGGTTTTGCCGCCACCGAAGTGCTCTACAATGACGAAGGCGCGGTCACCGGCGTTGCCACCGGCGACATGGGCATCGAGAAGAACGGCGAGCCCGGCCCGAACTTTGCCCGCGGCATGGAGCTGCTCGGCAAATACACGCTGATCGGCGAGGGCGTGCGCGGCTCGATCGCCAAGCAGCTGATCGCCAAATACGATTTGCAGAAGGACCGCGAGCCGCAGAAATTCGGCCTCGGCATCAAGGAGCTCTGGCAGGTCAAGCCCGAGCACCACAGGCCCGGCCTCGTGCAGCACTCGTTCGGCTGGCCACTTGGCATGAAGACCGGTGGCGGCTCGTTCCTTTACCATCTCGAAGACAACACGGTCGCCGTCGGCTTCGTCGTCCACCTGAATTACAAGAACCCCTATCTCTATCCCTTTGAGGAATTCCAGCGCTTCAAGACGCACCCGGCCATCCGCGACACGTTCGAGGGCGGCAAGCGCCTCTCCTACGGCGCCCGCGCCATCACCGAGGGCGGCTACCAGTCGGTGCCGAAGCTGTCTTTCCCGGGCGGCGCGCTGATCGGCTGTTCGGCCGGCTTCGTCAACCTGCCGCGCATCAAGGGCAGCCACAATGCCGTGCTTTCGGGCATTCTTGCCGCCGAAAAGCTGGTGGATGCCATTGCCGCCGGCCGCGCCAACGACGAGGTCATCGAGATCGAGAACGGCTGGCGCGACAGCGCCATCGGCCAGGACCTGAAGAAAGTGCGCAACGTCAAGCCGCTCTGGTCGAAGTTCGGTACCGCCATCGGTGTCGGCCTCGGCGGTTTGGACATGTGGATCAACACGCTGTTCGGCTTCTCCTTCTTCGGCACGCTGAAACACGGCAAGACCGATGCACAGTCGCTCGAGCCCGCCGCCCTGCACAAGAAGATCGACTATCCGCGCCCCGACGGCGTCCTGACCTTCGACCGTCTCTCGTCGGTGTTCCTGTCGAACACCAACCACGAGGAAAACGAGCCGGTGCACCTGAAGGTCAAGGACATGGCGCTGCAGAAGTCGTCCGAGCATGATGTCTTCGCCGGGCCCTCGACCCGCTACTGTCCGGCCGGTGTCTACGAATGGGTGGAAAAGGACGGCGAGGACGTCTTCGTCATCAACGCCCAGAACTGCGTCCACTGCAAGACCTGCGACATCAAGGACCCGAACCAGAACATCAACTGGGTACCGCCACAAGGGGGCGAAGGACCGGTCTATCCGAACATGTAGTGTTCGCAGAGACCGGGCCGCACGGACCCCCGCAACGAGACGCGCGGCGAAGGACCGGTCTATCCGGACAGGTCGTGTTTGGCAGGAATGTGCGCACCGAAGAACCTGACAAAGCCGCCTGTGATTGAAACCACGCCGGCTTCGTCGTATTTGTGACGCAACTTATCCCGTCGCTGCCCATTGATGAAAGCTGATCAGGAATGAAGCGTCATGACTTCGACGATCTTGCGGCCTTCCTCATCGTCGCCGAGGAGCGCAGTTTCACCCGGGCTGCGGCGCGTCTGAAGATATCGTCCTCCGGCCTCAGCCACATGATGCGTCTGCTCGAGGAACGGCTGGGCGTGCGGCTTCTGGCGCGCACGACGCGCAGCGTGGCGACAACGGACGCGGGCGAGCGGCTGCTGCTGACGCTGCGCCCGGCCTTCGACGATATCAACCGAGGCCTGCAATCGCTCGGCGAGTTGCGCGAAAGGCCGTCGGGCACGGTGCGCATCACCACCGGCCAGCATGCGGCCCTGTCGGTGCTCGCCGCCATGTTGCCGGCTTTCCAGGCGGATTATCCCGAGATAAGGGTCGAGCTCAATGTCTCCGACCGGCTCGACGACATCGTTGCCTCGCGCTTCGATGCGGGTATCCGCTTCGGCGAGACCATCGACAAGGACATGATCGGTGTGCGCATCGGCCCCGACCTGCGCGCCGCCGTCGTCGCAGCACCCTCCTACTTCGCCAGACGCCCGCCGCCGCAGACCCTGAAGGATCTCGCAAGCCACGATTGCGTCAACTATCATCTGAGCTCGGCCGGCGTGTCCTATGCCTGGGAGTTCGAGGAGCACGGCCGCGAGGTCGAGATCCGCGTCGATGGCAGCTACGTCGTCAACGATCTCGACATGATGGTCGCGGCAGCACTGGCGGGCACCGGGCTGGTCTACCTGTTCGAGGATGTGATCGCGGAGCACGTGCGCAGCGGGCGGCTGGTGCGGGTGCTGGAAGAGTACTGTAAGCCGTTTGCCGGCTATTACATCTATTATTCAAGCCGGCGGCAGATGCCCCCGGCACTGTCAGCCTTCATCGACGCCTTGCGCTCAAACGCGCGGCAGCCGGCCGGTCAGGAAGCCTGAGCCAGAGTGGCCATGTCGATGACGAATCGGTAGTGCACATCGCCGCGTTCGAGCCGTTCGAAGGCCTTGCCGATGTCCTGCATCGCGATCATCTCGCATTCCGGCAGGATGGTCTTGCGGGCGCAGAGATCGAGCATTTCCTGGGTCTGCCGGATGCCGCCGCTCGGCGTTCCGGCAATCCGCCGCCGGCCGGTGATCAGCGTGAGATTGCTGAATTTCGGCGTATCGACCAGCGATCCTGCAATGACGAGCGTGCCATCGGTTTCGAGCAGGTCGAGATAGGGGCCGAGATCGTGCTCGTAGGGCACCGTATCGATGATGAGGTCGAAGGCGAAGGCGGCCGCCGCCATCTGTTCGGGCGAGGTCGACAGCAGCGTCGCATCGGCGCCGAGTTCGCGCGCCGTGTCCATCTTGTTTTCCGACCGGGTGATGACGGTGACATGGGCGCCGAGCGCCGAGGCGAATTTCACGGCCAGATGGCCGAGGCCGCCGAGCCCGATGACGCCGACCCGGCTGCCGGGACCGGCACCAAAGGTGCGCAGCGGCGAATAGGTGGTGATCCCGGCGCAGAGCAGCGGACCGACGCGGGCGAGATCAAGGCCATCGGGCACGCTCAGCACGAATTCCTCGCGCGCGATGATATGATCGGTATAGCCGCCATAGGTCGTCGCGCCGGTCACCCGGTCCTGGCCGTTGTAGGTGACGGTGACGCCCTTGCGGCACATCTGCTCTTCGTTGCGGCGGCATTGCTCACACTCCATGCAACTGTCGATCATCGTGCCGACGGCGACATAATCGCCGACCTTGAAGCGCGAGACGCCGCTGCCGATGGCCGAAACCCGGCCGACGATCTCATGGCCCGGCACCAGCGGATAGGCGGAAAACCCCCAGTCATTGCGGGCCATGTGCAGGTCCGTGTGGCAGACGCCGCAATAGAGAATGTCGATGGCGACGTCGTTGTCGCGCAACGCCCGCCGCTCGAAGGAAAAGGGCTGCAACGGCGTGTTCGCATCGGTGGCGGCATATCCAGACGTTTTCAACGGGGTCATCCTTGCAAGCTGTGGGGAATCGGGTCGGCGTGCCAGAAGGCTCGCTACCCCGGTATAGCCCTGATTGGCCGCTGGAATTAGCCGCCCCGCTCGGGATGGGCTTGTGAGCCCGGCTCAGCAATCCTATCTCGCTCGTCTGATTGCGAAACATTCGGCCTGCGGCCCGCCAGGATTTCGCCATGATTTACCGGGCGTTAACCATGTTTTCCTTAATGTCCGGTCATGCTCACCGAATATTAAGGATATATTCTGATGTCGATTTCCCGCCGTGGCCTGCTGCTTGGCGTTTCCGCTCTTCTGGCCGGGTGTCAGGCCGGCCCCAGCCAGCGCCAGCTCTATGCGGACCTGCCGGACGAGCAGTTTCCGCTGAAGGCCGTGCCGCTCGACAAGATCAAGCCGGAGCTGCGCCGCCAGGAGGTCGCCTACGAGACCAGCCATGAGGCCGGCACTGTCGTCGTCGATACGCCGGCGCGGCGGCTCTACTACATTCTCGGTGGGGGCAGGGCGATGCGGTATGGCGTTGGCGTCGGCCGCAACGGCTATGCGCTGGCGGGCACCGCCTATATCGGCCGCAAGGCCGAGTGGCCGACCTGGACGCCGACGGCCAACATGCTGCGCCGCGACCCGGGCAAGAACATGAAATATGCCGGCGGTCTCGCAGGCGGCCCGAACAACCCGCTCGGTGCGCGCGCCATCTATCTCTACCGCAGCGGCGGCGACACCAATTTCCGCATCCACGGCACCAACCAGCCGCAGTCGATCGGTCTCGCCATGTCGAGCGGCTGCGTGCGCATGATGAACCACGACGTCATCGATCTCTACCAGCGCGTCAGCGTCGGCGGCCGCGTCGTCGTCATGCAGGCGTGATCAGGGTTTCTCTTCAAAAAGCCACCCGGAGCGATCCGGGCGGCTTTCGTGTGTCTGCATCAGAAACCGGCGAGAACCGCCTTGCCCTTCATCGTTCCGGATTCCAGCAGCGCATGCGCCTTCTTCAGGTTCCCGGCATTGATGGTTCCCAGCGTTTCCGTCAGCGTCGAACGGATCTTTCCAGCATCGACCAGGCGCGACACTTCGCTCAACAGCTTGTGCTGCTCTTCCATGTCGGGCGTCTTGAACAGGGAGCGGGCAAACATCAGCTCCCAGTGCACCGAAACAGCCTTGCGCTTGAACGGCATGATGTCGAGAACCTTCGGGTCGTCGATCACGCCAAAGCGGCCCTGCGGCGCGATCAGCTTGGCGATGTCGGCGAGGTGATCGGCGGTGTTGGTCGTCGCAAAGACGAAGGCCGGGGCACCGAGCGCCAGCTGGTCGATTTCATCTGCCAGCGGCCTCGAATGATCGAGCACGTGATGGGCGCCGAGATCCATCGCCCATTGTTTCGTTTCCGGCCGTGAGGCCGTTGCCAGCACGGTGACGTTCGAGAGCGTCCGGGCGAGCTGGATGGCGATCGAACCGACGCCGCCGGCGCCACCGATGATCAGGATGGCATTGCTGCCGCCGGATACGCGGTCGTTGATGCGCAGCCGGTCGAACAGCATTTCCCAGGCGGTGATCGCCGTCAGCGGCAGGGCGGCGGCAGCGGCGAAGTCGAGCGTCGCCGGCTTCGGTCCGACCAGGCGTTCGTCAACCACATGCAGTTCGGAATTCGCGCCCGGCCGGTCGATGGCGCCGGCGTAAAACACTTCGTCGCCCGGCTTGAAGAGTTTTGTCTTCGGGCCGACAGCACGGACGATACCGGCCGCATCCCAGCCCAGAACCTTCCAGCTGCCGGCCTCCGGCGTCACGCCGGAGCGGATTTTCGTGTCGACGGGATTGACGGAGATCGCCTTGATCTCGACCAGGAGATCGCGGTCGCCGGGGACCGGATCGGGCAATTCGATATCGACAAGCGATGTCTCGGCGGCAATGGGCTGGGCGGTCTGGTAGGCTATGGCGCGCATGGCGGGCTCCTTTCGATTGAACAGATGCTAGATGCGCATTATGTTCAAGAAGCGCAAGAATGCACATTTTCTGTATATAGTACCAAAAAGGATACCATGATGCCGCGTGTTCGCCGGGAAATGCTGGAACGCTCGCCCAACTGTCCGGTGGAAAGCCTGCTCAACCTGCTCGACGGCAAGTGGAAGGGTGTCATTCTCTATCATCTGCTCGGGGGTACGCTGCGCTTCAGCGAGCTGCGCCGCAAGCTCATCAATGTCACCCAGCGCATGCTGACCAAGCAGTTGCGCGAGCTCGAAGCCGACGGGCTGATCGTGCGCACGGTCTTCGCCGTCGTGCCGCCACGGGTCGACTACACCCTGTCACCACTTGGCGAAAGCCTGCGGCCGGTGCTGCTGGTCATGAAGGAATGGGGCGACAACCATCTCGCCAGGGTCAAGCCCGAGGTCGAAACCGAATTGGCTGCTTAATGCATGTCTCCCAAAAGTGTGCGCGGTTTTGGGATAAAGACATGCATGAAAACAAACCTTAATGCCGAACGGTTACTCGGCCGGGCAGGCCTGCTGCGGCGACGACCGCTCGAGCGACAGCGACATCGCAAAAACGCCCATGCCCGCCACCGACAGCAGTGCGCCGACCCAGCCGGTCGAGGCATAGCCGTAGCCGCCGGCTATGGCGAGACCACCGAGCCAGGCGCCGAGCGCATTGGCGATGTTGAAGGCGGAATGGTTGAGCGCAGCGGCCAGTGTCTGCCCGTCCGCCGCCACGTCCATCAGCCGGATCTGCAGGGCAGGGGCGATGGCGACACTGCTGCCGATCAAAAAGACGACCAGCGACAGCATGTAGGGATTGTGCGCCGTCAGCGAGAAGGCCGACAGGATGATGAAATTGTAGATCATCATGCCGCCGATCGTCGCCATCAGCGCCTTGTCGGCAAACCAGGCGCCGACGATATTGCCGCTGACCATGCCGATGCCGAAGAGCGCCAGGATGACCGGCACCATCGTCGGGCTCAGGCCGGCGACTTCCGTCGTGGTCGAGGCGATGTAGGTGAAGACCGAGAACATGCCGCCAAAGCCGACGGCGCCGATGCCGAGCGTCAGCCAGACCTGCTTCGACCGGAAGGCGCCGAGTTCGCGCAAGGCGCCGGCACCGGGACGCACCTTATCCTGCGGCAGGAACAGGATGATCAGCGCCACGGTGAGAATGCCGAGTGCGCCGACGACGCCGAAGGCCACACGCCAATCGAGCGACTGGCCGAACATGGTGGCGAGCGGCGTGCCGATAAGCGTCGCCAGCGTCAGGCCCAGCATCACCCGGCCGACCGCCTGCGTGCGTTTGCCGGGATCAACCATCGAGGCCGCGACCAGCGCGGCGACGCCGAAATAGGCGCCGTGCGGGAAGCCGGTGAGAAACCGCATGAACATGAACGAGCCGAAGGTCGGCGCCAGCGCGCTGACGATATTGCCGAGCGCGAAAACGCTCATCAGCAGGATCAGCAGCCAGCGGCGCGACATCTTGGCGCCGAGCACGGCCAGCACCGGCGCGCCGATGACCACGCCCAGCGCATAGGCGCTGATGACGTGGCCGGCTTCCGGCGTCGTGACCTTGAAATCGTGCGCCACATCCGGCAGCAGGCCCATGATGACGAATTCGCCGGTGCCGATGCCGAAGCTGCCCATGGCCAGCGCGATCTCGATCAGCGCCACCTTGGAACGCGGCAGCTTGACGGCTTCGGCTGGCGCAATATCGGCGGTGGAAACGGAAGGGCTGGCCAACAGGCGCTCCTGAAGTTTTCAACGGCGCGGCAGGGTGCTTGGGAGGACACCGCCGCTGCCGGTTTTTCGAATGGATGTGAGGCCGCCAAGCTGGCGCAAATCAAGGCGATTGACGTGAAAGAGGTACGTTCATCTTTACGCCTTCCAGCACAATTCTCGCCGCGACTTATTTGCATTGCAGCACGGCTATTTTTGCATGGCTGCAAGCCCAAGGCCTGAAAATTGTGCGAGGCCGCCGTGGCGCCCTGTTAATGGCCGGGATCGGCAACTATCTATCGCACAGGACGTTTCCACGGCGGTCGGTCCGGCGACATGGGACAATGCATGAAAATCCAGGCAATCTTCAATCGCGATGGCGGAACCTTCCGCACGACGGACATGGAAGCCTACTGCGCCAAGGCGCAGGAGGTATTTACGGCCGCCGGGCATGATTTGACCTGCCTCACGGTCGACGGCAGCGAAATGCCCGATGCGCTGGAAAAAACCTCGCTGCGCGACGACCTCGATGCCATGATCGCCGGCGGCGGCGACGGCACGATCTCGTCGGCCGCAGCCATCGCCTGGAAACACGGCATGCCGCTCGGCGTTGTCCCGGCTGGCACGATGAACCTCTTTGCCCGCTCGCTGAAACTGCCGCTCGATATCTGGCAGGTGCTGCCGGTTCTGGCCGACGGGCGGATCATCGATGCCGATATCGGCAGCGCCAACGGCCGCGCCTTCGTGCACCAGTTTTCCACCGGCCTGCACGCCCGCATGGTGCGCTACCGCGAATCCTACACCTTCGCCTCGCGCATCGGGAAGATCTCGGCCAGCACCCGCGCCGCCATCGGCGTCATTTTCAATCCGCCGGAATTTCTCGTCGATATCAATGTCGATGGTGTCCGCGAGCGCCGCAAGATCTCGGCGATCTCGGTCTCCAACAATCATTTCGGCCGCGACAAGTTCATGTATGCAGATGACGTCACCGGCGGTCATCTCGGCTTCTACACGGCGCAACCGCTGAAGCCGCTCGGCGTCACCCGGCTCGCCTTCGACATTTTTCGCGGAAAATTCCGCGACAGCGCCGCCATCACCGAGATGAGCGGCGAGGCGGTCGATCTGCATTTCCCGAAGGTGCACGGCAAGATCAACTGCGTCATCGACGGCGAACTGCTGCCGCTCGATCACGACGTCAGCCTGCGCATCCATCCCGGTGAGCTAAAATTGTTGGTCGGCAAAGAAGAGACGGCGGCGTAAACGCCGCCCGGCTGTTACTGAAACGCCGTCTCGAAGAAGCTGCGGAGCTTGCGAGAATGCAGCTTTTCCGGCGGCATTGCGGCCAGTTTCTGCAAGGCGCGGATGCCGATCTGTAGGTGCTGGCTGACTTGGGTCTTGTAGAAGGCCGTCGCCATGCCCGGCAGTTTCAATTCCCCATGCAGCGGCTTGTCGGAAACGCAGAGCAGCGTGCCGTAAGGCACCCGGAAGCGGAAACCGTTGGCGGCGATGGTGGCCGATTCCATGTCGAGCGCGATGGCGCGCGACTGCGACAGCCGCTTCACCGGACCGCGCTGGTCGCGCAGTTCCCAGTTGCGGTTGTCGATCGTGGCCACCGTGCCGGTGCGCATGATCCGTTTCAGGTCGTACCCCTCATAACCCGTCACCTCCGCCACCGCGTCCTGCATGGCAACCTGCACCTCGGCCAGCGCCGGGATCGGAACCCAGACCGGCAGGTCGTCGTCAAGCACGTGGTCCTCGCGTACATAGGCATGCGCCAGCACATAGTCGCCCAGCGTCTGGCTGTTGCGCAGCCCGGCGCAATGGCCGAGCATCAGCCAGGCATGCGGCCGCAACACGGCGATATGGTCGGTGATGGTTTTTGCATTCGACGGACCGACGCCGATATTGACCACGGTGATGCCGCCATGGCCCTTGCGCTTCAGGTGATAGGCCGGCATCTGCGGCAGGCGCGCCAGCGTCAGGTCGGTCTCCGGCTTGTCGGCACCCGCCGGCGTCACGATATTGCCGGGCTCGACGAACTCCGTATAGCCATTGCCGCCTTCGGCCATCTGCGCGCGGGCCCAGATGCAGAACTCGTCGATGTAGAACTGGTAGTTGGTGAACAGCACGAAATTCTGGAAATGGTTGGCGCTGGTCGCCGTGTAATGGCTGAGGCGGGCGAGCGAATAGTCGATGCGCTGCGCCGTGAAAGGTGCCAGCGGCGAGGGCTCGCCGGGGCCGGGCTCGTAGGAGCCGTTGGCGATCTCGTCGTCTGTGGTCGACAGGTCGGGCGTGTCGAACAGGTCGCGCAGCGGAATGTCGATATTCTCCGCCATGGCGGCCTCGACATAGGCGCCTTCGCCAAAGGCAAAGTGCAGCGGAATGGGGGTCGCCGATTCCGAAACGGTAATGCCGACGCCGTGATTGCGGATCAGAAGCCCGAGTTGTTCCTTAAGATAGTGCCGGAACAGCGTCGGCCGTGTGATCGTCGTCGTGTAGACGCCGGGGGAACTGACATAGCCGTAGGACAGCCGGGAATCGATGTGGCCGAAGCTGCTGGTCTCGATGCTCACCTGCGGGTAGCAGGCGCGGTAGCGCGTCGATGGCGTGGCGCCACCGCCAAGGGCGGCAAAGGCATTGACGAGGAAGCTGGTGTTGCGCTCGTAAAGGGCCTGGATCGCATCGACCGCCTTGACCGGATCCATGAAGGATTGCGGCTCGAAGGCATCAGGAGAGGCAATGGTGAGGGCGGGTAGAGAAGAGATTCGTTTGCTCATGGGCCATTATATTCCGCCGTATTTTACAAGCAAACGACATGTGGCGCTTATGCACGCCGATTGTGACTGTCATCGGTCACAATTGTCACATCATCGACTGGCGCTGCAGCGAGACGAACAGCACCAGCCCGGCGCCGTGTTTCTTTACACCGGCGTCACCCGTGTTGCTGTAGGCGAGTGCCGCCACCGGCATGACCATGATCGCCACGAACGCCAGGATACGAAAAGATACGGCTGGAGATGCGACACGAGACACCATGATCTGTTCCCGATACCCGGTTAGAGGCTTGCCGTGCAGTTCGGCGTGCCGGTTTTCAGGCAGCCGATCACTGTTCCGGACTGGTAGTTGTGGGTGCGCCGCTTGGCGTCTGCTTCGACGGCTGCCGTCAAAAGAAGTGCGAAGATCAGAAGCATGAGGCTGATGATGGTGAGCCGGCGTGCCATGATGTTCATTTTCAATCCCCCGAAAAGTCACGTTTCAATCGATATGATGCTTATGACATCAGGCAACTGAACCTTTCCTGAGAAGGCGGTTCATCTGGCGTTCAGAAAACTCTTGAGTGAAATCGGTCCACCGCACACGAAAAAGCCCGGCGGAAATAACCCGCCGGGCTTTCTCAACGACCATGCGTGTCTTTGGTTTTAAAGGCGCGTCCAGGTCTGCGACTTGCAGAGAACCTTCAGCACGCAGCCGCGCATCTTCAGCGAGCTGCCGCTGACCGTGCCGTCGCCGCTATAGGTCTTGTCGGTGTCCGGGTCGGTGATCGAGCCGCTGTAGCTGTCGCCGCTGCCGCTCATCTTGCCGATCTTTTTGCCGGCGTGTTTGCCGGTCTTCAGCGTGATGCAATAGCCGCCGCCGCAATTGGCAATCGCCGCAGTCGCGCCGCTGGCGGTCTTCCAGTTGCCGACGATCGGCTCAGCCGCCAGGCTTGCGCCCGCAAATGCCAGCGCCATCGTGGCAGTCAAAATCAGAGTCCGGACCATTCTTTTCCTCCCGAAATGATGTGGTGTCCCTGTCCAGGTGCGCCAGCCGTCTCCTCCGGCACGAATTTCCCCTGAAACTGCGGCAAGATTAGCTTACGCGGACGTAAAGGTAAATACATTTGTGGCGGCCTATCGGCATGCACGCGACCGTAATTCCAGGCTTTTCCGCCAGCGTTAAAAATTGCCCGCTGTTTTCATAGTTACCGAAGAATTGAAATCGCGGGTTGAATTTTTCGTAAATTTTTCGACGAAAGCAAGCATTTCCACCGGGTGCGATGTTTAACGAAATCCCAAGTTTACGAACTGTTTGAACTTTGTTTGTCTCACATTAATCATGCATTTTAAGCGTGCGTTGAAGGGCCTGCTGCATACTCAAATCCATAAGACGAGCGGAGAAAAACTTCGCCGGACACCTCGGGGGAACCCACGCTGCAGAAGATGGCGGGGCCCCTCAGAGGACAAGACAGGGACTGCAGAAAAAACGGCAACCGACAGTCAAAACAGGGATTTAACCGATGGCACGCTTTGAAATCGAACAGTCTTCGAATGCTACGATGGGTGGCGAAACCCGCGCCGACGTGTTCTGCGAAATGGGTCTGATGTATGCAACCGGACGTGGTTGCGACATCGATCTGGTCGCAGCCCACAAGTGGCTCAACATCGCCGCGATCAAGGGTTCGGAACGGGCCGTTGCCCTGCGCGCCGATCTGGCCCAGGCCATGAGCAAGTCCGACCTCGCCGCAGCCCTGCGCTCGGCCCGCGAATGGATGACAATGCATTGATCAGGTTTTTGGAGTTAGCCAGTGGGCAGTAGCCAATAGGATTGACCAAGAGCCGGAACGGCCACACTTTTCCTACTGCCTACTGCCTACTGCCTACTGCCTACTGCCTACTGCCTACTGCCTACTGCCTACTGCCTACTGCCTACTGCCTACTGCCTACTGCCTACTGCCTACTGCCTACTGCCTACTGCCTACTGC
>JAURWE010000117.1 GCA_030655075.1 Pararhizobium sp.
CGTTTTTAAAGCAGCGTCAATAGGAGATGTTTCCAGTCCTGCAATAACCACATTACATCTATTTATGGCAAAATAGCCACTTTGCCATAAATTATTTACTTCACTGGTACTAGAAGCAACAGAAAAAAACCAAGTATTTGAATTGGTAACCTGATTGCTTTTTTCATTTCTGAATTCTTCACCTCTTATATCCATATAGTTATAGTAACGTCCACCCATAAAGTTTCCGGCTTTTACGCCAGAATACATTCCTAATACTTGCTGAGCAACTCTTTCAGGCGTTTCAAAAGCATTTGTTTCTGAAATCCTGGTTTGATTTAAAGGTGATAACGCATCGTCGTCACTACATGATGAAATTACCATCACTGCACTTAGTGCGGTAAACAGTATTAAATTTTTTAATTTCATTTCTCTTTATATTTTAAATTATAAACTTAGATTTAATCCGAATGATACCGTTCTTGCTAATGGTGCGGAATTTCGGTCAACACCAGCAGAAGTACCTGAATTTCCATTAGATGAAATTTCTGGATCAAAACCTGAATAGTTGGTAAAAGTATACGCATTTTGTACACTCAGATTTAATTTAAAACTGGAAAGTCCTAATCTTGTAACCAATTCGCTCGGTAAATTGTAGCCTAAAGCGATGTTTCTAATTTTTACAAAATCACCTTTTTCCACGTTTTGAGATGATGGCATAGAAGAACCGTTAGATACATTATCTCCAAACACTATTTTAGGGATATCGGTAATATCACCCGGTTGTTGCCAACGAGATAATACTTCATTTGCACTGTTCCAAACGCGTTGATCACGTAAACCAGCTTTTGTACCATTATAAATATAATTTCCTCCAGAAAAATAAAGATTTATATCCAAATCGAATCCTCCATATTTAAATGAATTGGAAAAACCTCCAAAATATTTTGGTATTGAAGGTCCCATTACAACACCATCCGATGATTGACTTGCGGCGCGTGTAACTGAACCGTCACTCACTTTGGTCCATCTATTTGCAACTGCTGCTGAGTGATCATATTGAACGGCTGTACCATCTCTATGAAAAAATATTCTTCTTCCGTTGTCTGGATTTACTCCACCGGTTTTTACCACATAAAAACTACCTACGGATTCACCAACCCTAACAATATTGGCCGACTCTAAGTTTGAAGAGGCGATTAATATATCTGCACCAGAAGCGTCTAATGAAGTAACTTCATTTTTTTGTGTAGAGAAGTTAATACTGGCATTCCATTTAAAATTACCATCTGTAATAATTTGTCCGTTTAAAGTAGTTTCAAAACCTTTGTTATACATACTGCCAACATTGGCAAGTATTGCATTTCCATTAGGAATTCCTGTTGAAGCGGCTTGTCTTACACTTAAAATTAAACCGTCCACATCACTTTTGTAGTAACCAAACTCTCCTGTAATTCTGCTATTGAAAAGACTAAAATCTAAGCCCAAATCAAACTTTTTACTTGTTTCCCAGGTTAAATTTTTATTCCCTGCCTGAGAATAAAATAACGTACCATTAGTGCCGTTTAACCCAGCGTCAAAAAAGCTGCTTGCCGCATAACTTGAGATTCCCTGATTGTTACCAACCGAACCATAACTTCCTCTAAACTTTAATAAGTTTATCGTTTGATCCAAACCTCCATCTTTAAAGAAATTTTCTCCAGACACTACCCATCCTGCAGATGCGCCATAAAAATTACCCCATTTATTCCCTTCAGCGAATGCAGAAAATCCGTCACGACGGGCATTAAGTGAAATATAATATTTTTGATTGAAATCGTAATTTATACGACCAAAATAGGATTCAAGGTAATTTTCCACCAATAAATTACCGCTAGGTACAATGGTGCTGAAACCTCCTTGGTATTCATCAAAAAACGGATCGGAAACACCACTTCTGGCAGCTCCCCAAGTATTTGTTTCTGAATATTGGCTTTCACTTCCAATTAACGTACTTAAATTATGCTTTTCTGCTAAAGTAGTATTGTAGCTTAAAACATTTTGAATAGAAGATCTTGAATACCTGTTCATAGTATTGGTGACAATTCCACCGCTGGCTCTTCCATCCCCATGTAATGCATTTAACCAATCCTTATTTTCAACAATCAGATTGTCTATTCCATAAAGAGTTTTAAAATTTAATCCTTTGGCCAAT
>JAURWE010000119.1 GCA_030655075.1 Pararhizobium sp.
ACGCACCAATGTCACCGGCTCGGCGAAATTCCGCAAGCTGATCACCGCCGGCGATTACGCTGCGGCGCTGGATGTGGCGCGCGATCAGGTCGTCAACGGCGCCCAGATCATCGACGTCAACATGGACGAGGGCCTGATCGATTCGAAACAGGCGATGGTCGAGTTCCTCAACCTCATTGCCGCCGAGCCTGACATCGCGCTGGTTCCGGTCATGATCGATTCGTCGAAATGGGAGGTGATCGAGGCCGGTCTTAAATGCGTGCAGGGCAAACCGCTGGTCAATTCGATTTCGATGAAGGAGGGCGAGGCGGCCTTCCTGCACCACGCCAGGCTTTGCCGGGCCTATGGCGCTGCTGTCGTCGTCATGGCGTTTGATGAGCAAGGCCAGGCCGATACGCAGGCGCGCAAGGTGGCGATCTGCACCCGTGCCTATCAGTTGCTGACGCAGCAGGCCGGTTTTCCGCCTGAAGATATCATCTTCGACCCGAACATCTTTGCGGTGGCAACGGGCATCGAGGAGCACAACAACTACGGCGTCGATTTCATCGAGGCGACGCGCGAGATCATAGCAACCCTGCCGCATGTGCACATTTCCGGCGGTGTTTCGAACCTGTCCTTCTCGTTTCGCGGCAACGAACCGGTGCGCGAGGCGATGCATGCGATCTTTCTCTACCACGCCATTCAGGCGGGCATGGACATGGGCATCGTCAATGCCGGGCAACTGGCCGTCTACGAATCGATCGAACCGCAACTGCGCGAGGCCTGCGAAGACGTGGTGCTCAACCGGCGTCCGGATTCGACCGAGCGGCTTCTGGATCTGGCCGAGCGCTACAAGGGTGCCGCCGGCAAGGAAGCCAAGGAGCGCGATCTGGCCTGGCGCGACTGGAGCGTTGAAAAGCGGCTCGAACATGCGCTGGTTAATGGCATCACCGAATTCATCGATGCCGACACGGAAGAGGCGCGTCTTGCCGCCGAACGCCCTCTGCACGTCATCGAAGGCCCCTTGATGGCCGGCATGAACGTCGTCGGCGATCTGTTCGGCGCCGGAAAGATGTTCCTGCCGCAGGTGGTGAAATCGGCCCGTGTGATGAAACAGGCGGTGGCGGTTCTTCTGCCCTACATGGAAGAGGAGAAGCGCCTGAACGGCGGCGGCGAGCGCAAGAATGCCGGCAAGGTGCTGATGGCGACGGTCAAGGGGGATGTGCACGATATCGGCAAGAACATCGTCGGCGTCGTGCTGGCCTGCAACAATTACGAGATCATCGATCTCGGCGTCATGGTGCCGGCGGCAAAGATCCTGCAGGTGGCGCGCGACGAGAAGGTCGACATCATCGGCCTGTCGGGCCTGATAACGCCGTCGCTGGACGAGATGGTGCATGTGGCCGCCGAGATGGAGCGCGAGGGCTTCGAGGTGCCGCTGCTGATCGGCGGTGCCACCACCAGCCGCGTCCACACGGCGGTCAAAATTCATCCGCGCTATGAGCGCGGCCAGACCGTTTATGTGACCGACGCCAGCCGCGCCGTCGGCGTCGTCTCCAGCCTGCTGTCGCCCGAGGCGAAGGCCGGTTATGTCGAGACGATCCGGGCCGAGTACCGCAAGGTGGCCGATGCCCATGCCCGCAACGAGGCGGAAAAGCTTCGGCTGCCGCTGGCCAAAGCGCGTGCCAATGCCCAGCGCATCGACTGGACGGCCTATCAGCCGACGCGGCCTTCGTTTCTGGGAACGCGGGTTTTCGAGGGCTGGGATCTTGAAGAGCTGGCGCGCTACATCGACTGGACGCCGTTCTTCCAGACGTGGGAGATGAAGGGCGTTTACCCGAAAATCCTCGATGACGAGAAGCAGGGGGCGGCGGCCCGGCAGCTGTTTGCCGATGCGCAGGCGATGCTGGCGCAGGTGATTGCGGAAAAATGGTTCGCGCCCAAGGCGATCGTCGGTTTCTGGCCGGCCGGAACGGTGGGCGACGATATCAGGCTCTACGCCGATGACAGCCGCATGGTGGAGCGCGCAACCTTCTTCATGCTGCGCCAGCAGATGACCAAGCGTGATGGCCGCCCGAACGTCTCGCTGTCGGACTTCGTCGCCCCGGCGGAGAGTGGCGGCCAAGACTATATCGGCGGTTTCGTCGTCACAGCCGGGATCGAGGAAGTGGCGATCGCCGAGCGGTTCGAGCGCGCCAACGACGATTATTCGTCGATCATGGTCAAGGCATTGGCCGACCGGTTTGCCGAGGCCTTTGCCGAACGGCTGCACGAATATGTCCGCAAGGAGCTCTGGGCCTATGCGCCGGAGGAAAACTTTGCCCCCGATGCGCTGGCGTCCGAGCCCTACGGTGGCATTCGCCCGGCGCCGGGATATCCTGCGCAGCCCGACCATACGGAGAAGGCAACCCTGTTCGAACTTCTCGATGCCGAAGCGAAAATCGGCGTCAGCCTGACGGAAAGCTTTGCCATGTGGCCGGGCTCCTCGGTCTCCGGCCTTTATATCGCCCATCCGGACGCCTATTATTTCGGTGTTGCCAAGGTAGAGCGCGACCAGGTCGAGGACTATGCGGCGCGCAAGGGCATGCCGATCGGCGATGTCGAGCGCTGGCTGGGGCCGGTTCTCAACTATGTTCCAGCCCCGGTTTCGCTGGCGGCCGAATAGGCAGGACGGCGAAAGCCGGAGTTCCGGGCTTTCACGGGCCAAGTTGGCCGGTCGGGCGGCAGTGCCTGCAAAAATCGAAAATAATCTTATATAATCAATACTTTGTAAGAAAATTTAAAAAAAGCAAAAACCCGTGTTGACTTCGTTTCATGCTAGGGCCTATAACCCGCTCACCGAACGAGGGCGGCGGCGCTGCTAGCGACTTCCGAATTCGTTCTAAAGTTTCTCGGGTCTCCGAGGATGAACTAAGTAAAGCAAGGCTTTGATAGTCTTGCCTTATTCGAAATGAGACGATCTTAAAGACCGTCAGTTATTTGACAATATGGATATAGAGAAAGAGAAACGTGGGCGGCGGTCTGTTTGCGGATTTGCAGCGATGCAGGTTCATTGAAAGAGACTATTGACGGTCACGTTTTTATGAGAAGTTACACTGGTTTTCTTGGGGC
>JAURWE010000129.1 GCA_030655075.1 Pararhizobium sp.
GCAGGGCTACCTCATTAAAAACTAGCGATCAAACAGCCAGAATTCAGGATAATACCAAGCTAAACCGCGCTTAAGGAAACGTAAAAAATGGATTTTTTAGATATTTTTGGACAGCTTGATGATCCCCGCATTGAGCGGAAAAAGTTGCACCCGATGCCTGAAATACTGCTCCTGACGCTGTGCGCAGTGATTTGCGGGGCAGAAAGCTGGGATGACATAGAAATGTTTGGCAAGTCAAAGTTGGCGTTTTTACGCCACTATCTGCCCTATGAGCACGGCATACCGAGCGATGACACCGTACGGCGATTCTTCCGCGCCATTGACTCCGCGCAGTTCCAGCGTTTGTTTGTGGAATGGATTCAGGCTTGGTTGAGTCCTGAAGTAGCGGGTAAAGTGGTTGCTATTGATGGCAAAACGCTACGCGGCAGCCATGATGGAAGTCAGTCTCCGATACACGTGGTGTCGGCTTTCGCCAGCGAAGCAGGAATCGTCTTAGGTCAGATTAAAACCCGTGAAAAATCCAATGAGATTACCGCTATTCCTGAGTTATTAAAATGGTTGGATGTGCGAGGCGCCATGGTTACTATCGATGCCATGGGCTGCCAAAAAACTATTGCCGAGAGCATTATCGATAAAGGTGGCGATTACCTGTTGGCGCTTAAAGGTAACCAAAGCAGCCTGCATGAGGATGTCCGTCTGCATTTTGAACAAACCGCTCCCGCATCACTTGTCCGCATGACCTGTGCCGAAAGTGTTGATAAAGGCCACGGGCGCATTGAGGTCCGGCAGTGTCGGATGAGCACTGATATTGACTGGCTTAGGGGACGTCATCCGGAGTGGAAAAATCTGGGCAGCATTGTCGCGATTGACAGTGAGCGACTCATCGGCGATACGACGACCCAAGAAACCCGTTACTTTATCAGTAGTTCATTAGTCTCGGCATCGCGGATGCTGGCCGCCGTGCGTTTACACTGGGGTATCGAAAACCAGTTGCATTGGGTGCTGGACATGTCTTTCGGCGAAGATCAAAGTCGCATACGCAAAGATAATGCGCCAGCCAATATCGGCATTATCCGTCACGCCGCGTTGAACATGATACGACAGGTCCCAAAAAATCGGGTGTCCATCAAGCGTATGCGTAAAGCGGCTGGT
>JAURWE010000133.1 GCA_030655075.1 Pararhizobium sp.
GACCAGCTGCTGCACCCGACCATCGACCCGGCCGCCGCGCGCGACGTCATCGCCATCGGCCTGCCGGCCTCGCCGGGGGCGGCCACCGGCGAGATCGTGTTCTCCTCCGACGACGCCGAGGAGGCGCGCGCCGCCGGCCGCAAGGTGATTCTGGTCCGCATCGAAACCTCGCCCGAAGACATCCACGGCATGCACGCCGCCGAAGGCATCCTGACGACGCGCGGCGGCATGACCTCGCACGCCGCCGTGGTCGCACGCGGCATGGGCAAGCCGTGTGTGTCGGGTTGCGGAACCATTCGCGTCGACTACGGTCGCGGCACGATGACGATCGGCAGCCGCACCTTCAAGACCGGCGACGTCATCACCATCGACGGCTCGGTCGGTCAGGTGCTTGCTGGCCGGATGCCGATGATCGAGCCGGAATTGTCCGGCGAGTTCAACACGCTGATGGGCTGGGCCGATCAGGTTCGCAAACTCGGTGTTCGCGTCAACGGCGACACGCCCGACGACGCGCGCACCGCCATCAAGTTCGGTGCCGAGGGCATCGGCCTGTGCCGCACCGAGCATATGTTTTTTGAGGAAACGCGCATCCGCACCGTGCGCGAAATGATCTTGGCGGAAGACGAGCAGGCGCGCCGTGCTGCGCTGTCGAAGTTGCTGCCGATGCAGCGCGCCGATTTCGTCGAGCTGTTCGAGATCATGAAAGGGCTGCCGGTTACGGTCCGTCTGCTCGATCCGCCGTTGCACGAGTTCCTGCCGCATACGCAAGGCGAGATCGAGGAAGTCGCCCGTGCGATGAACACCGATCCGCGTCGGTTGGCCGATCGCGCGCGTGATCTCGCGGAATTCAACCCCATGCTCGGCTTCCGTGGCTGCCGTCTGGCAATTGCCTATCCGGAAATCGCGGAAATGCAGGCCCGTGCAATTTTCGAGGCTGCCGTCGAGGCGCAGAAGCGCACCGGCGAGGCCGTCGGCCTCGAAGTGATGGTGCCGCTGATCGCGACCAAGATGGAGTTCGACCTCATCAAGGCGCGCATCGACGCCACTGCGCAGGCGGTGACGCGCGAAACCCGCGCCAAGTTCGACTATCAGGTCGGCACGATGATCGAATTGCCGCGCGCCTGCTTGATGGCCGGCGAGATCGCGGAAACGGCCGAGTTCTTTTCGTTCGGCACCAACGATCTGACGCAGACCGTGTTCGGCATCAGCCGCGACGACGCCGCAAGTTTCCTTGGCACCTATGTCGCAAAGGGCATCTTCGCGATCGATCCGTTCGTCTCGGTGGATCGCGATGGTGTCGGCGAATTGGTGAAGATCGGTGTCGCGCGCGGTCGCAAGACGCGGCCTGCGCTCAAGGTCGGCATCTGCGGCGAGCACGGCGGCGATCCGGCGTCCGTTGCCTTCTGCCACGAGATCGGACTCGATTACGTGTCGTGCTCGCCCTATCGCGTGCCGATCGCGCGTCTCTCGGCGGCACAGGCAGCCTTGGGCAAGGCTGTGAGCAGTCAGGCGTGATGATCTGCCGTTATTCCGGGGCGCATGCGGCATTCGTCGCCTGCGGCCCGGAATGTCCGACCGAAAATTTAAAGCACCTTCCCCGGATTCATGATCCCGAGCGGGTCCAGCATCGCCTTGATGCCGCGCATCAGTTCGATCGCGACCTTGTCCTTCACGTCGGGTAGTTCGTCCCGCTTCAGAACGCCGATGCCGTGTTCGGCTGAAATCGAACCGCCCATCCGCATCACGATAGCGAACACAACCGCATTGACCTCGTGCCATCGCGCCAGAAAATCGGCGCTGTTGCCGCCGATCGGTTGGCTGACATTGTAGTGAATGTTGCCGTCGCCGAGATGGCCGAACGGCACCGGCCGGCA
>JAURWE010000134.1 GCA_030655075.1 Pararhizobium sp.
TGGGCGGCATTTTGCTGACGCCGATCACCCTGACCTCTTACGATGTCGGCATCATGCTCGGGCTCAAGGGCTTCGTCGCCGCCGTGGTCGGCGGTCTCGGCAGCGGGCTGGGCGCCGTGGTGGGCGGTCTGCTGGTGGGCATCCTCGAAGCCATGGGTGCCGGCTATATCTCTTCCGCCTACAAGGACGCGATTCCATTCGTGCTGATTTTGATCATCCTGTTCTTCATGCCGCGCGGCTTGTTTGGCGGCAAGGTCACGGATCGGGTCTGAGATGATCAAGTCACGTTTTACCGGATTGATTGTCCTGGCCGCTGTCCTGGCCGTGCTGCCGTTTGTGCTGCCGAACAATTTCTATCTCGATCTGGCGATCCGCATGATGATCAATGCCTGCATCGTGCTCGGACTCAACCTGCTGATTGGCTTTGCCGGCCAGATAAGTCTCGGCCACGCCGGCTTTGTTGGCATCGGCGCCTATGCCTCGGCGGTGCTGACGACGCATTACGGTTGGTCGCCGGTGGCCGCCATGCTGGCCGGCGCGCTGGCGGCCGGCGTGCTGGCCGCGCTGGTGGCGCGGCCGATCTTCAAACTTAAGGGGCACTATCTGGCAATGGCGACCCTGGGACTAGGCATCATTATCTCGATCATTGTCAGGAACGAGGCCGCCCTGACCGGCGGGCCGGACGGCATGCCGGTGTCGGCCCTGGCATTGTTCAGTTTCGAGCTGTCCGGCGAAAAACAGTGGTACTGGGTGGTTGCGGGCATCCTGCTGCTCAGCCTGTGGGCCTCGCTCAATCTGATCGATTCCCCCTTCGGGCGGGCGCTGCGCGCCCTCCATGGTTCCGAGGTGGCCGCGCAGGTGGCCGGTGTCGATCTGGCGCGCTACAAGCTGGCGATCTTCGTGCTGTCGGCAGTTTTCGCTAGTCTGATGGGGTCGGTGACGGCGCACTACGTCGGCTTCGTGACACCCAACGTGGCCGATTTCTTCCATTCGATCGAACTGGTGACCATGGTCGTCATCGGCGGCATG
>JAURWE010000142.1 GCA_030655075.1 Pararhizobium sp.
CTTGCCGGTCGAAACATTGCAGAAGGCGCAGGCCCGCGTACAGATTTCGCCCATGATCATGAAGGTGGCGTGTTTCTTGTCCCAGCACTCGCCGATGTTCGGGCAGCCGGCCTCCTCGCAGACCGTGACGAGCTTGTGCTCTTTGACGATGGATTTGGTTTCGGCATAGCCCTTGGAATTCGGCGCCTTGACGCGGATCCACTCGGGCTTGCGCAGCATCTCGGTGTCCGGCCGGTTGGCCTTTTCCGGATGGCGCACGCGCTGTGTCTCGGCAGACCTGGCTGCATCCGCAAGCTTTGGCGTGTCGCTCAGTCTGGTTCTGTCGAGAATGGTAACCATCATCGTTCCTGTCGGGGCAACCGCATGAGATGCGGGCTTTGTTCCTATATAGACGGCCGGACAGGAAAAGTCAGGCCGCCCCTTGCAAGGCGGCCTGCGAAAATGCGCATGGCTCAGAAGCAATTCCAGCAAAAGTGTAAAGCGGTTTTGCGTACGGAATTGCGTAAAAATGAAAAGCGTTTAGCGCCGGACGGCGCGCCCGATGACGATCAGCAGGCAGGCGCCGACGAAGCCGACGATCAGATAGATCAGCAGGCCCGTTCCGGTGTAGATGCCCAGCACGCTCAGGAGGAAATTCAGCGCGGCGGCGCCGATGATCCCCAGAATGATGTTCATGAACAGACCCATATTGCTGTTCATAAAACGCTCCGCCAGCCAGCCGGCAAGGCCGCCCACGATGATCGCGCCGAGAAATCCCACGCCGTTCAGGTCCATATTGCTCTCCAGAGATTGTGAATGAAGTCGCATCACAAACGCCTGCAGGCAAGAAAGGTTCCATCGGTTCGCTCATCAGGCGTTCAAAGCCCGTCCATAGGCATCGAGCACGCTTTCCTTCAGCGTTTCCGAAATGGTCGGATGCGGGAAGATCGTGTGCATCAGCTCTTCTTCTGTCGTCTCGAGGTTCATCGCCACGACGAAGCCCTGAATGAGCTCGGTCACTTCAGCCCCAACCAGATGCGCGCCCAAGAGTTCGCCGGTCTTCTTGTCGAAGATCGTCTTGACCATGCCCTGGTCTTCGCCGAGCGCGATCGCCTTGCCATTGGCCACGAACGGGAAGCGGCCGACACGGATGTCGCGGCCTTCCGCCTTGGCCTTGGCTTCGGTGAGGCCGACCGAGGCGACCTGCGGGTTGCAATAGGTGCAGCCAGGGATTTTTGCCTTGTCCATCGGGTGCACATTCGGCAGGCCAGCGATCTTCTCGATGCAGATGACCGCTTCGTGCTCGGCCTTGTGCGCCAGCATCGGCGGGCCGGCGACGTCGCCGATCGCATAGATGCCCGGCACGTTGGTCTTGCCGTAGCCGTCGATGACGAGGCAGCCGCGATCGGTCTTGATGCCGAGCGTTTCCAGACCGAGGTTCTCGATATTGCCCTGGACGCCGACGGCCGAAATCATCCGGTCGGCGGTGATCTTCTCGACCGAGCCGTCCTTCTTTTCCACATGCGCGGTGATCGAATTGGCACCCTTCTCGACCTTCGCCACCTTGGCGTCGAGCAGGATCTTCATGCCCTGCTTGTCGAACTGCTTCTTGGCGAAGGCGGAAATTTCCGCGTCTTCGACCGGCATGACCTGGCTCATGACTTCCACCACGGTCACATCGACCCCCATGGTGCGGTAGAACGAGGCGAACTCGATGCCGATGGCGCCGGAGCCCATGACCAGCAGCGATTTCGGCATTTCTTCCGGCTTCATCGCCTCGAAATAGGTCCAGATCAGCTTGCCATCCGGCTCGATGCCCGGCAGCGCGCGCGGGCGGGCGCCGGTGGCGATGATGATGTGTTTGGCCGTGTAGGTGCCCTCGCCCTTGGTATTTTTCGGCTGCGGCGCCTGCGGCTGGACGATGGCTTTCGTGGTCTTGCCAACGGCGATCTCGCCGGGCTTGGTCAGCTTCGCCTCGCCCCAGATGATGTCGACCTTGTTTTTCTTCATCAGGAAGCCGACGCCGCCGTTCATGCGTTCGGCAATGCCGCGCGACCGGGCGACGATGGCTTTCAGGTCCGGCGTGATCTTGCCTTCGAGCGTCAGGCCATAGTTCTTGGCGTGTTCGGCCAAATGCAGGACTTCGGCCGAGCGCAGCAGCGCCTTGGTCGGGATGCAGCCCCAGTTGGAGCAGATGCCGGCCAGGTGCTCGCGCTCGACGATGGCCGTCTTCAGGCCCAGCTGTGCAGCGCGGATGGCCGCGATATAACCGCCGGGACCCGAACCGATAACGATGACGTCGTAATTCTCAGCCATTTGTTTCCTGCCTCGTTCTCAAGACATGGTCCGGGCAAGCAACACCCAGTCATGCCTTTTGCTATCCTCAAAGAGCGGTACGGCTGGCAGCCGCGCCATCTCGAAAAATCCAGTGCCGGCGTAGAGTGCCAGCGCCCTGTCATTGTGGCTCTCGGTAATCAGGCTGATCTGCCCGCCCGAAGCCTTTTCAATTTCACCGTCGAGCAGCCTGCCCCCGATGCCCTTGCCGCGATGGTGCCGGTAGACACCAAGGCTGTCGATGAACCGGCTGCCGATCACGCGGCACTGCAGCTCGAGCAGCGGTGCCAGTGCCGGATGCTGCGCCTCGTGGGTCCGCAGCGTCTCGTCGAGGTCGTATCCGATCGAAACACCTGCCACGTCCCCGTTCCATTCCGCCACCGTAGCATGCCGCCAGCCGCCCGCCTCGTCGTCCTCCATCATCGCCTTGCGGCCCCATTCGAGCGCCGTATCACACTGCCCGTGCATCACCGCACCGTACCAGAGCCAGGTGGCAAAACCGCGCGACGCCAGATCGACCAGCACCGCCAGTTCCGCTGCATCACGCCGTTCCGCCGGCCGCAGTGCCAGCCCCGCCGTCATCAAAGCCCGAGCATCATCCGGACCATCGGCTCAAGGCCGCGTCCGATGGCACGGGTGTTGTCCGCGTCGAGATGCACGCCGTCGAGCGGCGTCGTTTTGGCCACCGATGCGGCGTCGAAGAAACCGCAGCCTTTCTCGTCGGCAAGATCGGCATAGAGCGATCCCAGCATCGCCGACTGTTCGACCCCTCCGGCAAACATCGCTGCAAAGGCCGCATCGGCGGTTTCGCTCAACACAGGCGGCGCGACGATCAGGATTTCCGGCGTCTCGCCAGTGTCGAACGACCAGGCATGGTGGCGCACCAGTTCGATCAGCCGCTCGACGCCGCTGGCCGCCCCGAAGGCCGTGCCGCAAAGCACAGGCTTCATATCATTGGCGCCGAGCATGATGATGACGAGATCGATCGGGTCGTGGCTGTGAAGAATGGTCGGCAGGATGCGCGCCCCGTTGCGGTCGCAATCGGCCGTGTGGTCGTCATAGACAGTCGTGCGGCCGTTCAGCCCCTCGGCGATCACCTGCACGCCCTCGCCCAGGGCTGCCTGCAGCACGCTCGGCCAGCGGCTCTCCAGCGCGTGACGCCCGAGCGTCTCGGCATCGTACCCCCAGGTCAGCGAATCGCCGTAGCAGAGGACTGTTTTCATGGCGTCGGCCCCAGCAGGCGATCGACCTCGGCAAGAGCGCCAAGATCCTGCGGCAGCGCCGCCTTCATGCGGACCGTTCCGGCAAGATTGTAAGGGTCGCCATCGCGCGCGTCGCGAATGCTCCCCTCGATGACCTCAAGACGGTCACACAGCCGCAGATCCTGCGCCGTGCCGATATCACCGCCCTTGAACAACAGACAAAATGCGCCTGTGCCGTCTTCACCGTTGCTCGCGGTCCAGGCCGCAGGAACCACCTTGTCGCCAAGCGCCGCCGACCAAACGACACCGGTGCCGTCGGGCCTTAGATATTCGAGCTGGGGAATGCGGTCGCTGTCGTTGCGAAACAGAAGCGTCTTGTCCAGCAGTTGCCCGACCCGCTCGGCAACCTGCGGGTTGAGTTCTTCCGCCTGCGCCGAGGCAGCAAGGAACAAAGACGAGACGGCAAAGACCGTTGCCGCCGCCAGGTGCCGCAAGGTCATTGTGCTGTTGGTCTCATGTGCCGGCTTTGAAGACATGTCGCGATGCTTTCTCGCTGTCAGACCAGCATGCCCATCGGGTTTTCGATATAGCGCTTGAAGGCGCCGAGAAGTTCGGCCCCGAGCGCACCGTCGACGCAGCGATGGTCGGTCGACAGCGTCACGGTCATGACAGTGGCGATCGTCAGCTGCTTGTTCTTGACCACGGGCCGTTCCTCGCCGGCGCCCACGGCCAGAATGGTCGCGTGCGGCGGGTTGATCACGGCCGAGAAGCTCTTCACGCCCATCATGCCCATGTTGGACACGGCCGTCGTGCCGCCCTGGTACTCTTCGGGCTTCAGCTTGCGGCTCTTGGCGCGGGCGCCGAGATCCTTCATCTCGTTGGAGATCGCCGAGAGGCTCTTGGTTTCCGCACTGCGGATGATCGGCGTGATCAGGCCGCCCGGGATCGACACGGCAACACCGACATCCGAATGTTTGTGCTTGACCATATTGCTGTCGGTCCAGGAAACGTTGGCATCCGGCACGTCGCGCAGGGCAAGCGCCAAAGCCTTGATCACCATGTCGTTGACCGAGAGCTTGTAGACGGGCTTGCCGTCCTTTTCCGGAGATGCGGTGTTGAGCTGGGCGCGAAGCGCCAGCAGTGCATCCAGCTCGCAATCGACCGACACGTAGAAATGCGGAATCGTCTGCTTGCTTTCCTGCAGGCGCTTGGCAATCGTCTTGCGCATGCCGTCATGCGGCACGAGCTCGTAGGAACCCGGCACAAAGTTCTTCAGGACAGCCTCTTCCGAAGCGCCCTTGGCGAGCGGTGCCGTAGCAGCCGGTGCCTGTGCAGAGACGCTGGCAGGGGTAGCAGCCTTGGCGCCACCACCGGCAACCGCCGTTTCCACGTCCTTCTTGATGACACGGCCATGCGGGCCGGAGCCGGAAACAGCCGAAATATCGATACCGGCGTCCTTGGCCAGACGGCGGGCGAGCGGCGATGCGAAGGTGCGCGTGCCTGACGAAGCCGAAGCAGCAGGCGCGGATGCTGCGGCAGCAACCGGGGCCGGGGCCGGTGCGGCGGCAGGCGCCGCATCAGCCTTCGGTGCCGGTGCAGCCTCGGCCTTGGCAGCCGGAGCGGCACCGCCGCCGGAAGCAGCGGCGGACACGTCCTCGCCTTCGGCCGCCAGAATGGCGATCACGGCATTGACCTTGACGCCTTCGGTGCCGGCCGCAACGACGAGCTTGGCAACGATGCCCTCATCGACGGACTCGACTTCCATCGTCGCCTTGTCGGTCTCGATCTCGCACAGCACGTCGCCGGACGAAACCTTGTCGCCTTCCTTGACCAGCCACTTGGCGAGGTTGCCCTCCTCCATGGTCGGCGAAAGGGCTGGCATGGTGATGTTGATAGGCATCTTTCACCCTCCCTTATTTGTAGCAGACGGTTTTGACCGCCTGGACGACGTCGCCGACATTCGGAAGCGCCAGCTTTTCGAGGTTGGCGGCGTAAGGCATGGGCACGTCCTTGCCGGCGATCGTCAGGATCGGCGCATCGAGATAGTCGAAGGCCTGCTGCATGACGCGGGCGGCAATTTCGGTGCCGACGGAGGACTGCGGATAGCCTTCCTCGACGGTGACCAGACGGCCGGTCTTCTTGACCGATTCGATCACGGTCGGCAGGTCCATCGGACGGATGGTGCGCAGATCGATGATCTCGACGTCGATGCCGTCCTTCTCCAGTTCGGCCGCCGCCTTGACCGCATAGGTCATGCCGATGCCGAAGGAGACGATGGTCACGTCCTTGCCGGTCTTGTGAACGCGCGCCTTGCCGATCGGCAACACGAAATCATCGAGCTTCGGCACGTCGAAGGACTGGCCGTAGAGAATTTCGTTTTCGAGGAAGATCACCGGGTTCGGATCACGGATCGCTGCCTTCAAGAGGCCCTTGGCGTCGGCTGCCGTGTAGGGCATGACAACCTTGAGGCCCGGAATATGGCTGTACCATGCGGCATAGCACTGAGAGTGCTGGGCACCAACACGCGCCGCTGCACCCGAAGGCCCGCGAAACACCATCGGCGCACCCATCTGGCCGCCGGACATGTAGAGCGTCTTGGCGGCCGAGTTGATGATGTGGTCGATCGCCTGCATGGCGAAATTGAAGGTCATGAACTCGACGATCGGCCTGAGGCCCGTCATCGCAGCCCCGACGCCGACGCCGGCAAAGCCGTGTTCGGTGATCGGCGTGTCGACGACGCGGCGCGGGCCGAATTCCTGGAGAAGGCCCTGCGTGATCTTGTAGGCGCCCTGGTATTCGGCAACTTCCTCGCCCATGACGAAGACGTTTTCGTCGCGGCGCATTTCTTCGGCCATGGCGTCGCGAAGCGCTTCGCGCACGGTGGTCGAGACCATTTCGGTGCCGGCCGGAATGTCCGGATCGGCCTGGACTTCGGATTTCGGCGCAGCCGGAACCGGTGCGGCGGCAGAAGCCGTATCAACAGGCTTTTCAGCCGGAGCGTCCCCTGCCGGTTCTGCCTTCTTCTCGGCCGCCTTCGGCGCGCCGATGTCGCTGGCGCTCTCGCCGTCCTGCAACAGAACGGCAATCGCCGTGTTGACCTTGACGCCTTCGGTACCGGCGGCGATCAGCAGCTTACCGATCACGCCCTCATCGACGGCTTCCACTTCCATGGTAGCCTTGTCGGTTTCGATCTCGGCGATCACGTCGCCGGAGGTGACCTTGTCACCTTCGTTTTTCAGCCACTTGCTGAGTGTGCCTTCTTCCATCGTCGGCGACAGAGCGGGCATCAGAATTTCGATAGGCATGATGTTTTCCTCGTCCCGGTCTTAAAGCAGAATGTCGGTGTAGAGCTCGGATACATCCGGCTCCGGATCGGCCTGGGCGAAATCGGCGCTGTCGGCGACGATATCGCGGACGTCCTTGTCGATCGCCTTCAGGTCGTCCTCGCTCGCCCATCCGTTTTCAAGGATGCGCGCCTTCACCTGCTCGATCGGGTCGTGCTCCGAGCGCATCTTCTGCACTTCGTCCTTGGAGCGGTATTTTGCCGGGTCGGACATGGAGTGGCCGCGATAGCGGTAGGTCTGCATTTCAAGGATCATCGGACCCTTGCCGGCGCGGCAATGCTCGACTGCCTCGTCGCCGGCCGCCTTGACGGCGCGAACATCCATGCCGTCGACCTGGAAACCGGGAATGCCGAGTGCGACGCCGCGCTGCGAGAAATCATGACCGGCAGAAGCGCGCGACACCGAAGTGCCCATGGCGTAGCGGTTGTTCTCGACAATGTAGATTACCGGCAGTTTCCACAGCGCTGCCATGTTGAAGCTCTCGTAGACCTGGCCCTGGTTGGCAGCGCCATCGCCGAAATAGGCGAGCGAAACATTGTCATTGCCGCGATAACGGTTGGCAAAAGCGAGGCCCGTACCGAGCGACACCTGCGCGCCGACGATGCCGTGGCCGCCGTAAAAGTTCTTTTCCTTGGAGAACATGTGCATCGAGCCGCCCTTGCCGCGCGACAGACCCGAGCGGCGGCCGGTGAGCTCGGCCATGACGCCGCGTGCACTCATGCCGCAGGCGAGCATATGGCCGTGGTCACGATAAGCGGTGATGACCTGGTCGCCGTCCTTCAGCGCCATCTGCATGCCGACGACAACAGCTTCCTGGCCGATGTAGAGGTGACAGAAGCCGCCGATGAAGCCCATGCCGTAAAGCTGGCCGGCCTTTTCCTCGAAACGCCGGATGAGCAGCATCTCGCGATAGGCCTTCAGATCCTCGTCTTTGCTGAAGTCTGCAAAGGTGCCGCCGGTATAATCTTTTTTCGCCGGCTTTGCAGATGTCTTGCGGCTGGAGACGGTCGCGGTCTTTCGCGGTGCCATTCAATACCTCCCAGTGGTTTGACTTGTTTTGCCGTTACCATAGGGAAAGAAAGGCTCTACAGCAATGCCATAAATGCATAGCTTGTGTGCAAGACAACTATATGAAACTATTGTGAAATTTACAATTAACTCGTATTCGGTTAATATCAAAAATCAATGGAAAATGACAATCTCGTCGGCACGCGACATGTTCAGCGCGAAGCGGGCTTTTTCGTCCAGCATATCGCGTTCGAGCGAACCGTCGCTCATCAGCGTCACTTCCCGCTCCAGCGTCTCGCGCTGTGTGGTCAGCTCGGCCAGCCGCTTCTCGCGCTCGACGCGCTGAAGATCGAACTGCTCGGTTGCCCGCAGCCCGTAACCGCCATGAATGGAATGGTAACCGAAGTAAGTCAGGAAAGCGATGGTGATGATCGGAAGGACGAAACGCCCGAGTTTCCGTTTCTTATGATGCTTGGTCCACATACGCATGTCCTGTAACGCACTACTCAAAAACAAAGGTAACGCGGATTGATTAACCGATGGTTGACCATACGCAAAAACCCGCCTCCAGCGCTGGAAACGGGTTTGAAACCACGGGGACAAACCCCGAAGATTTAAGGCTTATCAGCCACGCAGGATCGAACGGCCGGCGTATTTTGCCTGCGGTCCGAGCTGCTCCTCGATGCGGATCAGCTGGTTGTACTTTGCGGTGCGGTCGGAGCGGGCCAGCGAACCGGTCTTGATCTGACCGCAGTTGGTGGCAACGGCGAGATCGGCGATCGTCGCATCTTCGGTTTCGCCGGAGCGGTGCGACATGACGGCCGAGTAGCTGGCCTTGTGCGCGGTCTCGACGGCATCCAGCGTTTCCGACAGCGAGCCGATCTGGTTGACCTTGACGAGGATCGAATTGGCGACGCCCATCTTGATACCGTCGCGCAGGCGCGACGAGTTGGTGACGAAAAGATCGTCGCCGACCAGCTGGCACTTGTTGCCGGCCAGACCCGTCAGTGTCTTCCAGCCGTCCCAGTCGTCTTCGGCCATGCCGTCTTCGATCGAGAAAATCGGATACTTCGCAGCAAGTTCGGCCAGGTATTCGGCCATGGCGTCCGGCTCAAGCGTGCGGCCTTCGCCTTCGAGCACATATTTGCCGTCCTTGAAGAATTCGGTCGCGGCGCAATCGAGCGCGATGAACATGTCTTCGCCCGGACGGTAGCCGGCCTTCTCGATCGACTTCATGATGAAGTCGAGGGCCGCAGGAGCAGACGCCAGACCCGGCGCAAAGCCGCCTTCGTCGCCGACATTGGTGTTGTGGCCATCGGCAGACAGCTGCTTCTTCAGCGTGTGGAACACTTCCGAGCCCATGCGCACGGCGTCACGCACCGTATCGGCGCCGACCGGAACGATCATGAATTCCTGGAAATCGATCGGATTGTCGGCATGCGCGCCGCCGTTGATGATGTTCATCATCGGAACCGGCAGCAGGCGGGCGTTCGGGCCGCCGATGTAGCGGTAGAGCGGCAGGCCCGCAGCAACGGCAGCCGCCTTCGACACGGCGAGCGACACGCCGAGAATGGCGTTGGCGCCGAGACGTGCCTTGTTCGGCGTGCCGTCAAGTTCGATCATTGCCTGGTCGATGAGGATCTGGTCTTCGGCCTCGAGACCGCCGACCGCTTCGAAGATTTCACCGTTGACCGCAGCCACGGCCTTTTCGACGCCCTTGCCGAGATAACGCTTGCCGCCGTCGCGCAGTTCGACGGCTTCATGGGCGCCGGTGGAGGCGCCCGACGGAACGGCAGCACGGCCGAAGCTGCCATCTTCGAGATAGACGTCGACTTCGACGGTCGGGTTGCCACGGCTGTCGAGAATTTCGCGTCCGATGATGTCGATGATTGCAGTCATGATCTCTTCCCTGCTGGCTGGATGTCGGTGGAGTTGCTTTAGCCTGTCATAATTGATGGGCTGGAAATTACAATGGCGGGCGGCGGCAAAGACCTGCGCCGCAGCCCGCGTCACGAAAAATTCACGCTCAGCGCTTGGCGACCGCGTCGAAGGCCAGAAGCGTCTCAAGCAGGCGCGGCATGTCTTTCAGATGCACCATGTTCGGCCCGTCGGACGGCGCATTGTCGGGGTCCTCATGCGTCTCGATGAACACGCCGGCGACACCGACGGCAACGGCGGCGCGGGCCAGCGTCTCGACGAATTCGCGCTGGCCGCCGGAAGAGCCGCCCTGCCCCCCCGGCTGCTGCACGGAATGGGTGGCATCGAAGACAACAGGCGCGCCGAGCGACGCCATGATCGGCAGCGAGCGCATGTCGGACACCAGCGTGTTGTAGCCGAAGGAGGCGCCGCGCTCGCACAGAAGCACGTTTGGGTTGCCGCTTTCGGTGAATTTGGCGAGCACGTTCTTCATGTCCCAGGGCGCCAGAAACTGGCCCTTTTTGACGTTGATGACCCGGCCCGTCTTGGCGGCTGCGACCAGAAGATCGGTTTGGCGCGACAGGAAGGCCGGGATCTGCAGGATATCGACGACCGGGGCCACGAGGCCGCACTGCTCTTCGGTGTGGATATCGGTCAGAACCGGAAAACCAAATTCCGTCTTGAGATCGAGGAAGATGCTGAGCGCCTTGTCGATGCCGATGCCGCGCTTGCCGCCGATCGAGGTGCGGTTGGCCTTGTCGAAGGACGACTTGTAGACGAGCCCCATGCCGAGCGATGTGCACAGGTCGACGAGCGTACCGGCGATCATGAAGGCATGCTCGCGACTTTCCATCTGACAGGGGCCGGCGATCAGCGTCAGCCGTTCCTTCTGCGAAAAGACGACCTGTCGAGCACCCTCGCCCGCGACAACCCTTGCATTGGTTTCCATACTATTCTCCGAATGCGAAAATGACGCCCTGCCCCGGAGCCTCCGGGACGAGAAGGCGTTCGTTTTGTCTGATGTAGTCGATGCCATTGGCAGCAAAAAGGCGCTCTGTCATGGCCAGATCGCCAACCTTGAACGTGACGGCCCGGCCGCGCAGGCCACGCGCATGGGTCGAAGTCCGCTTGCCGAAATTTTCCAGCATGCCCGCCGGATTCAGCACGGCGATCCTGACGCCGTTTGCCGTGACGATCTCCATGCCGGTGGATGGCAGGGAAACGGCCGCGCCATCGACTGCCTCTTCGATAAATCCTTGAAAATCGGATGGATTGGGCTCGGAAAGAGAGACGTTACTCAAACCAAGCACGCCATTGTCATGGCGCTCGAGCGCTGCGCGATCGGATGGGAGCGACTGGATGCGCTGGCAGCTGAAGAAAAAGAAATCCGGCGACCGAAGGTCGGCCGCGAAGGCCAGCCGGAAGCTGCCGGTTCCGGTCGTACCATCCGGCAGGACCATCGAGCGCGAGAATTCGACAATGTCGCCGCCCGAAACGCCGCTTGCCTTGAAGGCGTCGTGGTCGGCCAGCGCGTCGCTGGTTCCCAGAACGATGGCGGACAACCCCTCCTCGCCCCGCCGAAACCGGAAGGCCCGGTCGCGCGCCACGAACATGTTTCCGGCCAGACAGGCAGCGTCACAGGCTTCTTGGCTGGCGACACTCAAGGGCTCCAGATAGGTCTTGTCGGCGAAGAAAACGCAGGCATTTTCCGTACCGAATGGATGCTGTGCATCGGCAGCGACCGTGAACCCCAGCTGGCTGAGCCGGATGCGCGCTACTGCGAGTGTCGCAACCGGCAGCACCAGATGATCGAGCGGGCGGGCGGTTCTCTGCGATGCGATCATGAAAGGTCTCTGATGGCCGGACGGCTGCTCTTTGCAACGTTTGACCGCTCAATGCAAGTCCGGGCCGCGCAGGCGCCGCCGCCCCATTCTCCACATCGCTAAAGTTCGAATAAAATCAAGGGACCGGCTTTCATTTGGGCGAAAGCGCCGTGGGTTATTCTCTGGGAACAGTCACTCCGGAACCAGCTCATGGTCGATGTCGTCACCATGTCCGCCACCACGGCGGCCTATGCATCGCAGGCGGTCAAACCGTCTCAGCGAACGTCGGGCGATTCCGCCATCGAGGAAGCGATCACCCTGCTCGACGTTGAAACGCCTGCCCGCGCCGAACTGTCACCGCGCAAGGTCGCCCGGCTGCGCACGGCCTCACCGTCGTTGATGTTCATGAGCACGCACGACCACTTGCCGCAGGGCACGGCCGGTCAGGCCATCAGCCGCTATCTCGAAAACAGCCCGGAAACCGCACCCGCCGAAGAGCCTTCGGTCCATGAGGACGATCCAACGCGCTCGGATTTGCTCGACGACATGTTCACCGACATTCCGGCGCCGCGATAACCTCCCCTCCGCTGCGCGACAAAAATGTGCGCGCAAGCGACATTTAGCTCTTGCCAAGATACGACCAGCGCCGTTATCTGGGGCCAACCTTGTTGGGAGAAGCTGGTGTTGGCCGTTGGGTCGCATGCCGGTGCCGAAGGAGCAACCGCCCCGGAAACTCTCAGGCAAAAGGACCATCAAGGTGCCGACAGACTCTGGAGAGAGGCTCTTTCTGAAACGAAAGAACCCGCCGACGGGATAACAATCTCAGGCAAACGGACAGAGGGGGCTCGATTGTACGGCGCATGACCTGCGCCCAAAGATGAGCCGGTGCGCGAGCGCCAAGACTGGAGGCCTATTGTGGACGACCACCAATCCCTCAAGACTACACCGCTGCATGCCCTGCACCTCTCCTTGAGTGCGCGTATGGTGCCATTCGCCGGTTACGACATGCCGGTGCAGTATCCGGCCGGCGTGTTCAAGGAACACCTCCACACCCGCAATGCCGCCGGGCTTTTTGATGTCTCGCACATGGGCCAGGTCACGATCACGCCAAAATCCGGCAAGATCGAGGATGCGGCCCTCGCGCTCGAAACCCTCGTGCCCGTCGATATCCTCGGTCTCGGCGAGGGACGCCAGCGTTACGGCCTCTTCACCAAAGAGGACGGCGGCATTCTCGATGATCTGATGATCGCCAATCGCGGCGACCACCTCTTCCTCGTCGTCAATGCTTCCTGCAAGGAGAATGATGTCGCCCATCTGCAAAAACACCTCTCGGCCAGTTGCGATGTTGTCCTGCTCGAAGACCGGGCGCTGATCGCCCTGCAGGGGCCGCGCGCCGAAACCGTGCTGGCCGAACTCTGGGCCGATGTCGCCGCCATGCGCTTCATGGATGTGCAGGGTGCCGACCTCCACGACGTCGCCTGCATCGTCTCGCGGTCCGGCTACAGTGGCGAAGACGGGTTCGAAATCTCCATTCCCGCCGATCAGGCCGAAGATGTCGTCAAGCGGCTGCTGGAACACCCGGACGTCATGCCGATCGGCCTCGGCGCGCGCGATTCGCTGCGGCTCGAGGCCGGCCTGTGTCTCTATGGCAATGACATCGACCAGACGACGACACCGGTCGAGGCCGGTCTGGAATGGGCCATGCAGAAGGCCCGCCGCGCCGGGGGGGCTCGCGAAGGTGGTTTCCCAGGTGCGGGCCCCATTCTCGAACAGTTTGCACAGGGTGCATCCCGCCGCCGGGTCGGCCTGAAGCCGGACGGCAAGGCCCCCGTGCGCGGTGGCGCCGAACTGTTTGCCGATGCCGAAGGCACGATCCCCGCAGGCACGGTCACATCAGGCGGGTTCGGCCCGAGTTTCGATGGCCCTGTTGCCATGGGCTACGTCGACAGCGCCTACAAGCAGGCCGGAACAGCCCTTTATGCCGGCGTGCGCGGAAAATTCCTGCCCGTCACCGTCGCCGCCCTTCCCTTCGTCACACCCACCTACAAACGCTGAGGACCAGAGATGCTGAAATTTACCGATGAACACGAATGGCTGAAGATCGAAGATGGCGTTGCGACCGTCGGCATCACCAACCATGCCGTCGAACAGCTGGGCGATCTGGTCTTTGTCGAACTGCCGGCATCCGGCAGCGCCTTTGCCAAGGGCGATACGGCCGCAACGGTCGAATCGGTCAAGGCTGCCTCCGACGTCTATTGTCCGCTTGACGGCGAGATCGTCGAAAGCAACCAGGCGATCGTCGCCGATCCGTCGCTGGTCAACAGCGACCCGCAGGGTGCCGGCTGGTTCTTCAAGCTGAAACTCTCCGATCCCTCCGCCGCCAACGCTCTCCTCGACGAAGCGGCCTATCAGGAGCTGATTGCGTAATGGCCATGCCGACCGACTTCACCTTCACCGACTACAAGCCCTACGACTTCGCCAACCGCCGCCACATCGGCCCCTCGCCGGCCGAAATGACGGCAATGCTGAAGCTTCTGGGATACGCCAGTCTCGACGCCCTGATCGACGACACGGTGCCAGCCTCCATCCGCCAGACCAAGCCGCTGGAATGGGGCGCGCCGATGACCGAGCGCGAGGCGCTCGACAAGATGCGCGACACCGCCAACCGCAACAAGGCGCTGGTCTCGCTGATCGGCCAGGGCTATTACGGCACCATTACCCCGCCGGTCATCCAGCGCAACATTCTCGAAAGCCCGGCCTGGTACACGGCCTACACGCCCTATCAGCCGGAAATCAGCCAGGGCCGCCTTGAGGCGTTGCTGAACTACCAGACCATGGTGTGCGACCTCACCGGCCTCGATGTCGCCAATGCCTCCCTGCTCGACGAAGCCACTGCGGCGGCCGAAGCCATGGCCATGGCGGAACGTGTCGCCAAGGCCAAGAAATCCGCCTTCTTCGTCGATGAGAACTGCCATCCGCAGACCATCGCGCTCCTGAAGACCCGCGCCGAACCGCTCGGCTGGGAGGTGCTGATCGGCAATCCGTTCGAGGATCTCAATGCGTCGGCCGTCTTCGGGGCCATCTTCCAGTATCCCGGCACCTACGGCCATGTGCACGATTTCACCGGCATCATTGCAAAGCTGCACGAACAGGGCGCCATCGCGGTCATCGCCGCCGATCCGCTGGCGCTGGTACTGTTGAAATCGCCCGGCGACATGAACGCCGACATCGCCATCGGCTGCAGCCAGCGGTTTGGGGTACCCGTCGGCTACGGCGGCCCGCATGCCGCCTATATGGCCGTCAAGGATGCCTACAAGCGCTCCATGCCCGGACGTCTCGTCGGCGTCTCCGTCGACCAGCGCGGCAACCGCGCCTACCGCCTGTCGCTGCAGACCCGCGAGCAGCACATCCGCCGCGAAAAGGCGACCTCGAACATCTGCACGGCGCAGGTGCTGCTTGCCGTCATGGCGTCGATGTACGCCGTCTTCCACGGCCCACAGGGCATCAAGGCGATCGCCCAGAGCGTCCACCAGAAGACCGTTCGCCTCGCCATGGGTCTGGAAAAACTTGGCTATAAGGTCGAGCCGGACGTGTTCTTCGACACGATCACCGTCGATGTCGGCAAGCTGCAGGGCATCATTCTGAAGACCGCTGTCTCGGAAGGCGTCAACCTGCGCAAGATCGGTGAAACCCGCATCGGCATCAGCCTTGACGAACGCTCGCGTCCGGTCACGCTCGAAGCCGTCTGGACGGCTTTTGGCGGCAATTTCCGGACCGAAGAATTCGAGCCCGGATATCGGCTGCCGGAAGCACTGCTGCGCACCAGCGCCTATCTCACCCACCCGATCTTCCACATGAATCGGGCCGAAAGCGAGATGACGCGCTATATTCGCCGACTGTCGGACCGCGACCTGGCGCTCGACCGCTCGATGATCCCGCTCGGCTCCTGCACGATGAAGCTCAACGCCACGGCCGAAATGCTGCCGATCACCTGGCCGGAGTTCGCTGAAATCCATCCCTTCGTTCCGGCCGATCAGGCGCTGGGCTACAAACACATGATCGACGACCTCTCCGACAAGCTCTGCGCCGTGACAGGTTATGACGCGATCTCGATGCAGCCGAACTCGGGCGCGCAGGGCGAATACGCCGGCCTGCTGACCATCCGTGCCTATCACCTGGCCAATGGCGACACCCACCGCGACGTCTGCCTGATCCCGACCTCGGCGCACGGCACCAACCCGGCCTCCGCCCAGATGGCCGGCATGAAGGTCGTGGTCGTCAAGGTCTCGGACAACGGCGATATCGACATGGCCGATTTCCGCGCCAAAGCGGAGCAACATACGGCCAATCTCTCCTGCTGCATGATCACCTACCCCTCGACGCACGGCGTGTTCGAGGAGAATGTCCGCGAGGTCTGCGAGATCGTTCATCAACACGGCGGCCAGGTCTATCTCGACGGCGCCAACATGAACGCCATGGTCGGTCTTGCCCGTCCCGGCGACATCGGCTCCGACGTCAGCCACCTGAACCTGCACAAGACCTTCTGTATACCCCATGGCGGCGGCGGTCCCGGCATGGGACCGATCGGCGTCAAGGCGCACCTGGCACCCTACCTGCCCGGCCACCCCGCCACGGACGGCGGCGATGGCGCGGTCTCGGCAGCTCCTTTTGGCTCAGCCTCGATCCTGCCGATCTCCTGGAGCTACTGCCTGATGATGGGCGGCGAAGGCCTGACACAGGCAACCAAGGTGGCGATCCTCAACGCCAACTACATCGCCGCCCGGCTGAAGGGCGCTTACGATGTTCTCTACAAGTCCGCCAAGGGCCGCGTTGCCCACGAATGCATCATCGACACCCGTCCGCTGGTCGACAGTGCCGGCGTCACGGTCGATGATGTCGCCAAGCGCCTCATCGATTGCGGCTTCCACGCGCCGACCATGAGCTGGCCGGTGGCCGGCACGCTGATGATCGAGCCGACCGAATCGGAAACCAAGGCCGAACTCGACCGGTTCTGCGATGCCATGCTGGCCATCCGCGAGGAAGCCCGCGCCATCGAGGAGGGCCGGATGGACCGCACCAACAACCCTCTGAAAAACGCACCGCATACGGTGGAGGATCTTGTCGGCGACTGGGACCGGCCCTACAGCCGCGAACAGGCGTGCTATCCGCCGGGCGCCTTCCGCGTCGACAAATACTGGTCACCGGTCAACCGCGTCGACAATGTCTTCGGCGACCGCAACCTTGTCTGCACCTGCCCGCCGCTGGAGGATTATGCCGAAGCGGCAGAATAAAGCGAACAGGATGAAGGGGGTGAAAGCCCCCTTTTTCATGCCGTCGTTACCAGATAAATGCCGGCGTCAGTGCCGGCTGGGTGCAATCGCGACATCGATCCAGAAGCTGGCAAAGCCTTCGGCAAAGCGCTTGTAGCCGGTGATCGACGATGGTTTGACGGCGTAGGCGTTCGCCCCGGACTCGTAGGCCCGGAACACATCGTTCTGGTTCATCGACGAGGTCAGCATGATGACAGGGGTCAGCGCCGTCGGACCGTTGCTGCGAATGCGCCGCAGCAGTTCCATGCCGTCGATGCCCGGCATGTTGATGTCGAGCAGGATGTAGTCGAAACGCTCGACTTCCAGGCGGCTCGTCGCCGTGTCGGCATCGTCCACATGGGTAATGTGCAGCTGACCCGACACGTTTGAAAAGGCGCGTACGACAAATTTTGCATCGACCGGATCATCATCGACGACGAGCAGTTTTCGATATCTGCCTGTCACAACTCGTATTTCCTTCTGCCCGCAAACAGTTTCTTTGGAAAAACAATGACAAATCGTGCGCCTCCGGAGAAGCTCGTGTCAAGTGAGATCGTGCCGTTGTGGCTCTCAACAATCCTTTTTGCCAGCGCCAGCCCGATCCCAGTGCCCGCATAAACCGTTTCGTCCCGATGCAGACGCTGGAAGACGTCGAAGATCTTTTCAGCGAAACGCGGATCGATGCCGATGCCGTTGTCCTCGATATAGAGGTGCACGGCCGTGTCGGTTTCGTTGCCATAGATTCGCACGACCGGAGCTAAGCCCGGGCGCCGGTACTTGATCGCATTGCCGACCAGGTTCTGCACCAGCCGCTTCAGAAGCTCGGCGTCCCCATGAAGCGAGGGCATATTGTCGATGACGATCTTGGCATCCGTATCGCGAATGTAGCTGTCGAGATCAACGAGGGCATCTGCAACCAGATCGAAAAGCCGCACCGGTTTGAGATTTTCGATTTCATAGGCAATCTGCGAATATTCCAACAGGCTTTCGATCAGCTGATCCATGCGGCGCGCGCTCTGCCGCAAATGCCCGGCATACATGGCCACCTCGCCGAACTGCTTGTTGTTGATGTCATCAACGATCATTTCGGAAAACATGGAAATATGCCGCAGCGGTGCTTTGAGGTCGTGGGAGACGGTTCCGGTGAATTGGTTGAGCGCCTCGTTCTTGCGTTCAAGCTCGACCCTTTGATGCTCGATGCGGGCCTGCTGCTGCTTGAGCTTGGTCACGTCCCGCCCGACCGTGACGAACTCGACCAGATCGTCGCCGTCGAAGATGGCGATATTCAACCAGAAGATCCAGAACTCGCTGCCGTCGGCGAGAATACGCCGCTGCTCGGCCGTCACCATCGGCTCCTCCCGGGACAGCGTGTCGAGAACAGCCGACACCCGGCGCCGGTCGGCGGCCGGTACGAAATCGAGAAACGGCTTTCCCACCAGCTCCTCGGCCGTCAGCTTCATGAACTGGGCGTAATTGTCGTTGACGAACGTATAGCGCTTGTCCCGCGATATGCGCGTGATCAGGTCGGGGAGGTTTTGCACAAGCGAGACATATTCGAGCTTCTGCCGGCTGAGCGCGATCTCTGTCTGTTTCAGCTCCGTGACGTCGATGCGCAACACCACCGTGTTGCCATCATCGGTTCGGAGATTTTCGGCGCGAAGCCAGCGGCCGTCGCCATAAGGAAAGACCAGCATGTCCGATGTCGGATTGCGGAAATCCTCCAGCCGTCCTGCCAGCCACGCCTCGGCACCCGGGTCCCCGGGCCGGGCCTCCGTATAGTGCCCGCCCCGATAGCCGAGCATGAGAATGTCCTCGGCAAGCATGCCGATCTGAATGTGAGGACCGGCAGGGCCGCAGACCTTCCGGTAGGCCTCGTTGAACACGACAAGACGCTCCGATTGATCGAACACTGCAAAGCCTTCGGGCACCGCCTGCAGCGCCGCATCGAGAATGTCGCGAACGCGCCTGTGTTCCATGTCGCGCTCCAGCGAGGCGGAGATATCATGAATGACGCCGATGAAACCATCCGGATTGCCGTTGTCATCGAACACCTGGGTCGAGCGGAAACGGCCGGTAAAGACCGACTGGTCTTTCCTTGTGAAAGCGTAGACGGACTCGACCGTCGAGCCTGCATCCGCAGTCATCGACCGTTTGTTCAGGCAGAGATCGTATTCCGCATCGGATGCGTAGATGAAGCGGACCGGCTGCCCCAGCAGCTCCTCGCGGGCATATCCGAATTGCTGGCAGGCCGCGTCGTTGGCCTCAGCGATCACCTTTGCAGGGCTGGCGACAATGACCGGATCGGGAAAGCTGTCGAACAGGGCCGTGACAATGTGGTTCTGCATCAGCGGCATGTTGATGAATTCCCGCCTCCCTTCAAGAGCAGATATAAAAGCAGAAAAAAACGCCGGGGAAAACCGGCCATTTTTCCGCACAACCGGTAGCGGGACTACAATCTAAAATTTAGCAAAAACACAGGTATAAACCTATACACTCAATTCAAACTGCCCTATCGATAGTAAGGAACCGCTAATAATCTTACTGGAGGTTGTACATGGTCTCGAGCGCGTTATTCGGAAGTTGGAAGAAATCGAAGGCGCCGCCGATGCAGAACCCGGCTTTTGGCGCCGGCCAGTCTTCGGCCACCTCGGCCGACCAGCCCCTTGTAAGCGCTGCCGATTTGGGAATAGAGCACAATGCCACCTTCGGCATTCTGCTGGAAAAAAGCCAGCAATCCTCCCAAGATCTGCTCATCCAGTTGAAGAACATCAACGAAAGCACAACCTCGCTGGTTGATACCCACAACCAGACGCTCTCCGACATCGGACAATTTCGGGTTGAGCACGCCAAGGTGAGTGCAAAGGCAGAAAGCGCGCTCGAGCAGAGCGAAACCTGACAGCCCCGTAAAACCGGGCTGCGACGCCCCCATCGCCCGGTTTGCCCAGAGCGCGCCGCGTGAACCCACGCACGGGTCACTGCGGCGCGCTTCAGGCGCTCAATTCTATCTTTGAGGTAATTCTTTCGCGATCAGCTGGCGCGGACCACAGCGTCGCCGCGTGCGGCAAGAGCCGCCAGATCGGCGGGCTTCAGCTCGACCGATTCGCCGCAGCCGCAGGCAGACGTCTGGTTGGGGTTGTTGAAGGTAAAGCCGGAACGCAGCGTCGTCACTTCGAAGTCCATGCGCGTGCCGAGCAGATAGAGAACCGCCTCGGGCGCGACCCAGACCCGGGCGCCGTCATGCTCGATCAGGTCGTCCTTGGCATTGGCCTCGGTGACCATGTCGATGGCATATTCCATGCCCGCGCAGCCGCCCTTCTTGATGCCGACCCGGATGCCCAGCGCGTCCATGCCGGCATTTTCGACGATCGCCTTGACGCGGCCTGCGGCTGCATCGCTGAGTGTCATGACTGCAAAGCCCATCGGCTTCTTCTCCTTGTGCGATCAGGTTCAAGGCCTGACGCTGCCAGAATCAAATGTAGTACCGCAGCGTTAACGGATCAATATCGCTGCGACGGCAGATCAGTACCAGCCGACGGCGATCTGCGCCTCTTCCGACATGCGGTCCGGCGTCCATGGCGGATCAAACGTCATCGCGACCTCGACGCCCTGCACGCCTTCGACGGAGGCTACGGCATTCTCCACCCAGCCCGGCATTTCGCCGGCAACCGGGCAACCGGGTGCCGTCAGCGTCATGTTGATCTTGACCATCCGGTCATCCTCGATGTCGATCTTGTAGATCAGCCCGAGTTCAAAGATATCGGCTGGAATTTCAGGATCATAGACCGTCTTCAGCGCCGAGATGATATCGTCGCTGAGGCGCGCCAGTTCATCGGCAGGAATGGACGACTGAACGATGCCCTCGCGGACGTCGATCTTTTCTTCTGACGTATCAAGGCTCATGAGAGACCTCCTTCAAGCGAAAAATTTGCGGGCATGGTCGAGCGCATCGGCCAGAACGTCAACCTCGGCACGCGTGTTGTAAAGACCGAAGGATGCACGGCATGTGGAGGTGACGCCGAAGCGTTTCAAGAGCGGCTGGGCGCAATGGGTACCGGCGCGCACCGCCACCCCTGCCCGGTCGATCACCATAGACACGTCATGCGCATGGATGCCTTCGAGCTCGAAGGAGAAGATCGCCCCCTTGCCCGGCGCATTGCCGATGATCCTGAGCGAATTGATGGCCCGCAGGCGCTCCTCCGCATAAGCCTTCAGATCCGCCTCATGCGCGGCAATGGCAGCCCGGCCGATATTCTCCATATAGTCGAGGGCATAGCCGAGCCCGATCGCCTGCACGATGGGCGGCGTTCCGGCCTCGAACCGATGCGGCGGATCATTGTAGGTGACGGCATCTTCCGACACGTCGACGATCATCTCGCCACCGCCCATGAATGGCCGCATCTCCATCAGCCGTTCGGTCTTGCCGTAAAGCACGCCGATGCCGGACGGGCCGTAAAGCTTGTGGCCGGTCATAACATACCAGTCGCAGTCGATATCCTGCACATCGACAGGCAGGTGCACAGCGCCCTGACTGCCATCGACCAGCACCGGAATGCCGCGCTCGCGCGCGATCCGGCAGATTTCCTTGACATCGACAACGGTGCCGAGCGCGTTCGACATCTGTGTGATGGCGATCAGCTTGGTGCGATCCGTCAGGCATTTGACGAAATCGTCGATGTGCAAGACGCCCTCGTCATCGACCGGCGCCCAGACCAGCTTGGCGCCCTGCCGCTCGCGGATGAAATGCCAGGGCACGATGTTGGAATGGTGCTCCATGATCGAAATGACGATCTCGTCGCCCTCGCCGAGCTTCGGCATGCCATAACCGTAGGCAACCGTGTTGATCGCCTCGGTCGAGGACTTGGTGAAGATGATGTTGTCGACCGACGGCGCATTGAGGAACCGGCGCACTTTTTCGCGCGACGCCTCATAGGCGTCCGTGGCCGCATTCGAAAGGAAATGCAGGCCGCGATGCACATTGGCATATTCGTTAGAATAGGCGTGCGAAATCGCGTCGATCACCGATTGCGGCTTCTGCGCCGACGCGCCGTTGTCGAGATAGACCAGCGGCTTGCCGTAGACGGTCCGCGACAGGATCGGAAAATCCCGGCGGATCGCCTCGACGTCATAGGCCGGGTTCGGAACGGCATGGTCCATGCGAATATCCAATCAGGCGTGTTTGGCGAGCCAGGTCGAGACGATCTCTTCCAGCGTTTCGACCAGCGCCTCGTTTTCCAGCTCTTCGACGATTTCGGCAACGAAAGCATTGACGAGCATCGCCCGGCCGATGTTTTCCGGAATGCCGCGCGCCTTCAAGTAATACAGGTGCGTGTCGTTGATATCGATGACGGTCGCGCCATGGCCGCACTGAACATCGTCGGCATAGATTTCCAGCTCCGGCTTGGCGGAGAAATCCGCCTCGTCGGAGAGAAGCAGCGTGTTGCACGACATTTTCGCGTCGGTCTTCTGCGCATCCGGCGCAACCCGGATCTGGCCCTGAAACACGCCCTTGGCCCGGTCGAACACGACGTTGCGGATGACTTCCGTCGAACTCGTGTGCGGCACGTTGTGGCCGAGCGTAAAGGTCACGTCCGTGTGCGTGTCGCCGCCGAGCAGGTTGATGCCGCGCAGGGTCAGCTGCGTGCCCTCGCCAGCCACCACCGCGTGAATCTCCTGCCGCACCAGCTTGCCGCCGGCATTCAGGATGAACAGCTTGAAATTGACGTTGGCGCCGAGCGTGATCTTGATCTGGCCGAGATGCGTGTCGGCGGCACCCTGCTGCTGCAGGATGACCCAGGTCACCTCCGCCCCATCGCCGACCGTCAGGTCGCTGACCGTGGACACGAAGCTGGCATCATCCTTGACCGACAAGTGCCGCTCGATCACCGTCGCCTTGACGCCGGCGCCGAAGGAGATCGGAAAGCGCGTGTGCGCCTGGCCGGCACTCTGCACAACCTGCAGCTCCACCGGCGCTTCCAGTTCAAGCCCATCCGGGAAATCGAGCATAAAACCGTCGCGCACCAGGCTGCCATTGATCCGGCCGATGGCATCGTCATCGCCGCGGATGGCAAGCGACGGCGCAACTGAGCCGTCCGTGAGGCTCGCCTGAAACGAGGCCACGGAAAAACCAGCGGACGGCAAACGCCTGTCAGCCCTGCCGTTCAGCACCGACAGCACCGTCGAGCCCCGCACCAGCGGATCGACCTTTTCGGCAAAGGCCGAGGGCTCGATGGCCGGCACGGCGCGCAAGAGCGAACGCAAGTCCGTGTAGTGCCAGGCCTCCAGCCGCCGTGTCGGCAAGCCTTGCGTCTTCAAATCGTAGAGCAGGCCGTCGCGCACCGAAAGAACGGCACCATCGCCGGGCAGGTCGCCCAACTGGCTGTCATAGGCATCGATAAGCGCCGTTTCGGCCGCCGTCATCTTGATATCCGCCTGAATGTTCATCACAGAAAGTCTCCGTTCCCGCCTCAGGCGGCTGCGCCGATGATCTCGGCGTAACCATTGGCTTCCAGCTCAAGCGCCAGCGACTTGTCGCCGCTCTTGATGACCTGACCCTTGTAGAGGACGTGGACGCTGTCGGGCACGATATATTCGAGCAGGCGCTGATAGTGGGTGATGACGATGACGGCGCGATCGGGAGACCGCAGCGCATTGACGCCGTCGGCCACGATCTTCAGCGCATCGATGTCAAGGCCGCTGTCGGTCTCGTCGAGAATGCAGAGTTTTGGCTCCAGCAGCGCCATCTGCAGGATTTCCGCCCGCTTCTTCTCGCCGCCGGAAAAGCCGACGTTGAGCGGCCGCTTCAGCATCTCGAAGTTGATCTGCAGCTCGGCAGAGGCTTGCCTGACCTTGCGGATGAAATCAGGCGTGGTCAATTCAGGCTCGCCGCGATACTTGCGCTGCTCGTTCAGCGCCACCTTCAGGAACTGCATGGTGGCGACGCCGGGAATTTCGACCGGATACTGGAAGGCAAGAAAGATGCCCTTGGCGGCGCGCTCGGACGCATCCAGCTCCAGAATGCTTTCGCCATTGTAGAGGATATCGCCCTCGGTCACCTCATAATCGGTGCGGCCCGAGAGGATGTAGGACAGCGTCGACTTGCCGGAGCCGTTCGGCCCCATGATGGCAGCCACTTCCCCCGCCTTCACCGTCAGGTTCAGCCCCTTGATGATCTCGGTGCCGTCTTCGGCGATACGGGCATGAAGGTTCTTGATTTCAAGCATCTTTATTCTTTCTGTTCGTCAATTTGTTCCGGCGGAGGTAACCGCCTCTGCTCTTCTGCCGTCTTTGGCAAACCACGCATTTCTTTACTGCCTAACCCGATGGCCTTCATGATGCGCTCAAAAAGCGCCACAGCTGGTTCAAGTTTCTCGGCAGATTCTCCCACTGCCCCACTAATCTGTACGAAAGCAGCCGTCAGAGCGGAAAGTTTGGTGCGCTCCTGATCCAGCTCGCCTAAAAAAGCATTTAACTTAGCAAATAGACTATCCCTTTTTTCAGCTTCAATATTTGCTACATCAATCTTGCCCTTGATCTTACCAATAAGAGTTCGGATTTGCTCTTTATACTCAGTCCTTATCTCAACCGAATCGAAAATTTCTGAGTACTTTTTCCTAGATTCCCGAAGCATTTTCAGATCATACAGGCCATCTACGGCAGACAAATAAGCTCTAGCTTCAGCGAAGCTGTTGGGCGCCACAACATCGACTACGACATCACGCATATGGCCGGAAAGATCAAATACTTCAGCAGCTTGCACCAACCGGCTACGGTACAGCCGAATACTCTCTGCCGTGGGATCTCCATCATTGTCAAAATGAACAACGTCGGATCGCAGCTTTCGGCTATAAATCAAGAAAGCGTACTCATTATCTTCCGGTAGTTCATCGAAGAAAGTGGTTCTTTCATCGTCCATCATTAACCAACGATCCCCCACGAGAAATATTGCATTCCGCCCTTAGAATACAACGACATGTTCTGAACGCAGAACTTGCCTAATATTTCAATTTTGTACACAGCTTGATTCCAGCCGCAGGGCGCTGAGCGCCCGATCTTAATTCAGTCAGTCACACGCCCAGCACCCAGTGGACGACGGGCAGCAGGCTGGCGGACAGGCCGCCGAGGCCGAGGCCCACTGCCGTGCGGACCGCCACGTTCGGAACGTGTGGCGAATACGCTGCCAGTCCACCGCAAACAACGGCGTAGTATGCAAGATTAAGGGGGTCCATCGGCGTGCCTTTCCAACCGGTTTCTGCTTGGCTGGAATGATAACGTTTGACGCCCGAAAATCCTCTCAAAAATCTTCGCGCCGGCAATCAGCCGACCGAACCCTCCAGCGAGATGCTGATCAGCTTCTGCGCCTCGACCGCAAATTCCATCGGCAGTTCCTGGATGACCTCCTTGACGAAGCCATTGACGATGAGCGCGATCGCCGCTTCCGTCGGAATGCCGCGCTGCAGGCAGTAGAACAGCTGGTCCTCGGAAATCTTCGACGTCGTCGCTTCGTGTTCGAACTGCGCGGTGGAATTCTTCGCCTCGATATAGGGCACCGTGTGGGCGCCGCACTTGTTGCCGATCAGCAGGCTGTCGCACTGGGTGAAGTTGCGCGTGTTCGTCGCCTTGCGGTGGGCCGAAACCTGGCCGCGATAGGTATTTTCCGAGAAGCCCGCCGCGATACCCTTGGAGACGATGCGGCTTGACGTGTTTTTGCCAAGATGGATCATCTTCGTGCCGCTGTCGATCTGCTGATAGCCGTTCGAGACGGCGATCGAGTAAAACTCGCCGCGCGAACCGTCGCCGCGCAGGATGCAGGACGGATATTTCCAGGTGATGGCAGACCCGGTCTCGACCTGTGTCCACGAAATCTTCGAGTTCTTGCCGCGGCAATCTCCGCGCTTGGTGACGAAGTTGTAGATGCCGCCCTTGCCGTCCTTGTCGCCCGGATACCAGTTCTGCACCGTCGAATACTTGATCTCGGCATCGTCAAGCGCAACCAGCTCGACCACGGCCGCATGCAGCTGGTTTTCGTCGCGCTGCGGCGCCGTGCAGCCTTCGAGATAGGAGACGTAGGCGCCATCCTCACAGATGATCAGCGTGCGCTCGAACTGGCCGGTGCCCTTTTCATTGATGCGGAAATAGGTCGAGAGCTCCATCGGGCAGCGAACGCCCTTCGGCACGAAGACGAAGGATCCGTCGGTGAAGACGGCGGCGTTCAGCGTTGCATAGAAATTGTCCGTCGTCGGCACGACCGAGCCCAGATACTTCTTCACCAGATCCGGATGCTCACGCACCGCCTCCGAAATCGACATGAAGATCACGCCGGCTTTCTTCAGTTCTTCCTTGAAGGTGGTGACGACCGAGACCGAATCGAACACCGCATCGACGGCGATCCTGGGTTTCTGCACGCCGGCCAGCATTTCCTGTTCGCGCAAGGGAATGCCGAGCTTCTCATAAACCTTCAACAGCTCCGGATCGACGTCGTCGATCGACATCGGGCCGGTCTGGCCCTTGGGAGCCGCATAATAATAGAGGTCGTTGAAATCGATCTTCGGATAGTTCACCCGAGCCCACTTCGGCTCTTCCATGGTCAGCCAGCGCTGATAGGCGTCCAGACGCCATTCCAGCATCCAGTCCGGCTCCTGCTTCTTGGCGGAAATGAAGCGGATGATGTCTTCGGACAGACCTTTGGGCGCCTTGTCCATCTCGATGATGGTTTCAAAGCCGTATTTGTACTGATCGACGTCGATGAGGCGAACCTGATCGATCGTTTCCTGCACTGCAGGCATATCGTTCTCCAATCTCGCCGGATACAAGGTCCGGCAGCTTGTCTGTGCCTGGCAAAAGCATGGCGCCTTGCCGGGCTTCTCATGTAGTTGGCCAGAACCGGATTTTCATCCCGTTTGGCAAGCGGAAATTTGCATTTCCGGTCACTATTTCCGCTCAGGCGGCGACGCTGGCGGCTTTTCGCCGTCCTGCCACCTTGGCAAACACCTCCGCGCAACGCTCGATATCGTCCTGCGTCGTCGAAACGCCGATCGATATGCGCAGTCCGCCCTGCTCTGGATCGAAGCCCATGGCGGTCAGCACATGGCTCTGTCCAAGCTTGCCGGACGAGCAGGCCGCACCGGCCGAGAGCGCCACGCCGTCAAGATCGAAGGCGATCTGCCCGGTCTCCGGCTTCAGGCCCGGAAGCGTGAAAAACGTCGTGTTGCCCAGCCGCTCGACCGCATCGCCATGGATGATCACATCCGCAGCCGCATCGCGCATGCGCGCTTCAAGCTGGTCACGCAGGCCGGTGATCCGATCCATCCGGTCGGGAAGGTTCACGGCTGCAGCCCGCGCCGCTGCGGCAAATCCGGCAATCGCCATGACATTCTCTGTGCCGGAACGATGGCCCTTTTCCTGCCCGCCACCGCGCAGCAGCGGCGCCGGCATCATCACCTCGCCGCGCGCGATCAAGGCGCCCGCACCCTTGGGGCCGCCGAGCTTGTGCGACGACAGGATCAGGAAGTCGGCGCCCAGATCCTCGATCGACAAAGGCATGCGCCCGGCCGCCTGCACCGCATCGGCAACCAGAATGCCGCCGTGCCGCCGGACGATCTCTGCGGCCAATGCGACAGGCTGGACGATACCCGTCTCGTTGTTGGCCACCATGATCGCCACCATGGCAAGACCGCTGGCCTTGTCATGAGCGCCGAGAATCGTCTCCAAAGCGGCCAGATCGACGACGCCTGAGGTCAGCACCGGTATTTTCGTCACGCGGTCTGCACCAAACCGGCCGCCGTCGCGCAACGCCGGATGTTCGACAGCCGACACATAGAGATGGCTGACGCCAAGCGGCGTCCGGCCCATGCGGAAATCTGGCGTCAGCACCAGGTTGGCCGCTTCGGTCGCACCGCTGGTGAAGATGACGCTTGCGGGAGCAGCTCCGACCAGAGCCGCCACATCCCGCCGCGAATTCTCGATCAGCGCCCGGATGGCCCGGCCTTCCTTGTGCACCGAGGACGGATTTCCGGTCAGATCGAGCGCATACAGGCAGGCGGCGCGCGCCGCATCCAGCACGGGCGCTGTGGCGTTCCAGTCCATATAGATGCGCGCTCTGTTCATGGTCAAAAACTGGTCCATCCGCTGTGCGGCACCGCAACGGTCTCATTTTTCTTGAAATTTCAACCGGCCATGCCGTAAGAGACAAAACTCATCACGGTGTCGCCGTGCCAAAGTTTCGAATAGTTCTAAACTGAGTTTTAGAAAAGCTGACTGCTTTCGTCAAGACTGTCATTGCTTTCAAAACCGATTTTAGACCCAAAACATGCCCGGAGAGCCAATGCCCGAAATCATCTTCAACGGACCTGCCGGACGCCTTGAGGGCCGCTACCAGCCTTCGAAACAGAAAAACGCCCCGATCGCCATCGTCCTGCACCCGCATCCGCAGTTCGGCGGCACGATGAACAACCAGATCGTCTACCAGCTGTTCTACATGTTCCAAAAGCGCGGTTTCACCACCTTGCGCTTCAACTTCCGCTCGATCGGCCGCAGCCAGGGCGAGTTCGACCATGGCGCCGGCGAACTGTCGGATGCAGCCTCGGCCCTCGACTGGGTCCAGAGCCTTCATCCCGATTCCAAGAGCTGTTGGGTCGCCGGCTATTCCTTCGGCGCCTGGATCGGCATGCAGCTTTTGATGCGCCGCCCGGAGATCGAAGGTTTCATGTCGATCGCGCCGCAGCCCAACACCTATGACTTCTCGTTCCTCGCGCCCTGCCCGTCTTCGGGCCTGATCATCAACGGCGATCTCGATAAGGTTGCTCCGGAAAAGGACGTCAACGGCCTCGTCGACAAGCTGAAAGCGCAGAAGGGCATCCTGATCACCCACAAGACGGTGCCCGGTGCCAACCACTTCTTCAACGGCCAGGTCGAAACGCTGATGGCCGAATGCGAGGACTACCTCGACCGCCGCCTCGCCGGCGAACTGACCCCGGAACCGGCCGCCAAGCGCATCCGCTGATGGCGTGACGACATGGCTCAAGCTTCGAACCGGGCTTGAGCCATTTTATGATATCCGGCCTAGGCCGCTGCCGATTGCGCCTCTTCCGCAGGCTTGGTGCTGCTTCCATCCAGAACCTTGATACCGCGCATCAACTGCGTCCAGCCCGGTGGCAAAGCCTGCGTGCTGCACAGGGCATCTGTGCGCTTGAGCGCAGCAGCGACAGGCACCGGCACCATGCGCCGGCCTTCGCCATAACGCAGGACCTGATGGATCAACGCCATGTCTTCGGCCTTCACGGCCGGGCCAGAACGCGGACGCCGCTCCGCCCAGGCGCCCGCATCATCGCTGATGGCAGCGCGGATCTGGTCGATGGCGAGCACGATCAGTCTATCCGGCACGAAGGCCGATTCGGCCATCACCCGAATCAGGAGGTCGAATTCGAGCTGCGTGCGGATCACGCCATTGGTGGAAATCATCGCTGTCAGCCATTCGGCGTTCAACGCATCCATTGCTCCCTGCGGATAACAATAGCGCACGACGAAATGCTTCATGGCCTCAAGAAAATAGTCCCGCCATTCCTGGCATATGTCGAGAACCGAGGCGTTGATCGCCAGGAGCGCCGTCGCATCGGCAGAGCTGGTGATTCCGCCGGCAAAAATATCGTCGCGCAGGCTTGCGACATCCGTCTGTGTCAGTCTGGTCTTTCCGGCGAGAACACATGCCGGATAGGTGAGACGAAACTCGCTCATCTTTTCCTCCTGTTTCATCATGAAACCGTGGAGGAGCTTAAGGAACAGCCGTTTACCAACCGGCCAGCAAGTAGGGTTAGCGCGGCGTAATCGCGCTCAATCCAATTTGAGCGGCTGGACCGATCGCCGTTCGCCCCAGATGATGAACAGGCCCGACGAGACGATGATCGCCACGCCGACCCATTTCAGCAGGTCGGGAAAATCACCGAAAACGAAGTAGCCGAGGATGGTTGCCGAGATGATTTCGAAATAATGGAACGGCGCCAGCAGCGACGCGGGCGCCGCCTGAAACGCCCTCAGCACCAGCAGATGCCCGTAGCCCGACAGTGTGCCGAGAATGATCACCAGAACCCAGCCGAGCGGCGACACCGGCAGCGACGGGATGAAATCGGCAGAACCAAGACCATCACCAATAAGGATCGCGCCGGTCATGAACAGCGTGCCGCCGATACCGGCCACGGTCTGCATGGTGAGCGGCGTATCGGCCGTGCCGATCGTCTTGTTCATCAAGAGGTAGGTGGCAAACAAGAGCGCCGTCAGCACCGGCAGCAGCGAAATCGGCCCGAACAGCGCAAAGCTCGGCCGGATGACGATCATCGCGCCGCCGAAGCCGACGATGATCGCCAGCCAGCGCAACCAGTCGACCTTCTCGCGCAGGATCAGCGCCGACAGCACGGTGAGGATGAACGGCTCGACAAAATAGATCGCGAACACGTCGGCAAGCGGCATGTATTTCACCGAAATGAAGAAAAGCAGCGCCGCCGCCGCAAGAATGGCGCCGCGCAACAGATTCATCCATAGCCGCTTAGGCCGCAGCGCCTTGAGCCCGCCCTTGCTCAAGAGCAGAGGCAGGGTGGAGACCAGCTGGAAGAAGAACCGGTAGAACGTCACCTGCCCCGGCGACATGCCGGCATAAATCGCCATGTATTTGGCGATGGCATCCATGCAGGGAAGGATCATCATGGCAAACAGCATGATGCCGAGCCCGTTCATCACGGACAGGGTCGGCGGCTGGGTGGAAGACTGCGTCATGGACAAGTGAAATGATTCCGGTTGCGTCGCGGCAATCTAGCTCAGGGGTAACCGTGAATGCACTAGCCTGCCTGAATGGGTCGAACAATATTCGAAATGTTAGAGGGTGCTTTGATGTCCGGCCGCAAACTGCGTCACGAATGCGCTTTCTGCGCCGTTTTGTGACGCCGCAAGATAGTCCCGGCCGCTGGCAGCTCTGTAAACTCGGGCCTGGAACCCGTTGCACACAGCGAAAGGAAAGCCCCGCCATGCCTCACATCGCAGAACGCTTCAGCCGCCGCCTTTTCGACGACAGCACGACCGACACGCTGGGCGGCCGCATCTGGCGCGCCCGCGATGCCATCGGCCTTTCGCAGGGCGATCTGGCGACCCGCCTCGGCGTCCGTCCCGAGACCGTTGCCGACTGGGAGGGCGACCGCTCCGAGCCGCGCACCAACCGCCTGTTCATGCTGGCCGGCGTGCTCGGTGTCACCCCCGCCTGGCTGATTGCCGGTCTCGGCGATGCGCCGGACGATGAGATCGCCCTGACGGCCGAAGACCGGCTGCAGGCCGAACTGGCGCGCATCCGCCACCTGCACCAGATGACCGGCAAGGCGATCGCCGCGCTGGAAAAGGAAGTGACGCGGGTGCTCGCCCGCAAGCACTGAAAATTTATTCGATTCCGACCCTTGAGCCTTGGCGGCGGCTCTGCAATGGTCGCCGCGAAATCAGATTGCCAGGGAGAGACTGAGACATGGACGTACGTGCCGCTGTTGCCGTTCAGGCCGGAAAGCCGCTTGAAATCATGACCGTCCAGCTCGACGGCCCGCGTGCCGGCGAAGTGCTGGTCGAGGTCAAGGCCACGGGCATCTGCCACACCGACGAGTTCACCCTGTCGGGCGCTGATCCGGAAGGTCTGTTCCCGGCGATCCTCGGCCATGAGGGTGCGGGCATCGTCGTCGATGTCGGCCCGGGCGTCACGTCGCTGAAGAAAGGCGACCACGTCATTCCGCTCTACACGCCGGAATGCCGCGAATGTTATTCCTGCCTCTCGCGCAAGACCAATCTCTGCACCTCGATCCGCGCCACCCAGGGCCAGGGCCTGATGCCGGATGGCACGAGCCGCTTCTCGATCGGCAAGGACAAGATCTTCCACTACATGGGCTGCTCGACCTTCGCCAATTTCACGGTCCTGCCGGAGATTGCGCTGGCCAAGGTCAATCCCGACGCGCCCTTCGACAAGATCTGCTACATCGGCTGCGGCGTCACGACCGGCATCGGCGCCGTCATCAACACCGCCAAGGTCGAGATCGGCTCCACCGCCATCGTCTTCGGCCTCGGCGGCATCGGGCTCAACGTGCTGCAGGGCCTGCGCCTTGCCGGTGCCGACATGATCATCGGCGTCGACATCAACCCCGACCGCAAAGCCTGGGGCGAAAAGTTCGGCATGACGCATTTCGTCAATCCGAAAGAGGTCGGCGACGACATCGTACCCTATCTCGTCAACCTCACCAAGCGCGGCAACGACCTGATCGGCGGCGCCGACTATACGTTCGACTGCACCGGCAACACCAAGGTCATGCGCCAGGCACTCGAATCCTCGCATCGCGGCTGGGGCAAGTCGGTCATCATCGGCGTTGCCGGCGCCGGCCAGGAAATCTCCACCCGTCCGTTCCAGCTGGTCACCGGCCGCAACTGGATGGGCACCGCTTTCGGCGGCGCCCGCGGCCGCACCGATGTGCCGAAGATCGTCGACTGGTACATGCAGGGCAAGATCCAGATCGACCCGATGATCACCCACACGATGCCGCTCGAAGACATCAACAAGGGCTTCGACCTCATGCACCGTGGCGAAAGCATCCGCGGCGTCGTGGTCTATTAAATCTTTTCACCCCAAAAACTTGAGAAGGAGAGCAGGGCATGCGTCGTTCCATTGCAACACTGGTTGGTGCCCTGGCACTGGTGCCGTCGCTCGCCTTTGCCGACCCGACCGGCACCTACGACGTGCTGGGCATCAATGCCGGCGACGGCAGCCAGTACACCGGCACCGTCGTCGTCAAGCGCGACGGCTCGACCTATGACGTGAAATGGACGATCGGCGGCAGCGACATGTTCGGAACCGGTATCGGTTCCCATGCCGAAGGCGGCCAACTGGTGGCCGGACCGGGCGGATCCAACGACATCTCGCTCTCGGTCGGTTACGCCTCGGGCAAATCCTATGGCATCGCCAACTATTACAAGCAGCCGAACGGCGCCTGGAAGGGCGTCTGGACATTCGCCGGTTCCGGCAAGGTTGCGGCCGAGACCTGGACCCCGCGCTGATATGAGCGGGATCATCTACGTCGATGCGGATGCCTGCCCGGTCAAGCCCGAGGTCCTCCGCGTCGCCGAACGCCATGCCTTGAAAGTCATCTTCGTCGCCAATTCCGGCCTGCGGCCATCGCGTGATCCGATGGTTGAGAACGTCATCGTCTCGGCAGACTTCGATGCCGCCGACGACTGGATCGCCGAACGCGCAGGCCCAGGCGATATCGTCATCACCGCGGATGTGCCCCTGGCCGGCCGCTGTGTCGGCGCCGGCGCCTTCGTTACCGGCCCCACCGGCCGGGTTTTCGACACCGCCAATATCGGCATGGCCGCCGCCATGCGCGATCTTGGCCAGCATCTGCGTGAAACCGGCGAGAGCAAGGGCTACAACGCCGCCTTCTCGCCCCGCGACCGCTCCGCCTTCCTCGAGACGCTGGACAGGCTCTGCCGGCGCTCGAAAGCCTGATTTTTGGAGAGACTGACATGAACGTACTTTCGCAAGCGACCGCCTTTGGCGGCATGCAGGGCGTCTTTTCCCACCCGTCCGAGGCCTGCAACTGCGACATGACCTTCGCCGTCTTCGTACCGCCACAGGCGATCAAGGAGCCCCGCCCCGTTCTCTGGTACCTGTCCGGCCTCACCTGCACCCATGCCAATGTCATGGACAAGGGTGAATACCGCCGCATGGCCGCAGAACTCGGCTTGATCATCGTCTGCCCAGATACCAGCCCGCGCGGCAATGAGGTACCGGACGAACTGACAAACTGGCAGATGGGCAAGGGCGCCGGCTTCTACCTCGATGCGACGCAGGAGCCCTGGGCCGAAAACTTCCAGATGTACACCTACGTCACCGAGGAACTGCCCGCCTTCGTCGCACAGCATTTCCGCGTCGACATGAGCAGACAGGGGATTTTCGGCCACTCGATGGGCGGCCACGGCGCCATGACGATCGCGCTCAAGCATCCAGATCGCTTCAAGAGCTGCTCGGCCTTCGCGCCGATCGTCAATCCGTCGACGGCGGAATGGTCCGTCGGAGCATTCGAGAAATATCTCGGCGCCGGCAAGGCGGCCTGGCGCCAGTATGATGCCTGCTCGCTGGTCGAGGACGGCGCCCGGTTTCCGGAATTCCTGATCGATCAAGGCAAGGCCGACGCCTATCTCGAAAAGGGCCTCGCACCCTGGCTATTCGAAGCGGCGATCAAGGATACGGACATTGCCCTCACCCTGCGGATGCACGAGCGCTACGACCATTCCTACAATTTCATCTCGACCTTCATGGACGATCACCTCGCCTGGCACGCCGAGCGGCTGGTCTGATCAATGGTAATGAGCGGAAAAACCACGCTGCACCACAAGCCGTTTTATTTTGCGGCCGTCAGCGGCGTCGCGGCCTTGCTGGCAAGCCTTTGGATCGTTCCGCCGCTCGCCATCGAGATCGCCGCCATCACCTTCTTCGTGCTTTATCTGGCGCTGACCGGCCTCAAGATCCGGCACCTTACAGCGCACGATTTAAAGCACCGGGCCACCGACACGGACGAGCCGGTGGCGATCATCTTCGCCGTGACGCTTGGCACCGTTGTTCTCTCGATCGCCTCGCTCTTCGTTCTTGTCAACAGCAGCACGCCGGTCTCCGGCCTGCAGATCGCCCTGTCGCTTGGCTCGGTCGCACTCGGCTGGCTGACGGTCCATACGATGGCCGCGCTCCACTATGCCCACGTCTACTGGCTGGCGCGCGGCCGCCGCGAAACGTCGCCGGACGCAGGCGACAAACCGGCCGGCCTCGATTTTCCATCGACACCCGACCCCGGCGTCTTCGACTTCCTGTATTTTTCCTTCGTCATCGGCATGACCGCCCAAACCTCTGACGTGGCCATCACCACGACCACGATGCGCAAGCTCAACCTCGCCCACGCCATCGTCTCGTATTTCTTCAACACCGTTCTCGTCGCCGCCGTCGTCAACATCGCCGTCTCATTGCCGGGGTGAAGTGATAAATAAATGAGCATCTGCCTTGATTTTTTGCCGATTTGTGGCATTTTCCCGGCTGCAGACGGCTGCAGGCATCGATGCCTTATGAACGCGGGGACGGCCTCGCTCCTTTGTGGAGAGTGAGATGGCCTGGATCATCCTCGTACTGGCAGGACTTTTTGAAATCGGCTGGACCATCGGTCTGAAATACACCGACGGCTTTTCCAAGCCGCTGCCGACCGTATTGACCCTGATTGCAATCACCATCAGCCTCGGCCTTCTCGGCCTTGCCGTCAAAACCCTGCCGATCGGCACTGCCTATGCGGTCTGGACCGGCATCGGCACGGTGGGAACGGTGATTCTGGGGATCGTGCTGTTCGCCGAACCGGCAACCGCCGTCCGGCTCGGCTGCATCGGCCTGATCGTCGGCGGCATCGTCGGCCTCAAGCTGACCGCCTAAAGCACGTTGCGTGAAAACGGATTCACGCAATGCGCTTTAGATCTTTGTTTTTATGCATGTCTTTAGCCCAAAACCGCGCACACTTTTGGGAGACATGCATTACGACCGGATCTCGTCAGGCAGCGTTGAGCGCGGTGAAGGTGGCGGCCGCCGCCTTCATCTCGTCCCAGCGTTTTGCCCGCCGCGCCTCGGCCTCGTCGTCCGTGCCCCACAGATCGATCTGCCAGTCCTCGTCGAGGTGGGCAAGCGACCAGACCTCGGCTGCATCGATCTCGCCTTCGGCAAAAGCAACGGCGAGAATGGCCGAGCCGGTCAGCGTCGTGATCGTGTGCAGGCAGGCAAGTGCGATCGGGCTGTCGAACTTCTTCAGCGTCACGGCGAAAGCCGCCACCGCCTCGCGTGGCTGCTCGCGGTGCATCACGCCCTCGATCAGGATGAAGCGGGCGCCAAGACTGCTCGCGGCAAAGGAGATCACCGGATCCCAGAGATCGGCCTGACGTGCCACCAGCTCTTCCGGGCTTGCGGCCCGGTAGCACAGAAGATCAGTGCCCGAAAACCGTAGGATATCTTCAAACACTGCCTGCGGATCGGTGGCGACGCCGTCGATGGCCGTATTGACCAGCCGTGTTACCGGCATCAGCGCCGGATTGATCACATCCACTTGCGCGGCCCATTCGGCACGCAGCAGTTCGGCCAGCGCCGTCGTCGGCACCGCCAGCGCATGTTTGGCCGGCGTGCGCACCGGGCGGCCATCAAGCAACACCTGGTGGCCATCGGCGCCCTGGCCGATGCTGACCTCCTTGTAGAAGCGCTTCGGCAGCGGCTTCAGCATTTGCAGCTGCGCACGCCGGACCGGGTCCGGGTCGCTCAAGGCATGGTTCAGGTCGTCGCGAATGTCAGGCATGGTTCGTCTCCAGCCAGGTGATGATATCTTGAGGCGTGCGGGCAATGTAATGTGCACCGGCATCGACAAGGTCCGGCACGGAGGCGTAGCCCCAGGCAACGCCAATGGCCTTTGCTCCGGCCGCCCGGGCCATCTGCATGTCGAAAATGGCATCGCCGACCACGACCGTCCTGGCCACATCGATGCCAGCCTCGTCGCAGCATTCCGTCACCATGGCCGGATGCGGCTTCGACGGGCAGTCGTCTGCGGTTCGCGACACGGCAAATGTCGTCTCGAAACCGTGCGTCTCGCGGATGAGATCGAGACCCCGGCGCGATTTGCCGGTAACGGCGCCCAGCACCAGATCGTCGCGGCCAGAAAGCGTCGCGATCATCGGCCCGATACCGGGAAACATCGGCTCCTGCAGGCCGGGCTCGCCGCGCACCTGATGGAAGATCGTCTTGTAATGGGTGGTCATCGCCAGCGCCTTGTCGTCGACATGCGGATTGCCCATCATCCGGGCAATGGCGATGTCGAGCGTCAGGCCAATGATGCTTTTGGTTTTCTCGACCGGCGGCCGCTCGAGCCCGAAATCAACGAAGGTGCGGGCCATGACTTCGTGAATGAGGCCGATGCTGTCGACCAGCGTGCCGTCACAATCGAACAGAACAAGTCTCATCAGTAATTGCTTTCCTCGGCATTCGCCAGATCGAAGCCGATCAGGTTCCAGCTCTGCATCATATGCTGCGGCATCGGCGCGGTCACCTTCAGGCGGCCGCCATCCGGATGCGGAATGTCGATGTGGCGGGCATGGAGATGCAGCTTGTTCTGCACGCCGCCCGGGAAGGCCCAGTTGTGCTCGGCGGCAAAATATTTCGGGTCGCCGATGATCGGATGCTCGATATAGGCGGCATGAACGCGCAGCTGGTGTGTGCGGCCCGTATAGGGCTCCATCTCCAGCCAGCAGAAATTCTGTCCGGCCTGCTCGACGATCCGGTAATAGGAAATCGCGTGATCGGCGCCGTCCTCGCCATGTTTGGCGATGCGCATGCGGTCGCCATCCGGCGTCTGTTCCTTCACCAGCCAGGTCGAGATTTTGTCTTCGCGCTTCTTCGGCACACCCTTGACCAGCGCCCAGTAGGTCTTCTTGGTGTCGCGCTCGCGGAATGCCGCAGTCAGCTTCTGCGCCGCACCGCGGGTGCGGGCAATCACCAGAACGCCTGACGTATCGCGGTCGAGACGGTGCACCAGCCGCGGCTTCTCGCCCTTCGGGCTCGTCCAGGCTTCGAGCATTTGGTCGATATGGCGGTTGATGCCGGAACCGCCCTGCACGGCGATACCCGGCGGCTTGTTGAGCACGATTACCTTGGCATCCTCATGGATCAGCATGCGCGACAGCAGTTCGGCATCCGGCGAATGTTTGAGGTCGCGGCCGGCGATCGGGCCGGACTTGAGGATCTTGGAATCGGCTTCCATCGGCGGCACACGCACCATCTGGCCCGGCTGCACACGCGCATCGGTCTTTACCCGGCCACCATCGACGCGAACCTGGCCGGAGCGCAGGAACTTCTGCAGCTGACCGAAGCCGAGGCCTGGATAATGGATCTTGAACCAGCGGTCGAGACGCATGCCCGCTTCGTCGCCCTCGACCTGTCTGTGTTCGATACCTGCCATAATGTCCGTCTTTCCTGAGGCCGCGCCCCTATCTTTGCAAGGCAGGCTTAATACCAAATCTCGACGATAGGAACCTATGGGACCGGCTCGATCGGGTTTTCTGGCTAGGAGAGGTCCGCAGAGCGATGCTAACGCATCGGTCAAGGGCCTCGACGCCGCCAGAAAGCCCGAGAAGCCGGCCAAAGGTGGCATAGGGCGGGCCTCCGGCGTTGTTGCGATGCTCGTCCGATGCGTGAACATCGACCTTCGCACCGCGCCTAGCCAGAGACCAGCCCTATGCCATCCTATAGGTTTCTATCGTCGAGATTTGGTATTAGACCATTGCACGCACAAGAGCCAGCCCGGCAAAGACCGCAAGGATCGAAAGCACCAAGCTGGCAGCGATGTAAAGCCCTGTCGTCATGATCTCGCCGCGCTCGAACAGCACAACCGCATCAAGCGAGAAGGCCGAAAACGTCGTGAAACCGCCGAGAATGCCGGTGACGAAAAACAGCCTGAGCTCGGGCGAAGCCCCGTATTTCCGCGCGATCAGCTCCGCCAGAACGCCGATGGCGAAGCCACCCACAACGTTGACGGCGAGCGTACCCCAGGGGAAATTCGGCCCCATCATCCTGAGTGCGAAGAGCCCGGTCAGATAGCGTAGCACCGAACCGATCGCGCCGCCGAGTGCGACGAGAAGTATCTGAAACATCATACCCCCTATCCGGAAAACACCGACCAGCCGGTCTTGGCCGCCAGCAATTCCAGGGCCGCAGAACCGAGCGCCGAGTTGCCGACCGCGTTCAGTCCCGGCGACCAAACGGCGATCGACGCCTTGCCCGGCGCGATGACCAGAATGCCACCGCCGACGCCGCTCTTGCCAGGCAGGCCGACCCGGTAGGCAAAGTCGCCGGAGCCGTCATAGTGGCCGCAAGTCAGCATCAGCGCATTGATGCGCCGCGCCCGCTGGCTTGAGACCACTGTGTGGCCGGTCAGCGGATTGCGGCCATTGGCGGCAAGGAAAAGCCCGGCCTTGGCCAGCTGTTCGCAGGTCATGGCAATGGCGCAGTGATGGAAATAGACGCCGAGCACATGCTCGACCGGATGATCGAGCTTGCCGAAGGAGCGCATGAAATTGGCCAGCGCAAAATTGCGGAAACCGGTCAGAGCCTCCGAATTCGCCACCTCACGATCAACGAGAATGTCGTCCTCATCGGCGAGCGACCGCACGAAACGGACGATTTCGCCGATAACTTCGCGCGGAGTATGACCGGCCAGAACCATGTCGGTGATGGCAATCGCGCCGGCGTTGATGAACGGATTGCGCGGCTTGCCGCCTTCCTGCTCCAGCTGGACGATGGAATTGAACGGCGAACCCGAGGGCTCGCGGCCGACCCGGTTCCACACCGTTTCGCCCGACTTGCCGAGCGCCAGCGTCAGCGTAAAGACCTTGGAAATGCTCTGGATCGAGAACGGCACCTGCGCATCGCCGGCCGTGTAGATGTCACCGTTGACGGTGACGATCGCCATGCCGAAGCGCTTCGGATCGATGCGCGCCAGCTCCGGGATATAGTCGGCAACCTTGCCTTCACCGAGCCTTGGGGTCAGCGTCGCATAGATATCATCGATGATCGCCTGCAGATCCGCCATCAATCCCTGTCTCCAGATACGAAAAAGCCGCCCGTTTCTGGGCGGCTTTTCCAAATTTCACAAGCCCAAATTTCATGGGCCCAAAGGCCGAAAAATCAACGCGAATAGAATTCGACGACGAGGTTCGGTTCCATGATGACGGCGTAAGGAACGTCCGAAAGAACCGGAACGCGCACGAAAGTCGCTGTCATCTTGTTGTGGTCGGCTTCGATATAGTCAGGAATGTCGCGTTCAGCCAGCGAGATCGCTTCGAGAACGATGACGAGCTGCTTGGACTTTTCCTTGACTTCGATAACGTCGCCGGCCTTGCAACGGTACGAACCGATGTTGACCTTCTGGCCGTTGACCGTGACGTGGCCGTGGTTGACGAACTGGCGTGCGGCAAAAACGGTCGGTACGAACTTGGCGCGATACACGATCGCGTCGAGACGCGATTCGAGCAGACCGATCAGGTTTTCCGGGGTGTCACCCTTGCGGCGGTTGGCTTCGTCGTAGATCGCGCGGAACTGCTTCTCGCGGATGTCGCCGTAGTAGCCCTTCAGCTTCTGCTTGGCGCGCAGCTGCACACCGAAGTCGGAAAGCTTGGACTTGCGGCGCTGGCCGTGCTGGCCAGGACCGTATTCGCGGCGGTTGACCGGGGACTTCGGGCGGCCCCAGATATTTTCGCCCATACGGCGGTCGATTTTGTACTTGGACGATTCGCGCTTGCTCATCGCATTTCCTTTCAAACAGTTACAACGGTTTGTTGCCAAACCGGATCAAGGAAACACGCCCTCCTCTGAACCCTGATTTAAGGGCTCTGACAGGTCTCTCACGTTTCGCGAACGGATGAGGCCACGGGACATGTCAGTGAAACACCGGACATTGCTGCCCGGCGTTGGGGCGGCTTTAGGGGCTTCGGCCCGACTTGTCAAACGAATAGTGCCGCAAAAGCCCGCAAATCATGGCGTTTCGGCAGGCGCACCGCTTTCGATCCCGACCAGAAGCTTGCGCAACAGACCCGAAAGCGAAACCCGTTCGGCCGGATCCAGCCCGGCCAGAAAGGCCGATTCGCTGGCCATATCGGCGCGAAAGGCCATCTCCGCACGCTGGGCTCCCTCGTCCGTCAGGCAGACGGCGAAGCCGCGGCCGTCATTCTCAGACCGTTCGCGGCGGATCAGTCCCGCCTTTTCCAGCCGGTCGAGCCGGTGCGTCAGGCCGCCGGAGGAAATCATCAGCAACGTGTAGAGTTCCGTCGGCGTCAGGCGGTAAGGCGGCCCGGACCGCCGCAGCGTCGAGATGACGTCGAATTCGCCGCGATCCAGGCCAAAACCGGCAAAGGTCGCCTCGATCGATGGCCGCACCAGGTTCGAAAGCCGGTAGGCACGGCCGAGAATGGCCATCGGCTCCGTATCGATATCGGCAATCTCTGTGGCCCATTGCCCGCGCAACCGGTCGACATGGTCCTCTGTGCCGCTCATTCACGCTCCTATCTAAAAAGAGAATATATCTTGACGAGAAGATAGTTCGTATTTATCTTGGCAGGAAGATAGTTTCAAACCCTACGCCGCTTCAAGCTTTTTCGAATGGAGGTCAGCATGTTTCACCATATTTCCCGCGCCGGGCAGAATCAGGGCTCGAACCGCACCATCCTTTTCGAAGGAAAGTCTTACGGTGCACCGGTCTCGCTCTTCCTCGTCGACAATGCCCCTGGCGAAGGCCCAGGACTGCACACGCACCCCTATGCGGAAACCTGGGTCGTCCGCGCCGGTCTCGCCGAATTCACCGTCGGCGCGGAAACGCTAAAGGCCCATCCGGGCGACATCATTGTCGTCGAGCCCGAAACGCCGCACCGCTTCCGCAACGCCGGAACAGACCGGCTGGAACTCACCTGCATCCACGCTTCGGATCACGTCATCCAAACCTGGCTGTAACTGAACAAGCGGTTGCACGATCGCCCGCCTGTTCTGTACTCTGCCCGCACAACAGCGGGACACTGGAATGACCGAGAGCAAGACAGATGCGGCAGCGCCGATTCTCACCGGCGGGTGCCTGTGCGGCGCCGTGCAATACGAAGTCGCGGATGCCTTCGAATACGCGATGAACTGCCATTGTTCCCAATGCCAGCGCCGCACCGGCTCCGCTTTCAAGCCCTTCGCCGGCATTCCGCGCGACCGGTTCCGCGTCGTCAGCGGAGAAAAGTCGATCTCGATCTATGGGGATGAGTTCGCCACCCATGATGGCCAATGCAGCCTCTGCGGCTCCCTGCTCTATTCCGTCGTGCGCGACGGTGCCTATGTGCACATTCCCATGGGCACCCTGACAGGAACGCCATCGATCCGCCCGACGGCCCATATTTTCACCGGCTCCAAAGCCGGCTGGTATTCGATCACCGACGATCTGCCGCAATACGACGCGTTTCCCGAAGACTGAGATGGATTATTCCGCAGCGCTCCGCGCCGCAGGCTCTTCATCGGCCGCATCCGCCGCCCCGGGCGCCGTCTCGGCGTAAAGATCAGGGAAGGCGACGATGCGCTTGCCCGACATGTCGCTGTGCACGACCACCAGCCCCTGCTCCTCGAAATAGCCGAGCAGCCGCCGGGCGCGGCGGGCCGAATGGGTGCCATAGGCCCGCGCGATGCGGGCATCTGACGGGCACGGCAGGCCGCGCACGGCCGTCTGCGCCACCAGCAGGAAGACAGCCTGCAGGTCCTCGGTGACGCTGCGGGACAGCGCCAGCGCCGTCGCCCAAGCCTCGCTCGCCGCCGTCGCCGCATCGACGCCGGAGCGGGCCACCGCCATCTTGCGCCGGAAGGCATTCAGCGACAGCGGCGCACCCGGCACTCGCCGAATGCGGCAGCGCACGAGAAAATCCTGGAACAGTTCCGCATCCGGCCGGAAGGAGGCGCCGGGATTGTCGAGGATTTCGGCGAGAAGCTGATCGAGCAGCGCGTCGCGCTCCGCCTCGGCCATCTCGGGCGCTTTGACCCGCGCCTCGGCGGGTTCGGCCGGTTGCGGCCTCGGCCTCGAAAGCTCGGCCAGAATATCGGTGGTCGGCCGTGGCTGCGGCGGCGCGCGCCGTGTCGGCGGCCGGGTGAATTCGTCGGCATCCGGCGTGAAGATCAGATCTTCCACATCGGCCTTGGCGTCCGGCAGCGGCAAAAGCATCGGGCTGGTCGAGCGCGCCGACGTATCGACAGCGCCGATGGTGATCGGCAGCGGACGGCGCGAAAGGGCCGGTCCCAGCGCCACGAAATGCCCGCGCTTCAGGTCGCGGAACATTTCGGCAGTGCGCCGGTCCATGCCGAGCAGATCGGCGGCGCGCGCCATGTCGATATCGAGAAAGGTACGGCCCATCAGGAAATTCGAGGCTTCGGCGGCGACGTTCTTGGCGAGCTTCGCCAGCCGCTGCGTGGCGATGACACCGGCCAGTCCGCGCTTGCGGCCGCGGCACATGAGGTTGGTCATGGCCCCGAGCGAAATTTTCCGCGCGTCCTCCGACACGTCACCGGCGACCGACGGCGCAAACATCTGCGCCTCGTCAACCACGACCAGCACCGGATACCAGTAATCCCGGTCCGCATCGAACATGCCGTTCAAGAAGATGCCGGCAGCGCGCATCTGCTGCTCGACATCCAGCCCTTCGAGCGACAGCACACAGGAAACCCGGTGCTGGCGGATGCGGTTGGCAATGCCGATCAGCTCGGCGTCGGTGCGTTCGCCCTCGATCACCACATGGCCGAACTTGTCGGCCAGCGTGACGAAATCACCTTCCGGATCGATGATGACCTGCTGCACCCAGGGGGCGGACTGTTCAAGCAGACGGCGCAGAAGATGCGACTTGCCGGAGCCTGAATTGCCCTGCACGAGCAGACGCGTCGCCAGCAGTTCCTCGATATCGAGCTCGGCGCGCGCCCCTGCGGACGTCGTCCCCATGTCGATCCCGACTTTCATTCACACCCTCGTCTGTTCTGCAACTGCGTTGTCCAGCCCTCCGCAGGCTATCAAGCAGAACGGTCTAGCATCGATTCCCCGGCTTTGTCGCACGGATAGCCCAAAACCCACAGATTAAAGGCCTGCTGCTTACGGGCCTACGCGGACCGTCAACCCGAACCCCTGCATCAGCCGCCGCGTCGCAAAGTCCGGCTTGCCGGAGGTAAAGATCGCCGGATCGATACCGCTGATGGCGGCAAAGACCTCCGGCAGCGGCACAAGGCTGCGCGTGCGCCGGGCGATTGCCTCGGCCGGATCCAGCCAGTCGACCGGCCATGGCGCCAGCCGACGGAAGACATTGGCCATGAACGGATAATGGGTGCAGGCCAGAACGACGATGTCGGTTTTCCTGCCGTCGCGTTCGAGAAAACAGTGAGCGATTTCGGCCAGCACCGCCGCATCGTCGATGACCTCGCCGCGAATATAGGCCTCAGCCATGCGCGCCAGGTTCTCCGAGCCGACGAGACGCACATGGCATTGCGAGGCAAAGGACTGGATGAGATCGCGCGTATAGGCGCGCTTCACCGTGCCGGGCGTCGCCAGCACCGAGACGAGGCCGGAGCGCGTGCGCTCGGCCGCCGGCTTGATTGCCGGAACCGTGCCGACGAAGCGCATGTCCGGAAAGGCCGCGCGCAGGTCGGCACCGGCAAGCGTGAAGGCCGTGTTGCAGGCGATGACGCAGAGTTCCGGCTGGTGTTCGGCCAGAAGCCGGGCAAACAGCGTGATGACGCGCGCTTTCAGCGCCGCCTCTTCCCAGCCGCCATAGGGAAAGCCCTCGTCGTCGGCAATGTAGATGAAATGCCGCTCGGGGATGAGCACGCGCAGCTCGCGCAGCACCGTCAGCCCGCCGATGCCGCTGTCGAAGACCAGAATGGGTTTCAGTTCAAAGCCCGCCGCCGTCATCATCCGCCTTTTTCACCCGCCCGCCCGTCTGCGGCGCCCCGACGCCCCGCGGCACCTCGCGGGTGAAGCGATCAAGCGAGGAGATGATGCCGCGCACCAGCCGGATCTCGGATTCGGTAAAGGCGGGCCGCGTCAGCACCGTGCGCAGGTTCTCGACCAATTTCGGCTTTTTGGCGATGGGCCGGAAATAACCGCGTGCGTCGAGCGCCTCTTCCACATGGTCGAAGAGGCCTTGCAAATGCTCCTTGGTCGCCGCCCGCTGCTCCAGCGCCTGAAACGAGGTTTCCGCCGGCGAGCTCATGCTCGTCTTCATCCACTCGTAGGACATCAGGAGCACGGCTTGCGCCAGATTGAGCGAGGCAAAGGCCGGATTGACCGGAAAGGTGACGATCTCATCGGCCAGCGCAATTTCTTCGTTGGTGAGGCCGGTGCGTTCGCGCCCGAACAGGATGGCGGTCTTCTCACCGCTCGAAAACCGCGAGCGCAGCGTTTGGGCGGCCACTTCAGGCGCCCGCACCGGCTTGTAGCCATAGCGGTCGCGCGCCGTCGTCGCATAGACAAAGTTGAGGTCTGCCACCGCCTCTTCCAGCGTATCATAGAGCTTAGCAGCCTGGATGACATGATCGGCGCGGCTGGCAGCCGAGATCGCCTTCTCGCTCGGCCAGCCGTCGCGCGGATTGACGAGACGCAGCTCTGACAGGCCGAAATTGGCCATTGCGCGCGCCACCATGCCGATGTTCTCGCCCAGCTGCGGGTGAACGAGAATGATCGCCGGTCCTTCGGTCAGAAGTTCGCGCTCGCTGTTGGTGCCTGCCATTCCGTCTCGTCCTGCCGTCGTCCGATTATCAGGCGCTTCACTGGCACACTTGCGCGCCAATGAAAAGCAGCGGACGCCCGCGAACGGCCGATTGGGGCAGTCTTCTCCAGCCTTGCCGGCCGCCCCCTGCAGCGAAAGTTTCGCCAACACATGCTTTGCGTTGCGCCCTCACAATGCTATAGCGCAAGTGGTTTCAGTTCACGAAACGGGGCTCCCATCCCCTGCAAGCACGAGGCAAATCCATGACAAAAATCAAGGTCGCAAATCCGGTCGTCGAGCTCGACGGCGATGAAATGACCCGTATCATCTGGCAGTTCATCAAGGAGAAGCTGATCCATCCCTATCTGGATGTCGATCTGCACTATTACGACCTTGGCATGGAAAACCGCGACGCCACCAATGACCAGGTGACCATCGATGCCGCCAACGCCATCAAGAAACACGGCGTCGGCGTCAAATGCGCCACGATCACGCCTGACGAGCAGCGCGTCGAGGAATTCAAGCTCAAGAAGATGTGGAAGTCGCCGAACGGCACGATCCGCAACATCCTCGGCGGCGTCATCTTCCGCGAGCCGATCATCTGCAAGAACGTGCCCCGCCTCGTGCCTGGCTGGACCCAGCCGATCATCGTCGGCCGCCACGCTTTCGGCGACCAGTACCGCGCCACCGATTTCAAGTTCCCCGGCAAGGGCAAGCTGACGATGAAGTTCGTCGGCGAGGACGGCAAGGAAATCGAATATGACGTCTTCGACGCCCCGTCGGCCGGTGTCGCCATGGGCATGTACAATCTCGACGATTCGATCACCGATTTCGCCCGCGCCTCGCTGAACTACGGCCTGCAGCGCAAGGTCCCGGTCTATCTCTCGACCAAGAACACCATCCTCAAGGTCTATGACGGCCGCTTCAAGGATATCTTCCAGAAGGTGTTCGACGAGGAATTCGCCGCCCAGTTCAAGGAACTCGGCCTGACCTACGAACACCGCCTGATCGATGACATGGTCGCCTCGGCGCTGAAATGGTCCGGCGGCTACGTCTGGGCCTGCAAGAACTACGACGGCGACGTCCAGTCCGACATTGTCGCCCAGGGATTTGGCTCGCTCGGCCTGATGACCTCGGTGCTGATGACGCCGGATGGCAAGATCTGCGAAGCGGAAGCCGCCCACGGCACCGTCACGCGCCACTACCGCCAGCACCAGAAGGGTCAGGAAACCTCGACCAACCCGATCGCCTCGATCTTCGCCTGGACGCAGGGCCTCGCCCACCGCGCCAAGCTCGACAGCAATGCGGAGCTGACAAAGTTCTCCGACACGCTGGAAAAGGTCTGTGTCGATACGGTCGAATCCGGCTTCATGACCAAGGACCTGGCCCTGCTCATCGGTCCGGACCAGCCCTGGCTGTCGACCACAGGCTTCCTCGACAAGATCGATGAAAACCTCAAGAAGGCCATGGCTGCCTGATCGGACACCATTACGTTTTTTTCTTCTGGAAACCCGGCCGTCGCGCCGGGTTTTTCTTTGGAACTTTTCTGGGGTTTGCCCGTTGGCCAAGGGAACCCGGACCGCATGCTGAACATGCTTCACTCCCAGAAAAGATCGTGACCGCCGCCTGATGACTGTATCCAGTGACAAGACCGTTTCCCACCTGCCGCGCATTGCACTTGTTTCCACCCACGGCTATGTCGCCGCCGAGCCGCCGCTGGGGGCCGCCGATACGGGCGGTCAGGTGGTCTACGTCATCGAGCTTGCCCGCAAGCTGGCGCTGCTCGGCCATCAGGTCGATGTCTACACGCGCCGCTTCGAGGACCAGCCGGAATTCGACGAGGTCGACGAGCGCGTCCGCGTTATCCGCATTCCCTGCGGCGGCAACGACTTCATTCCAAAGGAATATCTCTATAAACACCTGATGGAATGGTGCGAAAACGCCGTGCGTTTCATCCGCAGGAACGACTTCACCTACACGCTGATCAACAGCCACTACTGGGATGCCGGCATTGCCGGCCAGCGCCTGTCGGAAGCGCTCGGCGTGCCGCACATCCACACGCCGCATTCGCTCGGCCTGTGGAAGAAGCGGCAGATGGAAACCGATTATCCGGACAAGGCTGCCGAGTTCGACAAGGAATTCAATTTCTCCGAACGCATCAAGCACGAGCTGATCGTCTACCGCTCCTGCAGCATGGTCATCGCCACGACGCCGATCCAGGTCGAAGTTCTCGTCGACGATTACAATCTGCCGCGCGACCGCGTGCACATGATCCCGCCGGGCTACGACGACAACCGCTTCTTTCCGGTCTCGCGGGCGACGCGCCAAATGGCCCGCCAGCGTTTCGGTTTCGAGGGCAAGGTGGTGATGGCTATGGGCAGGCTTGCCACCAACAAGGGTTACGACCTGCTGATCGACGGCTTTTCGGTTCTGGCCGAGCGTGTGCCGGATGCCCGCCTGCATCTGGCTGTCGGCGGCGAGAACATGGACCCGCAAGAGGCACGCATCCTTGCCGACCTCAAGGAGCGCGTGGCAGCGCTCGGACTGGAGGGCAGAGTTGTGTTTTCGGGTTTTGTCGCCGACGATGACCTTCCCGATTTCTACCGCGCTGCCGATCTGTTCGTGCTCTCCAGCCGCTACGAGCCCTTCGGCATGACGGCGATCGAGGCCATGGCCAGCGGCACGCCGACCATCATCACCGTCCACGGCGGCCTGTTCCGCGCCGTCAGCTACGGCCGCCACGCGCTGTTTGCCGACCCGTTCGACAAATACGACCTCGGCATCACCATGATGAAGCCGCTGAAGCACGACCGGCTCTATGGCCGCCTGTCGCGCATGGGCGCCCACAAGGCCCGCAGCCTCTTCACCTGGACCGGCATCGCCCAGCAGCTGATCGGCGTCGTCGAAGGGCGCCCGATGCCCCAGGCGATAGACGACAATGAATGGGCCGAACCATGGACGGATGGAGATTGAAGCGCATCCGGCTCTTCTGCAGCGACATCGACGGGACACTGGCGGGCGACCGCGAGGCCGAGGCAAGGTTCCATGATGCCTGGCTCGACCTTGACCCCGGCAATCGGCCGCTGCTGGTGCTCAACAGCGGCCGCCTGATTGAGGACCAGCGCCGCTTCATCGCCACCACGGGCCTTCCCTGGCCGGATATCTATATCGGCGGCGTCGGCACCATGCTGTCGCACGAAACCGACCCCGCCTATGCAGCACTCTATCACCGCTCGATGGGCACCGGCTTCGACACCGGGCACATCGCCGCAGTGCTCTCAGAGTTGCCGGATATCCACCGGCAACCGGATGAATTCCAGCACGACCGCAAATCGAGCTGGTATCTGCACGATGCCGATGGAACGGCTCTGTCCGCTGTCGAGCAACGGCTGGCGGAGGCGGGTCTGGAGGTCCGCATCGTCTATTCCAGCGGCCGCGATCTCGACATCCTGCCGTCCGGTGCCGACAAGGGCGCGGCGCTGTCCTGGCTCTGCAAGCAGCTCGGCATTCCGCTCGATGAAGTGGTGGTGGCCGGCGATACCAACAACGACCGCAGCATGTTCGAGCTGCCAGGCGTGCGGGGCATCGTCGTCAACAATGCCCTGCCCGAACTGCTCGGCGTCGCCATCGGCCACCCCAACATCTACAGCGCGCTCAAACCGATGGCGGACGGCGTGCTGGAAGGTTTGGAACACTGGGGAGTGTTCAGGAAGATCGGCTGAGGCCGCCCTCCTTCAGCGGCAGATCGGCAGCCTCAGGAGGCGTTGGCGTTTGCAGGCACGATGCCCGTCAGGCGCGAATGCCCGGCGGCGCGGCGCAGCTCGTCGCCGTGCTGATAGGTTGCCACCCGGTTGCGGCCGCCGCCCTTGGCCCTGTAGAGGGCAATATCGGCACCGGCCAGCAACCTGCCGAAATCGGCTCCAAGTTCGGCAACCGTGGACATGCCGATGCTGACGGTCACAGCCATACGATGACCATCGTGCACGACGGCCATCTTTTCGATCATCCGGCACAGCATGCCGGCATAGGCCAGACCTTCGCCCTGATCGAAACCCGGGGCGAACAGCGCGAATTCCTCACCGCCGAAACGCCCGAAAATCATCTTGCCCGGAATTTCGCTGGACACCCGCTTGGCGAAAGCCGCAAGCACAGTGTCGCCGGCGACATGGCCGAACGTGTCGTTGATCCGCTTGAAATGATCGAGATCGAGCAGGAACAGCACACCGCCGGACGGCGAACCGGCAAGCGCGTCTTCGGCATTGCTGACAAAGCTGCGGCGGTTCTTGATGCCCGTCAGGTCGTCGGTTTCGGCGGCACGCTTGTGCTGATATTCGTTGCGCTCCTTGAGAAGCGTCAGCATCGTCACGCAGGTCACCACGGTGTGAATGAACAGCTCGACGCTGAAGGCGGAAAACCAGGCGCTGTTCGGAATGCCGAGCGCCAGCGGCAACGGAAACAGCACCGCAAAGGGAATTCGAAACAGATAAAGCAGGCCGTGCGAGGCGAAGAAGAATGCAGCAATCGAGCGGGTCGGCAGATAGTCGTTGACCGATCCCGACGACACGGTGCGGGCGATGGCTGCGGAATAGAAGAAGATGACCAGCGACATGCTGATGATGCGGGCATTGGTGTCAACGGCCACAGCCGGAACAGTGAGATAGAGCGCAAGCCAGAACAGCGCCCCGGCCGCCGACAGCGTCCATCTGAACGGGCGGCCTTCGAACGACCGGAAACCGGCCCACATGACCCCATAGGCGAGTGCGGCCAGGAAATTGCCGAGGCAGATGGAGAAGATGTCGGGAATTCCGCCGCGAAGGGCGAGCAGCAGTGAGCCGGCACTGCCGAGCCACATCGACGACGCCCAGAGGCCGCACACGGCGCGGCTGCGGTCCTGAAACCACAGCTGCGTCATGAAAACGCCCACGATCGCCGTCGACAGGAATGTGCACAGCATCAATGTCTCGATGCTGACAACGCGTTCCAACAAAGCAAGTCTCCTGATTCAACTGGCTTTCAGTGTGGCGGAAGACCTCTCAACAAGTCCCGAAAATATTGCAGCGCAATTGAACGATCGCTGTAAAAAAACCGGGCACGAGTGCCCGGTTTTTCGGAAGAATGCGATGCGGATGAAAACAGGTCAGCCTGCCAGCGCCGCCCGCACGGCGTCGATCGCCTCTGCGGCCTTGGCTCCGTCAGGACCACCCGCCTGTGCCATATCGGCACGGCCGCCGCCGCCCTTGCCGCCCAGTGCAATCGAGGCGGTCCGCACCAGATCGACAGCACTGAAACGGGCTGTCAGATCGTCCGTGACGGCAACAACGGCACTGGCCTTGTCGTCGGCACCGACGCCGATGAAGGCGACGATCCCGGACCCCAGGCTCTTCTTGCCATCGTCGGCCAGGCCCTTGAGATCCTTGGGCTCGACACCGGTCACGACCTTGCCGAGGAACTTGACGCCGCCGACATCCTGGACCTCGCCGCCCGCGCCGCCGGCAGTGCCGCCGCCGAGCGCCAGTTTCTTCTTGGCCTCGGTCAGCTCGCGCTCCAGCTTGCGCCGCTCGTCCATCAGGCTCTCGACGCGCGCCTGCACATCGCCCGGCTGAACCTTGAGCGTCGTCGCCAGCGTCTTGATGCGCTCGTCCTGCTCGTTGAGATAGGCACGCGCCGCCTCGCCGGTCAGTGCCTCGACGCGGCGAACGCCGGCGCCGACAGCACTTTCCGAGACGACGCGGACGAGGCCGATATCACCGGTGGCGCCCACATGCGTGCCGCCACAGAGTTCGACGGAATAGGGCTTCCCGGCCTTCGAACCATGCAGACCCTGCCCCATCGACACGACCCGGACCTCGTCGCCATATTTTTCGCCGAAAAGCGCCATGGCGCCCTCGGCAATGGCATCGTCAACGCTCATCAGCCGCGTGGTGACCGGCGTGTTCTGGACGATGATCTCGTTGGCCATCTCCTCGACGATCTTCAGCTCTGCGGCCGACATGGGCTTGGGGTGCGAAACGTCGAAGCGCAGCCGCTCGGGCGCCACCAGCGAGCCCTTCTGGGCCACATGGGTGCCCAGCACCTCGCGCAGTGCCTCATGCAGCAGGTGCGTTGCCGAATGGTTGGCCCGAAGACGCGAACGGCGGGCATGATCGACGGTCAGCGCCACGGCATCACCGGTCTTGATTATGCCTTCTGCCACGATGCAGGAATGCACGAACACGCCCTCGCCGCGCTTCTGCGTATCGGTGACGGTCAGCGTGGAGCCGTCGCTGGAAATCACGCCGGTGTCGCCCATCTGGCCGCCGGATTCGCCGTAGAACGGCGTCTGGTTCAGAACCAGCTGCACAGTCTCGCCGGCAGACGCCGAGGCAACAACAGCGCCATCACGCACGATCGCCTGGACGACGCCTTCGGCGGTTTCCGTGTCGTAACCCAAGAACTCGGTGGCGCCGTGTTTTTCGCGCAGCTCGTACCAGATGGTCTCGGTCGCCGCATCGCCGGAGCCCGACCAGCTGGCGCGCGCCTCCGCCTTCTGCTTCTGCATGGCGGTCGAAAACGCATCCGTATCGACGCTGATGCCACGGGCGCGCAGCGCGTCCTGCGTCAGGTCGAGCGGGAAGCCATAGGTGTCGTAAAGCTTGAAAGCGGTCTCGCCGTTCAGCTGACCGCCTTCGACCAGGTCGCTGGTCGCATCCGACAGCAGCGTCAGGCCGCGCTCGAGCGTCTTGCGGAAGCGGGTCTCTTCCAGCTTCAGCGTTTCGGAAATCAGCGATTCCGCCCGGATCAGCTCCGGATAGGCGCGGCCCATCTGGCCGACCAACGCCGGCAGCAGCCGCCACATCAACGGATCCTGCGCGCCGAGAAGCTGCGCATGCCGCATGGCGCGGCGCATGATGCGGCGAAGCACGTAGCCGCGGCCCTCGTTCGACGGCAGAACGCCGTCCGCAATCAGGAAGGCCGACGCGCGCAGGTGGTCGGCGATGACCCGGTGGCTGGCGCGGCGGTCGCCCTCGGCCTTGACGCCGGTCGCCTCTTCCGAGGCGGCAATCAGCGCCCGGAACAGGTCGATGTCGTAATTGTCATGTTTGCCCTGAAGAAGCGCCGCGACACGCTCGAGCCCCATGCCGGTGTCGATCGACGGGCGTGGCAGCGAGACGCGCTCCTCCTTGGTGATCTGCTCGTACTGCATGAAGACGAGGTTCCAGATCTCGATGAACCGGTCGCCGTCCTCATCCTTCGAGCCGGGAGGCCCGCCCCAGATGTGATCGCCGTGGTCATAGAAGATTTCCGAACAGGGGCCGCAGGGACCGGTGTCCCCCATGGCCCAGAAATTGTCGCTGGTCGGAATGCGGATGATTCGGTCGTCGGTAAGACCGGCAATCTTCTTCCACAGGCCGAAAGCTTCGTCGTCCGTATGGTAGACGGTGACCAGCAGGCGCTTGGCGTCGATGCCGTATTCCTTGGTGATCAGGTTCCAGGCAAGCTCGATCGCCCGCTCCTTGAAATAGTCGCCGAAAGAGAAGTTGCCGAGCATCTCGAAGAATGTGTGGTGGCGGGCGGTATAGCCGACATTGTCGAGGTCGTTGTGTTTGCCGCCGGCGCGCACGCATTTCTGCGCCGTCGCCGCCGTTGAATAGGGGCGCTGCTCGAGGCCGGTAAAAACGTTCTTGAACTGCACCATGCCGGCATTGGTGAACATCAGGGTCGGGTCGTTGCGCGGCACCAGCGGGCTCGACGCCACCACCTCGTGGCCGTTCTTGTTGAAGTAGTCGAGGAACGTCGACCGGATTTCATTCACGCCACTCATATCGGACCCTTCACTGCTCAGCGTACCGCCGTCATGTCACAAGATACGGGCTTAAGCCGCGAGCAGACGCGCTCTTTATCAGAGCACCCACCCGCCGGCTTTTCCCGAAAAGGCTTCTCGATGCGATCGAGATCGAAGACGCACCGACCCTCTTTTACACCCGAAAACCACGCCCGTCGCGGCGGGTATGGTTCGGGAACCCAAGGCTTTTATCGTTGAGGCAGACCCCTGTCCAGACGCCAACGAAAACCGGCCGCCCCATCGCTGGAACGGCCGGTTTTCAAAAACAAACCTGGTGATGCGGTCACATGCCGGCGGCGCTGTCGCCATCGTCGCTGTCGCCCGCATCCGGGCCACCATTTTCCAGGAATTTTTCGGCGATCAGACCGGCATTCTGGCGCAGCGCCAGCTCGATCTCGTTGGCCGTATCCGGGTTTTCCTTGAGATAGGTCTTGGCATTCTCGCGGCCCTGGCCGAGGCGCTGGCTGTTGTAGGAGAACCAGGCGCCGGACTTCTCGACGATGCCGGCCTTGACCCCGAGATCGACCAGCTCGCCGGTCTTGGAAACGCCCTCGCCATACATGATGTCGAACTCGACCTGCTTGAAGGGCGGTGCCATCTTGTTCTTGACGACCTTGACGCGGGTCTGGTTGCCAACAACCTCTTCCCGGTCCTTGACGGCGCCGATGCGGCGGATGTCGAGGCGGACGGAGGCATAGAACTTCAGGGCGTTGCCGCCCGTCGTGGTTTCCGGCGACCCGAACATCACGCCGATCTTCATGCGGATTTGGTTGATGAAGATGACCATCGTGTTCGACTTGGAGATCGACGCCGTCAGCTTGCGCAGCGCCTGGCTCATCAGGCGGGCCTGCATGCCCGGCAGGCTGTCGCCCATTTCACCCTCGATTTCGGCGCGCGGCACAAGGGCTGCAACCGAATCGATGACGAGAACGTCGACGGCGCCGGAGCGCACCAGCGTGTCGGTGATTTCAAGCGCCTGCTCGCCGGTATCGGGCTGCGAGATCAGAAGGTTTTCGAGATCGACACCTAGCTTGCGGGCATAGATCGGGTCGAGCGCATGTTCGGCATCGACGAAGGCGCAGATGCCGCCCTTCTTCTGGGCTTCGGCAATGGTCTGCAGCGCCAGCGTCGTCTTGCCCGAGCTTTCCGGTCCGTAGATTTCGATGATGCGGCCGCGCGGAAGACCGCCGATGCCGAGCGCGATATCGAGGCTGAGCGAGCCGGTCGGGATCGTCTCGATCTCGACAATGCTGTCCTTCGAGCCGAGCTTCATGATAGAGCCCTTGCCGAAAGAGCGCTCGATCTGAGAGAGCGCCGCTTCAAGTGCCTTGCTTTTGTCCACCGATTTATCCTCTACGAGCCGCAAAGAGTTTTGTGCCATCCGAACCACCTTTAGGTTATTGAAGCTATACAGGCAATGAAGCTGTCGATGGAAGATATGTACACTTTTTGTTCTCATTTTGCAAGCCCCGTTCATGTCGTTGATAACGTGCATGAATCAAGTGAGTGTTCCAGTCTTGTTCCCAATACATTTTCAGCGTCCGCATCGGCATCCGCAGCCGAGATTCCGAGCTTTTGCAAGCGGATGCGATTCGCCGCCCGTGAGTCGGGAGGCGCGGCATGACGCAGCATTCGGTTCTGGTTCTGGGCGGCGCCCATATCGACCGGCGCGGCCGGATTGTTGGCGACACGGCGCCCGGCGCCAGCAATCCCGGCACCTGGTTCGAGGAGGCCGGCGGCGGCGGGTTGAATGCGGCGCGCAACCTGGCCCAACTGGGCATCAAGGTCAGGCTGATTTCGCCGCGCGGTGGCGATGCCGAGGGCGAGACCGTCGGCCGGACGGCGCTGGCCGCCGGCATCGACGATACGCCCTTCACCTTTCTTGATCGCCGCACGCCGAGCTACACGGCCATTCTGGAGCGGGACGGCAATCTCGTCATTGCGCTGGCCGACATGGACCTCTACCGGCTGTTCTCGCCTAGACGACTGCATGTGCGCCACGTCCGCGATGCCATCGACGCTGCCGGCATGATCGTCACCGACGCCAACCTGCCGGGCGAAACCCTGACGCGCCTGGCATCGATGGCGAAGGAGCGCGGCAAGCCCCTGGCGGGCATCGCCATTTCACCAGCCAAGGTTCTGCGCTTCCGCGATGCGCTGCCGCAGATGACATTCCTGTTCATGAACGAGGCGGAGGCCTTTGCGCTGACCGGCGAGACGCCTGGGACGGCGGAGGGATGGCCGGCCCTGCTAAGAGCCGCAGGCCTGCGCGGTGGCGTGGTCACGCGCGGCGGCCGGGAAGCCATTGCCTTTGACACCAACGGTCAGACGGCGCTCGCTCCGCCACCCATCGATGAACTCGGCGACGTTACCGGCGCCGGCGATGCCATGGCGGCCGGTTTTCTCTGGGCCTTTCAGCATGGACACGACCTACCCGCTTGTTTAAGGCATGGCACCGCAGCAGCCGGCATCACCGTCAGGTCGCCGTTCGCCGTTGCCGAAACGATGGGCCCGGAGACATTGGCCGAGGCCCTGTCTCTTGTGCCCGCAGCGCCCTTGCTGCGATGAATGCCCGGCCTCGCCTGTCTCTCAAGGATTTTTCATGACCAAGCCCGCTTCTCCCCTGCTGCCGATGGAATATTCAGCCGAGGTTGCCGATGCCAAGGCGCGCGGCGCCCCCATCGTCGCGCTGGAATCGACCATCATCACCCATGGCATGCCCTATCCGGGCAATCTCGACATGGCCAGAAGCGTCGAGCGGATCATCCGGGATGAAGGTGCGGTGCCTGCCACCATCGCCGTCATCGACGGCGTTCTGCACATCGGCCTCGACGGCGAAAAGCTGGAAGCGCTGGCCCGGACCGAAGGTGCCATGAAACTCTCGCGCGCCGATCTCGCCTTCGCCATTGCCGAACGCCGCACGGGCGCCACCACCGTGGCCGCCACGATGATTGCCGCTGCCCGCGCCGGCATCCGTGTCTTCGCCACCGGCGGCATCGGCGGCGTGCACCGCAAGGCCGAGGAAAGTTTCGACATTTCCGCCGACCTTGATGAGCTGTCGCGCACCGCCGTTATCGTCGTCTGCGCCGGCGCTAAGGCCATTCTGGATATTCCAAAGACGCTGGAAGTGCTGGAAACGCGCGGCGTGCCCGTGGTCACCTATGACAGCGCCGTCTTCCCAGCCTTCTGGTCGCGCGATTCCGGCCTCAAAAGCCCGCTGATGCTCAACAGCCCGGCGGCGATTGCCAATTTCCAGGTCGTGCGCGAACAGCTCGGCGTCGATGGCGGCATGCTGATTGCTAATCCGGTGCCGGAAGAAAACGAAATTCCGCGCGAGGAAATGGAGATCTATATCGGCCGTGCGCTCGCCTATGCCGTAGACAACGGCATCACCGGCAAGGCCGTGACCCCCTACCTGCTCGACAGCCTCTACCGCTTGACCGAAGGCCGCAGCCTCGAAACCAACATCGCGCTGGTGGAAAACAATGCCCGCCTCGCCGCCGAGATCGCCGTCGCGCTCGGGCAGGATTGATGCGCCAGGTGGCGGCTGAAAGGCCGCTGCCCTTTACGAATCCAGCATTTCACGTACTGCAATCGCCAGCTGCTTCAGCGAGAACGGCTTTGGCAGGAAACCGAACTTGGCATCGGCCGGCAGGTTGCGGGCAAAGGCATCCTCGGCGTAGCCCGAAACGAAGATGAACTTCATGTCCGGGTGGATCTTGCGCAATTCGCGCAACAGCGTCGGCCCGTCCATCTCAGGCATGACGACGTCGGAGACGACGATGTCGATCGTGTCGCCGAACTCGGCGATGATTTCCAGCGCCTCGACGCCGGATCCGGCCTCGTGCACGGTGTAGCCGCGCGTTTCCAGCATGCGCTTGCCGCCGCGGCGAACCGCCTCTTCGTCTTCGACCAGCAGCACGACGGCCGAATCGCCGGTCAGGTCGGCCGGTTCTTCCTTGTTGATGTTGAGCGGAACAGAGGTGGCGATGCCGGGTTCACCGGCCGTGTCGGCAGCCTCGCCTGCGGGCTTTTCTTCTTCGATATGGCGCGGCAGGAAGATGCGGAAGGTCGTGCCGCGGCCGACTTCGGATTCCGGATAGATATAGCCGCCCGACTGCTTGATGATGCCGTAGACCATCGACAGGCCGAGGCCCGTGCCCTTGCCGACTTCCTTGGTGGTAAAGAACGGCTCGAAGATCTTGTCCATGATTTCGGGCGAAATCCCGGTCCCCTGGTCGCTGACCTCGACGACGACATAGTCCTCCTGCGGCAGCTCCCGGTGGTTGAGTGCGGCAACCTCGGCGGCCGGCAGGTTGCGGGTGCGCAGCGTGATGGTGCCGCCATCCGGCATGGCGTCACGCGCATTGACGGCAAGATTGATCAGCACCTGCTCGAACTGCCCGAGATCGGTCTTCACCGTCCAAAGATCGCGGCCATAGTCCACGGCGAGCTTGACATTGGTCCCGGTCATCCGGTCGACCAGCATCCTGAGATCGCCGACCACGTCGGTCATGTTCAGCACGGTCGGACGCATCGTCTGCTTGCGCGAGAAGGCCAGCAGCTGGCGCACCAGAACGGCGGCGCGGTTGGCGTTGCGCTTGATTTCCATCAGGTCGGCAAAGCTGGCATCGGCCGGCCTAGCCGACAGCAGCAGATGATCCGACGACAGCAGGATGGCGGTGAGCACATTGTTGAAATCATGGGCGATACCACCGGCCAGCGTGCCGACGGCGTTCATCTTCTGGGTCTGCGCCATCTGCGTCTCGAGCGCCTTCTGCTCGGTGATCTCGACGGCATAGAGAATGGCGGCCTCTTCCGGCGCCTGATCGCTCTGGTCGATGACGGCGTTCACATAGAAGCGGAAATGCCGGGTCTCGTCCTTAGGGTGCAGGCTGTCGATCGGCGGAATGTCGCCCTGGCGGTCCTTGGCCGCATCGAGCGCTGCCTGCAGGCGGCCCCGGTCGCCCGGATGCACGACGCTTTCAAGCAGCGCGCCCTTCTCCATGTCGCCCTGCGAAACGATGCCGGAAAACAGTTTCAGAAACGGCGCGTTGGTGCGCAACAGCCGCCCCTGCCCGTCGACGGAGGCGATCGCCATCGGCGTGTTGTTGAAGAAGCGGGTAAAGCGCATCGAGGCGATTGAGGCCGACTGGTCGCCATCGTCGTTTTCGCCGCGCGCCAGAACGATGGTGCGGCTTTCGCCGGGCGCGCCGTCGCGCGTCGAGGTCACCCGGTGCACCATGCGCACGGGCAGGCTCTGGCCATTGGTCTTGCGCAGGTCGAGATCGAGCGCCTTGGTCTTCTTCAGTCCCGGTTCGGCTTGCACCGACTGCACCAGCGCCAGTCCTTCGCCGGCCACGAGATCGGCGATCGTCATGCCGCCCGGCTGGAATTTTGTAAGGTCAAGGCCCAGCCATTCGGCCAGCGTCGCGTTGACATAGAAGATTTCGCCCTTCTTGCCGGCCGAAAAGAACCCGGCCGGCGCATGGTCGAGATAGTCGATGGCGTTCTGCAACTCCTTAAAGAAGCGCTCCTGCTCGTCGCGCTCGGAAGTAATGTCGGAAATCTGCCAGATGTAGAGCGGATTGCGGTTGGCGTCCTCGAGCGGCAGTACCCGCGCTTTCAGTCGGAACCAGTGGGCGCCCGAACCGCTCGATGCCGTGCCGGGGTTGATCGGCCGCATCAGGCGGAATTCTTCGTAGCCTTCGGTTCCCTCGTGCAGACGGTTGGTCAGCCGGTAGATCGCCTCGGTTGCCTCGCGGTTGCGCGCCAGGATCGTATCCAGCGACTGGATTTCGGTGGCCTTGGTGGCACCCGTCAGCGCACCATAGGCAGCGTTTGCATAGATGATCCGGCCCTTGCGGTCGGTGATCAGCGTGCCGTCCTGATGCGCATCGAGAAAGGCACGCGCCAATTCGTCCGGGCGCGATTGCGGCATCACTTCGATGAAGCCGATGATCGAGGACACCAGAAAGAAAATGCCGACCATGGCCAGCACGCCGAGAATGCCGAGCACGATTTCATTGTCGAGCTGGTTCTTGAACACGATGAAGGAAAGCGCGGACACAGTCAGCACGACAGCAAGAAGAATGATCCTGAGAACGGTCCCGCGGCGGGCGCCGCGGTCGACAATCGGCATGTGATACTCACCTGCCTGCTGCAATTTCGTCATAGACCCCTCGCTTGACGTTCCGCTCTCGCGCGGCCGCTACAAAGCCACCGTAATGACCATGCCGGAACAATTTGCAAGAATCACGTTTATCCTTTCGAGGGAAGCGCAAAAGCACCCCGAAGGAAAGCGACGATCCGTGAATTCACAGGGAATGTCGTGGCCCCAGGCAAACCGTTGGCAAAAATGAAACGATATGCCCGGTCGCCCGTTAACTGTGCTGTCCGGAACGGCGCCTCCTCTTGTATCGGCCCGAAAAAAGCCGTCAAATAGCGCCAGAAAACATTTTTGCGGAGTACGTGTTTATGATCGATCTGACTGGGCAAACCGGCACAAACTTTATCATTGCCGCAGTGGTGGTCGTCGTCGGCCTGCTTCTCCTGACGCTGGTCCTGTGGATTATGAAAAACCGCTCGTCCTCGACGTTCATCCGCGGCGGCAAGAATCGCCAGCCCCGGTTGGCCGTTCTCGATGCTGCGGCCGTCGATGCCCGCCGCCGGCTTGTCCTGATCCGCCGCGATGATGTCGAGCACCTGATCATGATCGGCGGCCCGACAGATATCGTCATCGAGAGCCGTATCGGTCAATCGATCCAGCCGGCTGTTCAGACCGTGGAAACGGCCCCTGCGGCCGGGATACGCCAGCCGGAAACCAGACAGATCGAGACGAAACAGCCAGAAATCAAACAGCCAGAAACGAAACAACTGGAAACAAGACCGGTAGACGCCCGTCCGGTCGAGGCAAAGCCGGAAATCCTTCGCCAGCCGGAAAGCCGCCCGGACAGCCGGATTGTCCCGGATACCCGCCCGCAAACCACCATTCCGCAAACGGCGGTCCAGGCCGCACTTCGCACCGAGCCCCGGCCCGAGGCGCGGGTGGCCCCTGTCTCCTCCATGGGGCAGGTTCTCTATTCGGAAGAAGACGAAGAGCCGATGCGCCAGGCCAGGCCCGCAATCGACGTCCGATCGGTGACAAACAACCCGGCAATCGTGACCCCGGTTCAGGCCCGAGACAGTCAGGCCCGAGACAGTCAGGCCAAAGACAGCCAAGCCAGGGAAAGCGTGCTCCAGCAGCGGCCGCAAACGGCTGAACAGAGGCCCGCCCTGCCCGTCCAGCAAGCAACCGTGATGGCGCGCAGTGCGGAAACGCCCGCCCTGACGCAGCGCAGTGCTGTCTCAGTCGAACCGTCGCCGATCGGCATCACGCCGTCCCTCAATGCCGAAGATATTCTTGACGCCGCCCGCGCCCGGGTTCTGCCGCAACAGCGCGAAACGCCGGCCGTGACGCCGGCGCAACGGGAACCGCAGGTTCTTCATCAGCCGGCGGTGCAGACCGACAGCGCCTCAGACTTCGAACGCATCCTTGATGCACAGATCTCCGGCGACCTGCAGCGCCTGACGCCAGGCCCGCAAACCACCCAGGCCAAGCCCGGCGAACGGCGGGAACCGCCACTGACCACACCAGTGACGGGTGCGCGCGCCGAGCCGACGATCGAGCAGGAAATGGCCCGCATGCTGGGCGAACTATCGGTCAGCCGTAACAACTGACAGGGCCGGAAGCTGACAGGGCCACAACGCGAAAACGGCGCGGATAGTGCCGCGCCGTTTTTCATGTCCAGCCAATCCGTTTTGAATCATTCGTCGCGATAGACTTTTTCGCGGCGCTCGTGCCGTTCCTGTGCCTCGATCGAGAGCGTGGCGATCGGGCGGGCGTCAAGACGCTTCAGACCAATCGGTTCTCCCGTTTCTTCGCAGTAACCGTAGGTACCCTCGTCGAGCCGCTGAAGCGCGGAATCGATTTTCGAGATCAGCTTGCGCTGCCTATCACGCGCACGCAGTTCGATAGCCCTGTCGGTTTCCGAAGAGGCCCGATCAGCCAGATCGGGATGGTTAGCACTTTCCTCTGCCAGGTGACCGAGCGTTTCGCGCGCCTCGCGGAGGATGTCGTTTTTCCAGGCATTCAGCTTGGCTCTAAAATAAGCCCGCTGATTGGCATTCATGAACTCATCGTCCTCTGACAGGACGTAGTGACCAAGATCGATCTTCTCACTCAACGCGATTCTCCTGAAGAACATCTCATATGCGGCGCTGTATATCGCCATGGCGGCACTGTTTCAAGCCACCCAATTTCTCCGCACAGGCTTTTTGCACCTGCCGGAAAAGATGGCTAACAGGCCAATATTACGGCAGAATTACGGAGCGGCCGCGTTAGACATTAAACTGGCGCATCGTTTGGCCCGGTTCCACGGGCTAGCCATGTCGTTTGCAACCGGAAAACGCCAGCTTCAACCAGTAAAATCACTTGCGTTGCATAAAATTTAACCATGATAGAAGTTCCGCGAAACTAGGCGCCCGTTGCAATCCGGCAACGCCCGCTCGCTGATAGAACGGTCCGGCGCCGGTCTTGCCTAAGCATCGCAAACAGCAACAAGCCCTTTCGAATCCGGTTGATCTTTCCGCAGCCAAACGTCAAAAGGTTGAAGCACGATACGGGGAGACCACAACATGCCATCGGTCGGCGAACCGGTTTTCCGCGTCTATCTGATGCGCCACGGCCGCTCCGGATGGGCTCGGCCGGGCCAGAAGGATTTCGACCGGACGCTTGACAACACCGGAGTGCGCGAGGCCGGATACGTTGCCGCCCTGGCAGCCGGCCGCAACCTCAGGCCGGATGCCATCTTCTCCTCCACAGCCATGCGATGCCGCCAGACCGCTCAGCTGGTCGGCCCCGTGCTCGCCCCGGATCTCGGCATCATCTTCGTCGATGCGCTGTATGCAGGCCCCACCAACGTCTATCACGACCTGATCGGCCGGCAGGCGGGGGCCTCCGTATTGGTCGTGGGCCACAATCCGATGATGGAAGAGCTTCTGCACGATCTGGCCGGCGAAAGCGCGGAATCGGCGATTGCTGGCGGCTTTCCGACGGCCGGCCTGGCCGTCATCGACTTTCAGACCCGCGCCGATGGCAAACGCCGCTCGCACGGAGGGCTCGTCGCCATGCTGACGCCGCACGGCTGATCAGGGAATGGTTGCACACCACAAGCCCGGCCTTTTCCTCGCAGCCGCAAAACCCTATATCGTCGCTGGGAATGCCATCTGAGCGCGGCACTGGAAACACGCGCCATTTTCGAAACCGGGACCGAAACATTTGCCGCCACGCCTGACCAGCCTTACCGACGACGCCCTGATCGCCTTCGACAATCTGGTTGACCGGGCGGCAAACCTGACACATCCGGCGCTGCGCCTTGGCGTCACCGGCCTGTCGCGCTCCGGCAAGACCGTTTTCATCTCCTCTCTGGTCCACAATCTGCTGAATGGCGGCCGTTTGCCGCTGTTCGAGCCCGTGCGCTCCGGGCGCGTCTCGAAAATCAGGCTCGAACCGCAGCCCGACGATGCCATCCCGCGCTTCCAGTACGAGGATCACATCGAGGCGCTGGTGCGCGAACGGATCTGGCCGGATTCGACGCGGGCCATTTCGCAGCTGCGCATCACGCTCGACTACGAAAGCGCCAGCGGCTGGGGACGTCTGTTCTCGGCCGGGCGGCTGTCGATCGACATTGTCGACTACCCCGGCGAATGGCTGCTCGACCTGCCGCTGCTGGCCCAGGATTACCGCACCTTCAGCGAAAACACCGTCGCGCTCGCCCGCAGCGGCATTCGCGCCGAACTGTCGGGCCAATGGCTGCAGCTGGCATCGACGCTGGATATCACGGCGGATGGGGACGAAGGCGACGCGCGGGCGCTTGCCAGCGCCTTTGCCGCCTATCTCAAGGCCTGCAAATCCGACGAGCGCTCCCTGTCGACGCTGCCGCCCGGCCGTTTCCTCTTGCCCGGCGACATGGAGGGCTCGCCGGCCCTGACCTTTGCGCCGCTCGTCGATCTGCCGCCCGGTCAGGCGCCACGCGGCTCTCTCTGGGCGATGATGGAGCGCCGCTTCGAGGCCTACAAGACCCATGTGGTCAAACCGTTCTTCCGCGAGCATTTCGCCCGCCTTGACCGGCAGATCGTTCTGGTCGATGCGCTGCAGGCGATCAACCGTGGACCGGAGGCGGTGATCGATCTGGAGCGGGCGCTCAGCGATGTCATGCGCTGCTTCAATCCCGGCACCAATTCCTGGCTTTCGTCGCTTCTGTCCCGCAAGGTCGACCGCGTCCTCATAGCCGCCACCAAGGCCGATCACCTGCACCACGAAAGCCACGACCGGCTGGAGCAGATCACCCGGCGCCTGGTCGAGCGGGCCATTGACAACATCGGCATGGCCGGTGCCGGCATCGAGGTTCTGGCGCTGGCCTCGATCCGCGCCACCCGCGAAGCCACCGTCAATCACGACGGAGCGCCGCTGCCGGTGATCGTCGGAACGCCGATTGCAGGCGAAAGAATCAACGGCGAAATCTTCGACGGCAATCGCAAAACAGCAATATTTCCCGGTGACTTACCGGCGAATCCGGATTCTTTTTTTGAAGCGCTTGAATCTCATTCCGAAGATGCTTTGGTGCCGGATCTCAACTTCGTTCGTTTCCGCCCGCCGGAAATCGAGGAAAGCGCCGGCGGCCTCAAACTGGCCATCCCGCACATCCGGCTCGACCGGGCCATGCAGTTCCTGTTCGGAGACCGTCTCGCATGACCGGACCCTCGAAAACACCGCCGCGCAAACCCGCTTCCTTCAGCATCGAGGCCGAACCCGTGCGGCTTGAGGCAAAGAAGCGCGCGCCCGGCAGCTTCGATGCCAATGTTGTGCTCACGCCCGACGAGCAGGATCCGTTCATGGCCGACGAGGCACTGGCTGCCATCACGGTGCCGGAAGCCCTGCCCCGCAAGCGGCGCTTTTCCTTTGCCAAACTCGCCGCCGGTGCCTTCGGCATTCTCGTCTCGCTGGCGCTCGGCCTCTGGGTCGACAGCCTGATCAGCGACCTGTTCACCCGGGCCGATTGGCTCGGCTATCTCGCCATCGCCGCCGCCGCAATCGCCGTTCTCGCCTTTCTCGCCGTCATCCTGCGCGAGTTGATCGGCCTCTGGCGCCTCGACGCCGTCCAAGCCCTGAAGCAGGAGGTGGCCGAGGCAGGTCTTGTTAGCAGCTCCAAGCCGGCCCGCGCCGCCATGGCCCGCCTCGTCGATCTCTTGGCCACCAATGCCGAAACGGCACGCGGTCGCGGCCGGTTGAAAGAGACCGACAGCGACATCATCGACGGACCGCATCTGCTCGACCTCACCGAGCGCGAGCTTCTCGGCCCCCTCGACCGGCAGGCGCGTACGATCATTCTGGCCTCCTCCAAGCGCGTCTCGGTGGTTACCGCCGTCAGCCCGCGCGCTCTGGTCGATATCGGCTATGTCGTCTACGAGGCTGCCCGCATGATCCGCGCCATGGCCGAGCTCTATGGCGGCCGCCCGGGAACTTTCGGCATGCTGCGCCTGATGCGCGACGTCATCGCCCATTTGGCCGTCACCGGCTCGATTGCCGTCGGCGACAGTCTCATCCAGCAATTGCTCGGCCAGGGACTGGCCTCGAAACTGTCGGCACGCCTCGGCGAAGGCGTCATCAACGGCCTGATGACCGCCCGCATCGGCATTGCCGCCATGGATCTCTGCCGGCCCATGCCCTTCCGCGCCCTGAAACGCCCCGGCATCGGCGATTTTATCGGCGACCTAACACCGGCAGGCTTCAAGGGAAAAGCTGACGACGCCTAGATCGCACCACCCTAGATCCCGGCATACCAGTCATAACCCGCATCGGCCCAGAAGCTGCCATTGCCATTCCCGAACGGCGCCAGATCAGACACCAGTTCGATCGCCTTCAGATATTTGGCCATCTTGTAGCCGAGCTGCCGCTCGACTCGGACCCGGAGCGGCGCACCGTTGGCAACCCCCAGAACCGCATCGTTGAGCCCATAGGCAAGGATCGTCTGCGGATGCCGGGCATCGACGAGGTCGAGCGATTCGTAATAGGGGATGTCGCCGGACAGGCCGCCGCTCACCGCATCGAAACAGTGAAACACCACAAACCGAGCCTCGGGCCTGACACCGGCCTCGTCGAGCAGCAGGGACAGCGGCACGCCGCTCCATTTTGCAATGCAGCTCCAGCCCTCGACACAATCATGCCGGGTGATCTGTGTCCGCGACGGCATGTTGCGCAACTCGGCAACGCTAAAACCGGCCGGCTTTTCGACCATTCCCTTTATCTCCAGCCGGTAGCTGGTGAAGTCTGCAGCCCTGAGCGCGAGGTAGTCCTCGCCGCGCGGGTCTGTCGAACCGTTTGGCCGCTGGCCCTGCCGGATTTCGCTGGCGGAATACTCCGGCGCCAGAGCATCCGCACCGATGAGAAAGCGCTGCGCCCTGTAGGTCAGGCTGTTGGCCGACGCCATGAACCGGCGTACCGGGCTGCTGCCCGCCAGCATGCCGTCAACCGCGTCACAGCCCGGAAGCGCCAGCGCCGAAGCGGCCAGACCGGCGCCCGTCAGGAACTTGCGGCGATTGAGAATGAAACCACTCATCGCATCAGCCCTCCCTGCCGCTTTGCGGGTCTTTTCGGTACCATCCGGTGATGATCGACCGCATCTCATTGATCGGACCGGCGGCCACAACCATCAGGATATGCACAACGAAGAATGTCACCAGCAGCACCATCGCAAGGAAATGGATCGTCCGTGCCGTCTGCCGTCCGCCGAAAATGTCGAGCAGCCACGGCCAGGCCGCATCCATGCCCGGCGACATGGTGAGGCCCGTCAGGATCATCAGCGGGAATAGGACCAGCAGCACGCCGGCATAGGCGAGTTTTTGCAGCCCGTTGTAACGCCCGTCGTGATGAAAGCGCAGCCGTGCGTGATCGGCAATGCTGCGCGGCACACCGGTAATGTCCCGCCAGCCCGGTATGATGTCGCGCCGCAGGTGGCCGTTGACCAAACTGGCAAGAAACCAGATGAGAAAGGCAGCTGCGAAGAACCAGCCGAAGAAGAAGTGAACAACCCGGCCGGTGGCCAGATCCTGATAGGACGGCAGCGTCGCCCAGGCCGGAAAGGCACGCTCCGCCCGGCTGTCTGCGGGTCCGCTGACGCCGAGCACCCCGGTCGTGTCGAAACTGACACCGAGAATGCTGGTGGCGCCGGCACGCGACCCGTCCGGCCGGTCGGCCGCGCCGATGATGAGAACGCTGTTGTCGAATTCGAAGCCGGATTGCTGGCCGATATAGAGGCCTGGGTGTGCGTTGAAGATCTGCAATCCGCTCATCAGCAGGAACAGCAGTGCAATCGCCCATGTCCAGTGCGTCAACCGTGTCCAGCGGGAATGCCGATAGATCAGCGGCCCCTTGGACCGCTGGGTTTGGCCACCCTCGGCGCTCGTCTCCGTCATATCGCCCTCCCGCGTCTTCCCGCATGAAACGTCAAATCGGCAGGCGAAGTTTCAGGCTGCTCATCCTGCGCTTGAATGCCTGGAAAAACGAGCCGTGAAACATATCGTGACCGGCGATGTCAGCGGCAAATAACCGGTTGGAAACCCTCCATTAACCATTTCCGCGCAATTTGAGGCCACGTTTTGACGCTGACCCATCAAGGATCGTTCATGTACTCGCGCCCTTCTTTGATCTCTCGCGGTATCGCCTGCCTGATCGTCGCCACACTCTCGACCGTATCCACGCCGGCTTTCTCAGGAAGCCGTGACAAGGCGTTCTTCGAACAGGTCGCCGGCTCCTGGAAAGGCCCTGGCGAAATCGTCGCTGGCAAATACAAGGGCACAAAATTCAACTGCGACCTGACCGGCACGGCGTCGGAGAAGAAAGCCGCCGGCGTGACGCTGGACGGTTTCTGCCGCGTCGGCGTCTTCAGGCAGCCGATGAAGGCCGTTATCACCCAGGCCGGCAACAGCTACACCGGCCAGTTCCTCGATGGCGGCGAAGGCAAGGGCGTCAATATCGTGTCGGGCAATGTGGCCAAGGACAAGATCGTCGTCGGCATCAACCGCAAGAAGCTGAACGGCGCCATGATCGCCCGCATGCAGAACGCCAACACGCTGAACGTGACCATCTCGGTCAAGGTCGAGGAAACGATGGTTCCGGTCATCGGCCTCAGCCTCAACCGTCAGGTCGACAACATCGCCGTCGGCTCAATCCAGTAATCGCCAGTAAGCGGTTTTCAATCCTGCGCCAAAACATCCCGCCACCAGGCGGGATTTTCGTTTGCGACGTCTATATCCGTCAGGTCGGCATCTGCCATCCAGTCTGAAACGGCTCTGCCATCAACCATCAGATCGGGGCAGATGTCCGCCAGCGGCATCATCACGAACCCTCGGCCCGTCATGCGCGGATGCGGAATTTCCAGCCGCTCGTTCGCCTGTCTGAGATCGGCATAGGTCAGAATATCGATATCGATGGTGCGCGGACCCCAGCGCTCGATTCGCTCCCGCTTCATGTCCTTCTCGATACCGAGACAGGCATCCAGCAGCGGTTCGGGAGCGAGCCTGGTCGAAACAGCGGCACAGGCATTGAAGAACCACGCCTGATCTGTCTTCCCCCAGGGCGGCGTCCGGTAGAGCCGCGACACGGCAATGACACGACAGTCGTCGCGCTGGTCGAGACGGTGCAGGGCATTGGCCATGGCCAGCACCGGATGACCGATGTTGCCGCCCAGCCCCAGCGTCGCCATATGCCAGACCGTCTCAGGCAAAATGCTCAACGCTCACCTGTACGTAATCCAGAACGCCGGCAACCGGCGCATTCGGCTTGCGGATGGCAATCTTGACGCGGCGGATCTGCGGAAACGTCTGGCAGAGCGTCTCCGCGATTTCCATGGCCAGCGACTCGATCAGATAGCGCCGCCGGCCGAGGATGATCTTCTCGATCTCGGTAAAGGCGATGCCGTAGTGAACCGTATCGTCAATGCTGTCGTCGATGAGCGCCGTGCCCTGCTCCACATCCATCTCCGCATCGACGAAGAACCGCTGCCCGAGGAATTCCTCCTCGTCGTGAACGCCGTGCCGGGCGAAGAACGCGCAGTTCTTCAGCGTGATCGTGTAGGTGGCTGTCATGGTCATTGTCCTGCTTTGGCATGCCCTTGGCGGATCGCAATGGTCCGTGGCGGCATGCGCAGATTTCCGTATGAGGCGCGCAATGGGTGCTGATCTTATGGAATGCGTCCGGCCGCCAGCATAGCATCTGCGACCAGAAGGGCATCCCTGCTGATTGCGACATCGTGTACCCGGAAAACCGCAGCCCCCGCCATGCGCAAAAGCGCCGTGCTCGCCGCCGTCGCCACATCGCGCTCCGGCGCCTCGCGGCCGGTCACCGCACCGAGGAAACGCTTGCGCGACGTGCCCACCAGAATAGGCGATCCCAGGCCGAGCAACTCGCCAAAGCGCGCCATCAGCAACAGGTTCTCCTCCGTATCCTTGGCAAAGCCGAAACCCGGATCGAGCACGATGCTCTCCCGCCCGATCCCTGCCGCAGCAGCAATTTCCAGCGATTGCTCTAGGAAGACGTACTGGTCGGCGATGACATCTGCATGTTTCTCCCGGTCGCGGCCCGTGTGCATGATGCAGAGGCCGGCACCGGTCTCGGCCGCCACATGGGCGATGTCAGGCTCCCGCTGCAACCCGTGGACATCGTTGATGATATGGGCGCCGGATCGAATGGCGGCACCGGCGGTTTGGGCGCGATAGGTGTCGACGGAGATGATCGCGTCCGTCTCCGCTGCCAGCGCCGCGATGACGGGAAGAATCCGCGCCTGCTCTTCGTCCGCACTCACGGTCGCCGCTCCCGGCCGGGTGGACTCGCCGCCAATATCCAGGATCGACGCGCCATTCTCGATGCAGGACTTCGCGAAGGCGACAGCCCGTTCGGTGCTGTCATGGACACCGCCATCCGAAAACGAATCCGGCGTGACGTTGACGATCGCCATCAGATGTCCGCGCGGTCCCAGTTCGAGACCGCGCCCATGCGCCAGTTGCCATCGAAATGTCTGGAAAGGGTCGAACATGCTGCCTCTGTCATTCCGGACCGATCGGTCTCCACCGGCCCTTCGCATTTTGTCTTGCGCCCGCCGTGGCTATGCCCCAAGCTTGGCAGAAGTTCAACAGTGAGACATTTGACTGATGCAGATCGCCCGAGTTTTCGCCCGTCTTCTGGTGGTTTTTACCATGATTGCGGTAACAACAGCAGGTGCTGCGGCCGAAACGATCACGTCGAAAACCTTCACCTATTTCAGCATCGGCGGCCGGACTGCAGCCGAGCTTGACGCGCAGCTGTCGAGCCGCGGCCCGTTGATGAGGACGACCGGTGCACGCCACCCGGGCGCCACCAAGATCAAGTTCGGCGGCACCGTCACCTACGTCGAGCGCGGCGGCCGTTGCGCCGTAGGCGCCGCCAAGGTGACGCTCAGCGCCAACATCATCCTGCCGAAATGGAAGAACCGCAAACGCGCGACAAAAGATCTGGCGCTGATCTGGGATACACTGTCGGGCGATATCAAGCGCCATGAGGAACGCCACGCCGAAATCGCCCGTCTTCATGCACGGCAGATGGAGAGCATGTTTCTAAAGCTGCGGCCCGAAGCCGATTGCGAGCGCATGCAGGCAACCGTCGGGCGCAAGAGCCTGGAGGCGATCAAACAGCATGACAAGGATCAGGCCCGGTTCGATCGCACGGAAGCAAAAAACTTCGAAAAGAGGATGATTCGCCTGATGGAGAACCGGCTGCAGGGCCGGGCGAAGAACAAATCCTGACCCGGAAAATCCGGTCAGCCTGTTTCACGGGTTCAACCCTTATATTTCCGTAATATTTCATTGTGACAATACACTGGTGATTTCTAGCGATGGCGGCATCGAAAGGAATCACTTATATTCAATCATCAACTGAAGACAGGGGCTGTAAGTCTTCAGATCCGACGGATTTTTCTTTTGTTGTTCTCCTGGCGTGTCTTTGTGCAGCAGGCGTTCCCTCCCTCGCCTGCTAGCGATACGCCCTCCTGGCCTCGCTCGTCGTCAGACGCCAGCGAGGCTTTTTTTTGCGCTCCACTCAAAAACCTCGCTCGAAGGCCGGTCTCAATTCGGCTGAGGCTGCGACGAAAATGGCTGACATCGAGAACCGGAGCGCAGCGCAATCAACGCACGTGCGCACCGGCAGCGCAGAAAAATGCCGTTTGCAGACCGGCATCAGCCGAATATCGATCGACCTTAAGCCTGACGCTCCGGCACGTGGACAACGAGGCCATCGAGCCCCGCATTCATCTTAATCTGGCAGGACAGGCGCGATGTCGGTCGCACGTCGTAGGCGAAGTCCAGCATATCCTCTTCCATGGCTTCCGGCGGACCGACCCGTTCGGTCCAGGCCTCGTCCACATAGACATGACAGGTGGCGCAGGCGCAGGCGCCGCCACATTCGGCCTCGATGCCGGGCACGGAATTGCGCACGGCATTTTCCATGACGGTGGTGCCGGTCTGCACGTCGAAATCATGGCGGGCGCCGTCAAAGGCAACGATCGTAAGTTTTGTCATCATCAGGTCCGGAAGGCTGGTGTTTGTGGGGATCGCCACAGAGATCTGCCGCAGCTGAGCGGCATCGATTGGCGTCGTGTTGCTGGTTTCTTCCACGAAACCGCAGCCGCCGTCAACACAAGGGCGGGATGGCGATATGGCGCAGGCACAGCGCCGCCTTCGGCCGGAACGAAAAACCCCAGCCAATCGCTCTCGGAACAACCTCCTGAAAACCGATGGACCGGGGCTCTAAATAGCGGGCCTGTGTGCGGCGCTGCGGCTTAGCGGCAGAGCTTGAGAATGAAGTTTTCTGCCTCGAGAACGGCCGAGCCGACGGCTGCGATGCTGGCGGCATCGTCGATGCGCTCTTCAAGCGTTTCGGCCGCAGCCGAAACCGAGAAAGCACCGACGGCGCGCGCCGCACCCTTGAGCTTGTGGGCGGCGGCTATACGCAGATCCCGGTCGCCAGTGGCAAGGTCCTTCATTGCCTGGCGGGCCTGGCGGGCAAACATCTGCAGCACTTCCAGCTCAAGGACCTTGTCGCCCATCGTTTGTGTTGCCAGATGGACGAGATCGATGGGCCGTTCCTTGGACGGGCAGATGCCGCCGAAGTTTTCGGGAGCTTCGAATGCGATTCTGAGAGCCGCCATTGGTGTTATCCTGTTTCTTTTTGACGTAACTGACTGTTTGACCGAAGACTGCTTCCTGCTGGCCTCGCCCTTTTTTACCTCGCGGCGCGGTCCTATCGGATTAAAACCGGGCGCAAAAAGGGCAGAAACTGCAGTTATGGTTAACAACGGATAAACCGCGCCAGTTATTCGCTTTTTTTTGAAACGCCCGGACCGCGGCATTAATAAATTGTTAAACTCCAAAGGATTGGGGATTCCAATTAATTGTAAGAACTACGCTAATGTGTCACTACGATACGGTCGGAAATACCGTCCTGCCGCAAGGTGGGGCAATCCCGGTGGACAAGCCGGACTGCGGGACATCAGGTCTTAATTGCGCCCGATGTTGCGCTGAAATGAAATGGTTGACGTCGAGTATTGCGTACCAAAGGCGCGCATGTCTTGCCGCACCGAACGGATACAGGCATTCCCCCGTAATATTTACGGAAGGAAATGGCAGGCAATATCCGGCAATTTGGTAACGAGGCGTATCTGTATGGCGATGAAGACCAACAACGAGTTGATTGACGACAAGGCCTTCCAGGCTCTGGAAGAAGCGCTCAAGATCGACTTCAACGAACTGGCGCCGGCAGCAAGCGACACAGCTTCCCTGAATCCGCCGGAGGACAAGATGTCTGAACCCGTTAGCCAGACGTCTCAGCCAGCCGAGACCGAGCAGGCCGTTCGCAAGGCACGCGCCGCAGAAAATGCGCGCAACCTCAGCCCGGAGCCCGCGCCCCGCGCGCCCTCCTTTGCACCCGCCAATGACGATTCCCGCAAGACGCCTGCCGCCATTCTGAAAACGCTCGACATTCGCTCCAGCCGGGTCAACCTGCGCCTTGCCGCCATCATCTCGCTCTGCTGGATCGTCGGCGGCCTTGGTGTCGCCAACCTTCTCTTCGGCCCTGCCATCTGGCAGATCAGCTCGATCAGCCAGATCGGCGCCATGCCGGGTGTCGTCGGAACGGCGATCTTCATCATTCTTCCGGTCTTCCTGTTCTTCGCCTTCGCGATCATGATTTCGCGCGCCCAGGAAATGCGCAATGCCGCCCGCTCGATGGCGGAGGTGGCGCTGCGTCTTGCCGAACCGGAAACCGCCGCATCCGAGCGGATCATGACCGTTGGCCAGGCCGTTCGCCGTGAAGTGTCCGCCATGAACGAGGGCATCGAGCGCACCATTGCCCGCGCCACCGAGCTGGAAACCCTTGTCCATTCCGAGGTCAACGCGCTGGAGCGCAGCTATTCGGACAACGAGATGCGCGTCCGCTCGCTGGTTCAGGAACTCGGCGTCGAGCGCGAAGCCATCATCAATCATGCCGAACGCGTGCGCTCCTCCATCCACGGCGCCCATGAGCAACTGCGCGAGGAACTGGGCACGGCCGGCGACGACATCGCCGCCCGGATCGCCACCTCAGGCGAAGCCTTCGCCTCATTGATCGACACCCGCGCCGCCATGCTGATGCAAAAATCCAACATCGCGACGCAGACGATCGGCTCGATGCTGACCAACCGCACCGACAATCTGGTCTCCTCGCTGACCGCTGCCGGCTATTCGCTCAGCAACGAATTCGACACCCGCCTCGAAACATTGGGCCAGACACTGACCAAGCGTGGACAGCACCTGCTCAGCCAGTTCGAAACCCGCGCCTCCTCGCTGGACGCCAGCACCGAAAAACTCAATGCTGCGCTGAACGAGCGCGCCCGTCAGCTGAACGAAACCCTGATCGCCCGCACACGCGACCTCAACGAAAGCCTGACGGTCGGCCAGCACGCCATCACCAACGGCCTTGAAGATGTCATTGGCTCGCTGAACGCCACGCTCGATGAAAAAGGCGCAAGCTTCCGCCACAGCCTGAAATCCAGCGCCGACGAAGCCATCATGGATCTCGACCTGCGCTCGGGCTTCTTCGAGGAAAAGCTGCAGACCACCGTCGGACATCTGGCAACGGCGTTCGATGCCCGCTTCCAGGAATTCGCCACCGCCTTCGACAAGCGCGCCGGAACACTTGATTCCAAGCTGATGGAAAGCCTCGCGCGCATCAACCAGACGGTTTCCGGCGGCTCGGAAGCGTTGGATGGTATCCTGTCGAGCAGCATCGAGCGCCTCGGCGCCACCCTGTCCGATCATGCCCTGACGCTGGCCACGACGCTCGGCACCTCGCATGACTTCATCGAGGACACGCTCAGCACCCGCACGGCCGAACTCGGCGACGCCATCGGCTCGGCCCACAGCCGTATCGATCAGGTGCTCTCCGAGCGCTCCGGCGCCCTGCTCAGCGGCCTGAACCAGACGCAGGATCGTATCCAGCAAGGTTTTGTCGTCCGCGCCGATGCGCTTGAACAGGCTGTCGGCACCAGCGAACGCCGCCTGACCGAGACGCTGGAAACACGCAGCACCGCGATCATCGACGGACTTCTGACCGCCCAGACGCAAATGGAGCAGACGCTCGCCAGCCGCGCCGACGAAATCACCAGCTCTATCGCCGCCAGCCACCACCGCATCGACAACACCCTGTCCGACCGGACCGCCGCCTTGGGCGCGATCCTCAACTCCGGCGCCGGCGCTATCGAACAGGCTGTCAGCCAGACGGCCGGCCGCATGGAAACCATGCTGGCCGAAAGCAACCGCCAGCTCGATGACACGCTCTCGGGCCAGATGCTCGGACTTGACTCCATCCTGTCGATCCGTTCGGCCGAAATCTCCGAAACCATGACGGCCCGGGCATCCGAGCTTGCCGAAACCATCAGCGGCCGCGCCGGCGAGATTGCCGACACGCTGTCGCTTCAGGCCATCACCATCGCCGACACCATGTCGGAACGGGTCACCCTGGTTGCCGAAAACCTGGCATCGAGCACAGCCAATGCAGCCGATACCATCGCCGGGCGCGCCAGCGGCATCGAGCAGGCGCTGGCAAACCGCGCCGCCGACATTGCCGATACGCTCTCGACCCGTCTCGAGACCATCGCCAATACGATGACCGGAAACTCCGCGCGCATCACCGAGACGATGAGCGCGCATGCCTCCGAAATTGCCGGAACCATGCTGCAGCGCTCCTCCGAGATCGCCGGCAATCTGGCCGACCGCGCCGCCGAACTGTCCGGCGCGCTATCATCGACCCATGACCAGATCCGTGCCACGCTTGACAACCGCGTCGACGCCATCAACCTCGCGCTCACCGATGGCCATGGCAAGATCGAGGAACTGCTGGCCGACCAGACCGTGACGCTCGCCACCACGCTGGCCACCAGCGCCAGCATGCTGGAGATGACGCTCGAAGAGCGCCAGAGCGCCATCAGCCAGACAATCGACACCAGCAGCAACGCTCTCGACGAGCGCCTTCGCGCCAGCGCCGGCAGCATTGCCGGACAGCTCAGCGAAACCGCAGATCAGATCACCCGCGCAGCCGATACGTTCGGCGGCAAGATCGATGCGTCGCTCGGCAATCTCAGCGGCCGTTTCGAAGACACCGGCAACCAGATCGAAAGCAGCTTGGGCACGCTCGAATCGCGCATCCGCGACAGCGTCGGCAGCGTCGAGGACCTGGTCGATGCAGCAGGCCGCCGGATCGGCGACACCCTGTCCGAACGTGTTAGCGAACTCGACCGCGTCAGCCTTGCCGCCGCCGATCGCATCTCCGGTCAGCTCGAAGACGGCACCGGCCGCATCGAAGAGCGTTTCGGCACCATGGACCGCGCGCTCACCGTCGGTCTTGACAACGTCAACCGCACCATCAGCGACAAGGCCGCCTCTCTGGTCACCAGCCTGCGCAGCGCCGTCAGCGACACGACCCAGGAGATCGAAGCGGAAGCCCAGCGCACCGCCGCCCGTCTCGCCGGTGCCGGACAGGAATTCGCAGGCGCGCTTTCTGCCCGCAACGCCGAATTCGCCCGCTCCATGGAAGAACAGACCGGTGCACTCGTCGAGCGCATCGCCCAGACCGAAAGCCGTGTTGCAGGCCAGAACGCTCTGATGCAGCAGGGTCTGTCGGAGGTCGAAAGGGCACTCGAAGCGCGCGGCAGCGCCATCGTCGCCCGCATTACTGAAACCGAAACCCGCGTCGCCGGCCAGACCGCCATCATGCAGCAGAGCCTTTCGGACGTCGAAAAGGCGCTCGAGGCCCGGGGCAGCGCGATTGTCGCCCGCATCGCCGAGACCGAAGGCCGCGTTGCCGGCCAGGCCTCCGCCCTTCAGGCTGGCCTTGCCGATATCGACAAGGCGCTCGAAGCCCGTGGCAGCGCCATCCGCACGGCGCTCGACGACCGCACCCGCGATCTGAACTCCATGCTGGCCAGCCGCTCGACCGAACTGTCGCGCCTGATCGAAGAACAGGCCCGCCCTGTGATCGAGCAGTATGCCGCCACCGGCCGCGAAGCCGTCGACCGCATCTCTGCGGTGACGCTGGATGGTGCCGAGCGCCTCAAGGCCCAGAACGCCGCTCTCGTCCAGGCCGTCAGCGCCCGCACCGGCGAAACGCTCAACGCCATCGCCACACGGGCAGAGGAAACTGCGACGGCGATGATGATGGTCGAAAACCGTCTCCAGTCGACCGCAGGCAGCCTCATCGACCAGTTGGCCGTCAACAACCAGTCGATCTCCAGCACGATCGAAAATGCCGCCGCCCAGTTTGGCGCCATGGATCAGCAGCTGGAATCGAGCACCGAACGCCTGTCGGAAACCGCAAACCGCGCCGCCGACATGCTTTCCACCTCGACCCGCCTGATCGAGGGCAAGGTCGACAAGCTGGCCGACATTTCCGGCAACACGCTGTCGCAGATCGGCGGTATCGTCGGCCGCTTCGAGGATCACTCCAAGGTTCTGAGCCAGGCCTCCGATCTGCTGGGTGCGGCCCAGTCGAACCTTGCCAGCACGCTCAAGGAGCGCCAGGACGCGCTGCGCACGCTGTCGGTCGATCTCGTCCGCCGCTCGGAAGAAATCGAGAACACGATGCGCGGCCTCGAAGCCATCGTCGACACGACCTTTGCCCGCGCCGAAGAACGCTCCGGCGAAGTCGCCGGCAACCTGCGCACCGGTATCGAAACATCCTTCGCCGATGTCGGCCGCATCCTGTCCGAAACAGAGAAGCGGGCCGACAATGCCGCCAATACCATGCGCTCCGCCCTCAGCAAGGCCGGCGACGAGGCCAGCGCCTCCGTCGAGAGCGCCTTCGTGCATGCCGAACAGCGTGCACTCGAAGTTGCCGGACGCCTGCGCACCGGCGTCGGCGCCTCGCTGAGCGACGTCGAACGCCTGCTCGAAGAGACCGGCAAGAAGTCCGATGCGGCCGCCCTGCAGATGCGCGATGCGCTGCGCCAGGCCGTCGAGGACGCCATCGGCAAGTTCACCGGCGCCACCGACGAAATCCGCCGCTCGGCCAACGAGATCCGCAAGGAACTCGACATGACCCGCTCGGAACTGAAACGCGGTGCCTTCGACCTGCCGGAAGAAGCCAAGGAAAACGCCGCCGCCATGCGCCGCGCCGTCACCGAGCAGATCAAGGCGCTGCAGGACCTGTCCGACATCGTCGGCCGCTCCTCGACGCAGCTTGAAGTCTCCCAGCCGGTCATCCGCCAGCAGCCCGTCGTGCAGACGCCGACCGCTGTCGCCACGCCGGTTCGCGAACAGGTCCGTGAAGCGATCGTTCAGCAGCAGCCTGCCCTCGCCCAGCCTCGGGCCGAAGAGCCTGCCCTGCGCGGCAGCCTCGGCCTCGAACGGGCAGCCGTTCCGGTCCAGCGCCCGGTCGCCGAAGATCAGACGGCAGAGCGCCGTGGCGACGACAGCGCCTGGATGCGCGACCTTCTGCGCGGCGCATCACGCGATGAAGCCCAGCCAGCTGTTATCCAGCCGGCAGCCCAGCAGCGCGCCGCCGAAACACAGCAGACCCGCCCGGCCGAAGGCCAGCCGCAGGCCCGCGCCACGGAGAGCCGCAACCCGCGCCATGTGGTCGAATCGCTAAACTCTCTGTCGGTCGATATCGCCCGCGCCATCGACCATGATGCCTCGGTCGATCTCTGGCGCCGCTACCAGCGCGGCGAACGCGACGTCTTCACCCGCAGGCTCTACACGTTGAAAGGCCAGCAGACCTTTGATGAGATCAAGCGCAAATACGACCGCGAACCGGAATTCCGCACCGCCGTCGACCGCTACATCAACGATTTCGAAAAACTGCTGGCGGACGTCGCACGCAACGACCGCGACAAGATGATGACCCAGACCTACCTGACCTCGGACACCGGCAAGGTCTACACGATGCTGGCCCACGCCGCTGGCCGCTTCAACTGAAGCAGCCGCATGTCTGGTCCGTAGATCGCTTAGGATTCCCTCTCCCTGTTGGTGAAAACCGGCAGGGAGGGTTCGTTTGTCGGGAAGAGCGTTATGCGACCTGGCGTATTAAGCGGCCACGAAACAGCAAAAAGCCGCCCAAACCGGCGGCTTTTTCAGTCTCTAGAATCTCAATAAAAACCGATCAGATTGCCTTCAGCGTCCAGCCGACAATCTCCTCGGTCACGACAGAGGACGCCTGATCAAGGGCTTTGACGAAACTGGCGTTCGACGAGCCCGACACCGGCACCGTGGCGCGGAAGACCTTCTGGGCGCGCACGGAACCGTTGCGGTCGTTGAGCACTTTCACGCCGATCTCGACCACGGCCCGGTCGGCGCCGCCAGCGGTGATCTCGAAGGCCCGGATTTCGCTGATGATCTGATAGTCGATCGCCAGACCCTGCCCCGGCTTGCCGACGCCGCCGACCTTGCCGCTGTTCTCGAACGCTTCCACCAGCTTCGACTGGTACATGCGCGGCAAGCGGTCGCTCCACTGCGAGCCAGCCAGATACTGAATTTCGGAAGCGGACGGACGGATCACCACCTGCTCGCTGTCCAGCGCCTTCAGCGCCGTTGGTTCCGGCACCAGGATCTGGCGGCTGGTCGCAGCCGGGCCTTCAACGACCGGTGCGGCCGTCAAGCCGAACGTATCGTTCTTGGCGCCGCCGCCGCAGCCCGAAAGAGTAAGCGCCATTGTCGACACGGCAAGAAGACCGCAGGTCCGGAAACTAAACGCGTGCAGAAAACTCATGACCATCCCTTTGCCCGGGCAACATTGCCCGTCACCGCCGTGTGCGGCCGTCATATTGTTTGACCGTCTCGCCACCAAAAAGAAGGCGTTGCGGATTTTTATCAAAATTCGAAATCGTTTGGTCGAGGCTCTGCACCGTGCGGCGCGTATCGTCCACCAGGGCCTGCACATCGCGCAGACCGGTGCTGGAAAAGCGCTGCAGATTGTCGGCGATCGGCCCGATCCGCGCATTGACGTTGTCGGCAACATTGCGGAACGAGGCAAGTGTGTTGCGAACATCCTCAGACAGCGATTCCGCGTCCGTATCGCCGAGGAACCCGTCGACTTTGGCCAAGACACCATCGACCCGCGTCGAGGCTGCATTCAGCTTGTTGGCCATTTGGGTGACGTCAGTGATCACCTGGTCGATGTCCTTCTGCCGCTTGCCGATATTGTCGGCCACGCCTTTGATCGAGGCGATCGCCTGGCGCGCATCGGAACTCGCCTCGGAAATATCCGTCACGGTCATGCCGACCTTCTGCGTGTCGATCGCCGCCATCAGCGTGTCGATCTTGTCGAGCGTCTGGGTCGCGTTCTTGCCGAACTGGTTGTAGGTCTCGGCGGTTTCCTTGAAGGTGGTGATCGTGTCCGACACGTTGGCGGAGGCTGCCGCCAGATCGTTGCTCATGGTCTCGACATTGCCGAGAATGGTCTCGATCTTCTTCGGATCGACCGCCTTGACCAGGCCGTCGGCCGCTGCCAGCGTCGAATCAAGCCGGCCCGACAGGCCGTTGATCGTGCCCGAGAGATCACTGACGCTTTTCAGGAACGTGTCGATGCCCTCGGCATTGTTGGTCAGCGCCTGCGAGAATTTCTCCGCATTGACGATCGTCTGGGTCAACGGCCCGCGCACGTCGGTGACGAAGCCTTCGATATCGGCGATCGCCGCATTCGCCCGGTCGAGAATCTGGTCAGCCGTCGACAAGAGGCTGGTAACGCTCGACTGGTCGGCCTGCAGTGTCGCCTGGCCTTCGGTCTCGAACGCTTTCCTAAGGATATTCTCCTCACCCTTGTTGCCGCCGCTGAGTTCGATATAGGCAGCACCCGTCAAGCCCTGAACTTCCAGCGTCGCCTTGGTGGATTGCACCACCGGCGCATCGACGGACACTTCGGTGACGGCGATAGAGAAGCGTGGATCGGCGGAATTGATCGCCAGATTGCGCACGGTGCCGACCGGAATGCCGTTGAAGCGCACCGGCGAACCGACACTCAACCCGTTTGCAGAGCCCGGAATGCTGATCACCAGTTCGGCCATTTGGCCGGTGCGGCCGAAAGACGACATCCAGTAGACGAAGCCGAACGCCGCCGCCATGACAAGCACGGTGAAAAATCCGACGATCGCGTAATTCGCTTTGGTTTCCATCTGTCCCGATTACCTTTGCAGCCCCGGCATGCCGGTTCCGGCCGCAAATTTCCTGAATATGCCTTTCGGCACGTGCGAGACGATAGAAACCATCATGATTTTCCCCCGCCCTCGTCCTTTGGGCCCTTGTTCTTGGAGCCCTTGTCCTCGTGGACGATGGATCGCGCCCGTTTGCCCTGAAAATACGATTGCACCCATGGATCGTCAAATGCCAGCATGTCTTGAATTGTTCCTTCAACCAGAACACGTTTTTGTCCAAGTACGGCAATTCTGTCACAGACCGAAAACAGGCTGTCGAGATCGTGCGTCACCATATAGACGGTCAATCCCAGCGTATCGCGCAGCCGGGCGATCAGCTCGTCGAACTCGGCAGCGCCGATCGGGTCGAGACCGGAGGTCGGCTCGTCGAGAAAGACGAGGTCCGGATCGAGCGCCAGCGCCCGGGCGAGCGCCGCGCGCTTGATCATGCCGCCGGAGAGTTCGGAGGGATATTTGTCGGCAGCCTCGGGCGCTAGACCCACCAGCTCGATCTTCAGCTTCGCCAGCTCGTCCATCATCGCCTGCGGCAGGTCCAGATACTCGCGCATCGGCACCTGGATGTTTTCCTTGACCGTCAGTGCCGAAAACAGCGCACCATGCTGAAAAAGCACGCCCAGACGCATGTCCAGCTGCACGCGCTCTTCTTCGCTGACCGCATCATATTCGGCGCCGAGAATCTTGATCGAGCCGCCCCGGCGCGGCAGCAGCCGAAGCACCGTGCGCATCAGCACGGACTTTCCTGTACCCGACGCGCCGACGAAGCCGAGAATCTCGCCGCGCCTGATGTCGAGGTTGAGCTTGTCGAGCACGATGTTCGAGCCGAATCCGACCGTGAGGTCGGTGACCGACAGAATGATGTCGTCGCCATCCGTCGGCGCTGTTGCGGTCGTGTCTGCGGCCTGTTCCATTGTGTGCTCCATGCCGCTCAAAACTCGATTGCCGCGTAGAACATGGCAAACAGGCCATCGACGAGGATGACGACGAAGATGGATTTGACCACCGAGGCCGTGACGCGGCGTCCGAGCGATTCGGCGCTGCCTCCGACCTTCAGGCCCTCGACGGCAGCCATGACGCCGATGATCAGCGCCATGAACGGCGCCTTGATCATCCCGGCCATGACCGTCGAAATATCCACCGCCTCCTGAAGCCGGGCAAGGAAGGTGGCAAAGGTGATGCCGGAATAGCTGTAGGCGACGGTCGCCGCCCCGCCCAGCGCGGCGAAATTTGCGATGATCGTCAGAAGCGGCAGTGCGATCGTCAGCGCCACAAGCCGCGGAAACACCAGAACGCCAACCGGGCTCAGCCCCATGACTTTCAGCGCATCGATTTCCTCGCGCATCTTCATCGAGCCGATTTCGGCCGTGATCGCGCTGCCCGAGCGGCCGGCGATCATGATGGCGGTCAGAAGCACGCCGATTTCGCGCAGCTGCAGGATCCCGACCAGATCGACGACGAACAGCTCGGCTCCGAAATAGCGCAGCTGGAAAGCACCCTGTTGCGCGATGATCGCGCCGATCAGGTAGGACATCAGAAGGATGATCGGCACCGCCTTGACGCCCATCTGGTCGATCTGGTTGACGATCGCCGCCGGAGACACACCGCTGCGGCGTCCAAGCTTCAGCTGCGCGCCGCGCACCGCCGAACCCAGGATGTACATGGCCTGAACCAGATCGCTCCAGATCTCGCTGACACGTGCACCGAGCGGTGCAAAGATCCGCTGGAACAGCGTCGGCTTGCTGCCGGATTTGTCGGCAGGCTCGGGCAGGCTCTTCGGCAAGGCGTTGATCAGGTCGACATAGCGCTGGTTGCGGCCCTTGAATTCGACGCCGCCATCGGACGCCTCAAGTCCCGTCAGGAACCGGCGCACGATCCAGGCACCGGCCGTATCGAGGCCGGTAATGCCGGAAATGTCGAGAACGGTCTCGCCCTGCTTCTGCCCCTTGGAAACCTCGGCCAGCTTCAGGCTCATGGCCTCGATCGTGCCATGGCGCCAGTCGCCGACAAGCCGCACCAGACGTCCAGCGGAACCGGATGGCGTTTCGACAAGGACATCTGCAGTGGGCGCGGTGGTTGGCGTCAAGTCGCTTGCATCTTTCTGTGCTTCGCACAACAGTCGGGACTCATACCGGCTGCACCAGCATATATCCCGCTAGATATAAAAGGGACAGCCCGTCAATCAAGCTCGACCCATGCAATCAGCATCCTGGAGACAAAAAGCGTGCGCAGCGTCACCGCCGTTACAGAAAGCTTCCCCATCGCAGGCGCCTTCACCATTTCAAGGGGCGCCAAAACCTCGGCAGATGTGGTCGTATGCACCATTTCAGACACGGGAATCACCGGACGCGGCGAATGCGTGCCCTACGGCCGTTACGGGGAGACGCTCGACAGCGTCCTGGCCGAAATCGCAGCGATGCAGACCGCGCTCGAAGGCGGCCTCACCCGGCAGGCTTTGCAGACCGCCATGCGGCCCGGTGCCGCCCGCAATGCCATCGACTGCGCGCTCTGGGACCTGGAGGCAAAGACGTCGGGCATTCCGGCCTGGCAGGTAGCCGGGATCTCCGAGCCTCAGGCGCTGACCACGGCCTACACGATCTCGCTTGGCGAACCCGAGGTCATGGCGGCGCAGGCCGCAGCCTATGCCCATCGCAGCCTCTTGAAAGTGAAGGTCGGCACCGGCGATGATGAAAGCCGCATCCGCGCCGTTCGCGATGCCGCGCCGGATAGCGCCATCATTCTCGACGCCAACGAGGGCTGGAGCGGCGACAATCTCGATCGTCACTTTGCCATTTGTGCCGAACTCGGCATCCGCCTTATCGAGCAGCCCCTGCCGGCCGGAAAGGACACGGCGTTGGCCGGACGGTCGAGACCCGTTCCGGTCTGCGCCGACGAGAGCGTGCACAAGACGGCCGATCTCGCCGCGTTGACCGATCGCTACGACGCCATCAACATCAAGCTCGACAAGGCCGGCGGCCTGACAGAAGCGCTGGTCATGCGCGACCGTGCTCGGGAACTCGGACTGAAAATCATGGTCGGCTGCATGGTCGGCACGTCGCTTGGCATGGCACCCGCCATTCTGGCCGCTCAGGGTGCCGATTTCGTCGATCTCGATGGTCCTCTGCTTCTGGCGAGAGACCGGGAGCCCGGCCTCGTCTACGAGGCCTCGTTGGTGTTTCCGCCCAAAACCTCGCTTTGGGGCTGAAGCACCCGCCCGGCAACAACAAGCAGCAGACCAATCAGCGCGAAGACCGACATCAGATAGAAGCCGTGCACGCCGTAGCGATTGAAGACGTAGCCTGACAGCAGCGTGAAGATCGCCGTGAAGATGCCGATGTAGAAGAAATAGATCCCCTGCGCGGCCCCTTCCTGGCTTTCCGAGATGCGCTCCACCAGCTTGCCCTGAATGCCGATATGGATCATCGCATAGGTGAAGGCGTGCAGGCATTGCAGCAGGAAATAGCCGGTGAACCCCAGATCCATGGGAAAGATGATCCAGCGCACGACGGCTACGGCACAGCCGAACGTGATCATCGACCAGAGATTGATGTGGCGGCGCAGCCAGCGTGCCGATATGAAAAACAGCACTTCGGCAAACACGCCGGCGCTCCACAGCACGCCGATCATCACGCCCGAGTATCCAAGGTTCTGCCAGTACAGCGCCGAAAAAGCGAACAGCATGGCATGGCTTCCATGCACCATGCAGGTGCCGATCAGCATCAGTTGCAGGTCGAGCTTGCGCAGCGAACTTGGCGGCGGCGAAGCCAGTGTCGATAGGGCCGACGGCCGCCGGGGCCTGCCGATCCTCGGCGCCACGAGCGCAACGGCAAGCATCAGAACGAAACCGGCCACCATGGCCGGGCGCACCATGACACTGCCGAAAACGCCGATCAGGTAGCCGCCGATCATCGTCGAGACGATGAAGGCGAGCGAGCCCCAGAGCCGCATATGGCCGTAATCGAAGCTCCAGCGCCGCACGCCCGACAGCGCGATCGCCTCGGCAATCGGCACGAAGGGACCGTAGACGGCGGCCTGCAGCGTATAGATGATCAGCACCGGCCAGAAGCTGGTCGAGACGAACAGCGCCAGCGCCGTCAACAGCGACAGGAAGGCCGACCAGATCAGCACGACCACCCGTTCGCCCAGCCGGTCGGCAATGATGCCGGCAATCGGCGCCGTGATGACGCGAACGAACATCGGCAGGGACAGAACGATGCCGATTTCGAAATCGTTCATCGACAGGGTGCTGAGCCAGACCGGGAAGAATGGCAGGGCAATGCCGTTCACCATCATCGGCGCGCAAAAAAGAATGGCAATGCGTTCGGCAAAAAGCCGCGGTGCAACGTCCGGCACCGGTATCGACTGGGAGGGAATCATTAAAACAAGCCTGAAAAGGGACCTGGCTTACGTACCACAGGCTGCTCAATCAGGCATAGCAATGAATTGCTGTTAGGCAGCTTTCGGGGCGAGCAGCTCCTGCATCTCGAAACCGCTGGCATCGGTCTGCGGTTCGCTGACCTTCTGCCAGTTGATCAGCTCCATCGTGCCATCGTGGTGCTCGGCAATCGCCGTGCAGCTTTCCACCCAGTCGCCGGTGTTGATGTAGCGGATACCGTCGATATCCTCGATGACAGCATGGTGGATATGGCCGCAGATGACGCCATCGGCGTTCGAGCGGCGCGCCTCTTCAGCCACCACCCGCTGAAACTCGCCGATGAAATTGACCGCGTGTTTGACCTGCAGCTTGGCCCAGGCCGAAAACGACCAGTAGGAAAACCCGAGCCGGCGGCGCACGGCGGCCAGGCCGATGTTGACGACGATGGCGGCGTCGTAGGCCCAGTCGCCGAGATAGGCGAGCAGGCGGGCATTGCGCACCACCACATCGAACTCGTCGCCGTGCAACACCAGATAGGTCCGCCCGTCGGCGCCCTCGTGCATGTGCCGCAGCGCCACCTCGATACCGCCGAAATGCATGCCCGGAAACTCGCGCAGGAATTCGTCGTGATTGCCGGGAATGTAGATGATGCGGGTGCCCTTGCGCGCCTTGCGCAGCAGCTTCTGGATGACGTCGTTGCAATCCTGCGGCCAGTACCAGCTGCGCTTCAGCCGCCAGCCATCGACGATGTCGCCGACCAGAATGATAGTCTCGGCCTCGTGATGGCGCAGGAAGTCGAGAAGGAAATCCGCCTTCGCCGCCTTCGATCCGAGGTGCACGTCGGAAATGAACAGTGTTCTGAAACGCTTTGCGTCCGCTTGCTCGTTCATCGCAATCATCCTTGCCTGATGGAAAGGGCCGAAGTCCTTTGTTCCCCTTTTGAAAACCAGACTCTTGTTTCAGCCTGATGACACCTTCTGTTGAGCAGTATGGAAGAGCGGATGAAACCTGTACGCAGCGGCCTTTTCGTGCCAGAAGGACGCAAAAGACAGTGGCTTCAAGAGGATGGAAAAACGATGACAACCGGCGACAAGAACAAGAGCAATCCGGCACCCGTCAGCGGCGATCTTGACGAGCAGGCGCTGTTTTTCCACCGTTATCCCCGCCCCGGCAAGCTCGAGATCCAGGCAACCAAGCCGCTCGGCAACCAGCGCGATCTGGCGCTCGCCTATTCGCCCGGCGTCGCCGCCCCCTGCCTGGCCATCCGCGATAATCCCGAGACAGCCGCCGACTACACCGCCCGCGCCAATCTCGTCGCCGTCATCTCCAACGGAACCGCCGTGCTCGGCCTCGGCAACATCGGCCCGCTCGCCTCCAAACCGGTCATGGAGGGCAAGGCGGTCCTTTTCAAGAAATTCGCTGGCATCGACGTCTTCGACATCGAGATCGACGCGCCCGAAATCGAGCGCATGGTCGATGTCATCTCGGCCTTGGAGCCGACCTTCGGCGGCATCAACCTTGAAGACATCAAGGCACCCGAATGTTTCGAGGTCGAGCGCCGCCTGCGCGAGAAGATGGACATTCCCGTCTTCCACGACGACCAGCACGGCACCGCCATCATTGTCGCCGCCGCCATTCTCAACGGGCTGGATCTGGCCGGCAAGAACATCGCCGACGCCAAGATCGTCACGTCAGGTGCCGGTGCGGCCGCCCTTGCCTGCCTCAACTTGCTTGTGACGCTGGGCGCCCAGGTCAAGAACATCTGGGTCCATGACCTCGAAGGCCTGGTCTACAAGGGCCGCGAAGTGTTGATGGACCAGTGGAAGTCCGTCTACGAGCAGGACAGTGAAAACCGCGTTCTGGCCGACAGCATCGGCGGCGCCGATGTCTTCCTCGGGCTTTCGGCCGCAGGCGTGCTGAAGCCGGAACTGCTCGTGCAGATGGCCGAAAAGCCGCTGATCATGGCGCTCGCCAACCCGACGCCGGAAATCATGCCGGAACTTGCCCGCGCCGCCCGCCCGGACGCGATGATCTGCACCGGCCGCTCGGACTTCCCCAACCAGGTCAACAACGTCCTGTGTTTCCCCTACATTTTCCGCGGCGCGCTCGATTGCGGTGCTCGCGAGATCAACGAGGACATGAAGATGGCTGCCGTGCGCGCCATCGCGGCCCTTGCCCGCGAAGAGCCGTCCGACGTTGCCGCCCGCGCCTATCAGGGCGAGACGCCGATCTTCGGGCCGGATTACCTCATTCCCTCGCCCTTCGATCAGCGCCTCATCCTGCGCATCGCCCCGGCTGTGGCCAAGGCCGCTGCCGAATCCGGCGTTGCCAACCGCCCGATCACCGATTTTGATGCCTATCTGGACCAGCTGAACCGCTTCGTCTTCCGCTCCGGTTTCATCATGAAGCCGATCTTTGCCGCCGCCAAGCTGGCCCAGAAGAAACGGGTCATCTTTGCCGAAGGCGAAGACGAGCGCGTTCTGCGTGCCGCCCAAGTCCTGCTCGAAGAGCAGACCGCGATTCCGATCCTCATCGGCCGTCCGCACATCATCGAGACCCGCCTCAAGCGCTACGGCCTGCGCATCCGCCCGGACATCGATTTCGAAGTGGTGAACCCCGAGGGCGATCCGCGCTTTCGCGACTATGTCGACGATTATTTCGCGCTGGTCGGCCGCCAGGGCGTGACGCCGGAAGCGGCCCGCACGCTGGTCCGTACCAACCAGACTGTCATTGCCGCCCTCGCCGTCAAGCGCGGTGAGGCCCATGCCATGATATGCGGCCTTGAAGGCCGCTACAGCCGCCACCTCCGCGATGTCTCGCAGATCATCGGCAAGAAGGCCGGCGTGCTCGATTTCTCGGCGCTCAGCCTGCTGATCTCGCAGCGCGGTGCGACCTTCTTCACCGACACCTATGTTAAATTCGATCCGAGCGCCGAAGAAGTTGCCGAAATGACCCTGCTCGCCGCGCAGGAAATCCGCCGCTTCGGCATCACCCCGCGTGCCGCCCTCGTCTCGCACTCGAATTTCGGCTCGCGCGATTCCGAGAGCGCCTTCAAGATGCGCCGGGCCATCAAGCTCGTCCACCAGATGGCGCCGGACCTCGAAGCCGATGGCGAGATGCATGGCGATTCGGCGATCTCCGAATTGTTGCGCCACCGGGTGATGCCGAACAGCACCCTGTCCGGCGAAGCCAATCTTCTGGTCTTCCCGACGCTCGACGCCGCCAACATTGCGCTCGGCATCGTCAAGACGATGACCGACAGCCTGCATGTCGGCCCCATCCTCATGGGCGCCGCCCTGCCGGCCCATATCCTTTCCCCGTCCGTCACCTCCCGAGGCGTCGTCAACATGTCGGCGCTGGCCGTGGTCGAGGCATCCCACCCGGACTGAGTCGAGCCGGGACCTGCTGAACGCGGGCGGTCAAGTGGGGTTTCCCGAACATCGAAATACAATCATAAAGTGTATTAGCGTGAAATTATGGTTGAAATCTAGAATTGTTCTGGACAAAAAATAAAACCTTCAGCATCCTATGCCCGTAAAGATTTAGGGTAATTTTCGATGGGCGGCCAACAGGCTTTTTTTGACCTGATGGACATCATGGAAAGCGAAAAAGTCGTTGAACCAAAACGGTTTTTCGAGTTGATGCGTTCGTTTCCCGGTGTCGCAAATATTATTTATATCGACGCAATAATTCTGCCGACTGCAATGCACATATACAGGTTGCACCACACATTTGGCGGCGACCTTGAACAGATGTACCGGCGTAAGCTGTTTCACCGCATCGACCCGGTTCTTAAGCTTGCTCTAGGCGGCATCCGGCCGATCGAATGGTCCGTTGCCCGCAAACGCCATCCCGAAAGTGAGCCGCTTTTCGACGCGCTCAAAATGCGCGGCATCCCGGTCGAAGGCATCGCCTTTCCCCTTGTCGGCCGCGGTCGCCGTTCCGCCATGCTGTCGGTCAATCTCGATGTCACCCATGAACGCTGGCCTTCCTACCGGCGTGATCACCTGCGCGACTTTCAGCATCTGGCCTCGCTGTTTCACGCCGCCCAGGTCGAATCCGATGTCAACGAACTCGCCGCCGACACACTCATTGTCAATCTGTCCTACCGCGAGATCCAGGTTCTCGCCTGGGCGGCGGCTGGAAAAAGCTATTGGGAAACCGCCAGGATTCTCGGTATTTCAGAGCGGACCGTGCGCTATTTCATGACCAATGCCAGGGCAAAACTCGATGTCGTCTCCACCACCCAGGCCGTCGCTCAGGCCCTTCGGCGGAACCTGATCCCCTACTTCTGAGGCGGCTCTGCACTCAAGCACAAAACGTGTAATCACACCCCTGTCACTACCGTCAGTTTCATCAAGCCGCCAAGACTGAAATTTTTCTCCTGCAATCTGCACAGGAGAAAAACAATGATCAGGATACTGAACGCCACCACCTGCAAGCGGCACCCCCACGACATGGACCAGATGTTTCGCCTGAGGAAACGCGTCTTTCACGACCTTCTCAAATGGGATGTCTCGGTGCGGGACGACTGGGAAATCGACCATTTTGACAATGCCAACCCGCTCTATGTCCTGTCTTACTCGGACGAGACCGGGCGCCTGCGCGGCTCCCTGCGGCTGCTGCCGACCCTAGGGCCGAACATGCTCGATGACACGTTTCCGGTACTTCTCGATGGAAATCCGGAGATCCGCAGTGCGGCCATCTGGGAATCGAGCCGGTTCTGCATCGATCCCGATATCTCGCAGGATCGTGCCTCCAATCAGGTAACGCTGGCCGCCGCCGAACTGATGTGCGGCGTCGGAGAACTGGGGCTTGCCTCCGGCCTCTCCCACATCGTCACAGTCACAGACGTTTTCCTGGAGCGCATGTTCCGCCGCATGGGATGCCCGGGCGAGCGCATCGGCGACCCGCACCGCATCGGCTCTGTCCACGCCGTTGCCATCGCCTGGGCAATCACACCCTATATGCTGGAAACGATGAAGGCCGTTGCCGCCATCGCCGGCCGGGTTCTCGAAACACCGATGTCGCTGGAAACCGCCCGCGCCGCTGCCTGAACCAGCCCCACGAGCCCGCCCTATCCTGCGGGCTCGTTAACGGTACGGCACGGCAGCGATTGCGCCGGCGCAAAGACGCAGCTATCCTTGCCCTCTAGCCATGTTCGATGAAACCGGCTGCAGACCAGCCCCCGCACCGCAAAGTGGCCCCGACGTGATCCGTTCGAACCGTCTCAGTGCCTGTCTTCTGATTGTCCTTTCCATCGCCCTGCCAGGCGTTGCGAAAGCATCGGACCTTTGCGAGAAGCTGAATGCCCGTCTGGCAGACCTGCCCGGCATCACCGCGCGCGCGGACAACACCCGCGTCTATTCCAATGCCATTTCCCGCCAGACGATCGAACTCAGAAAAACCCGGTCGCAGCTGCGCCAGCTCGGCTGCAGCTCGGGCAGCGTCATCGTCTATGGCAATGCCAATGACGATGAATGCGACATGCTGGCCGATACGATCGATCGCATGCAGGACAATCTGCAGGATCTCGACGAAAAACGGCAGGACGCCGCCAGTGCGCGCGGCGACAGTGTCATCCGCAACCGCATCGCAGCAGCTCTGGAGGCCAACGGTTGCAATGACGATGGCCGGGAAGTGCTTGAGGCAGCCGTCGGCGAGGAGAAAATCCACCGCAACATCCTGAAGGATCTGCCGCCTGCCAGCGAAAGCCTGCCGATGTTGGATGACGACAGCATGGGCGTGACCGGCTTCGAACTCGACGGCGCACCCGTGGGAGGCGGGCTGCGGACGCTCTGCGTGCGCACCTGCGACGGCTCGTTCTTCCCGATCTCGTCCGATGCTTCGCCGCGCGACTTCGAGCGCGACGCCCAGCTCTGCTCGATGCAGTGCCCGGGCGCCGAAACGGAGCTCTACTATCATTCGCTGCAGACGCAGGAAGCCGATCAGATGATATCGGCACGGACCGGCGAGCCCTACTCCGCCATGCCAACCGCCTTTGCCTACCGCACCCGCAATCTCGACGCGTCGCAGCCCAATGCCTGCAGCTGCCGCGCTGCAACGCTGACGGAAAAGCCGGTTGAGACCAACCAGTCCAAGGCCGTTCAGACGGAGTTCCCGTCGATCACCGATCTGCGCACCGAAACCAAGCCTGCTGAAAAAACGGAACCGAAAATCATCGAGGACCGGCCCTACGATCCGAAAGCTAAGGTCCGGATCGTCGGGCCAACCTATCTGCCGCAGGAAGAGACCTCGATCGACCTGCGCCATCCGGCCGAAGCGGCAACCCAATAATCTATCCGGCAGGATTTCCGCAGCCGTTGCGAAACACAAGATCCTCCAGCGGCAGACGCTGCCGCCAGCCTTTGAGGGCCAGTTCGGGCTCGGCATAGAGCGTATCGACGAAACCGATGCACAGCCAGGCGACAATCTCGACATGATCGGGTATACCAAGGATCGCTTTGATATCGCGCTCGTGAAAAATGCTGACCCAGCCGACGCCGACCCCTTCCGCCCGCGCCGCCAGCCACAGGTTCTGCACGGCGCAGACCGTCGAATAGACATCCATACGCGGATTGTGCGTGCGCCCCAGCACCACCGTGCCACCGCGTGTCGGGTCGCAGGTGACACAGAGGCTGAGCGGCGCCTTCAGAATGCCTTCGAGCTTCAGCGACCGGTATTGCGTCTGCCGCTCGCCGGAAAACATCGCGGCCGCCTCGTCATTGGCGCGCGCGAAAGCCTTGTGCACCTGAGCACGCTTGGCCGCATCTTCGACCAGAATGAAATTCCACGGCTGCATGAAGCCGACCGATGGCGCGCTGTGGGCGGCGCCCAGCAGCCGGTTGACGAGGTCGCCGGGCAAGGGTTCCGGCAGGAACTGATCGCGCACGTCACGCCGCGTCTCAATGGCACGGTAGACCGCCGCCCGGTCGTCGCAGGAAAAGGCAGTCGCCCGGATCAGGTGATCCGTTGGTTCAGGTTGCATCGTCATCTCCCCGACGTGCCAACCTTCCGCCGTCCGCGCGGAGTGGGTCTATCAAATCAGGCCGGTCTTCTGACTGCGGATCACCCGTCTTTCGCTGCCTTCCCGGTTTAAAAACCAGTGGCAAGAGTCTCGAAAGACTCAAAAAATTTGCGAAGGACGTCCCCGTCACAGCGTTGGGCACGTTGCGGATTTTCACCGCATTCCCGATTCTCCCGTTTGCGCGGGCACCTGATAAACAGAGATGGCCACAGCGCGACGGCAAAGACAAGACCGGCAAAGCCGGTCCTGTCGAAATGCCAACCTCAGAGCGGCGCCACCGGATGCGGCGAGCCATCGTAGCCGCCCCAGACCGACTGGTCGAAGCAGATCACCGAGCCGGTCATCAGGCCGGATTCAGCCGACGACAGATAGGCGCAGGCGCGCGCCACCTCGGCCGGGTCGACCAGCCGGCCGAAGGGTTGGCTGGCGGCGGCCTTTTCCAACCAGTCCTTATCGGCCCCATGGTACTCGCGTTGGATGCGGTCTTCGCCTTCGGACGACATCCAGCCGATGTTGAGCCCGTTGACGCGGATGCGGTTGCGCAAGAGCGCATAGGCCGTGTTCTTGGTCAGCGTCTCCATGGCGCCCTTCGACGAGCAATAGGCGGCGATGAACGGCTGCCCGGCCATGGCCGACATCGAACCGATATTGACGATCGTGCCCTCGGTCTTCTCGCGCCGCATGACGGAGATTGCCTCCTGCATCAGGAAGAACGGCGCCCGCACATTGACGGCAAACATCCGGTCGAACAGTTCAGGGCTGGTGTCGAGGATCGTGCCGCGATCGGTAATGGCGGCGGCATTGACCAGCGCATCGACCCGGCCGAACGCCGCATCGCAGGCGGCAACGACCGCGCGTGCGTCCTCAACCTTCTCCAGATCCGCCGGCACATAGACAACCTTGGTGCCGGTCGCGTCGGAAATCTCGGCCGCCTTCGCCTCGCCCTTGGCGGCATTGCGGCCGCAGATGACGATGCCTGCCGCACCACGCTCGGCAAACAGCCGCGCGATCGTGGCACCTAGCCCCTGCGTTCCCCCTGTGACGATGGCGATCTTTCCGTCCAGCCGTCCGTAATCTGTGCTCATAGTGTCTCCTCCTTGTTGTCAGCAGAACAACGCCCGCCCGGAAACCGGGCGGACGCTGCGATGGTCATGGGGTCAAATGCTCAGCTCAGTCTCTTGCCCGTCTGGGCCGCCAGCGCCGCAGTGAAATCGTGAGGAGTCCAGCCACCCTCCAGCGCTTCCTGCATCAGTTTTGCCTGCGTCTTCGGGGCAAGACCGCCGACCGGCGGGTCGAGATCGAGATTGGTCGGGAAGGAGTAGCCTTCCGCGCAGGAGGCGATGGCATTGGCAACCTCGGTTTTCGACAGCTTGCCCGATTCGGCCAGCGCCTTCAGTGCCGGATAGAGGACCCCGCTCATGCGCTCGCGGTTGACGGTCTCCATCGCCCGGCCGAAGGCCGACGACACCTGCAGCAGGTTGGCCACGCGCTTCACGCCTGCCGAACGGTTGGTCCCGGCCGCATGGAAGAGCGCCGGATTGAAAAACACGACGTCACCCTTCTTAAGCGCCAGCTGCACATGGTTCTGCTCGAAATACTCCCGGAATTCAGGCCGCTGCAGGGCGAGATAACCCGGCACATAACTCTGGCTGAACGGCAGAAACAGCGTCGGCCCGGTCTCGACCGGCATGTCGCAATGGGCAACGGCGCCCTGCAGCGTCAGGACAGGCGACAGCCTGTGCACATGGGCCGGATACTGCTCGATGACGGCCGAGGTCTGGAAGCCGAGATGATAGTCCCGGTGCGCCGATTGCGCCGCACCGCCCGGATTGACCCGGTTCACCTGCGCCGTCATCTGATAGTTCGGGCCGAGCCAGGCTTCGCTCGCCAGCGCGATGATGGCATTGGCATAATAGAGCGCGAAATTGGCCGGGTCTTTGAGGCAATGTTTTTCCAGCGAATTCCAGATCCGGTCATTGGCGCCGGGCTTGGCGAAATGGTCGCCGCCGCCGGTGTTGCTGCGGTGCTGGTCCTCGATGATGGCATCGAAAATGCCGCTGGCCGCATCGATGACGGACGTATCGGCATAGGCGCCCTTGAAGGCGACGACACCGGGGCCATCGGCAAAGGCCTCGCAGATTTCCGCCAGAACCCCCCGGCGACCCTCAGGCGTCTGCGCAGCTGCCAGCACCGAGGCGCTGTCGTAGATCAAGACGTTCTTCTCGACAGCGGCCGCATTCGGATAGTCGGAAAGCTCGGTCTGGCGCTCGACCAGCGCCTTGAAGTCGTCGATGTCGCAGGTGGCTTCCGTCAGCCAGACGCGGTCGTGGCGCTGCTGCGCCGGATTGTTGGTTTTCATGATATCCTCCCGGTGAACATGATGGCCTCACTATACGGGCCGGCAAAAGCTGATATAGAGCAGAAACCCATCAAAAAACCATCATTCCGGATAGCGCATGGCTCATCAGTTTCTGGTCAAGGATATCGCCTTTCAGGCCGGCCTCAGTTCGGCCACGGTCGATCGTGTCTTGAACGCCCGTCCGGGCGTGCGCAAGCAGACCGAACTGCGGGTCAAGGCGGCGATCCGCGAGCTGGAAAAGCAGCAGGCCGGGCTCGAGGTCCAGGGCCGGAAATTCGCCATCGACGTCGTCATGGAAGCGCCCGAGCGCTTTTCCAATGCCGTGCGCGAAACCTTCGAGAGCGAGGCGGCAACCTTCGAGCCCACCCTGTTTCGCAGCCGCTTTCACCTTTCCGAAATCATGCGCCCGGCCGAGATCGTCCAGGTCATCGATCGCATCCGGCTGCGCGGAACCGACGGTATCGTCCTGAAGGCACCCGACGTGCCCGATATCGCCGCCGCCGTGGCAAGGGCGGAATACGCCGGCATCCCGGTCGTCACGCTGGTGACCGACCTTCCGAACTCCGCCCGCTCCGCCTATGCCGGCGCCGACAACCGCGCCGCCGGCGAAACCGCTGCCTATCTCATCGGCGAGCGCTTTGCCGGCCGGCCCGCCCGGGTGCTGGCGACGCTGTCGAGCAGCCGGTTTCGCGGCGAAGAGGAGCGCGAGATCGGCTTTCGCCGCGTGCTGCGCGAGCGCTATCCTGATATCGGCATCGTCGAGATCAGCGAAGGCCATGGCACCGATGCGGCGACCGGCGCACTGGTAAATGCAGCCCTGGCGAACGATACAGGCATCAACGCCGTCTATTCGATCGGCGGCGGCAACCGCGCCATTCTGGAGGCTTTCGAGGCGGCCGGACGGGCGCTGGACATGTTCGTCGCCCATGATCTCGATGCCGAGAATCTGGTGCTGCTGCGTGACTGCCGTATCACCATGGTGCTGCACCATGATCTGAAAACCGATATCCGCGCCGCCTTCCGCACCGTCATGGCCCGCCATCGCGCCCTGCCCGGCCTGAAACCTCAGGGCCTGTCGGCCGTCGAGATCATCACGCCCTACAACATTCCGCCCGGAAGGCTCTGACCCTCAGGCGGCACGTGCCCGCTGCTGGAAAGACGGTTCGGCCATGAGAGCGCAGTTGCGGCCCGAACTCTTGGCGGCATAGAGCGCACCGTCTGCCGCCGCCATCAGTTCGCGCGGGTTGCTACCGTGATCCGCCGCCATGCCGATGCCGGCACTGGCGCCCACCTGCAGCAGCGTGCCGTCAAACGGAATGGGGATCTGCGCATCGATGACCAGCCCGCGCGCGAGAAACAGCGCCTCGTCCGGGCCAATGCTGCCATCGAAAAGCACGACGAATTCGTCGCCGCCCATGCGCGCAACCATGCCCCGTCCACCTGCCCGCCCGGCAAATCTGCGGCCGACCTCCTTCAGCACCGCATCGCCGGCCGGATGGCCGAACCGGTCGAGATCGAGGCAGATGACCCCGAAGCATGGGGCGCCGTCCTGCGCAAATGCCTGCACCAGCGCCTCGTCCAGCCCGGCACGGTTGACGAGCCCGGTCAGCCCATCGTGCCGCGCCAGAAAGCGATTGTTCGCCTCGCTGACCCTTAGGGCACCGACCGTGCGGGCAAAGCGGAAGGCAATGACGCCCATGGTCAGGCCCGCAAGCAGACAGATGGCGGCAACCACCGGCGCCGACGTCTTCCAGACGAAATCGAGTGGCGCATTCTCGGTCCAGAACACCGTCGATGGAAACCCGGAGCCGATGCTGCCGACGGAGGCAAAACTCCCCTCCGCCCCGTCGCGGGTTGCAATGCCAAAATGCAGGTCGCCGACACCCAGCCGGTGCTCCATATTGGCCAGCATCTTCGGCGTGATCGGCTTGACGGAAACCAGGAACGTCGGCTTTGCATCGTCAGCGGCAATCTCAAGGGATTTGGGCACCACTGCCTGGACGACGACGATGCTCATGATCCCGTCGATACGGCGGATATCGGAGACGTGAATATAGGGCAGCGGCGCCGTCAGCGCGTCGTTCGGGTTGCGCACAACCTCGATCCGCCAGCCTTTGCCGGCCGGCCTCAAGGCTTGGCTGTAGCGCTGCTTTGCCGCCTCGAACAGGTCGCCGGTCAGCGACACCAGCGTACGGCTCGTCTCCGGAGAAACCTTTCGGCCTTCCCGGGTCGACAAAACGGCGTTGCGGCCACTGTCGAGAAAGACCATCCACTTGAAATTGAAATCGGGCCACATCCACTGCGTGATCGTATCCTCAACGAATTTGTCGCTGAACCCGCCGGTTTTCAGCTGCGCCACGGTCGCATCCCAGAAGGAGATCTGCGCCTGATACTGCACCGCCGCCTCGACCTGGTTCTGGAATTCCAGTTGAACCAGCCTGCGTTCCGCATGTCCGGAAAAGTAGTTTGCCGCGTGCCCGGCGACGTTCAGCACCGTCAGCGCGCTGATCGCGAACAGAAGGATCACGGTCCCGCAGGCCGCATAGATCCAGGGTGTCATCGGCCTTTTCATCGACTGCTGCGCTGCCATTGTGTGCCCCGTCTTCATGGCCTTGCACGGCTTTGCCGCTCTGGCCCCTTTTTTTTGTTAGGGCCAGTCTACCGATGATCCGGGAATTTTCGTTTAAGCGAACTGGTTTGGAATTGATTAAAATCGCAGACATGAAGGACATCCCGCCAAAATTGGCGGTATGCCCGGCTCAATCTGACGAAACCGGCCGCAAAAGCTCTGCCAGCGCTTCGCCGCCGTGCTCGCGGGCGAGATCTTTCAGCGATCGGCCCGCACCATCCCGAATGGTGGTATTGGCCCCCGCCTCGATCAGAAAACGTACCATGTCCGCCTGGTTCTGGAGAATGGCAAAGCCGAGCGGCGGCAGCCAGTCGCGGGCGGGATCGGGTTTGCCGCGCTTGCGAAACTGGCCGAAGGGCCGGTCGAGCAATCCGGGATGCGAGGCCAGCTTCTCCGCCACCGCATCGACCTTGCCGAAAGCGGCCAGCGAGAAAATATCCAGCGGCTGCGTCATGAGGAAATCCACCATCTCCCGATGTCCATTATACTCGGCCCAGCCGAGCGGTGGCGCGTGGTGGTAGGGGTCGCGCAGCGTCGTATCGGCACCGCGTGCAATCAGCAGCGCCGCCATCTCCATATGCCCGTGCAGCGCCGCCTCGTGCAGCGGCGTGCGGCTGGTCATCTTGTTGACGTTGAAGCCGAGATCGAGCATCAGCGTCACCGGCCCGATCGCATTGCTGCCCGCCGCCTCGTGCAGCAGCGCCGGATGGGCATCCTGTGTGCGGCCGACGAGCGAGGGACTGGCAGCCGCGAGCGCCTCTGCCTCAACCCTGAGGCTGCCGTTGCAGGCCCGCGCCAGCTGGTCGACGTCCCGCATCTCGACCGGCGTTGCGCCCCTGGAGACCAGATAATCGGCCAGCGCCAGATCGCCGCCGAGCAGCGCCCACTCATAGGGCAGCCGCCCGTTCACCGGCCGGGTGATATCGACGCCATGTTCGACCAGCAGCCGCACCCGTGAGGGCATCTTGTGCTGCAGCGCCCAGGCCAGCTGGTACTCCAGCACCCGCTCGCTGCTGGCCACAAGCTTGCCATCCTCGCGCACCAGCCAGTTGTTGCGGTCGTCAGCCGACAGGCCATAGTCGAGCAGCAGCGCAAGGCAGGTGTCATCCGGCTCGAACATGCGATTGTAGAGCGCCTGGCTGTCATTGGCATTGGCGCCCGCATCAAGCAGAAGCCGCGCCACCGCCATGCAATCAGGGTGCTGCGGCTGCCGCACATTGCCGGCCTCGCCCTCGCCGAAGGCGCCGGTCAGCGCCGTAAACCGGTAGCTGCCGTCATCCATGTAATGCGCATCGGCATCGGCCCCGTGCGCAAGCAGCGTGCCGACCGCTGCAAGCGTCGAGCGGCCGGGAAGCCGCGCATAGGTGGCATAGAGCAACGGCGCCCAGTCATAGGGGCCGCCCTTCCGATCAACCAGATGCGGTGAGACCTTGAGGATACGGGCGATCTCCGCACTGTCGCCGGCGGCGGCCGCTGCATGCAGATTGCCCCGCACCAATTCGGGATGCTCCGTCAGCAAGGTGAGAGCCGCCTCAAACCGCGCGGGGTCGGCGGCGATAGTGGAGAAATAGGACACCGCCGACAGCGACAGAAAGCGGTTGGCGCGCTGGTCGGCGGATTCGCTGGTTTGTTCGCCATCATCCAGATGGGCCTTCAGCTTCGTCCAGCTGGAAAAGCCGAATTCACGGGCGATGACGAGTTGGACATCCTGCAATCCCATCTTGGACGGATCGGAGAAATACGGCTTGGCCCGCTGGCGAACGGCGGCATCGCCGGCCTCAAGGGCTTTCAAAAAGGCTTTCGCCTGCTTTTTCAGGGAATCGAGGCTGGTGTTCGCGGCAAGGATGCGCGTGGTCATGAGAGACCTCCTTTCATAATCGTCCGGTATCCGCGCCCACAGACTGAAAAGAGGTGTGGCAATCAGAAGTCAGTCATCAGGTGGGCATGGCCCCTTCCCGCGGATCGGATGTTCCCTGCGAACGCGGCAGGCATAACACGGGAAAAATAATCGTGTCCAGAGGGCTCAGCTTTGCGGCTGATAGCGCACGAAGGCGAATTCGTCCGATGACGGCGACCAGTTGGGAACGTTCATCGTGCCCTGCCCACCGAAAAGCTCGAACAGCACCTGCGGATTGCCGCCGTCCATATCCATCAGCCGCAATCGTACATCGAGATCGCGGGGATGGTCGAAGACATCGCCGTCATAGGACAACACCAGCAGATGTTGGCCGTCAGGCGACGGATGCGGAAACCAGTCGCCGAACGGACTGTCGGTGACGCGCGTCACGCCGGTATCGTCCGGCCGCACCCGCCAGATCTGCATACGGCCACTGCGGCTGGAGTTGAAGTAGATCCATTGCCCGTCGGGACTGTAGTCCGGCCCGTCGTTGCGGCCTTCGCCAAAGGTCAGCCGCCGCTCTTCGCCGCCCTCGATCGGGATCGTATAGATATCGAATTCATCGTTGCGGATGCCGCAATAGGCAAGCGTCCTTCCATCCGGCGACCAGCCATGCCAGTAGGATGGCAGATTGGTGGTGATCTGGCGCGGGACACCCCCAGCGGCCGGCAGCGTATAGATCGTCGATTTGCCAAACTCGGTCTTGTCGCTGATGACGATCACTGCACCATCAGGCGAAATGCCGTGATCGTTGTTGCAGGCTCTGGCAAAGCCCGTATCGATCAACACAGGCTCGCCACCCGAGACCGGCAGCCGGTAGAGCAATCCGTCACCGTTGATGACAAGCGACAGCCCGTCCGGCGACCAGTTCGGTGCTTCGACCAGCCTATCCGTCTGCCAGACCACGCGGCTTTCGCCGGTCTTGATGCCGTAGATTTCGAGCGAGCTGCGCATCGTCAGAATCATCTCCACCAATCGGCATATACGTCACGCTTGCTTTAAGGTCGGCTCTGCTCTTAAACGAACTTCGAACCGGTTCGCTGAGACGGACCGCGTTTCAAGATATTCGAACTGAAGAAGAAGTTTTTTCAGTTGCTGAGACCCGTAGTTTTGGGGCTTGAAAGACGGGTCTGCCGTGCGAAGTGCTGCAGACAACGTCGATGTATCGATCCAACTCTTTATATCGGGATTAACGGATAACATGGCGGTCCTAAGTATCCGCCACAGCTTGCTTGCGTTGGCAGACTTTGGAGCGAGGGCCTTATCCTGCATTCCAAAAGCACTCTTCCCGGGAGTCTTCTCCATATCAATGAATTTCCCGCAAGCCTTGCGGAACTGCAAACTTGCCTTTGAGGTTCCCAGTCCAACCACAGTCTTGCCTCGCTCCCTGATCCGCATGGCAACCGGGGTAAAATCACTGTCGGATGTCACCAGACAAAATACATCAGCCCGACCGAGGTACAGCATCTCCACGGCATCCATGGCAATGGTCATATCGGCAGCATTCTTTCCAGCCCCGCCAACAGCAAAGCATGGCTTGAGAGCATGCGTTGGAGCCAGATCAAGCCAGGGCTTCAAACAGGCAAGTGCAAAATTTCCATAAATTCTGCGAGAGAATATCGATCCGAACTGCTCGCACTGATTGATGATATGGCCAGCCATTCCGGCAGCAATATTTTCCGCATCGATGAAAACCGCCACAGTCTTTGGTTTGTCGCCCATTCCTTCTCCATAGTGCACCAACTGCACTACCGAGCATAAAAAACAAACAGCATCCGGGCAATCGGCTGCTTCAGCCTTTGGTTGTAAAGGTTAATGCATATGTTCACCGGTCGCGAAAACGGTTGGTGATCGGGTAGCGCCGGTCGCGGCCAAAATTCTTCTTGGTGATCTTCACGCCCGGTGCGGACTGGCGGCGCTTGTATTCGGCGATGTAGAGCAAATGCTCGATCCGGTGCACCGTTGCCACGTCATGGCCGCGCGCGACGATCTCCTCCGTGCCCATTTCCTTCTCCACCAGGCATTCGAGAATGTCGTCGAGAACAGGATAGGGTGGCAGCGAATCCTGGTCGGTCTGGTTCGGCCGCAGCTCGGCAGAGGGTGCCTTGTCGATGATGTTCTTCGGGATCACCTCACCCGATGGACCGAGCGCCGTCGGCGGCACCGTCGTGTTGCGCCAGCGCGAAATCGCATAGACCTGCATCTTGTAGAGGTCCTTGATCGGGTTGAAGCCGCCGTTCATGTCGCCATAGAGCGTCGCATAGCCGACCGACATTTCAGACTTGTTGCCCGTGGTCACCACCATCGAGCCGAACTTGTTCGACAGCGCCATCAGGATCGTGCCGCGTGTCCGGCTCTGCAGGTTTTCCTCGGTGATCCCCGGCTCTGTCCCTTCGAAAGTCTCGGCCAGCGCCGACATAAAGCCCTTCACCGGCTCCTCGATCGGCATGATGTCATAGGCGCAGCCCAGCGCCTTGGCGCAATCCTCGGCATCCTTGAACGAGTCTTCCGACGTGTAGCGATAGGGCAGCATGACAGTGCGCACCCGCTCTTCGCCCAGCGCATCGACGGCAATCGCCGCGCAGATCGCCGAATCGATGCCGCCCGACAGGCCGAGCACGACATTCTTGAAGCCGTTCTTGTTGACGTAATCACGGAAGCCGAGAAGGCAGGCGCGATAGTCGGCCTCCTCGCGCTCGGGAATGCGCGACATCGGCCCGTCGGTGCAGCTCCAGCCGCCCGCGCCCTTCTTCCAGGTCGTGACATTGACCGTCTCTTCGAACTGGCTCATCTGGAAGGCCAGTCCCTTGTCGGCATTGAAGGCGAAGCTGGCGCCATCGAACACCAGTTCGTCCTGCCCGCCGACCTGGTTGGCAAAGATCAGCGGCAGGCCGGTCTCGATCACCTGGCGGAGCACCACCTGATGGCGCACATCGACCTTGCCGCGATAATAGGGCGAGCCGTTCGGCACCAAAAGCAGTTCCGCGCCGCTCTCGGCCAGCGTCTCGCAGACGCCCATGTCGTTCCAGATCTCCTCGCAGATCGGCACGCCGAGCCGCACGCCGCGAAAGTTGACCGGGCCGGGCATGGCGCCTTCGACAAACACACGTTTCTCGTCGAATTCGCCGTAGTTCGGCAGGTCGATCTTGTCGCGCAGCACGAGGATCTTGCCGCCGTCGAGCACGGCGACCGAATTGTGCCGCCCGCGCTCGCCCTGGCGGGGAAAGCCGATGATGACTCCAGGGCCGCCGTCTGCCGTCTCACCGGCCAAAGCATCGACCGCCTCGCGGCATTTTTCCAGAAAGGCCGGCTTCAGAACCAGATCTTCCGGCGGATAGCCTGAGATGAAAAGTTCAGTGAAAAGAACGAGATCCGCGCCCTGGCGCGCCGCATCTGCCCGCGCTTCGCGGGCCTTGGCCAGATTTCCAGAGACATCGCCGACCGTCGGATTGAGCTGGGCAATCGCGATGCGGAACGTCGTGGAGATGGTTTTTTGCGCGGTCATGGCATGCCTGTGATCAAGAGTGTCTGCGTGCCTTGTTTTAGCGCAACTGGCGCCATTCTGACCAGTGTCGGGTCGGCATATTCGCTGTGTGCAAATCGCATTGCGCAACAACGTGCAATTTATTCGCCGGCTGCAAAATCACAGCCGCAACGAAATCCGCAGTTGCACGTTTCAGCAATCGTTCATCTCCTGTTCAAGATGAAGGTTTTATGACATTTGAGTGAACCTTACATGATATTTCCATGACAGCCGGAGAGTGCCTTGGTCGTTCTGAATTCGAGTATCGCCGAGACGCGCGCCTCTGATGGCTTCCAGACTGAATACGATCTCGTCTCGCGTCATGGCAAGGTGATCGCCGTCGCCGGCTCTGTAGCCCTGTCGCTGAGCCTTGCCATCGCCATCGTCTTCATCGTCGAAGTCATCGCGCGCAGCTCGTTTTCCGACACGCTTGCCTATTTCATGGATCCGATGCGCCCGGCCTGGACGACGGTCGGCATCTTCTTTCTCGTCTTCCTGTCGGTCGATGCCATCCTCGGCCGCGAGCAGAAATCGGTGCTGCTGCTGGCGCCGCTGGCGCTGATCCCGGCGTTCGTGTCGCACCAGAAGCAGATCTATCTGTCCGATCCGCTCTACCCGACCGATTTCCTGTTCGGCCGCCAGATCATGGAGCTCATGCCCGTTCTGGTGCGCGACCGCCCCTGGACCGCCGTCGGCATGGTGGTCGGCATCGTCGTCTTTCTCGCCCTGTTCGTCTGGTCGGTGCGCTACGCTTGGCGCAATTTCCCGAAACTGTCGGGCAAGGCCCGTCTGATCCGTCTCGCCATCGCCGTGCCGGTTCTCACCGCCTTCGTCTCGCTGATGGACTACAACAGCTTCTCCTGGGTGCGCGACCGGCTGAACGTCATTCCGATGATGTACGACCAGACGGAAAATTATCGCCACAACGGCTTCATCATGGCCTTTGGCCTCAATCTGCCGATGGCCAACGTCACGGCGCCCGCCGGCTACATGCTCGACGCTATCGACAAGATCCCGACCAAGCCCGTGGGTGCTGGAACCAGCCACCGCCGCAAGCCTGACGTCATCGTGCTGATGAGCGAATCCTTCTGGGACCCGACCCAGTTGCCCAACGTCAAGCTGTCGCCCGATCCGATGCCGACGGTTCGCGCCATGCAGTCCGGAACAGTGTTCTCGCCGGAGTTCGGCGGCATGACCGCCAATGTCGAATTCGAGGCGCTGACCGGCTTCTCCAATGCTTTCCTGCCCTATGGCAGCATTCCCTACCAGCAGTATGTCCGCAACCCGATCCCGTCGTTGGCGACGTTCTTCCGGGGTGAAGGTTATGTCTCGCGCGCCGTGCATCCGTTCCAGAAATGGTTCTGGAACCGCAGCGCCGTCTACAAGGCCTTCGGTTTCCAGCAGTTCCGCTCGGAAGAGAACATGCCGCCAATGCAGAAGCGCGGCATCTTCGCCTCGGACGAATCGCTGACCAAGGAAATCATCCGCCAGGCCGACGCCCTGCGTGATCCCTTCTTCTTCTTCGCCGTGACGCTGCAGGGTCACGGTCCCTATGAGGCCAACCGCTACGTCAAGAACACGATCAAGGTCGAAGGCGACATGCCGCTTGCCGACAAGCAGGTGCTGGCCACCTACGCGCAGGGCATCAAGGAAGCCGACGACAGCCTGAAAATGCTGATGGACTGGGCGAAGACCCGCGACCGCGAAACGATCATCGTGCTGTTCGGCGATCACCTGCCGCCGCTGAACACGGTCTATTCGAGCACCGGCTACATGAAGGGCATCACCGCCGAGCGCAAGGGCCCGCTTGGCCAGATGAAGAAGCAGCACGAGACGCCGCTTGTCGTCTGGTCCAGCAAGACGGGCGTGCAGAAGGATATCGGCAGCATTAGCCCGGCCTTCCTGTCCTACAACATCCTCAAGACAGCAGGATTCGAGCATCCTTATTACACCGGCTTCCTCGGCAAGGTTTATGATCGCTTCCGTATCATCGACCGCTATATGACCGTCGACACCAAGGGTGAAGCCCTGCCCGACTGGTCGCGCAAGAAGAGCGTGGATTCGACCATCCGGGACTACCGCTTCCTGCAGCACGACATGATGTTTGGCAAGCGCTACGGCATGGACCGCTTCTTCCGCTCGCACGGCGATCTGATGGCATCAGGCGGCCTCTGATACGCAAATCATCATTGCTGCGGCGGCGCGTGCCGTCGTAGGGTCCGCGCACGAAGACAGCAGCGGAGCCCGGCTATGAAGAACATCAACGATTTCGCCAAGGCGGTTTTCGGCAAGACGCCGGACGAACTGGCAGCAACCGAGAGGCTCGTCCTTGAGCACGCGGCCAACCGCCTGCCGCTGTCCAGCGACATCAATGCCGAACTGGATGCCGGCGACGGTTTCGGCGAAAAACTGGCCGATGGCATCGCCCGGGTCGGCGGCTCCTGGGGCTTCATCATCGGCTTCGTGATTTTTCTGGTTGTATGGGCCACAGCCAACACCATCCTTCTGACGCGCGACGCCTTCGATCCTTACCCGTTCATCTTCCTCAATCTGCTTTTGTCGATGATTGCAGCGCTTCAGGCGCCGGTCATAATGATGTCCCAGAACCGCCAGTCGGAGCGCGACCGCTACGCCGCGCAAAAGGACTACGAGGTCAATCTGAAGGCGGAAATCGAGCTTTTGGCCCTGCATCACAAGTTCGACAGGCTGCTTGCAGAGGATGTCAAAGAGTTGCGGGACGAAGTCATGCGATTGAGCGGATTGATCACTGCGGCTCAGCAAAACGCCGGACAAAACACCTGATCAACCTCTGTACCAAAGCAAAAATGCAACGAATAGGTGTATAACTTTCCATAACAACTTAGTAAGAGAAAGTTAATATCCGGGGAACACCATAAAGGTGTAAATTTGGCCATTGCGGCAAAATCACTTTACCCGGAGTTGCAGATGCGTGCCGTCAAGGCTCTTCCGCAGGACCAATCAGGCGCAGCAGCGCTTGAATTTGCCATTCTTGCACCCGTTTTCCTCATGATCGTTTTCTCGATCATCGCCTATGGCATCTACCTCAGCACCGCAAACACGATCGAACAGATCGCCGCCGATGCCGCGCGCACGGCTGTCGCCGGCCTGTCTGAAAAGGAGCGGCAGGACCTGGCGACGGACTATATTCGCGTCTCGACGCTGAACCAGACGTTCCTCGACCGCGACAAGCTGACGGTGGCCGTCAAGGATGACAGCGCCAACAAGAGCCAGTTCACGGTCACCGTCACGTACGACGCCAGCGGTCTGCCGATCTGGACCCTTTTTTCCTTCGCTCTGCCCGGAACAGAAATCCGCCGCTACGCGACCATCCGCACCGGGGGAATTTGACATGCTGCAAACAGCCCGCCACCTGTTTCGAAGCACAGACGGCAATATTGCCGTAGCCGGCGCCCTTGTCATGCCGCTGATGCTCCTGTCCATCGCGCTCGGCGTCGACTATGCCTATCTGTCCCTGCAGCGCCGAAATCTTCAGGCGACGGCTGATCTGGCCGCCATTGCCGCTGCCGCCAACGTCGCCAACCGCAACACCGCAACGCTCGACTATTTCCGCATGAACGGGCTCAACATCCTGCTCAAGGACAAGAGTGGCGTCCTGCAATCGCCCGATCCGATCGTGTCCTTCGACGCATCAAGCGCCATTAAAATGGGTATCGCCACCGTCACGCCCGGCCGCTATGTCCCGAACGCGGCCCTGGCCGCCGGGTCGCGCTTCTCGGAAGGCCAGGCGGATGCCGATGCTGTGCGCATGTCGATCAGTAAGGAAGGCGAGTTTTTCATCGCCGGCATGTTCGCCAAGCCTCCAGTCCTCACCGTGACAGGCACCGCCGCCCGAACCAAGGTCGCTGCTTTCTCGGTCGGCTCGCGCCTTGCCAGCCTCAACGACGGGCTCCTGAACGCCATCCTCGGCCAGATGCTGGGAACGACCGTGTCCCTGAATGTCATGGACTACAACGCGCTTGTCGATGCCGACATTGAGATCCAGCCGTTCCTCAAGCTTTTGGCCACAGACCTGAACCTGACGACCGCCACCTATGAGGACGTGCTCCAGGCCAACCTGACCATTCCGAAGCTGCTGAAATCCATGCGTGGACTGCAGGGCCTTTCGGCAACCACGCTGTCGGCCCTGAAGGCGCTCAATATCGCGACGTCAAAAAACAACGAGACCTTCACGCTGGCGCAGATCCTCAATATCGACCCGAAGCAGGCCATCTCGGTCGATGCCGGTTCGAACTGGCTGATGAAAGTCTCGGCGCTGAAGATCATTTCCGCCGCCGCCTCGCTGGCAAACGGCAAGAACCAGATCGCCATCGATACGGGCCTGACCCTGCCGGGCCTGGCATCCGTGACGCTGAACCTTGCCATCGGCGAGCCGCCGGTGCAAACGCCGAGCAACCGGCTGGGCGCCGTCGGTTCCGCCGTCCGGACGGCGCAAACGCGCCTTGGCGTCAATGTCTCGATCAACGGCCTGACACTTTTGGCTGGCCTGCGGGTCGACCTGCCGCTCTATGTCGAAGTCGCCTATGCGGAAGCGCAACTCGCCGATATCCGGTGTTATGGCGGCGCACCGACCAACGCCGCCGTCTCGGTCGATGTCGTCCCCGGCATCGCCGAAATCGCCATCGGCAAGGTAGATCCGTCGGTTCTGTCGGATTTCTCCAAGGACGCACGCGTCGTCCCGGCACGGCTGGTCGATTCTCTGCTGCTGAAGATCGACGGCATCGCCCATGTCGAAGCAAAAAATCTGAAGCCGTCACGGCTCGATTTCAGCCCCGCAGAAATCGCCCGGGGCGACCTCAAGAACGTCTCGACCAAGGACGCCCTCACCTCGGCCACCCAGACCCTGCTCAACAATCTCGATGTCGACATCAAAATCCTGATGCTGACGCTGGGAACGCCCAAGGCGCTTCAGAACGCACTAGCCCAGACATTGGCAGGCGTTACACCGCAGGTCGACCAGTTGATCTACAACCTCCTGCTGCTCGTCGGCGTCAAGATCGGCGAAGCCGATGTGCGTGTCACCGGGGTCGGCTGCCAGCCGTCAGTGCTCGTTCAGTAGTGTAATCCGGCGGGCCGTGAATAAATCGGCCCCCCGCCTCGTTATAGGTTGGCACACTGTATGGTGCCGGCAGAGAATCCTCAAAATTGCCGCCACCGCCAACGAATGGTCAAACGGCATGAACTTTGTTTCCCAGCCACGCTTCGCAGCTAAACGCCATCCGCGCGGCACGACCCGCAGCGGCCTGATCGGCAATCCGGCCTTTCTGATCGGTCTGAAGACCGTCGCGCGCGACCTGATCACCCTCCACGAACAGTGCCCGAAGGCCTACCGTCTCGTTTCCTCGCAGCAGAAATGGCTGCTGACGCAGGCCGCCTACGCTCTTCATCTCGAGCGCGCCCCCGGAAAACCGCTGTCGGGCATCACCGCGAGCCGCCTCCTCGACATCATCGTCACCTCCGGCGCCGCCAGCCGCAACACGACCACGGCGTTCCTGGCCGAACTCATTGCCTATCGCCTGCTGCGCCCTACGCCCGACAACCCGAACAGGCGCAGCCGGCCGTTGGAAACCACCGAAATCAGCGATCAGGTCATGACCAGCTGGTTTCTCCACCACATGGGCGTGCTCGACCTGATCGACGGCGGCGACAGGCAGGACCGTATTGCCGAAAACAACCGGCTTTTCCGCCTCGCCCAGCCGCTCGCGGCGCGGCGCCTGATCGCCGATCCGGCCTGGCGCGAACCACCCGAAAGCATCGGCATCTTTGTCTGGAGCCAGTCCGGTGCTGTCCTGATCGACGATCTGGTCGCCCGGATCGAAGGAACGGCACCCCTGAACGGAAAGCACAGTCTGGGCGAGCTGCGCCTGTCCGAACTCTCCGATCGCTATCGTGTCTCTCCCACCCATATGCGCCGGGTCTTTGCCCGCGCCGAAAAGAAAAAATTGCTGGGCTGGCACGAACCGGGCCGCAAGGGCGGTGTCTGGATGTCCGAAAGCCTGCTCAGGGACTATGTGTCCTGGCAGGCTGTCAAGTTCGAGGCGCTGTCGGACGCCTACGACCAGGCCCTGGAACGCACGCTAGCCCCGGCCGACCTGCCGCTTCGGCGGGGTTTCCAAGGCATGTCCGTCAGTTGCTTGCAACAATGATATCGGGGCTGCTTTTGTCATATTGCGGCAACCCGTCGGTGATCTCGTAAAAATCACCCTTGTCGGCGCAGAAGATGTGCGAAGCACCGGTCAGCCCGGTCGGCAGATCGAATGCGCCGGCTTGGATCGAGGTATCGCTCGATCCGTCCAGTTTCCAGAACAGCGCCGACCCGCAGGTCTTGCAAAATCCCCGCCGCGCTTCCTTGCTGGCATAATACCAGCTGACATTGTCGGCCCCTTCAACCTCAAGATCGGCGTCACTGACATTGGTCGAGGCATAATAAAGTCCGGTCTGCTTGCGGCATTGCGAGCAATGGCAATAGCTGACGTCCCGCAGAGGCCCCCGCGTTACCAGACGCACGGCACCGCAGAGACAGGAGCCTGTTTTTGTATCGGCCATCGATCACCCCATAAAACAAATGCAAAGAGGCCCAGCTTTGAAAGCTGGGCCTCTTTTGTCAATGGCGGAAGTCTGACAGGCAGGATCAACAGAACTGATCATGCCCATTGGCCATTAGCCGTTTGCGACCATCCGCTTTTCGTCGCGGCCGCCCTTCATGCGCTCAGCCAGCAGGAATGCCAGTTCGAGAGCCTGATCCGCATTGAGGCGCGGATCGCAATGGGTGTGATAACGATCGCCGAGATCGGCGCCCGACAGCGCCCGCGCACCACCGGTGCATTCGGTCACGTCGTTGCCGGTCATCTCGATATGGATGCCGCCCGGATGTGTGCCTTCGGCGCGGTGGATCTGGAAGAAGCTTTCGACCTCCGACAGGATCCGCTCGAACGGACGGGTCTTGTAATTGTTGAGCGTGATGGTGTTGCCATGCATCGGGTCGCAGGACCAGACGACCTTGCGGCCTTCCTTTTCGACAGCGCGGATGAGGCGCGGCAGGTGATCGGCAACCTTGTCATGGCCAAAGCGGCAGATCAGCGTCAGGCGCCCGGCCTCGTTGGCAGGGTTGAGAATGTCGATCAGCTCGATCAGGCCATCGGCTGTCATGCTCGGGCCGCATTTGAGACCGATGGGGTTCTTGATGCCACGGCAGTATTCAACATGGGCGTGGTCGGGCTGGCGCGTGCGGTCGCCGATCCAGATCATGTGGCCGGATGTGGCATACCAGTCTCCCGAGGTCGAATCGACGCGGGTCAGCGCCTGCTCGTAGCCGAGCAGCAGCGCCTCGTGGCTGGTGAAGAAATCCGTCTCGCGCAGATTGGGGTTGGTCTCCGGCGTGATGCCGATCGCCTTCATGAAATCCATCGTTTCGGAAATGCGGTCCGCAAGCTTGCGGTAACGCTCGGCCTGCGGGCTGTCCTTGACGAAACCGAGCATCCACTGGTGCACGTTGTCCAGGTTGGCATAACCGCCCTGGGCGAAAGCGCGCAGCAGGTTGAGCGTCGCTGCAGACTGGCGATAGGCCATGATCTGCCGCTCCGGATTGGGAATGCGGGCCTCTTCCGTGAATTCGATGCCGTTGATGATGTCGCCGCGATAGCTCGGCAGCTCGATCTCACCCTGGCGTTCCATGTTCGACGACCGCGGCTTGGCGAACTGGCCGGCGATACGGCCGATCTTAACGACAGGTTGCTGGGCGCCAAACGTCAGCACCACAGCCATCTGCAGGAAGGCGCGGAAGAAATCGCGGATCGTATCGGCGCCATGTTCGGCAAAGCTCTCGGCGCAATCGCCGCCCTGCAGCAGAAAACCCTTTCCGGAGGCAACATTCGCCAAGGCGTTCTTCAGCCGGCGCGCTTCGCCTGCAAAGACCAGCGGCGGATATTTTGCCAGCTGCGCTTCCGTCGCCTGCAAGATTGCCTGATCCGGATAGTCCGGGACCTGCTGGATCGGTTTGTTCCGCCAGCTGTTCGGGGTCCAATTCTGTGCCATGTCGCTCACCTGTCTGTTCGTGCATCCGTCTCTCATCGCGGATGTCCCCGCAATCCGGAGGATGCGGGCTTATAGACCCTTAGATGGCGCTTGCAAAGCCGAACTTCCAGAGCATGAACGGACTTCCGGAGATCGCCGCAACAGCTGCCTCAATCTGCATTCCTCTGAACTTTTTTCTGCGAATTCAACCTCTGTCTGAACACACGGACATGCCGAATGCAGTGCGCCGCGACAACGGCTCTATATTTCAGTCTTCACTTAATAAAAGATTCATTTCATAGAGTTATCTAATAAACATGAGTGGCGGCGGCTCGGTGGCTGCCCGCAGAATACTGGCGGCCGCATCAACTCCATTCTTGTGAATACGCCGACCCCAAACAAAAGGAAAAGCCCCGGATCCATCAAAAAGCGCACCAGACTTAACACTTCAGCAACCACAACCGACGTGGGAACCGCCCCATAGTGGGGAAGCGCTGATTGTTAACAATATTCTTAAGCAGCGATTCATCTCGTCACGCTATTTCCTAGGGAGTAGCGGAGAGATGACACATGCGTGGCTTGCTAAACAGACTGAAGCGCGACAGATCCGGAAACTTCGGCATGTTGGCCGCCCTTCTGATGGTGCCGATGCTCGGAAGTGCCGGCATGATCGTCGATTTCAGCCGTGCGATGCAGATCCGCTCGGACATGCAGAACGCCGCCGACATGGCCGCCCTCGGCGCTATTTCTGAAAAATCGGCCGGTGTTCTTGCGGCGATGACACAAGCCGCCAACGGCGCGGTCGTGCTCAGTGAAAAAGACGCGCTGCAACTGTTCAACGGTCAGATCGGCAGCAGCGTCCCGGACTTTCCGATCACGGTAACGATTTCCGTCACCAAGACCAATGCAAGCCTGAAAGCATCCGTCGCCTATTCCACATCGATCCCGACCACCTTTCTGCGCGTGATCGGAAAGGAAACGATCGCCATTTCCGGCAAGGCGGAAGCGGCATTCGAGACAGCCAGCTTTCAAGACTTCTACGTCCTGCTCGACAACACGCCCTCGATGGGTGTCGGTGCCACGCCGGCCGATGTGAAGAAGATGGTCGCCAACACGCCGGACGCCTGTGCCTTTGCCTGCCACATCGTCAAGAACGGTGTCGAAGACAAAAATAGCTACTACAATTTGGCCAAGAAGCTGGGTGTCACGACCCGGATTGACGTCGTTGCCCAGGCGACCGAAGCGCTGATGACCACCGTGGGCGACACACGGCGATATTCCAACCAGTTCCGCATGGCACTCTATACGTTCGGCGAGAAGGCTGAAGATACGAAACTGCTGCAGGTCCAATCCCTGACGGACGATCTCGACGTCGCCAAGACAAGTGCTGCCAAGATCAAGCTGATGTCGATCCCCGAACAGGGATACGACAACGATCAGCAGACCAACTTCGACCGGGCACTCACCCAGATCAACGCGCAGATCCTGACGGTCGGCAATGGCCTCAGCTCAACGACACCGGAAAAGGTCGTGCTGCTGGTCTCCGATGGCGTCGGCGACAGCAACAAGCCGAGCACCTGCACGAAAAAGACCACCGGCGGACGCTGCCAGGAGCCGATCGATACGAAATTCTGCAAGGTTCTGAAAGATCGAAACGTCCGTATTGCCGTGCTCTACACGACCTATCTGCCTCTGCCGACCAACAGCTGGTACAACAGCTGGATTGCCCCGTTCCAGACCGAGATCGGCAGCAAGATGCAAGAATGCGCCAGCCCTGGTCTCTATTTCGAGGTCAGCCCGACCGAGGGCATCAGCAAGGCGATGAACACCCTGTTCCTCAAGGCCGTCCGCAGCCCGCGCCTGACGAGCTGAAAACCGCGACAACAGACAGGTGTAGCGAAAACGGCGGCCCAATGGTGGCCGCCGTTTCTGTTGTCGTTCGCAACACCAAAAGCGGCTGCCCAATGCTGCACGCGCACCCGGCATCGTCGCTGGCCACGGCATGCCCCCTCTTTTCCTGCTTATAACATCGAAAGCTCTCAAGACCGCTTGGCATCGCCCCGCGTGCCCGCCGAACTCGGCCGCCTACAATCCGTGTATCTCAATGCGACAGATTGCAGCCATGGTTCTCTCGTCAAAGACCGCAAAATAAGGCCGACATTCAAAATACGGGTCACAACATTAGCTTTTATGAATTAACTTAACCAGTACTTCATTAAGTAGAAATATTGAATAGACAACGATAGAGAGGTGGCTATGCGATCGTTGTTTAAAAAACTGAAGCACGACAAGTCCGGGAATTTCGGGATAATGACGGCCCTGCTGATGGTGCCCTTGCTCGGCTCCGCCGGCATGATCGTTGATTGCAGCCGTGCGATGCAAATCCGCTGGGATATGCAGAACGCCGCCGACATGGCCGCTCTCGGCGCCATATCGGAAAAATCTGCCGGTGTTCTTGCCGCGATGAATATGCCTGCCGACGGCACGGTTACCCTTAGCGAACAAGATGCGCTCAATTTGTTCAATGGTCAGATCAACACAGGTCTTGAAGGCGCGCCCGTCGCCGTTCAGATTTCCGTGACGAAGAAGGGCGCGGATCTGAAAGCATCCGTCAAATACGCCGTTTCGATCGAAACCAGTTTTCTACGGATCATCGGCAAAGACTCGATCGCAATTTCTGGGAAGGCCGAAGCTGCATTCCAGACAGCAAACTTTCAGGATTTCTTCGTCCTGCTCGACAACACGCCATCCATGGGCGTCGGCGCAACGCCGGCCGATGTCACGCTGCTGGAGGCAAAAACAGGATGCGCCTTTGCTTGCCATATCGCGATAGATGGGCAGGAGGTTCCGGTCGAGATCACCGATAACAAAGTGAAAAAGGGAACCTCCTCCTACAGCTACGCTGGCACTATTGGTGTGACGTTGCGGATCGACGTGGTCGCACAGGCAACTGCAGCATTGATGGTCAAGGTCGGGGAAAGCCGGCGTTACGACAATCAGTTCCGTGTCGGTCTCTACACGTTTGGCCAGCGGGCAGAGGATCTCAAGCTTTTGGAGGTTCAGAACCCAACCTCCAATCTCATAGAAGCCGAGGCAAGCGCGAAGACGATCAAATTGATGTCCATCCCACGGCAAAACTATGACAATGACCAGCAAACAAGTTTCGACAAAGCACTCACGGAAATAGAGACCTACATTGGTACACCGGGCAACGGGCTGAGTTCGGCCACACCCGAGAAAGTGGTTATGCTGGTTGCCGATGGCGTTGGTGACAGCTACAAGCCCTCCGGGTGCACAAAGCCGACAAAAGGCGACCGGTGCCAGGAGCCGATAGATACAAAATACTGTAAAGCGCTGAAAGATAAAAACATTCGCGTCGCAGTGCTCTATACAACCTATGTGCCGACGCCCTCCGACCCGTGGTACGAAAAATGGATCAAGCCGTTTCAAAACGAGATTGGCACCAAGATGGAAGAATGCGCCAGCCCGGGACTTTATTTCGAGGTCAGCCCAACTGAGGGTATCAGCAAGGCGATGAACGCACTGTTCCTCAAGGCTTCGCGCAGCCCTCGCCTGACAAGCTAAGCTTGCCCCCCGACAAGAAAAGCGGCGCCCTATCGGAGCCGCTTTTTCCCTGAACCAAACGCAACCCTAAACCCGCACCCCGCCCTTCACCAGATAGCTCGGCTTGTACATGGTCACCAGCTCTTCCGAGGCCGTTGGGTGCACGGCCATGGTGCGGTCGAAATCGTCCTTGGTGCAGCCGGCCTTGAGTGCAATGCCCAGCAGCTGCACCATCTCGCCGGCATCATGACCAAGAATATGCACGCCGAGCACCTTGCGGTCGGCGCCATTGACGACGATCTTCATGATTGTCTTTTCCGCCCGTCCCGACAGCGTCGCCTTCATCGGGCGGAATTCGGCGCGGTAGATTTCCAGCGTCTCATAGGCTTTCGCCGCAGCATCCTCCGACAGGCCGACCGTGCCGATTTCCGGCTGCGAGAACACGGCCGTCGGAATGAGGTCATGATCCGGCGATGTCGGATTGTGCTTGTAGGCCGTCTCGATGAAGCACATCGCCTCATGGATCGCCACCGGCGTCAGTTGCACCCTGTCGGTGACATCGCCAATCGCATAGACATCTGCCGCGCTGGTGCGTGAAAACGCATCGACGACAATCGCATGGCGCTCATTCAGGCGCACGCCGATCGTCTCCAGGCCCAGCCCGTCCGTGTTCGGCAGGCGCCCGACTGCAAGCAAAACCTGCCCCACGGTGAGCACCTCGCCTGCCTTGGTCTCTGCCTTCAGCAATCCGTCATCCTGCCGCACGACCGAGGTGATGATGTCTTCGCAGAGAATGCGGATGCCCTTGGCGACCATCGCCGCATGCAGACCGCGCCGCATGTCGTGATCGAAGCGTGAGAGGATTTCCTTGCCGCGATATATCAGCGTCGTCTCAACACCCAGCCCATGGAAAACATTGGCGAATTCGACGGCAATATAGCCACCGCCCTCGATCAGGATCGCTTTCGGCAGCGCCTTCAGATCGAAGGCCTCGTTGGAGCTGATGCAAAGCTCGTGACCATTGAGCGCCGTGTGCAGATTGGGCCGACCGCCGGTGGCGATCAGGATTTTTTCGGCCGTCACGCTCGCCCCGGTGCTGACCAGGCGGATCGTGTTCGGCCCGGTGATTTCGGCGCGCGTCTGCAAAATTTCGGCACCGGCCGTGTCGAGACCCTTCTTGTAGAGGCCCTCGAGTCGCGTGATCTCGGCCTCCTTGGCGGTTACCAGCGTCTGCCAGTCAAACTTGGCCTCGCCCGGCGTCCAGCCAAAGCCCCTGGAATCTTCGAAATGCTCGGAAAACTGCGAGGCATAGACATAGAGCTTCTTTGGCACGCAGCCGCGAACGACGCAGGTGCCGCCATAGCGAAACTCTTCCGCGATCGCCACCTTCTTGCCGAGAGACGCCGCTAGGCGTCCTGCCCGCACGCCGCCCGAGCCGCCGCCGATGACGAAAAGATCATAATCGAAAGACGTCATGGAATTTTCTCCTGGAGAATGGAAGGTGCGATGCGGCGGTCCGGTTGATATAGTGCGCCACCCCACAAAATGAAAAGCCCGGAACAGGTCCGGGCTTCAAAAGTTCGCGTAAGGATGGCTTGGTCTTATTGCGGTGTTTCGCCGGTGGCCGGTGTCTCGACAGCCGGTGTCGTCGCAGCTTCCTTGCCGATGGCAGCGTTCAGCGCCTTGTCGCTTTCGATCGCGAGATCGCGGGAAACGCCGGCCGCCCAGATATCGGCAGCCTTCAGGAGTTCGCGAACAGCGATCGGACGATCGTTGAGAAGCTTCTTGCCCACAGGCAGATTGTAGAAATCGGCAATCGCCTTCAGCTCTTCGACGGTAAAGGTCTTGGCGTAGATCACGGCGGCTTCGCGCTCGAGATCGGCGCGGCGCGTTGCCAGCGAAATCGCCTTTTCGTCCACAGTCGTGGTGATCAGGTCCTGGTAGTTGGGTGTCGCTTGGATCAGCGAGGCCTTCAGGCGCTCCGACAGGTTCGGCAGGATATTGTCGAAACCCTTGGTTTCCCCAAGCGCTGCAAGGGCTGCGCGCGCCGCCTTGATCTGTTCGTCGCTCACTTCCTGAGCGCGAACAGCAGGGGCCAACGCGAAGGCCGATACGATAAGGGTGGCGGCCAGTGTGCGGCCGAGACCGGCAAACGTGAACATATGCGTCAGTGCTCCTGTTTAAGAAATTGCCGTCAATGTACGCGCACCCGCCGGACCGGCAATGATGGCGATTGACGCGATGTTGATGAACAGCCCGTGTTCGACAACGCCGGGGATAAGGTTTAGCGCATTCGCAAGTGCCTCTGCATCAGGAATGCGGCCAAAAGATGCATCGAGGATCAAATGGCCACCATCCGTCTGGAAGGGGCCATCGTCTGATTTCCGCACAGTGACATCCCCGGAAAGGCCGAGCATCGACGCAGCTTTTTCGACAGCGATGCGTGTGGCGGCAAGACCGAATGCATTGACTTCGATCGGCAGTTTAAAGGCGCCGAGCACATCCACCACCTTGGTCTCGTCGGCAATGACGATCATCCGTGCCGAGGCCGCAGCAACGATCTTCTCGCGCAGCAGAGCGCCGCCGCCGCCCTTGATCAAGCGCAGCTGCGGATCGATTTCGTCGGCACCGTCAATGGTGATGTCAAGTTCGGGAAGCTCGTCGAGTGATTTCAGGGGAACGCCGAGTTCGACGCAAAGCCGCGCTGTCCGCTCCGAGGTCGGCACGCCGACGATGCGAAAACCGCCGGAAACCCGTTCTGCCAGCAGGCGAACGAATTCCTCGGCCGTGGATCCGGTACCGATGCCGAGACGCATGCCATCGCTGACATGAGCGAGTGCGGCTTCGGCAGCTTTGATCTTCATTTCGCGGGCGTCCATGCGCCACACACTCCCTTTAGGTCCGGTCGGTCTTGCTGGATAGCCATGTCCGGCCATCCCGTTTTTTCCGGACCGACACTTACACGGCCCTCAGCGCAAACAAAAGCCAAAATCGGCGCCTCCCCGATAAAGCCCGATTTCAACCGCCGCGACAAACTCTTGATTGCTTTTTGGTGCGCCTTCGCCTACGCGGTACGCAATCAAAATACCGCATGGAAACTGGCAGAATCCGCGCTTCTGGCGTATCCGTCCCAGATTTCCCCAAACGCTTGATGAGGCTGCCGGTGACGATTCCACTTGTCGTATTCGATCTGGACGGAACCCTCGTAGACACCGCTTCCGATCTGGTTGCCGGTCTCAACCATGCGGTCACGCAGGCAGACATCGAACCGGTCACCTATCATGATCTCACCCATCTGGTCGGCCATGGCGCCCAGGCGATGATCCAGCGCACATGGACCCTGCGCGGCAGGGCTTTGAGCGCCGGCGACCTCAAGTGGCAGATGAAGGAATTCATCGACTTCTACTATGGCTCGATGCCCGGCGATTCCCTGCCCTATCCGGGCGTGATCGCGGCCATGGACCGGCTGTCTGACGCCGGGATGGCGCTTGCCGTCTGCACCAACAAGATGGAAATGATGGCAAAGCGCCTGCTCGACGGCCTGAACCTGTCGCACCGCTTCGCTGCCGTGTCGGGTGGCGATACCTTCCCGGTGCGCAAGCCGGAAGCAGGCCACCTGCTCTCCACCATCACCATGGCCGGTGGCGATCCGGCAAAGACCGTCATGATCGGCGACAGCCTCAACGATATGCTCGTTGCGAAAAATGCCACCATCCCGTCGATCGCCGTGCCGTTCGGCTATTCCGATGTGCCGGTCTCGGACCTCAATCCCGATCATATCATCCAGCACTTCGACGAGCTGACGCCGGAACTGGTGCTGCAGCTGATCAGCCGCCAGCGCAGCTAGACAAAGCCGGCATCACAACGAAAAAAGCCGCGAACCCGGCCAGGTTCGCGGCTTTTTTAAGGTAATAAGACCCTTCAGCTGGCGGCGCGGCGCGCAGCTTTTGTCGCGTCAAAGGCGCGGTTCATGTACATGTCGCGATCATAGACGTCGTCGAAATACTCGACCTTGCCATCCTTGTTCGGCCAGGCGGTGAAATAGGCGACATAGACCGGGATCTTGGCGGTCACCTTCACACCCTTGTTGCGCCCGTCGGCAATCTGCTTGGCAACATCGTCGACGGTGGTACCGAGCACGGCCGCCGCCATCAGGCGCGGATCGCTGAGCCGCACGCAACCGTGGCTGAGCGCGCGCTGGTCGCGGGCAAAGAAGCTTTTCGACGGCGTGTCGTGCATGTAGATCGCGTGACTGTTGGGAAACAGGATCTTCAGGTCACCCAGCGCATTGTCGCTGCTCGGCGGCTGGCGCACGGCAACGGCCTTCGGGTTCGACCAGTCGACATTCGACGAGGAAACGGTCTGTCCGCCGACCTCGACCTCATAACCCATGCGGTCAAGATAGCTCGGATCGTTGCGCAGCTTCGGCAGCATCTCGTTGATGATGATCGACTGTGGAACGCCCCAATACGGGTTGAATTCGACGGTCTCGATCTGGTCCTGGAAGAAATAGGTCTGGTTCGATTTTGAGCCGACGACCACGCGCATGGCGAATTTTTCGGCATTCTGCTCGTGGTAATAGACCATGAAGGCGGGCTGGTTGATGAAGACGTGGCGCGCGCCCAGATCGTTCGGCAGCCAGCGCGCCTGCTCCATGGCGACCACGACCTTGTTGATCTTGCTCGACACCGTGTCGCCGCCCGTCAGGATGCGGATCGAGGCCTTACCGACGACACCATCAGGCTTCAGGCCGTGTTCTTTCTGGAAGCCTTCGACCAGCGCCACCAGCTCCGGCGTATAGTCCTCGCCGCCGGTGTAACCGGCCAGCGTCACCGAATGCTCGACCTTGAGGGCATCAGAACCCTTCTGGCGGATGGCGGCGATGATATTGGCAAGCTCGGTGCTCTTGGCGCCCGGCTTCAGCAGGGTTCCGTCGGCAATGGTGATCTTCGGCACGCCGTCCGTTGTCGCCTTCAGCGTCTCGAGCTCGGTCTGAAGCGCCAGGAACTGGCTGGATGATGGCGATCGGCTGCGCATATAGCCAGCCGCATCCGGCGCCTTGCCGAGAATGGTCAGTGTCGTCGCCAGATCCAGAGTCTTGCGCTTGAAATCGTGATAGCCGGAAATCTTGTTCGGATCGATCCGGCCGCGCACCGTATCGGCGATATAGGAGAGCGCCGCCACCGACAGGCGTGCCTCGAAAGTTACAAGCTCCTTCTGGCGGCTGATCAGGTCGCCGGCGTCGAACTGTTCCGGAGGCACGGCCACGGCATAATCTTCCGGATCGAGACCGATCTTCGCTGCATCCGCCAGAAGCGCGATCGCCGCCTTTGCCTTTGCCGTCACGCCGTTCTGGTCGATCCAGACGAAATCGCCGTGCTCGCCGTAGTAGGACTGAACTGCAGCGGCGACGTCGGGCACGGCCCGCACATTGACGGCGGCCAGCGCCTGGCGGGCGCCATTGAGCACACTCTGGTGGATCGGCGGCAGGCCGTGCTGCGTCAACGCGCCGGTCGTCAGCGGATCGGCGATCTTGGCGAGCGAAACCTGCTTCAGCGCTTCAGCCTTATAGGTGAAATAGGTGGGGCCGGAAACGCGGGCGACGGCCTTGGGAACCTTCTTGGTTTCCAGCGGCTGCCCGTTCAGGGACTGGTTCGGGTCTGCGGCATTGAACTCCTGCTCAACCGGGCGTTTTTTCTTGAAAAACATGTCCATCAGCGTCGTCGCTTCGGCAGGACCGGCGCCAACAGTGGAAAACGCGCAGGACAGCACCAGAGCCGTAACAGCAGCCGTCTTGAAAAGTCTCATGAAAATCTCATCCCCGTCTTGTCGCCAGTGTATCGGCGATCCGTCAGCAACCCCGCGCTGGAGTTCGTAAAGGTATAGGAAAGGAAGGTGAATGAAAAGGAAACGGCCCTGCCTCGCCCGGTGCTGTGACACTCACAAAACCGTGAGTCAATCACCGGCATGATGACGGTTAAGCCCTGCCAAAAATTTGATTTCGTTCATATTTTTTCTGCCCGGTCGACGCTTTTCAGCCAAATTTGCCAAGGCGCGCCAAAGGGTGAAAAAGCAATTCTACGGCATTGTGTCGTAAAAGGCACAACGGCAACGGCCATCCCGCAGGCAGCTTCGACGCGGATCCGGCGTGCACCGTGTAACCGGGCCGCCGCCAAAGATTTGCCGGAAGGTGCGCAAAGTCGGCGCCCCACCTGCCCGGCCTCTTTACAAGCGGGCGTGATAGGGGCAACAGAAAGCCGTCTTTTTGTGCCAGGTCACGCTTGGCGCAGTCCAGAAATCCGGCACGCCAAAATCCGGCGAGCCAAAAATCGGCACGAACGAAAGCGGCAATTCTCATGACATCCAAGCGCACGGAAACAGATACATTCGGTCCCATCGACGTCGAAAACGATCGCTACTGGGGCGCACAGGCGCAACGCTCGCTCGGCAACTTCAAGATCGGCTGGGAAAAGCAGCCCCTGCCGGTGGTGCGGGCGCTCGGCATCGTCAAGCGCGCCGCTGCGGAAACCAACCTGAAGCTCGGCAAGCTGGATGCAGCTCTTGCCGAAGCCATCATCGCCGCCGCCAACGAGGTCATCGACGGCAAGCTCAACGAGCATTTCCCGCTGGTCGTCTGGCAGACCGGCTCCGGCACCCAGTCGAATATGAACGCCAACGAGGTGATCTCCAACCGCGCCATCGAAGTGCTTGGCGGTGTGATGGGCTCGAAAAAGCCTGTTCACCCGAACGACCACGTCAACATGAGCCAATCGTCGAACGACACCTACCCGACGGCCATGCATGTCGCCTGCGCCGAACAGATCGTCCATGACCTGCTGCCCGCACTCCGCCATCTGCACACGGCGCTTGCCGCCAAGTCCAAGGCCTGGGCGGACATCATCAAGATCGGCCGCACGCACACGCAGGATGCAACGCCGCTGACGCTCGGCCAGGAATTCGGCGGCTACACCCAGCAGGTCGCCAACGGAATCGAGCGCATCGAGCAAACCCTGCCGAAGCTGATGGAACTGGCCCAGGGCGGCACCGCCGTCGGCACCGGCCTCAACGCGCCGATCGGTTTTGCCGAGGGTGTCGCAGAAGCGATCGCCGGCATCACCGGCCTGCCCTTCACCACGGCGCCGAACAAGTTCGAGGCGCTCGCCGCCCACGATGCCATGGTCTTCAGCCACGGCGCCGTCAACACGGTCGCCGCCAGCCTGTTCAAGATCGCCAACGACATCCGCTTTCTGGGCTCCGGTCCGCGTGCAGGTCTGGGTGAACTCGCCCTGCCGGAAAACGAGCCCGGTTCATCGATCATGCCGGGCAAGGTCAACCCCACCCAGTGCGAGGCGCTGACCCAGGTCTGCATCCAGGTTTTTGGCAACCACGCCGCCGTTACCTTCGCCGGCAGCCAGGGCCATTTCGAGTTGAATGTCTTCAATCCGGTCATGGCCTACAACTTCCTGCAATCCGTGCGCCTGCTCGCCGATGCCGCAGTGTCCTTCACCGACAATTGCGTCGTTGGCATTGAGCCGCGCATCGACAACATCAAAAAGGGCGTTGAAAACTCGCTGATGCTGGTCACGGCGCTCAACGGCCGCCTCGGCTACGACAATTGCGCCAAGATCGCCAAGACCGCTCACAAGAACGGCACGACGCTCAGGGAAGAAACCGTCGGTGGCGGCTATCTCTCCAACGAGGAGTTCGACCAGCTGGTACGCCCGGAAAAGATGGTTTCGCCGTCCTGAAAATACCTTTCGGACGCAGGCGATTGAGACACGGGACAGGCAAGGCCTGTCCCTTTTTTTATTCTAATAAACCAATAAATTTCATTAGCCTAGAAAAACACGCAGGCGTAGACAGAATGCACAGAGCGTTAACATTTCCCAAAGGAATATTCCCTAATACTGACACGTAAGAAGTGAGGGACGGCGTGGGCACACACCGGCATTTCAGCCTCCGACATTACCCATGCCGACGACGCATGAATGAGAATTTGCAAGGACGGCGCCGGTTGGCAAATCCAGAATCCAACCACGCCAGGTCAGGAGCTTGTCGATGACGACAGCAGCGGCACAAAAAGTTCAGGTCCCCGATATCGCAGCGCAGATTACCTATGCGATGCGGATCATGGGTGTTTCACCCATGCCGCGGAACTACGAACTCTACTACGAGGCCTATATCGGTTCCAATCCCAAGCTCACGCGGGACCTGGCAGCGCTCGGCAACAGCGCCACGCAACAGGAACTCGATGCGCTCGGTGCCCAGTATTTCAGTCACCACCACCGCGGCAACGGCATCGATGGCGTCCACAGCCGGATGGCGGTCGAACTTGACAGCCTGCTGCAACTGCTTCGCTCCGAGCAGGTGGCGCTTGAAAGTTACAACAGGATCCTCGGCGAAACCTACTCCAACATCTCCGGCAAGAACCTCGCCAGCGTTGACATCGTCAAGCACGCCATCGGCATTCTGACCGAGGCCACAGCCGACACGATGATCCAAGGTCAGGAAATGGTCGACAATGTCGCCCAGAAATCCCACGAAATGGATCTCGTCCGGCTCGAGCTCGACGAATACAAGCGCATCGCCAACACCGATTCGCTGACGCGCCTGTCCAACCGCCGCGCCTTCGACGACCGTCTGGCCGCCGTCTATGCGACGCCGAAGTCGCGCAACTATACGGCGCTGATCCTCGCCGATATCGACCACTTCAAGAAGATCAACGACACCTACGGCCATCCGGTCGGGGACAAGATTCTCGCCACTGTCGGCAATGTCGTGCGCAACAGTGTGCGCAAGGACGTCTTCGTCGCCCGCACCGGCGGCGAGGAATTTGCCATCATCGTCGAGGAACAGACCCAGGAAGACTGCATCCAGATCGCCGACCGCATTCGCACGACGCTGGCATCGACGCCATTCAAGAACTCCAAGACCGGTGTCAATTACGGCCCGATCACGATCTCGCTCGGCATCTGCATGGCACTCGACGCCGACGACGCCAGCGAACTCTACAGCAAGGCCGACATCGCGCTCTACTGCGCCAAGAACGCCGGCCGCAATCGCACGGTGTCCTTCGAGGACGGCATGAAAAAGGATATCGGCCGCAACTGGCTGATCTACCGAAAATAAGGACCGGCCATCGCCGTCATCCACAGATAACCTGGGACCTTTAATCCCGGGTTTTTCTTTTTGCCGCAAAGGCCACTGGCGAGTTACGCGGGAAACAGCGAACCTGAACGGACCGGCCTAAAACCCTCCCATCAACACGGGAGACGGGCCGCAGGGTTTCAAGGATCTCCCCACAAACCGGGAGATTACCATGAAGCGCATCCTAACCACCCTCTTTGCAGGCATCCTTCTTTCAGCAACGGCCGCCCACGCTGGCCCGTCGTCCTCCAATATCGAACTGGCATCGCTCGAAACCGGCAAGGCCAATGTCGGCTGGCTGCAGGTCCTCTCGGAAGAAGGCAAGCCGGCCAAGAAGGTTACCGCCAAGAGCGGCTCGAAGAGGAACATCAACCGCTCGCCCGTTGGCCGCGAACTGGTGTCCGTCGACGCATCGATCGCGTCGGGCACGATCATCGTCGACAATTCCGAGCGCCGTCTCTACCACGTCATCGGCAAGGGCATCGCCATGAAATACGGCGTCAGCGTCGGCCGCGACGGCTTCATCTGGACCGGCACCAACACCGTGTCGCGCAAGGCCGAATGGCCGACCTGGACGCCGCCGGAAGACATGCGGGCCCGTGAAGCCAAGAAGGGCAAGATCCTGCCGGCCAGCATGGAAGGCGGCATCGACAACCCGCTCGGCGCCCGCGCCATGTATCTGGGTTCGACCATCTACCGCATCCACGGCACCAACCAGCCGGCCTCGATCGGCCAGGCGATGTCGTCGGGCTGCATCCGCATGGCCAACGAGGACGTCGAACACCTCTACGCCGCAGTCACCATCGGCACCAAGGTCATCGTTCGAAATTGAGCAGGAGTTCCCCGACAGACTGCCTGCGACGTTTTTCTGAAGATTGTTGCTGGGCCAACAGGCAACCAAAATCTCCCTCATTCCTGTACTTGTCACAGGAATCCAGCCGCCCAGGTCCTTGGGCGAAAAGGCTCTTTGGCCCGGCCGACGCCGGGTCGCTGGATCCCCGCCATGAAGGCAGGATGAGGAAAAGAAAGGGTTTGTTGCTCGTTTCTGATCAGGAGCCGCCAGCTCCGAATTCCGCAAAGCCATGATCCCGTAAGGTCATGACTCTAGGTAAGCCTACTCGACGTTGATATTGACGAAGTCGCCGTCGTCGCCGCGCCAGATCTGCACGCTGACCGAGACATCGCCCTTGGCCAGACGGCGGGCCGCCTGCCTGTCGATGCTGCCGCGCTGGATCATCTTTTCGACCAGCGCACGGTTCTTGGCCGATGCGAAGAAATTGTCGTCGTCGTCGCCCGGCTGGCTGACGCCGAACTTGTGATAATTGGCCCGGTCCTGCCGGATGATCTGCCAGGGCTGCGTCAGACGACCGCCGTCGGAATTGTAGAGATCCTCTTCGCCGATATAGGCGTTGTATTCCTCGATCAGTTCCTCGGCCTGCGCCACGTGCGCCGTTGCGCCGAATGCGGCCAGAACAGCGCTCGCCAGTATCATCTTGCGGATCATGTCGTCCTCATTGTCAAAAGTTTACCCGCCGGAAACGGCTTCCGGCCACGGTTTCATGCCAGGGACGTCTTTGAAAGCGAAATTATTCGTTCCTGCCGGCTAGCCCGTTGTTTTTGTTGCCGCTGTCACCTTTGCGCCGTGACCGGGCTCACGCCGCCAGCGCGTTGTCCTTGTCGAACACAAAAGCCGCGATGCGCGCCAGCACCGGGGCAGCCGACACGATGCGCCGGTGGCCAAAACCGTTGGCCCAGAACAGGCTGACGCCCTTGCCCGCCGCCGCATAGCGCAGCGCGTGCGCGCTCGACACTTCCTTGTCGTCCTCGGCATGTACGACCAGCACCGGGCAAGCCAGGCGGCCTGCCGCCTTGGCCACGTCGAAATCCGACAGCGGCGCCCCGGCCAGACGCTCGATCGCATCTTCGAGACTGCGCTGTGCCTTCGGGCCGAAGCGCATCAGCTTGCCGAAATCCGTGAACAGCCAGGTCATTTCGCTCGGCGCGCCGATCACCACCAATTTTCCCGGCACCCGCGCACGCACATCCGGCAGCACGCCACCGGCCGAGGCGGCCAGTGCGCCGCCGCCGAAGGAATGGCCGATACAGGCGTTGAAACTTCCGAACTGCCTCCAGGCCGCATCAATCGCCCGGATCGCCATCGGCATCGTCAGCGTCCGGCCGGGCGACGCCCCGTGCCCCGGCAGATCGAGCGCCACGACCTCGGCCCCAGCCGCCGTCAGGAACGCGATCAGCGCCACGAGATAATCGGCGCGCGATCCCCAGCCGTGAACGATGAGAACACGCGGCGGATTTTCCACCGGGCCGTCAGGCGCGAACCGGTGCGCGGCGACGCTGCCGCAGGCAAAATTGAGCATGATCGTCTCGGCCGTGCGCATCTTCGGCGCCGCTGCCGCAAGGGCCGCCTTTTCCTTGACTGTTGTGACATTGGGTCCCGGTGTGCGGATGAACAGCTTCAGCCCAAGCCGGCCGGCCGCCTCCGGCGAGACAACGGCGAGGGTGGACAAAGCCGTGCGGATGACCTTCAGTAGGATTGCAGCCATGGCCGGAACTCCATAATGTTCAATTTTGAACAGTAAAGTACAAGCATGAACAAAAATCAATCCCTCCCCTGGGATCATCCCCGTTTCCGCAGCTGGATCGCGGTCGCCCGCGCCTGCCATCTGATGCAGCAGGCCCTCACCCGTCAGCTCGCGGAGCTCGACATCAAGACGCCGCAGCTCGACATCCTCATCAACCTCTACCGGTTCGAGGGCATTTCGCAGCAGGAGCTGGCCCGCAAGCTGCTGGTCGGCCGCTCCAACATGAGCATGCTCTTGCCGCAGCTGGAAAAACGCGGCCTGATCGAGCGGCGCGGCGACATCAAGGACAAACGCGTGCTCCGCCTGCACCTGACGCCATCGGGCACGGCGCTGACGCAGCAAGCCATGGACATCCAGACCCACCTGATCGAGGAAACCCTGTCCGGCGCGCCGATCGAGGACTGCATGATCGTCGCCCAGTCAATGGAACGCATCGTCTCCGTCCTGCTCAAGGCCGAGGACGAGAACGGCTAGGTCTTGCTTTATCGGTTTTACTCGACCCGATTGTAGGTGATATTGCGTCTGGCATTCGGGTCCACAGGGAGAAACCAATGAAGGCGCCTGGCAACTGCATGTGTGTACTGATTATCGCCGCAGCACTTCTCTCAGGAACGACAACGCTGTCGGCGCAAACCGCTCCGAAAGCGGAGTTCAAGGGTGAAACACCGGCCATCGCCGAAGATGGGGCAGCAGCCTCCCCTCAGCAGCTCACCGTGGAAATGAACAAGACCTACCGGATTTCGCGGCACAAGATTCCCTTTGTCATCACCAAACTGCGCCGGGAAAATGCGGTTGCCAAGATCAATGGCAAAACCGTGCGCCTGAACATCGGCCAACCCGTGTCCTTGATGGAGGGAGCGGAGGATTGCACGCTCATCATGATGGAAAGCGACCATAACGGCTCTCTCCACGCTGCCCGCAATGGAAAGATTCTCGTCGACATCTCTTGCTAGCCGTCAACCTGCTCGGCCGGCTTTGACGATTGCAGCGACCAGTACTCCCAGCCGGCCACGACCATCAGCGCCGCCACGGTCTCGAAAAACAGAACGAAGGGTTCGACGAACGGAACCGTGACAACAAGCGCCGCCAGGATGCCGAGGCCGATCTGGTGCGACAGGGGCATGCGGCCATAGACCGCCCATTTGAACCAGATATTGCCCAAGAGAAACACCGCAGGCCCGCCGATCATGGCGCTGGCCGCCTTGAAATCCGTATGCCCGTGCGGATGCGCCAGCATGAACTCGACCGCAACGGCCGACAGGATGATGCCGGCGACGATCGGAATATGGGCATAGGTGAAGACCCGTCGCGCAATGTCGCCGGGCTGATCGCTCTCCTCGATTCGCTCGGCCGCCTTTTCATGGCCGAACTGGAAATAGATCCACCACAGCGTCACCGTGGCGAGGAAGGCACCGGCAAACTGCACCAGCGTCAGCACCGTGAACGGCATTTCGGCAAAGGTTCGTCCGGTGACGAGAATGGTTTCGCCCAGGCAAATGATGACGAACAGCGCGCAGCGCTCCGCCATGTGCGAGCCCGAGACGTTCCAGTCCTCGACGGTCGAGCGCCCGAGCCCGGGCACCGGAAAACCCACTGCGGCCGAGAGATAGTCGATGAACAGCGCCATCAGCCACAGCGCCAGCCGCACCTCCTGCTCGGCAAGCCCGCCGGCAATCCAGAACAGGCCTGAAAACACCAGCCAGCAGGTGATGCGCTGGAAATTGCGATAGTTGCGCCGATCGCGGCGGCGCAGCGCATAAAGCGTGAACAGCGAGCGACCGACCTGCATGGACACATAGGCGAGCGCGAACATCAGCCCCTTCGCCCCGAATGCATCCGGGATCGAGGCCGACAGCAAGAGCCCGCCGAACATCAGCACGAACAGCATGCCCCGCACCGGCAGCCGGTCCGGGTCGAGCCAGTTGGTCGCCCAGGTCGTGTCGATCCACACCCACCAGACGGCAAAGATCATCACCACAGCCTCGACCACGCCGAGCGGGCTGTAGTGGCCGGCCAATGTGTGCGAGAGCTGGATCACCGTGAAGACGAAAATCAGGTCGAAGAACAGCTCGGCAAAGCCGACCTTGCCGTCGTCGGGCGCATCGCGGTCCCGGAGCCAGCTGTCCTGCTCGTCGTCCTTCCTCGCCATCAAGGTCCCCTCGCCGCCGCTTTAGCGCGGCTTTTCCGTGCGGTCGCGACTCATGCCCTTGTCGGCGAGTTCCTGTTCGTAGCCGGCGAACAATGTCTCGCCGGTCTCGCCAAGCTCGCGCAGATAGGGCCAGGTGAAGATGCCCGTGTCGTGGAAATCATCAAAGCCGATGCGCACAGCGTAGTTTCCGGTCGGTGTCATCGACAGGATGGCGACATTGCGCTTGCCGGGAACCGTGACGCGCTGGCCCGGCCCGTGCCCTTGCACCTCAGCCGAAGGCGAGAGCACGCGCAGAAGCTCGGCCGAAAGATCGAAGGACTGGCCGTCGTTGAAGGTCACCAGCAGCCGGTGCCGGTCCTTCGATACACGCAATTCCGTCGGCCAGATGTCGCTCATGCCAAAACCCTTTTAACAGACCTGAACGACTATGACGCTCTTGTGTGTTACGCAAGGGCGAAACTATTGTCATAAGGGAACCAGCGACCTGTTGACGAAGCGTCGCCGCATACCGACATTGGTAAGGTCAGGGAGAGACGTGTTGAATACGCATGCAGGGTTCATATCGCCGGCAGACATGCTGGGCGCAGACGGCGCACCGATGATCGACCCGTTCGGCCGTGCTATCACCTATCTCCGCGTTTCGGTCACCGACCGCTGCGATTTCCGCTGCACCTATTGCATGGCGGAAAACATGACCTTCCTGCCGAAGAAGGATCTTCTGACGCTGGAGGAGCTGAACCGCCTCTGTTCGGCCTTCATCGCCAAGGGCGTGCGCAAGCTGCGCCTCACCGGCGGCGAGCCGCTGGTGCGCAAGAACATCATGTTCCTGATCCGCGAGCTTGGAAAACATGTCGAGGCCGGCAGGCTCGACGAACTGACGTTGACGACCAACGGCTCACAGCTCGCCCGCTTTGCCACGGAGCTGGCGGATTGCGGCGTGCGCCGCATCAACGTCTCGCTCGATACGCTCGATCCGGAGAAGTTTCGGACGATCACCCGCTGGGGCGACCTCGACAAGGTGCTCGAAGGCATCGGCGCCGCGCAAAAGGCCGGCATTCACGTCAAGATCAATGCCGTGGCGCTCAAGGGTTTCAACGACCAGGAGATCCCCGACATGCTGCGCTGGGCCAATGGCCGCGGCATGGACATGACGCTGATCGAGACCATGCCGATGGGCGAGATCGAGGAGGATCGCACCGACCGCTACATGCCGCTGTCGCAGCTGCGCGCCTCGCTCGAAAAAACCTTCACGCTGACCGACAACCTCTACAAGACCGGCGGCCCTGCCCGCTACGTCGATGTCAGGGAAACCGGCGGCCGCCTCGGCTTCATCACGCCGATGACCCACAATTTCTGCGAAAGCTGCAACCGCGTCCGCCTAACCTGCACCGGCACGCTTTACATGTGCCTCGGCCAGGACGATGCCGCCGACCTGCGCACCGCACTGCGTGCCTCCGAGGACGACGCCTACCTGTCGTCCGTCATCGACGAGGCGATCGGCCGCAAGCCGAAGGGCCACGATTTCATCATCGACCGCACCCGCAACCGCCCAGCCGTCGCCCGCCACATGAGCGTCACCGGCGGCTGAACCCCCGGAAGGAAAGCTTTTCCATGCCCCGTTTTCACCCGGCAGTCTTCGCAGCAGTTTCGGTTCTGGCGGCGTCGAGCCCGGCACCGGCGCAAGACGCCGCCGGCATCAAGGCCGCCGAGACCTACGCGAAAGCCGTACTCGGCGAACAATGCGATATGAACAGCATGACGGAAATTTCTGTCAATCCGCCCGAGCCAGAAGGCCTCAGCCATTACAGCTACGAGATCGGCTTCCGCTACAGCTATATGGGCGCCGACGAACCCGAGCAGAAGGCGGAACTCTACCAGATCTTCTGCAGCTCCGGCGCCTACAACATCAGCCACGCCTTCATCCTGAAGACCACCGATCCGGCCGGCCTGCAGCTGGTGTCCTTCCCGCAGCCGGTGATGAAGTTCGACTATGCCGACGCCGAACAGACCAGCCTGAAGTCGCCGCCGAGGGTGACCGGCTATGCCGGCCGCTCGACCCTCGTCAACGCCTCCTATGATCCGCAGACCAGAACCATCACCAGCCGGGCCGCATGGCGCGGCATCGGCGACGCCTGGGATTCAGGCCAGTGGGTGTTCGAGGACGGCAGCTTCGTCCTCAAGAAGTTTGATGTCGATCCGACCTACAACGGCGGCGAGACCGAAGAATCGGAAACGCCTGAAAGCTATGTCGTCTTTCAGGCGCCGTAAGGTTTCAGCAGTCTTGTGTTTTACGCGGCGTTGTAGCGCTTTGAGCGGGCCTGTGTCAGCTGACCGGCAAAGGCATCGCCGTCGCGGCCGACGCTGCGGGTCTTGAAGCGCTCGATCTTTTCATTCAGCACCTCGACCTGCTGACGCAGCCCGTGGATCTCGGCGGTGTTTTCCTCGACCATGGCCGCATTCTGTTGCGTGATCAGCTCGACATCGTGCACGGCGCTGTTGACCTCGTTTAACCCCTTGTACTGGTCGGCGGCAGACGATGAGATCATGTTGACGAGACCGTGGATCGACGAGATGTGCTGATTGATGACCGTCAGCGCCTCGCCGGTTTCCTTGACCAGCGACACGCCGGCCCGCACCTGCGTCGAGCTTTCCGAAATCAGCCCCTTGATCTCGCGCGCCGCCCCTGCGCAACGCTGCGCCAGTTCGCGCACTTCCTGCGCCACCACGGCAAAGCCGCGGCCTGCATCACCGGCACGTGCTGCCTCGACACCGGCGTTCAGCGCCAGAAGATTGGTCTGGAAGGCGATCTCGTCGATGACGCCGATGATCTGGCTGATCTTGTCGGACGACGTGTTGATCGCCGCCATGGCATCGACGGCCTTGGCCACGACTTCGCCCGAGCGTTTCGCATAGGTGTTGGTCTCATCGACCGAAGCCGAGGTCTTGCTGGCATTCTCGGCCGTGGTGCGCACGATGTCGGTCAGCTGGCGCAGGGCCCGCGAACTTTCCTCGAGCGCGGCTGCCTGCTGTTCGGTGCGGCGGGCAAGATCGTCGGCCGAATTGGCAAGGTTGCCCGTGCCGGCGGTGATCTCGATCGTCGCGTGGCGGACGTCGGCCAAGGTCGAGCGCAGGGCTTCGACCGCATTGTTGTAGGTCCGCGCCATGACGATATAGTCGGCCGGCAGGTCCTCGCTCATCTCTTCCTCGAGATTGCCGTCGGCCAGCTTGCCGAGCACATCCGACAGCGCGTTCAGCGCCTCGATCTGTTCGGCTTCGGTGCGGGCCTGCTGCGCGGTACGGCGCGCCTGTTCCTCGGCCGTCAGCGTGCGGGCCGTTTCGGCTTCACGCTCCAGCCGCACGTTTTCCAGCGCCGCATCGCGGAACACCGTCACCGAGCGCACCATGTCGCCGATCTCGTCGCCGCGGTTGCGGCCCTCGATGGCGATGTCGAGCTCGCCATTGGCAAGCCGCGTCATGATCTCGGTGACCCTCTTCAACGGTCCGCGCAGCGTCTCGATCAGCATCAGGCCACCGACGATCGAGAGCAGCGTGCCTGCAATCATGGCGATGATCGACATGTCGGCCGAGCGCTGGCTGTCTTCCTTGCCGGTTTCCTGGGCGCTGCTGACGAAATTTTCGAGCGTCTGGCTGGCATCGGCGACGAGCGCGCTGGCAGCAGCCCGTTCAGCCCGCCAGCGGTCGCCGACGGCGATCAGCGACGCCGTGCCGGTTTCGATGGCGGCGATGGACGGGGTGATCTTTTCCGAAAGGTCGCGAAGGGCGGCATTCTTGCCGCCGATCTTGGCAAGCTCGTTGGTGTGGCCGCGAAGCTCGGTCAGATCGGCCAGAACCGCCTCACGCGCGGCCGGGTCGAGATTGCGGTGCAGCTCGCTGATGTGCAGGCGGGTCTTGTCGAGCGCGTTGAACGTGTCGTCGACCAGAAGCATCAGCGTCTTCAGCAGCGTGATATCGTCGTCCATGCTGACGAAGCGCGCAGCGGCGGTTTTCGAATTCTTGCCCGCATTGGCGACGAAGCCGCCTTCGAGTTTGGACAGAAGCTGCTGGATCGGCAGGAATTCCGCCGTCGTCGCCTTCAGCGGATCGGCTTTCAGCGCCTCGACCTTGGCGATCACGGGCGTCATCGCTTGAAGTTCCTTCAGCGCTTTCGGCGAGGCGATCCGTTCGGCTTCCGCCAGTTCCTTCAACAGCTGCGGCAACAGTTTGTCGATTTCCTTGACGCGCGCCGCCGGATCGGCGGCCGCCATGACCGGCATGCGGAACTTGCGGATGCGCTCGGCAACGCTCTGGTAGGCTGACGCGTCGAACAGCATCGCCTTGGCGAAATCTTCCTTGCTGGTCGATTCGCCGCGAATGACGGTGACCTGCTTGTGAGCTGTCTGGCTCTGGGTCAAAAGCTGGGTCAGCGCCGTATCGATCGACCGGCTGACCTCCTGCCGCTCCGCTTCAGTCTTCCACAGGCCATCGACCGACGTCCGCATCAGCCCGGCAAGGCCGACGACCGACGTGATCTTCTGCTTCTGGTCTTCGGTGCCGAGCAGGTCGTTGAGCGTTCGGATGCCCTCTTCCTGATCGTCGATCTTGGCCATCAGCGTCTCGCGCGTGCCGGCCACCGGCGCATCGCTGAAGGCCTGCAGGCTCGAGCGCAGGTTCTGGAAATCCGACAGGCTCTCGATCGTCTGGCGCGTCACCGTCATGTGGCCATTGAGCGTGCGGGCCGTGAAATAGCCCACCAGGCCTATGCCGGCCATCAGCGCCACCAGCGGCACGACGAACAGCAGAACCTTGGTGACGATGCGCAAACGCTGCAAAAGACGATCGATGAACGACATGGGGAGCTCCGGCAAAAAATGAATTTGAAAATTTCCCGGGGCAGCGGTGCAATCGGGCGGGTCGGATCTCCTCCACCGAAGAGGAGAAAAGGCGCCTGCCGTCCACTGCGCGCGTTCCTGTCACGCGCCACCTTCGCATCATGCGAAAACATTTGGGGTGCGCTGAATTTAGGAGCCCATACTTAACAATATGCCAACGAAAACCGGTATTTGGCAGCTGAATCGTTTGAATTTCGCGTGCCCGCAACCAAACACGCAGCAAGGCCGGTGAAAAGACGCTCATTGCGAACAAAAAACATGCATATGACGATCATAGCGGAAATCCCGGCCAATCTGCCGCCAGTGCCGGGGTTTGGCCGATTCGGCATTTCCCTTTCCGGGCATCTTGATCTACGACCGAAACGACGGCCTCAGCGGGCCGAACGGGATTGGAATCATGAAGTCCTCAAGCAATCTGCGCGGTGCCATGTTCATGTCGGCGGCCATGGCCGGTTTCACCGCCAATGACGCCCTCGTCAAGATGGTCACCGGCCTCATGAACACCGGCCAGATCATGCTGGTTCGCGGCTTCTTCACCTCGGTCATGGTGCTGGCGCTGGCGATCGGTTTTGGCGCGCTGCGCGAGCCCTCGGTGATTCTGCGTCCGGCCGTCGCCATCCGCATCCTTGCCGAAGTGGGGGCCTCCCTCACCTTCATCGCTGCCCTGGGCGAGATACCGCTCGCCAATGTCTCGGCCATTCTTCAGGCTCTGCCGCTGGCCGTCACGCTCGGCGCCGCCCTGTTCCTGTCCGAGCCGGTCGGCTGGCGCCGCTGGATCGCCATCCTCGTCGGCTTTCTGGGTGTGCTGATCGTCGTCCGGCCCGGCCCGGACGGATTTACCGCCGCGTCGCTGAATGTGCTTGCCTGCGTCTTCTTCGCAGCGGTGCGCGATCTCATGACCCGGCGGATCGGCAACGGCGTGCCCTCACTCTACATCTCGACGGTCACCGCCGTCTCCATCACGCTGGCCGGGGCCGCTCTTGTCGTGCCGATGGGCGGCTGGCAGCCGATGAGCCTGCACACGCTGCTGATCCTGTTTGCCGCCAGCTGCCTGCTGCTGGTCGGCTACCAGTGCATCGTCTTTGCCATGCGCCTCGGCGAAATCTCCTTCGTCGCGCCCTTCCGCTACACAAGCCTGATCTGGGCTCTTTTTATCGGCATCCTGTTCTTCCGCGAAATCCCCGATGCCTGGGTGATCACCGGCGTGCTCGTCATCGTCGCCTCCGGCCTCTACACCTTCTACCGGGAAAACAAGCGCAACGCCGATCCGGTTGCGCAAACCTCGCCACCGGGATCGCCGAAATGATCGACACCCTGCCCCTCATTCCTGCCGTCGTGCTCGCCGGCGGCCGCTCGCGCCGTATGGGCATGGACAAGGCCGATCTTGTGCTCGGCGGCCAAACGCTGGTCGCGCGCGCCGTGTCGCGCCTCACCGGGCAGACCGCAGCCGTTGCGGTGAACATGGCCACTCGGCCCCAAGGTCTGGATGCCGCCGTGTTTGTCGTCCCCGATCCGATCGGCGGCCATCGCGGCCCGCTCGCCGGCATTCTCGCCGCCATGCGCTACGCACAGTCCCTGGGCAGACCGGCCGAGCGCGTCGCCACCGTCAGCGTTGATAGCCCGTTTTTTCCGGCCGATCTCATCCAGCAGCTGGCCCAAACGGTTCCGGACGGACAAACCATCGCCATCGCCGCCTGCAGCGGCCGCGATCATCCGGTCTTCGGCCTCTGGCCGATTGCGCTCGCCGATGAACTCGATGACTGGGTGACCCATTCAGCCGACCTCAGCGTCCGCAGCTTTCTGCGCGGCCGCTCCGTCGTGGAAGTGGACTTCGAGCCGCTGCTGCTGGGCGGCGACAGCCTCGACCCGTTCTTCAACGTCAACACGCCGGACGATTTCGAACAGGCGCGGCAAATCGAGGAGGTCCTTCACCCGTGACCGACCCAAGCAAACCCAAGATTTTCGGCATTGCCGGCTGGAAGAACTCCGGCAAGACCGGCCTTGCCGTGCGCCTCGTCACCGAACTGACCCGGCGGGGCTACCGCGTTTCGACCATCAAACACGCCCATCATGATTTCGACATCGACAAGGTCGGCGCCGACAGCTTTCGCCACCGCGAGGCCGGCGCCCATGAGGTGACCATCGTCTCGGGCACGCGCTACGCCATCATGCACGAGCTGCGCGGCGCTGCAGAGCCGAGCTTCGAGGACATCCTTGCCCGTCTCGCTCCCTGCGATCTCGTTCTCATCGAAGGCTACAAACGCGAACCGATCCCCAAGATCGAGGCGCGGCGGCTGGGCTCGGTCAACCGCGAGCCGCTTGCCCCGACCGACCCGCATATTGCCGCCATCGCCGCAGACCATGCCGTGACCGATACGGCCCTGCCCGTCTTCGACCTCGACGACACCGCCGCCATTGCCGATTTCGTCGAGACAATCACCGGCCTGAAAACATAAAAAACCGCCGGATCGCTCCGGCGGCTTCGTGTTTCAACAGGCTGGCTGATCAGTTGGCCTTGGCCATCGGGCGCACCAGCGCCGTGACGCGGCGGATGGTGACCCGACGGTTCTGCTGTTCGGCCACCTGTGTCTTCACCTTCAGGTAACGCTCGCCATAGCCCTGCGTCACGAGGTTTTCCGGCGGAATGCCATAGACCTCGGTCAGGAGTTCGGCGACCGATTCGGCGCGCTGGTCGGAGAGAACCAGATTGGGCTGGTCCTTGCCGGTGGCATCTGTATGGCCTTCGATCAGGAAGGTCTCGCCCTGATCCTTGGCCAGCACTTCGCTAATGGCGGTCGCCACCTTGCGCAGGGTCTTGGCCTGGGCCAGCGGCACTTCGGCGCTGCCCGAAGCAAAGGTGATCGTGTCCAGATCGATGCGGCGCACCTTGTCGCGGATACGGGCCGAATATTTTACCTCGTCGATCGAATAGACGCGCTCGACCTGCTCGACCGGCGGCTCGGCCAGAAAGTCGTAATAGTCGCGGTCCGGATCGCTCGACGTATCGATGATGTAATCACGCACCGGGATACGCAGGCGCATCGGCGGCAGTTCGTAGCCGATGTCGCGGATACGCGGTGCGTAATCCTCTTCCTCGGGCTCCGGCGCATAGACCATCAGGTATTCTTCGCCGTCGGCGCTGATGCGCGAGCGCTGGATGACATCGCCGTAACGGTCGTAGATCGTCACCAGGCGCGCACCACCCGGCCGCACGATGGTTTCACGAAGACGCCCGCGCGGCAGTTCCTCGTAGAAACTGTTGTCGGAGTCCTTGCGCAGACGCGGCCGATCATCGTTGCGAATGATGATCTGGTTGTCGACGCTGAACACCGTCCGGTTGTCGATCTGCTGCTGCACGACGACATTGGTAACGTTGTTGGTCACCGTGTTGTTGTTGACCGTGTTGTTGGTGACATTGTTCGTCACCGTATTGTTGTCGACATTGGTCACGCCCGGCGTAACGAAGACGGGCGCCGCATCGAGCTTCTGGCCTTCTTCGGTGATCGCGGCCTGAATTGCGGCCGGGTCGGCCGTGGTGACCTGTGCTTCGCTATCGGTGGTCGGCGTGATACCCGGCTCTGCCGTTTCACGCAACTTGCTGCGCTCCTCGCGGGCCGTCTGGCCACCGGCATTGTCGGCGTCCTTGTCACTGTCAAGAACCGCCCCGCCATTCTCAACCGGCAGAACGATGGTTTCGCTGGTCTGGGCCGGATCGGCAGCGATCTCCTGCTTCTGTTCCGTCGTCGTCGTATCGACGATTTCTGGCACGACCACAGGCTCGACCGGTGTTTCGGTCGTCTGCTGGGTCTCGGCGGCCGGGTCGGTCACAGGCTGGTCGGCGGTAACCGGCTGATCACCCGTCACAGGCTGTTCACCGGTAACTGGCTGTTCACCGGTGACCGGCTGTTCGCCCGTTGCCGGCTGCTGACCTGCCGCTGCCGCTGCTGCGTCTGCGGCAGCCTTCTCGTCGGCAAGGCGCTGCTGTTCAGCGGCTGCGGCAGCCGCAGCGGCATCGTCGGTCGCTGGCTGTTCGGCAGCACCGGCCGCTGCAGCGGCCGCAGCGGCGTCTTCAGCAGCCTTTTGTTCGGCAGCGGCAGCCGCCGCCGCATCGTCAGCTGCCTTCTGTTCCGCAGCCTTTTGCTCATTGGCCTGCTGTTCGGCAGCGGCGGCCGCCGCAGCGGCATCGTCATTGGCCTGCGCGGCAGCGGCAGCATCCTCGGCTGCCTTTTGTTCGGCAGCAGCTGCAGCGGCAGCAGCATCTTGCGCCGCCTGTTGTTCGGCGGCAGCCGCAGCTGCTGCGGCGTCGTCAGCAGCCTGCTGCTCGGCGGCAGCGGCTGCAGCAGCGGCGTCTTCAGCGGCTTTCTGCTCGGCGGCCTGCTGTTCGGCGGCAGCAGCCGCTGCAGCCGCTTCCGCAGCGGCGGCGTCTTCAGCGGCCTTCTGTTCGGCAGCCTGCTGCTCGGCGGCAGCGCGCGCCGCTTCATCGGCCTGCTGCTGCTGGAGCAGCAGCTCCTCTTCGGTCGGGCCGGCCGGCGCTTCTTCGGACTGGGCGACCTCAAACGAGCTTGCCAGATTTGCGGCCATCGCCGGCTGGAAGACAATCGCAGCCGATAGAACCGGCATGGCGACAGTCGCGAACAGTTTGGATCTCAGTGTCATGTATTTATATTCCCGTTTAGAGCGGTCAGAGATGTCGCCGTTGCACAGAACAGCCGTTCCCGGCATTTTTGTGTTAGAGGCCCTTTGCATATGTGTCACATGACACATTTGGCGATAGCCGGACGCTAGAACATTGCCGATTAACTGGCGATGAATGGCCGGCCAGCGCATTTGTTCCGCCCCACGGTTGCAGCACGGCTGAGAGACATCTGCCGGTTCTTCGCGTTTTCCAGTTGATTTCCCACCGGAAAACGTACGAATATCTTTACCAAGTGGACAAAACCGCCACTGCGTCTGCGGCTGCAGACAAAACGAACAAACTGCGGCCTGCCAACAGAGAGGAACATTATGCGTATCTCCAAACGTCTCACGCTCGCCATGTCGGCCGCCGTCTTCACACTTTTCGCGGGCGCCGCAATGGCCGACGGCGAAAAGATCGTCATCGCGACGGAAGGTGCCTACCCGCCCTTCAACACACTGGAAGCCGACGGCACGCTGACCGGCTTCGACGTCGATATCGCCAAGGCACTCTGCGTCGAGATGAAGGCCGAGTGCACCTTCGTCGCGCAGGACTGGGACGGCATCATCCCGGCCCTTCTGTCGAAGAAGTTCGATGCGATCGTCGCCTCCATGTCGATCACGCCGGAGCGCCTGGAAAAGGTCGATTTCTCCGACAAGTATTACAACACCGGCCCGGCGATCGTCGTTCCCAAGGATTCGACCATCACCGAAGCCACGGCCGAGGGCCTTGCCGGCAAGACGATCGGCGCACAGTCCTCGACGACGCATTCGAACTATGCCGAAGCCTTCTTCAAGGATTCCGAACTGAAGCTTTATCCGACGCCTGACGAATACAAGCTCGACGTCGCCAACGGCCGCGTCGATGCCGTCATCGACGACGTCGTGGTTCTGTCGACCTGGCTGAAGACCGAAGACGGCGCCTGCTGCAAACTGCTCAAGGCGCTTGAGCCGGATCCGGTCATCAACGGCCCGGGCGCCGGCATTGCCGTCCGCAAGGGCGATGCCGAGCTGAAGGGCAAGTTCGACGCCGCCATCAAGGCGATCCGCGCCAATGGCAAGTACAAGGAAATCAACGACAAGTACTTCGACTTCGACGTCTACGGCGGATAATCGAAGATCAGCACTGAAATGCAACGGCGGAAGGCTTGCCCTTCCGCCGTTTTTGTTTGACAACTGACGATAACAACAAGTGAGCCTATAAAGGCCGCGCAGGGGAAATCTGACCGATGCAGGCTGCTTTTGCTGCCCTTTCTTCGTTTGTCTCGTGGCTGGCGACCATCTTCGATCCGTTCTGCGGGCCGATCGGCATCTTGAATTTGCTGTCTCCCCAATCGCTTTTGTCCTGCGGCGACGTGGGCTGGGGCGACGAGATCGGCTTCGGTTTCCTGGTCACCGCCAGCCTGGCGATCTGCACCCTGCCCGTCGGGTTGTTCTTCGGCTTCTTCATTGCGCTGGCCAAACAGTCGGACGAAAAATCACTCCGGCTCGCCGCCAACATCTACACAACCATCTTTCGCGGCCTTCCCGAGCTTCTGACGCTCTTCATCATCTATTACGGCCTGCAGATCCTCGCCCAGCAGTTCATGGCCGGCTTCGGTTACGAAGGCCCGGTCGAGATCAATGCCTTTGTCGCCGGCATGATCGCGCTCGGCGTCGTCTTCTCGGCCTATTGCTCCGAAGTCCTGCTCTCGGCGTTCAAGGCCGTTCCGCGCGGCCAGTATGAGGCCGGTGACGCGCTCGGCCTGCATCGCGGCAGGACCATGCGCCTCGTCATCCTGCCGCAGTTGATTCGCATCGCCCTTCCGGGCCTGGGCAATCTCTGGATGGCACTCCTCAAGGACACCGCTCTCGTGTCGGTCATCGGCCTGCCGGATATCCTGCGCCAGACCGGCGTTGCCGCCCGCATCACCAAACATGCCTTCGAATTCTTCTCGCTGGCCTGCCTGCTGTTTCTCGTGCTGGCGATGCTGTCGTCGCTGGTCTTTTCCGCGCTTGAACGTCGGACCCAACGCTCGGAGACCGGACGATGAGTTTTCGCGACACTATGCTTCCGGCCTTGCCGGCACCGCCCGAGGCCGTGCGCCGCTACACCCTGGCGCGCCTCGTCGGCAACATCGCGCTCGGCATCTGGCTGGCCGCTTCCGTCGGTGTGTTCCTCTTCGTGGTCGACAGCTGGAGCACGGAAAAGCTTACCAAATACGGCCCGAACTTTCTCTCCGGCCTTGGCGTGACGCTGACGTTGGTGTCGATTTCCATCGTGCTCGGCGCCATCCTGTCGCTGCCGCTGACCTACGGCCGGATGACCAAGAACAAGATCATCTCCTGGTTCGCCTATGCCTATGTCTATTTCTTTCGCGGCACGCCGCTGATCGCCCAGCTCTTCCTCGTCTATTACGGCTTTGGCAGTTTCCGCCCCTATCTCGAAGCCGTCGGCCTCTGGTCGCTGTTCCGCGATGCCTGGTTCTGCGCGCTCCTGACGTTCACGCTCAACACCGCCGCCTATCAGGCCGAAATCCTGCGCGGCGCCATCCAGAGCGTGCCGCGCGGCCAGCACGAAGGGGCCGCCGCCCTCGGCCTGCCCAAGCGCATCGCCTTTTTCAAGATCATCCTGCCGCAGGCTATGATCGTCGCGTTGCGCCCCTACGGCAACGAAATCATCCTGATGATCAAGGGATCGGCCGTCGTCGCCATCGTCACCGTTTTCGATCTCATGGGCGAGACCCGCCGCGCCTTCTCCCGCACCTACGACTTCCAGATGTATCTCTGGGCCGCCGTCCTCTATCTGATCATGGTGGAAATGCTGCGCAACCTCTGGGCCTGGCTCGAAGACCGGCTGACACGCCACCTGAAGCGCTGACCCTGGCAGCACTCGCGCAGACGGGCTGCTAACAGACTGATTTTCATCAATGAATTCGCGCCTGGAAGAAATATTTACGCTTGATTAACCATGCCGGTGCTTCAATCATGGAACGATCATCCCCCAAGATGTGAGGTCCGAAATGCACACAGACATGGAATTGCAGCTCAAGGGCTACGGCCTGACCACGGCACAAATCCTCTACCGCATGCCCGACCATCAGAGCTTCCTGCAGACCTTCATCTGGCAGGCCTATGACCTGGCGCCGGACTTTCCCGAAATGAAGAGCTTTCTCAAATTCTGGCAGGAAAAGCTCGACGGCCCGCTCCACTCGGTGCGCTACGTCCACCGCCAGCTGATTTCGGCCAGCGACTGGCGTGCCCTGAAAGGCGAATTCGTCATCAACTGATCAGGGCCATCCATCAGCATGGGTGGGTTCGAGGCGGCACGGGCGCCATTGCCAAAACCCGGCGGCTGCCATAAGAACCCGCCCATGAAAAAGATCGACGAAGAAGCCCTGGCGGAAGCCTATCACCGCGCCCTTTCGCTTGAAAAAGCAGGCGATATCGATGGCGCCGAAAAGGCCTATGCCGAAGTGCTGGCGCTCGACCCGGACGATCACGGCGGCGCCGTCGTTCGGCTCGCCTCGCTCGGCCGCGGCGAGACGCCCGACAAGGCGCCGGACGCCTATGTCTCGACCTTGTTCGACCAGCACGCCGACGTTTTCGAGGATGTTCTGGTCGAACAGCTCGAATATCACGTGCCGGTTCTGGTCCGCCAGAAACTGCAGGCGCTCGGCCTCGGCCCGTTCAAGCGCCTGCTCGATCTCGGCTGCGGCACGGGTCTCACAGGCGGCGCGCTTGGCGACATGGCCGAGGACATCACCGGCCTCGACCTGTCGGAAAACATGGTCGAGATCGCCCATGAAAAGGATCTCTACGACACGCTCTACGTCGCCGAGGTCGTCGATTTCCTCGAAGACAATGACGACGAGCCCTTCGACCTGATCACCGCCACCGACGTGCTGCCCTATATGGGCCAGCTCGAGCCACTGTTCTTCGGCGTTGCCGAAAACATGCTGACCGGCGGCATCTTCATCTTTTCAAGCGAGACGCTGCCCGCCGAAACCCTTGCCGGCCGCACCTTCATGGTCGGCCCGCACCAGCGGTTTGCCCACGCCGGATCCTACGTCCGCCAGCGCCTCGACGAGACCGGCTTCGAGCTGATCGAGATGACCGACATCACAGTCCGCCTCGAAGACGGCGCACCGATTGCCGGCCACCTGGTTATTTCCCGCCTGCGATAGTCTCCCGTCTGGATCAATCGTGTGCTTCTGGAATCGGGTACCAATCGCCCTTGAACTCCGTCAGGATGTTCTTGACGATGTGTTTTCCGGTTGCCCCGTCGATGACGCCAGCCGAGACCATCAACAGGTCCGTTCCCAGATTGTCCTTGAACAGGCGGCTGCCGCAGGTCGAACAAAACCCGCGCCGCGCCTTGTCGGTGCGGGCATACCACTGCAGCGTAGCATCGGATTCGAACTGCACATCGTTTCGCGGCGCCCCGATGACAGCCATGTAATTGCCGTGCGACTTGCGGCAGTCGCCGCAATGGCAACAGAACACGCCCGCCGATTCGGCCGGAATGGAAAATTTGATGCTGCCGCACTGGCAGCTGCCGGTCAGTCTCTGTCCCGTCATGACGTGATCTCCCTGTCTGAGGCTTTGAGATGGCTCGCTTGACAACGTAGCGCGCAATGGCGCTCTGCAAAGCCCTCACCCGGGAATTCCGGTGGCGAACAGGTTCACTTCCACGGCGGCTTGCTCTAGAGACAGGGCAGCAGAATCTCCGGAGTTTTGAAATGGCAAATGTCGCGTTCATCGGTCTTGGCGTCATGGGATATCCCATGGCCGGTCACCTCAGCACCAAGGGTGGCCACACGCTCACCGTCTACAATCGCACGTTTGCCAAGGCCGAAAGCTGGGTGGCGGAACATGGCGGCACGGCGGCGAAAACACCCGCCGAAGCGGCCGCAGGCGCCGATGTCGTCTTCTGCTGCGTCGGCAACGACGACGACCTCCGCTCGGTGACGACAGGCAAGGACGGCGCCTTTGAGACTCTGAGAGCCGGCGCCATCTTCATCGACAACACCACGGCCTCGGCCGAGGTCGCCCGCGAGCTTGATGCGGCAGCGACGGCACGCGGCGCCCATTTCATCGATGCGCCCGTCTCCGGCGGCCAGGCCGGTGCTGAAAACGGCGTGCTCACCGTCATGTGCGGCGGTGATGAAGCCGTCTTCGAGCGCGCCCGCCCTGTCATCGACGCCTATGCCCGCATGGTCGGCCTGATGGGTCCGGCCGGCTCCGGCCAGCTCACCAAGATGATCAACCAGATCTGCATCGCCGGTCTCGTTCAGGGCCTGGCCGAAGGCGTGCATTTCGGCAAGCGCGCCGGCCTCGACATCGAAAAGGTCATTGAGGTCATCTCCAAGGGCGCTGCCGGTTCCTGGCAGATGGAAAACCGCCACAAGACGATGAACGCGGGCACGTACGATTTCGGCTTCGCCGTCGACTGGATGCGCAAGGATCTCGACATCGTGCTGACAGAAGCCCGCCGCAACGGCGCCAAACTTCCGGTCACCGCCCTGGTCGATCAGTTCTACGGCGACGTCCAGCAAATGGGCGGCAAACGCTGGGACACGTCGTCCCTGCTGGCGCGGCTGGATAAGAAGTAGAGGTTCGCCGACGGTTCAGGACCTGGCGACGAGATCGAGAATCCGGCGGTCGAGTGGATTGTTCCGGTCGGCATAGTCGGAAACGGTCATGCCGTTCACCTCGAGCACCAGCCGCGCGCCGGACGAACTGTTGTCGAAGATCATGGCTGCGTCGCTGATCCGCAGACAGACCGCAAGATTTTTGAAGGTCAAATCGTATCGCCTGCGAATAATCGGCTCCGGTATATCGTGACCGCCTCTGGAAACACGCTGGGCAACACGCCGCACATGCAGCTCGGGCGCCGCAAGAACAACAAAGATCAATAGGGTTTCATAGCCGGCACCCGCTGCCCGTTTCAGCAGGTTGACGGACTGGTGACTGCTCAGCGTTGTCTCATAAATAAAATCTTGTCTGGCTTTGATCAGATGATCGAGCTGTAACAAGACCAGCCGTCCGGCTTTCAGCGCGCTGGCCGCAGTACCAGCAGCCTGCAGCGTTCGGGCTGTCTCGTCAGCATTGACGAACATGCCAGGCAGATCGAGATTTTTATAGATGGTTGATTTTCCGCCGCCGTTCGGACCGGCGATCAAGGTGCAGCAAGGCCGCTTCTCACTCTTTCAGAACCAAAATCTCGGGGAACTTCGACAGGATGCAGAGGTGTCCGCACCTTTGCGCCATCTGCCTTTTCTTCCAACATCATGTCGCTGGCCGCACTGTCGATGTAGAATGATGAAACACCATCCGCGCGTGCGTCGTCACGTTCACAAACGCCCATAAGGGCAAGTGCTGGCAGCTTGCCGCGAACCAGGTCCTGCACAGTAACAGGAGCAATGGAGCTCACTGGCCCCTTCAACACATCTTTGGCCACACGGCGAACAGACATTGGTTTCCACATTCAATCGTTGCGTGGACACACGCTTTGAATGCAAGAATATCGCAAAAGGTAGGACCTGTTAAGACCCGTCACTCCTCGCCGGACTTCGCCGGTTCCAGCAACATGTAGTCGAGCGGCAGCTGCGTCGTGTACTTGATCTGCTCCATGGCGAAGACCGAGGAGACGTCGCGGATTTCGATCTTGGCGATCATGCGCTTGTAGAAGGCGTCATAGGCGGCGATGTCCGGCACCACGACTTTCAGCAGGTAATCGACGTCGCCGCTCATGCGGTAGAATTCGATGACCTCGGGAAATTCGCCGACGACTTCGGAGAAGCGCCGCAGCCATTCGATCGAATGGGAATTGGTGCGGATCGAGACGAAGACCGTGACCTTGGTGTTGACCTTGACCGGATCGAGCAGCGCCACGCGGCCGCGGATGACGCCGTCTTCTTCCATTTTCTGGATGCGGCGCCAGCACGGCGTCGTCGAAAGGCCGACCTTCTTGGCGAGATCGGCTACGGCAAGGGTGGAATCTTCCTGCAGCAGGCGCAGGATTTTGCGGTCAAGGCGGTCCATGCCAATCTCCTTACGAATAATTTTCCCTCTATAGCGCGAAACCGCCGAATTGGAAGAAAATTGTTTCAAGAAATCAGCTTTTCCACGCGTTCACGTAAGGTCGGAAGCACCTCGGCCTCGAACCAGGGATTGCGTTTGAGCCAGCTGGTGTTGCGCCAGCTCGGATGCGGCAGCGGCAGCACCGCCGGACCCTGGTTGCGCCCGAGATAGCCACGCCAGCCGGCCACCGTCTCGCTCATGCTTTTCGGACAGTGCGGTCCGACGTGCCAGCGCTGCGCATAGTGGCCGATGGCGAGCACCAGCTCGATTTGCGGCATGGCCGAGAGCACCGGCGCCCGCCAGTGCGGCGCACATTCGCGGCGCGGCGGCAGGTCGCTTCCATGCCAGTCGTAGCCGGGAAAACAGAAGCCCATCGGCACGATGGCAAACCGGTCGCGATCGTAGAAGGTCTCGCGGTCGACGCCGAGCCAGTCGCGCAGCCGGTTGCCGGAGGCGTCGTTGAACGGCAGGCTGCTGTCATGCACGCGCAGACCCGGCGCCTGGCCGGCAATCAGAATGCGGGCACGCGTAGAAATGACCGCCACCGGATTGGGCTCGTGCGGGAGGGCAAAGGCCGGCCCGCCCAACGGCGCATCGCGGCAGATGCGGCAGGCGCCGATCGCCGCGCGCAGCGCCCCAAGCCCATCCTCCTCAGTCGCCGCCATCCACCTCTCCCGTCTCCGTGAACAGATGGAACAGGCGGCCGAAAAAGCCAGCACGGCTGGCATCACCCTTGGCCGGCCCGTGCCCGCTATTGTGTCGGGCGCGCCAGTCCTTCGGCAGATCGAAGGTGCCGGCCCACAGACCCGCTGAGGCCTGACGGGCAGCGGCCTCCTCGCGCACATAATCGCCGAAGGCAACCGCGAGCCCGGCCGACACCATCGCGGCATTGAGGTCGAGACCGCCCGCGCGGCAGACACCGAGCAGCCGGCCGTATTTGTCCTCGCCCCGTGTCGTGCAGGTCACAGGCCCCGCAGCCGCCAGCGCCTCCAGATGCCCCAGTGCCTCCCTGCCGCAGGGCCATGATTCATTTCCGCGCAAACAGGTCTGGTGCAGCTCCGGCGCATCGATGCCTGCCAGCCGCACGGACTGTCCGGACAGCACCAGCGTATCCCCGTCGACAACCCGCACCGTGCCGGACACGGTTTCCTCGTTGGCCATGTCGAGCCGCAGGACGATCAGAACGGCCAGCAGCAAACCCGCCACCGTCAGCACGATATCGCTGAGCCGCCGGACAAACCGCGTCACGCATCGATCCTGTCGCCATCGGGGATGGACATGGTTGGCAAATCCTTTCGACCTTGCAGCATCTTCTTAAGGATTGAACCCTAGACTTCAACGGACAATCTTTAAAAATTGCAGATCACATGGGTATCGGCGTCAGCACATCTACCGACAAGATAATCGTCGATAAATCACGTAGCCACCGCAACACGGCGGTGTCCAAAGCCGTGCGTGCGACCCGCACACGCCTGCAATCCGGCCATACCGATACGTCGGGCTTCGATCGAGAAATCCTCTCCCTCTACATCCGCTCGGTGCTGCACAATGCCCTGATGACGCCGATCTTTCTGGTCGTGGTCAGCGCCGTCGGGATCTATTTCACTGAGCGGATGAACCTGCTCGCCTGGGCGGTGCTGGCGCTGTTTGCCCATGCCCTGACGCTGATGTTCGCCCGCCGCGCCTCGAAAGAGGACATTCCGCCGGAGCGGGTGCATATCTGGCAGCGTCGCTTCCTGGCCTGCCAGCTGCTGTTTGGCATCTGCTGGGCGATCTTTGCCGTGCACCAATGCGATGCCTGCGGCGGCTCGACCTTCGACTTCTTCCGCGGCGCCGCCCTTCTCGTCGCCATCGCGGTCACTGCCATGGGCACGTTCCTGTTGCGCAACGGCCTCGCCCTGACCTTCGTGCCGGCCGTGGCGGCACTGATCGTTTCGGCCACGCTGAACCCGCGCCCGGTCGAAATCGGCCTGACGGCCGGCGTCGCCCTGGCGTTGATCTTCCTCGTCTTCATCACCAACACGATGCGGCATTCCAATGTGCAGCTGATGTCCTTCCAGTCGGAAAAGGACGATCTGATCGCCGAGCTGGAAGTAGCGAAATCCATGTCCGATGAAGCGCGCCGCCGGGCGGAAGAGGCAAACCTCGCAAAATCACGCTTCCTCGCCTCGATGTCGCACGAGCTGCGCACGCCGCTGAATGCCATTCTCGGCTTCTCCGAAGTCATGTCGACCGAGGTCATGGGCCCGCTCAACAATCCGATCTACAAGGAATACACCGGCGACATCCATCGTTCCGGCCAGCACCTGCTCGACCTCATCAACGAGATCCTCGACCTGTCGCGCATCGAGGCCGGAAAATATGATCTCAACGAGGAAGCCATCAATCTGGTCGATATCACCGAGGACTGTATCGGCATGGTGCAGCTTCGCGCCCGCGCCAAGAACATCACCATCACCCAGCAGTTCGAAACCGAAATGCCGGCGGTCTGGGTCGATGAAAAATCCATGCGCCAGGTGACGCTGAACCTGTTGTCGAACGCGGTGAAATTCACGCCGTCCGGTGGCGAGATCAGCGTCAAGGCCGGCTGGACGGCCGGCGGCGGCCAGTATCTGTCGATCAAGGACAATGGTCCCGGCATCCCCGAGGACGAAATCCCCATCGTGCTCTCGGCCTTCGGTCAGGGCTCGATCGCCATCAAGAGCGCCGAACAGGGCACCGGCCTCGGCCTGCCGATCGTCCAGGCGATCCTGGCCAAGCACAACGGTGAATTCATCCTGAAATCGAAGCTGCGCGAAGGCACCGAAGCCATCGCCATCCTCCCGGCCAAACGCGTGCTGCAGAGCCTGCCGCCGGTCGAAGACGCCCCGGCCATCGCCCGTCGCCGGAAGAGCTTTGCCTAAGCCCTAATGCATGTCTCCCAAAAGTGTGCGCGGTTTTGGGCTAAAGACATGCATGAAAACAAAGACCTCAAGCGCCTTGCGTGAATCCGTTTTCACGAGATGCGCTTGAGGACCGGACGCTTTTAGAACACGTGGGAGAAGATCACGACATAGGCCGCATAACCGGCATTGGCGATGATCAGGCAAAGGCAGGCGAAGGAGCCGAGGTCCTTGGCGTTGCGACCCATGTCGGAGATTTCCGGCGACACCCGGTCGACGATCTCCTCGATCGCCGTGTTGATCGCCTCGAACGCCATCATCAGCAGGAACAGGATGGCCATCGCCACATACTGGAAGAAATTGGCGCCCGAGATCAGGAAGGCCACCATGGCGACGGCAAAGGCAATCAGCTCGTGCCGGAACGCCGCCTCGCCCAGAAGCCGCCGCGCCCCGCCCAGCGAATAGGTCGCCGCTGCGAAGAGATGGGAAATGCCCGTCTTCTTCTCGATCGGCGGTCCGCCGGTAGAAGCCGTGGGGGGAATGCGCGGGGTCTCGTTCAAGATCGTCTCAGTTCGAAGCGGTGCATGCCGCAAAGGCATCCAGGTTGCGATTATAGACCGCCGTTTCCACACCCATCATGCCAAGCACCGTGTGGAAAAGATTGTCATGCGACATCGGAGCCCCGGCATATTGGGAAAGGCAGCCCGTATCAAGCCCCGGGCACCGCCATCGCAACCGAAGCCGGCCTGCCCGACCCCGATTACTGCTTGTTGCTGACCCCGGCGCTGGCAAAGGTCGCCATGCCCGAATGGCAGGCTGCGGCCGCCTTGACGATCCCGGCGGCCAGCGCCGCGCCCGTGCCCTCGCCGAGCCGCATGCCGAGCGCCAGCAGCGGGGTCTTGCCCAGCTGCTCGATCGCCTTGATGTGGCCGGGTTCGGCCGAGACGTGGCCGATCAGGCAATGGTCGAGCGCCGCCGGATTGGCCGCCTTGAGGATGGCGCCGGCCGCCGTCGCCACATAGCCGTCGATGATGACGGGGATTTTCTGCATGCGCGCCGCGAGGATGGCGCCGGCCATGGCGGCGATCTCGCGGCCGCCGAGGCGGCGCAGAACCTCCAGCGGATCGGACAGATGCGCGCCGTGCAGCGTCACGGCTTTTTCGACAGCCGCGATCTTGCGCTTCAGCACCTCGCCCTCCGAACCCGTGCCCGGCCCGACCCATTCGGCTGCCGTGCCGCCATAGAGCGCCAGGTTGATGGCAGCCGCGATCGTCGTATTGCCGATGCCCATCTCGCCGATGCAGAGAAGATCGGTGCCACCGGCCACGGCTTCCATGCCGAAGGCCATGGTCGCCGCACAGTCGCGCTCCGACAGCGCCGGCTCCTCGGTGATGTCGGCGGTCGGATAGTCAAGCGCCAGGTCGAAGATCTTCAGGCCGAGATCGTGGGTGATGCAGATCTGGTTGATGGCGGCGCCGCCGGCGGCAAAGTTCTCGACCATCTGGGCGGTGACCGAGGAGGGAAACGGCGTGATGCCCTGCTTGGTGACGCCGTGATTGCCGGCAAAGATCGCCACCAGCGGCCGGTTGACGGCCGGCGCCCGGCCCGTCCAGGCGGCCAGCCAGAAGGCGATTTCCTCGAGCCGCCCGAGCGCACCCGGCGGCTTGGTAAGCTGCGCGTCGCGTTCGCGCGCATGCACCAGCGCATGGGCGTCCGGACCCGGCAGGTTGCGCAGAAGTTCGCGAAAATCATCAAACGGCAAACCGCTGGCACTCATCGGCACGAATCCTTGTCTTTCATCTCCAAATCGGAAATGTGGTGAGTTCTACTGCATGGTTCCGTGAACCGGAATCGGTTTACGGATAAAGTCATGCAGCAGCGTTAGAATATTACAGCGACCTTTGCGCGTCATATCTGACGCGCGGCGCTGTAATAGCGGGGTGGGAAGAATCGGGCAACTGCGCAAGCGCCGCATAATGTCGCTGGTGTAGAACGAGCGGCGGGGGGATGAAAACATGGACTTTCGCGATTTTATCGACGACGTGGCGCGCTCGGTCGGCTTTCTCAGCCGCATCCAGGTGCCGCAACGCCACTTCATCAATTATGACGGCAAGCTCAGCCGTGCCGTCAGGGCCTTTCCCGCCGCCGGCATCCTCATCGCCCTGCCCGCCGCCGCGCTCGTGTCCGTGTTTTCGGCCCTGCATGCCGATCCGCTGTTCACCGCCTTCGTCGCGCTCGCCGTCCAGGCGCTCGTGACCGGTGCCCTGCACGAGGACGGGCTCAGCGACACGGCCGACGGGTTCGGCGGCGGACGCGACCGGGAAAGCGCGCTCACCATCATGCGCGACAGCCGCATCGGAACCTATGGCGGCGTCGCCCTCATCCTGTCCTTCGCGCTCCGCGCCGCAGCGCTCGCCGCCATCATCCCCCACCTCAGCCACACCGGCGTCGGCCTCGTGCTCTTGGCTGTCGCCGCTCTCAGCCGCGCCGCCATGGTCTGGCACTGGTCGCGCCTGTCGCCGGCCCGCACCGACGGCGTCGCTGCTTCGGTCGGAGAGCCAGACAAGGATGCGACCCTGGTGGCACTGGTCAGCGGCATCGGCATCGCCGCCTTGCTGATGCTGTTCAACGCGCCGCTGCTGGCCACCGTGCTGGTTGTCGCCGCCTTTGCCGCCACCGTCATCGCCTTCGGCGACATCGTCAGCGGCAAGATCGGCGGCTATACCGGCGACACGATCGGCGCCACCCAGCAACTGACCGAAATCGCCATGCTCGCCGCCCTTGCGCTCTGCCTCTGAAAGTCCGATATCTCTGCCATACCCAACGTCAGCAGCCCCGAGCCCCATGGAATCACCCTGCATCCTCGTTTGTTCGATCGACATGGCCACCGGCTTCTGCTTCGGCTGCGGCCGCACCCGCGACGAAATCGGCGGCTGGATGGGCTATTCCGATCAGGAACGCCGCCAGCTGATGGCCACCCTGCCCGCGCGGCTCGAAACGCTGGAGCGCAAACCCCGCCGCGAAACCCGCAGGACGCGTTTGGCGCGCGAACGGATGGGGGAATGAACCGGCTGACCATCGTCCTCGTCATTCTGGGCATCGGCCTGGCACTTTTGATCTTCAACCATGACAGCGGCCGCACCTTCGGCATCGACAACGACGATTTCGGCCGCCTGGTGATGCTGTCGACCTTCGGCACGCTTCTGGGTGCCGGCATTCTCGCCGGCCGCCGCCAGTTCGGCGAAACGGCACGGCAGCTCGGCATCTGGCTTCTGATCGTGCTGGCGCTGGTCGCCGCCTATCTCTACCGCACCGATCTCCAGTCCTTCGGCAGCCGCATGACCGCCGGCCTCATCCCCGGCCGCCCCACCGTCATCACCGACAGCGAGGGCCAGCAGGAGGTCGTGCTGCACAAGGTGCTGAACGGCCATTTCGAAACCACCGCCAGCATCGACGGCATCAGCATCGCCATGCTGGTCGATACCGGCGCAAGCTCCGTGGCGCTCACCTACGACGACGCCATGCGCATCGGCCTCGACCCGGCAGCGCTCACCTTCTCGACACCGGTCATGACAGCCAACGGCCAGGCCATGGCAGCCCCCGTCACCCTCAACCAGGTGGCCATCGGCCCGATCATCCGCAACAACGTCCGCGCCACCGTGGCCGAGGACGGCAAGCTCGACAAAAGCCTGCTCGGCATGAGCTTCCTCTCGACACTGGGATTCCTGCAGATGCAGACGGACGAGTTGCGGCTGAGGAACTAGGTCGCCCCGATCTGGACCTTGACCGTATCGCAATTGAGATACATATTATCACGCATCCCTTAACTGCTGCCCGCTCGCGATCAGATCGAAGGCAATCTGATCAAAAAGGACAATACGATGACCGCTACCAAAATGCTCCATATCCGGGTCGATGACGACCTCAGTGAAGATGCAGCCGCCGTCTATCGGTCGTTGGGTCTCTCAATGTCGGAAGCAATTCGCCTTTTTCTTCACCGGTCCGTTGCAAGCCAGGGTCTGCCGCTTGAATTAAAAGTTCCGAACGCAAAAACCCGTGCAGCCTTGGCGGAAGCCGGGCAGATGCAGAAGGCTCGCAAGTCGCTGTTTGCCACACCATCAGAGCTTTTTGCTGATCTCGACAGTGAAAAAAGACCGGAATGAAGAACGACAGGCAAGCGCTTGAAAAAGGAAAGCACCGATCGGCGAGCCCCGCTGCCAAGAGCTTCGGGCTATAGCAGAGAGTTCAAGAAGGATTGGAACCGTTATACCAAGGCGGGGAAATCCGACATGAACCGCGTTACCGAGTTGATGGAGCTGATCATATTCAAGAAGCCGCTTGGGGCCGAGTGGTCCGATCACGCCTTGAGTGGCAAGGAATGGAAGGGCGCCCGGGAAGCCCATATCGGAGGAGATTTTCTCCTCGTCTACCTCTATGACGACGAGTCCGTGCAGTTCGTCAGGCTTGGAACCCACTCTGAGCTCTTTGGCCGCTAACGTACCTACTCCCTATCCGCCACTCGCTAGTTCTTCAATCTGTATCCCGTCTTGAACATCCACATCAACAGCGCCACACAGACCCCAAGGAAGCCGAGGATGATCGCCAGGCTGACGGCCGGGTTGACGTCGGCGATCTCGAAGAAGCTCCAGCGGAAGCCGCTGACCAGATAGAGCACCGGGTTGAAGTGGCTGACGGCCTGCCAGAACGGCGGCAGCATGTTGATCGAGTAGAAGCTGCCGCCCAAGAACACCAGCGGCGGCACGACCAGCATCGGGATCAGGTTCAGCTGCTCGAAATCCTTGGCCCAGATGCCGATGATGAAGCCGAACAGGCTGAAGGTGATGGCCGTCAGCATGAAGAACAGCAGCATCATGAACGGATGGGCGATCGACAGGTCGACGAACAGCGCCGCCGTCGCCAGGATGATCAGCCCAACCATCATACCCTTGGTCGCCGCCGCCCCGACATAGCCGATGACGATTTCCGGCATGGCGACGGGCGCCGAGAGGATCTCGTAGATCGTTCCGGTGAATTTCGGGAAATAGATGCCGAACGAGCCGTTGCCGATGCACTGGGTCAGGAGCGTCAGCATGATCAGGCCCGGCGTGATGAAGGCGCCGTAGGGGACACCCTCGACCTGCTGGATGCGCGAGCCGATCGCCGCGCCGAAGACGATGAAATAGAGCGACGTGGAAATAACCGGCGAAACGACGCTCTGCAACAGCGTCCGGCGCGTGCGCGCCATTTCGAACGCGTAGATGGCCTTGATGGCTTCGAAATTCATGAATGGGCTCCCACCAGCTCGACAAAGATGTCTTCGAGCGTGCTTTGCTGTGTCGAAAGGTCCTTGAGGCGGACGCCGGCGGCGGACAGATCGGACAACAGGCTGGTAATGCCGGTCCGCTCGCCCTTCGTATCGTATTGGTAGAGCAGCGACTGGCCACCGTTTTCAAGCGTCAGCTCGTAGCGCGCCAGCGACGCCGGGATCTCGGTCAGCGGCTCCGTCAGATCGACGCGCAGCTGCTTGCGGCCGAGCTTGTCCATCAGCTTCGCCTTGTCCTCGACCAGCAGGATCTTGCCGCCGTTGATGACGCCGACGCGGTCGGCGATTTCCTCGGCTTCCTCGATATAATGCGTCGTCAGGATGATGGTCACCCCGGTGGCGCGCAGCTTTTCCACCACCTGCCACATGTCCTTGCGCAGGTTGACGTCGACACCCGCCGTCGGCTCGTCGAGAAACAGCACCTTCGGTTCGTGGCTCAGCGCCTTGGCGATCAGCACGCGGCGCTTCATGCCGCCGGAGAGTTCGCGCAGCGTCGTGTCCTTCTTGTCGTAGAGCGACAAGTCGCGCAGCACCTTTTCGATATGTTTGGGATCGGCCTTCTTGCCGTGCAGGCCGCGCGAAAAGGACACGGTGTTCCACACGGTCTCGAACGCGTCCGTGGTCAGCTCTTGCGGCACCAGGCCGATCAGCGCCCGCGTCTGGCGGAAATCCTTCACCACGTCGAACCCGCCGACCATCACATGGCCGCCGGTCGGATTGACGATGCCGCAGATGATCGAGATCAGCGTCGTCTTGCCGGCGCCGTTCGGCCCGAGCAGGGCCAGAATCTCGCCCTCCTCGATGTCGAGGCTGACGCCCTTCAGGGCCGAAAAGCCGCTGGCATAGGTTTTTTCGAGATTGGAAACGGAAACGATCGGCGCCATGAGAAGGGGTCCGGCATGCGGGAGAAATCGGAAGGTGCCCCTATATGGACTTTTCTGCGGCGATTTTCACCCGTCCGGAACAAAAAATCGGCAGACGCTGCGTCAACAGACCGAACAAGCGGCAAAGATCGCCCTATCTCAGCCAAACAGGCTGTAGAAAAACCGCGCCGAAACAACGATCATGAAAATGCCGAACCCGGCCTCCAGCTGCCGCTTGTTCATCGCATGCGCCAGCCGCACGCCAAGCGGCGTCACCAGAAGCGCAATCGGAATGATCAGCGCCACGGCGATCCAGTTGACGAAGCCGGTGGACAACGGCGGCAACCCCGCCTCGCCCCAGCCGGCCCAAACATAGCCGAACAGGCCGGGAATGGCGATCAGCACGCCGACGCCGGACGAGGTCGCCACCGCCTGGTGGATCGGCCGGCCGTAGAGCGTCATGAACGTGTTGTTGAGAACCCCGCCGCCGATGCCCATCAGCCCCGAGAGCGTGCCGATCCCGGCGCCCACCAGCCATTTGGCCGGATTGCCCGGCAGTTCCGTGCCAAGCCGCCAGCTCTCGCGGTTGAACAGCATGCGAAACGCCACCACCAGCGCGATGACCGCAAAGATCATCCGCAGCGTCTCGCTCGACACATGTGCGGCGATGACGGTCGCAAGGATGGCGCCGACTGGCACCGCAACGATCCAGCCTTTCAATAGCAGCATGTCGACCGCGCCGCGCAGCCGGTGCGCCGTGAACGAGCGCAACGCCGTCGGCACGATGATCGCCGTCGAGGTGCCGACCGAGAGATGCATGCGCACCGCATCGTCGACGCCCAACAGCCCGAACATCTGATAGAACACCGGCACCAGAATGGCGCCGCCGCCGATGCCGAACAGGCCGGCGAGAATGCCGGACACGACACCGGCCGCTGCCAGCGCCAGGGCGAAAAGAACGAGTTCGGAAACGGGAGGCATGAAGATCCTGACGGGATGGAAATGAAGCAGGCCGCACGACCATGCCGGCCGCACTCTGTGTCGATGCGGCTCTTCCTGTCATGAAACCGTGATGCTGTTCAAGCATAGTCCGCCCCGGAGCAGATCTCGGAACCCGTTCTCCGGCATCCCCGCCTGACGGTTCCACCCGCGACGCTCGCCGCCGCACTGCCCCGTCCGCGCCCGCCGCACGGACAGACCCGCGTTGCGTTCAGTGGTTTTGCCGAACCTTCAGGCGACCCCTTCTGCCACAAGGTTCATCTTTCAGGCCGGCTCACGCCGGCCTCTTTTTTAGCTGCAGTGCCGATAACCGGATTTCCGCGCCCGCAAGTCGAAGTGGAAATGATCCTTGTGGTTCCGGTCGCTGCCCGGCCCGAGCACGGTCGAGAAATATTTGCAGCTGTCGTCGCGCACCGCTTTTAAGAGACCCTTTTCCCGGAAGGCGAAGAAGCTCTTCTTCCGCACGTCGATCTCCTTGCCGGATTTGAGCACGATCTTGCCTATATCGATCGCATTTCCATGCGCATGTTCCGACATTGGGTTGCCGCGCGCCGAATTCATCGTCCGGCAGGAATAGGACGACATCTGGTGAATGGCCTTGACGCCCGAGAGGTAGCGCACCCGCGACGACGGCACGAGTTCGTTGCGCACCCACTGGGCAAAGGCCACACTCACCTGACAGTTGAGCTTGGCCGCCGGCTTGATCTGGACGCCGCCCGACAGGCCGATGAGCTCGATCGGATAGTCGATGCCGCAGGACCGCCCCTTCGAGATACGCGGAATATCGCGGAATTTCACGCCGAGCTTCTTCAGGTTTTTCCGGCAGGACACTTCCGAAGACGGCATGACATCTGGCTGTTCCTCCGGCATCGCCTGAAGCGGATCCTCGAGGCGCGGAATGAATGCCACCTGCTGTTCGCGTTGCCCATCCTCGAAGATCGGCTGCTCGCCGGGACCGCGCATCATCGACTGCGTCTCCTCGGGCATCATATCGGCAAGACCGGCGTCCGAATCCGGCTCGATCAGTACGGGCGTCCCGATCTGCTGCGGGTTTTCCGAGCCGATCCCGTCGACCACCGGCTGGCTCGCCGATCCCTCGGCGATCTCGCGGCGCTGCTCTTCGGCAAGCCCGACCACCGGTTCGACGCCGAGCATCGCATCCATGTTGACGCCACCCTGCGAACCGGCGATTTCCGACGGCGTCACCTCACCGACGCCATCGATCTTCGGCATCGCATCCGGCTCGCTGTCGATCATCGGCAGACGCTTCTGCTGCTGGGTCTGGCTTTGCTCCAGCCCTTGGCTGCGGCGGGTGTCCCGGCGCGGATCGGCGGACACGGCATCGTCGGCATTTTCGCCCGCATCGCTGACCGGCATATCGTTGGATGGATAGGCCGAGACATCGCCGCCGGTATCGCCGGCCTCCATCGGAACGATGGAATTGACCTGTGTATCGCCGTCGATATCGGCGCGCGGCGTCAGCGCATCGGTGGAACAGGCGGCAAGCGTCAGCAAAAGCAGCAAGGGTGCTGCCGACCGGCGCAGATGGGACAGAAACGCAAAACTCATAGCCACCCTCGCCGCGCCGCCGGCGTCCGGTCGTAGGACCGCACCGGTGCAGGCACGATTGATGCGGAAGCAAGCTCCGGCAGCCCCATGGCGGAATAAGGACGGCACCGGTACGCAAAACTCATTTCCGGCAATTCTAAGCGATTTTATACAAATGCAGTAAACGAACCGTTTCGGGACAGGGGCCGTCAGGGCAAGTTCTCGAAGAAAAAAGCCGCGCGCCCCTTCCGGATACACGCGGCCAGACGTTTCATGCGGCGCTGTCTTATGCAGCGTTCCTGAACCGCTTCGGCTCCGTAGCGGAAAGGCGGAAGTTTTGCAGCAGGGTTTTCAGGTGCTGGCTTTCTCCGGCCAGCGTCTGGCTGGCGGCGGTGGTTTCCTCCACCATCGCTGCGTTCTGCTGGGTCATCTGGTCCATGCTGTTGACGGCCGTGTTGACCTCCTGCAGCCCGGTCGCCTGTTCGCGGGCGGACGTGGCAATGGACGCGACCGTGTCGTTGACGCGGTTGACCAGCGCCTCGATCTCGGTCAGCGCCTCGCCGGTGGAACGCACCAGCGACACGCCGGTTTCCACCTCGGTGGCAGAGGTCCGGATCAGGCCCTTGATCTCCTTGGCGGCAGCAGCAGACCGCTGTGCCAGTTCACGGACTTCCTGGGCGACGACGGCAAAACCGCGGCCGGCCTCACCGGCACGCGCCGCTTCGACACCGGCATTCAGCGCCAGAAGGTTGGTCTGGAAGGCGATCTCGTCGATGACGCCGATGATTTGGCCGATGCGGCTGGAGGAGCCTTCGATCCGGCTCATCGCTTCGATGGCGTTGCGCACGATACCGCCGGACTTCCCGGCACTGGCCTTGGTCTCGTTGACCATGTCGCGCGCTTCGTTGGCCCGCTCGGAGGCATGGCGCACCGTCGAGGTGATCTCGTCGAGCGCCGCTGCGGTCTCTTCCAGCGCGGCGGCCTGCTGTTCGGTGCGGCGCGACAGGTTGTTGGTCGCTTCGGAAATATCCCCGGCGCTGCCATAGACGACGTCGCTGGAGCGCGAGATCGACTGGATGACATCGCGCAGCGATGCGGCGGCTGAATTGAAGTCGGCCTGCAGCTTGCCGTATTCGGCAGGGATGCGCTCGATTTCGGCGGTCAGGTCACCCTGCGCCAGCCGTTCCAGCGCCTGCCCGATCACATCCATCACTTCCGATTGCGTGCGCGACTGCTCAACTTGCTGCCGCTCGTTGCTGTGCCGTTCCGCATCGATCCGGCCCTGCTGCTCGGTTTCGCGCAGGCGCATGTCGATGCGCTCGGCGACCGACTGCTTGAGAACACCCAGAACCTGCGCCATCTCGCCGATTTCGTCCTTGCGGCCGGTCTCGGGAATTTCAGCCGAAACATTCTCTTCGGCCAGCGCCCCCATGGCGTTCTTCAACCGGCCGATCGGGCCGACGACGCTGCGCACGATGCCGACAGCGGCAATTAGGATCAGGATCGCACCCGCCAGACAAAGGCCGGCGGCAAACAGCGCATTGGCATAGAACATCGCCGCCAGATCGTCGGCGTAGACGCCGGTGCCGACAACCCAGCCCCAGGGCTGGAAGCCTGCCACGTGCGAATATTTCAGCACCGGCTCGTCAGCGCCGGGCTTCGGCCAGTAATAATCGACGAAGCCCTTGCCGGAGGCCTGCACCTTCTTGACGAATTCGACGAACAGGAATTTCCCGTTCGGATCCTTGTTCTGCGTGAGGTCGGTGCCGTCGAGCGCCGGCTTGATCGGGTGCATGATCATGGTCGGATGCATGTCGTTGATCCAGAAGTAGCCGCTGCCCTGATAGCGCATCGCCTTGATCGCCTCGATCGACTTTGCCTGTGCCTCCTCGCGCGTCAGCGTGCCCGCCGCTTCCAGCGCCTGATAGGCGGCAAACACCGAGACGGCATTCTCATTCATCGCCGACAGCATCGCCTTGCGCTCGGCCACCAGCGCCTTCTGCGACTGAAACAGGTTGAACGTCAGTGCCCCCGCCATGATCACCATGGCGAGACCGACAAGCATGTAGAGGCGGGTGGAAATTCTGAAATACTTCATGTGGCAGGCCCTCGCCCCGGAAATGAACGTGTTGAGCATGGCGCTCTTTGAGCCCGGACCCTAGCCGCCAAGTGTTTTCAAAAGCGTTCCATCGCGATTGTTAGATTTGATGCATTTTTCTTAAGCTTGACGAAACCTTTGAGCATCCGGCCGCCGGGAGAATATTTTCCTCAAGCTGCGCGCACCCCTGTTCTCCCGCGCGCTGCTGACGTATTCATGGACAAGAGATCAGGAGCCACCCATGCACACGCAGCCCGCCATTCTGTCCGCCGGCCTTCTCGCCCTTTCCCTTGTTACAAGCACGGCGCTTGCCCAGGAACAATGCGGCAGCTGGAGCGCCGCCATGCAGGAGGATGAAGGCGGCCCGCAGATGACGGCCTCGGTCTGCAGCACCAAGGGCGGCAACCCCGGCCATATCCTGCTGGTCTGCGGCCAGCCCGGCGACGTCGGCTTCCGCTACCTGCCGGGCCACGTCGCCCAGGCGCCGACCGACGTGCCCAACTTCAAGGGCGCCTTCCACCTGACTTCCGAGGGCGGCACCGTCAATACGATGCTCAGCTACGAGGAAATGGACGGCGCCTACACCACCTACGTGAAGACCGGTCATGATCTGATCACGGTGCTGAAATCAGGCAAGGAGGTCACCATGACAGGCCCGTTCAAGCCGGAAAGCTTCTCGCTCACGGGCTCCTCCAAGGCCATCGACACGCTGATCAAGGCCTGCAAGGGCTGATCCGTCCAGGCCTCTTCAAGAACACAGGACACACGCATGACCGTTTCCCCAAAGCCCGGCGGCGAACTCACCCTTCGCACCCTCGCCATGCCGGCCGATGCCAATGCCGCCGGCGACATCTTCGGCGGCTGGGTCATGGCGCAGATGGACCTGTCCTGCGGCATCCGCGCCGCCGAGCGCGCCCGCGGCCGCGTCGTCACGGCCGCCGTCAAGGAAATGGCCTTCGAACTGCCGGTCAAGATCGGCGACACGCTCTGCATCTACACCGACGTCGTCAAGGTCGGCCGCACCTCGATCACGCTCAAGGTCGAAGCCTGGGCCCAGCGCTACCTCAAGGACCGCATGGACAAGGTCACCGACGCCCTGTTCATCATGGTCGCCCTCGACGAGGACGGCAAACCCAAGGAAGTGCCGCCGGAGCGATAAAGCCTTCCCCTCACGCCGGCCGGTAGATCTGCGCCACCGCACCGCCCGGAAACGCCCTCGAGCGCACCAGCGTCAGACGCAACGGTTCAGCCAGGTCGCTGAACAGCCCCAGACCTTTGCCGAGCGCCACCGGCGCCACGATCAAGGCGAACTGGTCGACCAGGCCATGCGCGACAAGATTTCGGGCAAAGCTGACCCCGCCATGCGCCATGATCGGCTTGCCCTCTTGCGCTTTCAGCCGCGCGATCTCTTCAACGAGATCTCCGCTTGAAACAGTCGCCTGCGCCCAGCTTTCCGCGCCGGGCTGAAGCTCGCCATTGGCGGGGGTGCCGAGCCCCGCCAGGATCGCCGGTCCCTTTTTTGAAAACACCGCCTTGGGTATCCGGTTCATCGGCGGCGCGAACTGGTCGTCGGACGTCTGCCAGTAGGCAGCCATGCCGGTGAAGCTGCGGCTTCCCATGATGTGCAGCCCGGCGGTGCCGATAAAGTCCACGCCCCAGGCCTTGGCCTCCTGATCAGCACCGAACATCCACCGGTTTTCGCCCTCCGGATCGCTCACGAAGCCATCGACCGATATGGTCATCTTCAGGATCAACTCTCGCATCGCCGTCTCCTCGCGCTGTTTGATCCAAGGACGCACTGGACCGGCCGATTCCGACACCGCGCATTCACGGGCATCAAAATATCACCAACCGGCATGCGGCAGGCCAGCCGGGCACGAAAACCTCCGCCTGTCGACAACTTGAAAAACGGTTTCCCGATTGCCCCTTTCGGCGCAACATTATTACCTACTAAAAACATAGAATTCCTTATCATAGGACCACGGACAACCGGACCGGCACGCTCGCCCGGCCTTTTGAGAGGGACCTCAGCCATGACCATTTCCAGACGCACTTTTGGCAAAGGCCTGGTGCTCGCCGCCAGCCTCATCGCTTTCAACGTTTCCGCCGCCGATCTGAAAGAATTCCGCATCGGCTACCAGAAGACCAATCTGCCTGTGATCGCCAAGCAGCAGCAGGTCATCGAAAAGGTGCTTGAGCCCAAGGGCGTCACCGTCTCCTGGGTCGAGTTCGCTGCCGGCCCACCGCTGGTGGAAGCGCTGAACGTCGGCGCCATCGATGTCGGCTGGACCGGCGATGCGCCGCCGATCTTCGGCCAGGCCGCCGGCTCGGCCATCGTCTACACCGCCGCCCTCCCGGCCAATGGCGAAGGCGAGGCGATCTTCGTCAAGGCGGAATCGCCGATCAAGTCGGTGGCCGATCTCAAGGGCAAGACGGTCGGCGTCGGCAAGGGCACCAGCGCCCACAATCTGGTCGTCGCGGCGCTTGAAAAGGCCGGCATCGGTTTTGACGAGATCAAGCCAGTCTACCTCGGCCCGGCCGACGCTGCGGCAGCCTTTGCCAGCGACAAGATCGAAGCCTGGGCCGTCTGGGACCCCTTCTTCGCCATTGCTGAGACCCGCTACAAGCCGCGCATCCTGACGACCTCGGCCGAGACCCTCGACGTCAACACCTACTTCCTCGCCAACCGCGATTTCGCCGCCATCCATCCCGAAACGATCAGCACCGTGATAGACGCGCTGAAACAATCCGCCACCTGGGCAGATGCCCATCGCGGCGAGCTGGCCCAGGCCGTGCACGAGGTCACCGGCGTGCCGCTGGAAGCCCAGACGCTGGCCGTCAACCGCGCCAAATTCGGCATCTTCCCGATCACGCCGGAGATCATCGCCGCCCAGCAGCAGACTGCCGACCGCTTCTTCAAGCTTGGCCTGATACCCAAGCAGATCACCATCGCCGACGCCGTCTGGGCACCGCCGGCCACCAACTGACCTCCCAAGGTTGATGCCCGCGCCGGGCGTTCCGCCCGGCGCTTCTTTCTTGCCAAATGGGCCTGAAATACCTGTGAGGATCACGATGAACAGAACCGGCACCGCAGTCCTGCGCAATCTGTCCGGCTGGTTTTTGCCCGCCGCCATTCTGGCCGTCTGGGAAATCGCTGCCCGCACCGGCCTCATCTCGCCGAATGTCATGGCCGCGCCGTCGGCCGTCGCCGAGGCCTTCTGGCGGCTGCTGCTGTCGGGCGAGCTTCTGCGCAACATCGGCGTCAGCACCGCGCGTGCCCTGTCCGGCTTTGCCGTCGGCGGCGCCATCGGGCTGATCCTCGGCCTTGCCAACGGCCTGTCGTCGTCGAGCCGGCTCTACACCGACACGACGCTGCAGATGATCCGCAACATCCCGCATCTGGCGCTGATCCCGCTGGTCATCCTCTGGTTCGGCATCGGCGAGGAGGCAAAACTGTTTCTGGTGGCGCTCGGCGTCTTCTTCCCGATCTACGTCAACACCCTGCTCGGCATTCAGAGCGTCGATCCGCAGCTGGTCGAAATGGGCCGCATTTACGGCATGTCGCGCACGAAACTTTTCTTCCGCGTCATCCTGCCCGGCGCCCTGCCCTCGATCTTCACCGGCCTGCGTTATGCGCTCGGCATCATGTGGCTGACGCTGATCGTCGCCGAAACCATCGCCGCCTCCTCCGGCCTCGGCTACATGGCCATGCAGGCGCGCGAGTTCCTGCTGATCGATGTCGTCGTCCTGTCGATCCTGATCTATGCCCTGCTCGGCAAGCTTGCCGACAGTTTTGCGCGCTTGCTCGAGCGCTCCACCCTTCAATGGCATCCCGCCTTTCAGAACGCCTGAGGAAACGCCATGACCGTCGTCGCCCTGAACGCCAAGCAGGAACCCCGCCGCCTGCGGGAAGCGCCTGTCGCCCCCAGTCCTGACATTGCCCGAGCGCCCGAACCGCAGGCGAGCGCCCCGCTCGCCGTCTCGTTCAAGGGAGTCGGCAAGCGCTTCGGCGAAAAAACCGTGCTCGACGGCATCGACCTCGACATAACCGCCGGCCAGTTCGTCGCCGTCATCGGCAAGAGCGGCTGCGGCAAGAGCACACTGCTGCGGCTGCTCACCGGCCTCGACACCGCCACCTCGGGCACGCTGACGCTGGCTGTGCCCGAGGACGGCGCTGTCGGCAGCCGCACCCGCATCATGTTTCAGGAACCACGCCTGCTGCCCTGGGCGAGCATATCGGCCAATGTCGCGGTCGGCCTCACCGGCATCGCCAAGGGGAAAGCGGCCAGGCAGCTGGCCCTCGATATTCTGGCCGAAGTCGGCTTGTCCGACCGCGCCGATGAATGGCCTTCCGTGCTCTCGGGCGGCCAGCGCCAGCGTGTGGCGCTTGCCCGGGCGCTGGTTGCGCACCCATTCATTCTGGCGCTCGACGAGCCGCTCGGCGCCCTGGACGCGCTGACCCGCATCGAGATGCAGCATCTGCTCGAGCGCATCTGGCAACAACAAAAATTCACCGCCGTGCTCGTCACCCATGATGTCGCCGAAGCCGTCGCCCTGGCCGACCGCGTCGTCGTCATCGATCAGGGCCGCATCGCGCTCGATCTCGATATTGCCCTGCCGCGCCCGCGCCGCCACGGCTCCGCCGAAATCGCCCGTCTCGAAGGCATTATCCTTGATCGGCTATTCGAGCGGACCTGACCGGCGGGTGGGTGCCCCCTCAGGACCAGTCGACATTCGGGTCGAGCTGAGCAGCCCAGCCTCAACCGAATGTCCTAGCCCTTGAAGACGAAGGCGGCCCCGCCGGCGATCAGGCAGAATCCGATCGCATGGTTCCAGGTCAGCGATTCCTTCAGCCAGAACACCGAGAACCCGGCAAAGATCACCAGCGTGATGACCTCCTGCATCGTTTTCAGCTGCGCAGCCGAATAGACCTCATGGCCGATGCGGTTGGCCGGCACGGCCAGGCAATATTCGAAGAAGGCGATGCCCCAGCTGGCGATGATTGCCACATACAGCGGCGACGACGTGTATTTCAGGTGCCCGTACCAGGCAAAGGTCATGAAGACGTTGGACAGGATCAGGAGCAAAATCGGCCAGACGGCTGCCGGGTTCAGCGAAAAGGGCATGGGGAAATCCTAGGGAAGAGTGGCTCGGCAGGGACGGTCCGCCTGCAGGCGCAGCATGTACAGCCATTCCGGCCGGTTTCAAGCCGGGTCAGGTGCTGCACACAGGGGATTTTGCCGCCACCGGCCCGGCCATCGCCGCTCAGGCCGCCCGCGCAAGACGCGACCATTTCGCCTATAGAGAAAGTTTAACGCGTAAAATTAAACCAAAATTATCAGAATGCGCGCATACAGGACGCGCGATTTCTTTCAATCCGAGGCACGATCTCCGGAGAAACCATGACACAGGGTATCCGGAGCGAACCGGATAACAGGGCAATTGCCAGGCAGATCAGGGTCGCGCAGGCCCTGTCTGTGATGGAAGGCATCGTCCTCACGCTCCTGTCGAACTGTTTCATTGCCCTGACGACCGTTGCCGTCCTTTGGATGTATGAGCCGGGCACCGATCTCTTCGTCTGGCTGGCCGGCGTTCTGGCCGTCAATATCGTCCGCCTCACTGTCGCTTTCCGCCTGAAGAAGCTGGCTCTGTCCGAAACGCAGCCGGAATTCACCTTGCTGATCCTGTCGGTCGGGGCCTTTGCCAGCGGCTGCCTTTGGGGCGTGGCGCCGTTCCTGACCAGCGGTCTCGGCCTGGACGGTGCCAATGCCTATGTCATTTTCATCATCGTCGGCCTCTCGGCCGGGGCGCTGATGCAGAACACCGCCTATTCCCGCACCGCCGTTCTGTTCGGCGGCCCACCCCTGGTGGCGACGCTGATCCTGCTGATCGAAAAATGGTCGATGCTGTCGGGCGTCATTGCTCTGGATGTGGTCCTGCTCGCCGTCATGATGGTCCGCTCCAGCCAGATGTGCGAGGCCGCCTTCATCCGCAGCCAAGAGGACCGTCTCGGCGCCGTCAGCCTTGCCGGCTCCCTGTCGGATGCCAACCGCAAGATCAGCCTGTCGAACACGCAGCTGGAAACGCTGGCCAATCTCGATGCCCTGACGGGCCTGGGAAACCGCGCCCTGTTCAACACCCATCTGAAGGCGCTGGTCGAAGAGCAGGAGACGAGCCCGCGCGCTGTCGCCCTGCTCATCGTCGATCTCGACCGCTTCAAGACGATCAACGACACGATGGGCCACGGAGCCGGCGATACGGTTCTGGTCGAGATCGGCCGCCGTCTTTCAGCCATTGCCGGACCGAACGACATCATCGTTCGGCTGGGCGGCGACGAATTCGCCGTGATCGTCGATGGCGACGAGGTCGAGGAACGCGCCGAAAGAATCGGCGCCGGCATCCTGGCATCGGCGCAAGACCCGATTCTCGTCTACGGCCGCCCGACCATCGTCGGCTCCAGCGTCGGCCTGGCCTTTTTCCCGGCCCATGGCCGCACGGCCGAGGAGCTTTTCGCCAGCGCCGACATCGCCCTTTATGCCGCCAAGGAGGCCGGCCGCCGCCGTCTCAGCGTCTTCACGCCCTGCCTGAAGGCGCAGATCGACCGCCACCGCCTCCTCGAAACCAGCCTCCCCGGCGCCATCGACGGCGGCGAGATCCGCGTCTTCTTCCAGCCGCAGGTCGCCCTGGTCGATGGCAACGTCATCGGTTTCGAGGCGCTCTTGCGCTGGACGCACCCCACGCTCGGCGTCATCAGCCCGCCCGAAGTGGTCATGGCCGCCCATACGATGCACCTGTCGGAAAAACTGACCCTTCACATCGCCTGCGCCGCCGCCGCGCTGATCGAGAGGCTGCCGGGGCTCGGTCTTGGCGAGGTCTCGGTCGCCATCAACGTTTCGCCAAGGGAGTTTTCCAGCTACAGCCTGTCGGACATGCTGGCCACGGTGCGGGACCGCTACGGCATCGACCCAGCCCGCCTCGAGGTCGAGATCACCGAAGAGGCGACCCTGGACGCCACCATCGCCGGCGAGGAACTGGCCAAGCTCGAACAGGCCGGCTACCGCCTTGCCGTCGACGATTTCGGCATGGGCCACTCGTCGCTGGCCTATCTCGTCAGCCTGCGCATCGACCGGCTGAAGATCGACCGCAGCTTCGTCACCGGCATCGCCGGCAGCCGCCAGAACCAGGCCCTGATCGCCGCCTTGATCGGCATCGGCCACGCCTTGGAGATCGACATCGTCGTCGAAGGCGTCGAGACCGCAGAGGAAGCTGAAATCCTCCGAATCCTCGGCTGCCGCGTCGTCCAGGGCTACCACTACGGCCGCCCCATGCCCGTCGAGGACCTGCCCGCCTGGCTGGCCGCACGCCCGCAGCACACCCCGAAACTGGCCGCCATCGTCTAATGCATCTCTCCCAAACGTGTGACGCGGTTTTGGGATAAAGACATGCATAGAAACAAAGACCTAAAGCGATCCGCGTAAACCGGGTTCACGAATCCTGTTCGGGGCTTCGGACGGTGATTCCCCGATCTTGCTTACCAGCCGCGCCGTCACCAACAGCGTCACCAGATCACGGATCATCGGCCGCACATGCCGATCGAAGTCGATATCGTGGGCAATGTCGGGCAGCTCGAAAAAATTCTTGCTCGAGGGCACCAGCAGAAAACCCTCCGTGCCTGTAAGAGCGATGCGGACCTCGCCGTCGCGCCAGGTCTGCGACAGATATTCCAGTGCCGCCCCGAGCGGCCCCAGCAGCCTCTCCGTCTCGGGGCCCGGCCGGTCGGTGCGGAATTCGTGCGAGGCATCGGCAAAGACATTGCCGCTCTTCACAAGTTCCAGCCCTTCGGAACCGAACAGGAATTTCATCAGGCCGGTCGGCCGCTTGGTCGCCGAGAGAATGCCGTCGAACGCCACCGGCCGGACGAAGTGGAAGACCACGCCCTTGAACAGGACCTGCTTGTTCTTGCCGCTGCCGCTCGCCAGTTCCGTTTCCGACAGCATGAAGTCCATGCCGTCATAGGCGCCGGAGATCGCATCGTCGTGAATGCTGTGGCCGTAGCGCATCAGCGCCTTTTTCGGAAAATGCTCCATGAAGCGCGGCGTGTCGCCCTTGCTGTACCGGACCCGGTCGACAAAGCCGAAGATGACCGGCAGAAGCCTGTCGCGCAGATCCTGCTGGAACGTCTTCGTCGGCTGCATCGCCATGTCCCAGACCCACCAGCTGCCGAAGACGGCGATGCCGAATCCGTAGCCGAAGGCGCCGCGATAGTCGTTGTAGAGGATGAGCAGGATGAAAAATGCCAGCACCACATAGCCGCCGACGATGAACGTCACGCGCACCTGCATCGTGTTTTCCTGCTGCGGCCGCTCGGCATTGTAGGCGGCGATCGCCGCATGCACCTTGTCCAGCGCCGCCGCATCCGGCATCACCGCCTGCTCGATCGATCCCTCACCCATGCGCCCGCCCCCGCTGCCATGCTCAATCCTAACACTCCAGCAGGTCGCTGCAAGACCGGCCGGATGTTGCTCTTTTGTACCCTTCCGCCCTTCCATTTCCACCGGACTCTCTCCATATTGCCCCCATGTCGAAAGCACCCAGACCATCAGCCGCCCGTCCGGGCACAGCCCGGCAAGGGCAGGCGCCCGTCGCGGATCGTTCCGCGCCTCGTGCGGAGGCCAGCCCGAAGGGCGATGCGGCCGTGAGCACCCATCAAGGCTTCGAGGAAGCACCTCAAAAAGGTCTGAGTGGCACGCCGCTGCCGTCCTCCGTTGCCGAATGGGCCGAAGAGCTGCAGCGCATGGCCGAGGCCGAGACCATCGAGACGCGCCACGACGTCGCCTCCAAGGCCGGCAAACACCGCAAGAAGGTCGAGATCGCCGCTCAGAAAGACAAAAACTCGGCCGAAGGCCGCAAGCCCGGCGGGGCGTCCGAGCCTTTGCGAGGCCCTCGCGGAGCGAAGGCGCAAGGCGCCGACAGCGTGAGCGCCAACAGAAGTGCGCGGGGAACATCGATGGGCGGGTCCACCGATCCGAAGACCCGCGCCGCTGCGGGCCTCAACCCGGTCTCCGGCATGGACACGTCGCTGGAAGAAGCCGGCGCGCTCAATGCCGGCACCGCCGTGACAGCCACGGTCGAGGCCCTGTCGGCGCTGATCGAGAGCGGCAATCCGCTGTTCAAGGACGGCAAGATGTGGACGCCGCACCGGCCGCACCGGCCGGAAAAGTCCGAAGGCGGCATTGCCATCCGCATGCAGTCCGATTTCGAGCCGGCCGGCGACCAGCCCACCGCCATCAAGGATTTGGTCGAGGGCCTGTCGAACGGCGACCGCAGCCAGGTGCTGCTCGGCGTCACCGGCTCCGGCAAAACCTTCACCATGGCCAAAGTCATCGAGGCCACCCAACGCCCGGCCGTCATTCTCGCCCCGAACAAGACGCTGGCGGCCCAGCTCTATTCCGAGTTCAAGAACTTCTTCCCGGACAATGCCGTCGAATATTTCGTCTCCTACTACGATTATTACCAGCCGGAAGCCTATGTGCCGCGCTCCGACACGTTCATCGAGAAGGAATCCTCGATCAACGAGCAGATCGACCGCATGCGCCACTCGGCCACCCGCTCGCTGATCGAGCGCGACGATGTCATCATCGTCGCCTCGGTCTCCTGCATCTACGGTATCGGCTCGGTCGAGACCTACACGGCCATGACCTTCCAGATGACCGTCGGCGACCGGCTCGACCAGCGCCAGTTGCTCGCCGACCTCGTCGCCCAGCAGTACAAGCGCCGCGACATGGATTTTCAGCGCGGCTCCTTCCGGGTGCGCGGCGACACGATCGAAATCTTCCCGGCCCACCTCGAAGACGCAGCCTGGCGCATCTCGATGTTCGGCGACGAGATCGATGCGATCACCGAGTTCGATCCGCTCACCGGCCAGAAGACCGACGACCTGAAATCGGTCAAGATCTACGCCAACTCGCACTATGTGACGCCGCGCCCGACCCTCAACCAGGCGATCAAGTCGATCAAGGAGGAGCTGCGCCTGCGGCTCGCCGAACTGGAAAAGGCCGGCCGCCTGCTCGAAGCCCAGCGGCTGGAGCAGCGCACCCGCTACGATGTCGAGATGCTCGAGGCCACCGGCTCCTGCGCCGGCATCGAGAACTATTCGCGTTATCTCACCGGCCGCCAGCCGGGCGAGCCGCCGCCGACCCTGTTCGAATACATCCCCGACAACGCCCTGCTGTTCATCGACGAGAGCCACGTCTCCGTCAGCCAGATCGGCGGCATGTACCGAGGAGATTTTCGCAGAAAAGCGACGCTGGCCGAATACGGCTTCCGCCTGCCTTCCTGCCTCGACAACCGGCCGCTGCGTTTCGAGGAATGGGACGCCATGCGCCCGGACACGATCGCCGTCTCGGCGACACCGGCCGCCTGGGAGCTGGAACAGTCCGGCGGCGTCTTTGCCGAACAGGTCATCCGCCCCACCGGCCTGATCGACCCGCCCGTCGAGGTCCGCCCGGCGAAAAGCCAGGTCGACGACGTGCTCGGCGAAATCCGCGAGACCGCCGCCGCCGGCTACCGCACGCTGGTGACGGTGCTGACCAAGCGCATGGCCGAGGACCTGACCGAATACCTGCACGAGCAGGGCGTGCGCGTCCGCTACATGCACAGTGACATCGACACGCTGGAGCGCATCGAGATCATCCGCGATCTGCGCCTTGGTGCTTTCGACGTGCTTGTCGGCATCAACCTGCTGCGCGAAGGCCTCGACATTCCCGAATGCGGCTTCGTCGCCATTCTCGACGCCGACAAGGAAGGTTTTCTGCGCTCGGAAACGTCCCTCGTCCAGACCATCGGCCGTGCGGCGCGAAACGTCGATGGCAAGGTCATCCTCTATGCCGACCACATCACCGGCTCGATGGAGCGCGCCATGGGCGAAACCGCCCGCCGCCGCGAAAAGCAGGTGGCCTACAACGAGGCGCACGGCATCACGCCGGAATCGGTGAAGGCGAAGATTTCCGACATTCTCGACTCGGTCTACGAGCGCGACCACGTCCGCGCCGACATCGGCATCCGCGGCGTCAGGGGCGGCGCCACCGACATGGTCGGCAACAACCTCGCCGCCCATCTGGAGGCGCTCGAAAAACAGATGCGCAACGCCGCCGCCGACCTCGACTTCGAAACCGCCGCCCGCCTGCGCGACGAAATCAAACGCCTCAAAGCCGCCGAACTCGCCGTCATGGACGACCCGATGGCCCGGCAAGAGGCGAGGAGCGCCGAAGGCGCAACCGGGAATGCAAAAGGCTTGGCCAAAGCGCTGGAAGGTGGAACCGGAAAGGCGACGGGATCACGCAAGAAGGCCGCCCCAGCCCCGGACGGCTCCCTCCCCCTCGTGGGGAGGGTTGGGGAGGGGAAAGCCTCACCCACGGACCAAAGAATCTCCCCCCTTGAGGGGGAGATGTCAGCGAAGCTGACAGAGGGGGGTAAACCCTCCTCAAACACCGGGGATGCCACACCCCCCTCTGACCCTTCGGGCCATCTCCCCCTCAAGGGGGGAGATCAAACCGGCCTCTTCGCCAAACCGGACCTCGACGCCATGGGCCGCGACATCGCCACCCCGGCCCGCAGCCTGTTCCGGAAAAACGATCTCGACGAGATGACAGTAGGCCGGACGGAAAAGCCGCTCAACACACGAGGCAAACTGCCGGAAAAGCCGCTGCTGCAGGGCCAGTCGGAAAAACGCCTGCCCGGGGTCCCCGCCAGCGACGAGCGTGCGAGGAGCTTAAGGGCGGGGCAGACAAACGCCGACGACCCCAGACCCCTCGTCCGCGCCAAGTCAGGCGTTGGCTCCTACGAAGACCCCGGCGACGCCAAGCGCCAGAAGAAGAGCAAGAACAAAACCGGCCGCCCCGGCCAATGAACCCCTTCGTCTCCCCCTGCGGGAGAGGACAGTTCGCCCCGGGAGGCAAAGCCGGTCGGCACGGCGAACGTGGTGAGGGGGTTCAATCCGCGAAACAGCCAGTGTGGCGAGGCGCCCGCCCCGGGTTCCTCCTCTCCCCCCCGGGGAGAGGACAGCGCGCCCCAAGAGGCGAAGCCGATTGGCACGGCGCGCTTGGTGAGGGGGTTCAATCCGCGAAACAGCCAGTGTGGCGAGAGGCCCGCCCGGGTTCCTCCTCTCCCCCCCGGGGAGAGGATAGCAAGCCCCAAGCGGCGCAGCCGACTGGCATGGCGCGCTTGGTGAGGGGGCAAGTTTCGCCCCCCAAAACGCCCCCAAAAATGCCCCATGGCTTTCCGCCCGCCATCCGCTACGATCAGAGCCTGTTCCGGATGAGGAGAACCCCATGCGCCTGCCCACGATCTTACTCGGCCTGCTGCTTGCCGCCCTGCCCGCCCTGCCGGCCATGGCCTGGACCCACAAGACGCCCGAAGCGCTGCTGGAGGCGCTCTACAGCGGCAAGGGCCAGGACGATGGCGCCGATGCGCTGACGGTCTATGCGCCCTATTTCTCCGACGAGCTGTTGAGCCTCTACCGGACCGACCACGACAACACCGGCGACGGCGAAATGGGCGCGCTGGAATTCGACCCGGTCATCGCCGGCCAGGACGGCCAAGCCTCCAATGTCGAAATCGGCACGCCGATCATCCTCGACGACACGGCCGAGGTCGAGGTTACCTTCGAAAACGGCGAGCCGGTGACGCTGTTCTACACGCTGGTGAAGGAACACGGCGGCTGGAAAGTCAACGACATCGCCAACCAGCAGGGCGACAACCCCTGGAGCCTGAGCGAGATTTTCGGCGGCTCATCGTCGGAGTATTAGCCCCACGGGCTTTTCCTCTCCCCTTGCGGGAGAGGACAGCGCGCGCCAAGAGGCGCGGCCGATTGGCTACCCAGCGTCAACGCCCGCGACGGATACCAGTTCACTCATCCTCAGCGTTCTGCGCCAAAACACTCAGCTCGGCCGACGGCGTTTTAACTCCTGCCATATCATCGGCGGACACGATGAGGGGCCGACAGGACAAGATTGAGTTCGAATCTGAAAAGCAAGTGCAAAAACGTCAAAGCCCAACTGGAAAAGCCGTAAAAATAGCAGGTCTATTTTTACCGGAAATTACTTAAATAGAAAAATGCTCCAAATGTAGATTGCACATGGAGCATTCTGAAAATGTAATTCGTTTTAAGTTGAGATCGTTGCTAAACTATCTTAAATCTACAGAAAGCCACCGATCATCCTTCATTTTTTCAACACCAGACAGATGCGTCTCAACTTCCTTTAGATAAGACCGTGATGCTTCATTATCCAACCCAACGGTCAAGACGGTCCTAGAGCTTGTTGGAGCATCCACTATGCGGGCAATTTGTCTAGCAAGCCAGTCAGAATCCAGCGAGTACATAGAATCTCCCTCCAAACCAATTCATAATTGGATATCCGGAATCAGGTTAACATCTCTATAACGAAGTGTCATCTGGTTCGTTCCAACCACAAGTATCAAACTGGTGAACTATGGAAAAAGAAATGACGATAGAAAATCCAGAGCTATTTTTTTGTTTGGTTGGACCCGTAGGAACAGACCTGGATCAAGTAACATCCGCAATATCAAATCAGCTACAGCTTTTTGGTTATGATTCAGAAACGGTTCACCTTACAACAATACTTCCCGCCCTCACAGGAATACCAGAACAAGAATATCCCACTCTCTATGACAGGTACGATTCGCTCATCAGTCGCTCAAACGCTCTGCGAGAAGATTTCGACGACGACAGCCTAATGGCCAAACTTGGATTTTTTCTTATCCAAGACATTCGCGACAAGCGTCAAGCCGACGCCACAAAAGCAAATCGGCCGGTGGCATATATCATACGACAGTTCAAACGTTCCGAGGAGATTGCTCTATTTCGTTCGGTCTACGGGAAACAGGCATTTCAAATTTCTGCTTACGCCGATCCCGACCTTCGTCTGGCAAGACTTGCGACAAAAATGCGCGACGCAGACGCATCAAGGACAAGGGTTTCAGAATTTGAACACCAAGCAATCAAGCTTTTAAATCGCGACGAACACGAGGCCGCACTTCTACATGGCCAACGTATTCGTGATGTTTTTCCGCTGGCTGATGTTTTTATAGACGCCTCATCATCTGATACAATCAAAGCAACGTTGGACAGATTTATTAAAATAGTATTTGGCTATAATTTCCATTCCCCCTCTCGAGAAGAGTATGGAATGTACATGGCCAAGTCGGCCTCTCTTAGATCCTTGGATCTTTCTAGGCAAGTAGGAGCTGCAGTCTTTACAAAAGAAGGAGAGGTTAAAACTTTGGGATGCAATGAAGTTCCAAGCGCCAACGGAGGAACATATTGGGAGGGAGATAAAGACGACGGCAGAGAGTTCCATAGCCACGTCGATACAAATGAAGATTTTAAATATCGTCTATTGAGCGATACACTTAAAAACCTTTCGTCTGTAGGTGTCGTAGATAAAAAATTTGCAGCAATGAGATCTCGAGATTTCCTCAAGCATATATACGACAAACACGGTATTGACCTCGATAAAAGCATGATGATGATGGACATTATAGAGTATGGACGGATAATTCATGCCGAAATGAATGCTATTACAGACGCTGCTCGAAAAGGTATAAGCCTCCAAGGGACCACGCTATTTTGCACAACTTTTCCATGCCATCTTTGCGCTAAGCATATTATTTCTTCCGGTATTGATCGCGTTGTCTACATCGAACCATATCCAAAAAGCTATGCCTCTGAACTCTACCGTGACGATATAGTTTTAAAGCGAAGTGAGAAACGAGCTCAAGGAAAAGTCTATTTTGAACCGTTCATAGGAATTTCTCCTTTCAGATATCGTGACTTTTTTGAAAAAACGAAAAGGAAAGATAAATCTGGAAAAACGGTCGATTGGCAATCAAGCGAGCCGTTGCCAATTATAAAAATAACTGGAACAGAATATATTGAAGTAGAGAATGCCTATTTGAAGGTCCTAGTCCAAATGTTTGCAGAGAGACGCGCCATGCTCCCCGACAGCGCGCTTACCTCTACAGCAACACGCGACGTTACGAGAACAACGGAAAATCCGAACGCATTGCAAAAGCCAAAGCGGAAAGCACCGAAGAATTCCACAGTGGACCAAAAGTAGAGATCTCTTGGCCATCAACCCGTGGGCGACACCCCCAATAACGGGGACGCCAGCACCCCAAAACCTCAATCATTTCAACAAACCCACCCCCAATTTTTCCCCGCTCTTTCGCCCTGCCCTATAATACCCCCGTTCCGTCACGGAGACGCTGCCAGGCGTGGCAGCCGGACGGGGCCGGTGCTGAAGGGGAAGGCAGGACGTGCGCCTTGCCCGGATGGGTTCTGCGAAGAGGGGTTCCCTCCGGAGGCTGATGCCGCTCCGGATGTGTCTGTGGGGCACACAGGGCCGGCAGCGATGCCGGCCGCAGAGAACCCGAGGTGCAGGATAAAAACCGCCGAACGGGGTGCTCGAAAGAGCCACCATTTATAAATCTTACGAGGGTCTTTCGAGCACCCCGTCCAGACTTTTGTTTCAAGCCACGGGCCGCCACGCCGCGTGAATGCCTCCGGCCGCCCAGAATTTTGGTCCTTACAAGAAAGGAGCCGCCATGTCCCACCCGAAACGCCGCCCCGTGTTTGACCCGGACGCCGAGCCGCCAGCCCTCATCCAGGCCCGGATAACAGCCCGGCTGCCCTTTGCCGTGGCCGAGCACGCTGGCCTCCCCGGCCGCTGCTGCCAGCCACGTTGCCGCCGCCACCGCCGCTGCGGCCTCTATCATGCCGAAGCCAGAACGCCCTTCTGTTTCCTCACACTCGACGATGCGGGCCTCGGCCACACGCTTGCAGTCTGGAAGGAAGCCGCGCGCCGGCTCGAAGACGGCGGCCTGTCGTGGCACATCGAGATGGCCTATTTTGGCGGCAAAGCGATTGAAATCGCCGCCGCCGAGGCCTTGTTCCTCTCCCATCCGCCCGGCGGCTGGGAAAAACGCTGGGCCGCCATTGCCCGCCGCAAGGGCAAAAAAGACCGTGCCGCAGAACCCTGGCTCGATTGACGATGACGGCGGCAACTTTCCTCTTCTGCCCAGCGGGGAGAAGGTGGCGCGCAGGGCCGGATGAGGGGGAGCCGGGATCTCGGAATTTGCGGAGAGGCCCCCTCATCTGTCCTTCGGACATCTTCTCCCCGCTGGGGAGAAGAGGGAGACCGGTCTGCTACTCGGCGGCCTTGCTCAACAAATCCAGCTCATAGGCATAGCCGTCGAGCATGGCATAGGCCTGTTCGATCACCTCGATCTGCGTCTGGGCGGTGTGGATGGCGTCGGTGATCGAATCGCTGCGGGCGCGCAGCATCGAGCCGAGCACGTCGGTGTCCGGGCGCTTGCCGAGCCTTCCGATATGGTTGCGCACCCGCGAGCGGTGGCGCTCGAGCTCGAGAATGTGAAAGCGGCTCTTGACGATGTCGTCGGAGAGTTTGCGGCGCATGGCGGCGACCGGATCGAAGCTGCCCGGCTCGCGCTCGTCGAGAATGACGTCGTTGACCAGCGTTTCCAGGATCATCAGCCCCTTGAGGTCGCGCGGGTCGGCCAGCTGCGGATCGTAGCCGGTGTCGTCGTAGATTTTCCGGCGCACCGGATCCTTGAGCAGATCGTGCGCCGCCTGCAGCCGGGCGAACTGCTCGGTGTCGCCGCCGCTGTCGGGATGGGCGGTTTTGACAACCTTGCGATAGGCGGCCTTGATCGCCGCCGCATCGGCATCGCGCGCCACGCCCAGCGTCACATAGGGATCGATCACGCCGCCACCTGTCCGTCTCGCATCAAAACTCCGCCTACCAGTCCGGGCTTCCATTCCCGTCTGCCGAAACACCGAATAGCGCATTGCCGCGCCGAGCGGAATCGCTTTTCCGCCCTGCCCCCATGCAACTGCGTCGCCGGGGCGGACGCGGTTCGGCCATCTTGGCCGGTAGCGGGGCGAAATTGTGGAGGCCGGCAAAATGCGCCCCGTTTTGAAACGCCGGCGCGTACCCTCTTCGGCTCCCATTGTCCGTCAGCGGACAGGCCGTGTCGCATAGGGATTAATCGCTTGCTATTTTCTCGTTTTGCTGGCAAAAATTCTGTGTTCGGGCGTTTTCTATCCCGGAGACTGGACTGCTCGCCGGTGATGAACCGGGTCGCCTTAGGGTGTCAAAAGCCCGCTGGCCGATGAACGTCTTTTCCCCGTTATCGTGACTTCTCGACTTGTCTTTCGTTTGTTTTGAGGAAGACGAACAACCGCAGGAACCCCGGTTCCGGATATCGTTACTAAGGGAAAAGGACTTCTCCCATGGCCACCAAGGGCACCGTAAAATTCTTCAACCAGGACAAGGGTTTTGGTTTCATCACGCCGGAAGGCGGCGCCAAGGATGTGTTCGTTCACATCTCCGCGCTCCAGGCCGCCGGTCTCCAGACCCTGAAGGACGGCCAGCAGGTCGAGTTCGACACCGAGCCGGATCGGATGGGCAAGGGCCCGAAGGCCGTCAACATCCGCGCCTAACAGCCGGCTGACAGATCAAGATTCCAAGACGGCGCTTCGCAAGAGGCGCCGTTTTTGCTTTAGGCACTAGGAACTAGCCAATAGGCAGTAGCCCTTCTAATTCCTACTGCCTAACGCCTAACGTCTCATTCCTACTGCCTAACCCCTACTTCCTCAAATGCCGCCGCAATCACCTCTGGCCCCGCGCCGGCCTTGGTCGCCTCGGAGGACAGGATCTGGCGAAAACGCCGGGCGCCCGGCCAGCCCTGGAACAGCCCGACCATGTGCCGCGTCACATGAACCAGCCGCCCGCCCCGGCCGATATGCCCCGCCGCATGCACCATCATCGCGTCGCGCACGCCGGCCCAGAATTCCGGCGAGATCCGATGGCCGCCGGCGTTGAACGCGGCCGCATCGTTGGGCACCGCTGCAGCGCCCGTCACCGGATGGACAAAATGCCCGTCGACGGCGCTCAGGAGCCCGCTGTCATGATAGGCGGCCCGCCCCAGCATGACACCATCCACATGCGGCAGTTCGGCAAGCGCGGCCTCCAGCGTGTGCAGGCCGCCATTGAGGCCGATGAACAGGCCCGGGTTCTCGCGCTTGACGTGGCGCACCAGCGCATAGTCGAGCGGCGGAATATCGCGGTTCTCCTTCGGCGACAGGCCTTGCAGCCAGGCTTTGCGCGCATGTACCCAGACCGCATCCGTGCCGGCCGCTGCGACCAGGGCAATGAAAGCGCGCAGCGCCACCTCGGGCTCCTGGTCGTCGACGCCGATGCGGCATTTGACCGTGACCGGAATGTCGACCGCCGCCTTCATCGCCGCCACGCAATCGGCCACCACCTGCGGCTCGCGCATCAGGCAGGCACCGAACGTGCCCGACTGCACCCGGTCGGACGGGCAGCCGACATTCATGTTGATCTCGGCATAGCCGAACCCTTCCCCGATCCGCGCCGCTTTCGCCATCTTGACAGGATCATTGCCCCCCAGTTGCAGCGCCACCGGCTGCTCGACGGCATCGAAGTTCAAGAGCCGCTCGCGGTTGCCGCGCAGAATCGCCTCGGAAACAATCATCTCCGTATAGGTCAGCGCATGCCGCGACAGCTGTCGGGCGAGCACGCGGTAATGCGTGTCCGACCAGTCGATCATCGGCGCCGTGGCAAAAACCGGGCCTTGGAAATAGCGCCTGTTTGCCGGCTTTTCGGTGGTTTGCATCATCTAAACGTGTCTGCTCGAGAATGGATTGCAGCGTCGGGGGACCTATAGGACGTGGGGACGCCAAGGTCCACTAGCCAGCCGAACATTCCTCCCGAAGACCGGCGTTTGCGCAGGATCGGCACACGCCAATGCAATTCGGCAACCCTATTTTACAGTCGTATTTATTAGCAATTTAAATTATATCCTCGGCTTGGTAGGGTTAAGCAGGTTCGAAACGAGGAACTTGCGGATGACATGCTTGAAGGGGCGGCGCTCCGAAGTCGCGGCAGCGGCCCTGTTCGCGTCCTCGGCGCTGCTCGTTTTGACGGCTCCGACGACGCCTGTTTTCGCCAGTGATTTCAACAGGCGCTGGGGAGCGTCTGTGGATGTCGGCGGGCGCGTCGGCCAAGGCCGCGAGATCGGCGAGACCAGCCTGTTTGCGCCGCTCTGGCAGAACGACACGTCGCTGTTCTTCACCGATCTGCGCGGCTCCTTCGATGACAGCCACGCCCGCGAGGGCAATTTCGGTTTGGGCGTCCGCCACATGCTCGACAGCGGCTGGAACATCGGTGCCTACGGTTATTTCGACGTGCGCCGTTCGGCGCTGGGCAACACCTTTCATCAGGCGACCTTTGGCCTCGAAGCGCTGAGTGAGAGCTTCGATCTTCGCGCCAATGTCTATCTGCCGGTCGGAGACAGTGAAAAGACGTTTGACACTGCGGCCGTCAGTTTTGGTGATCCGGAGCTGGTTCTGACCGGCAACCAGCTTGCCATCCAGCGGTCAACGACGACCTCGGTGTTCACCACGACGGAAAAGGCGATGAAGGGCTTTGACGCCGAGGTGGGAGTGCGCCTGCCCGTTCTGCCGGATGACTGGAACGCCGATCTGCGCGCCTTTGCCGGCGGCTATCATTTCGAGGCCGATGGCGTCGAGGACATTTCCGGCCCGCGCGGCCGTCTGGAACTCAGCGCCCGCGATGTCGCCGGCCTGCCTGGCGTGCGGCTGACGGCGGGTCTCACCTATCAGCACGATCAGGTGCGTGGCAGCCAGTGGATCGCCGGCGCCCG
>JAURWE010000143.1 GCA_030655075.1 Pararhizobium sp.
GAGAGCTGCGCCACCGCGAAGCCGTCGAGCGCCTTGACCAGCGCTGTCACGACCTCATCGGCGCGCGGGATGTTCGAGCAGTTGAGCACCAGCCGCCGTTCGACGGGGTCGATCCACACGGTGACTTTGGCCTGGCGCGTGAAGGCCATCGGCAGCAGCGAGTGCGCGATGTCCTCCTTCATTTCCTTGTTTTCTTTCTTGCGTGGCTTGCGGGCGGTGGTGGCCTCGATCTGCGCGCAGCGCTCGTCGAGCTGACGGCGGATCACCGACGCCGGCACGGCCTTGGACTCGATCATGAAGTCGAGCAGCCACTGGCCGGCGACCGATTCGATCAGCGGGCCATGCGCCGCGCCGCGCGGCTCGATCCATCCGGCGGACTTTTCCTGCGAGGGGCCGCAGGGCACGAAACGGTGGGCGTCGAGTGCCAGTTCGGCCTGCTCGAGCGTGGCAGACCATGAAGGTTCGATGCGATAGACGATGACGTTCTTGAAGAAGGACAAAAGGACACTCTTTCCTGAAGCAATGGGCGGATGCGTGAAACGCGAAAACCACCATTGTGGCCGCGCCGTAAAATCGCTGGCTCTGCGAATCTTTTCCCCTCAAAGGACACAAAATGAGCGCCCTCGTTCCCCCCGCGCCGTCGATGGCCGACCGTGACGGCAAGATCTGGATGGACGGCCAGCTGGTCGACTGGCGCGACGCCAAGATCCACGTGCTGACGCACACGCTGCACTACGGCTGCGGCGCCTTCGAGGGCGTGCGGGCCTACAACACGGTCGACGGCACCGCGATCTTCCGGCTTGAGGAGCACACCGAGCGCCTGTTCAACAGCGCCAAGATCCTGCGCATGAAGATCCCGTTCAGCCATCAGGAAGTGATGGACGCCCAGAAGCAGGTGGTGCGCGAGAACAATCTCGAGAGCTGCTACCTGCGCCCGCTCACCTGGATCGGTTCGCAGAAGCTCGGCGTCAGCCCCAAGGGCAACACCATTCACCTGATGGTCGCGGCCTGGGCGTGGGGCGCGTACCTCGGCGAGGAAGGCATGCAGCGCGGCATCCGCGTCAAGACCTCGAGCTACACGCGCCACCACGTCAACATCACCATGACGCAGGCCAAGGCGGTGAGCAAC
>JAURWE010000002.1 GCA_030655075.1 Pararhizobium sp.
AGCCGGAATACCGGCCGCTGCTCGACGAGGCGGTGAAGAAACACGCCGGCAAGCCGATCGACGAGGTGATCGACCGCCTGCTGGTGCGCTTCGGAGCCGAGATCCTCACGCTGGTGCCCGGCCGCGTATCGACCGAAGTCGACGCCCGCCTGTCGTTCGACACCGCCGCGACCATTGCGCGTGGCGAACGCATCGTCGCGATGTACCGTGCAGAGGGCATCGACACGGAAAAGCATTTGCTGATCAAGGTCGCCTCGACCTGGGAAGGCATCCAGGCCGCGAAAGCGCTGGAACAGAAAGGCATCCACTGCAACCTGACGCTGCTGTTCTCGTTTGCGCAGGCAGTGGCCTGTGGTGAGGCCGGCGTGAAGCTCATCTCGCCCTTCGTCGGCCGTATCTACGACTGGTACAAGAAGTCGGCCGGCGCCAAGTGGGACGAGGCGGCCAACGCCGGGGCCAACGACCCGGGCGTGAAGTCGGTGCGCGAGATCTTCGACTACTACAAGCACCACGGCATCGCGACCGAAGTGATGGGCGCGAGCTTTCGCAACGTGGGCCAGATCGCCGCGCTGGCGGGTTGCGACCTGCTCACCATCAGCCCCGAGTTGCTGGCGGAACTGGCCGCGACCGATGCGCCGCTTGCCCGCGCGCTGGACGCCAAGGGCGCGAGATCGCTCGACATCCCCAAGGCCAGCTTCGACGAGCCGGCGTTCCGCTTCGCGCTCAACGAGGACGCAATGGCCACCGAGAAGCTGGCCGAGGGCATCCGCGCCTTCGCGGCCGATGCGATCAAGCTCGAAAAGCTCATGGGTGCCGCATGAGCGTGCGTTGCGACCGGGCGCCGGGCTGGGCCAAGCTGCAGGCGCACTACGACAAGGCGGGCCGCGCCTTCGACCTGCGTGATGCGTTCGCCGCCGATCCCGGCCGCTTTGCCGCCTTCAGTCAGGAAGCGCCGCATGTGTTTGCCGACCTGTCGAAGAACCTGATCGACGCGCCCACCGAGGCGGTCTTGATGGCCTTGGCGCGCGAATGCGGACTCGAAGCGCATCGCGATGCGATGTTCGCGGGCGAGCACATCAATCGCACCGAAGACCGCGCCGTGCTGCACACACTGCTGCGCAGCCCCACCGCCACGCCGGAGGTGATGGAGACGCTCGACGCCATGCTGGCCTATGCCGAGC
>JAURWE010000003.1 GCA_030655075.1 Pararhizobium sp.
TGCTCGGCCAGTTGCTGCACAAGGCCGGTGTCGACAACGTCATCGTCGAGCGCCAGACCGGGGACTACGTGCTGGGCCGCATCCGCGCCGGCATCCTGGAGCAGGTGACGGTGGACCTGATGGACGAGGTGGGCGTCGGCGCGCGCCTGCACCGCGAAGGCACGGAGCACCATGCCATCGAGTTGGTCTTCAAGGGACAGCGCCACGCCATCGACGTGCACGGCCTGACTGCGGGCAAGGTAGTGACCGCCTACGGGCAGACCGAAGTGACGCACGACCTGATGGAAGCGCGCAGCCAGGCCGGCCTGCCCACCATCTACGAAGCCGCCGAGGTCAGCGTGCACGGCTTCGATGGCAGCGCGCCCACGGTGCGCTGGAAGAAGGACGGGCAAATGCATGAATTGCAGGCGGACTTCATCGCGGGCTGCGACGGCTTCCACGGCGTCTGCCGCGCCAGCGTGCCGCGCGATGCGATCCGCGAATACCAGCGCGAGTACCCGTTTGGCTGGCTGGGCGTGCTGGCCGACGTGCCGCCGGTCTCGCCCCACGCCATCGTCTACGGCAACAGCGAGCGCGGCTTTTCGCTTTGCTCCATGCGCAGCCTCACGCGCAGCCGCTACTACGTGCAGTGCCCGCTGGACGACAAGGTGGAAGACTGGAGCGACCAGCGTTTCTGGGACGAACTGCGCCTGCGGCTGGACCCGGCCCTGGCCGAAGCCATCGTCACCGGCCCCAGCATCGAGAAAAGCATTGCGCCGCTGCGCAGCTTCGTGGCCGAGCCGATGCGTTTCGGCAGCCTGTTCCTGGCGGGCGACGCCGCCCACATCGTGCCGCCCACGGGCGCCAAGGGCCTCAACCTCGCTGCCTCGGACGTGAAGTACCTGTCCACGGCTTTCATCGAATACTTCAAGGAGAAATCGGCTGCCGGCATCGACAACTATTCGCAGCGCTGCCTGGCGCGGGTGTGGAAAGCCGAGCGCTTCTCGTGGTGGCTCACCTCGCTCATGCACCGCTTTCCCGACACCGGCGCCTTCGGCCAGAAGATCCAGGAAGCCGAGCTGGAATACCTGGTGAGTTAGCGCGCCATGTCCACCGCGCTGGCCGAGAACTACGTCGGGCTGCCGCTGTAACCCGGCCTGCCAGC
>JAURWE010000004.1 GCA_030655075.1 Pararhizobium sp.
CTTGCGCGCGATGCTGGTCATCTGCAGCGACTGCTGCATCCAGTCGCTGGCCACCAGCTTCCGCACGATGGCGTTGCTGTACATGATGATGAAAGGCGTCGCCAGCATCGACAGCACCATCGACGCCAGCACCGGGTTCGCCAGCCAGGGCGGAAGCAGGCTCCGGTCCTGTGCCAGCGTCAGCAGAACGAAGCCGAACTCGCCCGCCTGCGCCAGGTACAGGCCGGTGCGCAGCGACACGCCGGCGGTGGCCCCCAGCCCCCGCGCCAGCACTGTCACCAGCCCGAGCTTGAAGGCCAGCGGCAGCACCAGCAACGCCGCCACCAGCAGCCAGCGCTCGACCACAATGTGCCAGTCGAGCGACATGCCGATGGTGATGAAGAACAGGCCGAGCAGCACGTCGTGGAAGGGCCGGATGTCGGTTTCCACCTGGTGCTTGTATTCGGTCTCCGACACCAGCATGCCGGCGATGAAGGCGCCCAGCGCCAGGCTGAGGCCGGCGCGTTCTGTGAGCCAGGCCAGCCCGAGCGTGACCAGCAGCAGGTTGAGCATGAAGAGCTCTTCGCTGCGCCGCCGTGCCACCAGCGTGAGCCACCAGCGCATCACGCGCGGCCCGCCATAGAGCAGGATGCCGACCAGGAAGACGGCTTTGCCCATGGCGATCGACAGCGCCTTGAACAGCGCCTCGGGCGGCGCACCGAGGGCCGGGATCAGCACCAGTAGCGGCACCACCGCCAGGTCCTGGAACAGCAGCACGCCCATCACGCGCTTGCCGTGTTCGCTCTCGAGCTCGAGCCGCTCGGCCATCAGCTTCACGACGATGGCGGTGCTGCTCATGGTGAGGGCGCCCGAGAGCGCCAGCGCCGTTTGCCACCCCAACTGCCAGGCGGGCGGCAGCAGCCGCGCGAGCAGCAAGGCACCGGCGGTGGCGAGACTCATGGTGAGCATCACCTGCAGCATCCCGAGGCCGAACACATGCTTGCGCATCGCGCGCAGCTTCGGCAGGCTGAACTCCAGCCCGATCACGAACATCAGGAACACCACGCCGAACTCGCCGAGGTGGCGGATCCCCTCGTTGTTCTGTGCCAGCGCAAAGGCGTGTGGCCCGATCAGCACACCAGCCGAGAGGTAACCCAACATCGGCGGCAGCTTGAGCGAACGACAGGCCACCACCCCGATCACTGCGGCCAGCAGGTACAACAGCGCGAGGTCGAGGGAGGACATGATCCGATGCTAGCAAGGGTCATGCGCGCAAACGCCCGCCTCGCGCGCGCAAGGCCATGCAGCACAGCCCGAAGGCCCGCGGCGCCTCCGGCCGATAAAATCCGGCCGATGAGCTCCCGCCCCCCCCTGGCCTTCGCGGCCGATCCCGAGACGCTGCTGGCGCGGGCCCGCACCACCTTCGACATCGAAGCCGAGGCGGTGCTCGGTCTCAAGTCGCGTGTCGGCTCGAGCTTCGTCGAGGCGGTGCACAAGATAC
>JAURWE010000008.1 GCA_030655075.1 Pararhizobium sp.
ATGATCTCGATGGTGCTCGGCTTCAAGAACGGGCCTGAACTCGTGATGACGGCCTTCGGCGGCACGGCCGGCGTTTTCTTCGTGATGGCTTCGCTCGCTACCGTGATCAAGCGCGACCTGTCCGGCATGGGCAAATTCCTGTTCGTCGGCGTGCTGGTGCTCTTCGTCGGATCGATCGTCAACGTGTTCGTCGGATCGACGGCCGGCATGATGGCCATCTCGGTGGCGGCGATCGGCATCTTCTCGGCCTATATGCTGTATGACCTGAAGCAGATCATGGACGGCGGCGAGACCAACTACATCACGGCCACGCTCGCGCTGTACCTCGACTTGTTCAATGTGTTCCAGAGCCTGCTGGCGCTGCTGGGCATTGCGGGCGGCGAGCGGGACTGACAACGCAGTCGTCCACAAGTACAAGGGGGGCCAAAGGGCCCCCTTGTTGTTTCAGCGAAGCGTCTTACTTTTCGAACACCGCCATCGACTCGACGTGCGCGGTGTGCGGGAACATGTTGATCACGCCTGCACTGCTGCAGCGGTAGCCGCCCTGGTTCACCAGCAAGCCAGCGTCGCGTGCCAGCGTGGCCGGGTTGCAGCTGACGTAGACGATGCGTTTCGGCGGCGTCCAGTCGCCGCGAAGTTCGGGTTGCTCGTGCAGGTCAACCACCGCCTTGGTCAGCGCGAAGGCGCCTTCGCGCGGCGGGTCGATCAGCCAGCGATCGGCGTGACCATCCGCAACCAGCATCGCGGGCGTCATGTCGAACAGGTTGCGCGCCGTAAATGTGGTCGCGCACAGCGCCCGACCAACAGGCGCGGCGGCCTGGTTTTTACGGTAGTTGGCGGTGGCGCGGGCCACCAGTGCATCGCTGCCCTCGATGCCGAGCACCTCTCGTGCGCGCGTTGCCAGCGGCAAGGTGAAGTTGCCAAGACCGCAGAACCAGTCGATCACACGCTCGTCGCGCTGCACGTCGAGCAGGCGCAGCGCACGTGTCACCAGGACGCGGTTGATATGCGGATTGACCTGCGTGAAATCGGTCGGCCTGAACGGCATCGTGATGCCGAAGTCGGGCAGTTCGTAAGACAGCGCCGCGCCGCCCTCATCCAACAGCTTGACTGTCTCGGGGCCCTTCGGCTGGAGCCACCATTGCACCGCCGGATGCACCTGCGCGAAAGCCTTGAGCCGGGCGATATCGGCATCTGACAGCGGCTCCAGATGCCGCAGCACCAACGCGATCACGCCGAGCGTGGTGCTGCCAGGCGAGTCGCCACAGGCAAGTTCGATCTGCGGGCAAGTTTGGCGCGCCTCCATCGAATCGATCAGCGCGCGCAACGGCAGCAGCAAGGCGCTCACCGGTGCGGGCAATACAGGGCACACGCTCATGTCGGCCACATAGCTGCTCTTGCGCTCGTGAAAGCCGATCAGCGTCGTGCCCTTCTTGATCACATGCCGCACCGACAAGCGTGCCCGGTAGCGGTAGTGCCAGGCCGGGCCTTCGAGCGGGCGCAGCATGTTCTCGGGCTTGACCTTGCCGAGATGCCACAACGCATCTTCGAGCGCGCGTTGTTTGACGGCCACCTGCGCGGCCGCATCCAGATGCTGCATCTTGCAGCCGCCGCAGGCGCCCGCATGCAGGCCGAAGTGCGGGCAACCCGGTCGCACGCGCTGAGATGACTCGTGCCGCAACGCGGTCATCACGCCCTGCTCCCAGTTGTTCTTGCGCCGCAGCAGCTTCGCCTGCACTTCCTCGAAAGGCAGCGCCCCCTCGACGAACACGACCTTGCCATCGG
>JAURWE010000010.1 GCA_030655075.1 Pararhizobium sp.
TGCTGGTCGCGGATTCGCTGACCGGCCAGGACGCGGTCAACCTCGCGCGCTCCTTCGACCAGCGCGTCGGCCTCACCGGCATCGTGCTGACGCGTGTGGACGGCGACGGCCGCGGCGGTGCGGCGCTGTCGATGCGCGCCGTGACCGGCAAGCCGATCAAGCTGATCGGCACCGGCGAAAAGACCGACGCGCTGGAAGACTTTCATCCGTCACGGATTGCCGGCCGCATCCTCGGCATGGGCGACGTCGTGTCGCTGGTCGAGAAAGCGGCCGCGCATATCGATGCCGAAAAGGCCGCGCGCACCGCCGAAAAAATGCGGAAGGGTCAGTTCGACCTGTCCGACATGCGCGACCAACTCATGCAGATGTCCAATATGGGCGGGCTGTCCGGCCTGATGGGCATGATGCCCGGCATCGCCAAGATGAAGAACCAGATCGCTTCCGCCGGTCTCGACGACCGCGTGTTGAAGCGGCAGGTCGCAGTGATTGATTCGATGACGCGGCAGGAGCGCAAGAACCCCGACATCCTCAAGGCCAGCCGCAAAAAGCGCATCGCCGCCGGCGCTGGCCTGAAGGTCGAGGAGGTCAACAAGCTCCTCAAGATGCATCGCAACATGGCCGACATGATGAAGGCGATGGGCGGCAAGGCCGGCAAGCGCGGCCCGCTCGCGGGCATGGCGCAGGCGATGGGTTTCGGCGGCGGCGGTCCCTCGCCGGACGAAATCAAGGCGATGACCGAGAAGCTGCAATCCGGCGGCGGCTTGCCGCAATTGCCGAAGGACATGCCGACGGCGTTGCGTAATGCGCCGAACCTGCCGGGCCTCGGCGGCGGTGGTCGCCCCAGCCTGCCCGGCCTCGGTGGCTTTCCAGGTTTCGGGAAGAAGAAATGAAAGTCTTCAACCGGCACATCGTCATCCTGAGGTGCGCGCGCTCTTACAGCGCGCCTCGAAGGATGGCCGCACAACTTCCGGCCGCCGCCCTTCGAGGCTCGCCGAAGATGGCTCGCACCTCAGGGTGACGGCCTAACTCAATCCCTCAATCAAACAAATACCATCAGGAGAATCTCATGTCCGTCGTCATCCGCCTTGCCCGCGCCGGCACCAAGAAGCGTCCCGTCTATCACGTCGTCGTCGCCGACTCGCGCTTCCCGCGCGACGGCCGTTTCATCGAGCGTCTCGGCCATTTCAATCCGCTGCTGCCGAAGGACAACGAGACCCGCCTGAAGCTCGACATGGACAAGGTCAAGGCCTGGCTCGCCAAGGGCGCGCAGCCGTCGGACCGCGTGTCGCGTTTCCTCGATGCCGCCGGCGTCCAGAAGCGCGCCGTCCGCAACAATCCGGAAAAGGCCGTGCCGCGCAAGGAGCGCAAGGCCGCCGCCGAAGCCGCCGCGAAGAAGTAAGCGCGTAAGCCGCGCGCATGTCGCAGAAGCCGCAGATTTGCATCGCGCGGATCGGTGCGCCGCATGGCGTGCGCGGCGCGGTCAAGCTGTGGACGTTCACCGACGATCCGCTGGCCGTGCTGAATTACGGCCCGCTGACGACCAAGGACGGCACGCGGTCGTTCGACGTCGTGGATGCGCGGATCGCCAAAGATCATCTGGTAGCGACGCTGAAAGGCGTCGCCGATCGTGACGATGCGGCACTCCTGAACGGCATCGAGCTCTACATCGATCGCGACCGACTGCCGCCGACCGATGACGGCGAATATTACCATGCCGATCTGATCGGGCTCGCGGCGGTCGATCCGTCGGACGCACCGCTCGGCCGCGTCATTGCGATCCACGATTTCGGCGCGGGCACGATCATCGAGATCGCGCCCCCGTCGGGTCCGACGCTGCTGTTGCCGTTTATCGACGCGGTGGTGCCGACGGTCGATCTGGCGAAGGGCCATGTCGTGATCGTGCTGCCCGAGGAGATCGAGGGCGACACGCCGGATCATCCGCTGGCGTGAGGCAACTCCTCGTCATTGCGAGGAGGTGGCGTTTCTCGCCTTCGAGAAACGACGACGACGAAGCAATCCAGTCTTTCTTGACGACGAAGAAAGACTGGATTGCTTCGCTCGGCGTCGATCGGCAAGGGCCGATGACGCCGGCTCGCAATGACGTTGATAGGTTTCTGAATGACCTGGCGCGCGACCGTCCTCACCCTGTTTCCCGAGATGTTTCCCGGTCCGCTCGGCATCAGCCTCGCGGGGCGGGCGCTGACGTCCGGCCTGTGGGCGCTGGAGGCCCGCGATATCCGCGCCTCGGCCGGGGACAGGCATCGCAGCGTCGATGACACGCCGGCCGGCGGCGGGCCCGGCATGGTGCTGCGCGCCGACGTGCTGGCCGCCGCGATCGACGCCGCCGATCGGGACGCGGCACGCCCGCGCCTGATGATGAGCCCGCGCGGCAAACCTCTGACGCAGGCCCGCGTCGCCGACCTCGCCGCCGGTCCCGGTCCGCTGATCGTTTGCGGCCGGTTCGAGGGCATTGACCAGCGCGTGATCGATGCGCGCGGGCTGGAGGAGGTCTCGATCGGCGACTACGTGCTGTCGGGCGGCGAGATCGCCGCGATGGCGCTGATCGACGCCTGCGTGCGGCTGCTGCCGGGCGTCATGGGCAAGCTCGAATCGGGCACCGACGAAAGCTTTTCGGACGGGCTGCTGGAATATCCGCAATATACCCGCCCGCAACTGTTCGAGGGCGCTGCGATCCCCGACGTGCTGATCTCCGGCGACCACGCCAAGGTCGCCGCATGGCGGCTGCGACAGGCGGAAGCGCTGACCCAGGCGCGGCGGCCCGATCTGTGGCGGGCGCGTTCGCAAAAACCGCCAAAAGACAAGACAGACGGGTGACAAGCCCACAGGATTGCTGTAGAGACCCCGAATTCCTTGCAATGCCGGGATACAAGTTTTGCGCCGCCCGCCGCAACGGCCGGGCGCGCCGCCGATGGAGACTTCGATGAACATTATCCAAGAGCTCGAAAAAGAGCAGTTCGACAAGCTCGCCGCCACCAAGGCGATCCCGGAATTCGGTCCCGGCGATACCGTCATCGTCAATGTGAAGGTCGTCGAAGGCGATCGGTCGCGCGTGCAGGCCTATGAAGGCGTCTGCATCGGCCGCTCCGGCGGCGGCCTCAATGAGAGCTTCACCGTCCGCAAGATTTCCTACGGCGAAGGCGTCGAGCGCGTCTTCCCGGTGATGTCGCCGATGATCGACTCGATCAAGGTCGTGCGTCGCGGCAAGGTGCGTCGCGCCAAGCTGTATTATCTGCGCAACCTGCGCGGCAAGTCGGCCCGCATCGTCGAGAAGAAGACCGAGCGCCCGCAGAAGGCCGCCGCCGCTCAGTAATTTTTTCGGTTCTAGTTTATGGAAAGCGCGGGGCGAAAGCTCCGCGTTTTTTGTTTGGGGTTTTACGAAAGGTGCATCACGCCTCAACGAGTCGTCCTCGCGAAGGCGAGGACCCACCACCCCTGGAGTCTCGGTTCAGGGAAGTTGTCCACCGCACTGCGCCGTTCGCGAGTCCGCGCCGTATGGGTCCCCGCCTTCGCGGTGACGATTCGTTGCAGCGCTAAACGCAACTCGCGCTGGCTTCCGCGATGTGCTATGAGACTGGAATGCTTCCAATCCGTCAGACCAATTCAGCACGTATCGTGCTCGACGACCGGAGCCGCCTGCCCTGGCGCTTCTTCGGCCGGCTGACGACGTCCGCGCTTGCGGCCTGAACGCATCAGCGGCCGAGGCCGCGCGTTCGCCTGTCCCATTCAGAAGTCCGATTGAAAGCCCGCCATCATGTCCGATTCGAAATCCGCCGCACCGACCACGCTGTACGACAAGATCTGGAACGATCATCTGGTCCACGAGGCCGATGACGGCACCTGCCTGCTCTATATCGACCGCCATCTGGTCCACGAAGTGACCTCGCCGCAGGCCTTCGAAGGTTTGCGCACCGCCGGCCGCCGCGTTCACGCGCCGGAGAAGACGCTGGCCGTGGTCGATCACAACGTGCCGACCACCGATCGCAGCAAGCCCAATCCCGATCCGGAAAGCGCCGAGCAGATCGCGGCGCTGGCCGAGAACGCCCGCGAATTCGGCGTGACCTATTACAACGAACATGACATCCGGCAGGGCATCGTCCACGTCATCGGCCCCGAGCAGGGCTTCACGCTGCCCGGCACGACGATCGTGTGCGGCGACAGCCACACCTCGACGCATGGCGCCTTCGGCGCGCTGGCGCACGGCATCGGCACGTCGGAGGTGGAGCACGTTCTAGCGACGCAGACGCTGATCCAGA
>JAURWE010000018.1 GCA_030655075.1 Pararhizobium sp.
CGTAAAACCCGGATAGTTGATGAACTGCTGGTACACCATCGCCACGCCGCGCGCCTGCACCGGCACACCCGTCACATCCACACCGTCAAACCGCATCGTCCCAGACGACGGCCTGTCCAGACCCGCCATCAACCGCATCAATGACGTCTTGCCCGACAACGTCGGACCCAGCAAAACATTCAATGTCCCGCGCTCAAGAACAAGACGCAAAGGATGAACATGAACCTCACCCCCTACAACCTTCGTAATGTCGGTTAACTCAAGCATGTGCCGCAATACCTTCCGTCAACGTCAACCGGTTCTTGCAGGGCATGTCAGACCGCCAATGCCTGTTTGGGCCGGCTGTCCTCATAGTGAAACTCCTCCTCACCCTGGGTTTGCGACCACAAGGGCGCGACCACATCAATGGCGGCGCGATAGATGTTGTATTTCGCCGTCAGCACCTTTGCCCGCACAGGGTCCGGCTCGAAGCGCTGCTCGACGCGAACCATGGCGGCGATGGCGGCGGGAATATCGGCATGAACGCCTGTGGCAACGGAGGCGCAGATGGCAGCGCCCTTGGCGCCGAACTCGCTGCCATTGGCGATCTCGATGGGAAGCCCGAGGCCATCGGCGAACATCTGCGCCCAGACAGCGCTGCGGGATGGCCCGCCGGCCAGACGGATGACCTTGGGATCGGCGGCATCGGGGCCATCCAGCAGATAGGACATGTCGTAGCGATGGGCGAAAACCACGCCTTCGTAGACGGCGCGGACGATATCGGCGAGCGAGACACCGGCCTTCAGCCCGAGGAACCCGGCTGGCGCACCCTGCGGTCCATCATAGAGAAAGGGGAAGAAGAGAATGTTGTTGTTGCGTGTCAGCGCTCCGGCAACAAGGTCGTTGCAGATATCATAAACGCTGCGCCCTTCGATCAAGGCGCGATGGGCTTCCGCCGAGAGCATAGTCTTGCAGAGCCATTCGAGATTGCTGGCCGATGTCGGCGTTGCAATGGTCGCCAGGATCTGACCCGCGACCGGATAGGGTGTCTGGATCGTCGGCAGCGGATTGAGCGATGGGCGGCTGTGAACGGTCGAATGGATGCTGAACGTGCCGGCGACGGCGGCCAGTTGGTCGGGGCGCTCGACACCCGAGGCGAGCGAGCAGCCGACGACATCATAAACGCCACGCACGACCGGCGTGCCGGGGCGAAGGCCCGTCTGGGCGGCGGCCTGATCGCTGACACCACCGACGATCTCGGTGGCCGGGCCGATCGGCGGCAGCGTGTCGAGCCAGCCGGCAATGCCCGCTTCCGCGAAGGCTTCGCGCGAAATTTCCGAGCGGGTGACATTGATAATGCCGGCACAGCCTGCATCGGTCGGGTCGGTGGAAATATCGCCGCACAGGCGCATGCGCAGAAAATCCTTGCAGGACATGACGTGGGCGGTGCGGCGCAGCGTATCCGGCTCGTTTTCCTGCATCCAGGCGAGGATCGGCAGGGTCTGGCCGGGCCAGATCTGCTGCTCGATGTGTTTCGACACGGCAGCGGCACGGCCCGAGGCCGTCCAGCGGGCAATCAGCGGAATGGTGCGTGTATCGGTCGAAACCAGTGCGTTGCGGACGGGCACCCCATCCTTGTCGATCAGATAGACGCCGCCGCCATAACCCGACGGCGTGACGGCGAGGATATCGGAGGGATCGGTCTGGGTCTTTTCCAGGAGGATGCGGATGCATTCGCAGGCAGCGCGCCACATGCTGTCGGCGTCGCGCTCGGTCCAGCCCTCATGCGGCAGCAGCATGACATTGGCACGGCGTTCGCTGCCGACCTCGTTTCCGCTCAGGTCGAACAGGACGACTTTCGTCATCGTTCCACCGGCGTCAATGCCAATAAGGCGCTTGCGCATGGTTCCTCCTCCAGACCGGTGCGCGCCGTCTCCAATCGGCACGCTGGGAAACTGATTTCCCGTCCGGCATTTTCCTCTGAAGCTAGGCTATTTGACCGGGAAAAATTGTCAATCGCATTTGTAAGAAAATTTTTTACATAATTAAATGTCTGAAATGTATAATTATTTTTTTATGTAGCCATTTTCTGGTTCATAATTTCGCTTCCAAAAGTAATAAACTGCCATTATGCAGATGCCGGAAACAAACGGTCGAGCATGGAGAGGGATGATGCGCACTCGCGACGAGGTCTTGCAGCAGCTGAGGGCGCTGCCCGAGGGCAGCGCGCCGATCCTGATCGTCGGCGGCGGGATCAACGGCATCGGGCTCTATAGAGATCTCGCCCTGCAGAACATTCCGGCCATCCTGATCGACAAGGGCGACTTTTCATCGGGGACGAGCGCCGCGCCCTCGCGGCTGATCCACGGGGGCCTGCGCTATCTCGAAACCGGTGAATTCGCGCTGGTGCGGGAATCGGTCATCGAGCGCAATCATCTGATTATGAATGCGCCGCATCTGGTCCGGCCGCTGCCGGTCTGGGTTCCGGCCTTCAGCTGGTTCGGCGGGCTGCTGTCGGCCGGCCTGCGGTTCCTGAAGCTGAAAAAGACCCCGGGCGCCAAGGGCATTCTTGCCGTCAAGCTCGGCCTCGTGTTCTTCGACCGGTTCGGCCGAGACAACCAGACCATGCCGCGCCACCGGCTGATCCCGCGCAGCGAAAGCCGGCGCCGGATGCCGGGACTGTCGGACAAGGTCTGCGCCGTCGCTGAATATTATGATGCGCGGCTGCTTCATCCCGAGCGCCTGGTGCTCGAACTGGTGAAGGATGCGGAGCGCGACTGCCCGCAGTCGCTCGCCCTGCCCTATCTGTCGCTTGATGAGACGAGCGGTGCAAACGTTCACCTGAAAGACGAGATCAGCGGCGAAATCTTTACGGTGACGCCGCGGCTTGTCGTCAACTGCGCCGGTGCCTGGGCCGACGAGGTCGACCGGCGGCTCTCGATCGAAAAACGCCTGATCGGCGGCACGCGCGGCTCGCATCTGATCATGCGGCGGCCGGATCTGGCCCGGCAACTCGGCGACGGCATGCTCTATTTCGAAACGCGGGATTTTCGCGCCTGCCTGATCTATGCACTCGATGCCGACAATGTTTTGCTCGGCACCACGGATATCCGCGTCAGCGAACCGGACGGTGCCCGCTGTTCGGACGCGGAAATCGACTATCTGTTCGATGTGCTGGAGCAGGTGCTGCCCGGGGCTAACGGGCGCAAAGAGGAAATTGTCTTTGCCTATGCCGGTATCCGGCCACTGCCCTGGAGCGGCGATGCAACGACCGGATCGATCAGCCGCGACCATGCGCTGCACGAATTCGAGCCGGACACTGCCCGGGCCTTTCCGGTGCTGACACTGGTCGGCGGCAAATGGACGACCTACCGGGCTTGCGCAGAGCAGATCTGCGACACGGTGTTGAAACGCATCGGCGCGCGCCGGACCGGCAGCACGCTGTCGCAGCCGATCGGCGGCGGCCGCGATCTGGCGATGGACGAGGCCGGGCGCGAGCGGGCGATTGCCAGCATCGCCAAAGCTTCGGGACTGGAGAGTGCAGTGGCGGCCAAGCTGTTGCGGCGCTACGGCAGCCAGGCGGGCGACGTCGCTGCAATGGTCGCCGGGAGTGGCGAACGATCTATTGGCACGGGCGGGCAGTATCATGAGGGTGAGGTTGCCTGGATCCTGGCGAACGAGCGGGTGACGCGGCTTGCCGATGTCGTCCTGCGCCGGACGTTGCTTCCGTTTGAAAACGCCATCACACCGGCAGTGCTTGCCGGTATCGCAGCAATTTCCGGAGCTAAGCTCGGCTGGGACCAGCAACGTCAGACGGACGAGATCGCCCATACGACATCGCTTCTGATCCAGAACTACCGGGTCATATCCCTCGCTGCGGCATAGTTGCAGCGGTTCCACCACGGCCCGCACCTTAAACGGCCGGCAGACTGCGAAAGGCACCAAGACAATGACACCTGGCACAAAGCCGCTGATTGCCGGCAACTGGAAAATGAATGGCCTGCGCTCATCTCTGGAGACATTGCAGGCGATCGCCGCCGGAGTTGCAGTTTTTGCCGGTAGGATCGATACGCTGATCTGCCCGCCGGCAACGCTGCTGCGCGAGGCGGCCGTTCTGTGCGCGGGGACCGATCTTCGGATCGGCGGACAGGACTGCCATTTTCTGGCCTCCGGCGCCTATACGGGTGAAACCTCGGCCGCGATGATCGCAGACAGCGGTGGAGCTTTCGTCATCGTTGGTCATTCCGAGCGCCGAACGCTGCAGAAGGAAACGGACGGCCTCGTCTGCAGAAAGGCACAGGCGGCACATGGGGCTGGCCTCATCGCCATCATTTGCATCGGGGAGACAGAGGCCGAGCGGAAGAGCGGTGAAACGCTGGATGTTCTGAAGCGCCAGCTTGCCCAGTCCGTTCCTGATGCTGCGACCGCAGCCAACACCGTCATTGCCTATGAGCCGGTCTGGGCGATCGGCACCGGGCTAACGCCGACGGTGGCCGATGTCACCGACGCCCATGCCTTCATGCGCGCAGAGCTTCTGGCGCGTTTCGGCAGCGAAGGCGAAACGATGCGGGTGCTTTACGGAGGTTCGGTAAAGGCATCGAATGCTGGCGAGCTGATGGCGATCGACAATGTCGACGGCGCGCTGATCGGCGGCGCCAGTCTGAAAGCGGCCGATTTTCTGGCCATTGCCGGCATTTACGAAACCCTTTAAGGTCGGCAGCGGGCGCCGCAGGAGAGGAACGACGATGGTCACCATTCTCGACAGAACCCGTCCGGCCGATGCGATCACGCGGCTGCGGCATCCGGAAAAAGCCCACCGACCCGACACGGACCTTCTGAAGAAACCCGACTGGATCCGTGTGCGGGCCTCGATGTCACCCGGCTACATGGAAACCAGATCGATCGTGAAGGAGCACAAGCTCGTCACGGTCTGCGAGGAGGCCGGCTGCCCGAACATCGGCGAGTGCTGGGACAAGAAACACGCCACCTTCATGATCATGGGCGAAATCTGTACGCGGGCCTGCGCCTTCTGCAATGTTTCGACCGGCAAG
>JAURWE010000022.1 GCA_030655075.1 Pararhizobium sp.
GATAAAGAAAAACAGCGTTCAATTCAATTGTTAATTGCTGAATTAGAAACAATTAAGAGGCTTGATTTAGGGCGGGCCGCACGGGGTGACGCCGCTGCCCTGCCAATTCGCTATCAAATGAATAGCTGGAAGCCCCCGCCAGCTATGGGCAGAAGGCCGAAATGATCAAGAAGGTGACTGCATGTCGCCCGACAGCAGAACATGGTGCCCTGCGGGGGAGTTTTTGAAAGTGTTGATCAAAGCTTGAGCCACGTCTGCCGCCGCGATGGCGCGGTAGTTGGCCGGTGTGACAGGCCGCAGCAGGCGCATCGCGGCGGCGGCAAACTTCTCTGCCGATCGTTTGGGTTGCGCCAGCGTGCTGCGGTCGCCGCTCAGCAGGGAGGGGCGTGCCAGCACCACGGCGTCATAGCCGAGGGCGCTGACGGCGTTTTCCATGTCGCCCTTGACCCGGTTGTAGAAGACGGAAGAACGGCTGTCGGCGCCCATGGCGCTGACGATGCCGAGCCGTTGGGCGCCAGCGCTGCGGCCCGCACGGGCAACGGCAAGCACCGCATCGAAATCAACCGCGCGGAACGCCTGCTGGCTGCCGGCGACCTTGATGGTGGTGCCGAGCGCGATGAACACATCGTCCACCGGGGGCGGCACAAAGGAGGAAAGGTCCGGCGCCAGATGCACCACCAGTTTGGGGTGCACCACGGCCGGTGCGCTACGGCCTACGCAGTGGACCGTCTGCCAGGTGTTATCGGCCAGTAAACGGGCCAGAATTTCCCGACCGACCAGACCCGTTGCCCCGGCCACCACCGCCACCCGAGCGCCCGCCGCCACCGGCTGGACGGTTGCCGCCGCCGCGGTAGTTGCCGCGGTTGCCGCCGGTAGGCTGGCCGGAAGAGGGGAAGCCTGAAGAGACATGGCTGGCGGGCTGGAAGTCATCATCGATCTCCTGCGGATTGCGGGCGCGCGGGGGCTGGGCGTTGGGGTTGCGCGGCTGCTGGTTGCCTTGGGCGTAACCCGTATTCTGGCGTGGCTGGCCGCCACCCTGGGGTTGGCTGCGGCCGCCATTGCCGCCACCGCCATTGCGGCCACGGCCACCGCCATTACCGCTGTTCGCACTGTTTCCGCCGCCATTGCCGCCGGCGCGGGCACCACCGTTGCCACCGGCGTTGCCGCCACGGCCGGACTGGGGCTTGTTCTCGCGGATGCGCGTCATCATTTCGCTGCGTGCTGCCTTGGCCGCGGCCTGCATAACCTCACGGCTTGGCGGCTTGCCGAGGCCGCCCCAGATGGTCTGGCGGCCCA
>JAURWE010000043.1 GCA_030655075.1 Pararhizobium sp.
TTCCTGCAAAATATCACCGGCTTCATGGTCGGCCGCAAGTACGAAAACGAGGGCATCGCGCGCAATGGCGCCAAGATGGTCACGGCGGTGGCCACCGCGGCGGTGCCGAAATTCACCGTCATCATCGGCGGCAGTTTCGGCGCCGGCAACTACGGCATGTGCGGCCGCGCCTACTCACCGCGCTTCCTCTGGACGTGGCCGAATGCGCGCATCTCGGTGATGGGCGGCGAGCAGGCGGCGAGCGTGCTCGCCACGGTAAAACGCGACGGCCTGGAGGCCGCCGGCAAGCACTGGAGCGCCGAGGAAGAAGAAGCCTTCAAGGCGCCGATCCGCCAGCAGTACGAAGACCAGGGTCACCCGTATTACGCGACCGCGCGCCTGTGGGACGACGGCATCATCGACCCCGCCGACACGCGCCGATCCCGGAGCCGAAGTTCGGCATCTTCCGCATGTGATCGGCGATGCAGCTCGCCGACTACTTCGCCCGGCTCGCGCGCTACCACGCGTGGGCTACGCACAAGCTGATCGCGGATCTCGCGGTGCTGAGCGACGACGAGTGGCATCGCGACTTGCGCCTGTTCTTCGGCTCGGTGCACCGCACCGTGAACCACCTGCTCGTGACCGATACGATCTGGTACGCGCGCTTTGCCGAGAACATGTCGCCGCGCATCGCGCTCGACGCCGAATTGCACACCGGGCGCGCAGCGGTGTGCGCTGCGCTCGGCGATGCAGTGGCGCGCTGGTCGCCATGGACCGACGAGCTCGACGCTTCCCGCCTCGATGGCGAGCTGAACTACACCCGCAACAACGGCGAGGCCGTGCGCATCCCGTTCGCGTCGGCACTCGGCCACGTCTTCAACCACGCCACCCACCACCGCGGCCAGCTCACGGCGGCCATGACGGTGCTCGGACATCCCGGCCCGTCGCTCGACTGGGTCTACCTGCTGCAAAGCGAAGCGAGAGCCAACGCATGACGGACTTCACCACCCTGGAACTCCAGCTCGACGGCGCGGTCGCGCGCATCTGGCTCAATCGGCCCGAGATGCGCAACGCGATCGACGACGTGTTCATCCGCGAACTGGGTGCCGCGTTTGCAGAGGCCGAGGCCGCGCCCGGCGTGCGCGCCGTGGTGCTCGGCGGGCGCGGGCCGGCTTTCTGTGCCGGCGCCAACCTCAACTGGATGAAAAAGGCCGCCGAGTACACGCAGGAACAGAACCTCAAGGACGCCGCCGGCCTGCCGCGCATGCTGCGCACGCTGGAGCAAAGCCGGCTGCCCGTCATCGCGCGCATCCAGGGTGACGTGTACGCGGGCGGCATGGGCCTGGTGGCGGTGTGCGACGTCGCGATTGCAGCCGACACCGCGAACTTCTGCTTGAGCGAAGTGAAGATCGGCCTCATCCCCGCGACGATCAGCCCCTACGTGATCCGCGCCATGGGCGCGCGCGCGGCGCAGCGCTACTTCCTCACGGCCGAGCGCTTCGGCGCGACCGAGGCGCACCGCACCGGCTTCGTGCACGAGGTCGTGGCAGCCGATGCGCTCGACGCCAAGGTCGACGAGGTGCTGAAGAACATCACCGCCGCCGGCCCGGTCGCCGTGCAGGAAAGCAAGCGCCTCTGGCGCGACGTGGCGGGCCAGCCGATCACCGAGGCCTTGTCGCAGGACACGGTGGGGCGCATCGCCGCGCTGCGCGCGAGCGAAGAGGGCCGCGAAGGGTTGCGCTCCTTCCTCGAGAAGCGCAAGCCGTCATGGGTCACCCGCTGAAGCGTTCCGCATGATCGACGCCCTGATCCAGTGGTTCCACGGCATCGGCCTGCATGCCGACCCGGCCACGGTCGATGCCGTGCGCAGCGGTGCGGGCCAGGCGCTGGGCCATCTCGACACGGCCGGCCTCCTGGCACTGGCCGGCGCGCTCGGCTGGGCCAGCGGCTTCCGGCTTTACGCCGTGGTGTTCCTGGTCGGCGCCATGGGCGCGGCCGGCTGGCTGCCGCTGCCGTCGGGCCTGTCGATGCTGCAGCAGCCGGTCGTGCTGGCGGCCAGCGGCTTCATGCTGCTCGTCGAGTTCTTCGCCGACAAGATTCCCTGGGTCGACAGCGTGTGGGACTCGGTCAACAGCGTGGTTCGCATTCCGGGCGGCGCGTTGCTGGCGGCCAGTGTGTTCGGCGGCGACAACGCCAGCTGGGGCGTGGCCGCCGGCTTGCTGGGCGGCACGCTGGCGGCCACGTCGTTCGCCACCAAGGCCACCG
>JAURWE010000071.1 GCA_030655075.1 Pararhizobium sp.
TCACCGTCCCCTTGCCAATCCCGATTGCGGGAGGCAGCCCGCGGCTCGTCGGTTCGTGGCACATATTCGAACAATCGGGAAAATTGTTCGTCCCATATTCGCGCACGAATATCGAATAGAGAAAGGCCGTCTCGTTCGCGGTCCGGCCCGAGGTGTAGAATTCCGCCTCATCCGGGCTGCCCAGCGCGCGCAGATGCTCCCCGATCAACGCAAAGGCATCGTCCCAGCTCACCGGCACATAATGGTCGGTTGCGGCATCATAACGCATCGGCTCGGTCAGCCGCCCCTGCATCTCCAACCAATAATCCGACTGCTCCATCAGCGCCGCGACGCTGTGCTCCGCAAAAAATTCGCGCGTAATGCGAAACTTCGTCGCTTCATGCGCGAGCGCCTTCGCGCCATTTTCGCAGAATTCCAGCTTCTTGGTGCAATGCGCGTCGGGAAAGGCACAGCTCGGGCATTTGAAACCGCCCGGCTGGTTCATCGACAACAGCGCGCGTGAGCCTTTGGTGACGACGCTCTGCTCCAGCAGCACCTTCGCGGTCGCGGCCGCCGCGCCCCAACCACCTGCAGGACTATTATATGTTTTATACCGCGGTTTATCGTCAGCCATCACAGCAGATTAAAGCATAGCTACCGCATATCCAACGATCTTTGGTCTTATCAGAAATCGAAACGCGCCTGCGCCTTCTCGTCCATTTTGTGCGCGGGTGCGGCGCCGGTCGCAACACCTTCGAGTTCGAGCATGCGGGCCTTGGACATCGATCCGCCGGGCGCCGAAAAGCCGCCGATCTTTCCCCCCGCTCCCATCACGCGGTGGCAGGGAACGATCAGCGGCAGCGGATTTTTCGCCATCGCTTGGCCGACGTCGCGCGCATATTCGGGACCCGCGCCCAGCGCCTTTGCAATCGCGCCATAGGTCGTCGTTTCGCCCCATTTCAGCTTGCGCACCAGCGCGTAGACCTGCTCGAAAAACGGGTCCTGCTTACCCATGTCGATCGGCGTCGCAGCAAAGTCGATCCGCTCGCCAGCAAAATAGCGAACGATGGTATCGGCGACGTCTTGCACGCTGGGCGGGGGTTCGGCGCGCACGGCGCCCGGTAGTCGGCGAAGCAATGCGCGCTCGGCTTCGCGCGCGCTCGTATCCGGCAGCCGCAAACCCGAAACGCCAACGTCATTCCAACCGAGGGCGACGAAACCCGCTGCGGTCTCAAACAGGTGATAATCAGTGCGCTTGGGCATGCCCGCAATATTTTACCGCTCCCGCCCAAATGCAATATCGGCTGTGCATATTGCCCGGCGTAGTCCTGTTGGTAAACGTTAGAATCGCCTTTGAAATGCAAGGTTTTCCGCGCTCCAGCAGATTTTACAACTTTAGAGACACAACCAGAAGTGCCTTTAATCCCTTGAAATGAAAATCCTATCGGCCGAAACGCCGGGAACTCAGCAGCCTTCGGCCTTGGCGACGGGGTAAATCGACAAGATGGTGATGAGTGCCGAATCGATCCGTGAGGGCTGGATGCCGCAGAGCCGTCTTCCGCGCTGCGGCCTTGAGCTCTCTGTTCAACTTCCTAGGCGAGACTTTGCAAACTTGATGCATGCCTCACGATCCCATCCGGCGACATGCCTAGTGATATCGGGTGCTTCTGACATCATCCGCCAAACGGACCGCGCATGGATCCCTAGGATGAGGGCAAGCTCACTCGCCCCTATCCAGCGGCCCGCGAGTGCTAGCACGCGCGGGCGATCGGTAACCAGCGCAACTCCTTGGGACCAGAAATTCAGTTCGCCAGCCTGAACGAGTCGCTGAATTGTTGGATGATCAACATTGAGTATATCCATCGTGTCGACCATCGAGATTTCGGTCGCAAACGGGAAGTCGGGCCATTCAGCCTCCTGAAACGCGAGTTTCTGGAATCGCTCTATATCCTGGATTTGAACAGTAGCTTTCCGAGTGAACTGTCCGGTGCCGGAAAGCCAGTATGGGATTTCGCCGCGCCGCATCGCACCGAGAACCGCCGCCCAAGGCTTCATGCGCCCCCCTATTAGACGCATCCCTACTCCCAGTGGGATTGCGGAATCTGCGCGTCCATTTTGCGCATTGCCCTCCAATTCATCGCAAAAGGTTTTTGCTTCATGTGAAACAAAGCGCAAAACGGAATCAAGATATGTAACCGCAGGATGATCCTCCCGAAATATTTCTCCTACACATGCCAATTGTTCGCAGGCATAGCGCGGAATTCCGAGATATTGCTCCAAACGGCTTGCACGCTCGGAACCACGTTTGCGGTGAGCGAATTCGGCGGCGAACAGTTGATCGTATTGAGCGACTGTTCGGGTCCTTTTGACCGTCATGAAATGTTCGATGAGGCCTGCATCGCGCAAGTCAGCTAGTTGGTACGCGTTGATGGCAGCCATTCGACAGACCTTCGCGCCGGTTATAATCGGCTTTACTAGTCCGCCCAGAGCCATTCTTGCGTCTTCGAAAACTTCTGGAAGGGCGGCACGAACAACTGCGATCTGTTCCGGCCTAGCGTTCTGAATGAGACCGAGTTTTCTGAGTGCGGTTCGGAACGAACGATGATGAATGCCATTATCAAGCCCCGCACGTTCCATCTCAGCGCGCACTTCGTTGCGCAGGCGATTGGGCCACTCTTGGATGAGAAAGGCTCCTCTCGCGACTACGTCGGCCAATATCGACGGCTCTAGGCCAAGTACTACGGGCCTTTTCATCTGGATACGGTCGGATCGACACGTCGTGCCCAAGGCGAGAATAAGGTGGGTTAAGACGGTCGCTGGCAGCGCCGCGACGTCCGGATGAAGTCGGCTAAGCGCTTCACCGCGGACCGCGTTGTCGGCGGAGACCAATTCCGCGAAGGTTCTGTAATCACTAACCAACTGATCCGGTAACATCTTCTGATCGGGATGTCGCAAGTGAACGCCACAAACGTCGCACCTGTCCAACCCACAGGCTTTCCTCCAGCCGAGCCTTGCTTCACAATCGGCGCATTTATCGATCAGGCGCTCAAGGCTTTCTGGGCAATACGGTAACAGTCGGCACATCCAGGAAGCCCTGTGATATGCGTGTATTTTCAGCGAGGCAGGAGAACACCGGCGAGATTCCAGCTCGAGATAGGGACGGTGAATGGCGCCGCTCCCAAACTTCACCGCCCCAGTGCGGACTGCGCCGATATATGGGTGACACCGTTCTTCGACATCACGAACCGAGCATCCTATCTTTTGAGCAAGTCGCGGAGCGAGATCACCAAGTTCCTGACCGATCGCGCCTGGGTGAAGCAACGTTAGCCCCACCTCCTCTAGGATGACGTTGGTTCGCCCGAGCACATTAAGTCGTGTTGACCGCGCGACCATCCCCGCAAGACTCTCGTCAGGATACGGTTTGATGGCGACGACAAGAGGCCCTATCGGATGTAAAGAAATGGTCGGGCTGTTTCCTACAAAGCTCATTTTCCTGCCCCTGCAAAAGGATCAGAAAAGACATATTCTTGAGGAATTGCGAATGATCTCACCGAGAACGACAAATCGTACGCTTCAATAAAATCGGCGTCTCGCCGCGCCGCATGTTCGAGCGCCGCCTCGACGAGGCGACAGACCCGACCAACATGACCATCCGACGCCTTCAGTAAGCCCCCGACAATCTCTGATTGACCAAAACCGGACAGTTGCCGAATGGCGCCGGACGCAAGCAGCGCGTTGTCGAGATTGATGCAGAACGCTTTGAAAAGTTTCGCCTGCCCGTTCAATTTCGGGTCAAGCGGGCTTAGTTCTAAGGGTGCTCCGAGGCGGCTGGCCAACTGATCGTTGCGCTCGAAGAATGTTTTGGAGTCAAGATTTCCAGCCAAAACGAGCGGCACGATGCCCTCGTCGAGAAAGTTTTTCAGCTCGTCGGTGACCTCGTTGCTGTCGCTCCTGGCCTTGGACAAGTGCTGCACTTCATCTACTATGAGGAGCTCCACGCCGCGATACTGCATAAACTCGCTGGCCCGCTGGAGAACCTGATCGGTGTTGCCCTGATCGGAGTGCGGATCGCCTAGCGATCGTAGGAGCTGCTGACACACCATTTTGACGGTCACGCGCGTCCTGAGATTCAAGTACAAAACCTGGTATGGATTGGGCTCGTTTCCCTCCGCCGCCATTCGCTCGGCGAGATCGAGGCGGTATCGTTCGAGTGTCTTTGATTTTCCAGCCTGCGGCCTCTCAGAAAGGCGAAGGCCGGGCAGCGGAACTCCACGGATCCTCACTGTTTTAAGGCGCAGCGCTTCGATGCGGGCCATAACCGCTTCCTGCGGCGCGTGGGGCACGATGATGGCTTTGAACGCTTTCATGGCCGCGACCTCTCGCAAGGTTGCAGCCATGTCGTATTGGGCAGCTGCATGGCCGGTCTGGGGGACGGGCGAGCCGTCCCCCTTTCGGTTGAATGTGGTCACGCATCGTCTCCAAGGGCGCGGTCGCCTTCATCGCCCGCGTCAATGGTACAGTCGCCATGATTGATGCCCAGGTCGCACAACGCATCGACGTCAACCGAATCCCACATGAAAGCACCAAGGTCTTCCTCGCACTCGAGCGCTCCGTAGCCATTCGGACGTGCCGGCGGCAGATGCTTGCCTTTGATCTTCTTTTCACGGGCGGGAATTGGCGCCGGGAGGCCATCGTCTTCACGCATCGTATCGACGATAATCTGGCTGGCGAACGAAACATCGCCGTCAAAGATCGGGCTCGCTGCAGGCTGATCCTTCGAATGGACAGACTGGTAAAGGGCAGCGAAATCGCGGCGACGTTGGAAGGGGAGCCCAGGGACGATTTCGTCGATCATCTTCAACGTAATCTGACCAGAGCGAAGGCGATCGTTTTGTGAGGAAAAGGGCTCGCGGCGAATTTTCGCCTGGCGCTTGAACTCATGGTGCTCCCAGCGCGACAGCCGGTGCGTATACTCCGGCTGGGTTGAGGGCAGCGGAAAATATTCGTTCGCGACGGGATTGTAGACCTCGATGATGTCAAGATTGCCGTCATTGACGCGGATCTTGACCTCAACGGTGGCCGTTCCGTTTTTCCGTCGCGATCGGACGGGCATGGAATTGGATAAGGCGTCGAGAAGCATTTCGACGGTCCGGGCATCGCGATAGCGAATGGAATCGAATTCGATGCCGTCGGTGGTCAGGAGCGCAGTCACGGTTCGCCCCAATGCGCGCCGCACGGGCCTAACATCTTCAAAAGCGTCGGTCGCTCGCTGTTTGCTCTTGCGCATAAAGACTTGCACCGGCGACCAGTCATCGAGACCCTTAGACGGACTAACATTGTACGCTGCGATAACTTGATCGACTATGCTGCGAAGTTGAGAAAGGGTCAGGACGGCGGAGCCCAGCGCGTCATAATCGAGTTCTTTAAGCCGCTTGGGGTCAATGACGGTGCCGGGCAGGAGCGCCAATTGCTCCTTGAGCGTACGGAAGAAGCGCTCGAGTGCAGCCTTTGCCGTGGGCATTTCGATAGGCGGGAGCAACAGCCCGATGCCTGCCTCGTTGAGGCCCGGCAGCGCAGCAGGGCTCATAAGTGCCTTTTCATTATCCGGCAGGATGGCCGCGGGCTTCCCGTATATCCATTTGAGATCGGGATATGCGGCAAGCATCTCCGCCGATACCTCCGGCGGACACATGCAGCTGATGATCGCTTCGAACGACGTCTCGGTCCGGTTTGGCCCTGCGTAGACAGAGTAGCCGATGATCGCGCGCGACAGTGCGCACATCAGTGCCGTGATGCGAACTTTGCAGGCGGGCAGCGCCCAGTCGTCATCGAATACAATGACCTGCTCCAGCGTCGTCGCGTCCATCAGAACGACTTCGAGAAGGTGATCGACAACGAGCGGCTCTCCAGACCCCTTGAACCGGTTGGCGGCTGCCGTCGTGCCGTATTTCGCGGAATAGGTTTCCCGGCACTCGAGATTTCCAACGCGCTTCCGCAGCGCCTCGAATGACGGCAGGACATAAGGTTGGCGGCCATCGGCATGCTTGCCGTTGAGTTCTTCGACCTTCTTTTTCAGCCAGCCATAGGCATCGACCATCTTCAGCTTGCGGGTCGCCCAGTATAGAAGAGCAGCTGCTTCCAAATGTTGGGCAATGACGGGGTCGAGCGGCGACTGCCCCCGATGACGCCCTGCTGTGGCGACCAGTGAGGCCACGCGACGCCCGCGCTTCTCAAGCTTGCTCATCCAGCGGCGCACCGCGCAGCCGCTGGGTTTTGGAAAGGCCAAATCAGCCTCCTGCTTTCCGAAATTGTCCACGAGCCAAGCCTCAACGGCGGCATCGGTTTTTTTGACCTCGTCAGTGAGCGCGCGCCACGCGAGGTTGTGACGCCACAAGGACTTTTTGTCGCGATCTACCGCCGCGTTCGGATCAAGCAGCGCAAACCGTCCTTGACGATCGCCCTTAGATTCCGCTTTGCCGACGGTGTACAATAGGCCGTCTGCATAGGCGTCCCGCATCCACTGGATTGTCGGCGCTGCAAGAGCTCCAGATTTCGCATCGCGAGTTTGCAGCAAGCCCAGTGTGCGGAGATCGCGAAATTCGACAACGCCGCTGTCGTGGATTGCTTCGAGACGAACCTCCCGTCCGTCGATCTGGAAAATGTGGCCGACGGACAGATGCATCCATTTGCTCGCAGGCTGTGCAAAAGCGCGGTCAGTATTATTGATCATTTTGATAGTCCTTTTAAAAATATAGGAAAATTATGCCTCGCGACATTTGGGAGACGGGTTCAGCGCAGGTCGAGCCGTGCGCGAATGTTGCGAAGTCGAATGGGAAGTGGCGGGACGGCTGACACCAAGTCGTCACGAGCGGGTGGAGAATTGAGATCGTAACGGACCAGCCGAGCGCAAAGCATCGCGTTCACGATTTTTCGCGCCACGAGTGGACTGCCGCCGATCTCTTCTTCGACCCGGCCCCTCGCGACGGCGCCGCCCTCAGCGCACAGGAGGCGCTGGACAGATTCCGCCTGTCCCGAGCTGAACGCTGTGAAGCGATCGGCGAACGCGGTTGCGACATTGTATCGGCGCCGGGGCGAGGCCTCGAGATCTTCACCGGTGACCTTCCGGAATTGAACATTCAGCTTCGCCAAGTCGTCCTGGGCGCGCTTCAGAAGGAGCGCATATTCCGGATCGTGGAAATATGACGGGCTGGCCTTCACCTCTTCAACGATGACATCGCCATGTTCAGTGATTGCAATAAGGTCAGGAGTATAAGTCTTGAGGCCGGCATCGGTCTGCCAGTGCAGCTTGAGGCCATGGAGCTGAAAATCAACCCAATGAGGATCGACTTCCTTCTCCTTGTAATTCATGCGCTCCCAACCGCTCTCCCCGGTCTGCGTCCGTTTCGACTTAATGCTGAATTCGGAGAAGGTCGCAGATTTACGATTGAACGTCAGGGCCATAGGCGCCGCTGGGACAGCACAAAAGGCATCCCAAAGCGGCGATGGAAAGCACGTTACCGGATGCAGAATCGTGGTGGCCGAATAGAGCGGATGGACACGATTAGGGCCCCCTGCCTTCCCAGCCCGGGAAGGCCCACAAGTAAGATGGTCCGGAATTTTGATCGCAGTAAGGGGTTCGCGCGCGCCGCTTTCGACGAACGCGTTCAACAATGTATCGACAGGCATAAGGTTCTCCGGCGCGTTTAACGGACGCGACCTACCGTTCGCTTCCAGCACGCTGAAAACGGGATGACCGACAATTGGTTATGGAAAACTTCGTTTAGCCGGGCGGCCCCCGACATGAGCATTCACCGACGTCAGCTCGATAGTGGCTTGGAGATTTAAACATGGCCGTCCTTTTGGCTGCTCAGAGTGGAACATCGTATGACGACTTATCTGACGGTATTTTTACCTCTTGGCAAGCGCTTTCTGACCATCTATCGGACGGTATTCAGAAAGCCGGAAATTTCGACGGAAGCGACAATTTTTTATGAAAGAGCAACAGCTGCGACTGCTGGCTCGCTTGAAATTGGCGGAATCATCCGTCGAAGATGAGATGGTCGTGTTGATGACGCTGCCGCCGGAGAGGCGCGATATTGCCTTTAGCCGGATGGAGGTGATCGCGAGGTATTTGGATGAATCCGGGCAAAGCACTAAGGATGCCGAAGAGGCTGCAGCCGCGCTAGGCACGGGACTGCGGAACTTCTACCGGTTCGTGGCTCGAGTTCAAAAATTCGGACCCGCTAAAGGACTCGCCCCGGGGTATCGAAATGTCCAACGAGCGGCCACGGCAAGGGACGGGCTACCTTCTGAGGTCGAAATGCCGTTGAGGAAGCTTCTCAAGCGTTCGCCCGAAGCGCGACCGGCTGAGGTTTATGCTTTCATCGAGCAGCTTTGCCGGGAAAAGGAGATTTCAATCCCATCAGAACCGACGGTCCGCCGACGCCTGGCAGCGCTTCGCCAATCACCATTGGTGCAGCGGGCCTTGGCGAAGATGGTGCTTGGGTCTGATATTGTCGTCGATCAATGTGCAATTACACTGCCGATCTCGGGTCACCGTCCCGGCCAGATTAGTTATGCAACCGTGACACTTGTAGTCGATCGCCAAACAAAGCTCGTGCTCGGCGCAGGGATAGCCGAAAGTGACGGCATAGCGATGGGTCTGTCGTCGGCCATTTTCAACGTTGAAAAAAGGCTCCCGACTTTTGCCCAGCATGAGCTGCAGCTAGCCCAATCTATCGATGACCTCAGGTGGACGGTGCCGCCGGACCTCGAATATGCTGAAGACGCCATTTTTCAATCGGAGCAAGCAGCGGGCCTCAAGATAACAGTCAAGGGCCGTGGCGTTCGCCGCCACGGCGCAGAGCTGCGCCGCCTTCTCGGTAACCAGTTAGGCGGGTTCGAATTTCGAAACCTTACGACGGCCAGTGCCGAGCCTGTGTCCGATGATAAAAGAGCTGCAATCGCACCGTGGGAGCTCCTTCAGCACGCGGTGGATGGTCATAACCAAAAAATACTCGCCAGGTTTGCTACGCTAACGTCCCAAAGTCTCGTGGCCGAGCGATCCGAACAGCTCACCAACCTTCGGCGACAGCTAGACAGCATTTTTACTCCGGTCTTTGACGCGGTCGATGATACATTCGAGATCGATCCCTCAGAGTATTGGTCTCCATCGCGGACATTCCCGCGACGCGACTAGTTCTGCGTTGCGTCGCGCAATCAGGAAATCCACGACCGGCGCTACTTCTGCAAGGGGTAAGGCATAGTCAAGTTTGGGCGCGCTGGGCGCAAATGCGTTTAGTTCTATGCGTCCGATCCTGCTGCCGAATATACTCGCAAACCCGAGCGCAGTACGACCAACATAGTGGGGATCGATAATGGCGAAACGATCGTCAGCCCCCGGTCCGCTTCCCGTTTGCCGAAATAGTTGCCCAAAATATCGAGTAGCTCCCATTGGCAGGCCCGGAAGGGATGGACGGTCCCCCGTCAGCTGATCGAGTAAGTTACCAACATCGTCTTGCAACGGAGCGCCAGCAACGATCCGGTGAGCGAGTGTCCGTCCGCTATCGATTTCAAAAACTCCGAGGAGATGAGCTATGTCCATCCGCGAGCCCGACTTGGTTAGTCCGATCCGCAACGCGCAGCTGTCGAGCAACAAAGCATGGCCATTTCCGATCCGCGCTCGCAAACGGGGTGTTGGGGGCTGGTCACCTAAGCGAGTGCGAATGGACCGCTCCGACGGAACCGGCAGGCCGGCTTCCCCACATATTTGCCGCAGTTCGCGTTGCACCTCACTGAGCTTAGCGCGGGGTCCCGCCTGCAAAATGGCGGTCTGAATAATTCGTTCCGCCTTATCGCCGATGTGTCTGCTGAGACCATGGCGAGAAGGATTAGGCGGCTGGCCGTCCTGCGCTGCCCTAAATGTTCGAAGAAGACGATAGAAGCCTCCAATACTCACCTCGAGCCGCTTCGCGACTTGTTCAACACCGCGGGCGCTGTTCCCGGGAGTAGCATCATATTCAGCGATTGTCCGATGTCTTGCGATTGCTTTTGGCCAGCGGTGGGGCGGCAAGGCTGCCAGTTGTGCGATTAGCACTTCGTCCATTTTTCATCTCCACGCAAATTTGCGTGCGACAAATTCAGACGTCTATTTTTTCACCATCTTGTGCGAGGCGCAGCCTTCATCCCCCTCTCCGCAAAAGGCTGAACGGGCGACGAGAGTCAAAACATCTGCCCCGATTCCGCGCTTTCCATAACAAGTTACCCTCAGGGAAGAAGCTCATGTCCGATTCAAGAAACTTCCTATTTTCTCCCGGAAAATTCGACGAGGAAACCGATCAAAGTTCTTAAAGTATCCTGATTGGCCCGATAAAAGATCGACCGACTTCGCCTCTCCGGAGTGATGATGCCGGCCCGAGCAAGTATCGTCAGATGCGTCGACATTGAATTCTGGCGGATGTGCAACAGGCGCGCGAGTTCACCAACGGGAAGGCCGTTGCCTCCCGCTTTCACAATAAGCCCATAAGCTTCCAGGCGCGTGGGCTGCGCAAGCGCGCCCATCGCCGCAATGGCCGATTCGCTTTCCATTTAGCCCGGGTATCAAATGGCGACTTCGGCCCGATTGTAAATACCGCTAATCAACATCGCACACGAAGAATCAATATATCATGATATATTGATTCTTCGTGTGCCGCTTGGTACGCATAATCGTCCGCGAGTCGCGGCTTTGATTGTGAGTGCTGAAAGATGTGAGGTGAAAATATGGGCGTTTGCGAAACGAAGTCAGCGGCTAAATCTGCCCCAAATAGCGGCGTCACCAGACGGTCGTTTAGTCTATCGGAGTTCTCCAATCCATTTGGTGACGACGTCGAGGGCGATGCAGAATTCATTGTCACCGGGCGCAAACTCAACCGGATAGTAGTGCTTGCCGCCAAGGCCGCCGATCGATTTGCTCAAGCCGGCATTGATATCGACCCGTTGGTCTGGATGCATTTGCCATCTGAATGTTTGGAAGGGTTGTATCCGATCGAGGCTTGCCTTGAGCTGAAGCATTTTGAAGCTGCCATGGTTTTCGAAGAGGGGCGGTGCAATTACACGTCCCCAGCGATCGCCGAGGATGTTGCCTGTACAATCAGCAAAAATATATGTCGCCAAAGCGAGTTTTCGCGATCTTCTGACAAGACGCCGATCACAGCAGCGAAGCGCCTGTACACAGCGACGATCGTCGACATGGTCGGCAGTCAGTACCTGCATGTTTTTTATGCCACCATTGCGAAGAACATTCTTCAGGTGGCGGAAGGGCTGCGTCATCATTTCGGAAAGCAAACAGCCGACCTTGCGATAATTCGGCGCGGTTTTGATCCCAGCGATCCGATCGTATTGTCGCTGGTATCGGACGCCCTCGCGGACATGCTTGTGATGGTAGATGCGGACCCGTGGTCGCCTCTTGCAGCCGGTCTCAACATTCAATTCCAAGCGCGTTTCGACGCTTAGGGATGGTCAGTTGTACAAGACTGCCTGTAGACAGGCCAGGGCGTGTGCTTCGAACACGCGCTAGGCTCTGCAGCTCATCTAACGACGCGTTCTTGAGATTTCCGGCGAGAAATTTTCGATCATTGCAAGAATATCAAGGTGGCAAGATGGCACAAGGAGCGAGCCGAGCGCAGGGCAGTCAAGGAATGTCCCTCGCGCGCTATCGATGGCGTGCTGTGTTTCATACTTGCCACCGACCCCGCGGCCCGCTTTTTAAGCTCACCGATATGAGGTTTGTGGAATCTGACGACCTCGACGAGATCGACTTCGATGGGCGCTGAGAATTCACCCGTCTCACTACTCGCCGCGGGCCTAAGAGCATTCTTTCGTTTGGCGGAAGAATGGCGCCTCACCGAAGCCGAGCAACTTGTCCTGCTGGGCTGCCATCTGGCTTTCGACCTGTCAAACTGGCGACAGGGCGATGTAGGCTCAGCGGACGCTGATACGCTCCAACGCGTTTCCTATCTGTTGGGGATCTACCAAGCTATCCACACCTTATTACCCGATCCTGTTCGGGCGAACGGCTGGATCCGAAAGGCCAATACCGCGCCGCTGTTTCACGGGGAAAGTGCGCTAAGCCGGATGCTCAAGGGCGGAACGACCGATCTACAGGCCGTGCGAGCCTATCTTGATGCACAGCTGATGTAGCAGCCCGATGAAGATACCGCCCCGACGCCGAAAAACGGCTTATTCGTCGCTGCGACGTATCGCTAAGCGACTCGGTCTGCGGTTCGTTGTTCACCGGTCAAACTATGACCAAAAGAATGATTCAGCCCCAGTCGATCCTACTTCTCAGGAGTAGCTCTTTTGAGCAGCGCCTTTATTCGCCGAAGCGGGGTCGTCGGCACTAGATGGCGATTTCCGACAGCAGATTTAGCATATTTTGAAACGGTACGCGCGTCACTGGATGAGCTATGTGCAAGATACTAGCATGACCGATGGCGTCAGCCGCTTTGAACGTAAACTTACATCCACTGATGCGGGATACACCTTCCCCGGCCTGTTCGGACAAGTCGAACAGGAACTGACCGACGAGCTGCTGGTCGCGGGCAGCGCGCGCGTCGATTTCCACAGCGACTATGGCACGCGCTTCAGCCCGCGCTTCTCGGCGCTCTATCGTCCCGGCACGTGGACGATCCGCGCCTCGCTCGGCAAGGGTTTCTATGTCCCCACCCCTTATGTCGACGAGATCGAGGCGGCGGGCCTGTCGCGCCTCGAACCGCTCGGCCCGCTCAAGGCCGAAACCGCCAGAACCGCCTCGCTCGACTTCGGCCTTGCCAATGAGCCGATTGAGGCGAGCTTCATGCTTTTCGCTTCGGACATCGACATTGCCGTGCAGCTGCAGGATGTCGACGCCGACAGCGTCCGCCTCGTCAACGCGCTCGGCACGACGCGAACGCGCGGCGGCGAATTGATGCTGCCCTATCGCTGGCAGGGTCTCTCAGTCACCGGCAGCTATGTCTTTGTCGATGCGAGCGAATGCCCATGCCTTCGTTGCCGGGCGGAGCAATATGCGACCTCACCGCTTCTGATGGACCGGCGCTGCCGATGACCGCCCGATGAAGAGCGCGACGGAAGGATGACCGTTTCGGTCCGGTGAAAATCGCTCGACGCGGCGACGCACAGGCTAACGCTCGGGCCGTTGCCTAGCGCCGCTTTGGATCCGGTTTCTGAAGCCGAACTTTGAGCTCGTCTTTCATGCCGTCAGGCGCTGGTTCGCCGATCCGCGCGCTATAATAATAAGGCGCCAGTTCGATGCGGATCGCGGAACTTTCACTTACCCCCTAACTCTTCGGCTGGGCCTGGCCGTTAGCTGCCTGTCAGCTTTGCGGAAAATATGAGGACAAGCTGACGTAGCCCACATCGGATATCGACACGATCAAACGCCGATAGACTCGTCGATTGAGGACTGTCACGGGCAACTTGCCAATTCGTCAATGGCAGCGATTATCTCGCTGCGTCGCGCTTTTGCTTCCCGTATATGCGTCTCGACCTCGACAAGCTTCTTACGCAAAGCCACGATCATTTCGGGATCGGAAGGCATGGCCCCGTCCGTCGGCGATAATCCCCGCCGGATCTCGGACAGCGAAAACCCGAGGCGCTGCGCTCCGGCGATGAACTGCAATGTAGAGAGAGCCTGCTCGGGATAGTCCCTATAGCCGTTATCCCGCCGAGCGGACGGCGGGATAAGGCTTCTCGCTTCGTAAAACCGGATCCGCGATGCCGACAATCCAGACCGCCGCGCGAGGTCTCCAATTCGCATGTCCATCACCCCTTGACCTTCAACCATGGTTGAAGGTGTATCAGCCTTTTCGATCCCCGTGAATCGAAAGAAAATCATGCCCGAAACAAGTTCCGCATCTGTCGAACCGCGCCCTTCTGAAGCGGCCGTGGAGGTCACGAGACCTTGGGCTTGGCTTGCCGTAGGCGTTGCAATATCGCTGCTCGCATCAGGCGGCCGTTGGAACGTGGCGCTCGCTGCCTGGATTGCTCCCATATTGCTGCTGCGCTTCTATCGCTCCGGCAAAACAGGCATCGCGATGGCGGCGATCATCGCGATATCCTGTCTTCAAATCGGCTGGTGGAACCTGGAGGCCGGGGTTCCGCCGAGCCTAACATCGGGAGCGCTCACCATCGCAGTGGGCCTGCTCTATGCGATCCCGTTATTGCTGGACCGGTTGCTGGGCCCCAGCCTCGGGCCGTGGGGGCGCATTGCTCTGCTCCCTGCCGCCATAGCGGCGACCGAGTTTGCCGTCGGCGCCATTCTCCCGG
>JAURWE010000039.1 GCA_030655075.1 Pararhizobium sp.
CGACCCGACCGTGCTGTCGCTGCACGGCGAACGCTGGCTGCTGAGCCACGGCGACGAACTTTGTCTCGAAGACCGCGACTACCTCGCGTTTCGGGCACAGGTGCGCACGCCCGGATGGCAACAAGCGTTCCTGGCACGTCCGCTCGAAGAACGCCGTGCGCTCGCCCGTTCGATGCGCGCGCAAAGCGAAGACCGCAAGCGCAGCCCTGGCATGGTGTGGGCCGACGTCGACGACGATGCCGCGCGTGACTGGCTGCGCCGCGCCGACGCGCGCACGCTGATTCACGGCCACACGCACCGCCCGGCTGGCCACGACCTCGGCGACGGGATGCGCCGCATCGTGCTGAGCGACTGGGACGCCGCCGCGCACCCGCCGCGCGCACAACTGCTCTGCCTCTCCATCGCCGGCGCCCAGCGCGTCGACCTGCGCTGATGTTCGGCTGGCTGCGCGGCCTGCGCGCCGCGCCCGCAATTCCCGATGCGGCCTGGCAGGCCACGCTGCGCCGCTATCGCTTTCTGGCCGATCTCCCTGACGCCGACAGCATTCGCCTGCGCGAACTGGCCGCATTGTTCCTGCGCGACAAGCGCTTCCACGGCGCGGGCGATTTCATGATCACCGACGAGGTAGCGCTGGCCATCGCAGCGCAGGCCGTGCTGCCGCTGCTGCATCTGCCCGGTGGCCTCGACTGGTACGACGATTTCGTCGGCATCGTGGTGCATGCCGGTGAAGTCGTGGCGCGCCGCAGCGTGACCGACGTGGATTCGGTGGTGCACGAGTACAACGAGGTGATCGCCGGCGAGGCGATGGAACACGGCCCGGTGATGCTGAGCTGGCAGGACGTGCTGGCCAGCAGCGTGACCACCGACGACGGCTACAACGTGGTGATTCACGAGTTCGCCCACAAGATCGACATGCGCGACGGCGCGGTCGATGGCTGCCCGCCATTGCCGGCCGCAGCGCGTACGGTGTGGCTCGGCGCGATGCAGCGCGCGTACGACGGCTTCCGCGAGAAGACGATCCTGGCCGACCGCTTCGGCGCCGAACCACCCTGGCTGGACGCCTACGGCGCCGAGTCGATCGGCGAGTTCTTCGCCGTGAGCTGCGAGGCCTACTTCGTGAACCGCGAGCGCTTCGGCGCGGAATTCACCGAACTGCTCGGGCTGTTCGACGCGTTCTTCAGGCCCGCGCGCTGACACTCAGCGGCTGCGCTGCCCTTCGGTCAGCGTGTCCAGCTGGAACTTGCCGCTCTTGTCCCAGAGCCAGGTCTCCACGTAGGTGTGGGCGCCAAGCCTTCCGGGCGCGGGCAGCGGCGACGCCTTCTTGATCATCTCCATGATCTGCAGGCTCACTTCAGGTGCATGTTCAGGCGCCCGCATGAACGTGACCGCCTCCACCTCGCCCTTGGCGTCCAGATGCGTTTCGACCGTGGCCACCGCATACACCAGCGGCGGCATCTTGCCCTTGTAAATGCGGTCGGCATAGCGGGTGTAGAGGTGGCGCGCACCGGTCTTGCGGTAAGCGCGCACGACCGCGGTCTGCGCGGTGATGCGGCGCACCGGCGCGGGCAGCGCTGCCTTGGCTTCCTCCTGGGCCGGTGTCAGCGAAGGCTGGCCCGCCTCGGCATCGCTGCCTGGCTGGGTCGATGGCGAGAACACGCCGCAGCCGCCCAGCCCCGCTGCCAGCGCGATGGCGGCCAGCGCGCGGCCGATGCGACGCGTTTGCACGTTCAGCCCTTCAGCAAGGTCTTGAGCACGTTCTGCAGCCGGCGCGCCGTGACGGCGTCGTGGCCACTGGCCAGCACCCGCGCAGCATCCTGCCCCCAGGTCTGGGCCGGCGCCGGGTCATTGCGCTTCGTGAGGAGCTGGAGCTGCATGGCACGACGTGCATCGACGTGCTCGGCGGGCGTCGGAACTTCTGCGGCGATCTCGAGCCGCAGCAGCGCATCGGAAGCGCTGCCGGTCGGGGCCGCACCCAGCGCTTGCGACCAGGCACCACGCACCGCGGGAGACACGGCGCGGCCGAGTTCCTGCACGCTCGGCACGCTGGCGGCATCGCGCTGCTCCCATGCGCCGAGCAGTTGGGTCAGCGCTTCGCCGTGCGCCTGCGCTGCGAGCTTGCGCAACGCCGCCTGGGCGTGCTCGACTGCATCGCGTTGTGCACGGAACGCTGCATCGCCCAGCCGCGGCCCGCGGTCTTCGAAACGCGGCGCACCGCGGTCGCCGCGGTCGCCGAAGCCGCCGGCGCGGTCCGGACGCCCGCCGGGGGCGCCGGGGCCCCTTCCGTCACGGCTGTCACGGCGGTCGCC
>JAURWE010000084.1 GCA_030655075.1 Pararhizobium sp.
GCGATCACGCGCAGACCTTTGCGGAACCGGATGCTCTGAACGTGTGCGAATGGTCCGCCGCCGCCGGCAAGTCGATGCCGGCCGACTGGCAAACCGGACGGCGGCTCGGCTTCGAGGTTCGCGCCTGTCCCGTGAGCCGCGCCGAACAAGAACGCGACGTCTATCTCGTTGCCGTGAGCCGGGCACAGGCGGCCGCAACGGAACCACCGTCGCGCCCGCAGGTGTATTCGGAATGGCTTGTTCGCCAACTGATCAAGGAAGGCGCCGCGCATGCAAATCCAGCCGCAGTCGACGTGATCGGGTTTCAGCGGGTACGCAGCCAGCGCCTCTCGCATGCGTCTGAAGGGCTGAAACGCCGAGCCGTCGAGCGCCCCGATGCGCTCTTCGTGGGCGAACTGACCATCGAAAACCCAGACGCCTTCGCTCGTCTTCTGGCGCGAGGTGTCGGGCGGCATCGCGCCTTCGGCTTCGGCATGCTGTTGTTACGCCCGCCACGGCAAACCGGCTGAGCGATCGACATGGCGGCCAGCGGCCTGTTCTCCGGTAGATTGGGACTGGCGGAATCGCGTATTCCGCATACCGACCGGCATGGTTTGATCTGGCTTTCGCGCGGACGGCTGTTTGTCGAAGACGGAACGCTGCGCTTCATCTGCACGAAATCCGACGATCTGGAAGCTGGCGATTACGCGATCCCTTACCAGAACGTCTCGCTCATTCTGCTCGGGCCGGGCTCAACGGTGAGCCACGACGTGCTGCGGGTTCTGGCCCGGCACGGCACCCTGCTCGCCGCAGTCGGCGAAGGCGGCACCAAGTTCTACACCGCCTCGCCCATGGGCCAGGGGCATAGCGAAGTTGCGCGCGCCCAAGCGCGGCTATGGGCGGATGAAAGCGAACGGCTGTCGGTCGCACGGCGCATGTATGCGTTCCGCTTCGGAAAAATTCTGCCGCATCGGGACATCGCCGTCCTGCGCGGAATCGAAGGTGCGCGCATGAAGGAAACCTACAAGCTTGCCGCCGACCGTTTTCGCATTCCGTGGCAAGGCCGCCACTATGATCGAAGCAATCCCAATGCGACCGATGTCCCCAATCAGGCGATCAATCACGCCGCCACCTTCGTCGAATGCGCGGCGGACGTGGCGGTCGCCGCCATTGGCGCCCTGCCGCCACTTGGCTTTATCCACGA
>JAURWE010000104.1 GCA_030655075.1 Pararhizobium sp.
GGGCTACAAGATCGCGCTCGGCGCGCTCGAAGGCGGCCGCATCGGCATCGCCGCGCAGAGCGTGGGCATGGCGCGCAGCGCCTTCGACGTGGCGCTGGCCTATGCCAAGGAGCGCCAGGCCTTCGGCGGCAGCATCTTCGACCAGCAGGCGGTCGGCTTCCGGCTGGCCGAGTGCGCCACCCAGCTCGAAGCCGCGCGCCAGCTCATCTGGCACGCTGCCGCGCTGCGCGACGCCGGCCTGCCGTGCCTGAAGGAAGCCGCGATGGCCAAGCTCTTCGCCAGCGAAATGGCCGAGAAGGTGTGCAGCGCCGCCATCCAGACGCTCGGCGGCTACGGCTACGTCAATGACTTTCCGCTGGAGCGCATCTACCGCGATGTGCGCGTGTGCCAGATCTATGAGGGCACCTCGGACATCCAGAAACTGCTGATCCAGCGGGCGCTCGCGTGAAGCCCGAGAGCTGCCCCTGCGGCCGGCGAGACCGGCGCGAGTTCCCCCTGGCCTACACCATGTGCTGCGGGCGCTACCTCGAGGACATCGCCGGCACGCCGGCGCCGGATGCTGAGTCGCTCATGCGGTCGCGCTACACCGCCTTCGTGCGCGAACGCGCCGACTACCTGCTCGCCACCTGGCACCCGTCGAAGCGTCCGTCCACGGTCACGTTCGAACCCGGCGTGAAGTGGCTCGGGCTCGACGTGCGATCGCGCTCGGTGCTCGATGCCGACCACGCCGAGGTCGAGTTCGTGGCGCGCCAGCGTGGCGCGTCCGGCGAAGCCACGCGGCTGCACGAACGCAGCCGCTTCGTGCGCGAGGCCGACGGCGACCGCGAGCGCTGGTACTACGTCGACGGCGACCGGAAGTAGCGCGCGTCGGCCGTCGGGGCCTAGAATCGCCCCCGCTCCGGGGCGCACGTGATCGACGTGCTGAGATGGCGATTCCTATCGCCGAACCCGCGAACTTGACCCGGTTAGTACCGGCGGAAGAAGAGCTGCAGTTCCCCTGATCCATAGGTCCGTTTTTCATTGGCGGGCCGAGGGTTCGTCGAGCGATTGCGGAGCACCCATCCACCCACGGAGTGCCCCATGAACGCCATCGACACCTTCGCCTCGCTGCTCACACTCACGCGCGAGCCCTTCCCCGCCTCCACCAAGTCCGCCATCGTCGGCAGCCGCGACGACCTGCGCGTGCCGGTGCGCGACGTGGCCCTGACCAACGGCGAGTGCGTATCGCTCTACGACACCTCGGGGCCGTACACCGATGCCACAGTCGCCATCGACGTGCGCCTTGGTCTGCCCGACGTGCGGGGTGCGTGGATTGCAGAGCGCGGCGACACCGAACGCTACGACGGGCGGCAGCTGGCCGCGCTCGACGACGGCGTGAAGGGCGAGGAGAACGCGCGCATCGCGCAGCTGCGTGCCGACGCGGCGGCGCTGCAGCGCACGCCACGCCGCGCGAAGAGCGGCGCCAACGTCACGCAGATGCACTACGCGCGCCGCGGCATCGTCACGCCCGAGATGGAATACGCGGCGCTGCGCGAGAACGGCAAGCGCGAGTGGATGGCCGAGTACCTGGCCAACGAGGAACGCGCGACACGCGTGGCCGGCAACCCGATGGGCGCCAACATTCCGCGCATCTTCACGCCCGAGTTCGTGCGCGACGAGGTCGCACGCGGCCGCGCCATCATCCCGGCCAACATCAACCACCCCGAAGTGGAGCCGATGGCGATCGGCCGCAACTTCAAGGTGAAGATCAACGCCAACATCGGCAACTCGGCCGTGACCTCGAGCATCGAGGAAGAGGTCGAGAAACTCGTGTGGGCGATCCGCTGGGGCGCCGACAACGTGATGGACCTGAGCACGGGCAAGAAC
>JAURWE010000106.1 GCA_030655075.1 Pararhizobium sp.
GGGCGATGATAGCGATATTGCGAAGGTTCATGACTGTTCTTCTGGCTCGGACAATGGCTGGAGCGCGATCTCGCCGGAAAACCGGGACCCACTTTTCCGGATCACGCTCAAAACCTGGAATTCTGAAGACGCCCGTGGCGCCCAAAAACGAAGCCCGGCCAAAAGGACCGGGCGTATCTTGCTCGTTGCGGCGCAATATAGTCAGAAATCGCCGAAAAACAACGGTTTGTTTCGCGGTTGGTTACCCCATTTTTGCCGGTCCTGCCGCCTTATTTGCCTTTTTCGGAGGTCGGATAGACGCCCCGCAGCACTTCCTCGAAGTGGTTCTTGACCGCCTCATTGCAAAGGCAGGCCCGGATGCGCAGGGCGTCGGGGTTGCGGACCATGATCGAGCCGCGGCGGGTCTCCAGCACCCCGTCCGCCTTGAAGGTCTGGATCACGCGGCTGGTATAGCTGCGGCCGACCCCCAACAGGGTCGACAGCTGCTCATGTGTCAGCGGCACGACATCGTCGCCCTCGGTGCGCTCCATCGCCGAGATGATCCATTTGGCGGTGCGCTGCTCGATAGAATGGATCGCATTGCAGGCCGTCGACTGGAAGATTTGGGCCAGCATGCAGTCGGCATAGCGCGCGAAGACGTTGCGCAGGCTGGCCGATTTGGTCTTCGCCGCATCGAGCTTTCCGATCGGCAGTCGGACGAAAGGCCCGCCGAACTTGACCATGATGCGCGTGTAGGCGGGCAGATAGCCCTGGCTGACGATACCCCCCACGGCGCCTTCGCGGCCGATCAGGATGGTCTCGACGTCCCGGCCGTCCTCATTGGGCACCAGATAGGACGCAAGGCTCGGTCCGCAGGGAAAATGCACGGTCTCGACATCGTCCCCGGGATTGTAGAGCAGGTCGTTAGGCTCGGCCTCCGCCGGCGCCAGATGCGGCGCAATCAAAGCAAAGTCGCCGGCGCTGAGCCGCCGCAACAGGTTGTTGTATGGCCGATCGCTCCCGACGGGAGCCTTGCCGCCTCGCGCTGTCATTCCGGATGTTCCCCTGCCCGCCGGCCGGACAATATCTGATCGCACCGGATTGTTATGTGCACAAGTGAACAGACAGCCGGTCCGGGACGTGGTGGTTTCATAATTGGAACCGGTCGGTGCTGACCCTTACAATGTGGCGAATAATGGAACCCGTATCTTTTGACGGCATGCCCGGCAATGTCTTGATTGTCGAGGATGATCCGATCATCGCGCTCGATTTCGAGGACACCATCCTCGGCTTCGGGGTGAAGGCGGTGCGGACCGCGGGAAATGTGGCCAAGGCGCTCGAAATGATCGCCAATCAGGCTCCGGATTTTGCCCTGCTCGATGTCGGGCTGGTGCGCGAAAAGAGCTTTGCGATTGCCGAGCGGCTGGATGAGCTGAAGATCCCCTTCATCTTCGTCACCGGATATGGCGTCGATGTCAGGTTGCCGGCCGCGCTCGCCGACAAGCCGCGACTGCCAAAGCCCTATTCGTCCGATGCGCTGAAGGCGCTGCTACAGCGTTCCGGCGACAACGCCGGGCGCTGAATCTATCCCGGCTTTGGGTCGAGCGTCGTCGACCATAGCGCCACATCGGCGCGGTCGCGCAGGGTCACGGTCATCTGTCCGCTGGCGCCATCAATCCGGACGTGACCGAAGAACTGCATGCCGGCGGACGGCGGCAGGTTCTGCTTGCCGGGCCCCGGCGCCTTGATGAATTTCACCTCCGGGCCGAACGTGTTGTCGAGTTCATTGGGCCCGAACGTGCCGGCGTGAAGCGGGCCGGCGACGAACTCCCAGAACGGCTCGAACTCCTGAAATTGCGCCCTGTCCGGATTGTAGTAATGCGCCGCCGCGTAGTGCACGTCCGCGGTCAGCCACACGGTGTTGACGATCCCGGCCGACTTGATGAAACGCAGGAGATCCGCGATCTCGAGTTCGCGGCCGCGCGGCGGGCCGTCGCCCTGCGCGAACGCCTCCGAACCGCTCCTGTTGGCGGCATTGTCATAGACGATGATGCTGAGCGGCATGTCGGAGGCGATCACCTTCCAGGTGGCGCGCGAATTCAGCAATCCCCGCTTCAGCCACGCCAACTGGTCGGGCCCGAGGAAGTAGCTTTCGGGGCCGTAGTCGCTCTGTTGATTCGTCCCGTTGCCGCCGCGATAGCTGCGCTCGTCCAGCATGAAGACGTCGAGATGCGGTCCGTAGTGCAGCGTGCGGTAGATCCGGCCCGGCTCGGCGAGGCTCTCGCGGATCGGATACATCTCGTGGAACGCGCGGGGCGCGCGCGCGGCCAGTAAACCGATGCTGCGCTCCTTGTAGGCGGCGGGCAGTTGCTTCGAGGCCGACCAGTTGTTGGTGACTTCGTGGTCGTCCCATTGCACGAAGATCGGAACCTCGGCG
>JAURWE010000041.1 GCA_030655075.1 Pararhizobium sp.
CGTGGACGGGCGCTTGCGGGGAATCTCTTGAAACGTCGTGGGCATCAGGCGAATCGTTATAGGTATAGAAGAGGCGGCAGTTTACCTCAAGCATCGCAAACTGCCCACGCAGAGCGCCGAACTTGGCCGATATGCGGCCGCAAAGGCCGCCGTTATCAGTGCCGGCGTTCGACGATATACCGCGCCAAGTCACGCAGTGGCTCGGCCGCCGCGTCGAAAGGTCGCAGGGCGTCCAAGGCCTGGTCACGCAGTTCCAAGGCATAGGCCTTGGCGGCTTCCAGCCCGAGCAGCGCGGGATATGTCGGTTTGTCGCGTGCGATATCGGCGCCTTGGCGTTTGCCCAGGGTGGCCGTGTCACTTTCTACGTCGAGAATGTCGTCCTGCACCTGGAACGCCAGGCCGATGGCCAGTGCGTAGGTCTTCAGCGCCGCCAATTGCGCGGCTTCGGCACGCCCACTGGCCAGCGCGCCCAGGTGCACGGCGGCTTCGATCAAGGCGCCGGTCTTGTGGCGGTGCATGTATTCCAGGGCTTGCTGGTCCAATTTCTGACCGACCGAACCGAGGTCGATGGCCTGGCCACCGACCATACCGGCCGGGCCCGCCGCTACGGCCAGCGCCGTGACCATGCGCAAACGGATCTCGGCATTCACGCTGCTCAGCGTTGGGTCCAGCAATGCGCTGAACGCCAGGCTTTGCAGGCCGTCCCCGGCGAGGATCGCACAGGCTTCATCAAAGGCTTTATGGGTGGTGGGCTGGCCGCGACGCAAATCGTCATCGTCCATCGCCGGCAAATCGTCATGCACCAGGGAATAGGCGTGGATCAACTCCACCGCACAGGCCGCGCCATTGGCTTGCTCGGCGGTTGCGCCCAAGGCTTCACACGCCGCATACGCCAGCAACGGGCGCACGCGCTTGCCGCCATTCATCACGCTGTAGCGCATGGCTTCGTAAAGGCGCTTGAGTTCGGGGCTTGGCGCAACAAACAAGGGCTCCAGCGCCGCATTGACCCGGGCTTGGCTACTGGCCTGATACGCGTCGATCATTCGGGCTGTTCCGCATCGAAAGGCTCTTCGGCCAACTCCCCGTCACGTTCCAGCAGCACCTGCACCTTCTGCTCCGCTTGCGCCAAGGCGCTCTGGCAGTCGCGGGTCAGGCCGATGCCTTGCTCAAACGCCGTCAACGAGTCTTCCAGCGACAACTCGCCGTTCTCCAGACGCTCGACCAGGGTTTGCAGGTCGGCGAGGGATTGTTCGAAATCGAGTGCAACTTTTTTGCGGGCCATGGCGGCTATTCCGGTAGACGGTAAACCGGCGCGACACTAGCAGACATGG
>JAURWE010000127.1 GCA_030655075.1 Pararhizobium sp.
CAATGCTCAAATTATGTGAGCAACGATGTGAGTTGCAAAGTGCCACTCACATCGCGCTCGGATTATGCGTGCTTATGTTGTTCGCATGCATCGCATTTCATGTCGGGCGATGCCGCGAATCACATTCGCATCACGCTGACATCACTGGCAGGCTTCGCACGTCGGATCGTCGACGCCGCAGAAGGCGATGTCGGTCGCAGGCATCGCGCTGAGTTGCGCTTGTGCTGCGAGTGCCGCGGCTTCGAGCGCGTTCATCTTCGCGCCGTCGACGTTGTGGCTGTTGCTACCACCCGATGCCACCGCATTGAGGCGGCCCGATTGCACCGTCGACTTCTCGGCATGCGTCGCGCTTTGCGTGCGCAGGTAGTACGTCGTCTTCAGGCCGCGCAGCCATGCGAGCTTGTACGTGTCGTCGAGCTTCTTGCCCGATGCACCGGCCATGTAGATGTTGAGCGACTGCGCCTGATCGATCCACTTCTGGCGACGCGATGCGGCTTCGACCAGCCAGGTCGTCTCGACTTCGAAGGCCGTGGCGTAGAGCGACTTGATGTCTTGCGGCACGCGGTCGATCGGGCGGAGCGACCCGTCGAAGTGCTTCAGGTCCATCACCATCACGTCGTCCCACAGGCCCAGGCGCTTCAGGTCGCGCACAAGGTAATGGTTGATCACGGTGAACTCGCCCGACAGATTCGACTTGACCGACAGGTTGCCGAAGCAGGGTTCGATCGAGGCGTCGACGCCGATGATGTTCGAGATGGTGGCGGTCGGCGCGATGGCGGTGCAATTCGAATTGCGCATGCCGTCGGCCTTGATCTTCTGGCGCAGCGCGTCCCAGTCGAGGGTCGACGAGCGGTCGACTTCGACGTAGCCGCCGCGCGCCTTCTCCAGCAGGTCGAGCGTGTCGATCGGCAGCACGCCCTTGTCCCACAACGAACCCTTGTAGCTCGAGTACTTGCCGCGTTCCTTGGCCAGGTCGGTCGATGCCCAGTAGGCGTGGTAGCAGATGGCTTCCATCGACTCGTCGGCGAACTGCACCGCTTCCTGCGAGGCATAGGGAATACGCAGTTCGTACAGCGCGTCCTGGAAGCCCATCAGGCCCAGGCCGACCGGACGATGGCGCAGGTTCGAGTCACGCGCCTTCTTGACCGCGTAGTAGTTGATGTCGATCACGTTGTCGAGCATGCGCATCGCGGTCGAGATCGTCTTCTTGAGCTTGACCTGGTCGAGCACCTTGGCGCCGGCCTCGTCCTTCAAGTGGTTGATCAGGTTGACCGAACCGAGGTTGCAGACGGCGGTTTCGGTGTCGCTGGTGTTGAGCGTGATCTCGGTGCACAGGTTCGACGAGTGCACGACGCCGGCATGTTGCTGC
>JAURWE010000136.1 GCA_030655075.1 Pararhizobium sp.
GTTCGGGGCCGGATTTGTCGTGGATCTTGGCGGTCTTCTTGTCGGCCTTCTTTTCGGGCGCGGCATCGGCGGCCGGCGCAGGCGCATCGGCATATTCGATGACGGCGAGGCCTTCGGCCAGCTTCAACGCGGTCTCGAAACTCTCGGCCAGGCGCTGGCCCATATCCGAGCGCACGACGATGCGATCGACCACGACGTCGATGTCATGCGGGAATTTTTTGTCGAGCGTCGGCGCGTCGGCCAGCTCATGGAACGCGCCGTCGATCTTGACGCGCTGGAAGCCCTTCTTGAGGTATTCGGCTAGCTCCTTGCGGTATTCGCCCTTGCGGCCGCGCACGACCGGCGCGAGCAGATAGAGCCGCGTGCCTTCCGGCAGCGCCAGCACGCGATCGACCATCATCGACACGGTCTGGCTTTCGATCGGCAGGCCGGTCGCGGGCGAATAGGGCACGCCGACGCGCGCCCAGAGCAGGCGCATGTAGTCGTAGATCTCGGTGACGGTGCCGACGGTCGAGCGCGGGTTCTTCGAGGTCGTCTTCTGCTCGATCGAGATCGCCGGCGACAGGCCGTCGATCTGGTCGACGTCCGGCTTCTGCATCATCTCCAGAAACTGCCGGGCATAGGCCGACAGCGATTCGACGTAGCGGCGCTGGCCTTCGGCATAGATCGTATCGAAGGCGAGCGACGATTTGCCGGAGCCGGACAGGCCGGTGAACACCACGAGCTTGTCGCGCGGGATCGTCAGGTCGACGTTTTTCAGATTGTGTTCGCGCGCGCCGCGAATGGTGATGGAGCGCTGGTTTTCGGCCGCCTGTCGCCGGGTCGCCTTCAGAATTTCATCCATGCCCGGCACATCCACGAGCTGAAGCTTGCTATGAGCTTCCGGCTCTATCAAATTGTTTCGGTTCGATCTTTCGGAATACAGGCCTGTTTGACCGGGCCGGTTTCCGCGCCCGGTCGCGCGGCAACATCCATCATGCGCGCGCGACGTCGGCGTTAACTGTATCGGACATAGGAAGAACGGCGGTTGAATTCCAGTCCCGGACGACCGCCGTCCACTGGTCCTTTGTCAGGACGTTGCGGCGAGGCCAACAACGAAAAAGGCCGGCGTGAGCCGGCCTTTCCGTAGAGATAGATGGGTCGGGTATCGCGGCTCAGTAGCGCGCGACGACCGGGCCACCCCAACGGTAGTTGAGCTTGGCGGTGACCATGTCGATGTCGCCACGAACGCGCTCGGTG
>JAURWE010000139.1 GCA_030655075.1 Pararhizobium sp.
AAGAGGGAGAAAAGGGGCACGTGGGGGGTGAGTTTTTTGACCCCGAATTTTTTGAGACCCACCGTTTTTGAAGCGTTTTTCCTCTGTAAAACCACTTCCGGACCGCTCCGATCCGGCACCCCCCACGTGCCCCTTTTCTCCCAAAGAGGGAGAAAAGGGGCACGTGGGGGGTGAGTTTTTGACCCGAATTTTTTGAGACCCACCGTTTTTGAAGCGTTTTTCCTCTGAAAACCACTTCCGGACCGCTCCGATCCGGCACCCGAATTTTTGACACCCCCCGTTTTTGTAGCGTTTTTCCTCTGTTACTCTCACCCAACGATCCGGCATTTGCTCCACACTTTTCTTTACAATACTCGGGAGAACTTCGCCATTCATCTTCACTGTTACCGAAATTGGCGTTAATTTATTTTGACTGGTTTCCACAAATATCGTTGTCGACGCTCGACCCCTGCTGTAGCAAATTCCTCACTAAAATATTTCTATACATTTAAAACCCTACGCATTTAGTTTTTTAGCTATTGCACAAACAATTTTCACAACTTACACTTACATTTTGTTCTTTCTTACCTCACCCAGAATGATTTCGAAACTGTTGCTTTTTGACGAATGAAACCCAAACGAGTATGTTGAAAGCCTTTTTGTTGTGTAAAGAAATGTGGAAACCACACTTTTCGAATTGTACACCTGAAAGTTTTGAAACAATGTTTAAATTTTTGTACTCAATGTTTAAGTTTTGTAACAACTTAGCGTAGCAACATTACAGCAATCGTAATATGATTTTCAATTCCAGTTTTCGTGTTCGATGCGGAAACCGTGTTTTACTTGAACGTGATCTTCTCGTTCTTTGCACACGTGTTACGTTGGTGTGCTTTAATTTAAGTTAACTGAGCGTCATTTAGATATAATATTTTCGCACAAAACGATTTCTTTTAATAAATGTCAAAGACATTTATTAGCGGGAACCGCGGTTCGGATTTGCTAGGACTTTGCCCCTCGTTGATTTTGCAACGGTTTTTTTGTACATTTTTTGCATCAAAATTGTGGAAACCACAATTGTTTTCAAAGAGTTTATGAATCTATTATACTTTAAAAATTAAAGTGTGTCAAAGACACTTTTCAGTGCGGAAACCGCACTTTCGGCTTTTGCCAGGGCTTTGCCCCTCGCTGAATTATCATTTCAACGGATCAGTTTTATAACGTTTATCTTTACCTTTAATGAAATTCCGGCCGATTTTGATTTTACCCCGCCCCCGGAAATGTGTAGCCCGTCCTTATCTTTCCTTAAAGAATTCGCCCTTTTGGGGGCCTTTTTGCCTATTTTTGATGTTTTTGGATCCCCGGAAATGTGTAGCCCGTCCTTATCTTTCCTTAAAGAATTCACGTTTTCGACCCCTTTTTGCCCATTTTTTGCTAAAAAACGTCTTTTTAACTATTTCGGAGTCGAATTGTGGGTT
>JAURWE010000007.1 GCA_030655075.1 Pararhizobium sp.
GCCGGCATCACCGTGGTTCTGACGGGCCACGCCAACGATTACGTCGGCAAGGGGCTGTCGGGCGGCAAGCTGATCATTCGCCCGAGCGACGCGCTGCGGTCGCCCGCCGGGCGGACGATCATGGCCGGCAACACGGTGCTCTACGGGGCGATCGCGGGCGAATGCTACATCCGCGGTGCGGCCGGCGAGCGCTTCGCCGTGCGGAATTCTGGCGCCATCACGGTGGTCGAAGGCATGGGCGACCATGGCTGCGAGTACATGACCGGCGGCGTCGTGGTGTCCATCGGCGAGACCGGGCGCAACTTCGCGGCCGGCATGTCGGGCGGCATCGCCTACGTGCTCGACGCGGACGGCTCGTTTGCCGCCCGCTGCAACCTCTCAATGGTCGATCTCGAACCCATCGAGGAGGTGGATGACGTCATGCGTCGCTTCCATCAGGATGGCGACCTCGAGACCAAGGGGCGCGTCGACATCCTGGCCGACATGTCCGGCCACGACGAGGAGCGCCTGAGCCAGCTCATCACCAATCACCTGAAGTACACGGGTTCCCCGCGTGCCAAGGCGATCTTGGAAGACTGGGCCGGCTACCGCACCAAGTTCGTGAAGGTGATGCCGGTGGAATACCGCCGCGCCCTGCGCGAAATGGAGATGGCGCGGATGCCGGTGGCGGCTGAGTGAGGCCGGCATGCGGATCTACGGTGATCTCGTCTCGGGCAATTGTCTGAAGGTCAAGATCGTCGCTGATTACCTTCGCCTTTCCTATCGGTGGGTGCCGATCGACATTCTGAAAGGCGAAAGCCGCACACCAGACTACCTGTCCCGCTTTCCGGCGGGGCAGGTGCCGGGGGTGGAGTTCGAGGACGGCCGGTGTCTGGCTCAATCGAACGCGATCATCCGCTATCTTGCCCGCGGAAGTGCGTTGATCCCGCAGGATGCGTTCCTCGCGGCAAAAATGGACGAGTGGCTGTTCTGGGAACAGTACAGCCACGAGCCCGCCATCGCGGTCTGCCGGTTCGAAATGCGCTACCTCGGCAAGCCCAAGGAGGCGCGCGATCCGGCCCGTGTGGCACGCGGCGAGGCGGCTTTGGACGTGATGGAGCGCCATCTCGGCGGGGCCGAGTGGCTGGTTGGAGAGGAGCTCAGCGTCGCCGACGTGTCGCTCTT
>JAURWE010000014.1 GCA_030655075.1 Pararhizobium sp.
TCAGAAACATATATACTTTATTAGTGGCGAAAATATGGAATCGATCGCAAATTCTCCTTTCTTGGAAAAATGTAGAGATAGATGCTACGATGTATTATTCATGGTCGATGTTATAGATGAATATATTATGCAACAATTATCTGAATATAAGGAAAAAAAAATATTGAACCTTGCAAAAGATGATGTATTTGATGAATTCGAATCAAATGGAGAAAAAAATGATGACGATCAACAAAAATATATAGACTTTTGCAAATACGTAAAAGATACACTTTCAGTAGAAAAAGTTGTATTGTCCACGAAATTGGTATCGAGCCCAATGATTGTGTCAAGTGGACAACATGGATGGACTGCCAATATGGAAAGAATTATGAAGGCACAAGCATTAGGTAATAATATGATGCATGGCATGAATATGTCCAAAAAAACATTGGAACTAAATCCAAATCACAAATTAGTTTTAGGTATGCTAAAATTATATAATGATGGAGAGAAAGACAGGCTATCTAATCTTATGAATACTGTTTATTCAACAGTATTGTTGGAGTCTGGATATTCAGTCGATAATACAAAAAATTATGCTGGAAGTGTATATGAGTTGGTTATGAATAATATTAATTATTAATTTATTTATTTATTTATTTATTTATTCAAAATGATTTATTTATTGCAAAAAATTGATTTAGTATCATAATAATAATACTAGATTTGGTTGTATATTAACGACGTTTAATGAGTAATTTTGTGGATTTGTTACAAAATGTAAATATAAGTTCTGACGGCGATATTATTGAGAACATTAAAAAGTCGCCAATATATAAATATATTGATATTGAAAGCAAAAAAAGAGCAGAACTGTGTGTTTTGATCGACAATTTAAACAATTATAATAAAAATATCAGTTATGATGAACTAATATTTGATGGAAAAAAACTTTATACAAATGATGAACAAAAAAAAATTATATGTGCCCCCATAGATACCAATATGAGAATAATTGCATGTGCTGGGTCAGGAAAAACAACGACGATATTGGCACGTGTTAAATATT
>JAURWE010000016.1 GCA_030655075.1 Pararhizobium sp.
TGACCGCGCATGAGCGCGTTCGGGCTCGCTACTCAGGGGGACGGCAACGGAAACGCCGTCATGGTGAGGTGCGAGCGACCTCTTCTGTCGCGAGCCTCGAAGGATGGCAACAAGTGACACGCCCCGGAATGACGACGTCCTGAATCACAGTGGTTGTGGCGCGAGAAAAACCCTATACTTGTCCTCAACCCATTCGTTCAAAACAACACCCCCATCGATGCGAGAGGAAACCTCATGAGCGTGCGCCCCCAGACCAAGGACAAGCCGGCCCCGGTGAATTTCCTGTGGGACGATGCGTTCCTGCTCGACGAGCAACTGACCGAAGACGAGCGCATGATCCGCGAGACCGCGCGCGCCTATGCGCAGGACAAGCTGCTGCCGCGCGTCAGCAACGCCTATCTCAACGAATCGACCGACCGCGAGATCTTCAACGAGATGGGCGAACTTGGCCTGATCGGCGTGACGCTGCCGGAGGATTACGGCTGCGCCAATGCGAGCTACGTCGCCTACGGCCTGATCGCGCGCGAGATCGAGCGCGTCGATAGCGGCTATCGCTCGATGAATTCGGTGCAGTCGTCGCTGGTGATGTATCCGATCTACGCTTACGGCGACGAGACCCAGCGCAAGAAATATCTGCCCAAGCTCGCGACCGGCGAATGGGTCGGCTGCTTCGGCCTGACCGAGCCGGATGCCGGTTCCGATCCCGGCGGCATGAAGACCCGCGCCGAGAAGGTCTCGGACGGCTATCGCATCTCCGGTTCGAAGATGTGGATTTCCAACGCGCCGATCGCCGACGTATTCGTCGTCTGGGCGAAGTCCGCCGCGCATGACAACCAGATCCGCGGCTTCATTCTCGAAAAGGGCATGAAGGGCCTGTCCGCGCCGAAGATCGGCGGAAAGCTGTCGCTGCGTGCGTCGATCACCGGCGAGATCGTGATGGACGGCGTCATCGTGCCGGAAGAAAACCTGCTGCCGAACGTGTCCGGCCTGAAAGGCCCGTTCGGCTGTCTCAACCGCGCCCGCTACGGCATCTCATGGGGCGTGATGGGCGCGGCGGAAGACTGCATGCACCGCGCGCGGCAATACACGCTCGACCGCAAGCAGTTCAATCGCCCGCTCGCCGCGACCCAGCTCGTGCAAAAGAAGCTCGCCGACATGCAGACCGAAATCACGCTCGGCTTGCAAGGTTCGCTACGCGTCGGCCGGCTGATGGACGAGGGCAAATTCGCCCCGGAAATGATCTCGATCATGAAGCGCAACAATTGCGGCAAGGCGCTGGATATCGCCCGGGTCGCGCGCGACATGCATGGCGGCAACGGCATCCAGATCGAATATCACGTGATGCGCCATGCGCAGAACCTCGAAACGGTGAACACCTATGAGGGCACGCATGACGTTCACGCGCTGATCCTCGGCCGCGCCATCACCGGGATTCAGGCGTTCGGGTAAGATTTTCGGTACGGGCCGGGACATTGCAGCGCGCACTCCCGTCACCCTCCGCGAAGGCGGAGGGCCAAGTATTCTGCGACATGATTGTTTAACACCAGAGTCACGGAATAGTGGTACGCCGCTTGAGCGGGGATGCGGCAGTGCTTGATGCGGCTCTGTCAACGTACGCTGGCAATGAGAGTGCCATGACCGAGGACAGCAACGACGACATCCCGTTTAACCGCGATTTTCTGC
>JAURWE010000019.1 GCA_030655075.1 Pararhizobium sp.
GGTGCGCAGCGGCAAGGTGAAGAAGGGTGACACGGTCATGCTGGAAGGCGTGGGCGGGGGCTTCACCTGGGGCGCCGTGCTATTGGATTTGTAGCGCTCGCCGCCCGCGTGCCGGGCGCCGCGACGCGATTGGAGACATACACAACATGAAGTCCTTCGCTTTTGTCTTTCCGGGTCAGGGCTCGCAGGCCGTCGGCATGCTCGACGCCTGGGGCGATCATCCGGCCGTGGCCGAAGTCCTCAACGAAGCGTCGGATGCACTCGGCGAAGACATTGCCAGGCTGATCCACGAAGGCCCGAAGGAAGCGCTGGCGCTGACCACCAACACCCAGCCCGTGATGCTGGTGGCCGGTGTCGCGGCCTGGCGTGCGTGGCTGGCGGAAGGGGGCGCGAAACCAGCCGTGGTCGCTGGCCATTCGCTGGGGGAGTATTCGGCGCTGGTTGCTGCCGGCGTCTTGACGCTGGCGCAAGCCGCGCCGCTGGTGCGCTTCCGCGCCGACGCGATGCAAAAGGCCGTGCCAGTGGGCACCGGCGCGATGGCCGCCATCCTCGGCATGGATTCCGCCAAAGTCATTGCCGGGTGCGCCGAAGTAACGGCCAGTTTCGGCGCTGGCAGCGCCGAGGTGGTTGAGGCCGTGAATTTCAACGATCCCATGCAGACCGTCATCGCCGGCAGCAAGACTGCTGTCGAGAAGGCGTGCGAAGTGCTCAAGGCCGGCGGCGCCAAGCGTGCCTTGCCGCTGCCGGTGTCGGCGCCATTCCACTCGAGCCTGATGAAACCTGCGGCCGAGGCGTTGCGCGAGAAATTGGCATCGGTCGAATTCGCGACACCGGCGATCCCGGTATTGAACAACATCGATGTGGCCGTCGAAATCGATCCGGCCGGTATCCGCGATGCGCTGGTGCGCCAAGCGGCCGGCCCGGTGCGCTGGGTCGAAAGCGTCCAGGCATTGCAGGCGCGCGGGGTTGCCGCGATCGTCGAATGCGGCCCTGGCCGCGTGCTGGGCGGCATGGCCAAGCGCATTGCGCCCGATCTCGCGGCGGCGTCGGTCTACGATCCGGCGACGCTCGACGAAACCCAAACCTTGCTGAGCACACTGTCATGAGCACCATCCAGTTCGAAGGGCAGATCGCCCTGGTCACCGGCGCGACGCGCGGCATCGGCGCGGCGATCGCGCTCGAACTCGCCCAGCGCGGTCTCAAGGTGATCGGTACCGGGACGACGCAAGAGGGCGCCCAGAAGATCACCGCAGCGCTGGGTGCCTACGGCGGTCGCGGTCGCGCGCTCGACGTCAACGACGGCGCGGCCGTGGATGCGCTGGTCGACGAAATCGTCAAGGCCGATGGCGCATTGCATGTACTGGTCAACAACGCCGGCATCACGCGCGACATGCTCGCCGCGCGGCTTAAGGACGACGACTGGGACGCCGTGATCAACACCAACCTCAAGGCGGTGTTCCGCCTTTCCCGTGCCGTGATCCGTCCGATGATGAAGCAGCGCTATGGCCGCATCATCAGCATCACGAGCGTGGTGGGTGCTTCCGGCAATGCAGGCCAGGCCAACTACGCCGCCGCCAAGGCCGGCGTGGCCGGCATGACAAGGGCGCTCGCGCGCGAACTCGGCAGTCGCGCCATCACGGTCAACTGCGTGGCGCCCGGCTTCATTGAAACCGATATGACGGCGAACCTTCCCGCAGCGGCGCAGCAGGCCTTGCTGAACCAGATTCCGCTGGGGCACCTGGGCAAGCCTGCCGACGTGGCGCACGCGGTGGCTTTTCTTTCCTCCCCTCAGGCCGGTTACATCACCGGGCAGGAAATCCACGTCAACGGCGGCATGTACATGGCCTGAGCCGAGGTTCAGCCGGTTTAATCCGTCCGGCGGCTGTCATCGTGGAAACAGCATCCATGGCGGCTAAAATCGCGGATTCATTCACAACCCTCTGAGGGAACCATGAGCGATATCGAAGCACGTGTCAAAAAAATCATCGCCGAGCAACTCGGCGTGGAAGAGTCCCAGGTCACCAGTGAAAAAGCCTTCGTGGCGGACCTCGGCGCCGACTCGCTCGACACGGTGGAACTGGTGATGGCTCTG
>JAURWE010000020.1 GCA_030655075.1 Pararhizobium sp.
GCACTGGGCCAGCGTGGTTTGAACATCAAGGAGTTCTGCAAGGCGTTCAACGCCCAGACCCAAGGCGTCGAGCCGGGTCTGCCGCTGCCGGTGGTCATCACCGCGTTCGCGGACAAGAGCTTCACCTTCATCATCAAGACGCCGCCCGCGGTCACCTTGATCAAGAAGGCCATCAAGCTGGACAAGGGTTCGGCCACGCCGCACACCACCAAGGTCGGCAAGATCACGCGCGCTCAGCTCGAGGAGATCGCCAAGGCCAAGATGAAGGATTTGACGGCAGCCGACCTGGATGCCGCCGTTCGTACCATCGCCGGCTCCGCCCGTTCGATGGGCGTGACTGTGGAGGGCGTGTAAATGTCCAAGATCACCAAGAAGCAAAAAGCGCAGGCCGGCAAGGTCGACAGCAACAAGCTGTACGCGCTGGCTGATGCCATCGGTCTCGTCAAGGAAGCCGCCACCGCCAAGTTCGATGAATCCATCGACGTGGCCGTGCAACTGGGCATCGACGCGAAGAAGTCCGACCAGGTCGTGCGTGGCGCCGTCGTGCTGCCCAACGGCACCGGCAAGACCAAGCGCGTGGCTGTGTTCGCCCAAGGCGCCAAGGCTGAAGAAGCCAAGGCCGCCGGCGCCGACATCGTCGGCATGGACGACCTCGCTGCCATGGTCAAGGCTGGCGACATGCCTTTCGACGTCGTGATCGCCGCGCCGGACGCCATGCGCGTCGTGGGTACGCTCGGTCAGATCCTGGGTCCACGTGGCCTGATGCCCAACCCCAAGGTTGGCACCGTGACGCCGGACGTCGCTCAAGCCGTGCGCAACGCGAAGGCTGGCCAGGTCCAGTTCCGCGTCGACAAGGCTGGCATCATCCATGGCACCATCGGCCGTCGTTCGTTCGACACCGACAAGCTGCAAAGCAACCTGGCTGCACTGGTCGACGCTCTGGTCAAGGCCAAGCCGGCTACCAGCAAGGGCGTCTACCTGCGCAAGATCGCCGTGTCGTCGACCATGGGTCTCGGCGTTCGCGTCGACACCCAGACGATCGCATCGGCGTAATGTGAAGAATTTGCCGCACTCTTCGGAGCGCGGCAATGTGGTGGGCCACCGTGAAGCCGTCCTCGTGACGATCGATCGGGTGGGCCATCCAAGACCGCTGGCGTGCAGCTCGCTGCACTTAATCGACTCCCCTCGGGGAATCACCAGCGCAGATGGCGATCCCACTGCAAGGAATCCGTTTCCGAAACAGTTGGTCGCTGCATGAAGCGCACCTCGAGGCTCCGGCCCAGGGGTGCATTAAAAGGAGTAGACCTTGAGTCTGAATCGCAGTGAGAAAGAAGCGGTCGTCAGTGACGTCACCAGCCTCGCCGCTAAAGCTCAAACGCTCGTGATGGCGGAATACCGTGGCATCACGGTTGCCGATATGACCAAACTGCGCAGCGAAGCTCGCAGCAAGGGTGTGACCCTCAGCGTGTT
>JAURWE010000021.1 GCA_030655075.1 Pararhizobium sp.
AAGAGAAGCCGGCCATGCGCCGGCGGCGCTATTTCAAGCCATCCTGCATACCCTGCTGTACGCTGGTCTCAGACTTTGCTATCCTTCGGGCGCACATCACCTTACAAAGGGGAAGTAAAATGAGCCAGAGCAATCCTCTGACACTACATGTACCAGAGCCTACCGGCAGACCTGGTTGTCAAACTGATTTTTCGTACTTGCGTCTGAACCCAGCCGGTTCCGCCCGCAAGCCGCCAGTCGACGTCGGCTATGCCGACACCGCCGATCTGGCCAACGCCCTCATTCGGGTGCTCGACGACGATGGCAATGCCGTCGGCCCGTGGGCTGCCGAAGCGGAGGCGGACACCGAGTTGTTGCGCTTCGGCCTGCGCACCATGCTCAAAACGCGCATGTTCGATGCGCGCATGGTGATCGCCCAGCGGCAAAAGAAGATGTCCTTCTATATGACCTCGCTCGGCGAGGAGGCCATCGGCACCGCGCACGCGCTGGCGCTGCAGCCGGGCGACATGAATTTCCCCACCTACCGCCAGCAAAGCCTGTTAATGGCCAACCAGGTGTCGATGGTCGACATGATCTGCCAGCTGCTCTCGAACGAGCGCGACCCGATGAAAGGCCGCCAGCTGCCGGTCATGTACTCGGTGCGCCAGAGCGGCTTCTTCACCATTTCCGGCAATCTGGCGACCCAGTTCGTGCAAGCGGTCGGCTGGGCCATGGCCTCGGCCATCAAGGGCGACACCAAAATCGCCTCGGCCTGGATCGGCGACGGCGCCACCGCCGAATCCGACTTCCACACCGCCCTCACCTTCGCCCACGTGTACCGCGCGCCGGTGATTCTCAACGTGGTCAACAACCAGTGGGCCATCTCGACGTTCCAGGCCATCGCCGGTGGTGAAGCGACGACCTTCGCCGGACGCGGTGTCGGTTGCGGCATCGCCTCCCTGCGCGTGGACGGCAACGACTTTATCGCGGTGTACGCCGCCTCCGCCTGGGCCGCCGAGCGTGCGCGCCGCAACCTCGGGCCGACCCTGATCGAATGGGTCACCTACCGCGCCGGCCCGCACTCCACTTCGGACGACCCGTCCAAGTACCGCCCCGCCGATGACTGGAGCCACTTCCCCCTCGGCGACCCGATTGCCCGCCTCAAACAGCACCTGATCAAGATTGGCCAGTGGTCCGACGAGGAACAC
>JAURWE010000031.1 GCA_030655075.1 Pararhizobium sp.
AGGCTCGCCAGCGTTTCGTCGGCGAGGCGGCGCGTGTCTTCTTCCTTCGAGCACTCGGCGGCGATCCAGCGCGCGTCTATGCCGGCCGATTTCAGCTCGGCCGGGGACTGCTCCAGGACTGCGGCCTTGCGCGAACTCAGCATGATCTTCGCGCCGGCCTCGCAGAGTGCGTGCGCCATCGGCAGGCCCAGGGCGCGCGAGCCGCCGGTGATCAGGGCGGTCTTGCCGGTCAGGTCGAAAAGCTTCTTGATCGATGTGCTCATGGCGTTGACTCCTTCAGGTTCATTTCTCGAGGTTCTTCATGCGCGACCGCACCCAGATCAGCACGATGCCGGCCACGATCAGCGCGCATGCCGGGACGATCATCGACCAACCGAGCGTCGCGTCGCTGCGCTGCACCGCGATGCCGAGCGCGAGCAGGAAGATGCCGAGGTAGATCAGGATCCAGATCCACTTCTGGATGCGCAGCGCGGTGGTGGTCGTGGACATGTCAGAACCAGGCTTCTTCCATCGTGCGGCAGGTGGCGTCGCGCGTTTCGACGACCTTCAGCCACGCGGCGATGCGGGGCAGTTCGTAGTGGAAGAAGTAGGTCGCGGCGGCGAGCTTGCCTTGCAGCAGTGCGCGCTCGTCGGTCGACGCGTCGGCGAGTTTCGGTTGCGCGCAGAGCGCGACATCGAGCCAGATCCATGCGAGCACGACGTGGCCGAAGGCTTGCAGATACGGCGTCGCGTTCGCGAGCGCTTCGTCGGGGTTGCCGGTCGACCAGGCGGCCTTGGTCGCGTCGCCGAGGTGCTGCAGCGCCGCGGTCAATGCATCGGCATGGTCGGCGAGTGCCGGCACGGCGCGCGCGCGGGCGATGGTCGCGCCGAGCTTGGCCGCGAACAGCGCGAAGCCGGCGCCCTCCTGCATCACGGCCTTGCGGCCGAGCAGGTCGAGGCCCTGGATGCCGTGCGTGCCCTCGTGAATCATGTTGAGGCGGTTGTCGCGCCAGTACTGCTCGACCGGGAAATCGCGCGTGTAGCCGTAGCCGCCATGCACCTGGATCGCCAGCGAATTTGCCTCCAGGCACCATTCGCTGGGCCAGCTCTTAGCGATGGGCGTCAGCACCTCGAGCAGCAGCCGCGCCTCGTCCGCTGCCGCCTCGTCGCCGGTGCGTTGCTCGTCCACCAGGCGCGCGCAATACAGCTCGAGCGCGAGCGCGCCTTCGCCATAGGATTTCTGCGCGAGCAACATGCGGCGCACGTCCGCATGTTCGATGATGCGCACCTGCGGCTGGGCGGCGTCCTTGCCCGCCGGGCCGACAGGCCGGCCCTGCGGCCGTGTCAAGGCATAGTCGAGCGAGG
>JAURWE010000033.1 GCA_030655075.1 Pararhizobium sp.
ACGCGATCCTCGAGACCTTCCTGCTCTACCAGAAGACCATCGGCGTCAAGGGCTTGTCGGCCCGCACCCTGCGCGCGCTCTACAACGCGCGCCACGTGATGGACAGCAAGTTCCGCAACGACCGGGTGAACCACGTCACCTTCATGCGCATGCTGCTGGAGCCGCGCGGCATCACGCATGCGTTCAGGCTCATGAACGAGACCTCGGTGCTCGGGCGCTACTTGCGCGTTTTCCGCAGCATCGTCGGGCAGATGCAGCACGACCTGTTCCACGTCTACACGGTGGACCAGCACATCCTGATGGTGCTGCGCAACGTGCGTCGCTTCTTCATCGCCGAGCACGCGCACGAATACCCGTTCTGCTCGCAATTGGCCGCCGGCTGGAACAAGCCGTGGATCCTGTACGTGGCGGCGCTGTTCCACGACATTGCCAAGGGCCGCGGCGGCGACCACTCGCGCCTGGGCGCGCTCGACGTGCGCCGCTTCTGCCGCCAGCACGAGATCGACCGCGAGGACACCAAACTCATCGAGTTCCTGGTGGCCGAGCACCTGACCATGAGCACGGTGGCGCAGAAGCAGGACTTGAGCGACCCCGAAGTCATCGGCGCCTTCGCACGGCGCGTGGGCAGCGAACGCTACCTGACCGCGCTGTACCTGCTGACCATTGCCGACATCCGGGGGACGTCGCCGCGCGTGTGGAATGCGTGGAAGGGCAAGCTGCTCGAAGATCTCTACAAGGCCACGGTGCGCACGCTCGGCGGCAGCATGCCGGACGCGAGCGCCGAGATCGAGGCGCGCAAGCGCGATGCACTGGTGCAGCTCGCGCTCTACGCCCAGCCGACCGACGCGCACAAGGCCTTGTGGGAGACGCTCGACGTCGGCTACTTCATGCGCCACGACGCGGGCGAGATCGCCTGGCACGCCAAGCAGCTGTCGCGCCGCGTGCCGATGCCGGGCGTGCCAATCGACCCCAAGGCCGCCGCGCTGGTGCGCGCGCGACTTTCTCCGATCGGCGAAGGCTTGCAGGTGGTCGTGTACACGCCCGACCAGACCGACTTGTTCGCGCGCATCTGCGGCTACTTCGACCAGGCCTCGTTCAGCATCCTCGATGCCAAGGTGCACACCACCACCAACGGCTATGCGCTCGACACCTTCCAGGTGATCACGACCTTCATTCCCGAGCATTACCGCGACCTGATCAGCATGGTCGAGTCGGGCCTGAGCAAGACGCTCGACGAGGCCGGCGCACTGCCTGCGCCGAGCAAGGGCCGCGTGTCGCGCCGGGTGCGCAGCTTTCCGATCAAGCCGCGCATCAGCCTGGTGCCCGACGAGAAGGCGCAGCGCTGGGTGCTCAACATCTCGGCGAGCGACCGCGCCGGCCTGCTCTACTCGGTGGCCCGCGTGCTGGCGCAGCATCACCTCAACCTGCAACTCGCGAAGGTGACGACGCTGGGCGAGCGCATCGAGGACACCTTCCTGATCAGCGGCCCCGAGTTGCAGGGGCAGCGGGCGCAACTGGCGATCGAGACCGAGCTGCTCGAGGCACTTGCGTCCTGATCAGCGCCGCCCGGCGCCGAGCCGCCGTTCCAGCCAGGCGCTGTAGCGCGACAGCCCGAAGCACATCACCCAGTACACCAGCGCGATGAACAGGTAGCCCTCGAGGTAGAACGGCCGCCAGACCGGGTCGCCGCCGAGCGCGAGGCTCAGCGCGCCGGTCAGTTCGAACAGGCCTACGACGGTGACAAGCGAGGTGTCTTTCAGCGTGCCGACCACGTTGTTCGTCAGCGCAGGCACCACCAGCCGCAGCGCCTGCGGCAGGATGATGTCGCGCTGCACCGGCCAGCGACCGAAGCCGAGCGCCATCGCGACCTCGGTCTGGCCGCGCGGCACGGCCTGCAGTCCGCCACGGATGATCTCCGCGAGGTAGGCGGCCACGAAAAGGCTCAGGCCCGCCAGCACGCGGATGAGCACATCCGGCTTCCAGCCGGACGGCCACAACAGCGGCAGCAGGTACGACGCCATGAACAGCACCGAGATCAGCGGCACGCCGCGCACCAGCTCGATGTAGCCGGCCGTAACCACACGCGCCAGAGGCCACCGCGACCGCCGGCCGAGCGCGAGCAGCAGCGCCAGCGGAAAAGCCAGCGCGAGGCCGACCACAGCCAGACCGATGGTCAAGGGCAGCCCGCCCCAGCGACTGGTGGGCACCAGCGTCCAGCCGAACACGCCCCCGCGCATCAGCAGCACGCAGGCGCTCAGCAGCGTGGTGGCCGAGAGCAGCGTGACCGCGATCGCCGGGCGCCACTGGTCTTCGAACGGGTAGCGGCCAAACAGCAGCGGTCGCCATTTCTCGGCGATGACGCCCCAGCAGGCGCCGTGCCGGGCC
>JAURWE010000038.1 GCA_030655075.1 Pararhizobium sp.
CGGCTATGATCTGATCAACGAGCCCAACTGGAGCTTCGCCACCCCCGGCAAGGGCAATGGCTGCGACGAGACCGAGAATAAGGCGGTGTGGAGCCTGCAACAGCGCATCACCGCCGCGATCCGCGCGGTCGATCCGCGCCACATCGTCATCATCGAGGGCAATTGCTGGGGCAATAATTACAAGGGCCTGCCCCCCGCATGGGATGCCAATATGGTGCTGAGCTTCCACAAATATTGGAACCGCAACGACGAAGCGAGCATCGCCGAGATCAAAGCGCTGCGCACCAGCTATAACCGCCCGATCTGGCTCGGCGAGTCGGGCGAGAACAGCAATGGCTGGTACCGCGACGCGATCGCCCTGGTCGAAGGCGAAGGCATCGGCTGGAACTTTTGGCCGCTCAAAAAGATCGGCTTCAACCAGCCGCTCGAGATCGCCGCGGGCGACGGCTGGATGCGGATCGTCGCATGGATGACCGGCAAGGGCCCGAAACCCGCCGCCGATGATGCTTTCGCCGCGATGATGCAGCTAGCGGAAAATACCCGCTTCGACCGCAACATCGCCAAGCCCGACGTGATCGACGCGATGATGCGCCAGCCGCACGACCCGACCAATCGCCCCTTCACCGCACGCACGCTGGACAAAGCTCCGCTCACGATCCGCGCCGCCGACTATGATCTCGGCCCGCCCGAACAGGCGTATCACGACAACGTCGACGCCAATTATCATGTCGCAACCGGCGGCGAGCGGACGCCGTGGAACAATGGCGCCACCTATCGCAACGATGGCGTCGATATCGCCCGCGACACCGACGGCACCCCCTATGTCAGCGATTTCGTCACTGGCGAAGCGATGCGCTACAGCGCCACGGTCGCCAAAGCAGGCCGCTGGACCGTCACCGCCAAAGCACGCGCGGCCACCGGCGGCCGCATCGGCATCGACGAGCGCGGCGTCGTTCTCGCCGCAGGCAAAGTCTGGCAGATCATCAAGCTCGCCGATGTCGATCTGCCCGCCGGCCCCGGCACCGCAATCCTCCGCGCGATCGATTGCGGCGATTGCGAAGTCGCCGAGCTGATCTTCACGC
>JAURWE010000045.1 GCA_030655075.1 Pararhizobium sp.
ATTCCTGAAAGAGAAGGTGCTCACGCTCGGCACCGCCGCGTGCCCGCCCTATCATCTGGCGATCGTGATCGGCGGCACATCGGCTGAATTGTGCATGAAGACGGTGAAGCTTGCGTCCGCGCGCTATCTCGACGCGCTGCCGACACAGGGCTCGGCGGACGGCAACGCGTTTCGCGATCTGGAGATGGAGCAGGAAATCCTGAAAATGACGCAGTCGCTCGGCGTCGGCGCTCAATTCGGCGGCAAGTATTTCTGCCACGATGTGCGCGTGATCCGGCTGCCGCGCCATGGCGCGTCGCTGCCGATCGGCTTGGGCGTGTCATGTTCGGCGGATCGTCAGGTGCTCGGCAAGATCACCAGGGACGGCGTCTATCTCGAAGAACTCGAACACAATCCGGCGCAGTTTTTGCCGGCGGTGGAGACCGCGCTCGGCGGCGAGGTCGTCAAGATCAATCTCGATCAGCCGATGCCGGATATCCTGAAGACGCTCGCGCAGTATCCGATCAAGACCCGGCTATCGCTATCCGGCACGATGATCGTCGCGCGCGATTCGGCGCATGCGAAGCTGCGCGAGCGGCTGGAAAAGGGCGAGCCGCTGCCGGATTATTTCAAAAATCACCCGGTCTATTACGCCGGCCCGGCCAAGACGCCGGACGGCTACGCCTCCGGCGCGTTCGGGCCGACCACGGCCGGGCGCATGGATTCGTTCGTCGATCAGTTTCAGGCCGCCGGCGGCTCGATGGTGATGGTGGCGAAAGGCAATCGCGCCGTCGCGGTACGCGACGCGTGCAAGAAGCATGGCGGCTTCTATCTCGGCTCGATCGGCGGCTCGGCGGCGAATCTCGCCGAGCACTGCATCAAGAAGGTCGAGGTAGTCGAATATCCCGAACTCGGCATGGAAGCGATCTGGCGCATTGAGGTCGTGGATTTTCCGGCTTTCATCATCATCGATGACAAGGGCAACGACTTTTTCAAGGAATTGAATTTGGGGTAGGGGTATTCGTCATTCCGGGGCTTGCGCGCATCTCTGCGCGAGAGAACCCGGAATCTCCTCGTGTTCAGCTTGCCGAGATTCCGGGTTCGCGTTCGGCAAGAGCCGACCGCGCCCCGGAATGACCCTGCGTGCTACGCTCGCACGCCCGTGAACGGAAAGCTGCCCATCGGGCCGAGGCCCATGTCGCCGCTCATCGTGTCGCCATCCACCGTGCCGGTGTAAGCGAGCGTGAGCGGCATCGGATCGGTGATGTCGATCTTCCAGGCGACGTCGTTGCCGTTGACGGTGCCGTCAAAAATCGCGCCTTCATTGCCGTCGGCCGATTGCGTGCCGGTCAGCGCG
>JAURWE010000053.1 GCA_030655075.1 Pararhizobium sp.
ATCCAAATTTTATGCCGTCGGCAACGACAGAGATCGCGCGACCATTGCCGTGATGTCGCTCTTCCCGGCAAAAGAGCCGGTTGCATCCAAACCCGAGCCCGTCATGACAGAGGTCGTCCATGCGGAATCGCTGCTTGCTGCGACTGGCGAACCCGATAACCTGCAGCCTGCGCAGACGTATGAATCCGCCTCTGTCGCTTCCGGAATGCCTGCCGTGGACGGCGGGGCATTGGCGACCGACCGACGTCATCCCCTGCGCTTTGTCTGGCAAATGAATGCAGAAGGCCGTTTCTCGCTGGGCGGCGATGAATTCTCGCGGATGCTCGGGCCACAAACGGCAGCAGCGCTGGGCCGCCCGTGGAACGAGATTGCACTGGCGTTTGGACTCGATCCCGAGGGCCGTGTCGCGAAGGCTGTCGCCACGCGCGACATCTGGAGCGGAATCATGGTGAACTGGCCGTTCGATGGCGCTGGCAGCCGGCTGCCCGTCGAATTGTCTGCGCTGCCACTCCACGATCGCGCACACAATTTTCTCGGCTATCGCGGCTTTGGTATCTGCCGCGATCTGGATGGCCTCAACCGCATCGCTTCAATCCGGCAGCAGGACGGTCTGTTCGGCGAGCAGGCAACGACCGAACCGGCCCCCGCGCAAGACAACGACAGCACAATGGATCACCACACACCCACACTAGTGGCCGAAATCGAAACAGAGGCGACGCCAGTGGAAACTCCATTGAATATTCTCCCATTCCGACCGCTCGCGGATACGCAGACGCCAGTATTAACGCAGGTGGAAAACAACGCTTTCGACGAAATCGCACGTCGACTCTCTGAAGGGCTCGGCGCGACCAGGACGCAATCCTCCGCAGAAGTGGAAAGTCCATTTGAGCCATTCGCGGACATCGATACGGCGGCCAGCGAGGCAAGTATCGCTGCACCTCGCACGGACGAGCCGGACCGGGGTCACGTTACGCCGCAAGACATCGGAGAATCCGTCGCACCCTGGCTATCTTTGGCGGCAACGCCGCCGAGCGGGCAAAGTGTTGCGGATCGTCCGTTATTGGATTTGATGCCCGCCGGGATACTGATCTATCGCCTCGAACATCTGCTGTACGCCAACACGGCGCTTCTCGCCCGTATCGGCTTCGCCAACCTCCCTGCCCTGCAAGCGGCTGGCGGCCTCGAAGCGCTCGAGATCGAACCGCAATCGTCATATGAGAGCAGCACATCGGCCGACGGTATGCCACTGACCGTCACAGCGGCACATGCAAAGACCCCGCCCGCCCCCGGCAGGCTTTTCTCCATTCAATGGGACGACGAGCCAGCTCACGCGCTCGTTCTCTCCACCGAAACCATAGAGCCTGTCG
>JAURWE010000057.1 GCA_030655075.1 Pararhizobium sp.
TCGACGTGGATCATCAGGGGTTCTTCTTTGCCGCCATAGACAACGGCGGGGACGCGGCCATTACGACGCAGTTCACGCGAGGCTCCCTTGCCTCCGCGATCACGCGTCTCGGCCGACAGCACCAGCTGGTCGCTCATATCAATTCTCCGAGAAACAGATTACACAGTCCGCCACGCCTCCAGGGATGACCATGGTCGGAAGCGAGGGCGCTTAGCGGCGGAATCCCCGAAATGCAAGCCTCAGCGCGTTTATTGGACGCGCTGGACCTTCATGCCCTCGGCCTCGAGCATCGCGGGCACGCCGTCGGCCCCGACCAGATGCCCCGCGCCAACCGCCATCAGCACCGTTCCCGGCTGGTCCATCCGCCGTTTCACCCACGCGCTCCAGCGCCGGTTGCGGTCGGTGATGATCGCCTGACGCGCCGCCGGTGCAGCATCGACATCCTCGTTGATCACCTTTTCGAGCGCCGCGACGTCGCCGCGGCCCCATGCATTGGTCAGAGCGACGACTTCCTTGACGGCGCCGTCCGACTTTTCCGCGGCGCGGGTCAGGAGCGTGCGCTGCGTGGATGCGTCGAGCGTTTCGAAGAGCATCAGCTGTTCCTGCGCGGTTTCGAGGCCGCCGATCGGTTTTCCTCCCGTCTCGAACATCCGTGTCAGGCCCGTTTCGACTCCGTCGGCGGGAGACAGCTCGGCATTTTGCGCGACGCGCTGCCCCATCAATACCATCACCGCCCAATCGTCGAGCGTCTCGGCGCCGAAATCGCGACCGCTCGCTTCGAGCGCGCGATAGCGGGCCAGCGCTTCACCCGAGAGCCGCGCCTCGATTGCGAGCGGGGCGTCGCGCGGCGCGAGCGTCCGGAAAACACCGCCCGCGGCTGCGAGTTCGGCGGGCGACAGTTCGAGGACCAGCTCGTCGGCGGCCTTGACCGCGTCCGCCACCTTGCCGTCATCCCAATCGGTTCCGCGCGGCAGCGCGTGCATCGTGCCGAGGATATAGATGCGCGTATCGTGATCCTCGACCAGCCACATGGCTGGACGCGCTTGCGCACCGGTTTCGGCCGCTCCGCACCCGGCCAGCAGTAACGGCAAAAGGGCCGCCGCAATGCGGCGACCCCGATGACCGGAAGGATGTTGTCCGACGATCAATATTTGACCCGCTTCGCGGTCAGCCCGCGTTCCTTCAGATAATCCTGCACGCTGTGTTTGCCTGCAAGATGTCCCGCCCCGACTGCCACGAACACAGTGCCGGGTTGATCCATCCTCGCCTTGAGCTGGTCGGCCCAACGCGCGTTGCGATCCCAAAGCAGCGTTTTGGCAAGCTCGGGAGTCGCAGCCATGCTCTCGTTCATCGACACTGCCAGTCCGTCGGGGTCGCCCTTCGCCCACAGAACGACCATTTTGTCGAGTTGCGGCCCGAGCTTGTCGAGATCCTTGACCACCGCGTTCAGGAAAGTGACCTGCTGCGTTTCGGGCAGCTTGTCGAAGAAGCCAAGCTGTTCGCTCAGCGTTTCGAGCCCCAGCACTGGCTTGTCGGCCTTTTTGGCAAAGGACGTCAGCAGCTTTTCCGCGCCTTGGTTCGGGTCATAGCCAAGCTTGGTGAGTGGCAGCACCGACAAGGTGATCGCGGGGAACCATGGTTCGAACATGTCGAACTGCGCAGCGGGCAGGCCGACGCTTGCCATCGCGGCCTGATAGGCTTTGAGCTGTTCGGGGTCGAGCCGCGACGACAGAGTCTTGCCGCTTTGGTCGATCGCCAGCGGCATGATTACCTTCGCAACTTCGGCCTGATCTTCGGGCATGACGATTTCAAGCATCAACTGGTCGGACTTGTCGAAAGCTTTCTTCACAGCTTCGTCGAACCAGCTGAGGCCAGGTTTCAGCACATGGACGGTGCCGAAGAGATAGATTGTCGTGTCCTTGTCCTTCACCACCCACAGTGCGGGGTCGGCATCGGTCATGGCCGGAGCTGCTGCGGCGGTAGGCTCGGCCGCCAAAGCCCGATTGCTGCCGGGGATCAGGGCGCATTGCGCAAAGGGGATGACCGCGCAAGTCGCAGCGAGCATCTTGAACCAGTTTTTCATGGAGGAATCACCTTTCATTATAGGTTCTTATGTCTTGAATGGATCGGGAAGGGGAGAGGCAATCAGCGATATTTGAGCCAAAGCCAGACGATCGCGTTTACGACCATCGAAAACAGAAGCAGCATCATCGTATCGGCGGGTGGTGCGAGGTCTGCACGATGCAGCACCCACCAAACAGGCGCCGGAACGATAAAAGCATACCATCCCGCCAGTCCCGCCCACAGCCATGCGCGTTCTTCATGATCGTCGATCGCGCGGTGGTAGATCGCCATGGAAATCGCGAGGCCGATCAGCCAGAAGAGCGACGCGCCGATCGCGAAACCGGTGCTGACCGACCCGCTGAACGCCATTTCCAGTCCGCTGCGTCCACCCGGCTGATCGGCGACCATCCAGGCGCCAAGGATTCCGCCGACGACTGCCGCAAATCCGAGTGCTAAACGGTAGCGACGCTGGCGCGGCGAGACGCGGCGGCGCGGCTTGGTGATATCGGCGTCAGTCATCCTTGCTTCCTTCGTGGGCGTCATCAAAGATTTCCTCAATCGGCATTTCGAACAGCCGCGCGAGCTTGAAGGCGAGCGGCAGCGACGGATCATATTTCCCCGTTTCAATCGCATTCACCGCCTGCCGCGAGACATCGAGCCGGTCGGCAAGTTCCGCCTGGCTCCAGTTTCGCATTGCGCGCAGCACTTTCAGTTTGTTGTTCATCGGCGCCTCGTCAGCATTTCGATCCGAAGGGACATGGTTTTCCATAGACATCAATATGTCGGGGCAGGGGAATATTTTGTCCGTTCGTCCGGGTTGGACGGAATTGCAGGAGAAGGTCGCGAACGGTTCGGGGTGCAAGGGACTGGAGCGACCACTGTGGGGAGGGCGCTCCAGCCCAAGTCGCCAGCCGCCACCGGGGAGGCGCGGCCAGAACGAAACCGTCATCTGATCCTTACCGTGCGGCTTCGACCATCAGCAGCGCGAGCTGGGTGCCGTCCTGTGCCCGGGCGATCGCACGCTGTGTTTGCGGTCCGGTGCGCGCAATGGCTGCGGCGACACATTCCGCCCGGTCAGCGCTTTCCGACGCGCCGCGAAGGCCAGTTTGGCAGAGGGCGCGTGCAGCGCTTTTTACGCGGACATCGAGCTGATGGCGGTCTGCGGCGCGGGTCAGGTTGAGATCGTCGATGCGGACGGCCGAAGCCTCGGTTTCGATCTCTTTGGCGGTAGCCGGGCTTGCGGCGATGGTCAGCGAAAGGGCGAGGATCAGCGTGCGGGTAATCATGTCTATTCTCCTTGGCTTATTTGATTTTGGTCATGTTTGCCTGCCACTATGTCAGGTATGCAAGACTATATGTCGTAATTCGCTGACCATGTCAACAACGCCTGACAAAAAGTTCTGCAACCATGACATCGTGTCGCGTTTTGGATATGCAGCCATCGGCGGGGAGCCTTGACCCTGCCGCCCTGCTGGGCCAATGCGGCGGCGATTTTTGCACCTGCGAAGGAATTGCGGCCGTGGCCGACGGGGCGGACAAGACACCACTCAGCTTTCAGGACATGATCCTGACGCTGCACGCTTATTGGGCGGCGCGCGGTTGCGCGATTTTACAGCCGTATGACATGCGCGTCGGGGCGGGGACGTTTCATCCGTCGACGACGCTGCGCAGCCTCGGCCCCGAGCCGTGGAACGTGGCCTATGTCCAACCGAGCCGCCGTCCAACCGATGGCCGCTATGGCGAGAACCCGAACCGGCTCCAGCATTATTATCAATATCAGGTGATCTTGAAGCCGTCGCCCGCCGACCTGCAGGAACAATATCTGGGCAGCCTCGCCGCGATCGGGATTGATCCGCTGCTCCACGACATCCGCTTTGTCGAGGATGACTGGGAATCGCCGACGCTCGGCGCGTGGGGATTGGGCTGGGAAGTCTGGTGCG
>JAURWE010000063.1 GCA_030655075.1 Pararhizobium sp.
GAGAAGGAAGCCGCCGAGATCGGCAAGGCGTCCTTCAAGTACGCCTGGGTGCTCGACAAGCTGAAGGCTGAGCGCGAGCGTGGAATCACCATCGACATCGCCCTGTGGAAGTTCGAGTCTCCCAAGTCCGTCTTCACCATCATCGATGCCCCCGGCCACCGCGACTTCATCAAGAACATGATCACCGGCACCTCCCAGGCCGATGCCGCCATTCTCGTCATTGCCTCCGCTGTTGGTGAGTTCGAGGCCGGTATTGGCAAGGACGGCCAGACCCGCGAGCACGGCCTGCTCGCCTTCACCCTCGGCGTGCGCCAGATGGTTGTTGCGTGCAACAAGATGGACGACAAGACCGTCAACTTCGGCGAGGAGCGCTATGAGGAGATCAAGAAGGAGGTCGGCGGCTACCTGAAGAAGGTCGGATACAACGTGGACAAGATCCGCTTCATCCCCATCTCCGGGTGGAACGGCGACAACATGATCGAGAAGTCCGACAACATGCCCTGGTACAAGGGACCCACCCTGCTGGAGGCCCTCGACCTCTTGGAGCAGCCTAGCCGCCCCGTCGACAAGGCGCTCCGCCTGCCCCTTCAGGACGTCTACAAGATCGGTGGTATCGGAACCGTCCCCGTCGGCCGTGTTGAGACCGGCATCATGAAGCCCGGTGACGTCGTCACCTTCGCCCCCACCGGCGTGACCACTGAGGTCAAGTCGATCGAAATGCACCACGAGTCCCTCGCTGAGGCGGCTCCCGGTGACAACGTCGGCTTCAACGTCAAGAACTTGTCCGTCAAGGATATCCGCCGTGGGTTCGTCTGCGGAAACACGAAGCAGGATCCCCCGAAGGAGTGCGAGAGCTTCACCGCCCAGGTCATCGTCATGAACCACCCCGGCCAGATTGGCAACGGATATGCGCCCGTGCTCGACTGCCACACCTCCCACATTGCGTGCAAGTTCGCCGAGCTCGAGTCCAAGATCGACCGTCGTTCCGGCAAGGAGATCGAGAAGGAGCCCAAGTTCATCAAGACCGGTGACTCCGCCATGGTCAAGATGGTCCCCTCCAAGCCCATGTGCGTTGAGGTCTTCACTGAGTACCCACCTCTTGGCCGCTTCGCCGTCCGTGACATGCGTCAGACCGTCGCCGTCGGTGTCATCAAGGCCGTCGTCAAGAAGGACCCCACCGCTGCCAAGACCACCAAGTCCGCTGCCAAGGCCACCAAGAAGTAGTTTCCGCCCGTCCTTCGCACTGGTTGTCATTGAGTAAAGAATGTTAAGAGGGTAAGTGTGTGTGTGATGTGTGTTTTTATAATTGAGTGGGTTGGTATGTGTCGCGGACCGACCGCTGGCGATTGACCCAGTAAAATCAAAACAAGTGCTTGCTGAGACCCCGAGTGGGTGCGGGCCCGTGGTTTCGCGATCTCTGCCCCGTCTCTTCGCTAACCCGTTGCGTTCTTCCTTTCCCGCCCCTTTCGCCGTTCCACCCCTTGGCTCCCCCCACGTCTTTCTTCCCCGACAACGAAGCCTCAGCTAGACCACCACAATGGGTAAGGAGAAGCAGCACATGAACTTGGTCGTCATCGGCCACGTCGATGCCGGAAAGTCCACCGCCACTGGCCACCTGATCTACAAGTGCGGTGGTATTGACAAGCGTACCATCGAGAAGTTCGAGAAGGAAGCCGCCGAGATGGGCAAGGCGTCC
>JAURWE010000066.1 GCA_030655075.1 Pararhizobium sp.
TTCTCAATGTTCTGGCCGGCGCTTCCTATTGTGAGGACACCGGAGGAGCCTCAGGTTGCTTCCTCAAGGGGCAGGCGTTAAATTACCTGTCCGAGGCTGTCATAACCGCCGCATATGTCAGTCTGGGTCTGCGGAGCGCAAACGAGAACGGAAAGATAGGTGGCGCAGAGGGCGCTAAGAGAGGAACAGGGGCGAGATTTGCGGATCAAGCTAAACTTGACGACCATTTCAATAGGCATGGAGCAGATTTTGGAGCGACATCATCGACCCAGTATCAGCAAATGGCGGATGACTTCCTGACCGGATCACGGGGGGTCTAACACACTGGAACGTATTCGCGCCAATGGCGACGTCGTGAGGTATGACCCAACAACAGACGCCTTCGGGGTTGTTTCGTCTGACGGTACGGTGCGAACGTACTACGTCCCTGATCCAGCGGTGCATGGATACCCCTCGAATTTGGATTATTTCAATGCACAGTAAGGATAGTCAGACGGGATGCCCGGTGTGTGGATATCCTGATTTTCAAGTCTTTGATGAGTACGGCCTAACTACATTCGAGATATGCCCCGCTTGCGGATCGCAATCCGGATACGAGTACTCAGAGAAAAGCAACGAGCAGGATTTCTTAAGATTGAGACGTTCATGGGTGATTGATCGCGATGCGAGGTGGTTTAGCTCAACACCTGCTCCCGAAGACTGGGATGCCCAAGAACAGATAAGTAACGCGGGTTTATCAATTTAGACAACTGCTTGAGGGTTGTTCTAGTCGCGGCCCAGATCCGGGACCGGGAGGCCCTTTGCGTCAGCCCGGATATTCTGACACATATTGGAAGCAACGATACCAAGATTTCGTGAATTCCGGACAAACCATGTCGTAGGGTAGAAATCATGAGAACAGAGCGTGAAGAATTTCATCAATTATGTCGTGCGGGGATTGTCTCTGGTTCTGTTGATGATTTTGTAATTGCACAGGCTGAAGCTGAGCTGGGTGTTAAGTTCCCGTCCGAATATCGCGAAATATTGCAAGAGTATGGTGCTGTGCTGGCAGATGGTGTCCACTTGTATGGGCTCCTGAGAGCAGAAGATAACGGTTCACCCCAATGGGAGGATGTTGTTGCAGTGACCAAGAAGTTGCGGGAATGGGGACAAGTTGGGGCTGATCGGCAAAGCTTTGTCCCTATTTGTGATGATGGCAGTGGAGTTTACTTCTATCTAGATACCTCGGTATCGCCTGCAACCAAGATTTGTGCGGTTGGCCCGGGGGTCGAACGGATTTTCGACGCCGGTCTGTTTAGATTCTTGCTTGATCTCTCAGAGGGAAAGCTAGCGGTCTGACTCCCCGCTTCCTCTCCTCAATCAGATATGTTTGCATGTGGACGGTGCAGAACGAGCGGCCTCCGGCGTCGCGCACGATGCTTGCTTATGCGCTTCGGTACACAATGCGCAGATGTCGCTTCTGATATGTTGGACCGGGTCATTGAAGTTTTCGGTGTCAAGCGACAATGTAGCGTTAATCCTTTGGTCAAAATTCAGCATTTGCCGCCAGTCCATTCCCGCTTCTCAAGCGTGGGTGCCTCCGGCTATGGCTGTGCCATGATCCTGTGGCTTCAAGAAGTGACGGGGACCAACCTGCAACGGATGGCGTCCGGGCGTGCGCCGATTGGGACTGATGGCAATTCGGTAAACCTCCATCATATGACGCAAACCCAGAATGGAGCTATCGCCGAAATCACCCAGACGTTCCATCAGCAAAATTCTGGCGTCATTCATATCAACCCAGGACAATTACCATCAGGGATCAACCGCAGCCAGTTTAACACTTGGTCCAAGCAATATTGGCAAGATAGGGCTGCAAATTGGGGGAACTAATGGATTTTGGTAGCCTGGCAGAGTTAATTGATCTCAATCGTGACAAGGCGGTTGAGTTTGGTAGTGGAAATTGTGACTTGAACCCCACTGCAACTAGGGTGCAAGAAACCGAAGATCGTGTGAGGGCAAAATTGCCGCCTAGTTATCTTTGGTTTGTCAATAACTATGGTGGGGGTGAAATTTATGGTGAAGAAATCTTTTCCATTTATCGAGTCTTTCGGCCGGAGTCGGCAGGCGACATAGCCGTAAATACATGCCGCTTTAGGGAGTCAGGTTTTATCTCTGCGACTGAGATAGCGTTGTGCGCCAATGACTTCGGTGAAATTTTTACACTGGATGTGTCAGTGTCTTCTGACGATGGTGAATATGCAGTTTACGTGCGGAGAGGTCAGTACCGAGTAGCATATGCCGAGAACTTCGCAGAATTTTTGGCGAAACGTATCCAGAATCAGGAGAGCTGATCTTCATTCCTTCGCTGTTCGATGATGATGGCGCTGTAAGATTTGCCTCAAGAGAAGCAATGGATCGCTATAGGACGGCAGGTGACTCCGAGGCCTTTATGATGCCCAAATCAGAGTTTGATCGTATCGTTACAGGGCGCGCTGCTGCAGGCGACCGACGGCGACATCCGCCTCGACACCGGCACGCTGACGGTCTCCGACAATCACGACACGGACCAGTACCTCAACGTCGGCGGCTCACTCGGCATCAAAGGCAAAGGCCTCGACACCGCCGGCTTCTCCTATGAGAACAGGGACAAGCAGGGCGAGACCCGCACGACGCTCGATGCTGCCGGTTCGCTCGATGTCACCATACACGATGGCGACAAGGATGGTGTGAAGGACACCGCTGCCGACAAGGCCGCCGCCGAACAGCTCCTTGCTGCGATCAACAAGGACGCCGCCACCTGGCAGGAGATCACCAGGGACGAGTATACCAAGCTTTCTGGCGACATCGACGTCGCCGCCATGGCCGCACTCGGCGAAAACCTCGCCAATATCATCAACTACAACCGCGCCAGCCGTTGCGAATACGGCGCTTGGTGGGCCAGCCGAAAACTACCAGGCAATGACGAAGCTTGCCCGTAATGAACGGATCGGGCGCGTTGTCAGCGTCACCACGAAGGGCATCGTGGCAGTTGTCATCGGCGGTGCAGTGATCGTTGCAGCACCCGAAGTTGCCGCAGCGATGAGCGCCTGTAGCGGCGCAATTGCGGCTTGCGCAAAGGCTGCAGGCTACGCGGTTACCGAGGCTGCCTACGCTGAGGTAACCGGCGTTCAGACCGTCTTCGCAATTGGCGGAACTGCGGTCGCAGGCGGCAAGCGGTTGCTTGACGAAGCGGTGGATGCGATTGATCTGTCAGTAAGGAAGGCTGCAAATAGTGAAGCGCTGATTGCGGCAAATACAGTAGATATAGGGGGTAATACATGCGTCTATATTTGCGTCGTTGATGGCGTGACTCGATATGTGGGGATCACTGATGATGTTATGCGGCGTGGCGCAGAACATATGAGCAAAACACGTATTGAGATTGAAACTATTCCTGGTCTGTCGAATTTATCTCGTGCTGACGCTCGAGCGGTCGAACAAATGCTGATACATTATTACGGTCTTGAAAAAAATAACGGAACGCTCCTGAACAAAATTAATTCGATCTCTCCGGCGCGCGATCCGACCGCGTACGAACAGTCCCTAATTCGCGGCAAAGAGCTACTTGACAGCGTTGACTACAAATGGGCCAATTAATTATGTTAAATAGAAATAAAGTAAAAAACGGTGACGTATTTCAAGTGGTGACATCAGAAGGTATATGCTACGGGCTCGTTACCCACAAACATGCCAAATGGGGGTGGGTGGTCGCTATTTTTCGGGAGTTTTTCGACCAGGTCCCAAAGGATTTTCATGAATTGGTGTCAAAAGAGCCTCAATTTATTACAACGTTTCTTATACAGCATGCAGTAAAACAGGGGTTTTTCTCACTTGTTGCTAACGTGCCTATTCCCGAAAGATTCGCTGTTTTCCCGATCTTTCGGGCTACGAACAATCTTAAAGGGGATGACACGATGTGGTTTTTTTGGGACGGGGAGAAAGAATGGAAGGTGCACAGACCTCTGACTAAAGAGGAGAAAAAATATCCGAAGGGCCCCTCACTTCCAAGCGCACCTCTTTTGATAGAGCGGATCGAAAAAAACTACAGAGCCGAAATAGACTACATTTAGTAACGACCTTGCGGCAAACGCAAATCCATGAACGAGAGTTTTGATCAACTCAAGTAATTATTAAGTGGCTATTCCAATCAAGATTGGGACATCGAAGGGCCGACCGAGGCCGATGCGATTGCAGCTTTTCGCCGCGCTGCGTCTCCTACGCAAGTCGATGCGACAATAAATGAGGCGGATTTCATTCTGAAGCGACTTGCAGGTGATGCAGAAAAAGTTGAAAAAGTTTTGAGTGATCTTGGATCAGGATGTTATGGAGCTTGCGGCCTATTCGCTGTCGGCAGCCAGCCGCTTTGCGGCGCGCCAGATGCAGAATGGCCTGTTTTCTCCGGCCGTGATGGAGTCTGCGGTCAGACTGGTAGACGCGGCGGCAGGTGCGACATCGGCACGTCTTTTGTGTCGCCTGTCAAACATGCCCGGCACCTTTGGTGCGGCCCCCCCCTTCAAGCCTTCCACCCGCGCGTAAACCCGCGCCCCATGGCGATGTTGGCGATCTGCAGCCGGTCCTGAAGCGCATCCAGTTCGACCAGCAGCGTCATCACCGCCTCGGCGCCGTCGCCGCCGTGCAGTTCGAGAATTTTTTCCGCTTCCTGTTCCAGTGTCGGTCCTTGCGGGCGTGCGTCGTCGTTCTGTTGTGCAAGCACAGCAGCTCTCCCTTGTTGCGTGTCGGATTGGCGGCCCGCATCGGCCAGCATGTTCTTATAATGTTCTGATTTCGGGTGTGAGTCAATCGCCGCCCAGAGGTTGTCCCAGAGCTTGTCCCAGGGGTTGTCATGGATGACTGCCCGTCTCTGAGACAGCGCAGATTTTGGGAAAGGTTGCGCAGAAACAACGTGCAGACGCGCATGGTATGATGCTGTCTATCACGCCATGCGCTCTATGTATCGCTACAGAATGATCGTCGCGCGGCCACGTTTGACAGCGGCTTCAGGTCAATGTTCGGTAAGGGCAGGCACCATGCCGGTTGCAGCTTTCTGGCCGATATCGATCAACGCCATCGACAGAAAATAGGCGACCAGCTCGTTGCCGGCCCGTTTTGCCGCCTGAAAAGCCGAGATGCAGTTCTCCACCATCTCCTCCTCATGGGCCTCCTTGCAGGTCCCCACAGAGAGATCGAACAGCATGCCGGCATATTCGACGGGTTTGCCGTCGGCATTGCGGAAGCACTGTCCCATGGCCAGGATCGGCACGATGCGGCCGGGCGCCGGGATGACGCGGTAGTCCTGGCGAAAGACATCGCCGGTCTCGATGGCGGAGGTGATGGAAACCGACACCCGCTCCAGATCGTCGGGATGGATGGCCGTCAGAAACCGCTGGATCGGCAGTCCGCTCTTCGCGGCGTCGACAGGCAGTCCGAAAAGCCGCGCCACCGTCGCGTCGGCATAGACAACGTCCTGATCGACCTTCCAAGTGTATGTTCCCCCGGAGATGGGGGAAAGGCGGGCTTTCCCTGCATGGGTTTCAAATGTCGTCTGGTTCATGAAAATCTGTTCCATCAAAGAGGATTGGGGTGGCCCAGAGACGCATGAACACAGGCCGAGCCACGGCAATTTTTGTTGTAAGGCCGCCATGACGGGCGGAAATTTCTAAAGAATACTCAGGGCCGCTGTTCTGAAATTATGTCCGTTCCACAAGGAGAGCGGCGTGCCACCCGTTCCGTTAAATTGTACCCGCGAGAACCGATCCGCGTGCGCGCGTCTTCCGGCACAGTCATGTTGCCGGTGTAGAGAACTCATGCCGGAGAATCTACAGAGCGTAACCCGCGACTTATATAGCGATTTATAGGGATCCATTTGTCTGGGATGAAGATAAATGGCCCCAATATTCAGTATTATTGTCGATAAAATACGTCAGATGCGCACATTGGTTCTTGGTCGGACGGAATTGCGTGTGCCTTTATGCCGGGTGTCTGAGCGGCACCCGGCGCCCGCTCGTCGGCCTTGAGCCTGCATCCGCGCTTGTCAATCGTCTCTGCAACTGGCACCTTCACTGCTGTGATTCACACGTGCGGGAGGATGAACCCCTTGGCCCATAAATTTGAAATCTACAAAGACAAAGCCGGCGAATATCGGGTTCGCTTCAAGTACAACAGCGAAGTGATGTTTTCGACCGAAGGCTACTCCAGCAAGGCAAGCGCCCAGAACGCCATTGAATCGATCAAGAAGAACGGCCCGGCCGCGCCGACTGAAGACAACAGCTGATATTTGATAAACCTGTTCGAATCGAAAGCCCGCCAGCCCAGCTGGCGGGCTTTTTTTGTTCCAAGCCTGAAATTATACGTACAGTTTGCATGTCAAGAGCGAAGTATTGTCAGGAACCGGACAAATGGCGAAGATTGTTAAGGTCATTTTGTAGTTAAACTACACTTATGGATTATCATAGTTAAATTCTACTAGTTGAGCGGCATCAGTATCAGAGTAAAGTCACGCATGTTGCAAATCTAGGGGAAACAGCATGCAATCACATCGCACCGTTATTAAGGAATTCCTAACTATAGCGAAACTGATGTCGGACCAGAACGACGAGACCCTCATTTCATACCTGATCCAGATGGCTTTATTGGAGGTTGCTACGCCGGGTGATGTGCGCAAGCGGACACTGGCGAAAACGGCCGCATAACAATTGGCGCAGGTTGACCGAAAGGACCGGAGAGTTCTGTCGCCGCGCCATTTCTAGATTCGAATCATCCAGCAAGTTGGTTCGGCAGGTCGTGACGTCTCGCCCCTGTTGCCGTGCCTTCAAAAGGCTGGACTTTTGAAACGATTATCGCAGTGGGGTGGAGACCCCCATGCGGAACATGAAGCGTGTTCCTGACGCTGTCGAGCTTGCGGACAGGGTGCCCTCATGGGCCTTGGCGATTTCCGATGCGATGTAGAGACCGAGGCCCAGACCCTGCTGGTTGGCGCGGGCCGACGAGCGGACGAAGGGCTTGAACAGCGTGTCGAGCACCGCTTCCGGAATGGCTTCGCCGGAATTGGCAACCTCAAGCCGGAATTCTGGCGTACCGGACTTCCCCATGGCGAAACTGCCGGTCACATAGATCGGGCTTTCCGGCGCGCCATGCGTGACGGCATTTGAGAGCAGGTTCGAGAACAACTGGCCGATCCGGATCGGATCGCACGTAGCCACGCCGTCAGACAGATCTGTCTGGATTGCCCGGTCCGGATGCGCCGCGCGCATCTCGTCCACGATCTGTTCCAGCACCGGCTTCAGCGCCACATCCGGCAATTTTTCGATCGGCACACCGTCGCCCATGCGGCCGCGGGCGAAATCGAGCACGTTGTCGATGATGCCGGCCATGCGCTTGACGCTGCCCTGTATCAGCGCCACCACGGTTTTGGACTTGTCGTCAAGAACCGCCCGCTGCAGCACACGCGTGCCGGCGTCGATCGAGGCAAGCGGATTGCGCAGGTCGTGCCCCAGAACCGCGATAAACTGCTCACGCAGGCCTGTATCGTGCTTTTCGGTGGCCAGCAGGTTCTGCGAGCTTTCAAGCTGCGTCTGGGCATCGAGATGGAAGGCAATCAGATCGGCAAACAGCTTGAACATGCCGAGCGTTTTGGGCGTATTCAGCGACCGCGGCACGACGTCGATGGCACAGAGCGTGCCGAAAAACGTGCCGTCGGCCAGCGTGATCGGCATGGAAATGTAGCTTTGCAGGCCATAGAGCGCCGGCGTGTGATGCGACGCATAGAGCGGGTCCAGGCTGACATTGTCGATGACGACAGGTTCGCGATGCCGGCGGATCTCGTGGCAGATCGTCGTCTCGATCTTCAGTTCGCCGCCCGGCTGCAGCCCGAAGGCGATCTCGTCGCGCACGCCGCAGGCGATCCAGCGGTCCTCGGTGACGCGCGCGATCGCGGCAAAGCCCATGCCCGTCGTCTGGCACACGACATCCAGAATGGTCGGGACGGAGGCTATGCGCTGGATCGCATCGACGGAATTTTCAGGGGTAACGTACACGCACGGTCTCACTTCCCAGCATCACGTGTTGTCGCCCTTTCGGGTGGTCCAACAATGTGAGGGAATATAGGAGAAGATTGCGCGCCGTATAGTGCAGTAAGCTGTAAAAAGCGCCGGTTCGAACGGCGTCTCGTTGAAAGACAAAGCACATCGCTGGAAACAGGTTCGGTGCTGTACTTTAATGCATGTCTCCCAAAAGTGGGACGCGGTTTTGGGATAAAGACTTGCATAAGAACAAAGATCTAAAGCGCATCGCATGAATCCGTTTTCATGCGATGCGCTTTAGAATAGTCTTTTATCAATGTTCTCTCCCAAAACCGCGCGCCGGTCTCGGGAGAGATGCGTTAACCCTTGACCGTCAGGACCGGCCTGATCTTGGCGACGCGGCCGACCAGCCCGGCCTCGACCATCGGCGTTACCACGCTTTCGATTGGCCGGTAGGCGGACGGCGCTTCCTCGTTCAGGCGGCCCTCGACCTCCTTGATGATATCGGCCCGGCCGCGCAGGGCCGGCGATTTGAGATCGACCGGACCGACGATGCGCAGTTGCTCCGGCACGATCGCCTGGCTGCGGGCGTCGCCGCGCGACAGCCGCCGCCCGGCACCATGGGCCGCCGACTCCAGCCCTTCGGCCGAACCTAGCCCTTTCAACAGCCATGTGCCGTCCCCCATCGAGCCTGGCAGGATCACCGGCTCGCCCAGCCATTCATAGGGCGAACCGGCAAGGGCACCCGGTCCCCGCGCCGGGCAGGCGCCCTTGCGGTGGCGGATGACGTCGTCGCGCTGCCAGATCGTGTTGTGCGGCGCGTCATAGACCAGGTGATGGCCGATCGAGCGCCCCACGGTGCGCTCCAGCGCCTCGATCGCCGAAAGCCCGATCAGCAGGCGGTTGACGAAGGCGGCATTGGCGGCGTTCGCCAGCCCGTTGAGATAGCGCCGGGCAAGCTCCGGCCGGTCGGAAAGGCCGAGAACACGCTCGTCCTCGCCCGGCCGGCGCAGCGCATGCAGCTTTTCCTTCACCGCCGTGCCCACCCGCTGGCCGAAATCGAGCGAGCCGGAATGCACGACCAGCACGACAGTGCCGGTGCGCAGGCCGGCGGCGGCCGCAAATGTCCCATCCTCGATGCCGTGCACGACGCCAAACTCGACAAAATGGTTGCCGCCGCCGATCGTGCCGAGGATCGCATCATGCCGGGTGCCGCCATCAGGGTCGGCGTAATCGGCAAAATCGGCATCGACCCCATCGGTGACGAAAAAGCCGTCATCCGATGTGCGGTCGACATCCTTCCAGCTTGATGCCATGTCGAGCTTGGCCAGCAGGCCCTTGCGGCCGTTGCCGAGGCTTTCCAGCAGGCCAGGAATGCCCTCGCGCAGCACCGCCTCACGGTCGCGGCCGGTCAGCGCCACGTCGCGCCCGCCCTGGAAATGCACATGGCGCAGGTGGCGCTCGAGATCCGGCCCGAGGTCGCTCTCGGTGATGCCCTCGAGAACGATCATCCGCATGCCGCAGCCGATATCGTTGCCGATCAGGTGCGGCATGATGATGCCCTTGGCATCGACGACGACGCCGACCGGCACCGGTTTGCCGGCGTGGAAATCCGGCGTGGTGACGACGGCGCTGATGCGGCCCTTGCCATTGTTGAGGCCCCCGCCCTTGTTAAGAAGGGAGGCCGAGGGCAGGGCGGCCTGGAGATCGGCAAGTGCACGGGCCCGGTGCCGTTCCGGCTCATTGTCCGGCACGACCGAGCGCACCGCATGACCCGACACGATGGCGTGACGGATCGCAGACTGTTCATCTGTGGTTTTCATGATGGTTCTCCGCAAAGATCTGGGGTCAGCAGCCGCAGCTTCGTCGGATGGGCCCGATATACGGGAATGTGGCAGCGCGGACAAGGGAGCCTCCGGTCGATGTGCCGGAAACCTCACCCAGCAACAGGAAACTGCTGCTGGACGTGCGCGGCGAAAGAGTGTGCCGGCATGTCCGGCTGTCTCTTTCTGCCCGATCTGCGGGGCTCATGCTGTGCCCGGGGTGACAGGCCTACAACGCAAGAAGGCCCGCCGGTGTGGATCCGGCGGGCCTTCTGTCGAAAGGGTGTGTGCGATGGCTTAGTTGGCCGCAACGGCGTCCAGCACCTCTTCGCAATGGGTCGGGCCCTTCGGGTCCTTGCCCGGATGATCGCGCGTCGTCTTGATGCTGTCGATACGATAGTCGCTGCCGACGACCAGATCGACGGCGCAGACCTTCTGCTTGCGGAAGCCGCCGCGCCATGAATAGAGCGTCGAGCGGCCGCTTGAAACATCGCTCAAAGGCGGTCCGAAGGCCGCGAAAAATTCGCCGGCCGACTTGCCGACCCAGCGCGCCTTCAACGGGTTGGCCGGTCCGACGCTGGCGGTCGTGCAGCTTGCAAGAACCAGCACAAGGCCGGCGGCGATCGTCATGCGAACGTTCATTCTTCTCTCCAGATCCCTTAATCCCCCGGCTCTCGCCGATGCCCGCGCCGGCCTGTCCGCCGTCAAATCGCGCTTCAGCAGCCTGTAGCGCGGAATCCGGCGAAAGGAAATCGGCCGAACCCTGATCTCGACGCAAAATTTGGGCCAGAAACAAATATGTCACCACGGCCTGTCAGCGGCTTTTTCGGAAATCGCGCTTGTGGAATTAAAAACCCTGTTCTATAGAAGCGCCGCTGGTCACGGAGTGTAGCGCAGCCTGGTAGCGCACGTCGTTCGGGACGACGGGGTCGGAGGTTCGAATCCTCTCACTCCGACCAGCTTGAACACCCGGTTGTGCACAATCCAGTTGTATCAGGTGTTCGGCTTCGGCCCCCTATGCGCCGCCTCTACCCGTGATGTGCTGCCCAATATCCTCGCCCTGTTGATTTCTGAACTGCCGTTTGCCGGCTTAGCTGTTCACAAAAACCTGCTCACACCGAATTTGTTTGAGCAATCGTGCTTTAGGGTCCATTGTAACAGTCCTGTCGCATTCAGCGCCGGATTCGCGACTTTTTAGCTCTTCGCACCTGCGAAAAAAAATTGAAAATGAACGGATTTGAGTGGTCCATTCAGGTTACGTTCAGGAAACATGTCGAACGTAACAATAATTTTACAGCCAACCTCTGCATTATCTGATATGACTCAGTCTCATTGGAGGTACGCAGATATGGCAAAATACGTCTTAACTGGTTCGTTGTTCATGACTTTTTCGGTTTGTTTGTTCGCGATGGCCTATCTTCCCACGTTCTGGGCGGTCAACTGAAACAGCCGAATTGCAATGCCGGGTTCTCTGGGCAGGGTTAGATCCTGCCGTAATCCGGCACAGGCTTCCGGCGTGAGAGCCGGAATTATTCAGCTCATTTCAAAAAAAAATAGCCAGGCAATGTGCCTGGCTGAGGTTTGAAGGCAAATGTTAGCCTCCAGAGGGGAACGCCGATGCCGGGGATAGGCATCGACAGTCCAGAGGTGGCGTCTCCTGCCTGGAAATCAAGGGCGCTCCATCGCGCCCAGCCGCAAATCCCGCGCAAAGCGCATTCAGCCTTAACAATTCCCTGCTTTAAAAAATTACTGAGATGAGACGGCCCGGCTCTTCTGGCTGATCGTTCCGCTGTACGGATTGCCATAGGCGCGCAGGAATGTGCGCACCGCGTTGCGCGAGGCCGTTTCCAGAGAGGCGGGCGTCGGCATGTCGCCAAACATCGTGCCGCATTGCAGGTCGGCATTGACCAGCGCCAGAAACTGCCGGGCGGCAATGTCGCAATCGTCGATGTCCAGCGCGCCGGTGTGGGCGAGGCGGGCAAACAGCGCGCCAAGTGCCGAGTTGATCTTGCCCGGCCCCAGCTGGCGCCACGCCTCGAACAGATGCGGATAACGTTCGCCCTCCGACAGAACCAGCCGGCGCAGGAATTTTCCGTCCTGATTGTGGATGTAATTGGCCTGCAGCCGGGCGGCAAAGGCGGCCAGATCCTCCTCCAGATTGTCGGCATTTTCCGGGAAGGTGGAGAGGATGGAAAAGAGCATCGCATTGGCGCGGCCCATCACGTCGTCCATGACGGCCATGAACAGCGTTTCCTTCTCGCGGTAGTGGTTGTAGATCGTCTGGCGCGAGACGCATGCTTCCGCAGCGATCCCGTCGAGGCTGGCGCCGGAGAATCCTTCGCGGCAGAAGACATGCGCGGCGGCATCCAGAATGGAGACGCGCTTGGCGCACTGGCCCTTCATCGTGTGACCGGCGCTCTTTGGTTCACCGGGTCTGTCGTCCCGGTTCAAAAGTGTTGTGGTGCTTTTCATCTCATTAAGATAATCGCTCTTGACGTTTTAGACAACACTGTCTAATTTTACATTAGTGTCCAAAATAATTGACGCTATAGCCGTACCGGCGCGCAGATCCTCCCAAGCCTGCGCGCCGGTACGGCACCCTTGTTTTAAACCCTCCCGAGAACAGCGCAGCGGGGAGCCTTTGCTCCCGCGCTGCCGTTTTTCGAAAGACGATCGCCATGAACACATCCTTCTTCCGCACCGCTCTCATCCTTGGCCTACTTTCGGCCATCGGTCCCTTTGCCATCGACATGTATCTGCCGGCCCTGCCGTCCATCGGCCAGGATCTCGGCGCCGACAATACGCTCGTCCAGATGAGCCTGCTTGCCTTCTTCATCTCCTTCGCCCTGTTCCAGCTCGTCTACGGGCCGCTGTCCGACATGTGGGGCCGCAAGGCGCCGCTCTATCTCGGCATCGGCCTTTTTGCCGTCGCCAGCGTCGGCTGCGCGCTCGCCACCAACATCGAGACGCTGATCGCCTTTCGCTTCCTGCAGGGCATAGGCGGTGCCGCCGGCATGGTCGTTCCGCGCGCCATCGTCCGCGACATGCACACCGGCGTCGAAGCCGCTCGGCTGATGTCGTTATTGATGCTGGTTTTCAGCATCTCGCCGATCCTGGCGCCGCTGTCCGGCAGTGCCGTCATCGAGTTTTACGGCTGGCGTGGTGTCTTCTGGGCCGTGATGATCGCCGCCTTCATCGGCCTCGTCCTGCTGTCGACGCAGCTCAAGGAAACCCGGCCGAAGGCGGAACGGGCGACAAGCAGCATCGGTAGCGCTCTGTCGGCCTATGCCCTGCTGCTGAAGGATCGCAACTTCCTGACGCTCACCTTCATCGGCGGCCTCGGCATTTCCAGCTTCCTGGTCTATCTCGCCAACTCGCCCTTCGTGCTGATCGATCACTATGGCCTGACGCCGACCCAGTACAGTTTTGCCTTCTCGATCAACGCGGTCTCTTTCTTCACCGTGTCGCAGATGACCGGCTGGCTCGGCGGCAAGTTCGGTCTCGTCCGCGTTATGCGCGGCGCGCTCGCGGCCTTCGCCCTGACCATGGCCTCCATGGCCGTCGTCATGGGGCTTGGCTTCAACCAGCTGCCGGTCATGGCGACGTTCCTCTTTATCGGATACGGCTTCCTCGGTCTGGTCATCCCGACCTCGGCGGTGCTGGCGATGGAAGACTATGGCGAGATCGCCGGCACCGCCTCGGCGCTGCTCGGCACGCTGCACTTCGTCACGGCAGCCGTCGCCATGGTCGCCGTCAGCCTCGTGTTTGACGGGTCACCCCTGCCCATGGCCGGCGGCATCGCGGTCTGCGCTGTCGGCGCCTTCGTGCTCACCCAGATGACCATCGGCCGCCGCCGGGCACCGGCCCCGTCGGCCGCATAAAACATCAGGACAAGGAAGCGCCCGCACTCCAGCCGGGCGCTTTTTGCCGGGGTCCGCAGTACGCCTGCGGACCCCGTTTTCGTTCACGGGGGTGAATTATGGTGCGGTGCAGCAATTAGCACTTGCGAATTGTCGTCAATCCGTCACACTTCGAATCGGGAGGGACACTGGAGACTCACACGATGAGACTTGGTTTGCTCGCCCTCACAGGCACCGCCTTCGCCCTTCCGGCCTATCTGTCCATTGCAGCCCCCGCCCGCGACGCCCGTCAGAACGCCATGGAAAAGATCGCCGACGTGGTGGCGCTCGCCCGCATCTGCCCGGCTCTGGAAATGAACTCCGCCTTCGTCACCTCCATCGCCATCGGCACCAACATCGGCCAGAAGGACGATTATCAGGCGATAGAAGCCATGGCCAACGCCCGCGAGGGTGAGATCAGGCGCAAGGGTGAGGAAGTCGCCGCCTGCGCCGATGGCGCCAGCCTCTACGGAACCGGCGGAACGGCGCTGCCGGGCATGATGCGAAAGCGGCCGGCAGAAGCGCTCTAGAATATCAGCGCTGATCTGAGCTGGAAGAACGCTGCAAAGCTGATAGCCGACAGCGCGACGGAAATGACCGGCGCCGGTCCGCGCAGGGCGGTCGCGATGAGTAGGCCTGTCACCACGGTCGCACTTCCAAGCCAGAGCCCGTGCTCTGCAAATGCCAGCCCGAGCGCCGTGAGGCTGACGGCAGTGGCAACCATCGTCAGCGGCGAGGCCGCAACCATCAATCCCGCATCCGGCCGGAATATCGCGGCGCAACGCGGCCAGCTCAGCACGATGGCCAGAATCAGGAACAGCAGAACGAAGCACTGGCCCGGCATCAGCGGCCGCCTCTTGCGCGGATTTTTGGCTGTTCAGCGGTCGTGCCGCCGATGGTGGCGCTCGAGCGCGCCGCCAAGGCACGGCCGACAGCAATCAGCACAGGGTTTTCATAGCCAATCGTGGCAATCCCCTCGGGAATATCAGCCAGCGTGCCGCGCCATTCGGCCTGTGCCGGGCGGCTGATGTCGCTGACGATAAGCGCCGGCGTCGAACCGGGCAGGCCCTCGGCCAACAGCCGTTCGGCAATCAGCGGCGCCGTCCGGCCGCCCATGTAAAAAATCGTCGTCGTCATCGGATCGGCAACCGCTGCCCAGTTCACATTAGTTGGCAGGCCGCCAATGCGCGAATGGCCGGTGATAAAGCGCACCGATTGCGCGTGGTCGCGGTGGGTGAGCGAAATGCCGAGCTGGGCGGCAATGGCGCTGGCCGCCGTGATGCCGGGGATGACATCGACCGGTATGCTTTCGCGGTCGAGATGGGCGATTTCTTCGCCGGCTTGGCCAAAGATCATCGGGTCGCCGGATTTCAGCCGCACGACGCGTTTGCCGGCCTTGGCGAGCTTCACCATCATGTCGTTGATATCTTCCTGACGGCAGCTGCTGCGGCCGCCGCGTTTGCCCACCAGCATTCGCTTGGCCTCGCGGCGGGCAAGCTCCAGCACGTCGGCTGAAACCAGATCGTCGAACAGGATGACATCGGCCGCCTGCAGCGCACGTACCGCCTTCAGCGTCAACAGCTCCGCGTCGCCGGGACCGGCGCCCACCAGCGTCACGCGGCCCGTTGCCCCGGAGGGGTCTTCACTAGGTCGATGAAGATCACGTCGGGCTGCAGCGTCTCGATGATGCGGGCAATGCCGTTGACCTCGTGCACGACGGTCACCCGCACATGCCCCGCCTCGCGCAATCCTTCCTCGATGATGGAGGCGCGGATTGCGTTCTCATCGATCACGAGAATGGTGAGGTCCAGATAAGCCATGCGGCAATCCATGACGCAGTGCAGCAATTTGCGCAATGCGTAATAGCCTAAAATAACAGCATTATCCCGCAGGCTTAAAAATTAGGCGAAACGTCGCTCCAGCTCTCCAGCGCCAGTGCCAGCGAGGACGGCGGGCGGCTTTCCGGACCGAGTTCACGGCGCAGGCGATCGGAAAAAAGGCCAGGCCCATGCTCCGTCCTCTCGTCACTCTCGCGCTGCTCAGCACTGCCTGTGTGCAGATCGATGCGGATGGTTTCACTGATGGCGCCGTCCGATGAAGAGCCGCGAACAAGAATGTCGATGAAGGGTAGGCCCGCCGGGGGGCGGCCGATCAGCATGCCTTGCTGCGTCATCTGCAGCCAGCCGGGCAGGGGTCTGCCATCGGCAAGGGTCACGCGCAGCGACGCCTTGTCCATACCGGCCGCAGGAGACGGCATGATATAGAATGAGCCGCCGTGCACGATCGTATCGACGCTCAACCGGCCCGCACTGTCACCCGGAGAACCTGCCGTCAGGTCATCGATCCGCCGGCCGCTTTCCTTCCATTCACCGATCTCCCGGACCAGAGACAGAACCGCTCCGTATTCGAGTGCCGGATCGCCGGCGCAGTGCCGTTCTGCCGCGTGGACGACATCCAGAACCGCCGCCTGCGGCGTGATGTCGTCGGCAATCCCGTCCAGATCCGCCATCATCGAGTTGATGGAGAACCCGGTGGGGCGAAGCATGGCCCGGCGCGGAAACGTCGCTTTCGGATCGTCAGGGTTGCCCGGCGGGTCCATTTCAAGCACGGGGATGCTGGCGACCTCCACGACCGGTTCCATGCCGACCCCGATGGTCGCAACGGCCGCCGCAGAGGCGAGGCCCTGATCATCGGTCAGGGTAAAGCGCAGAACCCTGGTGCCGTTGCTCGGAGCGCCGCTCCGGTTCTCGTAGTGTATCGCCTGCACCAGCGCGCCGGCGTCAGCCCCGGGCAGCGGCACGGTCTGCCCTGCGTCATTCTCGATATGCAGGCTGCCTGTCCCATCATAGGTATAGCGGAATGTCGTGCCGCCAAAGGACAGCGTGCCGCTGGCGGCCGTGCCATAGATGATCCTGACAGCGCCGCCGAGGTAGATGACTTCATTGCCGCCATCGGCAAAACCTGACAGCGCCACGTCCAGTGACAGGATGTCTCCATCGACGTCGAACAGGACAGCACCGGTGGCCGCAACACGGAGCGGAGCATCACCCGCCAGAAAGCGCACGGCTGTGTCGAGACCGGCCGCCGCGCCATTCAGATCGATGACCGGTGCGTCGTTCTGCGGGTCGATGGTGATGGTCACCGTGGCATCGGATACAGCGCTGCCATCGCTGGCGCGGTAGGTGAACGAAACCACCCCGTTGAAATCGGCGGATGGCACGAAGGTCACCGCTCCGAACACGGTGTTGAGCCTCAGCGTGCCGCCCGATATCGCCACGGTCTGGCCGGCGCTGATAGCCTGGCCGTTGATCCGCGTGACAACCAGCACGTCGCCATCGGGGTCCAGATCGGGCGTGGCACCCACCGTGCCCGCTCCGGTGATCGGATTGAAGGATACCGGCTGATCCTCCGTCGTCTGAACCGTATCGGCGAGCGCCGCGGGCGCATCGTTGACCGGTGTCACGGTGCCGCTCACGGTTGCCGTCGAGACATTGCCGTGACCGTCGGAGACCGTATAGGTGAAGCTTGGATTGCCGGTATAATTGAGCACAGGCGTGTAGGTCAGCGTCCTGTTGCCGTTGAGTTGGATCGTGCCGCCGGTGACACCGAGCGTCTGTCCCGCAAAGAGCGCCACGCCATTGATGTGGCTGATCGTCAGCGTGTCTCCATCCGGATCGCTGTCATTCCCGAGCACCGCGAAGGTGATCGCACTTTCTTCGACTGTCACGAAACTGTCGGGACCTGCCGTCGGCGCGTCCTGCACAGGCGTCACCGTGCCGTTGACCGTGGCCGTTGCCGTGCCGCCCTGTCCGTCCGAGACCGTATAACCGAAGCTGACCGCACCATAGAAATCGGCATGCGGGCTGAACCGCAGCGACCCGTCGGTGTTGAGCGTGACAATCCCGCCTGTAACCGGCACCGATCCACCCGTCACAATCGCCACGCCATTGATGCGGGTGACGGTCAGCACATCATTGTCGCCGTCGCTGTCGTTCAGGCGCACGTCGAGATCGACAGGCATATCCTCGCCGGTGGTGAAGCTGTCATTGATGGCGACCGGCACATCCTGCAGGCCATTCACCGTGCCGCTGACGGTGACCACCGTGCTGCCACCCTGGCCGTCGGCCACAGTGTAGGTAAAGGAAACAGTGCCATGGCTGTTGAGGGCAGGGGTAAAGGTCAGCGTGCCCAGAGCATTGAGCGTCACAGTGCCGCCGGTGACCGCCACCACATCGCCCGCCACAACAGGCGTGCCGTTGATCGCACCAATCGCCAGCGTGCCGCCATCAATATCGGAATCGTTGGCGAGAACGGCGAGCACCACCGCCGTATCCTCGTTGATGACGAAACTGTCGTTTACGCCCGTTGGGGCATCGTTCTCGCCGGTAACCGTCACCGTGGCCGTCGCCGTCGAAAATCCGCCCTGGCCGTCGCCGATCGTGTAGGTCACCGAGCTTGTCCGCGTCTGCCCGGCGGCCACATTGTCGAAACTGGTGCCCGGATTGAACACGTAGCTACCATCGCTGCCGATCGTGAAGGTACCACCGTTCGAACCGGCAACGGCACTGGAGACGGCGGACGTGCTGCCGTTGACGGCAATTACGGCCAAGGTGTCGTCATCCGGATCGCTGTCGGAGCCAAAGCCGTTGCTGGTGAACAGCGAGCCGCCGATGGCTGCATTTTCCGTGGTGGACAGCGCGTCGTTGACGGCAACCGGCACCGGGTTCGAGACCAGCCAGGAGAAGCTGCGGCTCGTCTGCGCCCCGGCCGCATCCCGGGCCGTGACGGTGACGGTATAGTCGCCGGTGAGACTGGCGTTCGGGTCGATGGTGCCGGCAATCACCCCGCCAGCACTGATGGTTAGACCGTCCGGCAGGCCGGTGGCCGAAAAGCTTAAGCTGTCGCCGATATCAGGATCCGAGAAATTGCCGGATATATCGAGCGAGACCACATCCGCATCCTCACCGGTCTGTGTGGCAATGACGGAGGAGACCGGGGCATCATTGAGACCGGTGACGGTAACGGTGACTGTCGCCGTCGAGACGCCGCCACGGCCATCGGAAATCTGATAGCTGACCGAGGAGGTCCGGGTCTGCCCGGCGGCAAGGTTGATGAAGGATCCGTTCGGATTGAAGACCGCAACGCCGCTGGCATGGATGGTGAACACCCCGCCGTTGGACCCGCCCACCGGCAGGCCGATCGATGCCGCCGAGCCGTTGACCTGCGACACCGTCAGCCCGTCACCGTCGATATCCGTGTCATTGGCCACCACGTCAAAGCCGGTGCTGACACCGGCCGTGGTCGCCGCGCTGTCAGCGACGGCCACCGGTGCATCATTGGTGGCCGTGACGGTGACGGCAACAATGTATTCCACATCCACCGTTCCGTCGCTGACCACGTAGGTAAAGCTGTCATTTCCGTTGAAGTTGGCCGACGGCGTGTAGGTATAGGTGCCGCCGGGCTGGATGATGCGCACGCCATGCGCCGGCGCGGTGCCGCCTGCGGCATAGGTGAGCGGCGTACCGTCGGCATCTGTCGCCATCGGCAGTGTTCCTGAAAAAACCGTGTCCTCCGCCGTCGTGATCGACGTATCCGATCCGGCCGGCGCGTCGTTGATGGCCGCGACCGCGATCGTGGCCGTATCCGTGTCGGTGAGCGCGCCGCCGCCTCCCGAATGGCCCCCGTCTGCGGTCACCATGGTCAGGGTGACCGGGCCATTGGCATCGGCCGCCGGGCTGAAGATCGGGCGGAAGCCGCCGGAGAGATAGACGTTGATATCGCTGACAGTGCCTGTCAGCACCAGCGTGCCGCTGCCGGACCCCGCCACCGTGACAGTCCCATCCGTGGTTGCGGCGAGCGACCCGGAAGTCACCGACAGCGTCACCGTCATTGTGCCCGCTCCGGCATCCAGGTCGAAAATCTGCAGCCCGGTCAGCGCGAAATTGGTGTCTTCGGTGGCGGAAAAGCTGACCGGCAACGTGTTGACGGGCGCATCGTTGACGGCCTGGATATCGAAGGTCAGCGTGTTCGGCGTCAGGTCGAGGTCGCTGCCGCCATTCGCCGTGCCGCCATCGTCGCGCACCTGGAAGGTGAAACCTGCAAGACCCGCGCCATGAGCATTCGCGGTTGGGGTAAAGGTCAGCGTGCCGATACTGGCAGCACTCACCGTCTGGCCAGCAGTCACCGGTACGCCACCCAGCGCCAGCACGCCATTGGATGGCAGCGTGGTGATGATGACGGCAGCCAGTGTGTTGGCTGGTATGTCATCGGTGTCGGAAAAGCCGAAATCGGCGCCGCTGAACGTGTGGATCGCATCCTCGTCCAGCGCGATCGTACCATCGGCTCCATCAGGGGCATTGTTGACCGGCGTGATCGAAATCGTCGCCGTGTCGATGTCAGACAGCGCCAGTCCGCCCGTATTGCCATTGTCGTTGGTGGTCATCGTCAGCGTCACGCTGGCGGTCGATCCGGATGCCGGGGTGAACGACGGACGCAAGCCGCTGGCGAGATAGGCATTGATGTCGTCGACCGTGCCGGACAGCTCGATCTGCCCGGTGCCGCTCCCCGTCACGGTCACCCCGCCGGCCGCAGTAGCCTCCAGCGTGCCCGCATCGACCGCGAGCGTGACGAAGACCGTGCCCGATCCTGCATCCGCATCGGCGATCGACAGGCCGGAGAGACCGGTATCCGTATCTTCAAGTGTTATGAAAGCCGGTGGCAGTGTGTTGACCGGCGGCGCGTTGACCGAGGCCACGGCCACGGTAACCGTCGCAGTTTCGGTGACGCCGCCGGATGTCACCGTATAGGAGAAGCTGGTGACGCCCTGAAAGGCGAGCCCCGGCGTGAACAGCAGCTGCCCGCCCGGCAGCAGCTCGACGCTGCCATTGGTCACCGCGAGGATATCGCCGGGCAGGATCGCCAGTCCGTCGATGGCCGTGGTCGACCGTCCTGCATTGTCGAAACTGTCATTGGCAAGCACTGTGATCGCGACCGCCACATCCTCGTCCGTCGAGGCCGTGTCGTCGACAATATCCGCGACCGCGAGGATCGTAACGGCAATTGTGCCGGTATGGGTCGCCTGGCCGTCGAAGGCCGAGACCGTGATCTCGGCAGCGCCGTTATAGTCCGCCACCGGCGTATAGGTGGCCCCGGCAAGTGCAGCATTGATGGCGGCCCGCGTTCCGGAAAAGGTCATCAAACCATCGGCTGTGCCGTCGCCGGTTGTGAAGCTGAGGCCGGCCGTGCCCGACAGGGTCAGCCCGCCGCTGTCCGCCGAGAGCGTGATCGTCAGAGTGTTGGTGTCGATGTCACTGACCACTATCGCATTGCCGCCGCCCGCCGAGAAAACGATCACCGTGTCTTCGGCCACGATCTGCGGTCCCGGCACGGTCGCAACAGGCGCGTCGTTCACGGCCACCACGGTAACGGTGACCGTCGCCGTTTCGGTGACGCCGCCTGAGGTGACTGTGTAGGTGAAGCTCGTGGTGCCGCTGAAATTGGCGGACGGCGTGTAGGTGATCGTGCCATTGGCATGGAAGCTGACACTGCCCTGACCGGCCGGCGGCTGGGTGACGGCGGTGAGCGCATGGCTGGGGTTTTCGAACGTGTCGGCCGTCGCGCCATTGCTGCCGGTGATGACGTTGAAGGCCACGGGCGTGTCCTCGTTGGTCGAGACGGTGTCCGCCGTGATGTCTGCAACGGCAGCGATGGTGATGGCGATCGCGTCGGTGTCGGCCGTCGTTCCGTCCGAGGTCAGCACGGTCAGTGTGGCCGGCCCGTTGTAGTCGGCCCTCGGCGCATAGGTCAGGCCTGCCAGCGCCGCATTGATCTGCGCCGCCGTGCCGCTGATCGTGACGACGGCGGTTCCGTCATTGCCGATGGCCGCACCCGAGCCAGCTGCCACCGTCAGGGCGCCAGAGGTGACGCCGAGCGTCGTCGTCAAGAACCCGCCGTCGGCATCCGCCACGCTGATGCCGCCGATGGCAAGGGCCACGTCCTCGCTGGTGGTGCCGGCGCCTGGCACCGTATTGATCGGCGCATCGTTGACCGGCATCACGATGACGGACACGGTCGCTGTTTCCGTCACGCCGCCGGAGCTCACCGTGTAGATGAAATTCGTCGTTCCATGGTAGTCGGTGGAGGGAATGAAGGTGAGCGTACCGTTCGCATTGAGCCAGACGGCGCCGTCTGCCACCGCCACCATGCCGTTGACGACGATGGCACTGCCGTTGATCGCGGTGATCGTATGGCCGGCATTCTCAAAATTGTCATTGGCATTGACGTCGATGACGAGGGACTGATCCTCGTTCGTGCTGGCGCCGTCCCCGGCAATATCGCCCATCGCGGCAATGGTGATCGTTGCCGTGTCGGTGCCGGTGAGCAACCCATCGCCGGCGGTCATCGTCAGGGTCACCGTACCGTTGAAATCGGCCACCGGCGTGAAGACCGGCATGGTCGCCCCATTGACCAGATAGGCGTTGATGGCGGCGGGCGTCCCCGTCAGGGTCAGCATGCCGGTGCCGGCGCCGGAAACGGAAACGCCCGGCATCGCCATCGCCGAAAGCGTGCCGGAATTCACCGAAAGCGTCACCTCCATGGTCGACGATCCCGCGTCTGCATCGGTCACGGACAGACCCGTGAGCGTCAGCGTCGTGTCTTCATTGATGCTGTAGGTGGCCGGCAGCGCGGCGACCGGCGCATCGTTGACGGCGACGATCGACACCGTGGCAATGGCGGTATTGGAACTGGCCGCGCCATCGCTGGCGATGATGCTGATCGTGCGCGACACCGTCACCGGATCCTGCAACGACGATGAGAGGCGCACCAGCTGCAAGGCTGCCTGATAGTCGGACTTGGAAAACAGCCCCGACAGGGTCAGCCGGAAAGTCGCGGCATCATAGCTCACACCCATGCCGGGCGGCGGCGCGCCCGCCAGCGACAGCAGGTCGCCGCTCTGGCCGTTGTCGATGGTCAGGATGACGGAGGCGAGATTGGCGCTATCGATGTCCGTGATCAGCACATCAGTATCGACGATCGCGACACCGGCGCCATCCTCGGTGAACGTGGTACCGAAGCCGGTGCCGGCGCCGGAGGCGTCGAGGTCGAGCACCGGCGCGTCGTTCACCGGTGTCACGGTGATCGTGGCTGTGTCGACGGCGCCGAGGATATTGCCGGAACCGCTGTTGCCACCGTCCGATGTCGTCATCGTCAGGGTGACGGCGCCGTTGAAATCTGCCGCCGGGGTAAACTGCGGCCGGGACGCCGCGGCGAGGAACGCATTGAGGCTGGCCAGCGTGCCCGACAGCACCAGGCTCGATGTGCCGGCGCCTGAAACGGTGACGCCGCCACCGGTCGCCGCTGACAGCGTGCCGGAGGTGACGCCGAGCATCACGGTGATGGTGCCGCTGGCTGCATCGACGTCCGTGATGGACAGGCCTGTCAGCGCCAAGGCCGTTTCCTCGGCCGTGCTGTAGCTGACCGGCAGAGAATTGTCCGGCGCGTCGTTGACCGGGTTGATGGTGATGGTCCGGTTGTCCGCTCTGGTCAGGACCCCGCCGGTGCCGCTGTTGCCTCCGTCGCTGGTGGTCATGGTCAGCGCGACGCTGCCGCTGGCATTGGCGACCGGCACATAAACCGGCGCTGCAACCGATGCCAGATAGGCGTTGAGGCTGGCGAGCGTGCCGGTGAGAACCACGGTCCCGGTTCCCGATCCGGCCGCCGTCACGCCGCCACCCGGTCCGGCGGTCAGTGTTCCCGATGCAACGCTCAGCGTCACACTCATCGGCCCGGCGTTCGCATCGGGATCGCCAACCTGCAGCCCTGTGAGGGCGATGCTCGTATCCTCGTTCACCGTCCAGCCGCCGCCGGGCATGCTGTTGACGGGAGCATCGTTGACAGCAGTGACGGCAATGGTCGAGGTTGCAACGGCTGACGATTGCGCGCCATCGTTGACGGTAACCTCGATGACCCGGCTGACCGTGCCCGGATTGTCGCCGGTGTTCGAGAAGGTGATGGCCCGGATCGCCGCCGCATAGTTCGCTTCGCTCGCCGATCCGGTGAGTGTGATGGTGATGCGCCCGGCAACGGACGTATCGATACTGCTGGTGATGCCGCCGGGCAGGGTTCCAAGGGTCAAAAGATCGCCCGCCTGCGCATTGGTGAGCACGATCGTGGCCGAGCGCATCGCGCTGCTGTCGCGATCGCGCACATCTGCCAAAGGAGCGGCAATGGCCGCCGCCGCACCGTTTTCCGTGTAGACGGTGCTGTAGTTGACCCCGGCGACGGCATCGACGTTGGTAAAGGCGCTGATATTGTCGACGAAGATGTCGTCAAGGCCCATCAGGACCAGCGGCCCCACGGACGAAAACCTGAAGACGAGATCGCCCTGTGCCGCAACGGTGCTCGGCAGGTCGATGGTGACCGGCGTGCGCGCCCAGCTGCCGGTCGTCGAATCCGTCATCGACGCAGGTGAGCCGGTGGCGCCGTTGAGATAGGTGATCGTCGCGGTGAAATAGGAGCCCAGCAGCACGCCGGTCGAGATCCTGGCATAGACCACGCCGCCGATCGAAACCTCCAGCGTCGAGGGCGTGACGATGTCGAGAAGGAAGCCGTTGCTCCAGCCGGTTTCAAACGTAAGCTGTGCGGCGCCCGAAGGGGCGGAGCCGATGTTCCAGCCGCTGATGCCGGTTTGCGTGAGCGTGCCCGTCGCCTGGTTGGCCGTCCAGGCGAAGCCGCCATTACCAATGGCGCCGGTGCCGCTGATGTTCCATCCGGCCAAGCCTGGATTGGTGCCATTGGCGATAATCTGACTTGGCATCAGGCCGGAATTCAGGTCCACCACCGGCGCCTGCGCGTCATAGCCGAAGTCGGCCGTGAGCGACGCCGCACCGATCGTGCCCAGCGCAACGCTGCGGGTCGCGCCGCCCGTGGTTGAAGCCCCGGACAGAACGCTGCCCGTATCGGTGACGCGCACTATATATTGGCCCGGAAGCACCTCCGTGAACAGGTAGTTGCCGTTGCCATCCGTCGTATCGGTGGCCAGCAGCCGGTCGGCCGCATCGACCGACCCGTTGCCGTTCACGTCGTCGATCAGCTGCACCGTCACATTGGCGAGGCCGGCATCACCGGCGCCGAACGTTCCATTGAGATCATTGTCGTCGAAGATCCTGTCGCCGATGGTGCCGGCCGGCGGCACCCAATGGGCTGCGTCGTTGATCGCCGGGATCGCCGTCGTGCCATTTGTCGTCATCGTCACCGCTGACCCGACGGCAAGGCCGGTGACGGGATCAAACCGCTGAATGGAATTGCCGATAATGTAGACATTGCCGGCCTGGTCTCCGCCGGTCTCTGTGCCAGCCGGTTTCGGCAGCGTGGCGACCAGCGCCCCGTTTGCCAGGCTGTAGGTACTGATCGACGATGCGCCGATGGTGACGAGGCGGCCATTGGCCGTGTCTATGGTGAAATCGCCCCATTCGTTGCTGAGGATGAGCGGCCCGAACGTGGCGGCGGCAGCAACGGTGCGACCGCCATTGCTGAACGTGATCTGCCAGATCCGGTCGTCGCCGCCGGCATTGACGTTTTCGATGCCGAGATAGAGCACGCCGTTGTAAAACGTGGCGGCGCCGCTGCCGACGCCGCGGGTGCCGACCGCAATGCTGGCACCTGCGGCATTGTTGGTCAGGTCCGCATCGATGAGAAGATGGCTGTTGTTGACATAGTCATAGGCAAACAGCGCCCGGTTAGCGTTGGAACTGGTATTGTCGACATAATAGATCAGGCCGTTCGCCTGATCGATGGCCAGGGAATTGAGGGCATTGGAGACGGCAAGACCACCCACCGTTGCCGGCACCGTGGTCAGCGCGGTCGCCTTTCCTGTCTGGATGTCGACGCTGTAGATCACTTTGCCTGATGTTACCAGAAGCGCGCCGTTGCCGGTGGAGGCCGATGCGTTCAGAAGCTCTGCGTAGTCGCGCTGCGCTTCGAGCGACGGCGCCAGTCGGGTTGAAATGTCGCCTTCTCGGAATTCCAGATCCCAGTCGCCGCCCTTGGCGGCACCGCCGGTCGCATCGTCGGAGGCGGCAATGTCGGCGCCGGTGAGATAGGCCATCATCCGCGCCGCATTCTGCCCGGTTTCCCCGCGCGCAAAATCGCAGCCGTAGATGAGGATATCTGCATCGCCGGTGAGTGAGGTCCGCAGGCTTTCCAGTGTCCCGGCATAGTCCTGTGCCATGGATTCGATCGACAGCTCGGCATTGCCAAGATAGAGCCGGCCGTCGTCGCCGTGCGAGATGATGTGAATGGCGCCGATATTCGTTCTGCCGGCCAGAGCTTCACTCAGTTGCTGCACGCCGTCGCGGTCGGCCTGTAGCACGACAATATCGAAATCCGGGCCCAGCCCCTCCAGCAGCGTCTGATAGTCGGCAACCGAACTGTCGATCACCACGACCTGGCGGGCCTCCGGGGCCGGGTTGGTCAAAACGGCCGCAGCTGTTTCGGTTCCATCGCTCAGGGCCTCGATGAGTGCAGGACCATCATCCGCCGTATGGGATTTTTCGGCCGGTTCCGTAGACCCTTGGTTGTAGTCACCATTCAGGGCGTCGATGGTTGCCACACCGGCTGCATCGAAAGCAATGCGTTGTTCGAGCTCCATCATCATGACAGCGAACCGGTCGTTGCGCACGGGAGACGGATGCCGCGTTTTCCTCGCCGCCTGCGTTCTCCAAGGGGGCACGAAGCTCCCGGTCATGACGTTTCTCCCTCGCACGCGGCATTGGAAACGGTGTCGATTCGGTCCTCGAAATATTAAGGTTTGGGGCAATATACCGGGTTGTTGTCTGATGAGATAAAACCCTAAGTGGCGATCGTTAACGAATTCCTACAGGCGAAATGTTAAATCTGGGGATGAGTAAGAGCTAAAAAGCCGATAAAACGTTGTAATTTCGACAGAAAAGTCGAATTTTGCCCCTATTGCGGGAGGTTGCTCAGCTTACCCGTATCGCCTAGGCTCTGATCGCGTGTTGGACCGCCATTTACCCAAGCGTCCCAAATCGTTAACGGTTTCGCGATCTTTGGACCCAGGGCGGCAACCGCATCGGGGCAGATATGGCAAGCCGAAAACACCTCCTGCTGGCGAATTTCGGAGAGGTTGGATGCGATGATTTCTGGGGTGCCAATATGAGACGCGTCAGCCTGTCCGTCGTGGCGGCCTGCGTGTTCATGTCTGGTTGCGCCGTCAAAGCGGTGCCGTTTTCATCTGCCGAGAACGCCGAATTCGCAAACTCCAGGTTGAACCGTGTTGTGGCGGATCAGGAGCCGGTAACGGGCACGATCGATCTCTACGAGGCCATGGCCCGGGCGCTCAAATATAACCTCGACGCCAAGGTCGAGGTTATGCTCGCTGCGCTGAAAACCCGGGAAGCCGATCTGGTTGCCACCAGCGCCTTGCCCCGTATCGTGGCTGGCGCGGGTTATGCCGGCCGTAGCGAAAGTGATCCTGCCACACCCTCGACGCGCGACGAAGACATCCGCAATGCCGACCTGACATTCTCCTGGAACATCCTCGATTTCGGCCTCTCCTATGTCCGTGCCAGACAGGCGGCCGACGACGCCCTGATCCAGCAAGAGGTCAAACGGCGCATCGTCAACAAGGTGATCGAGGACGTGCGCACGGCCTATTGGCGCGCCGTCAGCTATCAGCGGCTGGTCGGCCGCATGCGGGCCCTGAAAAGCCGCGTCAGCCAGGCGCTCAGCGACACGCGCGCCCTGTCTTCAAGCGGCGAAAGCTCGCCGCTGGTGGCGCTCACCTACGAGCGCGAGCTGATTCAGGTCAGGCGCGAGATCGAACTGCTCGAAGGCGAACTCAGGATCGCGCAATACCAGCTTGCTGCTCTGATGAACGTGGTTCCGGGCACGGATTTCCGGCTGGCGATGCCGAAGAGAGGATCGGTCAGGCTGCAGATCCCGAAAAACATGCCGGACATGTTCCGCACCGCCATGGAAAACCGGCCGGAAATGCGCGAGGTGGCCTATCGCCTGCGCATCAACGAGCAGGAGGTGAATGCCGCACTCCTGGATATCCTGCCGGGCTTCAATCTCTATGCCGGCTCCAATTACGATTCCAACGCGTTCATCGCGGCAAACACCTGGGCCTCCTGGGGCGCCAAGGTCGGCGCCAACCTGATCAAGATTGCCACCCTGCCGGCGGTGAAGAAGAAGATCGATGCGGAAGCCCAGGCGCTCGATGCCCGGTCGCTGTCGGTCGCCATGGCGATCATGACGCAGGTTCATATCAGCCGGGCGCGCTTTCAGCATTTGAAAAAGTCCTATGACACGGCCGCTTCCCTCTCCAGCGTTTCCCATCGCATTCTGACCCAGATCCGCGCCGAGACGGATACCGAGCGCACCGGCGAGCAGATCCTGATCCGCGAGGAAATGAACACGCTGCTGGCCGATGCCAAGACCGACATGGCCTATGCCGATCTCCAGAATGCCTATGCCAATGTCTATGCCTCGCTCGGCACCGATCCTTATCCGGCCGGGCTCGACATGAACGGAACCATTGCGGACATCGGCGCCAGCCTGAAGGCGTTCTGGACGACCGGACATGCCGTGGCAAACACCGAAACAGCGGCGGGCAAATAGGGGGCGCGACAGGTCATGCGATTTTCTGCGAAGGCATCGGCCACCGCCTTTCTCGTTGCTGCAGCGGCGGCGCCCGCCTTGATCCCCGCATCCGTCTTTGCGCAGGATCCCGCCCCGGCCTTTCGCGGCATCGTCCGCGCCGCCAGCGAGACGATGATTTCCTCCGATCTCGGCGTTCGCATCCTTGATCTGCCGTTGCGCGAGGGGCAGGGCTTTTCCAAAGGTGACGTGCTCGCCGTGTTCGACTGCCGTGGTCTCGAAGCGCAGATGCACGGCGCGCAGGCGCTGCTGCGGGCCGAACAGCTCACCCACGCCAACACCGTCCGGCTCGCCAAGGCGAGGGCCGCCGGGGCGTTCGAGGTGGAGCTGTCGCGCGCCAAGGCCGATCAGGCCGCAGCCGAGGTGGAAGCGTTCGAGAGCAAGATCGAGCGCTGCACCATCCGTGCGCCTTACGACGGGCACATCGCCCTCATGCGCGCTCATGCCTATGAAACACCGGAACTGAACCAGCCTATCCTGCAGATCGTCCGGGATGGCGACCTGGAAATCGAGACCCTTCTACCCTCGGTCTGGCTGCGCTGGCTGAAGCCGGGCACCCGCTTCGAGGTCAGCATCGATGAGACCGGCACAAGCTTCCCGGCCGAGGTCACGCGCATGGCCGCCGTGGTCGATCCCGTCAGCCAGACGATCAAGGTCATAGGCCGCTTTACCGGCGAGGCCGGCGGTGTCCTGCCCGGCATGAGCGGACCGGCCACCTTCCCCTCCATGCCGGACAAATAATCATGGAACCAGATACCGGGGCACCTGATCGCACATCAAGCACCATCCCCGGGTCGCAGGCCAATGCCGTGCCGAAGGCGCTTGATCTGCTGCTGAAGGTCGAGGCCGACGTGCGGCAGCTGGAAACGATCGGCGAACTTGAATTCCTCATTGCCAACGAAACCATGCGTCTCAGCCGCTGCCGCCAGGCCTTCGTGCTGGCCGAGAAGGCAGGCCGGTTCCAGGTGCGCGCCGTCACCGCCATCGGTGCGGTTGACCGCAACGTGCCGCGCATCCGCTGGGTCGAGGCGGTGGTTGCCTTGTTGAAGGCCGGGGAGGGGCTGCAGGCGCCGCGCGATTTTTCGAGGCCGGCGTTCTGCCCGCCCGGCGATCCGGAAAGCGGGAGTTTCCCCTATCCCTTCATGGCCTGGCTGCCCTTCGCGCTGCGCGATGGCCGCGTGTTCGGCGGCATGCTTCTGGTGCGCGATATCGCCTGGAGCGAGGCCGATCTGGTCATCGCCCGGCGGCTGGCCGCCACCTATGCCCATGCCTGGGCGGCCCTTGCCGGCGAGCGGAAGCTGCGGCGCGGCGGCCGCAAACCCTGGCTCTGGATCGCAGCCTCCATCGCCTGCGGCCTGGTCGGGCTGATGCCGGTGCCGATGATGGTGCTGGCCCCGGCCGAGCTGGTGCCGGTCGGCGCCCACATCATCGCCGCACCGCTCGACGGCGTCATCGAGAGCATCGCCGTCGATCCGGATCAGGCGGTCAAGGCCGGTGACAGGCTGGTTAAAATGTCCGATGTCGTGCTGCGCAACGACCTGGCGGTATCCGAACAGGATGTGAAGGTCGCCGAAGCCCGGGTGATGCAGGTGACGCAAGGGGCGATGGCCGACCCGAAACTGCGCGCCGAACTCTCCATCGTGCGCAGCGAACTCACCGTTGCCACCACCAAGCGCGACTATGCACGCGACCTCTTGGCACGCACCGATCTTGCGGCCCCGGCTGATGGCGTGGTGATCTACACGGACCGCAGTGACTGGATCGGCCGGCCGGTGACGACAGGCGAGCGGATCATGGAAGTCGCCGATCCCCGCCGCATGCAGCTGCGCATCGATGTCCCCGTCGCCGACGCCATGGCTGTCAGTACCGGAGCTGAGGTTCGGGCTTTTCTCGATTCCGACCCCTTGCGGCCGGCCTTGGCGAAAGTCGTCTCGGCCTCTTTCGAGGCGCGGATGATCGAAGGCGATATCCTCGCCTACCGGATCTATGCGACGCTCGATGCCGTGCCGGAAGGTTTGCGATTGGGCATTCGCGGCACGGCGCAGATTTCCGGCAAGAAGGTGGCGCTTGCCTATTATCTTTTTCGCAAGCCGATCGCCGTTCTGCGCCAGCGGTTCGGATTATGAGCACGGCCCCGGCCGCAGAGACGATGCTGCCGCCGATCCGCGAGGATCTGGAGATCACCAGGGGTGGCACCAGCTATTCCGGCGCGCCGGTCTGGATGCTGTTCGACCCCATCCGCAGCCGGTTCTTTCGCATCACCCATGAAATGTTCCTGGTTCTGACGCTGTGGAATGTCAGCCGCACCGCCTCCGCCTTGATCCACGCGCTGGACCAGCGCTTCGGCAGCCGGTTCTCCAGCGATGAGATCGGAACCGTCGTGCGCATGCTCGACCAGAATCTGCTTCTCGATCAGCCGGCAAGCGGCGACTGGCGCAGCCTGCACCGCCGGGCGCAGCAGCGCTCTTCGCCGTTCATGCGGCTGATCCACAACTACCTGTTCTTCAAGGTGCCGCTATTGCGGCCGGAACGGTTCATCCGCGCCACCTGGCCCTCGGTGGCGTTCCTGTTCACACGACGCTTTGTCGCCGTGGCTGTCATGGCAGGTCTCACCGGCGCCTATCTCGTCTCGCGCCAGTGGGAGGCGTTTCTCGGCACCTTTCCCTTCGTCTTTTCGCTGGAAGGTCTTGTGGTCTCGGCGCTTGCCGTCGTCTTCATCAAAGGCCTGCACGAACTCGGCCATGCCTATATGGCGCACCGCTACGGCTGCCGCGTGCCGACCATGGGCGTCGCCTTCATGGTCATGGTGCCGCTGCTCTACACCGATGTCAGCGAGGCCTGGAAGCTGACGTCGCGGCGTTCGCGCCTGTCGATCGACGCTGCCGGCATCATGGTCGAGCTTTGCGTCGCCGCCTTCGCGCTGCTTCTCTGGTCGTTCCTGCCCGATGGCGCCCTGCGCAGCGCCGTCTTTGTGCTGGCGACGGCCGGCTGGATCATGAGCCTGGTGGTCAACCTCAACCCGTTCATGCGCTTCGACGGCTATTACATGCTCGCCGACCTCTTGGGCATCGAGAACCTGCAGCCGCGCAGTTTTCGCCACATGCGCTGGCGGCTGCGGGAATTTCTCTTCAGGCCCGGCTATCCGCCACCCGAGCGCTTTCCGCCCCGGCTGGATGCGATCCTCACGGCCTATGCGGTGGCAACCGCGATCTACCGGCTGATGCTCTATCTGGGCATTGCTTTGCTCGTCTATTTTTTCACGATCAAGCTGCTCGGCGTGCTGCTTTTCGCCGTCGAGATCGGCTTTTTCATCCTCCGGCCGGTGTGGTCGGAGTTCAGGGAGTGGTGGTCCATGCGAACGGATATTCTGGCCAGCCGGCGAACCTATGTCACCGCCGTCCTCCTCTGTGGGGCCATCGTCCTGGCCGTGCTGCCGCTCTCCACATCGGTGAGCGCGCCGGCAATGCTGATGCCGAAACAGTTTGCCCGACTCTATCCGCAGGAGGCGGGCCGGGTGGAGCGGATCGCGGTGGTAAGCGGCCAGGCGGTCAAGGCCGGCGATCCCCTGTTCATCATCGCCGTTCCGGCCGTCACCGAACAGATCAACATCACCAAGGTCGAGCTCGACCTTGCCGAACGCCGGTTGGCCCGCGTCGGCGCCAACGCCACGGATCTCGCCGCCCGCGCCATCCTCGAAAGCCGGCGCGGCAGCCTTGCCGCCCGGCTGCGCGGGCTCGAGGAACGCCAGGCGGGATCGGTCATCGCCGCGCCCTTTGACGGCCGGGTAACGGAGCTCAACCCGGACATTGCCGTCGGCCAATGGGTTTCGCGCGCCGAACAGCTTGCCTTCCTGTCCTCTTCGCCCGGCCTTGTCGTGCGCGGCTATGTCAAGGGCGACGACACGCAGAGGCTGACGGCGGGAACCACGGGCTGGTTCATCCCCGACGATGTGACGCTGCCGAAATTCCCGGTTTCGGCTGTCGCCCTGTCGAGCTCCGGCGCCCAGGAAATCGACACGCCGCAGTTGACCTCCCGCCACCACGGCGCCATTGCCGTGCATGCGCCGGTGCCGGGCCAGCGGCAGAAACTCGTTCCCGTTCTATCACAATATGCCGTAACCGCAGTGGTGACACAGACACCCTTTTCGCCCGAGCGCAGCCTGCAAGGCGTTGTTCTGCTCCAGGGAACCGGCCAAAGCCTCGCCGCCCGCCTCTGGCAGCAGGTGCTGAAGGTCGTGCTGCGAGAGATGAGCTTTTGACAAGAAGCAGAGCGTTCATTCACGGCAGCGTAGAATTTTATATCAGAGAGTTCAACTTTAGGATTTACTTTCGCACTGCCTTCGTATGAATTTCCACCGGCCTGGAGGATTTTCTATGTACGAAACATTGATGCTGGTGGCGGCGCTTGTCTGGTTCGGGTCTATCCTCTGGTTGGCCGTATCGGCGCTTCGGATCGTGCTCGTACCGGCCTGGCGAAAGAGCGGGCGGCGGCAGGCGGGTCTCGCCGCGCTGCTGTTCATTGGCACCTTCGTCGTCACGCTGCTCTGTTCCCACTACGCCTACAAGGACTATGGTCTGGAGTCCGCCGAAGGTCTGGAGGCGGCGCGCACCGCCCGAAATGCACAAAAGCGGCAGGATGCCGCGAAGGCGGAAGCGATTGCCGTCACTGCCGACGAACCCGCGCAGCTGGCGGGCACCCCTGAACCCGCGTGCAAGGCCGGAGCAATCATGGCCATCGATGCGGGCTACGAGCTACGCAGGGCGGCCGGCGAGACGGCTGAAAAAATCGTCAACGAGAAGGCGACCGCCGCCCTCGGCAAGACCCATTTCCAGAGCGTCGACACGTCGACCGTGGTGCGCGTCGATGGCTGCGAGAAAGGCTGGGCGGAGGTGTCGATCACCGAGCCGGAGTGGCTGAACACGGTGCACGGCTGGATACCGGAAACCGTTCTGCGCGCCATCGAACGGTCTGGCGACGGTTCACGGGTTTATGTCGAGAATGATGTGCTCTGGGACAAGGACACAACGCCGCACAAACAAGCCATCCTCACCATGGTCAACCGGATCAGCCGCGAGCACACGGGCTGCGCGTCGATCGACCCCGGATCGGTCGCTCTGTCCAGCTCGAAAAGCAAACCGAAAAAGCCGGTCTTTTTCATCACCTGCGACCCGTCCGGCGCGCCGTTCAACGTCTGGTTTTCGCCATCGGATATCGGCAAGCCCGTTACGGCCGCCGCCGCCATCGGACGGGGCGATGCCGTGCTCGCCTGTGAACAGGCGGCCAAGGCCAAGGCGGCACATCCTTCGACGGTGGACTTTTCCAAAATTCTCGATGTCGCCTATCAGGCACGCGGCGATGGCCGGGTATCGCTCGATTCGTCCTTCACGGCGAAGAACGGTTTCGATCTGGCGCTCAAATACCGCATCCGCTGCCTGTTTGACGGCGGCACGATGATCGAGGCGACGGTGTCGGAAGCGGGTTGATTGGTCGCAAGAAAGGGGCCTTCCGACCCCTGTCTCAATGCGTAGTCTTAATGTGTTCAGCCGTCGATTTCGCCGAACAGTTCGGCGGCGCGGCCGGCGCTGGTGCGGCGCAGTTCGATCTCCTCGCGGCGGCTGGCAAACAGCTCGCTGGCCAGAAGCTGGTCGGCCAGATCGGCCGGCAGCGACAGGATCACGCGGCTGTCGTCGGTGTGGATGCCCGACAGCGATGAGCGCTTGCCGGTGATCATGCCGCCGGCCACCGTGTTGTTGGTGTCGGGATCGATCAGGATGAAGGCGCCGGTGTTGCGGTTCTGCTCGTAGCTGTCGAAGATCGCCGTTTCGTCGAAGGCGAGATGCACCTTGCCGATGGCGTTCATCGGCAGCGAATCCGTGTGGTTCCATTTGCCGCTGGCAAGCTCCAGCTGCGTCGTCGGCTCGACCGTGACACGCTGGCGGCGCGAGCCGCTCTTCAGCCAGTAGCGCTTGCCGGGCAGGATACCGTCCGACTGCAGCGCCACCAGATGTGCGTCGAAGGCAAGGCCGGTCTGCGGCTGGCTGTCGATGGAAACAATCATGTCGCCGCGCGAAACATCGACCTGGCGGTCGAGCACCAGCGTGATCGCGTCACCGGCAACGGCGGCATTGCGCACCAGATCGAAGGTGACGATCTTGGTGACGTTGGCGACCATGCCGGACGGCAGGATGACGACAGAATCGCCGGGCTTCACCGAGCCGCCGGCAACGGTGCCCTGATAGCCGCGAAAGCTTTCGCCCGGACGCGATACGCGCTGCACCGGCAGGCGGAAGCCGACCGTCTGCGACGAGCGCACCGTGGCCAGTTCCAGCACGTCGACCAGCGTCGGGCCGTCATACCAGGGCATCGAGGCCTTGCCGTCGTAGACGACGTTTTCGCCCTTCAGCGCCGACATCGGGATGGCGGTGATCTGGCGCACGCCGAGCGACAGCGCCAGCTCGCGGAATTCGTGGCTGAGTTGCTCGAAACGGGCCTGGTCGTAGTTGATCAGGTCGAACTTGTTGACGGCCAGAACGAACTGCTTGATGCCCATCAGCGAAGCGATGGTGGCATGGCGGCGGGTCTGTTCGAGAAGGCCGGTGCGGGCGTCAACCAGCAGGATCGCCAGATCCGCCGTCGAGGCGCCGGTGACCATGTTGCGCGTATACTGCTCGTGACCGGGTGTGTCGGCGACGATGAACGAGCGGCGGTCCGTGGCGAAATAGCGGTAGGCGACATCGATGGTGATGCCCTGTTCGCGTTCGGCCTGCAGACCGTCGAGCAGCAGCGCGAAATCGGGCAGGCCGAGATCGTTCTGCTTGCCGCTGTCGCGGTGGAGCGTCGCCGCCTGGTCTTCCTTGACGGCCTTCGTGTCCCAGAGCAGGCGGCCGATCAAGGTCGACTTGCCATCATCAACGCTGCCGCAAGTGATCAGGCGCAGCGGCCGCGTGTCGCGCACGGCGTGGGCCGGCTCGATGGCGGGCAGGGTTGTGACGGTCGCTGCGGCGTTGGCGGAAACGGTCATCAAAAATATCCTTCGCGTTTTTTCTTCTCCATCGAGCCCGACTGGTCGCGGTCGATGGCACGGCCCTGCCGTTCGGAAACCGTGGCGATTTCCAGCTCGGAGATGACCTCTTCAAGGGTGGTGGCCTGCGACGGGATCGCGCCCGTCAGCGGGAAGTCGCCGAGCGTGCGGAAGCGGATCATGCCTTCCTGCCTGGTCTCGCCGGGCAGGAGTTCGAGGCGCGGATCCTCGGCCAGGATCATCATGCCGTCGCGCTCAACAAACGGGCGCTTCTTGGCATAGTAAAGCGGCACCAGCGGGATGTCTTCCGCCTGGATGTAGCGCCAGATATCGACCTCGGTCCAGTTCGACAGCGGAAAGGCGCGTACGCTTTCACCCTTGCGGATCATGCCGTTGTAGATGTTCCACAGTTCCGGGCGCTGCGCGCGCGGGTCCCAGCGGTGCTCCGGCGTGCGGAACGAATAGATCCGCTCCTTTGCGCGCGAGGCTTCCTCGTCGCGGCGGGCGCCCCCGAAGGCCGCATCGAAACCGTGCTCGTCGAGCGCCTGGCGCAGGCCTTCGGTCTTCATGATGTCGGTGAACAGGGCAGAGCCATGCGTGAACGGCGTGACGTTTTCGGCCGCACCGCGCGGATTGATATGCTCGATAAAATCGAGATCGTAATCCTTCACGATCTTGTTGCGGAAGGCGATCATCTCGGCAAATTTCCAGCCGGTGTTCACGTGCAGAAGCGGAAAGGGCACGCGGCCGGGATAAAACGCCTTGCGCGCCAGATGCAGCAGCACGGAGGAATCCTTGCCGACGGAATAGAGCATCACCGGCTTTTCGAATTCGGCGGCCACTTCGCGGAAGATGTGGATCGCTTCGTTTTCGAGCGCCTTCAGATGCGGATCGAGCGGCGTCTTGCCGCTCTGGGGGTTGTGCAGTTCCGTTTCCGGATGGGCAGGTGACATGTCAATTCTCCGGGGAAGTCTTTGGGAGGAGGTGGGCAGTTGCGCGTTTATCGCGCGATGCTGCTCGCCAGAGTGCTCGATTGCGGAAGGGTGGAGGAGGCGGCGTCCGGCACATGCAGGCCGCATTCGCGCTTCTCGTCGTTCTCCCACCACCAGCGGCCGGCCCGTTCGGGCTCGCCCGGCTTGATGGCGCGGGTACAGGGTTCGCAGCCGATCGATGGATAGCCGCGCTTGTGCAGCGGGTTCACCGGGATGGACTCGGCTTCGACATGGGCATTGATCGTCTCGATGCTCCAGTCGGCCAGCGGGTTGATCTTGATCAGGTTGCGCTCGGCGTCGAATTCGGCAAACGGCGTTTCCGCCCGCGCGTCGGACTGGCCACGGCGAAGGCCGGTAACCCAGAACGTGGCGCCGTCGAGAGCTTTCGCAAGCGGCTTCAGCTTGCGAAAGCCACAACAGGCATGCCGGGCTTCGACGCTGTCGTAAAAGCCGTTGATGCCGTATTTGGCCGCATAGATCTCCGCGTCGGCCGGATCGGGCACGAAACGCTTGATGAGGATGTTGTAGGTTTCCTCGGTCTTGTCGATCAGCGCCACGGTCTCGTTGAACAGGCGGCCGGTCTCCAGCGTCGAAACCTCGATGCCGAGACCGTTGGCGCCGATGGCGGCGGTGATCACCTGATCCTCGATGCCGAGGCTGGTGGTGAACACAGCTTTGCCCTCAAGGCTTGCGACAAGCGCCAGCCGGCCGTGCAGATCGAGGCCGGCAAGCTGCGTGTCGAGCGCTTCGGCAAGACTTTGAAGGGAAATGGACGTCATGATGGAATCCTGTTTTGTTGTACAGGTTATCGCAGCCCAATGTGACAAAGGACAGAAAAACGGATTTCAATTGCTCCGGGATATGAGCAAATGTCTCTAACATCCGCAAAAATATCGGAAAAACTAGTAAATTAGTAGATTTCTACTCTGAAATGGCTTTCATTGACGATTTTAGCAGGTCCGTGCATACTGCATCGCAATTGCAATGCATTGGAGCTTCTGATGAAATCGGCAACACTTCCCTCCCTGCGGGTCGATCCGCAACTACGCGCCGACGCAGAGAGTGTTTTGAAAGACGGCGAAACGCTATCGGCCTTTGTCGAAAACTCAGTGCGGGCCCAGGTTCATGCGCGCAAGACACAGGCCGAGTTCATCGCCCGCGGACTTGCGTCGCTGGAGGAGGCGAAGCGGACGGGCGAATATTACAGTTCGGATGAGGTTCTCAGTGAACTGAAAGGTATGCTTGCGGCAAAACTCGCCAAGAAGAAAGCTGGATGAGCTACTCCGTTCGGTTCTCCAAATCCGCACGCGGCGATATGATTCGCCACTATGCCTATCTGCTCGATTCCGACGAAAGTCTCGCCATCCGGGCTTTTACCGCGATCCAAAAGAGCATGGTTGTTTTGGAAGAGTTTCCCTTCAGTTGCAGAAAAGCGTCTGCTGAAACACCTTTGCTGCGGGAGTTGATCATCCCGTTCGGCGCATCGGGCTATATCGCCTTGTTTGAAATAGGCGAGGACATCGTCACGATCCTCGCCATCCGTCACCAGCGCGAAGACGACTACCACTGACCTTGGCCGCTGTACGCCTCTACTTCAACGTCACCCCGTCGCGGATGCGGGCCAGCCGGTCGTAATAGTCGGTTCCCACAGGATAATGTGTGATGACGAAGACGCTCTTGCTGTTGCCGTCGGCCCGCAGCCAGGCGGCGCCGGTGAGCGGCGTTCCCTTCTTGTGCGTGTAGGAATAGGTTACTTCGAGCACCTTGCCGCGCGGTGAGTTGAGCAGCTTCGTTTCAAGGATTTTCGCTGTTTCGGTCTGCTTCAAAATACGTTGTTTCACATCGGCGGCGTCGTCGAGCGTCACGGGGCCGGACTTCTCGTAAGGGAAGGTGAAGACGCTGGCAAAGGGCTGCTTGTCGGCCTCGTCGATGTCGACGACGGGCCCTTCGGTAATGATCGCCGCTATCCCCGCCAGAATCAGCGCCACGCGCATGCCGTCGAGCGTTTCAAGCCTGTAGGGCAGGGAGGCGGTCGGCTCCTCGATCGTCTTCGGCGTTTCCTGGGCCGACAGCACCGCCGTCTCCATGTCCGCGATCGGCACGGGCGAACCGACCGGGACCGCGCCGATGATCATGCCGATCGTCGTCTCGCCCTCGATCTGCAGCGTGTACATGTCCATCTGGCGGTTGATCGCAAAGCCACGCAGCAGGAAGGTCCGGCGCCCGCCGACCTCCATCTCGCGCACTTCGTCCACCCGCATGGCATTGTTACCCTTGCCGGAGATCGTGCCCTGCTTGGCCATCTCTGCCATGTCGAGCTTTTTCAAGGGCAGGTCGATGACCATCAGGAACGCTTCGGACGGATGCAAAAACGCCGTGATCGGCGTTTCGATCAACGCGAATCCGGCAGGCGGCACGAGACTCCAGCTGGTGCCGGGCAGCGTCTGCCGCTCGGGAGGCGCAGGGGCGCAAGCGGCCATAGTGATCAGCATCAACAGCGCGCAGGCAAAACGAAGCGGTGCGAACATCAAGCCTCCTTCGGCCACCCTTCCGGCCTTATCTCCCGACCTCAATGGCCGACATCAGCGAGGCCTCGACATCGGCAAGGCTGACGACCTTGAGCGCCGCATCGGGCACGGCGGCCACGATCACCCCGCCGGAAACCTCGCCCTCGATCACGACCGTCATGACGGAGGTCTTGCGCACGGTCATGAATTCTTTCTTGAGCACCCCGCGCCGCCCGCCGACGGTGATCTCGCGCAACTCCTTGACCAGCGATGCCTTGTCTCCTTCGCCCTGCGTTTCGCCGACCGTGCCCAGCTTGGCCATGTCGATGCGCTCAGGCGAGGCGTCGAGAATGATCATCGTCGCGCCGGAGGGATGCTCGAACATCGGCAGCATGGCGGCCGCGGGCAGAACGAAACCGGCTGGCGGCACGACGCTCCAGCTGGTCGCCGGCATGTGCACCCGCTCTTGCGCATAACCTGGAAGAGCGAACAGCAGGGAAAGGGCGCTCATCGCCAGCACAGTCAATCGCATGCACGTTCTCCTTTTCGGATTCACCCGGCAACGGTAGCAAACCCTGACGCCGCCTCAAGAGGAATAGCGAAACAGGCCACAAATGGCTTTGCCTGCCTGCCGCCCGTCACTTCATGACGATCCCGTCGCGAATCTTGGCAAAGCGGTCATAGGCGCCGCCGCCGGGAATGGGGTATTGCGCCAGCATCAGCACCATCGTCCGCCCGTCGATGCGGAACCAGGCAATGCCGCCGAGCGTCTTTCCGTTGGCGGCGTCCTTGCGCGTGTAGGTGGCTTCGAGCACCCGGCCTTTGGCGGTGTCGCGCATGACCGTGCCGAGAATGTCGGCATTCGGATAGCGCTTGATGATCTGCTGCCGCACGCCCTCGTCGTCGTCTTCGATGGTCATGATGGACTGGCCGCCAGCGTCCGTGGTCAAGATCATCGCGAAGGGCTGGTCGAGCGCGATGTCGATATCGGTGCCCGGACCATCGGTGATGAGCGAGAAGGAGCCCGCCTGAATATCGACGATCCGCATGCCGTTCAGATCCTCGAAACGGTAGGGCAGACCTTCGGCCCGCTGCTCCATCGTCATCGGCGTTTCGACCGCCGTTGCAAGCACGGCCTCGATCATGGCGAAATCCGTCTGGCCGGCGGCGAGATCGGGAATGGCGGCAACGACGACGCCATTGCTGTCCTTGCCCTCGATCGCCAGCGCCATGACCTGCGCCTTGAGGTTCAGGAGATAGGTTTTCGAAAACAGCGCATGCCGTCCGTCCGGCAGCGTCATGTCGCGGGCCGCATCCAGCCGGGCCCGGTCGCGGCCCGCACCGGTGATGTCGCCGATCCTCCCAAGGCTGGCCAGATCGATCGTCTCGGCCTTGTGCTGCGTGATGGTGAAGGCGACGCCATTGCCATTGCGGAACATCGTCACCGGATCGCGCGCCAGAACAAAACCCTCCGGCACGGCAAAACTCCAGGCCGTGCCCGGCATGTTGACGAGCTCGGCCGCTCGGGCGGGCAGCGCCAGAAGCGTCAGGAACGCGCAGATCACGAAAGCAGTCAGACGCATGGAGAGGGCTCCGGGGCTGTGAACTGCCGCAGAGTACTTGATCACGCCGGGCCGCTCAAGCAGAGGCCCAGTCCATGCCCATTTTGGTCGCGCAGCTACATTTGCAGCGGTCGCGCCCGACAGATGGTTTTGCACATTGCAGGACCTGTGGGCCGGCGACCGGCCTTTTGATGACGTTGGGGAATTTAGTAAACGAACGCGACCGCATCGTTCGGGATCAGCGAAACAGCGGGACTGTCGAACAATTCCTTATGTTCAAGGATTGCTTTCTCCCAAGCCTCAGCCGGCCCGGCAGCGATAAACTGCAATGTGCCGTCAAGGTTGTTGACGACCTCGATCCCATCTTTCGAATAGGTATGGAGCACGTTTATGACGGGTGCTTTCATCTGGCTGTAGAAGGCACGGATCGCTGTCCGCCGCTCCGCAGCGTTCGTGATCGACTTCGCATCGCTCAGCCCCGACCCGGCTGCGACCTCGACGAGAAAAGCCAGTGTCTGGTCTGGTTCGGACGAGGTGACGATGTTTCTTGCGCGGGCATTCAGCATTTCCGTTTCCTTTCCGGAAAGAAATGGTGGCATCACCTCAGTTTGGCAAGATCGAGGTGGCCTTCACCGGCTCTCGGAAGGTCCAAGCTAGTCCAATGTGAATAATGAGAGGTTAACCCCAGCAGCCGTTGAGTCAAGCGATCGGGCTTGCGGCAAAGGGTTCTGTCGGCCTCTATCAACAGGGCTGCAGCGGCGCTGACGATCGGCGAGGCCATGGAGGTCCCGCTGGTGCGCGCATAGCGGCCGTCGGGAACGCAGCTGTTGATGCTGACGCCGGGTGCAACCAGATTGGGTTTCCCGTCTGCGCGAGACGCCGGAAATGATGTTGATTCGCCCCAGGCACTGAAATCCGCGATGCGATTGTGATGATCCACCGCGCCAACTGCGAGTACATTGCTGAAGCGGGCCGGTGCGCCATGATGGCCGGCGCCCTTTTTCCCGTGGTTACCAATAGCCGCGACAACCAGCGTGCCTTCGTCCTCCCGGATCGTCTGCAACAAATTGTACAGTCCGCGCGCCTCGTCATCGGGCATGCCCTCGAAGCCAAGCGACGCGTTTATAATGTCGACGCCATCGCCGTGCGGGCCGGCTGATCTGGCCAGCCAGTTGAGGCCGGCGACAATCTGCACAACTGTTCCAGAAGCCCTATTGTTTGCCCTCGGCATCAGAACTGCTGCAACCGACAGATGGGCGTCCGGCGCTATCCCGGCATTTAAGCCGACGCATATGCCGGAAACATGGGTGCCGTGATGATGAAAATCCCGCGATCTTATCGCGAGCATCGGCTGGCCAAACTGGTCGAATGCGCAGAACGGGATGGCCTTTCCGAAAAACTCGGGGTGATTCGCATCCACTCCCGTATCAAGAACGCCAATGGAGACGCCTTTTCCCGTGAACAGGGGCTGGCCGTCCGCCCCGAGCGGCAGGCCTGTCCGGTGCCAGAAAAGTTCGCCGCCAGCGACAGGTCCTTCATTCAGCGGAAGCTCGAAAATCAGCTCGGTGTTGGACAGGACCGTTGCGCCCTGTGCTTCCAGACGCTTGACGTCGTTCGGTTGCAGATCCGGCAGAATAGCAGCACCCAGCGCCTCCAGAAAAATGCCTCGGATTTTGAGCCGGCTGTCTTCATACAGATGACCCAGCGACGGCAATCGTCTGGCGGAACTGTTGGCCGCATTGACAAGGTCAATGCTGTAATTCGGCTTGTCGGCAAAGGAAGCATGCAGCAGCTTGCGCAAATCATGCCGCAGGCGGCGCGGCTTTCCCAGCGCTGAGAGTTCCGCTTTTGGAGGTATGACAAGTTTCGGATCGGTTTCGCTGCCGGTCAGCCAGACGTCCGACTGCGGCCTTGCCAGAAGGCCTGCCGGCAAACGCTGATTGCCACTGCGCTTTTTGTAAGTCCTTATCCAATCTCGCCTCAGGTCGCGAAGATGCCGCCGCGCGCCGGCCGACGCTGTGCGGACGGATTTCCGCCAAATCTGTGTTTGCATTTCGAGTGCTTTAACAAACTCCACCGGCTGTAATTGCCAAACGACCGTCTTCATTGAGCGCCCCATATATTAGATGGGGAAACAATACAGATTCGATTTACGATTGCAACCTAAGCGATTGCATGCGTACCGGCCGTGCCTACCGGTCGCTCACCTCCCACCGCGGGCTGATCCAGGGTTCCTGGTTGCTGCGCGGCAGCGGCTGTTTGCCGAGAATATGGTCGGCCGCCTTTTCGCCGGTCATGATCGAGGGGCCGTTGAGGTTGCCATAGGTGACATGCGGGAAGATCGACGAGTCGGCGACGCGCAGGCCTTCGACGCCGATGACCCGGGTTTCCGGGTCGACCACGGCCATAGGGTCGTCCTTCGCGCCCATCTTGCAGGTGCCGCAGGGGTGATAGGCGCTTTCCAGGTGCTCGCGCAGGAAGGCGTCGATCTGCGCGTCGGTGGTGACACCGGCGCCGGGCTGGATTTCCGGCCCGCGAAACTGGTCGAAAGCCTGCTGGCCGAAGATTTCGCGGGTGAGGCGCACGCAGTGACGGAACTTTTCCCAGTCTTCCGGGTGGCTCATGTAGTTGAAGCGGATCACCGGATCGGCCTTGACGTCGCTCGAGCGCAGCGTTACCGAGCCGCGCGACTTCGACAGGTTGTAGCCGACATGGGCCTGGAAACCGTGGCTTTTGGCGGCCGCCTTGCCGTCATAGGAAATCGCTACCGGCAGGAAGTGATACTGGATATCCGGCTGCTTGACGCCCGGCGCCGAGCGCAGAAAGGCGCAGGCCTCGAACTGGTTGGAGGTGCCGAGCCCCTGCTTGAGGAACAACCACTGCGCGCCGATGATGCCCTGCCAGTACCAGGGCAGTTTTGAGTAGAGCGACACCGGTTTTGTCGCCGTCTGCTGGAAATAGAACTCCATATGGTCCTGCAGATTGGCGCCGACGCCCGGCCGGTCGGCTTCCACGGAGATACCCATCTCCTGCAGATGCGCGCCGGGGCCGATGCCCGACAGCATCAGAAGCTTCGGCGAGTTGAACGACGAGGCCGAGACGATGACCTCGCGGTTGGCACGCACCACCTCGATTTTTCCGCCGCGTTCGATCTCGACGCCGACGGCGCGGCCGTTCTCGATGATGATCTTGCGGGCAAGGCAGTGGAGAATATCGGCGTTCGGCCGCTTCAGCGCCGGCTTCAGATAGGCGGTTGCGGCCGACCAGCGGCGGCCCTGATGGGTCGTCTGCTCCATCAGGCCAAAGCCTTCCTGCTTCTCGCCATTGTAGTCTTCCGTCAGCTCGAAACCGGCCTGACGGCCCGCCTCGACAAAGGCCTTGAACAGGGGATTGCTGGCCTCGCCCCTGCGCACGTGCAGCGGCCCGCCGGTGCCGCGCCAGCCCTGCTGGCCCCCATGCGAATGCTCCATCCGCTTGAAGTACGGCAGCACATCCGAATAGGCCCAACCCTGTGCGCCGAGCGCCTCCCAGCGATTGAAATCTTCCGCATGCCCGCGCACGTACACCATGCCGTTGATCGACGACGACCCGCCGATCACCTTGCCGCGCGGCGCCGTGATGCGCCGGTTGTTGAGGTTCGGCTCGGGCTCGGACAGATAACCCCAGTTGTAGCGGTCCATGCTCATCGGCCAGGCGAGTGCCGCCGGCATCTGGATGAACGGCCCGATATCCGTGCCGCCATATTCCAGCACCAGCACGGTATTCTTGCCGTCTTCCGACAGGCGATAGGCAAGCGCCGAGCCTGCGGAGCCCGAACCGATGATGATAAAGTCAGCCTGCATAGTGGTCGCACCTAGCTTCAAGAGTATCTGGACGAAAGATGGGATATAGCTTAAAGCTATGAAAAGCGGATCGAGAGCGGAAAGCAAGACGCCGGCGATGAAGGAAATTGCCTATACGCGGGAGGCACGGAAAAGCCTCCTTCAGATGCAGCCCAAACGCCGGGCGGCCATATTCGCCAAACTCGAAGACTACGCGAGTGGAAAGCGCGTCGACATCAAGAAGATGGTGGGACAGCCGTACTTTCGCATTCGCGTTGGCCAGGATCGGGTTGTCATCGATGACATGGGAAACGTCGTTACGGTGATCGAAGCCGGTCCGCGCGGCAGCATTTACAAGGAATAAGCGAAGATGGGCGACATCCAGAAACTGACGATCGACGGCAAGAACTACGTGCTTCTGAGCGAGGAAGACTACGAGGATATGGTCGATGGTCTCAAGGCAGAGGCGGTCATGGCGCGGGTCGCGGCCGGCGAGGAGACGTTTCCGCACGCATTGATCAAGGAACTCTCGGACTCCGACAGTCCGATCCGCACCTACAGAAAATATCGCGGCTTGACCGTTACACAACTTGCCGACGCCGTGGGGGTTTCCCAGCCGCATCTCTCCGACATTGAAAACGGCAAGAAGACCGGGTCCGTCGAGGTGCTGATGCGCATCGCGCACACGCTCAAGGTCGATCTGGACGATCTCGTGGTGTGGACCAAGGACGACTGACCTCCCCGGGCTCGTTGCCGAACGATGACGAATGTGGACCTTGGCGCCGGCTGTCTGCGACGCGGCGTCCCTTCTCCGGCGGAGCGCAATGGGTCCTCTCTCCGCAAGCCCGGCATGGCCGCTCATCAATACGGCGCCTGCACCGGCGACATCGCCACGTAGATGCTCTTCAGCTCGCTATAGTGGTTGAGCGCCGCCAGTGAATTCTCGCGGCCGAAGCCGGACTGTTTCGAGCCGCCGAAGGGCACTTCGACCGGGGCGAGGTTGTAGGTGTTGATCCACAGCGTGCCGGCCTCGAGGCGGTCGGCGACGCGGTGGCCGCGGGTGAGGTCGTTGGTGAAGACGCCGGCCGAGAGGCCGAAATCCGTGCCGTTGGCCCGCGCGATCACCTCGTCCTCATGGTCGAAATCGAGCACGCACATGACGGGCCCGAAAATCTCTTCGCGGGCGATGGTCATGGCGTCGGTGACATCGGCAAAGACCGTCGGCTGGATATAGTTGCCTTCGGACGACACTGCGTTTGGAATGCCGCCGCCGGTCAAAAGCGTCGCGCCCTCGGCCTTGCCCTTTTCGATATAGGAAAACACCTTGTCGAGCTGCGCCTTCGAGACCATCGGGCCGAACTGCGTCTCCTCGTTCATCGGATCGCCGATAACAATGTTTTCGGTGCGCTCTTTCAGCCGGGTCAGGAACTGCTGCTTGATGCCCTTCTGCACGAAGACGCGGGTGCCGTTCGAGCAGACCTGGCCGGTCGAGTAGAAATTGCCGAGCATGGCGCCGCCGATGGCGCTTTCGAGATCAGCATCGTCAAAGACGATCAGCGGCGACTTGCCGCCCAGTTCCATGGTGACATGCTTGAGGTTGGCGGCTGCAGCGCCCGCGACCTTTTTGCCGGTCTCGACCGATCCGGTCAGCGACACCTTGGCGACATCCTTGTGGTTGACCAGCAGCGGGCCGGTGGTCCGGTCACCCTGGATGACATTGTAGAGCCCCTTCGGCAGACCGGCCTCGATCAGGATCTCGGCGATCTTCAAGGCACCGAGCGGCGTGTTTTCCGATGGCTTGAACACCATCGCATTGCCGCAGATCAGCGCCGGCGCACCCTTCCAGCAGGCGATCTGCTGCGGGTAGTTCCAGGCACCGATGCCGACGCAGACGCCAAGGGCGGTGCGCTTGGTATAGGCAAAGTCGCCGCCGAGCGGGATATAGTCGCCGTTGAGCGCCGAGGCCGCGACGCCGCCGAAGAATTCGAACGCATCGGCACCCGAGGTCGGGTCGGCGACGATCGTCTCCTGGATCGGCTTGCCGGTGTCGAGCGTCTCGAGCTCCGAAAGCTCGCGGTTGCGCGCGCGCATGATATCGGCGGCGCGGCGGAGAATCCGGCCGCGCGCCGTCGGGCTCATCGCCGCCCATTCCGGCTGGGCGCGTTTGGCCGCCGCAATCGCTCTTTCGACGATCGCCGGTGTTGCCGCATGCAGCCGGGCGATGACTTCGCCGGTCGCCGGATAGAGACTGTCGAACGGCGCACCGGCCGTGTCCTCGACATATTCGCCGTCGATGAAGTGCGAGGCTTTGGGCTGGGCTTTCATGGTCATTCACCCCTCGGGTAACGCTTGGTGTCTTCGAGATTGTCGAGATTCATGTGGTTGCGCATGTAGCGCTCGGAGGCCTTCTGCAGCGGCTGGTGGTCCCACGGATAATAGGCGCCGTTGCGCAGCGCCTCGTAGACCACCCAGCGCCGCGCCTGGCTTTCGCGCACGCTGGCGTCGAATTCCGCCATGTCCCAGCGCGCCGCGCATTTTGCCCGGAAGGCGGCGAGCGTTTCCGCATGGGCGGGATCACCGGCCAGATTGGTCAGCTCCAGCGGGTCGGCATTGAGATCGTAGAGCTGGTCCGGGTCGAGGCTGCAATGGACGTATTTCCACTGGCCTTCGCGAATGCCGACCAGCGGCGCATAGGAGCCCTCGGCCGCATATTCCATCAGCACCGGTGAGAGGCGCGGCGCGCCGTTGATGACGGGCACGAGGCTTTCGCCATCGGTCCACGGCATGATCCCGTCCATCGATATCCCCGCCAGATCGCAGAGCGTCGGCGTGATGTCGAGATTGGAGACGGGCGCCAGATGCAGGCCGGGGGTGACGCCGGGACCGGCCACCATCAGCGGCACCCGGGCCGAGCCCTCGAAAAAGCTCATCTTGAACCACAGGCCGCGCTCTCCCAGCATGTCGCCATGATCCGAGCAGAACAGGATGACCGTGTCGTCCAACATGCGGGTGCGGGTCAGGGTGTCGATCAGCTCGCCGACCTTCTCGTCGAGATAGGAGATATTGGCGAAATAGGCCTGCCGCGACCGGCGGATGTTGTCCACCGTCACGTCGAACTTGTCGTAGTCGCACGACAGGATCAGGCGCTGCGAATGCGGGTCCTGCTCACCGGGCGGAAAGGCGCCGACCTCCGGCTGCAGCTGGTCGCACCCTTCGTAGAGGTCCCAGAATTTCCGCCGCGCCACGTAAGGGTCGTGCGGGTGGGTGAAGGAAGCGGTGAGACACCAGGGGCGGCGGCCCTGATCGTCATTCTCCCGGGCCAGATGATAGAGCTTCTGGTTGGCCAGAAACGCCACCTCGTCGTCATACTCCATCTGGTTGCTGATTTCGGCGACGCCGGCGCCGGTGACGGAACCGAGATTGTGGTACCACCAGTCGATCCGCTCGCCCGGTTTGCGATAATCCGGCGTCCAGCCGAAATCGGCCGGATAGATGTCGGTCGTCAGCCGTTCCTCGAACCCGTGCAGCTGGTCCGGGCCGACGAAATGCATCTTGCCCGACAGCGCCGTATAATAGCCGGCCCGGCGCAGATGGTGGGCGAAGGTCGGGATCGACGAGGCATATTCGGCCGCATTGTCATAGACCTGCGTCCGGCTCGGCAGCTGCCCCGCCATGAACGAGGCGCGGGCAGGGGCGCAGAGTGGCGATGAGGTGTAGTTGTTGCGAAACCGCGCCGAGCGGGCCGCCAAAGCCTTCATGTGCGGCGCATGCAGAAACTCCGCCGGGCCATCCGGAAAGAACTTTCCGTTCAACTGGTCGACCATGATGATGAGAATATTGGGCTTGCGGGCAGTCACGGTCATTCTCCTTCGCCCATAAAGGGCAGCAGATGCGCGGTCACATAGTCTTCCACCAGCGAGATCGAGGCCTCGATGCTGATGGGCGCCGATTTCAGGCCCTGGCGCAGATAGAGCCCGTCGATCATCGCCGAGGCGCCCTCGGCGATGCGGGCGGCACTGTCGTCCGGGCAGAGCGGGCGCAGGCTTGCCATCAGGTTCGAGCGCAGCCGCCGGGCATAAAGCACCAGCAGGCGCCGGGTTTCCTCGGAACTTTGGGCTTCGGAATAAAAGGCGAGCCACGCCGCCACCGTTTCCGGCGCGAACTGGTGCGCCTGAAAGTTCACACGGATAAGGGCCGAAAGCTTGTCGCGCGGGCTGCCGGCAGCGTTGAGGGCGTCGACCGTGTCGGCCCGCAATTGCCGCAGCAGGCTGCGGATGGTCTCAAGAACCAGCTGCTCCTTCGAGCCGAAATAATGATGGGCCAGCGCCGCAGACACGCCCGCATGCCGGGCGATCTCCGACATGGTCACGGTCAGCGAGCCGCGATCACCCACCGCCCTCAGCGTGGCGTCCACCAGCGCCTTGCGGCGCACCGGCTCCATTCCAACTTTCGGCATCGTGCCCCCTTTGTTGGAGGCAGCATATTTTTGATTGATCCATCAATCAATAAAAATATTGTGCCCGTGATCTCTTATCCCACAGCGCCCCCGCCAGGTGCGCCAAGCGGTTTTGAACACGGGGTCGCCAACGTTGCCGCGTCGTAATTGCGGGAGAAGCTCCGCTGCCCGACTTCAAGCTCTTCCATCCCTCGGTTGCGCTGTAATTTCATTGCTAACACACGGTTTTATAAGCAGTTTTTTCCATCGAATTTCACAAAACTGTCATCTTGGCTAAACGGATTGTTGAAATCTACAGGCGAAAAGTGCGGTTTCGCAGACCTGTTTCCCGGAGCCTTTCATGCCATCCGCCCCCGTCGAAATGCTGGCCCTTCGCCGGTTCGGCAACGACCAGATCGTCACCCTTGCCAAACTCGTCATCGAAAACGCCTTCCAGCCCATTGTCGAGGCGACGACCGGCGCCGTGTTCGGGTATGAAACGCTGATGCGCGGCTTTGAAAAACTGGGCTTTGCTTCACCGCTCGAGCTACTGGACAAGGCCGAAGAGAGCGGCCAGCTGTTGGCACTGGAGCAGATGGTCAACAGCCGCGCGTTCGCCACCTTTGCCGGCCTGCCGGATTTTTCGGCCCGCACCCTATTTGTCAATCTCGATTCCCGCCTGATCGCCGTCAGCGGCGAGATTGTCGACCGGCTGTCGGCGCATCTGAAGCGCGCCAGCATTCCGCCATCCTCAATCTGTTTTGAACTGTCGGAGCGATTTGACAATTCGCACCTGCCGGAATTTTCCGAGCTGGTGAAGAAGCTCAGGCTTGGCGGCTTCAAGCTCGCCATCGACGATTTCGGAGCCGGTCACAACGGCTTGCAGCTACTCTGCGACCAGCCGGTCGATTACCTGAAGATCGACCGTTATTTCATCTCCGGCATCGGCAGCGATGCGCGCAAGCGGCATCTCGTCAAGCAGATCGTCAAGACCGCCCATGTGCTCGGCACCCGCGTCGTTGCCGAAGGGGTGGAAACCGAAACCGAGTTTGTCACCTGCCGCGATCTCGGCTGCGATCTTATCCAGGGCTGGTTCGTCGCCAGGCCGACCACGCATATGGGCGACCTGAAGGATGCCTATCCGCATCTCGAACATATCGGCGATGCGCGGCGCAACTCCGCCGGCCTCGACGGCATTCTCATTCGCAAGCAGGTCGAGCAATTGCCGGCCGTCTACGAAAACGATGATCTCGACCGGGTGTTCGAACTTTTCCGCCGCGACCCGAAGCGCAGCTTCTTCCCGGTCCTCAATGCCAATGACGAGCCCCGCGGCATTCTCTCCGAGTATCACGTCAAGGAGATGATCTATCATCCCTTCGGCCGCGATCTCCTGAAGAACAAGATGTACCAGCGCGGCATTGCCCACTTTGTAACGATGGCGCCGATCGCCGATGTCGAAACCCCGGCAGAGCAGATGCTGAATATCTTTGCCGACATGGATGGCAGCGACTGCGTCATCCTGACGGAAAACATGCGCTATGCCGGCATCCTCTCGGCCTCTTCGCTGCTTAAGATCATCAGCGAGAAACAGCTGAAAACCGCGCAGGACCAGAACCCGCTGACTGGCCTGCCGGGCAACCGCTCGATACGCGAGCACGTACAGGATGCCGCCCGCGATGGCGATCATGTCAGGCATTTCTGCTATTGTGATTTCGATAATTTCAAGCCGTTCAACGACAAATACGGCTTCCAGAAGGGCGATCTGGCCATCTCGCTGTTTGCCGCGCTGATGCGCCGCCATTTCATCGGCGAGGAAAAATTCCTCGGCCATGTCGGCGGCGACGATTTCTTCATCGGTGTTTCCGGCTGGAACCGGGCCGAGCTCCAAACCGTGCTAGAACGCCTGTTGTCGGATTTCCGCACCGACGTCTGCAAGCTCTATGCGCCGGAAGACCAATTGGCCGGCCGGATCCATGGCCATGACCGCAGCGGCGAGGGGCGGAGCTTCCCGCTGATGCGCTGCTCGATTGCCGTGCTGGAAATGACCGAAGGTTATGTGGTCGCCGACGTCAACCAGATCAGCGCTCGCTTCGCTTCGATCAAGGGCCAGGCGAAAGACAGCGGGAGCGGTCTCGTCCTGGAGACCTTCGCGCCGGAGCGGCTCTAAAACAAAAAAGCGGGGATCCATGACAGATCCCCGCTCTCCTCCTGCAATGTTACGCGCGACTATTGCAGAATCGAGATGGTTTTCGCCGCGTGCTGCTTGCCTGTCGTTTCATAGGCAATCTTGACCTTTTCGCCGGGTTTCAGCCCGGGATCCTTGAAGCCCGCCGGCAGCACATAGGACGTGCCGTTTTTCAGGGTGAGGGTCATTTCCTTGGCATTGAACGCTTTCACCGTCCCGGTGGTCGTCGCAGCACCGGCGGCAAAGGCTGCCGAGGAAAGCGAGATTGCGGAGATAACGGTGAGGGATGTCAGAAGAGCACGCATGGGTGTCGTCCTTGTTCGGCCCGCTCGGGGCGCACAACAGTGAAGCCGTCCTGCATCGTCGCGTCACAGCGCCACTGGGAAAGTGCGCTGCCGGCGTTGCCCGGCTTCGAGACGGAACCTAGGCGCGCTTTTTCAAGCTTTCAAATTAAAGAAACTTAATGTTTCCAGCCCGTTTTTCGGCGAAATTCCGCCATGATGCGGCGCAGCATCGAGACTGCTTCGCTGAGAGAAATTTCAAAAATCATCCGTTTTATCATGGGTTTGAAGGTGCCATTTTCGGCACGCGGTGCTGCAGGTAATCGCGCATTTCGGCGAGCGCCATCTCCCGTGTCAGCCCTTCTGATTGCAGCCCCAGCCGCAGCCACAGCCCGTCGATCAGCGCGGTGATGGACAGTGCCACCACCTGGCACTCGTTTTCAGGCAGCAGATGTTTGAGCGCCGACATCAGGTTGGAGCGCATGCGCGCGTGAATGACCCGCTGTATCCGCCCGAGCTGCGGCTCGCGCGGCACCTCGGCGCAGAGCGAAAGCCAGGCGTGGCAGATCGATGGCCGGAAGAAGCGCTCCTCGAAGTTTCCCTCGATGACAGCTTCCAGCCGCTCGTAGGGCGTTTTCGCCAGCATCAACCGCGCCACCACGGCCTCGCGCAGTGCCACATTCGCCTCACGCATCGCATGCTCGAACAGTTCCTGCTTGTTGCGGAAGTAGTGCAGCACGATGCCCTTGGAGGCACCCGCGTGCTGGGCGACCTTTTCCAGTGTCGCGCCGGCCATGCCTTCCAGCTGCAGCACCTCGAAGGCCGCCTGCCGCAGTTCCTTGCGCCTAATCTCGCTGATTTTCGTCAGTTTCATGCAGTTCCCTGTCTCGACATGACGCCACATTGACAATTCTTCCCGAAAGATCAATTGTTGACCGATGGGTCAACAAATATTCTTCTTGGTCAAAACAGAAAAACGGGGACGTGCGATGCTGAAGCTGACGATGACAGGCCTGACACTCATTCTCGCGGCCGGCGCCGCTGCAACACCCGCGCTCGCCGCCGAACCGGAAAGCTGCAAAGCGGTCCGCATGGCAGAGCCCGGCTGGAACGATCTCGCCTTCACCACCGGCGTCGGCCTCACCCTGATGAAGGCGCTGGACTACCAGCCGCAGAGCACGCTGCTCGGCATCGACGTCATCTATCTCAGTCTCAAGAACAAGGATCTCGACGTTTTCCTCGGCTACTGGGATCCGGCCATGGTCACCTATTTCAAACCTTACGAGGAGGATGGCTCGGTCGAGACGGTCAACACCAATCTGACCGGCGCCAAATACACCTTCGCCGTGCCTACCTATGTCTGGGAGGCTGGCGTCAAGGATTTTGCCGACTTGTCGAAGTTCGCCGATAAGTTCGAGAAGAAGATGTACGGCATCGAGCCCGGCTCGAACCAGCTGATGCTCGATGCGATCAAGGATCCGGCGCTGTCTCTTGCCGGCTGGGAAGTGGTGGAATCGAGCGAGCAGGGCATGCTGGCCGAAGTCACCCGTCACGCCCGCGACACGTCCTTCATCGTCTTTCAGGGCTGGGCGCCGCATCCGATGAACGATGTCATCGACATGAAGTACCTGACCGGCGGCGACAAGTTCTACGGCCCGGATTTCGGCGCAGCCACCGTCTCGACCCAGGTCCGCAAGGGCTATCAGGCCGAATGCCCGAATGTGGCGCAGCTCCTAAAAAACCTGTCCTTCGACATCGGTTTCGAAAACAAGGGCATGGGATATCTGACCACCGATGGCCTGGCACCGGAAGAGGCAGGCCTGAAGGCGATCAAGGATGATCCGTCGCGTCTCGATGCCTGGCTCGCCGGCGTCACGACCTTCGACGGCCAGCCGGGTCTTGCAGCGGTCAAGGCGAAGCTCGGTCTGTGATGACATCACCGCAATCCGCCTGGAACGGCAGGAAGAAGACCATCTTCCTGCCGGACCGCCGCCCGCTGACCTTTCTCGACACCGGCGGCAACGGCCCCGTGCTGCTGCTGCTGCACGGCTATTCCGACAGCAGCCGCAGCTTCTCGCTGATGGCGCCGGCGCTCGGATCTTTCCGCCTGCTGATTCCCGACCTTTCCGGCCACGGCGGCTCGGCGGCCGGAGGTGCGTTGGGGGTGGAAGCGCTTGCCGATGATATCGGGCAACTGCTCGCGGCCCTCGATATCCGCCACCTCGCCATGACAGGTCATTCCATGGGAGCGATGATCGGCATCGTGCTCGCCGCCCGTCTCGGCAGTTGTGTGTCGAGCCTCGCGACGATATCGGGCGCCTTGCGTCCGGACTTCCCGGCGGATGGCGCGATCGCACGCGGCATTTCGGCACTTTCCGACCCCATCGCCCCGTCCAATCCCTTCTTCGACGACTGGCATGCCTGCGCGCTTCCCGTCGATCCGGATTTTCTCGCCTACGCGCGACGCGAGGCGGCCGCCATGCCGGCCCCGGTCTGGCACGCGATCCTCAAGGCATTCTCGACGACCGATCTTTCTGCCGCCGCAAGAACCATCACGGCCCCGGTGCTCTGCATCGCAGGTAGCCAGGATCCGCTGTTCGGCACAGCGCACCGCGCCGCCATGGCTGGCGGCTTTGCCCATGCGCGTTCCGTCGTCCTCAAAGGCCACGGCCACAACCCGCACTGGGAAGACCCGGCCCGCATTGCCTCCTTGTTGAAGGCCTTCCTGGAGGAAACCATGCAGCCGGTGCTGGCCTCGTCGCGCATCCTCTGAAATCAGGCCTTTGCCCTTTCGGGCGGCAGCGCTAGATAGTCTGCACCAGCCATGACAAGGACGCCGCCGTGCCGATCCCCACTGAAATGACCTATGTCGATCTGCCGCAATCAGGCGGCCCGGACGCCATGCAGATCGCCACCGGCCCGCTGCCGGAGATCAGGCCCGGCGATATTCTCATCCGCGTCGAGGCCGCGGGCGTCAACCGGCCGGACGTGCTCCAGCGCAAGGGTGACTACCCGCCACCATCCGGCGCCAGCCCGGTTCTCGGCCTCGAGGTTGCGGGCGAGGTCGTGGCGCTGGGCAAGGGCGCGGAAGGCTTTGCCGTCGGCGACAAGGTCTGTGGCCTTGCCAATGGCGGCGGCTATGCGGAATATTGCGCGCTGCCGGCCACGCAGGCTCTGCCCTGGCCCGTTGGCTTCGACGCGGTGCGCGCCGCAGCTCTGCCGGAAACCTTCTTCACCGTCTGGGCCAATGTCTTCCAGATGGCCGATCTGGTCGAGGGCGAAACCATTCTCATCCACGGTGGCTCCAGCGGCATCGGCACCACGGCGATCCAGCTCGCCAAGGCCTTTGGAGCCCAGGTGCTGGTGACGGCCGGCAGCCAGCAGAAGTGCGACGCTTGCGTCGAACTCGGCGCCCGCCGCGCCATCAATTATCGCACGGAAGATTTCAAGACCGTGGTGATGGGCGAAACCGAAGGCCGCGGTGTCGATGTCATTCTCGACATGGTCGGCGCTCCCTATTTCGCCGACAACATTGCCTCTCTGGCAAAAGACGGCCGCCTGTCGATCATCGCCTTTCTCGGCGGGGCGAAGGTGGAAGGTGCCAACATTGCGCCGATCCTCGGCAAGCGCCTGCACGTGATGGGCTCGGCCATGCGGCCGCGCACGGCGGCGGAAAAGCAGCTGATCCGCGACGAGCTCCTCGAAAAGGTCTGGCCGCTCTTGGAAGACGGTATTGTTTTTCCAGTCATCCATGCGGTCGTGCCGTTTGCCGACGTGGCCGAGGCGCACCGGCTGATGGAGGCCAGCGATCACATCGGCAAGATCATTCTGAAACACGATGTGATCTGACTTGTGCACTGCACCCTTGCAATCGCGCGAATCTCGATTACCTTCTTGAATGTGTTCAACGTAACGAAAGGAAGGTGATCCAATGTCTAATGAGATTTCGGCGCTCGTGATTGGCATGGAAATGGTAGCGATTGAATCGAGGCAGCCCTCGGTCTGAGCCACCTTCCTGCGGGTCGCGCCTTCGATGGCTGCGGTCCGGGCCCTTCATCTGGCCAAAACTCATGGAAGGGCCGCCTTGTGCGGCCCTTTTTTGTTGCCGTCTTTCAGGAGGCCAGCTGCTCCAGCGGCATGGTCAGATCGACCACCAGCCCTTCGGCGTTCCAGCTCTGGACGATCTCGCCGCGCAGCTGCATCTGGGCGGCCCGGTGGGTCATGGAGGTGCCGAAACCGGTCCGCACCGGCTTGCCGTCAAGCGCCGGGCCGCCGATTTCGCGCCAGCGCAGCCGCACGGTGGTGCCGATTTGCTCGCTGGCAATGTCCACCCGGCCAGCATCCACCGACAGTGCACCGTATTTGATCGCATTGGTGGCCAGCTCGTGAAGGATCAGCGCAATCGCACTGGCGCTGCGTTCGCCGACAGCCATGTCCGTTCCCGAAACGTGCACGCGGTCACCGTCACCCTCGAAGCCGGTCAGCAGCGATGCCGTCAGCCCGAGAAGCGTGGCGGCGCGGCCGTGCGACTGTGCGGACGAGTGCATCACATAATCATGCGCCCGACCCAGCGCGTCGATACGGCCGGTGACGCGGCTGACATACTGCTTGATGTCGGTCTCGTCCCGGGCGGAAATACGCAAGAGGCCGGTCACAACCCCGAAAACGTTCTTCACCCGATGCGAAAGCTCGCCGCTGAGAAGCGCACGCTCGGCATCGAGTTCGGCCAGAAGGCGCACATGATCCACCAGGTTGATCTGCTCTTCCACCAGCGCCGCGAAGTCGGTGAGATCGGCTTTCTCCGTCTCGGTCCAGGTGCGCGGCACGATGTCGATGGCGCAGAGCGAGCCCAGCACGTCGCCGCCGCGCGTTCTCAGCGGAATGCCGAGATAGGCCTCGACGCCGAGATCCGGGATGGCGAGATTGGCCGACACCAGCGGATGGGTGCGGGCGTCATTGATGACGAGGGCCTGATTGCGGGTGACCACATGCTGGCAGAAGGAATGCGACAGCGGCGTTTCCCGGCAGCTGTTCCACGGCTCGGCAAGGCCCCGCGCGCTTTTGAAGAACTGCCTGTGGTCATCGACCAGCGATACCAGCGCAACAGGGACATTGAGAAGGCGCGAGACCATCCGCGTCAGCCGGTCGAACCGCTCTTCCGCCGGCGAATCCATCATGCCGGTTCCGGCAAGTGCGGCCAGCCTTTCGCCATTGGTGAGCGGGGAGGATGCTGCGGGCGATACGGACGCCTCCGATCTCGGCGGAGTATTCTTGCTGTCCATATCCATAGGCACTGTCTCGTTAAGCGGACGGCTGTCCGCTCCTCTTTTTCTATGTAGGGTCGGGGTATGGTTCTGTCCAGCGATCGCCGCCGCCTCAGGCGAGCGAAATGCTATCCTCGTCGGCCATTTCGATGCGGTTGCGGCCGAGGTGTTTTGCCCGGTAAAGCGCCCGGTCTGCCCGGTGCAACAAGCGTTCCGGCATGTCGCCCTCGCTCAGAAGCGCAAGGCCTGCCGAAAACGTGTAGTCCGTCTCCAGCCCGTCTTCGCGGCCGGATGTTTCGATATGGCGGCTCAGCCGGTCGACGCCGGTGGCCGCCTCGGTAAGGATTGTGCCCGGCATGATCAGCAGGAATTCTTCGCCGCCGATCCGGGCAAACGTGTCCTTCTTGCGCAGCACCCGCTGGCAAGCGGCTGTGAAGTGGCAGAGCACCCTGTCGCCGACCATATGGCCGAACCGGTCGTTGATGCCCTTGAAATTGTCGAGATCGATCAGGGCAACCGAGAGATCCTTGCGCTCGATGCTGGCCGTCCGGATGGCATTGTCGAGCGCTTCCATCGCATAGCGGCGATTGAAGACACCGGTCAGCGCATCGGTGTTGGCCGCCAGTTGCGCCGCATCGCGGGCAAGCTGCAGCATGCGCTCGTTGGATTTGAGCACACTGATCTCGGTTGCGACCAACAGGAGCCAGCCGCCGGCGAAATTGGTCTCGTTGGCCCAGAACCAGCGCCCGTCGCGCATGTCGATTTCAAACGCCCTTTGTCCGGCGCTGCGGCGTTTTTCCTGCGCCCGCTCGAGCCAGGTGTCGATATCGGTCGAAAACACCGGTCCGGCCTTGATCTGGTAGCAGTGGCGCATGATGTCGGAAAAGGTGCTGGCGTCCGGCTGCACGGCATAAAGCTTGACGAAGGACGGCGAGGCGAAAGCGATCGTGTCGTCCGGGCCGAACAGCGCCACGGCGGCGCCGCTGGCCTCGAAGCCGGCGGCAATCAGCTTGATGATGGCAGACTGCGGCCCAGTGCCAGCCGGAGCACCGCCCCGTTCGTCCTGCGTGCCGGGCGCATCGTGCTCGTGCTGATGGATACTCTGTTTCACGTTGCTGAAGCCTTTCGAAGGATACTCCGGCCGATACGTACGAAAGGCCCAGGGAGTTCCACGAACCTGTCTAGCTATAGGCTCGCGTTCTTAACGATCTCCAAAGGTATTCTTCAGACTTTTAGGGGTATTCACAGCCCGAAACGGCCGAGCGCCGGGATCTTGATGCCGGGATTGCGCAGGTCGAGCCCGGCCACCAGCCCCAGAAGATGAACTTCGATACCGCTGCGAACACCTGCTGAAATGCCCGCAAGACCATAGAGCGTCGCATGCATGTCGAGCCCGTCGGCATCGACCTGGAACATCTTGCCCTCAGGCAGATAGTCGCGCCCGACCGCATCGGGCGGCAGCACTGCGTCGAGCTCCGGCACCGAGCGCAGCACATGGGCGACGAACGTGTTGGAGTTCGGTCCGGGATAGAGGCGGTAGCCACCCGGCCGGTTGTAGGGATAGGCGGAAATCGCAGCTTCCACCTTGGGGAGCAACCGCTCGGCCTCGGCACCGGTGATCTTCTGCACCAGATGCGGCTGGTTCGAATACCAGAAGGCGTCGGCCGGATAGCCGTTCTTGCGGATCGGCGTGCCCCAGCCGACCTTGTCGTAGCGGTCGTAGGAAGTGGCGCCCGCCTTTTTGGTGACGATCCAGGAATGGCTGGCGACCGCACCCTTCATGCCGCCGGTCTGAGCCGAGAAAATGTAGATCGCCGCATCCCTGTCCCTGGTCGCCGGCTGCAGCAGGCCGGACGAAGTCCACTTCGCATCGCGCCAGCTCGAAGGCCGCTCCTTGATCGCCCAGAGCGCCGCCGAGGCGAAGGCCGGCAGCAGGTAGATGGCGCAGAACAGCACAAGCAGGCGCTTGAAAAAAATCATGATTTGGCCCCGTTGCACGTGAATTTGCGCGCCGGATCATCTAGAGATGCCGAATGGGAAATTTTGAGGGCAGGTCATGCACAATCCGGTTCTGGTCGAAGTCACGCGCGGAAATCTCGTCGAAAGCCGCCATCGCGGCATGATCGCCGTGGTCGACGGCAGCGGCAAAACCGTGTTTTCCGCCGGCGACATCGATGCCGTGGTGTTTCCGCGCTCGGCCTGCAAGGCGATGCAGGCGCTGCCGCTGGTCGAGAGCGGCGCTGCCGATGCCTACCGCCTCGACCAGAAGGCGCTGGCGCTTTCCTGCGCCTCCCATTCGGGTGAGCCGGAACATGTGGCCGTCGCCAATGCCATGCTGCAGGCCGCCGGCCGCGACATGTCGGTGCTCGAATGCGGCGCCCACTGGTCGTTCGAACAGCCGGCTCTGATCGATCAGGCCCGCACGCTGGTGACGCCGACCCAGCTTCACAACAATTGCTCCGGCAAACATGCGGGCTTCATCTGTGCCGCCTGCCATGCGGGCGTTGATACCGACGGTTATGTGACCTACGAGCACCCGGTCCAGGGCGAAATTCGCGGCATCATGGAAAGCCTGACGGGCGCAGCGCTGGCCCATGACAATTGCGGCACCGACGGCTGCTCGATCCCCACCTATGCCGTGCCCCTGAAAAGCCTCGCCCACGGCTTTGCCAAGATGGCGACCGGAACCGGCCTCTCGCCGCTGCGCGCCTCGGCAGCCAGGCGCCTGATGGACGCCTGCATGGCCGAGCCCTTCTACGTCGCCGGCAGCAAACGTGCCTGCACCCGGTTGATGCAGGCCGCCCCCGGCCGCATCTTCGCCAAGACCGGCGCTGAAGGCGTCTTCTGCGCCGCCATACCCGAACAGGGCATCGCCATCGCACTCAAATGCGAAGACGGCACCACCCGCGCCGCCGAAGCCATGGTCGCCGCCACGCTCGCTCGCTTCTTTATCGGCGAACCCGACATCCACGCCAGCCTGATGACCCAGGCAAACCGCGCCATGCACAACTGGAACGGCATGCATGTCGGCGATGTCAGGGTGACGGAGAATTTGGTGGGCTGAAATGGTACGATCTTGCGAAATTGCCCGCATGCACCCAATATCGAAACATAGGAGGGTTTGCCATGAACCTGAATGTCTCGTTGACCGATGATCTTGCCAAATACATCAAGGACAAAGTCGCTTCCGGCCTTTACGCCTCTTCGAGCGATGTCGTCACCGATGCCCTGAGGTTACTGGAAGAGCGCGATCAGGCTGATGCCCAAGATACTCAACGCCTGAAAACGGCCTGGAAGGAAGGCATCGAAAGCGGCGGATTCGAGCCTTTGGATCTGAACGCCATTAAAGCCGAAGGCAGGGCAAGAAAATCTGCCAAGATGGGCAATGCCTGACCGATGGTCGAGATCGTTTATTCGCGCAAAGCACGGATGGACTTGCTCGACATTTGGAATTGGATTGCTGCAAGCGGCGGTGTGAAGCGAGCGGATGCGGCGCTGGATCGCGTCGAGAAACGCATAATAGCACTGGAGCAGCATCCCGAAATGGGGCCGGCCAAACCCGCCATCGACCCCGCTGCCCGTATGCTGGTGATCGAACGCTGGCTTGTTCTTTATGCCTCTTACGGAGGTCAGGTTCGCATCGTGCGCATCGTAGACGGCGTCACGGATTTAAAGCGCGGGGTGTGGATCGAAGATGACGATCCAGCATAGACGCAGCCCGCGCCAGCCTACTTGATATCCCCCGCCGTCAGCACGATCGTGTTCTTGCGGTTTGACGAATAGGCGCTGCGTGCGGCGTCGAGGATTTTTCCGCGCAGGGCATCGAAGGCGGCGAGATAGTCTTTTTCCGATCCGGCGGCCCGCGACAGGGCTTTGGCAAAGGCTTCGATCTCGACGAAGAAGCGGATCTCGAACATGCCGTCGTGACCGAGGAAGCGCACGCGTTTGCCGGCTTCGTCATAGCTGCGGGCGGCATTGGGAAACGTCAGGGTCACGGGCGGTCCTTCATCGTTGAGACAGGGGCGGCACTGGCAGGTGAAGGCCTCAGAGCAGCCGGTTGTCGTCGCGCGTCTGGCGCATGCGCCGCATCTTGCCGTCGCTGTCGGGCTTGGCGCCACCGGCGGGTTTTGCGTCGCCGGTCTTGGCTGGAAGGCTTTCGGGTTTTGCCACCGGCGAGGCAATTTCGTCGGCTTCGGTCTTCGGTCTGAACTTGATCATCCCTGTGGTCCTGTCGGCTGGGGCGCGCCGGATATCCGGCGGCACGGTCGTATACGGGCATCCGCTGCGGAAAACCGGCCATCGCCGGACACGCGTTTTCCCCAGGGAAAACACGCTCGGATGTCGATCACGGCTTAGAAAATCGGCGGCGAATAGGTGCCGCCGGACGCTTGGCCTCGGCCAAAAGAATGCTGTTCCAGCAGGCGCGCCAATTGAGGTTTAAGTGAGATCGGGCCACCGTCCGGCCGAATGATAAAAATATCCGTCGCGATCTCGGCATGGTCTTTGTATATTCGTCCTAGGGCATGCTCAACGGGCAGCACACTCGAAAGCCTGCAAAAAAGGAGACCACCATGCGCATGATTTTCGTCAACCTTCCGGTCAGAAACGTCGAAGCCTCGAAGGCCTTCTTTGCGGCGCTGGATCTCGGCTTCAGCTTCAATCCCGATTTCTCCGACGAGCAGTCCGCCTGCATGGTGATCACCGATACGATTTTCGTCATGCTGCTGGAGCACGAAAAATTCCAGGGCTTCATCAACACCCGCATTTCCGACGCGCATACGGAGACCGAAGTCCTGACCTGCCTGTCGGCCACCAGCCGCGCCGAGGTCGATGCGACGCTTGCCAATGCGCTGGCCGCCGGCGGCAAGCCCTGGAAGCCGATCATGGAATTCGGCCCCATGTACGGCTGCAGCTTCCAGGATCTCGACGGCCATGTCTGGGAAATGATGTATATGGACCAGCACGGCTGAAACGCCTTTGAGCGGGCGTCCCGAGGGCGCCCGCTCGTCTGCCGGAACACTTTGCGGGCAAAATGCTTTTCCTTGTCAATCCAGGAAAAACCGGCTCTCTTCGCCAGCCTTGGATGTCTGCGCCGGATCGATGTGCGCAGATCATTGAAATGCTGGAGGACGCCCATGTTGAAGCTCTACTTTGCACCGAAAACCTGCGCTCTCGCGTCGCTCATCGCCCTGGAAGAGGCCGGGCTGGACTATACGGTGGAGCGTGTCGATATGGCGGTTCAGGCCCAGCGCTCGCCCGATTATCTGGCGATCAATCCGAAGGGCCGCATCCCGGCGCTGGCGACCGATCGCGGAATTCTCACCGAAACCCCGGCCATCCTTGCCTATATCGCCCATCAGGCACCTGGCATGCGGCTGGCGCCGATCGAGGATGCGTTTGAATTCGCACGGCTGCAGGCGTTCAACAGCTATCTCTGCTCGACCGTGCACGTCGCCCACGCCCACAACCGCCGGGGCAGCCGTTGGGCCGATGATCCGGCCGCCATTGCCGCGATGACCGCCAAGGTGCCGCAGAACATGGCCGAGACCTTTGCGCTGATCGTGCGCGAATATTTTCTCGGCCCTTGGGTCATGGGCGAGGCCTATTCGATCGCCGATGCCTATCTCTTCACCATCGGGCTCTGGCTCGAAGGCGACGGGGTCGATCCCATCCGCTTCCCCAAAATCCTCGCCCACCGCCAGCGCATGAGCGAACGTCCGGCCGTGGCGCGGGCTATGGCTGTCGAGAACAGTTGAATTCGAGCCGGTGAGGGACCAGATAAAGACCTGCGCCAAGGAGACGACATCGATATGAGCACGAGCCAATCAGCACCCGTTTCCGCCCGCCCGCTTTTTGCCTTCGACAACAGCTATAGCCGGCTGCCGGAAGGCTTTTATGCCGAGGTCGAGCCGACGCCGGTGGCCAATCCGCGCCTGATCGCCTTCAACCGTGCATTGGCCGGCGAGCTTGGGTTGAATGCTGACGCGCTCGAATCCGATGCCGGCGCCGCGATCTTTTCCGGCAACAGCCTGCCGCCGCTCGCCATGCCCATCGCCATGGCCTATGCCGCCCATCAGTTCGGCGGTTTCGTGCCGCAGCTCGGCGATGGACGGGCGATCCTTCTGGGCGAAGTCATCGATACGAACGGCAAGCGCCGCGACATCCAGCTGAAGGGTGCGGGCCCGACGCCCTATTCGCGCCGGGGCGACGGCCGCGCCGCCCTCGGTCCGGTGCTGCGCGAATATGTGGTCAGCGAGGCCATGCATGCGCTCGGCCTGCCGACGACGCGGGCGCTGGCGGCCGTCACCACCGGCCAGCCGGTCTTTCGCGAAACGGCACTTCCCGGTGGCGTTCTCACCCGCGTCGCCGCCAGCCATGTGCGCATCGGCACATTTCAGTTCTTTGCTGCCCGCGGCGATCACGCCGGTCTGCGCCGGCTTGCCCAGCATGTGATCGAGCGCCACTATCCGGATTTGGCCGGGGCCGAAAACCCGATCCTGGCGCTGCTCCATGCGGTCATCGAGCGCCAGGCGGCACTGGTCGCCCGCTGGATGCAGATCGGCTTCATCCACGGCGTGATGAACACCGACAATATGACCGTCTCTGGCGAGACCATCGATTACGGTCCCTGCGCCTTCATGGACACCTACGATCCGGCGACTGTCTATAGCGCCATCGATCGTGGCGGCCGTTATGCCTACCAGAACCAGCCGGGCATCGCCCAGTGGAACCTGGCGCGCCTTGTCGAAGCCCTGCTGCCGGTTCTGCACGAGGTGCCGGACACGGCCATGACGCTGGCCAATGACGCCATCGCCGGCTTCGGCCACCAGTTCCACAGCCGCTGGCTGAAAGGCATGGGCGAAAAGATCGGCCTTTGCGAGGTGGAAGCCGACGATTTGGTGCTGATCCAGGGCCTGCTGACGCTGATGCAGGCCGGCAATGCCGATTTCACCCTGACCTTCCGGCACCTGGCCGATGCGGCCGGCGACCAGACGACGGACGCGGCGCTCCAAAGCCTGTTCGAAAACCCTGATGATCTCGCCCCCTGGCTCGCCCAGTGGCGCGACCGCCTGGCCCGCGATCCACAGACGCCGGACCACCGCGCCGCCGCCATGCGCAGCATCAACCCGGCCATCATTCCCCGCAACCACCGCATCGAACAGATGATCGTTGCCGCCGTCGAACGGGACGATTTTTCGCTGTTTCATGAATTGAACGCGGTGCTGGCGAGGCCTTATGAGGATCATCAGGCGTTTGCGGATTATGCGCTGCCGCCGAAGGCGGGCGAAGAGGTGCTGCAGACGTTTTGCGGGACGTGAGGGTGGCATCTCCCTCTTCTCCCCAGCGGGGAGAAGGTGGCGCGCAGCGCCGGATGAGGGGGCGGCGATGTCAGAATGTGCCGATAGACCCCCTCATCGCCTCGTTTCACTCGGCACTTCTCCCCGCTGGGGAGAAGAGGGAGCGAGCCGCACGTTCTCGCCTAATCTCTTGGATTTGATTGACTATAATAAGGCATGCCACACATTCTAGGCAGCCTTAGTCGCCATCCCCAACCCTCCAGAACCCTCGCCACACACCACCCGCACCACGCCCTCGACCGGCCGCTCGCGCAGCGCCGGCACCATTGGCAGGTCGCCGAGGTCGCGCTGGTCCATGGCTGCAAAGGCCGGATGGCTGAGCGGGTCTGTTTCCCAACCGGGGCGGCTGTCTGCCGGTTGCACGAGGCTCAAGAAAAACTTCATCATCACCGTATCCTCTCGTTGATACGGCCTCAGAATCCGCTTTTGCGCTGTGATATTCAATTGAGAATATCAAAGGCGTGATATAGGTTTTCTATATGAAGAACCTCAACCTCGTTCATCTCAACGGCTTGCGCGCGCTTGAGGCCGCCGGCCGTCTCGGTTCGCTGCAGGCGGCCGCCGAGGAGCTCGGCGTGTCGCCCGGCGCCATCAGCCAGCAGATCATCAAGGCCGAGCGGCAGCTTGGCCGCACCGTGTTTGATCGCACGCCGAAAGGTCTGGTGCCGACAGAGCCGGGCAGGGCGCTGCTCACCCGCCTGCGCCACGGGTTCGAGGAACTGTCGCAGGCCGTGTCGCTGGCCCAGCGCCGCGACGATCATGTTCTGACGATCTCAGTGGCGCCGGTCTTCGCCGCCCGCTGGCTGGTGCACCGGCTCGACCGTTTTGCAGCGCTTCATCCCGATATCCGCCTGCGCATCGAGGCGACCATGCGGCTGATCCATCCCGATAGCGGCGATGTCGATCTCGGCATTCGTGTCGGCAGCGGCGACTGGCCGGATGTGAGGGCCGAGCTCTTGCTGGAGCAGGAGATCTTTCCCGTCTGCACCCCGGCCTTGGCGGCGGGCATGAAGGAGCCGGCCGACCTGCTCAAATACCCGGCCGTCATCGACGGTCACGCCATGTTTTCCTGGGACTGCTGGCTGAAGCCCGCAGGCCTCTCCGGTGCAAATATCCAGACCGGCCACGTCATCAACGACGCTTCGCTCTGCCTCGATGCGGCCATTGCCGGGCAGGGTGTCATGCTCGCCTGGCAGACACTGGCGGTCTATGCGCTGAAGGCGGGCAGCCTGGTGCGCCCGTTCCCGCTCAAGGCAAAAACCGGCTTCGGCCACTATTTCATCACCTCGCCAAGCCAGCGCGAGCCGCGCAAGGTCACCGCCTTCAAGGCCTGGGTGCGGGCGGAAATTGCCGAAAGCATGACCTTTTTCGACTGATGCATCTCTCCCCACAGTGAGCGCGGACAAAGACATGCATGAGACAAAGATCAACTTTTCTGGGCCAGCCACGCCTCGATGCCCGCCGCCGCCGCCCGGCCGGTGGCAAGGCAGGCGGTGATGAGATAGCCGCCGGTCGGTGCCTCCCAGTCGATCATTTCGCCCGCCACGAATGTGCCAGGCAGCGCCGTCAGCATATAGGTTTCGTCGATCGCATCCCAACCTATGCCGCCAGCCGACGAGATTGCCTCGGCAATCGGCCGCGGCCGCAGAAGTGTCAGCGGCAGCGCCTTGATCAGGCTGGCCAGATCGTCAGGGCTGATATTGTTCGCATTCGATACCACCTCGCGGATCAGCGCCGCCTTGACGCCATCGAGACCGGCGCCCTTGCGCAGCCGGTTGGACAGGCTGGCCTTTGCGCCCTGCTTGCCGAGATCGCTGGCCAGCCGAGCCGCCGTGCGGCCCGGGGCGAGGTCGAGCGTCAGCACGGCGCTGCCGTCTGCCGCGATCCGGTCGCGAAGGGCGGCCGCATGGGCATAGACGAGGCTGCCCTCGATGCCCGTTCCTGTGATGACGAACTCGCCCGGCACCGTGCCCGCATCCGACGCTGCGCTCACGGATTTCACCGCAGCCCCGGCAAAGCGCGCCCTGAAAATATCGCTCCAGTCGAGATCGAAGCCGCAATTGGCCGGACGGAAATCGGAGATCCCTACGCCCTTTTCCGCGAGCGCCGGAACCCAGGCGGCGTCCGACCCGAGACGTGGCCAGCTGGCACCACCGAGCGCCAGAAGCAAAGCGTCGCAGGTCACGGTCTTGTCGCCTTCCGGCGTCGAAAAGGTCAGGCCATCCCCGGAAAAACCGGTCCAGCGACAACGGGTGAGGATGGAAACGCCACGCTCCTCCAGCCGCCGGCGCCAGGCGCGCAGCAGCGGCGATGCCTTCATCGCGGTCGGGAACACCCGCCCCGAGGAGCCGGTAAAGGTCTCGATGCCGAGCCCACCCGCCCAGTCGCGGATGTTTTTGGGCGTCAGTTCCTCGAGCGCCGGACGCAGGCGCGCGGAGGCCGCACCGAACCGCCCGGCAAAAGCCGAAAAATCCTCTGCATGCGTGATGTTGAGCCCAGATTTCCCCGCCAGCAGAAACTTCCGCCCCGGCGTCGGCATCGCATCATAGACGGTGATGCTGTGCCCCGACAGCGACAAGGCTTCCGCCGCCGCCAGCCCCGCCGGTCCGCCACCGATGATGGCAATGTCTTTGTGGGTCATGCTGGGGTCCGATGCTGCTCTGGGGTCGATCCCGTCATGCCGCTTATGTCCGGAACATGCAACAGGTCAGAGTTGGGAGGCTGTGGCCGCACCCCCTCTGTCAGCTGCGCTGACATCTCCCCCACAAGGGGGGAGATTGGCCGCACCCATTTTGCCCTTCTTGCAGGGTTGGGGCCGGCGAGGGAAAAGAACAATCTCCCTCCTTGTGGGGGAGATGTCACGCAGTGACAGAGGGGGGGTAAACCATCCCCGAAACGATAGGCAGTGGAGTGGAGAAACTCCCTCCAAAACCAAAACCTACCCCACCTCCAACCCTCTCTTCGCCATCATCCCCTTGAAGGCCGGGCGCTCCTGGCATCGTGCCAGCCACGCCCGCACGTTCGGCGCCGCATCGAACAGCGCCGCCTGCGTCATCGTATAGCGAAACACCTCCGCCAGGTTGAGATCGGCGACGGTGAAGCGGTCGCCGACGACGTGGCCGGTTTTGGCCAGGTGCGCGTCGAGCACGGCAAAGGCTTTTACTAGGCCCTTGGTGCTCTCGTTTATGGTCTTCTGGCCGTCCACCGTCACCTCGGCCCCGACATCGTAGGTGAGAATGATCGCCACCGCATCGGGCTCGACCTCGGTGGCCGCCCACAGCGTCCACATGGTCATCAGCCCCTCTTCGCCGGCGTCGCGGCCGGAGAGCGGTCCGCCGTATTTGCGGGCGAGGTAGAGGTTGATGGCGAGCGATTCGTGCATGACCAGCCCGTCGTCGTCGATAGAGGGGATCAGCCCCATCGGGTTGACGGCAAGGAAGGCCGGCGATTTGGTGTTGAGCCTTGCGCCATCTGCCAGCGGGTCGGCCAGCATGCGGGCCTGGATGACCGGCACGGAGATGACTTCCAGCCCCAGCTCGCCGGCCATCCAGTAGTTGCGCGAGGCGCGCGAGCGGTAGACACCGTAGATCGTCAGCATGGGTTTCCTCCAAAATTTTCCTGAGGCCGCAAACTAAGGATTTGCAGGCAGAAACAACAGCCGCTGGCACTGATGTCTCCGATGAAATCTTTTGATGGGCCGCGATGCGCAATGACGCATTGAGTTTTCTCCGCCAAACGATTATCCACGAAGATCAGGAACAGGGAACCGGCAGTGACAGGACGGACAACCATCGGCAGAATTGCAGTGCGCATGCTCTGTGCGCTGTCGTTGCTGTTGCTGTCCTTTGCCCATCATCCGCCCATGGCGCTCGCCAAGGCGCCCGATGCCCTGTCGGCCGCCTATGTGCTGCCGGACGGCACATTTGCCGATCTTTGCGTCTCCGATCAGGCGCTCGACCCTGACGGAAAGACCGTGGCCAAGACCGGCTGCGAAGCCTGCCGCCTGTCAGGCTCGATCCTCTTGCCGCAGCCATCAAGCTTTGCTTTTGATGTGCCGCAGACCATCACCCTGCGCATTGCCCTGCCGTTGACGGTCACCGTCATCCGCCCGGTTCTGTCGCCCAATTCCCCGCCCCGTGGCCCCCCTCTGCTGATTGCGACTGTTTAAGCAGGGCGCGCGATTCGCGCGTCCGGGTTACGCAATTCCCGCGTTTCTGCGCGCCGTTTCCGGCGGCAGGCCGCGCCTTCAGGGGACTATCATCATGTCGATCGCATCCGCGAGCGAACCGGCTGCAACGGTTGATGCCGTCAGCAGCGTCTCGCTTTACCGCGCTATCTGGCGCTGGCATTTCTTCGCCGGCCTTCTGGTCATTCCGTTTCTGTTCATCCTGTCGCTCACCGGCGGGCTCTATCTGTTTCGCGACGAGATTGACCTAACGGCCTTTGCCTATCGCAATGTCGTCGAGCCCGTCGGCACGCAGATGCTGCCCTCGGCTCTTGTCGAAAAGGCGGGCGCCGCACTGCCCGGTATCGCGGTCACGGCCTACCGTGTGCCCGCCGGGCCGGATCGCGCCGTGCGGCTGACGGCCGATGCGGGAGAGGGGGCGAGCTACGTCTATCTCAACCCCTACACCGGCGCCGTGCTCGACAAAGTTCTGGTGACGCAGGAGTTCAACAAGGTTGTCGATGACCTGCACAGCCTCGATTATTTCGGCAAGCCGGTCGAGCGCATCATGGAAATCGTCGCCGGTTTCGCCATCGTCCTGGTCTTCACCGGCATCTATCTCTGGTGGCCACGCAAGCAGACAGGCGGCGTGCTCTCGGTGCGCGGCACCCCGGCACGGCGCGTCTTCTGGCGCGACCTGCACGCCGTCACCGGCCTGTTTTCCGCCGCCCTCATCGTCTTCATGGCCTTCAGCGGCCTGCTCTGGTCGGGCTACTGGGGCACGACGGTCAACGCCACGCTCACCGCCAACGGCATGGGCTATCCGGCAGAACTCTGGGACAATGTGCCGAAATCGACGCAGGTCACCAGTGACGTCCTGTCGAAATCCGGCTGGCTGATGGAAAACGCCCCGGTTCCTGCATCAGTGACACCAGCCTCGGTCACATCAGGCCAGCTGGCTTCGCCGATCGGCCTCGATAAGGCGGTCGCGGTTGCCGTCGATGCCGGCATGATGCCGGGCTTCGAGGTGGCCATTCCCTCGAGCGAGACCGGCGTCTATACGGCAGCGCTCTTCCCCGAAAATCTCGACTTCGAGCGCACCATCCACATCGACCAGTATTCCGGCGCGAAACTCGTCGATATTGCCTGGGGCCAGTATCCGGCGCTCGGCCAGGCGATCGAATGGGGCATCAATGTGCACATGGGGCAGGAATGGGGCCTGTTCAACCAGCTCCTAATGCTGATGACCAGCCTCATGGTGATGCTGTCCTGCACGGCCGCCATCGTCATGTGGTGGAAGCGCCGCCCGGCCGGACGGCTTGGCGTGCCGCCCATGCCGCCGAAGAAAAGCGTCTATGCCGGGCTCTGGCTGCTCGCCATCGTCTTCGGCATCGCCTTTCCGCTCACCGGCCTTGCCATCCTCGGCATGATCGCTTTCGACCAGATCATCCTGCGCTTCGTGCCGCCGCTCGCCCGTGTCTTTTCCTGATCTTATCCCTTAAAATCCCATCTCAACAAAGGATATCCTCCATGATCCGCACTCTCTCGCTTGCATGCGCCGTCATACTCTCGCTCGCCGCGACAATGGCCTCGGCCCACGAGTTCAAGCTCGGCGACCTCGAAATCATTCACCCCAATTCCCGTGCCATGCTGCCCGGTGCCAAGGTCGGCGGCGGCCTTCTGAAGATCATCAACTATGGCACGGGCGACGACCGCCTCGTCGCCATCACCTCGCCGGTCTCAGACGATGTTCAACTGCATGAGATGTCGATGGAAAACGACGTCATGAAGATGCGCAAGCTCGACGGCGGCATCGCCATCCCGGCCGGTCAAACCGTCGAGCTGACCTCGTCCGGCCTGCACGTCATGTTCATGGCCGTCAAGGAGCCCTTCAAGGACGGCGACCACATCCCGGCGACGCTGACCTTTGAGAAGGCCGGCACCATTGATGTTGAATTCAACGTCGGCCCGGCCGATGCCAAGGCGAAGGTGGAAGCTGATCCGCATGCGGGGCATAAGATGTAAAAATTTGGGTGGACGGCGTCCGGGGTGGGCCTCTCTCTGTCACTGCGTGACATCTCCGAGGGGGAAGATTATCTTTTCCTTGTTGACTCAAAAGCTTGCGGCTGATCTCCCCCCTTGAGGGGGAGATGTAGGCGTCGCCGACAGAAGGGGGTGAAACCTCCGCAAACGCAAAATTCGCTACCCAACCCTGTTCCGCGACACCGTCAGATTGGCCACCTCGTCCGCCCCGTCAAGCGCCAGGTCGCCGGTGGACTTCTCTGTCCAGCGATAGCCGACCACCGCGCCGTCTCTGACGTCCTGGAACAGGTTGTCGGCGATCAGCGCCGCCCCGGAGCCCTCGACGACCGTGACGGCGCAGCCGACCGGCGACTGGCGCACCAGGTTGCCGGTGGCGACGATGTTGCGCATATAGGGACCCCAGCCGAGCATCATGCCCCATTTCGGCGCATTCTCGATCGTGTTGCCCGAGATCACCACGTCTGCCTCCGCCGCGATACCGAGGCCGAAACCGGCGCCCTCGGCCGGGTAGGGGCCGTCGAGCCGCATGTTGCGCACGATGTTGGACGACACTGTCGCCAGCCGCCCGCCGCTGTCGAAATTGACGATCAGGATGCCGTTGGCCGCACCGTCGATCAGGTTGCCGGTGACCAGCGCGCCCTCGAAGCCGAACTCGGAGAAGATCGCCGTTTCGCCGGAGCGCAGGCAATGGTTGTTGGCGATCTGCACGTTCGAGGCGGCATTGGCGCGGATTGCCGACAGGGCGCAGTCGGACACGGCATTGCCGGTGATCATGACATTGTCGGCACGGAAAAGGCCGATGCCGTTGCCGTTCTCGCCGGTGCCGCCGGCCTTGGAAGCGATCTTCGAGATCCGGTTGCCACTGATCATGGTGCCATCGGCGGCCTTTTGCCAGCGGTGCACGAGAATGCCGCCATTGGCGCAATCGGAAACGCTGTTGTCGGCAATCGAAAGCTCTTTGCTTTCAACGGCATAAATGCCCGCCAGCGCAGCACCCGAAATCCGGTTTCTGTCGATGCGGCCGCCGCAATATTCCAGATGCACCGCGTGTTTCGAGGCCCCGGCGATCTCGCAGTTCTCCAGCACCACCTGGGCGATGTTGCGAAGGTGAACCAGCCCGCCGGCGTAATCGGCCAGCCAGCGGTTGCCGCCGTCGATGGTGATGTTGGAGAGCGTCAGGCTGCGCATGTTCTCGCCGAAAAACAGGTGGCCCTGGCCCGTATAGACAAGCCGTGAAGCGCCGGGCACGCCGGTGATGTGGGCGTTTTCCGGAAGGGTGATGTTGGAGACCACATAGTTGCCGGGCGGCAGGAAAACCGGTACATTGCCCATCGCTGCTTTAGCAATGATGCGGTTGAACGCCTTGCTCTGATCGTCGGTGGCATCTGGCCTCAGCCCCTGTTCGACAGCGTCGAGCGAGCCGCGCATGGTGGTGTTGACGACAAGACCTCCGGCCCGCGCGGGCAGGGCGGCACCCAGTGCGGCAAAGCCGACCGAAGACAAAAATAACCGTCTGCTAACCATGACACATCCTTTGCCCTGGACTAGCAGGAAACGTGCCAGCGCATCTGTCCCGGAATGACACAGTTTCGTCGAAAATGCGTAAAGGCAATCTGTGGTTGCTTCGATATCCCTAATATTGGGGATGAAGCTGCCGTGAAACCTGGGGCATAGTGTTAAAACTCTGCAGCGCGGTTTTAACAAACAGTAAAAGCTTTGTGGTATCACTCAGGATTGTGAAAGTGCGCTTTGCGCGCAGGATAATCTGTCGCTGGAGGGCGGTTGTGAGGAAGAATTCGCAGATGAGTTCCAAGCCGTTCGACGTGCCGGATGAGAAAGGTGAGCAGGCACCCGCCATGGTGGCCGCTGAACGTCTGGCCGCTGATCTGGCGCGCTCTTCGCCGTCCGGTTCGCTTCAGGCCACGTCCGGTGATCGCAGCTTCTGGATGAACGTCATCCTCAACAATATCCCCGATAGCATCTTTGCCAAGGACACGGGAGGCCGTTTTGTCATCGCCAACAATGCGACCGCAGAGGCCAACGGGTTCGAGAAAGGCGAAGACCTGATCGGCAAGACCGATCGCGACCTGCATCCCACGGATGTCGCCAATACGTTTCAGTCGGTCGAACTGGACATCATGAGCACCGGCGTGCCGCTCATCGATATCGAGGAATATTTCGTAGATCCGAACGGCGGTGAGCACTGGCAGCAGACCTCCAAGGTTCCGATCCACGATGGCAACGGTCTTGTCATCGGCATTGTCGGGATCGCCCGCGATGTTGCCGAACGCAAGCGCGCCGAACGGCTGATCATCGGTCAGGCCCATCTTCTCGAAATGATCGCCAAGCGCGCCCCGCTGGCGGAAATTTTCGCCATGCTGATTGCGTTGATCGAGCAGCAGCTGATCCACATTCGCGGGTCGATCCTTCTCTTGTCGCCCGATGGCCGCAAGCTTCAGCATGGCAGTGCTCCCAGCCTCGATCCCGAATATTGCAAGCTGATCGATGGCCTTGCCATCGGCCCCAAAGCCGGCTCCTGCGGCACCGCCGCCTGGCGGCGGGAAACGGTCATCGTTCAGGACACGCAGACGGATCCCCTGTGGGAAGACTTCAAGGATGTCGCGCTGTCCTATGGCCTGATTTCCTGCTGGTCGACGCCGATCCGCTCCTATGAAGGGGAAGTGCTGGGCACGTTCGCGCTCTATTCGGGAGCGGCCGGGGCTCCTTCGCCGCTGGATCAGGAGCTGGTGGCGATGGCGACCCACATTGCCGGCATCGCCATCGAGCGCAAGCGGGCCGAGGATCGCATCCGGTTCATGGCCCACCATGATGCGCTGACCGGTCTTCCCAACAGGGTCGATTTCGAAGACCGCATCGATCTGTCCATTCGTGCAGCCATGCGCCGCGAGCGCTCCGTTACCCTTGCCTACCTTGATCTGGACCATTTCAAGCTGGTCAATGACAGTCTGGGTCATCAAGCCGGCGATCAACTTCTGCAGATCGTGGCGCAGCGCATGCAGTCCTGCGTGCGCAAATCCGACAGCGTGGTTCGGCTGGGCGGTGACGAGTTCGCCATCCTGATTGCCGATCAGCCGAGGGGTGGCCAGCCCGCTATCCGGCGGCTGGAGGCGATCCGCAGCGCCATTGCCGCGCCGATGAGCATCGCAGGCCGCTCGCTCCAGGTCAGTTGCAGCATGGGTGTGGCGCATTATCCGCAGGACGGGAAGTCGGCCAACGAACTGCTCGCCAATGCCGATTCCGCCATGTACCGGGCCAAACATACCGGCCGCAACAATCTTCAGGCCTTCTCCGCCGAGATGATGACGAAGGCGCAGGAACGGTTTCTGCGGCAGGAAGAGCTGCGCGGCGCGGTTGCCCGCTCCGAGTTCGAGCTGTTCTACCAGCCGCAGCTCGACCTTGCGACAGGCCGTGTCTTCGCCGCCGAATCCCTGCTGCGCTGGCAGCACCCTGATCGCGGCATCGTCTCTCCGGCCGAGTTCATCTCTCTGGCGGAGGAGACAGGCCTGATCGTTCAGATCGGAGACTGGGCCTTGCACGCGGCCTGTCACCAGAACATGGTCTGGCAGAAAGCCGGACTGCCGAAGATCGCCGTCAGCGTCAATGTCTCGGCCCGGCAGTTCATGGAAAAGAACTGGGTCGAGCGCGTTGCCCACGCGCTTGAAGAGAGCGGGCTCGATGCCCGTTATCTGGAGCTGGAGCTCACCGAAAGCCTGATCATGCAGGATGTGCACAAGGCCGTGGCAACGATGCACGAGCTCGAAGCACTGGGCGTACGGCTGGCCATCGACGATTTCGGCACCGGCTACTCCAGCCTCAGTGCGCTGAAAAGCTTCCCCGTCAGCCGGTTGAAGATCGATCGCTCCTTCGTCGAGGGCCTGCCTGCCGATGAAGACGATCAGGTCATCGCCACCGCCATCATCTCGCTGGCGCGGCAACTGAAGCTCAAGGTCATCGCCGAAGGTGTCGAGACTGCCGATCAGGTCGATTTCCTGACGAAGAGCGGCTGTGACGAAATCCAGGGATACTTTCTGAGCAGGCCGCTTCCGGCCGAGCAACTGGCTCTCTTTCTCATCGGTCACGAAAAACTGTGGGCTGGAAAGCTCGTCACGGCCGCCTGACGCAATCGTGATGGGAACAATGGGTGGCAAGCCTCGTTCCAGCTGTGGCCGCCATAGTTATGGCCACAGTGTGTCGTTAACGGGGAGGGTCTAAGCGCCAGATCGCGCTTTCCCGCCGCATACCCGTTTCAGCCGGAATTAAAGAGTTTCATGTCCCAATCCAGTCTCCTTTCGCGCCGCCGGTTCCTCAACCTGTCAGGCCTTGCGATGGCCACCGGCCTTGCCGGCTGTACCTCGTCGATGAACACCGACCGGTTTCGCTACCAGACCAACCCGGTCTATCGCGGCCCGGATTATCCGGCCCCCGGCGACACGCTCGAGGGTGAGATTGCCGATGGCCCGCTGCCGACCGGCCTGCCGGACGTCTCCAATGATTACGCCTATGCCTATGGCGAGGTGCTCGACGGCGGCTTCCAGATACCCGCCGTGCCCTATCTGCAGATCGACGAACGGTTTCTGCGCCAGCAGGTCTCAGACCCGTTCGGCGAAGCGCCGGGCACGCTGATCGTCGATACGCGTGCGCATTTCCTTTATCTGATCGAACCCGGCGGCAGCGCCATGCGCTACGGCGTCGGCCTTGGCCGCGAAGGTTTTGCCTGGTCGGGCAGGGGCGTCATCCAGTGGAAGCAGAAATGGCCGCGCTGGACGCCGCCCGATGAAATGGTCGCAAGACAGCCGAAGCTGAAACCCTATTCGATCGCCAACGGCGGCATGGCCCCCGGCCTCAACAACCCGCTCGGCGCCCGCGCCCATTATATTTTCCAGAACGGCGAGGATACGCTCTTCCGAGTCCACGGCACGCCCGAATGGAAATCGATCGGCAAATCGGTCTCCTCGGGCTGTGTGCGCATGATCAACCAGGACGTCATCGACCTTTACGACCGCGTTCGCGCCAAGGCGCCGATCCTGGTGGTGTAATTTCGTTCTTTCGTGTTCTTCTCAGCGGGGAGAACAGGAAGGCTGGCCTTTCAGCTCTTGTCGAGCCTCGCCCGCAGCGCTGCAAGTTCGGCTCTGAGGGCTGCCGCCTCTTCGGCGGTGCAGCCGGTGGCCTTGCCGATATCGGCGAGAATGCCAAAACCCTCCTTGGTCAGGGAGCGGCCTTTTTCCGTCAGCCGGATCATGACCTGCCGCTCGTCGCGCGTGTCGCGTGCCCTCGTGAGGAAGCCTGAGGCTTCCAGCCGCTTCAGGAGCGGCGACAGCGTGCCCGAATCAAGCCCGAGTTCGCCACCGATCTGCTTGACCGTCAGCCCGTCCTGCTGCCACAGCGCCAGCATGACGAGATATTGCGGATAGGTCAGGCCGAACCGGTCCAGCAGCGGCTTGTAGGCGCGGTTGAAGGCATGTGCTGCCGAATAGACCGCGAAACAGAGCTGCTCGCCAAGCGCCAGCGCCTCCGTCGTCATCATTGTGTCGGTCTTTGTCGTCATGGTCGCACCATCGCAGTTCGAGGCCAAAAATGCAATTTGCAAAATTCTATTGCGCACAATTTAATTTTAAGCTATCAAACTGCGGCACGAAGAGTTCATAACCAAGGAGAAGACACCATGCCTATTCTGTATACCACCAAGGGTTCGGCCACCGGCGGCCGTGCGGGCCATGGCGCCAGCGAGAATGGCGTTCTCGATGTGACGCTCACCGTACCGAAGGAACTGGGCGGCGATGGGGCAACCGGCACAAATCCCGAGCAGCTCTTCGCCGTCGGCTATTCCGCCTGCTTCCTCGGCGCGCTGAAAGCCGTCGCCGGCAAGGAAAAGGTCAAGATCCCCGAGGACGCCAAGGTCACCGCCACGGTCGGCATCGGCCCGCGCGACGATGGCACCGGCTTCGGCATCGAAGTGGCGCTCTCCGTCTCCATCCCCGGCATGGACAAGGCCCAGGCCGAAAAGCTCGTGGCCGCGGCCCATATCGTCTGCCCCTACAGCCACGCCATGCGCACCGCCACCGAAGTCCCGGTCACCGTCGCCTGATTTGACTTCACCTCCTCCTTGAGCGGGGGGAGGTCGCATCTTGCATCTCTTCTCCCCGTCGGGGGAGAAGATGTCCGAAGAACAGATGAAGGGGGAAGCCACATGTTTCGAATGTGTGGAGAGGCCTCCGTCATCGCTCGTCTACTCTGCTTCTCCCCGTCGGAGAAGAAGAGGGTCACCTCATATTTCTTTACTTCAGAAATAAATAACCTATATTCTTTCAAAGGAAAGGATATTGCCATGTCCATAGCACTGAAAGCCAGGCCGCAGGCCGGCATCGAAGGCATCACCGTCACCAAGGCGGTCGTCAACGCCGCAGAGCGGCTGGGGTTGACGGCGCAGGCGCTGGGCAGCGTCATCGGCGTTTCCGGTCCCACCGTCTCGCGCATGAAGAAGCAGGAATTTGCGCTGGAGCGCGGCAGCAAGCCGTTCGAGCTGGCGCTGCTCTTCATCCGCCTGTTCCGCTCGCTGGATGCGATTGCCGGCGGCGAGGAAGCCGTGACCCGGCAATGGCTGCGCAATGCCAACACCGCGCTCGGCGGCCAGAAGCCCGCCGAAAAAATCCTCTCCGTCTCAGGCCTTGTCGATGTCCTTGCCTATCTGGACGCCCGCCGCGCTCTCGTCTGAGGCGCGGGTTTTTTCCGGCGCCGTCTGGCGGCTGGTCGAGGCGCAGCACCGGGTCTCGACGCTGAAACTGGTCGATACGCTGGAAGAGCAGGCCCTGCTCGAAACGCTGCTGGAAGAGACCAAGCCGATGCTGCCGCCCGAATGCGCCGGGCTGGATTACCTGCTGGCAACGCCCTTCCGCTACGGCGCGCTTTATCCGCAGGGCTCGCGCTTCCGCCGGGCAGGGCGGACGCTCGGTGTCTTCTACGCGGCCGAACGGGTCGAGACGGCGCTGGCCGAAATGGCTTTCTACCGCCTGCTGTTCTTCGCAGATTCGCCCCGCACGCCGTTTCCGTCGGACGCCGCCGAATACACCGCCTTTTCCGCAGCGGTGGAAACCCGCGCCCTGATCGACCTCACCGCCCCGCCGTTGGACCGTGACGCACCGGCCTGGACCGATCTTGTTGACTATGGCCCCTGTCAGTCGCTGGCCGAAAACGCCCGTACCGGACAGATCGAAGCGATCCGCTACCGCTCGGTGCGCGATCCCGGGCGAGGCGCCAACATCGCGCTGCTGACCGCCAGATGTTTCGCCCGGCCGCAGCCGGTCGACCGCCAGACCTGGCGTATCCGCCTGTCTGCGATCGGCGTCCAGGCCATCTGCGATTTTCCGGACCGCCGGATCGGGTTTTCGCGCAAGGATTTTGCTGCGGATCCGAGGATTGGGCAGGGGTAAAAAGGCCGGCCATCGGAGATCGTGGCAGCACCCCGATCTCGAAGTCTCATCACCCCAGCGTCAGCAGATCCCGCCTTAACCCGTCCGCATCGCCGCTGGCAAGGTCTCGTTCAACGGCCGCATGGGTGCGCTCCCAGATCGGCACGGCGCTGGCGAGCAATCGTTTGCCGTCCGGCGTCAGGCTCAGCCGGCGGCCGCGTTTGTCCTTGGGATCAGGCGTGATCGTCACCAGCCCGCGCCGTTCCAAGGGCTTGAGCGCCGCCGTCAGCGTCGTGCGGTCCATGGCGAGAAGCGTGGCGACCGGTCCCATGCCCGGCGGTTCCGGCCGGTTCAGCGACATCAGCAGTGAAAACTGGCCGTTGGTCATGCCGAGCGGCCGCAGCGCCACGTCGAAGCGCCGGGCGAGCGCCCGGGCGGCGCGCTGAACGTGCAGGCACAGGCAGGTGTCGCGCACCAAAAGCGTGGTGGCGAAGGGAATGACAACAGGCTTATCTTCGGTGTTTGACATATGCCGATAATGTTGATATCAACGTAATTAGTCAAGAAAATAGTAAGGAATGCTGGAGGATACGGCCGATTTTGGCCACTTTTACGGCAAATCTTGTCTGAAGACACCAAAGGAGGATGATCCCATGCAGAACAATCCCGTTGTCTCGCGCGAAGAATGGCTAGAAGCCCGCCGCGCCCTTCTCGCCCGCGAAAAGGAAGAAACCCGGTTGCGCGACGCCGTCAATGCCGAACGGCTGGCGCTGCCCTGGGTCAAGGTCGACAAGGATTATGTCTTCGACACGCCCGATGGCCGCAAGTCGTTGTCGGAGCTTTTCGACGGCCGCAGCCAGCTGCTCGTCTATCATTTCATGTTCGGCCCCGAGTGGGAGGCCGGCTGCCCGGGCTGCTCGTTCCTCTGCGATCATGTCGACGGCACGCTGCCGCATCTCAACAATCACGACGTCACCTGGGTGGCGGTCTCGCGGGCACCGCTCGAAAAGCTCGACGCCTACAAGACCCGCATGGGCTGGAAATTCCCCTGGGTGTCCTCCGGCAACACCGATTTCAACTATGACTACCACGTGTCGTTCACGCCGGACGAACTGGCCGAGGACAAGGTCTTCTACAATTTCGAGGCGCTGGCGCCCGACCATGCCAACGACGAGCTGCCCGGCCTGTCGGCCTTCTACAAGGACGAGACCGGCGCGATCTTCCACACCTATTCCGGCTATGCCCGGGGTGGCGAGGAAATGATCGGCACGCTGATGACCCTCGACCGCGCCCCCAAGGGCCGCAACGAGGATGGGACCATGAGCTTCGTCAAGCGCCACGACGAATACGCGACAAAGCCGCAGGCCTCGTCCTGCTGCCATTGACGCGGCTCACCATCCCCAGAAAAAAACAGGAGGAAGGACGATGGAGAATGCCCGCAAGCTGAAACAGCACGATTTTCTCGAACGCCTCGTCGGCACGTGGACCGTGTCCTCGCCCGGCGATAGTTCACATCCGGAGTGGACGGAAACCGTCCGCTCGCTGCACGGCATCTGGTTTGTCGCCGAAGGCGAGGGCGACATGCCCGGCGGCGGCCGCGCCGCGACGGTGCTGACGCTGGGTTACGACCCGGCGAAAGGCAGATATGTCGGCACCTGGGTTGGCACGATGATGACCTATCTCTGGGTCTACGAAGGCGACACCGATACCGGCGGCAATGTCCTGACACTGGAAACCACCGGCCCCGATATGCAGGCGGAGGGTAAGATGGCGAAGTACCGCGAGACCGTCACGTTCATCGACGACGACAATCGCACCTTTTCCTCCAGCGCCGAACAGCCGGACGGAAGCTGGAAGACCTTCATGACTGTCAACTATACCCGCCAGAAACCAGGGAGAACACCATGAGCGCACACGGAAAATTCATCTGGGCCGAACTGATGGTCAAGAATACCGACGTCGCCGGCGATTTTTACCAGAAGGTCGTCGGCTGGGGCCGGCGCGAGATGAAGATGGACGGCATGCCGTCCTACTACCTGTTCCAGATCGGCGGCGACACCGAGGATTGCCCCGGTATCGGCGGCATGATGACCTTTCCGAAACATCTGGAAGGCCAGATCCCGCCGAACTGGACCGGCTATGTCGCCGTCGACGATGTCGACCAGTCGGCCAGAGACTATGTCACCCATGGCGGCTCGGTGATGCGCCAGCCCGAAGACATTCCCGGTATCGGCCGCTTCGCCGTCGTTGCCGATCCGCATGGCGCGGTTCTGTGCATCATGACGCCGGCGCCGATGGAAAACCCGCCGGAAATGCCGTCGATGATGGCACTCGGACAGGTCGGCTGGCACGAGCTCATGGCCGGAAACGGCGAGGAGGCCTTCGATTTCTATGCCAAGGTTTTTGGCTGGCAGAAGGATACGGCCATGGATATGGGCGATATGGGCACCTACCAGCTGTTCAAGACCAAGGACGAGGACGGCGCCATCGGCGGCATGATGACCAAAACATCCGACATGCCCGTCGCCTGCTGGGGCTATTATTTCAACGTCCCGGCCCTTGATGCTGCCGCCGATACGGTGCGTGCCGAGGGCGGAAAGGTCATCAACGGCCCGATGGAAGTGCCGGGCCCGGCCTGGATCGTCAACTGCATCGATCCGGAGGGCGCTTACTTCTCGCTGGTGTCGACGACGCGGTAAGGTTTTCTCGCTGAACCAATGGCGGCTGTTGCCCCGACATCCCTCTTCCTCGCCTTCATGGCGGGGATCCAGCGACCCGGCGTCCACCGGGTCAAAAGGCACTTTCCGCCGAAGAACGTGTGCGACCGGATTCCTGCGACAAGCGCAGGAATGAGGGAGAGTTTGGTGTGCCGCCCACGGAACGGGCGGCACACCCGCTATCCAACTGCTTACTTCGCGCTCTCCGGAAACGCCGGCAGGCGGGCCACATGTGTCTCGTCATGCTGGATCACCAGTGTCGCCTTCAGGTTTTCTGCAATCGCCGTCAGCCGCTCCATCGAGGCCAGCGTTTCGGCCCGGTCGGCGTTGAACGACGGCACGCCCTTGCTGGCGATCTGCTCGTTGAAATGCACGACATCGCCCGAAAGCAGGACCGGCCCGGTTTTTTCCAGCTTCACCAGCAGGGCCATTTCGCCCTTCGTGTGGCCGGGCATGGCCAGCATGGTGACGCTGCCGTCGCCGAAAACGTCATGGTCGCCGGAGACAGGCTCGACCTTCGAGCCGCCGGTCAGCCACGGCGCGATAAAGGCCGGGTCGACGGCGAAGGCCGGTGGCTTGGCCTTGAACCCTTCCAAATCGGCAGCGCCGATCAGAAGCGTCGCGCCGGGGAAGCTCGCCGCCTGGCCCACATGGTCGAAATGGTTGTGGCTGATGCCGACCCGGCCGATCTGGTCCGGCTTGAGGCCGATCGTTGCCAGCTGGGTGGGAATATCGACCGTCAGCGACGGGATCAAGGCGGCGCTCTCGTCCGCCTTGGCGCCGATCAGCCCGGCCGGAAGCCCGGTGTCCCAGAGCATGTAGTCGCTGTCATGGCGAATGACATAGCAACCGTCGGCCAGCGTCCGGCTTTCGCCCTGATACTGGAACGTATCGGAAAACATGCCGAGTGTCTTGACCTCGACGCTGCCGCAGTCGAGACGCCAGAGTTCGACCTCGGCGGCTTTGGCGGATGTCAGGGTGGCAGCGACAAGGGCCGCCGTGGTGAGTAGGATGGATGTCAGTTTCATCGATAAATCTCCTTGCGGGGTGCACCGCGCTTTTGGCCGGTTTCGGCACAGGGAGAGGGCCCGTTTTATCCGCAGTTGAGCCCGAAACGCTCGCAGAAGGCATTTTGTGCGCCCGGCAGTTGCGCTATGCTCCGGCCATGAACATTCAGACCGATCTCCCCCGCGACCACATGCGCAGGCAGCTGCTGGAGCGCCTGCGGCCGCTGATCAAGCCGCGCGAAGCCGGGCACCATAGGGTCGGCGAGCAGCTGTTTTCCTATTGCTGCCTCGACCGCGAACGGCTGGCCGCCGTCCAGTTGCCGCACCCGATCATCGGCGTGCTCCTGCGCGGCTACAAGGAAGTCTGGCTCGGCGATATCTACGAGAGTTTCCATCCGGGTGATGTCTTCGTCCTGCCCGGCCGGGTGCCGCTCGATGTCGTTAATGTGCCGGGCGAGGCGGCCGGCATCTATGAATCGCTGCTCTTCTCGGTGCCCGTCCTGCCGGATGGCGTGCCGCCGCTGCCCTCTGCCCGTGATCAGGGCAACGATCAGGCGGATGCCCGCGAGTTTAGCATTGCGCTGACACCGGACCTGATCGAGGCGCTCTCCCATGCGGCCACCGGCATTGCCGATGGTGGCGCCGGGGCAGCGATCGGCAAGCTGCGCCTGGCCGAAGTGCTGCTGTTGCTGCGCCCCATGGCCGCCGCCCGGCCGCTGTTCCGCACCGATCTGGCCGAAGAGGTCGCCCTTCTGATCGGCAGCGCCCCCTCCGAGGACTGGACCGTCGAGCGTGTTGCCCGCCATCTCGGGCTCGGCCCCTCGACGCTCCGCCGCCGCCTCACCGCCGCAGGCCGCCCGTTCCGCACCGTCCTGCGTGATGAACGCCTGCGCGCCGGCCGCTCGGCGCTCGCCGCCGGCGCCTCCAGCCTCGCAGCAGCGGAAGCCGCCGGCTACACCTCGCGCTCCCACTTCTCCCGCCGCTACCGCGAAACATTCGGCACGACACCGGGCGGACGGGTGTAGGAGAGCGACGGTCTGTGACAGCTCTCAAAGATCTGAGCTCGAACTTGAAAAATCTGTATATGACTGTAATATACAGCCATGATTGACTTCGGCAAAATCATCGGGTTCAATTGGGATTCGGGCAACAGCCGGAAAAATATAGACAAGCATGATGTCGGCCAGTTGGAAGCCGAGCAGGTCTTCGTGAACGAACCCTTGCTGGTCGTTTCAGATGCTCTGCACAGCGTTCACGAAATCCGGCTGCATGCGCTGGGTCATACCGATACGGGCCGGCTCCTGCATCTCACCTTTACGCTGAGATATCAGGAGACGATGATCCGGATAATTTCAGCTCGTGATATGAGCAGGAAAGAGCGAGGGCATTATGCCAAAAGCAGTCAAAGTCGTTCCTGAGTTCGAAAACGAATCCGAGGAAAGAGCGTTCTGGGAAACGCATGACAGCGCCGGTCTTGTCGACTGGACGCGGGCAGAACCGGTAAGGATGCCCAATCTCAAGCCGTCCTCGGCCTCGATTTCCCTGCGCCTGCCTGCCGACATGCTGGAGCGCATCAAGATCGCCGCCAACAAGCAGGACGTGCCCTACCAGTCCCTGATCAAGACATGGCTCGCCGAAAAGGTGGGCATGTCGCGCGGGTAGACGCCCCGCCTACCGCCGCAAACTCCCCAGAATCCCGCGCACCAGCGCCCGGCCGACCGAGGAGGCGACTGTGCGGGCGACGGATTTCATCGCCGCTTCGGCGATCGTTTCGCGCTGGTAGCGTGGCTTCGGCGCCGCCCTCGTGTTCGTGCTGGGAGTCGCCGGTTCGTCATTGCCGAAGCCGGGCAGGGTCCAGCGGCTGCCGCCGGTCGGGGCCTGCTGTTCCGGTTCTTCCGCCGCCTTGCGCTCGGCCTCCACCTGCTGGGCGGCCTTTTCCGCCCGGGCGGCGAGGATCTCGTAGGCCGATTCCCGGTCGAAGGTTTCATCGTAAAGGCCGGCCACCGGGCTCACCTTCATGATCTGCGCCCGTTCGCTTTCGGTGATCGGCCCCAGCCGCGAGGCCGGCGGGCGGATCAGCGTGCGCTCGACCATCGACGGCGCGCCCTTGGCCTCCAGCGTCGAGACCAGCGCCTCGCCGGTGCCCAGATTGGTGATCACCTCGGCGCAGTTGAAATCCGGATTGGGGCGGAACGTGTCGGCCGCCGTGCGCACGGCCTTCTGCTCGCGCGGCGTATAGGCGCGCAGCGCATGCTGCACCCGGTTGCCGAGCTGGGCGAGAACCGTTTCCGGCACGTCGAGCGGGTTCTGGGTGACGAAATAGACGCCCACACCCTTGGAACGGATCAGGCGCACGACCTGCTCGACGCGCTCGATCAGCACCTTCGGCGCATCATTGAACAGGAGATGCGCCTCGTCGAAGAAAAACACCAGCTTGGGCTTTTCCGGGTCGCCGATCTCGGGCAGCTGCTCGAAAAGTTCCGACATCATCCACAAGAGGAACGTGCCATAGAGGCGCGGGTTCATCATCAGCTTGTCGGCGGCCAGCACCGAGATGGCGCCGCGTCCGTCATTGGTGGTTCGCATGATGTCGGTGATCTTCAGCGCAGGTTCGCCGAAGAAATTTTCGGCCCCCTGCTGCTCGAGGATCAGAAGCTCGCGCTGGACGGTGCCGACCGAAGCCTTGGAAATGAAGCCGAACTTGTTGGAAAGTTCCGTGGCGTTCTCGCCCATGTAATTGAGCAGCGACTGCAGGTCTTTCAGATCGAGCAGCGGCAGCTGGCCCTGATCGGCGATCTTGAAGGCGATGTTGAGCACGCCCTCCTGCGCGTCCGTGGCGTTCATCAGGCGCGACAGCAGGAGAGGCCCCATCTCTGTCATGGTCGTGCGCACCCGGTGGCCTTTTTCGCCGTAGAGATCCCAGAAGATCACGGGGAATTCCTGGAATTCGTAGGGGTCGAGGCCGATCTCGGTGGCGCGCTTCTGGAGAAAATCCTTCGGTTCGCCCATGGCGCCGATGCCCGAAAGATCGCCCTTGACGTCGGCGCAGAACACCGGAACGCCGGCATTGGAAAAGCCTTCGGCGAGGATCTGCAGCGTCACGGTCTTGCCGGTGCCGGTCGCCCCGGTCACCAGCCCGTGGCGGTTGCCGTATTTCAGGTCCAGATATTCGCCCTTGTTGATCGAATCGTCAGGCTTGCGGCTGGTTCCGATGTAAATCTTACCGTCTTGCAGCATTGGGTCGGCGCTCCCTTGGGGCATCATCTGGGTGGCAAGAAAACCGCCGGAAACCGTGTCCGCCGCATTTCTTTGAATCGTCGTGCAAGTGTTATAGGGGTAGTCTCGATTGCCGACAACCGGCGCCGCATCAATGGGCAAAGGGCAGTTGGGGCGGCAAGAATAGTCACGCCGGATGTCTTGAGTTTGCGCGATAAATTATTTACCTTGACGTTAACGTCAAATAATCACGAGGAGTGGACCCCATGAACGAACTGATCACGCGCGTCGCCGACAATGTCGGCATCGATCCGGCCACGGCCGAAAAGGCCATCGGCATGATGCTCGGCTTCCTGCAGCGCGAAGCGGCCGGCGGCCCGGTCGCCAGGATGATCGAAGCCATCCCCGGCGCCTCTGAAATGGTCGCCAAGTTCAACGGCGAAGGTTCTGGCGGCGGCGGTCTTCTCGGCGGCCTGATGGCGGCTGTCGGCGGCGGCGGCGTCATGGCGCTCGGCCAGCAGCTGATGAGCCAGGGCCTCGGCATGGGCGAAATCACCTCGCTCGCCAAGGAAACCATCGCCTATGCCAAGGAGCACGCCGGCGAAGAAACCGTCGACGAAGTCGTCGCCTCGGTCCCCGGCCTCGGCCAGTTCGTCTGATCGGGATCTGGGGGCAGGTGGCTGCCATCTCTATTGTGCCGTGCCAGCCCCCCTCTGTCAGCTGCGCTGACATCTCCCCCATGAGGGGGAGATTGTTCTTTTCCCTTATGCGCTCAAAAGCCAGTTGTGATCTCCCGTTGTGGGGAAGAGGGGCCACTAGCCTTTGCCTTAGCACGATCGCCGCTTTGGTGTTCCCGGTGAGCTGGGTAAGGCGTCCGAGCCTTTCAGGAGACAAAAGGACGGCGAGCGGAGCTACGTCTGCGTCTTGCATTGCCATTGACGTTGGCTCCCGGAGCGCTGTTTTCACACTCCAAAGTCGAGATCAGATTGGCAGTTGCCTGGTGCGGACGAATCCTCGACTTCCCAAATCAAAGGGCACTCTCACGGGTGCCCTTTTTCGTTTGTCTACAATCTTCGATAGAATACGGTAAAAAAGCAAGCCGTTTTAAAGAGAGCCCTAACCGGCCTTGACCGCCACTACGAACAACCGCTTGAACGGCAAGAGAACCCGCCCGTCCGCCATGGCGGGATAGGCTGATGTGATCTCCGCCAGATAGTCGGCGAGGTACCCGTCGCGTGTCTCCGGCGGCAGGTGGTCGAGATAGGGGCGAAGGCCGGTGCCCTTGACCCATTCGACGATCGAGGCGGCATTGTCCAACTGGTGATAATAGGTCGTGTGCCAGACGGTGACAAAGGCCGCTTTGCCGCCGAGCCGTTCGATATAGGCCGATGGCGCGGGCAGGGTGGCGCGGGCCAGCGTGAACCCGTCATAAAACTGCCGCCAGCGCGGCGACCGCGCCATATCCTCCATCAACCGGTGGCTGTCGGCATCCAGATTGTCAGGCATTTGCACCGCGAGCACACCCGCCGGTGAAAGCCCGTCCATCAATCGGACCAGCACACCGAGATGATCCGGGATCCACTGGAACAGCGCATTGGCGTAGAGCAGTGCTGCCGGTGCCGGAGGCGTCCAGCCGCCGATATCCGCCTTCAGGAATTCCAGCTCCGGCAGGCGTTTTTTGGCCGCCGCCAGCATGTCGTCGTCGCTGTCGATGCCGGTGACGGGCTCGCCTGGAAACCGGCGGGCAATCAGCTCGGTCGAGTTGCCCGGCCCGCAACCGAGATCGTAGAGCCCGCCCTTGGGCAGTTGCGGCACCTGGTCGAGAAGATCGCGCGCCGGCCGCGTCCGCTCGTTTTCGAATTTCAGATATTGCGATGCAGACCAGGCCAAGGCCACTCTCCCGTTTGCAGACCCGCCCACCATAGCCGGTTTCGTCCACAGCCGCAGCGATGAACCGGGCTCGTCAGCGCAGGACCTTGAAGGATTTGACGAAGTCCGAGCAGATCGTGTTGGCGGTATCGCCGGAAATATCGGGCGTTTTCGGATAGACGCACATCACGGTAAACATGCTCGCCGGTGTCTTGGAAATCCGGTAATGCACCACCTGCGCCGAACCATCCAAAACTGTGGAAATGAAGGCCTCATCCCCCGCTGTCTCAACCGGCACATCAGGCACCCCTGCACCCAGCTGTTTTGCCAGCCCGCCAACCATCACAGCAAGGTCCGGGTCTTTGGAGCGCGGCGTCCGCACCATTTCGTTGGCCGAAATCTCGAACCCGTCGGTGGTCTTGGCGCCGATCATGTGCATCACCAGTTCGCCGATATTGGGATCTTCCGTGCGCACGGTGAAATCGTTGAACGGTATCGGCATGACCACCGAAAAATGCCCCTTGGTCGAACGCGCCGGATAGGTGCCGTCAGCAGCGGGGGTCTGGTTGGCCTGCTGGTGCATCTCGGCCTGCGGCGTTCCGGCCGCCCTGGCGGCGCCAAAACATGCCGTCAAAAGCAACAGGGCGGTGATCACAGAAAAACGGCGCATATCACACCTTCAGCTCATTGACGGCGGAGATATCTGCACGCCGCCTGTGGTCCGTGAACGCATCGGCCACGAACAATATTCGCAGCCGGTTCCGTCCCTTAAAGGCTTTCCAGCGATGGCAGGATCAGCGACGGGCCAAAATCGGCATATTCTTCCGGCCGGTTCGCCCGGTTGATCCAGACCGTGCGGAAGCCGAATTTGGTCGCCCCGGCGATGTCCCAGCGGTTCGACGACTGGAACGATACGGCATCGGGATAGAGCCGGTACTGCGTCGTGACGATGTCGTAGACGGCGGGGGATGTCTTGAAGGTCTTGACCGCATCGACAGAGAAAATATCGTCGATGACGGTCTCCAGCGCCGCCTTGCCGACAGCGGCCTTCAGCATGTCGGGCGAACCGTTCGACAGGATGGCGATGCGCGCGCCCTGGGCCTTCAGGTTTTTGAGAACCGCAGGCACTTCCGGATAGCAGTCGATCTTCCAGTAGCTTTCGAGCAGCCTGTCCTTGAGGCCGGGATCGACCGAGGGATAGACCGCCAGTGCATAATCCAGCGCTTCAACCGTCAGCTGCCAGAAGTCCCGGTAGTTGCCCATCAGCGAGCGCACCCAGGAATATTCCAGCTGCTTGGCGCGCCAGAGTTCGGACAAAGCCTGCCCGTCCGGCCCGGCGGCGGCGGCATGGCGGCGCACGGCCGAATGCACGTCGAACAGGGTCCCATAGGCATCGAAAACAAAAGCGGCAAAAGACACGGTGATAAATCCCTCCCAACGGGTCTGCACAGTCTTCCACTCGCATGTGTTGATGTCAATTCTTTGTTGCGCCGCACAATGTTGCAAGCATCTGGATTTACGATATTTTTCGGGCCTGTCGCAGATGTTTTCGGCTTGTGGCGGTGCAACTTTTGCGGCAAGACATGCGGCCCGCACGCCCGCTCCAGCCTTTTCTGCTTGACCTTGCCGCCTGCCGGGCCTTCAGTCGGACAAAACATTGGGAGCATGCCATGGCCGTCGATACATCCGCCAGAACCGTTACGTGGACCTTCGTTGATGGCGGCTGGCTGCCCGGAAATCCGCCGCTGATCGGCCCCACGTCACACGCCATGTGGCTCGGCTCCACCGTGTTTGACGGTGCCCGCTGGTTCGACGGCGTGGCGCCGGATCTCGATCTTCATTGCCAGCGCGTCAACCGCTCGGCTGCTGCCCTCGGCCTCAATGCCGTCAAGACCGCCGAAGAAATCGAGGGGCTGACCTGGGAAGGGCTCGGCAAATTCGACGGCGCCACCGCTGTCTATATCAAGCCGATGTACTGGGCCGAGCATGGGTCGATGGGCATGGTTGCTGCCGATCCGGACTCCACCCGGTTTGCACTCTGCCTGTTCGAAGCGCCGATGGGGGCCTCTGCGGCGGGCAGCAGCCTGACGGTCTCGCCCTTCCGCCGCCCGTCGCTCGAATGCATGCCCACCGATGCCAAGGCCGGCTGCCTTTATCCCAACAACGGCCGCATCCTCACCGAGGCGCGGCGCCGCGGCTTCGACAATGCGCTGGTGCGCGACATGCTCGGCAATATCGCCGAAACCGGCTCGTCCAACGTCTTCATGGTCCGCGACGGCGTCGTCTTCACGCCGGCCGCCAACAATACGTTTCTGGCAGGCATCACCCGCGCCCGCATCATCGGCCTTCTGCGCGAAGCCGGCTTCGATGTCGAAGAAAAGACACTTTCTTTGGCCGATTTCCAGAATGCAGACGAAATCTTTACGTCGGGCAACTATTCCAAAGTGGTACCGGTTACCCGTCTCGACGATCGCAGCCTGCAGGCAGGGCCGATCGCCGCCAAGGCGAAGGACCTCTACATGGATTGGGCCCACTCGAACGGCGATATTTGAGGTCGCCGGGGCCGCCGGAATTGTTTGCCGGATACCCGCCAGTATCCTTCAGATGTGAAGAGATGGAACAGCATGGCCGATGTTGCAGAAGCCGATACCTTTGATCTGGCGCCGATTGCCATGTGGATCGAGGATTTCAGCGCAATCAAGAGGATGTTCGACCGCTGGCGGGCGGATGGCGTCGAAGACATCCGCGCCTTTTTCCGGGAAGATCTGGAACGCGTCGCCGAATGTTCGCGCGCCATCCGCGTCATAAAGGTCAACCGAAAGACGCTCGAGCTGTTCGAAGCCCGCGATGCCGGCCATCTCGTCGCCAATCTCGGCTCCGTCTTCCGCGACGACATGCTGCACAATCACATCGACGAGCTGGCGGCACTCTGGGAAGGCAAGACCGAGTTTTCCAGCAACGGCGTCAACTACGCGCTGTCCGGCCGCCGCATCGACATTCAGCTGCGAGGCCTGGTGCTTCCCGGCCACGAGGACAAGCTCGACCGGATCCTGCTGACCACCGAGGACGTGACTGCCCGCGAAACGGCGCGCCGCGCCGAGCAGGACAGCCGCCGCTATGCCGAAGGCATCTTCGAATATTCGCCCGTGTCGCTCTGGGTCGAGGATTTCAGCCAAGTCCGCGAGCTGCTCGAAGAGGTCCGCGAGCGCGGCATCGTCGATTTTCGCGTCTTTACCGACGTGCATCCGGAATTCGTGCAGCAATGCATGAGCGAGATCCGCGTCATAGACGTCAACAAGGCGACGCTCGATCTGTTCGGCGCCCCGGACAAGGCAACGCTCTTCCAGCGCCTGTCCGATGTCTTTCGTGACAACATGAAATATCACTTCAAGGAACAGCTGATCGAACTGTGGAACGGCAACCTCGTCCACAAGCGCGAGGTCATCAACTATGCGCTCGATGGATCCGAGCGTTTCGTGCTGCTGCAGTTTTCCGTCCTCCCCGGCCACGAGCAGGACTGGTCGCTGGTGCAGGTGGCGCTGACGGACATCACCGCGCGAAAGAAGGCCGAAGCCTACCTCGAATATCTCGGCAAACACGACGTGCTGACCAAGCTCAACAACCGCGCCTTCTATATGGACGAGCTCAACCGGCTGGAGCGCAAGTCGCCGCGCCCGGTCTCGGTCATCATCATCGATCTCAACGGCCTGAAGGAAACCAACGACCAGTTCGGCCACGATGCCGGCGACGCCCTGCTGCGCCGCCTCGGCGAAGTGCTGAAGGAAGCCGTCAGCGGTCCATACCACGCCGCCCGCATCGGCGGCGACGAATTCGCCCTCCTGATGCCCGGCGCCGACGGCGACGCCGTCCTCGAGATGATCGGCAACATCGAGCGCATCCTGGCGCTCAACAACCAGTTCTATTCCAGCGCCAAACTGAGCATAGCCCTCGGCGCCGCCACCAGCGACGGCCGGGAATCCATGGAACACCTCGTCAAACGCGCCGACATGAACATGTACGAGCAAAAGCAGAAGCACTATTCCCGGGCGCGGATGCGGGCATAGGCGGTGTCGGACGTCAATAACGGTCAGCGCCTTGACTTAAGGAACAAAAAGTGAACATCTGTAAGAGACGCCACCAGTTTTAATCTCAATCAACAGGATTTTCACAGGCTCGGATTGTGAGGGTTTTCCGAGTCGGACACTATGATCTGGCCGAAAAGGATCAAGAAGAATGAAATCGAGTGTCGAGTTGTTCACGGGCTGCGGTGGCTTGGCCATGGGTCTGTCGCGGGCTGGTTTTTCCTCGGTCAAGATGGTCGAATGGGACCGTCACTCGGTGGCGAACGTCCTTCACAACCGAAATCGCGGTATTGAGCATGTGTTGGAATGGCCCATTCATTTAGGCGATGTGCGCGCTGTCGACTGGTCTCCCCATGATGGCGTCGATCTCGTTGCCGGTGGTCCACCCTGTCAGCCGTTTTCCGTCGGCGGTCGCCATCGCGGCCAGGAAGATGGGCGCGATATGTGGCCGGAAGCGATCCGCGCCATCCGTGAGATTGAGCCGCGCGGCTTTCTGTTCGAAAATGTCCGCGGCCTGACGCGGGCGGCGTTTTCGGACTATCTGCAGACCATTCTGACTGGCCTTGGCCATCCGCATGTTTTGCCCGCCGACAATGAAACCCGCGAAAGCCATATGCATCGTTTGCAGCAGGCCGGGCCTGCGCTCTACCGCGTAGCAATGACGCAGGTGAACGCCGCCGATTTCGGAGCAGCGCAGAAGCGCCATCGGGTCATCCTCATGGGTGTGCACCGTGATCTGGAGATCGAGCCACCGGTCCTTCGGCCGACGCATTCGCGCGAGCGCCTGCTCTGGGATCAGTGGATCACCGGGGAATACTGGAATCGCCACGGCATAAAACCTCCGGCCGCCGGTCCAGGCAAAACCGATATGGCGGTGGTCCGCCGCCTGCGGGAGACGAAGATACAGCCGCCGTTTCTGCCCTGGCGGACGCTGCGCGATGCCATCAAGGGTCTGGGTGAGCCCGGCAGCGGCACCGTCGCCAATCACGGTCTCCAACCGGGCGCCAGATCCTATGCGGGCCATACCGGCAGTCTTCTCGACATGCCGGCCAAGGCGCTGAAAGCCGGTGTCCACGGCGTTCCGGGCGGCGAGAACACTGTAGCGCTTCCCGATGGCGGGGTACGTTATCTGACCGTTCGCGAGGCGGCGCGGCTGCAGGGCCTGCCGGATGATTACGAGTTCATCGGTTCCTGGTCGGAAAACATGCGCCAGCTCGGCAATGCCGTTCCGACCGAGCTTGCCAAGGCTGCGGCCGATGCGCTGGGTCCGGTTATCGGCAAGCCGGCACCTCTTCTGCAGGCCCGTCCCTCGCACAGAAGCATGCGGGCGGCCTGATGGCGGCCTATGGCGAGTTCGAACTCGATATTCCCAACGTCATGCGCGGCCAGCTTCCGCAATTCTTCGCCTCACTTGCCGATGCGCCGTTGACGCTCGAAAACATCGCCCTGGTGCCGGAAAGCGTGCAGGGCGCCTATCTGCTGTTTCTCGGCGATCGCCTCGTCTATGTGGGAAAGACCGATGCCCAGGCGGGATTTCGCAATCGCCTGACCCGGCATTTCTACAACATCCAGCATCGCCGCAACCTCGATCCGCTGTCCGTCAGCTTCAAGGCGGCGCGCATCTTCGTATTCTCCACCTTCGATCTGGAAACCATGCTGATCGAGGAATATACCCGCAGCACTGGCCTGCGCCCGGTGTGGAATTTTAGCGGCTTCGGCTCGAATGATCCCGGCCGCAACCGCGAAGATCAAAAATCGGCGCAGTTTGATCTTGAGTATCCCGTGGACATCGAGCGGATCGTCGATGTCTTGGCGCCCGGACAGTACAATCTGATCGCGGCCATACTCTCGCTGAAGCGCAGCCTTCCCTACATTTTTCGCTACGAGACCGATGGCGCCAACGCCCGGTCTTGGCAGGCGGGCCACTCGCAGATGCTGGAGCGAACCATCACCGTGCCGCCCGGCGCCATGACCACACGGGCGATCATGCAGTTGATCCTCAACGCCCTGCCGGACGAATGGCAGGCCACCGTGCTGCCGAACAGGATCATTCTCTATCGCGAACACAAAACCTATCCGGCCCAGGTCGAAGTCTTGCGGCGATTCTAAAACCGCGTGATCACGCTGATGCCGATGTCCTGCGCCGTGTCCATCGCCATCAGCGCCGGCACGGCCTCCTCAAGGCTGATGTGGCGGCCGATGAGGATCTGCGGTTTGAGCTTGCCGGTTTCCAGCATCGCCATCATTGCCTGATAGCGCCAGGCCTGCATGCCGTGGCTGCCGTAGATTTCGAGCTCGTTGCTGATCACCTGCGCCATCGGGATCTGAGGGCTGGCATGCTCGCCGAGCATCAGCCCGACCTGCACATGCCGGCCGCGCCGCCGCAAATTCTTGATCGAGTTGAAGCAGGTGACCGGCGAGCCCAGCGCATCGATCGACAGATGCGCGCCACCGCCGGTGATTTCGCGCACCGCCTCTGCCACATCCGGGGTCTCGCGGCCGTTGATTGTCGCCACCGCGCCGATCTTGCGGGCGAAGGCCAGTTTGTCTTCCGAGATATCGATGGCGACGACATTGGCGCCGAGCGCCGTGGCGATCATGATCGCCGAAAGACCGACGCCGCCGCAGCCGTGAATGGCCACCCATTCGCCGCCCTTGACCCGGCCCTGGTCGACAATGGCGCGAAACGAGGTGGCAAACCGGCAGCCGAGGCTGGCGGCGGTGGCAAAATCGAGATTGTCCGGCATCGGCACGATATTGTGGTCGGCATAGTCGATGGCGACATATTCGGCAAACGAGCCCCAATGGGTAAAGCCCGGTTGGAACTGGTTGGCGCAGACCTGCGCATTGCCGGAATGGCACTCGCCGCAGCGCCCGCAGCCCGACACGAATGGCACGGTGACCCGTTGGCCCTTCCTGTAGCGCAGCACGCCCTTGCCGGTCTCGACGATGACGCCGGCCAGTTCATGCCCCGGCACATGCGGCAGGTTGATGTCAGGATCATGCCCCATCCACCCGTGCCAGTCGCTGCGGCAGAGCCCGGTCGCCTCGACCTTGATGACGACACCATCGTCAGACGGTTTCGGATCGGCAACCGAGCGGATCTCCGGCGCCTGGCCGAACCTGTCGTAATACATGGCTTTCATGGGTGTATTCCTGTTGCTATCTGCCCGCACTTTAAGGGCTCATGGCAGCGTGATCCACCGGCCCGTCCATGACTTTCTCTGATGCAACCATCTGCCACCGTTAAGGCTGGGCTTACTCTCCGAACGTCACGCCGTCGGTCAGCTCGCTGCCGATTTCCACGGTCTTGGTCTTCTTGTCGTAAACGCAGATATAGCTGACCTGGACCTCGCCGCCTTTGGATCTGCCCCAGACCAGCGCCAGTCCGTAATGGTCCGAGCCGAACGGGTCGATCACCGTCTTCGGCTCTTCGACGCTGTCCTTGGTCGCCTCAAGGCATTTTGCCGAAACGTCTGCTCGCATCGCCTCCCAGGCATCGTCGGACGAGGCAAACGCTACGGCCGGCATCAAGAGGGCGAGCGCAAAGGTGGCGGCGCGGTGACATATGGGCATGGGCCTGGTTTTCCTTCTGTTTCCGGTTTTGAGGTCGAAGCGCCATTGTGTCGGCCCAACATGACAATTCTGTGCTCTCGCGGGCGGGAAAACCACCGGGTGCTTGAAAGTATTTTCTGCTGCCGGGGCGAATTTTGGCATGCCGCCGGTTGCCTCTCCCTGTCGCGGACCCTATGTTCCGGTCTCTAATTTCTTTTGAAGTTTTGCCGCCAAGAGGAGACACCAGATGGCTTTCGAATTGCCGAACCTTCCCTACGACTACGATGCGCTCGCCCCCTACATGTCGCGCGAGACGCTCGAGTATCACCACGACAAGCACCATCAGGCCTATGTCACCAACGGCAACAAGCTGGCCGAGGAAGCCGGTCTCTCCGACCTGTCGCTCGAAGAAATCGTCAAGAAGTCCTACGGCACCAACCAGCCGCTGTTCAACAATGCCGGCCAGCATTACAACCACCTGCATTTCTGGAAGTGGATGAAAAAGGGCGGCGGCGGCAAGAGCCTGCCGGGTGCGCTCGAAGCCGCGATTCAGAGCGATCTTGGCGGCTATGACAAGTTCCGCGCCGATTTCACCGCCGCAGGTGCGGGCCAGTTCGGCTCCGGCTGGGCCTGGCTGTCGGTCAAGAACGGCAAGCTGGAAATCTCCAAGACCCCGAACGGCGAAAACCCGCTGGTCCACGGCGCCTCGCCGATCCTCGGCGTCGACGTCTGGGAGCATTCCTATTACATCGACTACCGCAACGCCCGCCCGAAATACCTCGAAGCCTTCGTCGACAGCCTGATCAACTGGGATTACGTCGCCGAACTCTACGAAGCCGCCACCAAGTAAGGCGCTGTCTGAAATGAAAAACCGGCCGCAGGGGATGCTCTGCGGCCGGTTTTTTGTTGGGTCGATACTTCGGAATGCGGCGAGAGCCCGCTTTGTCACTGCGTGACATCTTCCCCTCGTGCGGGGGAGATCGTTCTTTCCCTGTTACGCTCAAGAGCTTGCGGCTGATCTCCCCCCTTGAGGGGAAGATGTAGGCGTCGCCGACAGAGGGGGGTAGACCCTCGGCAATTTCGGAAATTCGACCCTACTCCATCGCCAAAATCATGTTCCGCACGACAGGGTAGATTTCCGCCTCCCAGCGCCGTCCGTTGAAGACGCCGTAGTGGCCGACGTTGGCCTGCAGGTGGTGGCGTTTCAGGTGCGGGCGCAGCGAGCGGCAGAGGTCGTGGGCAGACGAGGTCTGGCCGAGCGCGCAGATGTCGTCGCGGCCGCCCTCGACAGTCAGCAGCGCCGTGTTGCGGATCTGACCCGGATCGACCTTGCGGCCGTGATAGGTGAAGTCGCCGGTCGCCAGTTCCGCCTTTTGGAACACCCGGTCGATGGTCTCGATGTAGAATTCTTCCGTCATGTCGAGCACGGCGAAATATTCGTCGTAGAAGGTCTTGATCTTGTTGGCCTCGGCAGTCTCGCCCTTGGCGAGATGTCCGAAAAGCTTCTGGTGCGCGGTCTCGTGGCGCTTCTTGTTCATCGCCATGAAGGCCGTCAGCTGCAGGAAGCCCGGATAGACCCGGCGGCCGCCGCCGGCAAACCGCGGCGGCACCTTGCTGATCAGGTTGGTTTCGAACCAGTCGAGCGGCTGCGACAGCGCCAGCTTGTTGACCTCGGTCGGGCTTTCGCGCGTGTCGATCGGCCCGGCCATCAGCGTCATCGTGCGCGGCGTCGCCGGGTGGCCGGCCTCCGACATGATCGCCACGGTGGCCAGCGCCTGGACGCAGGGCTGACAGACGGCCAGAATATGGTTGCCCGGGCCGATCTCTTCGAGGAAGCGGATGAGATAGTCGACATATTCATCCATGCCGAAACGGCCGTCGGTCACCGGCACGTCGCGGGCGTTGCTCCAGTCAGTGATATAGACATCGTGATCGCGCAACAGCGTCATCACCGTGCCGCGCAGCAGCGTGGCGAAATGGCCGGAGAGCGGTGCGACCACCAGCAGCTTCGGCCGGCGCATGTCGACATCGGCGGCAAAGTGCAGGAGCTTGCCGAACGGCATGTCGAGCACGGTCTCGGTGGTGATCGGCACGTCGCGATTGCCGATCAGCACGGAGACGATGTCGAAGTCTGGTGCCGTATGGGTGATCTTGAAGCGCGAGATCATCTCCAGCGCGGCCTGCATATAGCCGGGCGCGTCACCAGGGGTGGACGGCAGCAGGCTGGCAGTGAAGGCTTGCATGGATTGCGCCCATTGGCGGAAAGGCGCGATGAGGTCGTCCTGGAACTGATAGGCCTGATAGAGCATGCTGACTATCTCCCGCACTGCCGCAAAAATGCGGCAGTGCAAAAAATGCTAGTGCAAGTCGGGCCGTCATGCGAGAAGATTGTGACGAACCTGCTAATATTTTCTAGACAAGGATCTGAGCGCATGTCGCAAGCGGCACTGACGATTTCCTCGAAGAACTATTCCTCCTGGTCGCTGCGCGGCTGGCTGCTGTGCCGCATGGCCGGGCTCAATTTCGACGAGGTGCTGGTCGAACTCACCGACGAGGCCCGCCAGGAGCTTCTGCTTCTGTCGCCCTCGGTGCTCGTCCCCCGGCTCACCCACAAGGATGTCACCGTCTGGGACACGCTGGCGATTGCCGAATATCTGCACGAGATCGCGCCGAAGGCCGGGCTCTGGCCGCAGGGCCGGGCAGAGCGCGCCCGCTGCCGCTCGGTATCGGGCGAAATGCATTCGGGCTTTCACAATCTGCGCTCGGCCCTGCCGATGAACCTCAAGGCCCGGCACGAAAAGTTCAAGATCTTTTCTGGCGCGAGGCCGGATGTCGAACGCGTCAAGACGATCTGGAGCGAATGTCTCGACGAAAGCGGCGGCCCCTGGCTGTTCGGAAAAACCCCGACCGTCGCCGACGCCATGTACGCCCCGATCTGCACCCGCTTCCGCACCTATGCCGTCGAGCTGGAACCCAAGCTTGCCGCCTATGCGGCGCTGGTGCTCGCATGGCCGTTTCTCGAGGAATGGACCGCCGGCGCCATCGAAGAACCCGACGAGATCGTCGAGCTCGAAGTGGAGTTTTGATCTTTTTCCCTTCTCCCTGCCTAGGAGAGGGTGCCGTGCAGCGGCGGATGAGGGGAGTTAAAGCCTCGGAGTTCGTGGCGGCCCCCCTCTGTCGGCGACGCCGACATCTCCCCCACACGGGGGGAGATCAGCCACAAGCTTTTGAGCGCATAAGGAAAAAGAACAATCTCCCCCCTTGTGGGGGAGATGTCACGACGTGACAGAGGGGGGTAACTCTCCACACATTCGGGCTGAAGCAATATCCCCAATTTCCCTCACACCCCCCAATATCTCCCCCATCCATAAAGATTGCATTCAACCTTTTTTGGTAAAGATCGGTTAGCACTTTCAAAACGTGCGTCCCGGTTGCCCCATGTTTTGGGCCGCCGTCTGTTTGTTTTGCGTCTGTACGGGGGGTCCCATGCGTTCATCGGTTCTGACAGCCATCCTGGTTACCAGCCTGTCTCTGTCTGCCTGCGCGGGCTCGGATCCGCAGACCACGCGCAGCGCCAATCCGTCCAGTGAGACCACCAGTTCGGTGAAGAAATCCGGCGGGCCGGTGCCCTCGGCCGAGGTGGGCGAAACCACCATAAAGTCCGTCACCCATCAGGAAGAGCTCGCCTGGTCAGGCGAGGTGCCGGGCTCGAAAGGCGTCGAGGCCATCACCGAGACGGAAACCGTCACCGAAATCGCTGCCATGCCGGTGCCGTTCGAGCGTCCGGCTGTCATCGAGACCGACGATGGCGATGCGGTCGATGTCACCCGGCTGAAACGCGGGCTGATCTACAGCCGTCAGTTCCGCGATGCCAAGCCGATCAATTTCGGAAAAGCCTCGCCGCGCAAGATGGCCGTGCACGGCGTCGATGTCTCGCGCTGGCAGGGTGAGATCGACTGGGCCAAGCTGAGGACGCAGGGCGCCAACTTCGCCTATATCAAGGCGACCGACGGCGGCGACCATCTCGACCCGATGTTCAGGACCAACTGGAAGCGTGCCAAGGCCGCAGGCATAAGGCGCGGCGCCTATCATTTCTTCTACTGGTGCCGCACGGCCGGCGAACAGGCCGACTGGTTCATCCGCAACGTGCCGCGTGAAGCAGGCGCCCTGCCGCCGGTCATCGATGTTGAATACAATGGCGAATCCAGCTGCAAGAAGCGCCCGTCGCCCGAGCGTGTGCGCGAAAAGATGCAGGTCTTCATGGACAAGCTCGAGCGCCACTACGGCCAGCGCCCGATCATCTACACGGCCCCGGATTTTTACGCCGACAACCTGAGAAACGCCTTTGAGAACTATCCCTTCTGGCTGCGCTCGGTCGCCGCCCACCCCTCGAAGCGCTATCCGGGCCGCAAATGGCTGTTCTGGCAATATTCCGGCTCCGGCCTCTCCCACGGCGTCGACGGCCGCATCGATCTCAACGTCTTCAACGGCAGCGAAGCCAAATGGCACAGCTGGGTGGCAAAGGCCGACTGATGGCAGCCAAGGAGACCGGGAAAGAGACCGGCAAGGGCAAGCTCATGAGCGGCGATATTCCCGATATGGGAGCCCTGCTCAAGGCCGTGGCTGACAACCCCAGGCGCGACAACAGCGCCTATCACACCGCCATGGCCGAGGCCCGCCAGGCCTTCGAGGACGCCGAAGCCACGCTCGGCGGCCCGGTGCGGGTGAAGACGAAGACGAGGCGCAAGAAGAACGGCGATGTCGTGGTGAAATGGGTGTTCCGGCGCGGGTGAGGGGCGGTTCCATCTATTCGGAGTTCGCGGCGGGCCCGTGCGGTTTGGCCGGAACTGTTTGACAGCCAGATTGGCTTGTCTCCATCCGGCCGCTTTGCGCGAACAGGAGACATCGAGATGCTAGACAGGATCAACGCGAGACTGGCGTTCTGCGGCTGTAGGGCGCTCGGGCATTCCGGTACCTGAGAGACGTTTGCACTCACGCCGGCCTTCCCAATTAGGCTCATCATTGCGGCCATCCGACCAAAATCAGGCGTTGCCACCAAATACATGCAACTCGTTCGCCCAATGGAATCAAGTTACCCCAGCTTTGAATGGTTGGATGGTCCCGAGCGCCAGGATGACAGCCAAAGGCGTCCATAGGGCGGGATGAACCCAGTTCGACCACGCGACCAATTGGTCAGTGGCCGTGAAGCCGCCAACCGTGACATGGCCGACGATCAAGAGGGCGAGATAGGCGGCGGCGCGCCACCATCTGGTTGCATAAGTTCATTTCGCAGAAGGCCCTTTAGGCTGAATAACGGTGCCATTGGGAATCTAAGGAGAGCGAAGGCTTCGACAATGCGGCCCGGTTGTTCCTTGATGAACTCGACTGCAAGGACACTCCCCTCTCTGCGTTTCACGGCACAGCCGATGGAATATTCGAAGTTGCCAATAACGATGTAAAAGTGTTCAGGCACGTCAGCAGAGGTGCCAATTAGCGCGCCTCCCTGCGAGACCTCCAAAATAACAGCACGGCACGATGAAATCGGCTGCTTGACAGTTTTTTTGTAGACAAGCCGCACCGCCGCTTTGCACTTGAAGCGCTTGTGTGCTCTGGCATCTGCTGGAGTGACCTTTGTCAAATAATGCCTGTTCATTTCCAGAATCCATTTCGTTTCTGGTCAGATACTGGGGCCGACGTCTAAGCCGCCGAAATCGGCTTTAGGTGCGGCCAGTGCGTCGCTCCCATCCGTGCCAAGTTGATTGTGAAGTTCTCCGCGTCGGTTGGGATTCCGAACAGGTAGCCCTGGCCAACCGGACAGCCCATCTCGCCAAGCATTGCGCGCTGTGCCTCGTTCTCCACGCCCTCCGCGACCACTGTCAGGCCAAGGGCGCGTCCCAGGTCGATGATGGCGCTGACGATCACCCTCCTGGCGGGTCTCGTTGCGAGTTCGCTGACAAAGGTTCGGTCTATTTTGATTTCGGTAACCGGAAATGTCTCAAGCGAGCGCAGGTTCGAGTAGCCAGTGCCGAAGTCGTCGACGGAAAGTCCGACGCCGATCTGTCGCAACCGTTGGAATGCGCCCATAACGCCGGGCGTATCGCTGAGGAACATGCTTTCGGTGATCTCAAGAGTAAGCCATGCCGGGTCGGCACCCGTCAAACGCAGCACGCGGTCCAGCATTTCGGCCATGTCATGCTGGAGGAATTCCCCCGCCGACACGTTCACCGAGAAGCGAAGGGCCCTGTCGCGGTGTGCGTTGATCTGCCGGGCGAAGGTCGCGACAGTGGTCAGGCTTCGTTCGGTCAGATCAAGTAGCAGACCTGATCGCTCAGCGGTCTCGATAAAGCTGCCAGGGAGCTGGCAGCCGAACAGGGGATGCTTCCAGCGAATCAGGGCTTCCGCGCCCACCCACTCACCGGTGATAAGGTCTACCTGGGGCTGGAAGTAATACACAAACTCGTCGTTGGAGACCGCGACCTTCAACTCGCGTGTCATTCTCACTCGACGGCTGGCTTGCTCGTGGTCGGACTCGCGAAACCGCCTCGGACCACCCAACGGATCGGATTTAGCTGCCCAAAGGGCAGTCCCCGCATTCCGGATCAATGAAATGGCATTGCCCACAGGCTTGCCAACGGCATATCCGATAGAGAATCGCAATGAGACACTGGCACCTGCCACCACAAAGTCCGTAGCAAGGGAAGTGGATACCAGCTTGACGATAGCGTCGGCATTTGCCTCATCCTGGAGTTCGAAGACCAGCGCGAACTCATTCGCGCCCATTCGACCCACCCGTGCAGCGCCCATGTCCCGCAGCCGCCGCCCGATTTCACATAGCAGAGCATCCCCGACTTCGAAACCGTATCCGGTGTTGAGATCATGAAAGCTGACAACATCCAGCTTCACAACCAGAAGCGTCGTCGTGGCATTGCATGCGAACTGTTCTTTGGCAGCCTGGATAAACGATTGACGGTTCAAGCAGCCCGTGGTTCCGTCGAGGTTCGCAACACCTTCAAGGGCCATGTGCGCCTGGCGAAGCGCTGACACATCGCGCAGTATCCCGACGTAGAACAGTTCATCCCCCACCCAGGCGGGCCTGAGACTAAGACCACTCCAGAACGCCGAACCGTCCTTTCGATAGTTTAGCAACGTTGTGTCCACTGGCTCCGCCGCCTCGATCGCGGCGCGAATACAGGCGATCTCGCTTTGCTTACGCTCATTGCCTTGCAAGTAGCGGCAGTCTTTGCCGATAACCTCACTTCGAGAGTATCCTGTCAGATGCTCAAAGGCCTTGTTTACGTAGAGCACGGGTGAATTGGCACCTGAACGCCGTGCGATGGCGATCCCGTCGTTCATTTCCTCGACAAGCGTCGGAAGAATGGCCCTGACCGCGTCAGCGCTGAGAAGCCCATCCTCGGCCATGCCCGGCGCGCGTTTTATGAAGTCCGGCTGTTCGAATTTTTCAACTTCATCCATGATAGAAACATGGACTGCGACCCGAAGCGGGGCAACCCGCAGCCGAGGCGGTTCCAGGACAACCATCAGCCGTTTTCGGACAAACTCGGTCTTGCTCCGTCGCCAGACGTCCGGAAGCGATCGCGGTAATCAGACGGCGTCACTCCGACATGCGAAACGAAGGCGCGACGCATCGCGCTTGCCGATCCAAAACCACTTCTTTCTGCGATCAATGTGATCGCCAGCCGGCTCCCTTCCAGGAGGAAGCGTGCGACCTCGATACGCGTCAGGTCAACATAGTCGGATGGCGATATCCCGACCTCATGCGAAAAAACGCGCGTGAAGTTCCGCGCACTCATCGCCGCGATCTTCGCCAACGCGGTGACCGAAAGGTCCGCCGTAGGATGGTTGAGAATATATTCTTGAACTTTGTGTAGACGGCTGCGGTCGATTGCCTGGGCCGCCAGATGCACGCTAAACTGTGACTGGTCACCTGGCCGCTTCAGGAACACGACCAGCCGGCGGGCGACGTAGAGCGCCACCTCCCGGCCGAGGTCCTCTTCGACGAGAGAAAGCCCGAGATCGATTGCCGCACTGGACCCGGCCGACGTGATCATCGCACCGTCTCGGATAAAAACATGGTCGCCTTCCACCCGCGCCTCAGGGAAGCGCTCGCCAAGTAAGGACGCGAACTGCCAGTGAGTGGTGACACGCCGGCCTGCGAGTAGACCTGCTTCGCCGAGCACGAATGCGCCTGTGCATACGGAGCCGTAGCGCCGCGTCTCGGGGACAATATTAACAAACCAGTCGATTACCTTCCCGCCCGGGGGGCGGGGAACGCCGACGGTCCCTGCCACGAGCAAGGTGTCTGGGCAACCTGGATACGCGTCGAAGGCGCAGTCGGGCAAGACTCTAAGCCCTGATGCACAACGGACCGTGCGATCGTCTTCCGCAACGATTGCAACCTCGTAGAAAATCTTGCCAACACGGGCGTTCGCTTCGGCGAACACGTCCATGAGACCGGCAAGTTCCAGAGAGTGCACATCCGTAGGCACGAAGATGACGATCCGCATGGGGATACCTCTCACCGCGCAAAGACTCAAGTCGCTCGACGACATTTGCTCCGACGCGGGTCCGGGCTCGCGACAGTCGCACAGCGCCGCCCAGTCGTCAAAGTCAAAGGCATCCACGACCGTCGTAAGATGCCGTCCGTACATCCATCTCCGACACCTATGAGGGAGAAGTCCGCTAAGGGCCAATTGCAGACCCCACCACCACCCCCCCTCATCACCCCGTCGGCATCCGCTCAAACGTCACCACCTCCGGGTTGAGATGATCCCACACCTGCCCACTTGCCGTCCACGAGACCATCTGCGGCCGGTAGCGCTCGGGCTCGTCGAGGCTCGCCGGGGTGACGATGAAGACGTCGGGCATGGCGGGGAAGGTGAGCCAGACGGCGGCGCCGCAGGTGGGGCAGAAGGCGCGGCGTTTGACCGTGCCGCCGTCGCCGGTGTTTTGCCAGTGGGAAGCCTTGCCTTGCGTCGTCACTTCGGCGGAGACGAAGGTCAGGTGCGACTGGTGGCCCGTACCGCTGTCGCGCTGGCATTGGCGGCACTGGCAGTCGAGCATGACGGCCGGTTCGCCTAAGATCGTGTAGCGCAGCGCGCCGCAGGCGCAGCCGCCCGTATAGGGTCTGGTCATGTCGTTCTCTCCTCCTTGCTCAATGCAGCGTTTGTGCGGCTTCTTCCGTCGCCACCCGGTCGAGATTTTTCACCACCTTCTTCCAGCCTTCGCTCATGCCGCGATAGGCCGTGTCGTTCTTCGGCAGCACGAAGCCGGAATGGACGAGGCGCAGCCGCGTGCCGGTTTCGGCCTTCGAAAGGTGAAAGGTCACCACCGTCTCCAGCTTCGAGCCATAGCCTTCGTTGCTTTCGTGGCCGCCCCGCCAGGCATAGGAGAGGCGCTCGTTGTCCACCACCTCCACCACTTCGCAATGGATGATGCCATCCCAGGCGCCGGCCGGGGTGGTCTGGAAGGTGAAACGGCTGCCGACCACGGGCTCGAAGCCCTCAGGCGCCATCAGCCAGCGGCCGATCAGCGCGCCGCTGGTGAGCGCCGTCCAGATCACCTCGGGCGCATGCGGAAAGACCTCCTCGACCACGATATCCTGGCGCTCCGGGACAGGGTTTTCCGGGTTCTGGCTCATGGGTCTATGTCCTTCAACAGGGTTCTGAGATCGGCAAACCGCGCGTGCCAGAAGGCGCCGTAGTGGTCCATCCAGTCGATCAGCGGTTCCAGCCCCTCGGGCGCGGCGCGGTAAAAGACATTGCGGCCCTCGGGCCGTTCGCTGACGAGGCCCGCCTGTTTCAGCGCCTTCAGGTGCTGGGAAATGGCGCCCTGCGTCACGCTGCTGGCGCGGGTCAGTTCGACGACGGTGACTTCTTGCCGTTCCACGATGCGCTCGAACACCGCCCGCCGGGTCGGATCGGCGAGCGCGCGCATGACAGCGGTGATGGTCTCGGTCTGAATCATGAAAATCAAATAGTCCGTACTAATCGATAAGTCAAGACTATTTGATTTGATGCCACGTCGATCTCTGAAAACTGACCGCCTTTCATCTTCCGCCCATCTCGACGCAACCTGTTTTGTCCATTAGGCTTTGCGTGAACGGCCGGCCGGAGACCTCATGCACCCCGTTGAAATGTTTGAACTTGTGCTCGGCATGCTGATCGCCATCCTGGTGCTGCACTGGGCGGCGGAGCAGCTGCGCTGGCCGCCCTCCGTCGCGCTGCTGATCGGCGGCGGCGCGCTTGCCTTCATTCCCGGCATCCCCACCATCCATATCGATCCGGAGCTGGTGCTGGTGCTGTTCCTGCCGCCGCTGTTGATGGATGGGGCCTGGAACACGGCGCTGGTGCACTTCCGCCGCCATTTCGTCGGCATACTCTCGCTGGCCGTCGGCGCCGTCATTTTCACCACGCTCGTCGTCGCCGTGGTCGCCCACTGGCTGATGCCGTCGCTGCCCTGGGCCGCCTGTGCGGCGCTCGGCGCCATCGTCGCGCCGCCCGATGCCGTCTCGGCCCGCTCCGTGCTGCAGCGCGTCGAGCTGCCGCGCCGCCTGTCGACGCTGATCGAGGGCGAAAGCCTGCTGAACGACGCCACCGGCCTGGTGATCTTTCGGTTTGCCGTTGCCGCCGCCATGGGCAGCGGCTTTGATGCCGGTGCTGCCGTCGGCCAGTTCGCCATGCTCGCCATCGGCGGGACGCTGGTCGGGCTTGCCGTCGGCATGCTCTGGGTCCTCATTGCCCGCGCCGTGCGCGACGAGTTGCTGCAGGTGGTCATGTCGGTGCTGGTCGGCTGGACCTCCTATCTGATTGCCGAACAGCTGCATGTCTCCGGCGTGCTCGCCACCGTCACCGCCGGGCTGGTGCTCGGCTGGTACCAGCACACGATCTTCACCGCCGCCGTGCGCATGAAGGGCACGTCGTTCTGGATCGTGCTAGTCTTCCTGCTCGAAGCCTCCGTCTTCATGCTCATCGGCTTCTCGCTGCGCGATATTCTCGAGCGCGCCGGCGGCATCGAGGTGGTGCTGCAGCAGATGGCCTGGCCGGTGCTGGCCATCGTCCTGTCGCTCACCGTGGCGCGCCTCGCCTGGATCATGGGTTCGGATTTTCTGCTGCAGGCTCTGTCGAAGGCCGGGCTCCACAGGAACGAGCCGCTTGGGCTGCCGGCGGGTCTGGTCATGGGCTGGGCCGGCATGCGCGGCGTCGTCACGCTCGCCGTGGCGCTGACGCTGCCGGAGACCATGCCCGGGCGCGATTTCATGCTGGTCACCGCCTTCGGCGTCATTCTCGTCACGGTCGTGCTTCAGGGCTCGACGCTCGGCCTTCTCATCCGGCTGACCGGGCTGAAGCGCACCAAGGCCGACGCGCCGCCGATGACCATGGCGGTGGCCGAAGCCTCGATGATCAAGGCGCAGTTGACCGAGGTGGAAAAACACGCCCATGATGCCGACGGCAAGCTCATCCACCCGCAGCTTCTCGCCCGTTACAGCCGCCATGCGGCAGCGGCTGAAAAATTCAGCGGCAGTCCGGACGAACGGGCGCAGGACATCAAGGCCCATTTCGACGTCGTCATCGCCGCCTCGATCGCCGGCCGGGCAGAGCTGGTCCGCCTGCACCGTCTGCACCTGATCGACGACGAAACGCTGCTCAGCCTCGAACACGACCTCGACCTGCAGGAACTGGCGGCGATTTCGGCAAAGGAGTAGGGAGAGGAGAGGGAAGGGCCGAAAAGAAGACGAATGGAGGTGGAGGGTACCGTCGACTAAAGAGCCGCAACTTCTTGCCTGCGCTTTTCTTCAAGCTCAGCAAGATGCTGCTGCAGCTCCTGCAGCTCCAATGATGGCGGATTATCAGGTTCGGGCAGATACAATAGGTGGCGCCATCTTTTCTCCAACCCGTAGAGCGAAACTTCGTCCGTCCGACCGCGCTTTGCTTGTGTCCAGAAGAGCTCTTCTAGCTCCGGCGAGACAGGCTTTCCTTCCCGAATGCGTTTGGCGATCCAGAGTGTGACGTCCACGAGCTCAAGGCCAGCGCTAGCATCGCCAGGTGTGAAAGTGGGCGGCACTTTTGGCATCAATGAGTAATTAAATTTTGGCATGCCTGGTCCCATGTCGGTCGTATGACCCCGCAGCTTCTCGTACCAGTCAGCCAATTCACCCTGTGCTCGATTGAACTCAGTTTGCCTATCGACAGTTATTCTGTTCACACGCTTCTTGAGCTTGGACGATTCAAGAGCAATCGTTTGTAATACCTGTTGAAATCCGATGAGGTTAGGGGAGATTTGCAAAGCGGTATCATGATTGCCGACCCCATAGCCAATGTCGTGCGGATTCACCGCCGCCCATCTTAGCGCACCGGAAATTATCTCGCGGGATCGCTCGTCCGGCAACATGTTCACGCGGAGCAATAGATCAGTGCAAAGCTTAGTCAACATCTGCGCGCAATCAGCTGGGTTATGTTGGCGTCGGGCTTTCCAAGCGTCTTTTGTAAGAGTTTCATTAAATAAATGTGCGACCTTGAAGAGCAAAAGATACCTTAGCGGCGTAAAGTAATGGTGCCATGGGACTGCTTTATTCATGCCGGAGTCGAACACCTGATCGAAGAAGCTGATGATAGCGTGGTCAGGCTTGGCGAGCTTCAGCAAGGAAAATCGCAAATTATTCTTCCTGCTGAAGCGAGTTAGCTTTGCTGCTATTGGCGTCAGTCGACCGACACCCAATTCATTAGCGTGGATGCGTTTTACACCCAGACCTTGGCGTAATTCAGCTAATAGCGGCTCAGCGGTTAAATCGAGATTGGATTGAGCTCCTATAACGCCATAGTACAACGTCGGCTGGTTCGGATCGAACAGCTCTGAACCCGTATTTCCGCTTTCATCAACAAAGTAGTACATCTACAGAGCCTTGGATATTAAACTTCTGAATAGCATTTTTTATCTGCACAATCTAGGGTTAATTGTTCCGACCGGACCCGCTCTCGCCATCCGCCGTTTCTCTGGAATTTCACCAGTAGCGCATCGACCGGAGTGTCCAACAGGGCTTGGCTTTGGGCTTCTAATCTTCGCTTGTGTTGATCTTGACGACGTCGGTCATATCGAGCCAAATGTCGTAGACATCTAGGCAAAGAAGCCGGACCGCTCAGAGGGAAGGGCGATCAGCGGCTATTCCATTCGGCGCGCGTCAGTTCATACCAGACCTCGCCCTCTTCACAGCCGGGAAAATCAGGCGGCCCCTCCGGCAAAACCGTGCGCGTGTGCATCATGCCGGTCTTTTCCATCACCCGGCGCGAGCCATGGTTCACCGCCATCGTCGTCGCCACGATCGTCTCATAGCCGGCGGTTCCGAATCCCCAGCCGATCAGAGCCGCAGCGCCTTCCGAAGCCAGCCCATGACCCCAGTCCTCCCGCTGCAAACGGTAGCCAAGCTCGGCGCAAACAGCGCTCTCCGGCCACAGACAGAACCAGCCGGTAAACGCACCATCGCCTGTCCGCCGCGCCGTCCAGACATAGTCCTCCGTCCCGCGCGGCATCAGGAAGCCCGCATCGGGGCCGCTCTTTTCCCGGTTGACAGCAAATCCGCCGTTCAGGAACCGCATCACCTCGGGATCGCGCTCAAGGCGGATGAAATCGGCCCGGTCGTCCGGGCAGCAGGGGCGGAGTGTCAGCCGCAGCGTCTGCAGAATGGCCATGGCCTTTACCCGTCCGCCGGCGCATTGCCAGGGCTCACCCGCAGCCCCTCGACCAGAATGTCGACCAGCCGTGTCGCGGCAGCCTTCCAGTTGGCGCCGGTCTTGACATTGGCGACGGCAGCCACGGCGCGCAAGAGCTCCAGCGGGTCGATGTTGAGCTCGATTTCGCCGCTGGCGACAGCGCGCCCGGTCAGCATCTCGATACTGTCGCGAATCTGCTGGCCCGAAGCGGCGTAAAGGTCCGACGTCCCGCCGACCAGCGAGTTCAGCGCCGGATACATGCCCTGTTTCGTGGCGATATAGTCGATGAACACAAGCATCCAGGCGCGCAACGCGGCCACCGGCGCCTGTGTCTCGGCCAGCCGCCGGGCGGCGGCCGCCAGCTGCTCGGTCTCGTTGCGGTAGACGGCGGCGATCAGCGCGTCGCGGTTCGGGAAATGCCGGTAGAGCGTGCCGATGCCGACCCCGGCCGCGCGGGCGATCTCCTCCAGACTTGCATCCGGCCCCCTTTCGGCAAAGGCACCCTTGGCCGTCGCCAAGAGCTGCAGCCGGTTGCGCTCGGCATCGGCGCGCGGCTTGCGGGCAGGGGAGGGTTTTTCTTTTTTTTGCGTCACGCGCTGGCCGCCTCTTGATAAACGGAGGGTGTCTCCGTATTTAAAGCGGAGGCATCCTCCTTTTAATCCATCGGAGGGCGGCGGGCAATGGGTTCGCTGCACAAGGGTTGCCCAGATGTGCTGAGCACAAGGAGACATTTCATGACCAATCCGTTTGGCGCCAAATCCACCACCGACGACGTCCTGTCCGGCATCGATCTCACCGGCAAGCGCGTGCTCGTCACCGGCGTCTCCGCCGGTCTCGGCGTCGAGACCGCCCGCGTGCTCGCTGCCCATGGGGCCCACGTCACCGGTGCCGCCCGCGATCTCAAAAAGGCCGAAAAGGCGACGGCCTCCGTGCGTGCCGATGCCGCCAATGGCGGCAGCCTCGAGCTGATCGAGCTCGATCTGGCCTCGCTCGCCAGCGTGCGTGCTGCCGCCGATGCGCTCCTGGCCGATGGCCGCCTCTTCGATGTCGTCATCGCCAATGCCGGCGTCATGGCGGCCCCCTTCGGCCACACGGCCGATGGTTTCGAGACCCAGTTCGGCACCAACCATCTCGGCCATTTCACCTTCGTCAACCGCATCGCCCCGCTGATCGCGCCCGGTGGCCGTCTGGTCAACCTCGCTTCGTCCGGCCACCGCTTTGCCGATGTAAACATCGAGGATCCGAACTTCGAAAAGACGGCCTATGATCCCTGGGTCGCCTATGGCCGCTCGAAAACCGCCAACATCCTCTTCGCCGTCGAGTTCGACCGGCGCCACAAGGATCGCGGCGTGCGCGCCACCGCCGTGCACCCGGGCGGCATCCGCACCGAGCTCAGCCGCCATCTCGGCGACGGCGCGCTGGAGGCCATGGTCAGCCAGATCAACGCCGACCTCGCCGCCGAGGGCCACGCCCCCTATGAGCTGAAATCCATCCCGCAGGGCGCGGCCACCTCCGTCTGGGCCGGCTTCGTTGCCGATGCCGATGAAGTCGGCGGCCTCTATTGCGAAAACTGCCACGTCGCCGAAGTCACCCAAAACCCCGCCAGCCGCATCAGCGAAGGTGTGCGCGCCTATGCCCTCGACACCGAGCGCGCCAAGGCCCTCTGGGCCAAGAGCGAAGAGATGATCGGCGAACGGTTCTAAGGTTTTTCGACTTGGCTGCGGCGCTTGAGAGGGCGCCGCAGCACCACCCCTCACGCCGCCCGAAACTGCTCCGCCAGCCGGGCCGCGTCGCGCGATGGTGGCAGGCCGAACAGGCGGGCGTATTCGCGGCTGAACTGGTTCGGACTTTCATAGCCGACGCCGAAGGCGACCGACGTGGCGTTTCCCTGGCCGGCGATCAGCAGCGCGCGCGCTTGCAGAAGGCGGATACGTTTCTGGAATTGCAGCGGGCTCAGCGCCGTCACCGCCTTGAAATGGCGGTGGAAGGCCGAAACGCTCAGCGCCGTCATTTCGGCCAGCGCCTCGACCCGGATCGTTTCCGCAAAATGCCGCCGGATCCAGTCGATGGCGACGGTGATGCGCGAAAGCGCCGTGTCGGGCGTGGCAATGTCGCGGAGCATCCAGCCCTGCGGCCCCTGCAGCACGCGAAAGAGGATTTCACGCTCATAGGCCGGTGCCAGGGCCGCGATCTCGTCGGGGCGCTGCAGCAGCCGCATCATCCTCAGCCAGGCATCCAGCAGTTCCGCCGTGACAGGCGCCACCGAAAATCCGGACTGGTAAAGTCCGCCGCCGGCCGGTTTGGGAATATCGGCCAGAAGGCCGGCAACGATGGCCGGGTCGAGCGTCAGGCTGATGGCAAGATAGGGTTCTCCGGATGTTGCGGCAAAGACCGAACCGACCGCCGGAAGATCGACGGACATGACGAAATAGGTGGCTGGGTCGTAGCGCAACGTCCGGTCGCCGACCGTCATTTCCTTCGATCCGGTCAGGATCAGGTTGATCATCGGGTCATAGACGGCGGCGAGCTTGTGTTCTGGAATTTCGCCCTGCACCATGGCGACACGCGGAATGCCTGTTTCCGTTCGCCGGTTTTCCGCCTTTGCGGCCAGGGCCCGCAGTTCTCGCAATTGCTGTTCCATACATCGACCGTGGCAGATGCCTGTCAGGCACACAAGCCAGAAGCAGGAATAGGCAAGGATCGGGGAGGATCAGGTGAGTGCGCTGCGCTCGATCGACGTAGCTTCAGGTCACATCCAACCCACCAAGGAGAGACCCATGAAGATCGTCATCATCACCGGCAGCAGCCGCGGCATTGGCGCCAGCACCGCCCTCACATGCGCCGCCCAGGGCATGGGCGTCATCGTCACCTACAACGCCAATCCGGAGAAGGCCGATGAGGTCGTGGCGGAAATCGTCGCCGGCGGCGGCAAGGCCGTGGCCCTGAAACTCGACGTCGGCGACATCAATGCGTTTTCCGGCTTCCGGGACGACGTGGCCACGCAGCTTGAGACGGTCTTTGGCCGCCAGAGCTTTGACTACCTCGTCAACAATGCCGGCTACGGCCTCTTCAACCCGATTCAGACGGTGACGGAAGACGAGTTCGACGGCTTGTACAATGTCCATCTCAAGGGGCCGTTCTTTCTCACCCAGACGCTCCTGCCGCTGATGGAAGACGGCGGCCACATCATCAACATGACCAGCGCCACCACCCGCGTCGCCACGGCCGGTGTCGCGCCCTATGCGGCGTTCAAGGGCGGCTTGGAGGTTCTCACCCGCTATATGGCCAAGGAGTTCGGCGCGCGCCGGATCCGGGCGAATTCCATCGCGCCCGGCGCCATCCGCACCGAGCTTGGCGGCGGGCTCAACGACGAATTCGAAGCCCTGCTCGCCGGCCAGACGGCGCTCGGCCGCGTCGGCGAACCGGATGACGTCGGCAGCGTCATCGCCAGCCTTCTGTCGCCTTGCAACCGCTGGATCAACGCCCAGAACATCGAAGTCGCAGGCGGCTACATCATTTGACCGGAGGCACGTCCATGCTCGACCATATCTTCATCACCGTCACCGATATCGCCCGCGCGGTCGCCTTCTACGAACAGGCGCTGGCACCGCTCGGCATCGTCCACGCCGTCGACTACGACGGCAAGGACGGCCCGCCCGGGCATCCCGATCTCAAGGGGTTCGGTGCCGGTGGCCGGGTGTTCTTCTGGCTGCGCCAGGGCGCCGCCGATCCACGCTCCGTCCATATCAGCTTCGTGGCGAAGAGCGAGGCCGCGGTGAACGCCTTCCATGCCGCAGCACGTCTGGCCGGTGCCGCCGACAACGGCGAGCCCGGCCCCCGGCTGCACTACGACCCCCGCTATTACGCCGCCAATGTGCTCGACCCGGAGGGCCACAGTCTCGAAGCCGTCTACAAGAACTGGCAGCTCCTGCAAGCGTGACGCTGTCAATCCCCAGACTCCCGCTTCTTCACAATCGCCGCCTAATTCTTCGTTAAGTTGTCCCCGTCATGATTATGCCAGTCCCCTTAAGGAGATCGGCAATGGTGGCGGCACGCGCATTTGGGAAATCGGTCGCAGACGATCGCGAAAATCTTCGGCTGGCGGCGCTCGAACAGCTGGATCTGCTCGACACGCCGAAGGACGAAGGCTTTGAGCGCATCGTCCGGCTGATCAAGGAAATCTTCTCCGTCGATATCGCGCTTGTCTCGCTGATCGATGCGCATCGCCAGTGGTACAAGGCCTGCTCCGGCCTTGCCGCTTCCCAGGTGGCGCGCGAGGACACATTCTGCCGCTATGTCGTCGATCTGGAAGAGGCCATCGTCGTTCAGGACGCAAGCAAGGATGCACGCTTTGCCTTGAACCCGGCCGTGACGGGCGAGGCGCACATCCGCTTTTATGCCGGCGTGCCGCTGAAGACGCGCGACGGCCACACGGTCGGCACGGTCTGCGCCATCGACCGGCGGCCGCGCTCCTTCAGCGACCGAGACCGCATCATTCTGGAAGAACTGGCCGGCGCCGCCATGGACCGGATCGAGCTGCAGCAATCGGCCGCGACCGACAGTCTGACCGGCGCGCTCACCCGCCGCGCCTTCCGCCAGGAAGCCGATCAGCTGATTTCGCTGGCCACCCGCCACAAACACGATCTCTCCTGCATCGCGCTCGATATCGACCATTTCAAGCGCGTCAACGATACCCATGGCCATGCGGCCGGCGACGATGTGCTCAAGGCCGTTGCCACTATCTGCAAGGCGCAGCTGCGCGCCGGCGACGTTTTTGGCCGGCTGGGCGGCGAGGAGTTCGCCATCCTGCTGCCCCATATCGACCGCGAAGGCGCCGTCGCCGTCGCCGAAAAATTGCGTCTCGCCATTGCCGCAGCCGAGATCAGCGGTGATTTCGGTACACTCGGTGTCACCGTCAGCCTCGGCGTGTCGACGGTGTCGATCGTCAGCCGCGACATCGAGACCCTGCTGTCGCAGGCCGACATCGCCATGTACCAGGCCAAGAACAACGGCCGCAACTGCTGCGTCTCCTGGAGTTCGGTCAAATCCGACAACACCACCGGCATGCGCCGCCGCGTCCTGAAGGCCGGCACCATCCTGTTCAACAGCCGCCGCTCCACCGTCGACTGCACGATCAAGTCGCTCGGCAACGACAGCGCCGGGTTGCAGGTGATCAACTCCTCCGGCATCCCGCCCGAGTTCGTCCTGATGATCAAGGGCGAGGGGTTCGAGACCAATTGCAAGGTCATCGCCCAGGACATGCAGACGATCGAAGTCTCGTTCGTCTGAGAGGCTCGGCGGGGCTCAGCGCCCCGCCTCCCCAACGCGACCTTACCAGGCGACCGGACCATCCTCGTCGAACAGCCCGCCTGTCGGCCCGTCCGGGCCGATCAGCGCCAGCCGCACCGCTTCGCGCGCGCCCTGTTCGACCGTGCGGGTGCCGCGAAAGCCGTTGAGGTCCGTGGCGGTAAAGCCCGGGCAGGCGGCGTTGACCTTGATGCTGGTTGCCTCAAGTTCGATGGAAAAGGCCAGGGTCACCGCATGGACGGTGGCTTTCGACGGGCTGTAGGCGGCGCCGAACACGTGCCGGTACTCGAACGCCGGGTTGGCGTTGAGCGTCATCGAGCCCGATGAACTGCCCATGTTGACGATGCGCCCGGCAGGCGCCTGCCGCAGAAGCGGCAGCATCGCCTGCGTCACCGCGATCAGGCCGAAAACATTGGTCTCGTAGATGGCGCGGATATAGTCCATCGATGCCTGGCTCGGAACATTGTCTTTCAGCCGCTCCTCGAACGATGTGCCCGGTGCCGCCGTGCTGGCAATGCCGGCATTGTTGACGAGAACATCGAGGCGGCCGAAATCGCTCGCGATGCTCGCTGCGGCCGCCGCGATGGACGTCGCATCGGTGACGTCGAGCCGGATCGCACCGGCATCGCCGCCGATTTCCCTGGCCGCAGCTTCCCCCTTCTGCAGGTCGCGCGACCCGACCAGAACCGTCAGGCCCTCAGCGGTCAGATCCCTGGCGATCTGCAACCCTATTCCCTTGTTGGCCCCCGTGACGAGGGCGACGCGCTTGGCGTGCATGGCAGTCTCCTTGATGATTGGATGTGGTCAGCCGCGCGGCAATGTTGTAGAAAAGGTATCCGGAACCTTGTTCCACATATACGGAACGATGTTCCGTTTAGCAAGCGGAAAGCGCATGGACGACGGATTGGACAGGGAAGGGCACGATTCCGCAGGGGCGCCGGCCGGCGAACGGCGGGTTCGCGCCGATGCTTTGCGCAATGTCGATGGCCTGCTGAAGGCGGCCATGACGGTGTTTGCCGCCTCCGGCGTCGATGCGCCGGTGCGCGAGATCGCAAAGGAGGCCGGCGTCGGCGTCGGCACGCTCTACCGCCACTTTCCGCAGCGCTCCGATCTCATCACCGCCGTCTTCCGCCGCGAGATCGACGCCTGCGCCGATGCGGCGCCGCAACTGGCTGCGGACCACCCGCCGTTCGAGGCCCTGAAGCGCTGGATGCGGCGCTATGTCGATTTCATTCTCGCCAAACGCGGCCTCGCTGCCGCCCTGCATTCGGGCGATCCGGCCTATGATGCCTTGCCGGCCTATTTCGACCAGAAACTCCGGCCGGCCTTCCAGATGCTGCTCGATGCCGCGGCCGCCGCCGGCGAAATCCGCCCCGGCGCCAAACCCAATGAACTCCTCTGGGCCGTCGCCAGCCTCTGTTCGCCGGCCCACGATGTCGGCCCGGACTATTCCCTTGATATGGTCGGACTTCTGCTCGATGGCCTGCGCTACCGTCCGGACAGCAACTAGGCCCCGGCCACGCCCCAGCCGCGCACCCACGCCTCGCGCAATCCGTCGCCTTCGCCCTTGAACCAGGCTTGCGTTTCCGCGCAGGCCTCGACCCGGTCGGCACGAAAATTCCGGAGCGCCTGCCGCAACTCGCACCAGGCGACGATGACCGCCGTCGCCGAATAATAGATCAGCGCGATCGGCCGGATCAGGCGCCGGCTGGCGCGGCCCTGTTCGTCGCGATAGGCGAGCTCAAGTTTCTGCTCGTCGCGGATCGCTGCCCGCACCACTGCCAGATCGATACCCGACAGGGCAGGGGCGGTGGTGCCCCAGGCCATCAGCGCCGTGCTTTTCATCGCATGCCGCAGCGGCACCGGCACGGCGCCCTCGATCTTGCGGGTGACGCTGCGGGCCGCCTGCTTCAGCGCCGCATCGCCGGTCCGCTCCAGCAGTGCCAAGGACAGCACGATCGCCTCCACCTCCTCGATCGAGAACATCAGCGGCGGCAGGTCGAAGCCGGGGCGCAGCATGTAGCCGATGCCGCGCTCGCCCTCGACCGGCACGCGCATCGCCTGCAGGGCGGCGATATCGCGATAGATCGAGCGCACCGTCACCTCCATGGCAGCACCCATCTCCGCTGCCGTCACCGGCTGGCGGGCGAGCCGCAGGATCTGGATGATCTCGAAGAGACGCGAGGCCTTGCGCATCGTGTTTCCTCCAACACTCCTGACACATCCCTGTCAGTTGGGGTTCGGTATAGATCGGCTCAACCTGCTGAAAAATCGGCAGAACGTCATTCAAGCATCAAAATAGCAGCGGAACAACTGACATGTCCTACATGGAAAATCTCTCCCTCTTCTTCGCCCTGGTCTTCGGCATCATCATCGTGCCGGGCATGGATATGGTCTTCGTCATGGCCAGTTCGCTCACCGGCGGCCGTGCTTCCGGCCTGGCGGCCACAGCCGGCACAATGGCGGGAGCGGCGGTGCACGCCATCTATGCCACGCTCGGCGTCGGCCTTTTGACCACACTCGTACCCTCGCTGTTCAACGGGCTGCTTCTGGCCGGCGCGCTCTACATCGCCTGGATCGGCCTGTCGCTGCTGCGCAGCACCATCGCCATCGGCAGCGTCGGCACGGTCGAGCGGGTTTCCCACTGGGTCAGCTTCCGCCGCGGCGCCACCAGCTGCCTGCTCAACCCCAAGTCTTACCTGTTCATGCTTGCCGTCTACCCGCAGTTTTTGAAGGCCGAATACGGCCCCTTCTGGCTGCAGGCGCTGGTCCTCACCCTGATCACCGCCGCCTGCCAGCTGGCGGTCTACGGATCGCTGGCCCTGGCCGCCGGCCGCAGCCGCGACTGGCTGGTCGCAAGCCCCGGCACCACCGCCAACCTCAGCCGCGCCATCGGCGCCCTGCTCATCGCCGTCGCCGGCTTCACGGCCTGGGAAGGCTGGATGGTGGCGTGAGATGGCGCATCCACCTGCCGCAAAAAGCAAATTCCAGACGTCACAAAGATTTTGCTTTCCTCGCGGTTTCAAACTGCCATCATGCGCCGGCAATATCCAAGCATGCGCCGGCATGGGAACAGCCGGCCGAAACCTGACAGGGAGACATGACATGAAACTCAAATCCGTGCTGGCAGCGGCGACGCTTGCGGCATTCGCCGCCGGCTTCGCCGTGGCGGCGGACAATCGCCATGAGGCCCGCGAGGACCTGATGAAAAGCATCGGCAAGTCGATGGGCGCGCTGTCGGCCATTGCCAAGGGCGACAATCCCTACGATGCCGAGGTCGTCAAGGCGTCGCTGGCCAAGATCAGCGAATCGGCAAAGGCATTTCCGGATCAGTTTCCGGTCGGTTCCGAAAAGGACGACGAGGAAGCCAGCCCAAAAATCTGGGAAAACATGGACGACTTCAAGGCGAAGGCCGCCAAGCTCGGTGCCGATGCCGATGGCCTGATCGCCCAGCTTCCGGCCGATGGTGCCGGTGTCGGGGCGGCGCTCGGCGTGCTCGGCCCCAATTGCGGCGGCTGTCATGAGGTTTACCGCATCAAGAAGTGATGCGGTAAACCGGACCCCACCCACACGATATCAAATGGCGCACCGGCTCCTTGCAAAGGGCCGGCGCGCCGCATGGCATCAAAATCCGCATGTGAGCAAGGGCAGACACTATGGGCAGGTTCTTCAGGAAAGTGCTGTCGCTATTGATCGTTTTCGGCCTCATCGGCGGCGCGATCTTCTGGTTCGTCACCAAACCGGAGCCATTCCCCGAGGCGCATTGGCAGGGGCTCGGCGACGCCGATGTCGCCAATGGCGAGCGCATTTTCTGGGCTGGCGGCTGCACCAGCTGTCATGCGGCACCCGGCGCCAAGGACGCGGCCAAGCTGGTTCTGGCCGGCGGCCTCGGGCTGAAGAGCCCGTTCGGCACCTTTCATGTCCCCAATATTTCCCCCGACGAAACGGCCGGCATCGGCAGCTGGACGCTGGCTGACTTCGGCAATGCGATGAAGCGCGGCGTCGGCAAGAAGGGCGAACATCTCTATCCGTCCTTCCCCTATGGCTCCTATGCGCGCCTGACCGACAAGGACGTCAACGACCTGTTCGGCTATCTGAAGACCCTGCCGAAGAGCGCCAATGTCGCCCCGCCGCATGATCTGCCTTTCCCTTTCAACATCCGCCTGTCGCTCGGCGGCTGGAAGCTGCTTTTCTTCACCGACAAGCCGCGCGTGCCGGTCGACACCGCCAATGCCAAACTGGCGCGCGGCCAGTATCTGGTCGAAGGTCCCGGCCATTGCGGCGAATGCCACACGCCGCGCAATGCGCTCGGCGGCTTCGAAAGCGGCCAGTGGCTGGCCGGCGGGCCCAACCCGGAAGGCGAGGGCCGCATCCCCAACATCACCCCGTCGGACAAGGGCATCGGAAGCTGGAGCGAGGGCGAAATCGTCGAATACCTGACCACTGGCTTCACCCCCGATTTCGATTCCGCCGGCGGCGCCATGGTCGAGGTGCAGCAGAACCTGGCCAAACTCCCCGCCGAGGACCGCGAAGCCATCGCCGCCTATCTCAAGGCCGTCCCGGCTTTGTGATGCATGCTTGCAGAAAGTGATATCATCCTTTAGGATGCCGGTATGAACACTAAGCATCGCAAAACACTTCTTGCGGTCTTTAAGGAGCCGGTGTCCGGTTCCGTCTCTTGGAACGATATCGAAAGCCTGCTTGTCGCGGCCGGTTGTTCGGTGGTCGAAGGCAGCGGGTCGCGCGTGCGGTTTGTGTTTTCTGACGAGGTGGAAAGCTTCCATCGTCCGCATCCGGCCAAGGAGGCAAAGCGCTACCAGGTTCGCGCTGCCCGCGATTTTCTGATCCGCATTGGAGTCAAACCATGAATATCATGAGCTACAAGAGCTATTTCGCCCGCATCGACTATGATGCCGAGGACGAGATCTTTTTCGGCAGGCTGGCCGGAATTACCGACGGTGTCGGCTTTCACGCCGATACGGTGGCCGGCCTGAAGGAGGCATTCCATCAGGCCGTCGACGACTATATCGAGACCTGCGCCAAAATCGGCAAAAACCCGCAAAAGTCCTACTCCGGCAAGATGATGTTCCGTGTCGATCCGCAGGTCCACGCCCAGGCAGCCAAGGCGGCCGAGCTTGCAGGCAAGAGCCTCAATCAATGGGCCGAAGAAGTCCTGTCCAAGGCGGCTGCTACAAAAGCCGCCTGATCTCTGTGTTGGAAAAGAAGCACCAGCCGGGCTGGCGCCATGAGTCGCCGCCCGGCCAGATCAATCAGGCGATGGCCTGCAGATAGCGCATGCCGGTGACCGGCCGCGGCTTGAAGCTGAGCTCTTCGTAGAAGCGGTGCGCCTGGACATTGCCCGTGGCGGCGCTGACCGAGAGATAGCTGCAACCGGCCTTGCGCGCGTGGTCGCGAGAACTGTCGATCAGGTGGCGGCCGATGCCGGTGCCACGATGGGCCTGCCTGACATAGAGATGGTTGATCTCCATGCCGCGCGCGCTCTCGCTGGGTCTATAGAGCGGCGTCAGGATGGCGTAGCCGATCAGCCGTCCTTCGGCCTCGGCCACCAGCGCGGCGATCCACGGCACCGCGCTGAACAGGTCGCGCTCAAGCTCAACCACGCTTGTCGCGGCGATGTCGCCATGATGCGCGGCGAGCTCGCCGATCATGGCGGTAAGCTCAGTGAGATCGCGCAGCTTGGCCGTGCGGATCGTCACCAGCGGCGGGCGATGCAGTGTCAGGATATCGGCAGTTTCGGTCATTGGAACTTCCTCATGGATTTTCACCATCAGGTCGCCATCCAAAAACAAAAGCCGCCTGATGGCGGCTTGTTGAACGAGATCAGACAGCCGCACCTATGGGAGCAGCGTAAAATACCAGCGGGCGATGTGTGCGGTCCTGATCATGCCCGCTAGATCTTCCTTTTTCCGGCAGTTGTCAATGGGGTCAGGCCGCCCGCAGTGTGAAGTCGACGTGGATTGCATCGTAGGGAAAGAGGATGCGGCCGTCTTCCGTCCGCTCCAGAACCCCGGCATCAAGAAGCGCATGCACATCGCCGTGCACCGCCTTGACGTCCCGGCCGGCCCGGCGCGCGGCCTCGCGCAAACTCATCGCGCCCTTGCCGGATAGGGCCTGAAGCAGTTCCCAGCGTTTGGGCGTCAGAACTTTCCAGAGCAGGTCTACGGATGCAAAGGACAGATGGGCTCCCTGAGCCTCGCCTCGAAAAGCCGCCGCCATCTGCCGCTTCGTATCTTCCAGTGAGGAAACACCGATCGTAACGGTCTTCATCGCGCTGTCATCCATGCCTCGGCATCCTTCCAGAAATCATCCTGCAACGTCTGCAAATCTTGAAAGAGGTATGGCACCTCCCTGTCACGCACATGTTTGTGGTCGCCCTTGCCGGCTTCGTTGTCATAGCGCAGCACGCAGACATTCTCCGAAACAAGTGCCAGGCTGTATTTGAAATCGTGCGCGCTGCCCCGTACTGGGTCAGGTACCCGCCAGATGCTGATATCGACGAACAGCGTCTCGGAAAGAGACAGGCGTTTACGAAGCAACAGCTCAGCCCTCATTGTTGGAGTTTGCAACAACACTCGACTGTTGTCAATACCTCCAACATTCAATGTTCTGGACGAAAATTTCAAACCTTTGGCGTGGGCACACAGGCGCCACATTCGCCTCCTACCGCTGTCGCCATTGCCGCCGCAGAGAGGAAGTCGAATGCCGCCCATCCTGACACGCCGTACCGTTCTCGTGGGTGCGGCCCTGTTCTCTCCAGTTCTTTTCGGCATGCCCGGCGTGGCCCGTTCGCAGGAAGACGACGACATCGATAACAGGCTGAAGGCACTGGAGCAAAAGACCGGCGGCCGCCTCGGCGTCTCGGTGCTCGACACCGCCACCAACATTTCGCTCGATTATCGCGAGACCGAACGTTTTCCGCTGCTGTCGAGCTTCAAGGCGCTGGCCTCCGCCTGCATTCTCGCCCGCATCGACCAAAACGAGGACGCGCTGGCCCGCCGCATTCTGTTTTCGAAGGACGACCTCGTCGATTATTCGCCGGTGACGGAAAAGTTCGCCGGTGCCAAGGGCATGACTATCGCCGCGCTCTGCGAGGCGGCAATCACGCTCAGCGACAACACTGCCGGAAATCTCTTGCTGCAGCAGATCGGCGGGCCGGAGGGGTTGACCGCCTGGCTGCGCTCGATCGGCGACAGCGTCACCCGACTCGACCGGATCGAGCCGCATCTGAACGAGGCGCTGAAAGGCGATGCGCGCGACACGACGACGCCGCAGCAGATGCGCGACACGCTGAACCTTCTGCTCGGCCGCGACAGCACGGCCCTGTCGGTTTCGGCGCGCCAGCAGCTTCTTGACTGGCTGGCCGCCAGCAAGACCGGTGACGCGCGGCTCAGGGCCGGTTTGCCGAAGGACAAGGACATCATCATCGGCGAAAAGACCGGCACCAACAGCGCAGGCGCCGCCTGCGACGCCGGCCTCATCTGGCCCGCCGGCAAATCGCCCCTGTTCGTCAGCGTCTACATTGCCGAAGCAAACCTGCCGGCAAAAGAGCTGAACCCGGTCTTTGCCGAGGTCGGCCGCATGATCGCCGAACTGCTTTAGGGGTGAGGGTGGGCAGAAGAGCAGATGAGGCGATCACGCCGCCGCCTTCTCCAGCTTGTCCATCGCCCGCGCCAGCGCATGGAAGCAGACAGGGTCGAGCGCCGTGCCGAGATCTTTTGCCATGATGCCGAGCGCTTCGGAGACCGGCATCGCCGCCCGGTAGGGACGGTCGGCCGTCAGCGCGTCAAAAATGTCGGCGGTGGTGATGATGCGGGTTCCCGCACAGATTTCGTCGCCCTTCAGTCCATTCGGATAGCCTTTGCCATCCAGCCGCTCGTGATGGGCGCCGGCGACGCGGGAGAGATCGCTGAAGGCGGTGATTTTCGACAGGATCATTTCGCTCAAGCCGGGATGGGCGCGGATCGACTGCCACTCGTCTTCATCGGGCTTGCCCGGCTTGTCGAGGATCTGGTTGGACACGCCGAGCTTGCCGATGTCGTGCAGCAGCGCCACGCGCTTCAAATAGCGCCGGCGAGCCTCGTCCAGCCCCATTTCCTCGGCGATCATGTCGGTGAACAGCGCCACGCGTTTGCTGTGGCCGCTGGTATACGGGCTTTTCGAATCGACCACCTCGGCAAAGGCGATGGCGACATCGTCGAGATAGTCCTCGTCGACGCCATCGACCTCGTGCCCCGCCGCCATGGCGATGACGGTTTCCTTCAGATCCGGCGCCGCAAGCGTCGTCCAGAAGCCGGGATAGCCGGCAACCCGCGCGAAGGCGGCGGCCAGATCGGGATCGAACCAGCCGCCGGCCCGGCGGGCAACCTCCAAGGCAGCACTTTCGGGCCCGGCGCTGGTGTGAAACACATCCGCCACCTGGGCAATCAGCGCGATCCGTGCGTTGATGGAAATGGCCGTGCCCGCCAGCCCCTCCGGCTTGCCGCGGCCGTTCCAATATTCGTCGAGATCGAGAATGCCCTGCGCCACGGTCTCGGGAAAGCGCATCATCCGCACGATACCGGCGCCGCGCTGGCAGCGGGTCTCGATCAGCTCGCGGGCGATCGTGCCGCCATTGGTGAAGATCGTCACCAGCGAGCGAAACCGCTCGGACAGCCCGGCCTTCAGCCCCGTGTGCGACAGCACGAAGCGCAGCACCTGCGGCAGGCTGTCGTCGAGAAGCTTGGCGTCGCGCTTGAAGTCGAGATCGTCGGTGAGATAAAGCTGGCAGATGCGCGCCGCATTGCTCGAACAGCCGACATCCTTCAGCAGCAGCGTGTAATAGAGATCGCCGAGCGCCGCATCCGAAAGCCCGATCTCGCTGCCGATGTTCATGCCGATCCAGCAGCACCGCACCCCATGCCCCTCCGGCTGCCCCTCGGTCAGGTCCAGCGCATAGCTGAGCGCGCTCAAAAGCTCCGCCTTGCCGATCCGTATCGATGCCGTCATGGGTGCAACCGCTTGCAGTCTGGGGGTGAACATTCGTCGTGCGGGGAGTGTAGCGGCTGGAGGTGAAGGAAATGTCTATTTGGCGTGAATCGCCCGGATCGTGCGTGTGGCGGCGCCCCCCTCTGTCCCTTCGGGACATCTCCCCCAAAAGGGGGGAGATCGGTCGATGACCCGCCGTGACTGATTAACATATTTTTTCATATGCTTATCTTCAAAGATCGTCATCCGATTGGCGATTTTAAACTGTTGGGCGGGCAAAGTGCACGCGGCCAATCTCCCCCTTGTGGGAGATTGGCCGCGTCGCCGACAGAGGGGGGTGCGACACACGGCACACCGCCTCCGCCAAAAGCTTTAAACTATCCCTTGGCATGCTCCCGCTGCTTGATCTGCCGGATTTCGGCGAGCTGGCCGGCCAGAACCGCCAGCACGTCGGCCTCCTCCTTCGTCAACGTCTCCACCGGCACCCGCCGCAACAGCACCTCCAGCGCATCGCCGATCCGCCCCAGCTGGCGGCCGTAGCTGCCGACCGTGTCGAGAATTTCCGTCTCGATCTCCGGATGCGGCGTCTGCCCGAGCGCGATGTTGACCAGCCCGAACTGGGCGCCCTGCTGGTAGAAACTCCACGGGTTGATGGCCTGCCAGAGCTGGTCCGGTGCAATGCTGAACTGAAGGGTCTTGGTCATGGACGGGTCCTTCGCAATCGGTGGTAGAACACCGATTGAAACAAGGAACCCGCTGTTGTTCAAGAGTGCCGGCCGAGAATCTTATACCCTCCCCTCGAGGGGGAGGGTCGGACCACAGGTCCGGGGTGGGGTGACCTCGGAGCCTTCCGTGGATCACCCCACCCACCGCTGCGCGGTGACCTCCCCCCTCAAGGGGGAGGTATATTTCCTCTACTTCGCCAGCTTGTACGCGATCACATAATCGCCGGGCTTCGTGCCCACCGAGCCGTGGCCTCCGGCGACGATCAGCACGTATTGGGTGCCGTCCTCGGTCGAGTAGCTCATCGGCGTCGACTGGCCGCCGGCGGGCAGGCGGGCTTTCCAGAGCTCCTTGCCGCTGGTCAGGTCATAGGCGCGCAGGTAGTTGTCGACCGCAGCCCCCAGAAAGACGACGCCGCCCTTGGTGATCATGGGGCCGCCGATGCCGGGCACACCGACCTTGAAGGGCAGCGGCAGCGGCGTCATGTCCATGACCGTGCCGTTCCTGTGCTTGTAGGCGATCTTGCCGGTGCGCAGGTCGGCGCCGGCCACATAGCCCCATGGCGGTGCCTGGCAGGGAATGCCGAGCGGGCCAAGGAACGGCCCCATGAACACGCCATAGGGCGCTCCATCGTTGCGGTTGAGGCCCTGTTCGGAACCCTTCTCGTCCTGACCCTTAGGCGGGATCTGGTCGCGCGGCACCAGCCGGGAGGTGAAGGCGAGATAGGTCGGCATGCCGAACACGACCTGCCGCTCCGGATCGACGGCAACGCCGCCCCAGTTGAACGTGCCGAAATTGCCCGGATAGACCAGCGAGCCCTGCAGCGACGGCGGCGTGTAGCGGCCCTCGTATTTCAGGCTCTTGAAGTCGATCCGGCAGGCGAGCTGGTCGAACATGGAGATGCCCCACATGTTCTTGTCGGTGAGCGGCGGCGGCGAGAAGGTGAGGTCGGAGATCGGCTGCGTCGGCGCGGTAAAGTCCTCGGCGATCGCCCCCGTCGGTGCGGCGATTTCCTTCACCGGAATGATCGGCTCGCCCGTGCGCCGGTCGAGCACGTAGAGATCGCCCTGCTTGGTCGGGCCGACCAGCGCCGGAACCACCGTTCCGTCCTCCTTGGTGATGTCGAGCAGCGTCGGCTGGGCCGGCACGTCCATGTCCCAGAGGTCGTGGTGCACCGTCTGGCGCACCCAGCGCACCGCACCGGTTGTGAGGTCGAGCGCGACGATCGATGACGAATATGTCTCGACATTCCCGCTGCGGCCCATGCCGAGCTGGTCGGGCACCTGGTTGCCGAGCGGCACGAAGATCAGCCCGAGTTTTTCGTCGGCGCTGGAGACCGACCAGCTGTTCGGCGAGTTGGTCGTATAATGCTGGCCCTCCGGCAGCGGTGTCGTCACATCGGGGTTGCCGCTGTCCCAGTTCCACACCAGCGCGCCGGTGTTGACGTCGAAGGCGCGGATGACGCCGGACTGTTCCTGTGTCGAATAGTTGTCGTTGACGGCACCGCCGACAATGATCTTGCCCGCCGCGATGACCGGCGGCGAGGTCGAATAATAATAGCCAGCCGGATTGTATTTCATCCCGGTTTCCAGATGCAGCGTGCCCTTGTCGGCAAAGCCGGTGCAGACCTGGCCGTTGGCGGCGTCAAGCGCGATCAGGCGCGCATCCGAGGTCGGCAGGTAGACGCGCTCGGCGCAGGCCTGGCCAACGGTCGCGGCCGGGTCGGCATAGTAGCTGACGCCGCGGCAGGTCTGGTGCTGGCGGTCCGGGTTCATGCCGGAATTGCTGTCATAGCGCCATTTTTCCGCACCCGTCGCCGCATCGATGGCGATGGCGATATTGTGCGGCGTGCAGACATAGAGCGTGTCGCGAATTTTCAGCGGCGTCACCTGATAGGTGGTCTCGCCGACATCGTCCGGCCGCTTCACATCGCCGGTCTGGTACTGCCAGGCAACCTCCAGCGAGGAAACATTGTCCGGCGTTATCTGCGCCAAGGGCGAATAGCGCTGGCCATAGGGCGTGCGGCCATACTGGTGCCAGTCGCCCTCGGGCACCGTGCCGCCGAGATCGGCCGCCGCCGCCACTTTTTCGGTGGGCAGCGTGCCAGCCTGATCGAGCGGATCCTGCGTCATCGAATAACCGGCGACCATGATGGCGACCAGCACGGAGAGCGTCAGCGGCAGGGCGCTCGGCGCATAGCGCTGGCCGGTCGGGCTGACGAAGCCGAAACGGTTGCGGATGAAGGGCGTCAGCAGCCAGAGACCGAGCAGAATCATGACGCCGCCGCGCGGGCCGAGTTGCCACCAGTCGAAGCCGACCTCCCAGACCGCCCAGGCGAGCGTGCCGAGGATCAGAACCGCATAGGTGAGAAAGGCAATGCTGCGTTTGTTGAAGAGGAAATAGGCGGTCAGCAGGAAGCCGATCCCGGCGAAAATATAATACCAGCTGCCGCCGAGGACAGCGAGCCAGATGCCGCCGGCGCCGAGAAACAAGCCGATGGCGGTGAACAGAAGGGCGGTGAGAACGAGCAGCATCGCGTGCAGTCTCCTGGATTTGATAGGCCGGCGTCGGCATGCTCCTGCGAGCGGCAGGAAAGCCTTGGGCAAGAATGTGCGGCGGCTTGCGGGCGCACATTCTTGCACCCGTTACCACCATGCGGAAACTAGCGTCCGGCCACCGCCTTTCAATGCAGGGCAGCGGTGTTCAGCCGTGCAATATGGGTATGGCTGATCGACGCTTTGCGCAAGTGTGTTGCCTTTGAAAAAAGAGCGGATAGATTGCATTAGAAATGACTTGCGGATTCGCGCGTGCAGAATGGCAGCGTTGGCCGGCCGGCACAAAGGGGGAGGTAGCATGGCAAAAGCGGCAGGCGTAAAGGCAGCAAAAGCAGGCATGGCAGCGGCCAAAAAGTCCGGCAGGCAGGCAGTTGTGGTCATCCACGGCATGGGTGAACAAATGCCGATGGCGACCCTGCGCAGCTTTGTCGATGCGGTCTGGGTCACCGATGACAGTCTGTTCGATCCGGCCCGGCCCGACAGCAACACCGGCGCGTTTCGCACCCACAATCCGGTCTGGAGCAGACCGGACGGGCGCAACCGCAGCTTCGAGCTCCGGCGCATCACCACCGAGCAGCCGCTGAAGGGCATGCGCACGGATTTCTACGAATTCTACTGGGCCCACCTCATGGAAGGCACCACCTGGAACCATCTTGGTGCCTGGATCTCCGATCTCCTGCTGCGCCGGCCGGACCGCGTGCCGCGCGATGTCTTTCCCGCCTGGATCGCACTGTGGGTCGTCGCGCTCTGCATCACCGGCGCGGTCCTCTACACCGCCTATGCGACTGTCACCGGCACGGGAGACCCGTGGCTGAAGGGCGCCAGCGTGCTCGTCGGCATTCTCGGTGCGGCCGCCTATGCCGGCTTCCAGCTGTTCAAGAGCAAATCGAGCCAGTTCATGCTCGGCTATTTCGGCGATGTCGCCCGCTATGTGCGCGCCACGCCCACCAATGTCGCCCGCCGCCAGGAGATCCGCGAAAAGGGCGTCGAACTGCTCGAGACGCTGATGGGTGTCGAGGGCGCCGATGCGCCCGATGCTCCGCCGGTCGGGCCCGATACGGTGTGGAAGACGCCTTACGACCGCATCATTGTCGTCGCCCATTCGCTCGGCAGCATCGTCGCCTACGATGTGCTGCAGCACGCCTTCGCCCGCTCGCACCGGCGCCTGCACGCCGACCCGGCCGCCACGCAGCCGCACCGCGATAAACTCGAAGCCTATCTGCGCGATACGCCGGCCGACGCCTTCGACACTGGCCACTATCAAAACCTGCAGGCGGCATGCCTCAACGAGCTGAAAGACCAGAAGCACCCGTGGATCGTCAGCGACTTCGTCACGCTCGGCTGCCCGCTGACCCATGCGGAATTCCTGCTCGCCTATGACCTCGACGACGTCGATCGCCAGCAGGGTGAGCGCAGCCTGCCGACTTGCCCGCCGCAGGTGGAATGGGATGCCGAAACGGAGCGCAAGCACGTTTCTTTCTGGAACGGGCCGCTGAAGGGCACGACCCGCGACGAAAAGAGCACACGTTTCCGCTATCCCCATCACGCCGCCCACTTTGCCTTCACCCGCTGGACCAATCTGCATTCGAAGGCGCAGAATATCGCCTGGGGCGATCTGATCTCCGGTCCCGTCGGCAACCTGTTCGGTCTCAAAGGAGAACATGGCTATCTCAAGGGCGTCAAGGATGTGCCGGTGCTGCCGGATCGCGATGAAAATGGCAACCCGCTCGGCGATGTGCCCCTGTTCACCCACACAAAATACTGGGACGCCACTGTTAGAACCGGCCCCGGCGACACGGGCAAGGTGCCGCACCATATCGAAAAGCTGCGCGAGGCGCTCAATCTGAAGAACCGCTAGGACCAGTCGACATTCAGCTCAGGCCGGCTGCAAACAGCAGGCTTCTGCGCTTCCGGTGCTAACGGACGTCTGTACGCTCCGCTCCGGTTCCCGAAACCCACCGTTTTGGCCGCAGCCTGGTTTGAATGTCGACTGTCCTACGAGGGCATGCCAAGACGCCTGCATCGGCTTTTGGCGGGAATCGAGAATTGCACGCCTGGGCAGTGCGGCTCAGCCGTTCTCCGCCTCCATGGCTTCGGCCATCTCGGCCAGCTTGCGCACCGTGTTGAGATTGCGCGCCGTGCCCGGCTTCAGCGCCGGCAGCTTCAGCTTCGAGCGGCCGGAGCCGTTTGGATAATGGACGTAGATCTCGCGGCCCGCCACATGCGCCACTTCGCCATCCGGCGCCACCATGCTGTCGAGCGCGTCTGCAGGCGCCTTGTCCGGCAGAAACACCACATGCAGGAGGTTTGACTGGGCATCAGGAAACGGGTTGCCGTCCGCTGCTGACCGCAAATCTGCGGCACGGCGCATGAGCACACCAGGCTTTTTCCCGAGCCTGTCCGCCAGCGCCGCATCCAGCCGCCGTCCCGCCTCGGCGGCATCAAGATCAGAGCGAAACAGCACGTTGCCACTCTGGATATAGGTTTTCACGTCGTCGAAGCCGAGCGCCTCGCACATCGCCTTCAGCGCCGCCATCGGCAGCGAACCGGTGCCGCCGACATTGACGGCGCGCAGAAGAGCGATGTGAACCGGCATGATCCTGGCCTTTCGCGCAAGGGCTAAGCCGGAATATTGGCGCGTCTTCAGAGGCCGATCAATCCGGATTCTTCTATAACCTCCCCCTTGAGGGGGGAGGTCACCGCGAAGCGGTGGGTGGGGGTGATCCATTGAGTTATGCGGTGGTCACCCCACCCCGGCACTCACGTGCCGGCCCTCCCCCTCAAGGGGAGGGCCTAAAACCCTAGAATTCCCCGATAATTTTCAAAAGCTTATCGCGCTTTCCCTCTTCTCCCCAGCGGGGAGAAATGCCGAGCGAAACGAGGCGATGAGGGCGTCTCTCCGCAACCTCAGGAACACCAGGTTCCCATCACCCGCCCGAACTGGCGTCGGCGATCTTGGCGGCAGTGTTGGCTTCGTCCTCGACGCCGAGCTTGGTCTTGATCGCTTCCTTGATCTGGTCCTCGATTGCAGCACGGGCATCGGCGTCCATGGCCTTCAGGGCGTCCTCGCTCAGGCCCATGGCTTCGAGGATCTGCGCGCGGATCTTTTCCGCCATCGACATGTTTGCCCATTTCATGAACTCGTCGGCCGCGCCGCTGCCGCTTGTCAGGCGCTCCTCCAGCGATCCGCCTTCGGCCTCCATCTTGTCGGCCTGCGCCATCCACAGCGCCGAGGACAGAGACGCAGTCGAACCACTGGATGCGATGGTAATGACCGGCGCCTGCCGCCGCTTGCCGTTTTCGTCCTCAGGCATCGTCAGCGCCGGTGCCACCACGGCATTGCTGCGCGACGCGCCGATATAAAGACTGCCCGCACTCTCACCAATTTTCATCGCCTAGATCTCCGTTTTGCAGAGATCTAGGCGATGGGTTGTGCGCGGGGCTTGCGGACCCGCAGCCTGAACTGCGGGCGCCGCTGAGGCTGCGGGTGCCTCCGTTCAATACACCGCCGGCACCCAGCGCTGGCTTTCCTTGGGCGGCCGCACATAGTTGCCGTCCTGCTGGCGGGGTGAGAGCTTGATCTCGGCGCGCGGGATTTCCTTGTAGGGGATGCGCGACAAGAGGTGGCTCATGCAGTTGATCCGGGCCTTCTTCTTGTTGTTGGCATCGACGATGTTCCAGGGTGACAGGTCGGTGTCGGTGTGTTTCTGCATAACGTCCTTGGCCTGGGAATACTCGACCCAGTGCTCGCGCGACTGCAGGTCCATCGGCGACAGTTTCCAGCGCTTGATCGGGTTCTCGATCCGCTCCTTGAAGCGCCGCTCCTGCTCCTCGTCCGAAACCGAGAACCAGTATTTGATCAGGATCGTGCCGGACTTGATCAGCATCTCCTCGAACAGCGGGCAGGCGCGCAGGAATTCTTCGTATTCCTCGTCGCTGCAGAACTTCATCACCCGCTCGACGCCGGCGCGGTTGTACCAGGAGCGATCGAACAGGACCATTTCGCCCTTGCCCGGCAGGTGCGGCACATAACGCTGGAAATACCACTGGCTGCGCTCGCGCTCGGTCGGTGTGCCAAGGGCCACCACCTTGCAGACGCGCGGATTGAGGCTTTCGGTGATGCGCTTGATGACGCCGCCCTTGCCGGCCGCATCGCGGCCCTCGAAGATCACGCAGACCTTCAGGCCCTCCTTCTGCACCCAGTCCTGCAGCTTGATCAGCTCGAACTGCAGGCGCACCAGCTCGTCGACATATTTTGGCTTCGACGCGCCATTGCCGTTGGCGGCCTTGTTTTTCTTCTTCTTCTTGTCGCCGTTGAGCGACCAGGCCGCCTCGCGCGCGGCCTCTTCGTGCGCGTCCGCCGCCAATTCACCGCCCAGGCCTGCACTCTTCGCCTTTTTCGATTTCTTTCCCATGCTGCGTCTCCTCCGCCGTGTTCGGGTCGTCCGGATCGCGGGCCGCAGGTATCCTGCGGCCAGGCTTAAGCATGTCAGGTCTCCCATCCTGTTCTGCGGGCCACCGGCTTCTGAGGCAATAATAGGCAGATGGTAATTATGAGCGCAATACTTGCATGAGAAATATCTAACTTATGACGATTATTGCAACCGTGACAGAAGTCGCAAGAAGAACGGCGAAGAGCAGACCGGCTACATCTTGCCCGCCACCTTGATGGCGAAGGCATATTCGAAAGCGATTTCTTCCAGCCGCTGGAAGCGGCCGGAGGCGCCGCCATGGCCGGCGTCCATGTTGGTCTTCAACAGGATCGGTTCGCTGCCGGTGGTTTTTTCGCGCAGCTTCGCCACCCATTTCGCCGGTTCCCAGTAGGTGACGCGCGGGTCGGTCAGGCCGCCGAGCGCCAGGATCGCCGGGTAGGGTTTCGCCGCCACATTGTCGTAGGGCGAGTAGCTGGCAATGTGGGCATAGGCCTCTTCGTCGTCGATCGGGTTGCCCCATTCCGGCCATTCAGGCGGCGTCAGCGGCAGCGTGTCGTCGAGCATCGTGTTCAACACGTCGACGAAGGGAACGGCGGCAATGATGCCCCTGAACTTCTCCGGCGCCAGGTTGGCGATCGCCCCCATCAGCATGCCGCCGGCCGAGCCGCCTTCGGCGATAATATTGGCGTAGGAGGTGAACTTCTCCTGATTCAGATAGTCGGCCGCCGCGATGAAGTCCGTGAACGTGTTGGTCTTTTTGCCCATTTTGCCGTCTTCGTACCATTGGAAACCCTTGTCCTTGCCGCCGCGGATATGGGCGATGGCATAGACGAAGCCTCGGTCGGCAAGCGACAGGCAGTTGGTGTTGAACGAGGCCGGAATGGTCATGCCATAGGCGCCGTAGCCATAGAGCAGGCAGGGGGCAGACCCGTCGAGCACGGTGTCCTTGCGGTAGAGCAGCGTCACCGGCACCTGCGCGCCGTCGCTCGCCGGTGCGAAGACGCGGCGGGTGACATAGTCCTCGATAGTATGACCGGACGGCACTTCCTGGGTTTTCAGGAGCGTGCGTTGACGCGTCACCATGTCGTAGTCGTAGAGCTGGCCCGGCGTTGTCATCGACGAGTAGGAAAAGCGGATGACATCCGTGTCGTATTCGGCCGCTCCCTGCAGCCCCAGCGAAAAAGCCTCCTCGGCAAAGGCGATGGCGTGTTCCTCGCCGCTCGCCCGGTCGCGGATCTTGATCTGCGGCAGGCCGTTTTCGCGCTCCAGCCAGACGAGATGGCGGGCATAGGCCATATGGCTGATGATCAGCCGGCCGGGCGTATGCGGCACCAGATCGGTCCAGTTTGCTTGAATCGGATTGTCAGAAGGCGCCACCATGATCTTGAAATCCTTGGCGCCGCCGGCATTGGTGAGAATGTAGAAGACATCGCCACCCTCGGTCATCGAATATTCAAGACCGGTCTCGCGCGCTGACACCAGCTTCGGTTCGGCGAGAAGGTCCTTGGTCGACAGAAGCCGGTATTCGCTGGTCTCGTGGTCGTGAATGTCGATGTAGATGAAATCATCCAGCATCGAGCCGCCGACGCCCATGAAGAAGCCCGGGTCCTCTTCCTCATAGACCAGCCGGTCGCTGTCCTGGCTCTCGCCGATAATATGGTGGAAGATTTTTGAGGGCCGGTGGTTCTCGTCGAGCACCGTGTAGAAGAAGCTCTTGCCGTCAGGCGCCCAGGCGCCGCCGCCGCCGGTGTTGGAAATCACGTCGGCCAGATCGTCGCCAGTTGCCAGATCGCGGATGCGCAGCGTGTAATATTCCGACCCCTTGTCGTCAAAGCTCCAGATGCCGCGCCCATGGTCGGACGAATGGTCGATGCCGCCGAGCCGGAAATAGGCCTTGCCCTCGGCCTCCTTGTCACCGTCGAGAAGCACGGATCGTTCGCCCCCGTCGCGCGGCTCGCGGAAATAGCGCGGCTGCTCGCCATCGGTGACGAAGAACGATCCGTAGGCATAAGGCCCGTCCTTGACCGGAATGGAGGCGTCGTCCTCCTTGATGCGGCCGCGCATCTCGGCAAACAGCACCTTCTGCAGCGCCTCCGTATCGGCCATCGCCGCCTTCATATAGACATTCTCGGCGTCCAGATGCGCCCGGATTTCAGGCTCGAGGATCGAGGGGTCCTTGAACATCGCTTGCCAGTTGGCAGCCCTCAGCCAGGCATAATCGTCGGTGCGGGTGATCCCGTGGCGGGTATCCTCAAGCGGCTTCTTCGGGGCAGCGGGCGCGGCGGGCAGGGACTTGAAAACGGCCAAGGGAGTTCTCCAGCAAATCGGGAAGGCGGGAGTTCTGAGATAGAGGTCGGGGCGGGCGGGTTCAAGGCGGAATGTCGGGGAGGCGGGTGCACGTGTCACCCTGCGGTCAAATTTCCTTGGATGACTAGGATCCCATTTTTCAAAGGCTCGATGTGCATCGCTACCACCGCCCAGACGACGTCATCGGCGATCTTGTGATACTCGTGGCGCAATATGTTGCCAATTCCGCGTATCTGTTTCCACGGAACGTTCGGCGCTGCATCCAGCAAATCATCGGGAATATGACGGGCCGCTTCTGAAATGATCTCCAGCGCCCGTTGTGTGGCCAGACGCAGGAGCCAGTCGGATTTGAATTCTTCGAATGTCTTGCCCGAAGTCGCTTTCTCAATGCCGTCGATAGCATCCAGAATGTCGGTGAGCACCGGCTCGATGCTGCGTCGCGCCTTCAAAAAATGCGCACCGCAGAACTCTCGATACCCGTCTTCAGGGCCGGATGGAGGCTGTTGCGTGTGGTCAGGTCAATCCTGACATCCATCGTCTCTTCCAGCAGCTGTTGCATGCCGGCAAGCTCGATCAGCGAAAATCTGCCGTTCTGCTCATGGTCGATGAATAGGTCGAGATCGCTTGTCGGCGATGCCTCGCCACGCGCGGTTGAGCCAAACAGATACAGCCCCGTCGCCCCCATGCCGCGCAGGGCATCGGTCTGTTCCTGAAGTTTTTCGATGGCCATCATTCTGTTCATGGAACCCATAATACCACAAGAATTCGAAGGCCTGAAGCCGGAGTTCTTTGCGTCACCCCGAGGCCAGCCGTCGTGACGGCGGTGGAACATCCCGGCCAAGATTCTGAGCTGCCTCAATCCAGGCACCAATGGCACCCGTCACACTCGACAGGGCCTCTTCCGGCGTATCGCCGTCGCTCATGCAGCCGGGAGGATCCGGCACGATACCGCGAACCCTCCACCGTCCTCGGCGGAAAGAGGAGAGACGACCACCTATATTCCAGCTTGCTCATCACACCTGCCTGATTGACCGGATAGAGGTTCGCGCAAAAATTGCAGGCTGACAAGAATATTGTCTAGAAAAAACGCTCGCCTTCAAATGGCCACGTTCAGAACCGATTCCCGCCCCACAGATGAAATCCGGTTCGGCAGCCCTCAGGAGCTTGGCCGGCCATGGGCGTTGTCACCATGCCCGTACAGGAGGTTTCCCGCCATGAAGCGCATCAGCGCCGCTGTCATTCTCTCCGTCATCGCTGCATCGCCTGCCGCCGCCATCGATGCGCGCATCAAGGCGCAGCTGAACAAGCTCGATCCGCAGACGCGGCTGGAGCAGCGCTGCGATACCGAGGCGCTCGATCGCATCAGCAGGGACGAACATGGTTTCAAGCCGGATAAGGTCATTGCCTACACATTCGCCGAGCCTGAGATCGACGGCACTTCGATCCGCGCGCCGGGCGCGGTGTTCCGCAGCAAGGGCGACTGGTACACCCTGTCGTTTACCTGCACCACAGGCCCCAAACGCCTGCACGTCCGCGCTTTCGACTACGACATCGGCACGCTGGTACCCCGGCAGGCCTGGGAAGAACATTTTCTCTACGACTGATAGCCCCTGCGGGCGCGGACCATCCCGCGCCCTCGAAGCGCTTCAGATATTTCAGGCCTTCAGGGCCGCGACATTGTCTTTCGCGTAGGCCGCGAGCGAACGCGGTGGCGCGCCTGTCAGTTTTTCGACACCGTCGCTGATGACGGCCGTCCAGCCCTGCCGCACAGGGTAGAAGATCGAAGCCAAAAAGCTGGCATAGGCTTCGGGCACACCGGCGCCCGTCAGCATGCCGATGAAGGCCGCATCCTCGACTGGCGTATAGGCCACCGTCTTGCCGGTCACGGTGCTGATGATATCAGCTGCCTGCCCATAGCCGAGCGCTTCCGGTCCCGTCAGGTTGATCGCCTGACCGTCGAAGGCGTTTGTGGTCAGCGCCCCGGCGATGCTGGCGGCGATGTCGCGGGCATCGATGAAGCTGGTCTTGCCGTCACCGGCCGGCACCGCGATCGTGCCGTGGCGCACGCCGTCCAGCCAGTAGCTGTGAAAATTGTCGGAAAACCAGTTCGGCCGCACGATGACGAAGGGCGTGCCGGCCTTTTCGAGGAACAGCTCGACCTGCCGGTAGGGAATGCTGTCATCGGCGTCGACGCCGAGCACGGTCATCAGCACGACCTTGATCTTGCGCTCTGCGGCAGCGGTGATGACAGGGGTCAGAAGTCCGACCGGGTCGAGATAACCGCCCGGCGCGATGACAAAAATCCGGTCGACGCCGTCAAGTGCGGCCGCATAGGTGGCGCGGTCGCCATAGTCGAACGCCACGGCCTCGGCGCCCGCAACCGGGCTCGCCTTGCGCGTCGCTGCCTTGACGTTTTCGCCTTTGGCCACCAGTGCCGCCACGACCTTGGCTCCGATCGTGCCGCCGGCGCCGAGAACCAGAATTTTATCCGTCATATCCATCTCCTATGGTTTCGTTTGGAAACTATGTTAGTAATGGAAACCAGATACCGTTTCGGATTTTTGCTGTAAAGAAGGCACTTTCCGGTGACGTGGTCACCTCGCGGTAACCCTATAGGGGGACTTCTCGGGTGGGATTTGAAGGAGCAGATGATGCAATATGATGTCTACATGGCCAGCTGCCCGACGCGCATGGTCATCGACCGGCTGGCCGAAAAGTGGGCCGTGCTGGTGCTCGGCCGCCTCGGCCGCGAACCGGTGCGCTTCAACCAGCTGCGCCGGGAGATCGACGGCGTCTCGCAAAAGGTCCTGTCGCAGGTGCTGAAAAAGCTGGAGCGCGACGGCCTCGTCCGCCGTCAGGTCTTTGCCACCGTGCCGGTCACGGTGGAATATTCGATCACGCCGCTCGGCCAGACCCTGACCTCGACCATCGCGGCTCTGACCCACTGGGCGGAAACCAACATCGAAGCGGTGCTGGCCGCGCAGAAGGATTACGATCAGGCGGCGTGAAGCGGCAGGCGCTTAAAAATCCGCGCCGATCGACGAAAACAGCGTCCTGTATTTGCCCGCCACGTCATCCCACGTGTGTTTGGCGGCCACACGCCACCCTTTTTCCATCAGCTCGGCCCGCAGATCCGCGTCCTCGACCAGCCGGACAATGCCGGCGGCGATGTCATCCACCGAATAAGGATCGACCAGAAGCGCCGCATCCTCGGCGATTTCCCGGGTGGCGGTCAGGGCGGCAGTCAGCACCGGCGTGCGGCAGCTCATCGCCTCGATGATCGGGATGCCGAAGCCCTCATAGAGCGAGGGAAACAGAAAGGCCGTGGCGCCGGCCATCAGCGGGCCGATCTGGTCTTCCTCGACATAGCCGATGAATTTTGTCCGTGGCACCTCGGGCACGGCGTCCGGCGTGCCGAAGACATGGCTGCGGTCGGGGTTGCCGGAGACCACCAGCTGAATATCATCGGGCAGCTGTTTCTGCGCCACGGCCCAGGCCTGCAGTGTGCGGGTCAGGTTCTTGCGTTTGTCGGCGGTCGCCTGCAGCAGCACATAGGTGCAGGGCAGCGACAGGGCCGCCCGCACCGCCGCGATATCGGCCTCCGCGTAAGCGCGAAAATGGCTGCTGACGCCATTGCCGATCACATCGATCCGCTCAGTGGCAATGCCAAGCGTCTCGGCGATGCGCAACCGCGAGAATTCCGACACCGTCACCACCCGCGTCGCCCGCCGCACCAGCGGCGGCAAAAGGTTCTTGTAGAGTTTGACGAAGGAGCTGGAAAAAAACTCTGGCAGGTCGAGAAAAGCCACATCGTGCAGCGTCACCACCTGTTGCGTCTTGATCACCGGCCCGGTTGCCGAGGGCGACCAGAGCAGCTTGCCGAAGGTCCGTGCCGGCAGGACCGTCTGTTCCCAGAGATGCGCCTTGATGCCGCTCAAGGGCTGCGACGGCGCGATGCGCTCGATCTCGGGCAGCCGGTCGAGGATTTCGATGGCGGCGCGCTGCTGTCCACCGATCTTGAGGCCGGTCACCCGGGCATTCGCCACAACCTTCATCAGCACTCCACCACGCCACACATTTGAGGATGCGCCGAGATATAGGCGGCGGCGGTGTAGTTTATCTTAACGCAATGGGCGCTGTCGTCCCCTGCCGACCCCGCCCAACGTATTGCCGGGGCGAGCAGCCCATGACCCGTTTGAACGCGGTGCTGAAGGCGGCCTCCGAAAGGTAGCCGAGCGATGGCGCGATGATCGAGATCGGGTCTTTCGACGTTTCCAGCCGGTCCCCGGCCAGAAGCATGCGCCAGTGGGCGACATAGCCCATCGGCGAGGTTCCAACCGTCTCCTTGAACCGCTGCGCGAAACTCGAGCGCGACATGCCGGCCCGCGACGCCAGCGCCTGCAGCGTCCAGCGCTGCGCCGGATCGTCGTGAATGGCGTTGATCGCCACGCTCATCTGCCGATCTGAGAGTGCAAACAGCCAGCCGGTGCCGCTGGTCGATCCGTCGCGCATGTGGCGTCGCAGCGCATGGATCAGCATCATGTGGGCGAGGTGCTGGACGACCAGAAAGCCGCCCGGCTGCGGGTCGCGCATTTCCTGCATCATCCGTTCCACCGACCAGCGCAGCGCCGCCTTGTCGGCCTCGTCGCGGATGTGCACCACCGGCGGCAGCATCTTCAACAGAATATCCGCATGGCTGCCGGAAAGGCCGAAGCGGTTGCTGACGACACTGAAATCGCCGCCGCCATTGAGGAGCGCCACCCCGCCCTTGCGGGCTGCGCCGAAGATCGCCGAAGCCTCCGTCATCGGCAGCGAAAGGTCGCTTGCCAGCTGGAAAGACCGGCCACCCGGCAGCAGAAAACAGTCGCCGGCGGCAAGGCGCACCGGCGTCTCGACGCCTTCGACCGACAGAAGGCAGGTGCCGGACACGACCGCACAGCTCTTGATGCCCTGCTGCACCGGAAACTGGATCGCCCAGTCGCCGCCGGCCTCGAGACCGGCAGACAGGTAATTGTGCGGCTTCAGCAGCGACAGAACGTTTGACAGCGGATCCATGGGGTTTTCCGGACGATTGAAAAGATATGACGGACGTTACAGCATAGACCGTCTTTTCTCCAGAGCCTATTTTAGCCTCACTGCTGACGCACCCGCTGCGCGGCTCATAAGAACAGGAGACATGTCATGCGCGTTTTTGTCACCGGAGCCACCGGCTTCGTCGGATCGGCCGTCGTCCAGGAACTGCGTCAGGCAGGCCATCAGGTCCTTGGCCTTGCCCGCTCGGAGGCTTCGGCGGCGGCCCTCGTTGCCGCCGGCGTGGAAGTCCACCGGGGTGATCTGGAGGATCTCGACAGCCTGCGCAACGGCGCGTCCTCGGCCGATGCCGTCATCCACACCGGCTTCAACCATGATTTCTCGCGCTTCAAGGAAAGTTGCGTCGCCGACGGGCTGGCGATCGAGGCCATGGGTGCTGCGCTCGAAGGCACCGGCAAGCCGCTGATCGTTACCTCGGGCACCGGCCTCCTGACCAAGGGCGGCATCGCCACCGAGAGCACGGAGCCTGCCTATGGCCCAGCGGTGCCCCGCGTCTCCGAGCAGGCGGCGCTGGCCTTTGCGACACGCGGCGTGCGCGTCTCCATTGTCCGGCTTCCCCCGTCGACGCACGGCGATGGCGACCACGGCTTTGTGCCGCTCCTGATCGGCATCGCCCGCAACAAGGGGTCGGCCGCCTATATCGGCGAGGGGCTCAACCATTGGCCGGCCGTGCACCGGTTCGATGCCGCCAGCCTCTATCGTCTCGTGCTGGAAAACGGCACCGCCGGCACCCGCTACCATGCGGTGGCGGAAGAAGGCATTCCCTTCCGCGACATCGCCGCCGTCATCGGCCGCCGCCTCGGCCTGCCGGTGGTCAGCAAGTCGGTGGAAGAGGCGGGCGAGCACTTCGGCTGGTTCACCCATTTTGCCGGCATCGACAACCGGGCGTCGAGCCAGAAGACCTGCGAGGATCTCGGCTGGCAGCCAACCCGGCCCGGCCTGATCGAAGACCTCGACCGTCCCGTCTATTTCGAGGCATGAACATCGCCGGAAATGCCGCTGCCCAAGCGGCGGCATTTCCGCTAGCCGGATCGGCTTCCGGTCCGAGCGACCTTTAATTTTATCTTAAAAAGTAAATCCTAATGTTTCGAGATGTTCATAATCTCCAGAGTCCTGTTTGTTTTTGTCTGCATGGCTGGCCTCACAGCCCATACGCTGACGGGATTTCTTGCGGATCTGCTGGGCGCCGCCGGTTTGCATGCGGTGTATGCTATCGATGTTGCCCTTGATTTTGTCCTGATATCGCGCATAGGCGTTCTTCCCGCCGCCGATGTGCTGGCGGTCCTGACCTTCGTCTTTCCGTTGGCGGTCTACCGTTCGGCGGCTGGGGAAGCTACCCTCGCTTCACGTCTGGCGGGCGGTTCGGCCAGCCGGAAGGGAAGGGCGTTACGCCGTCGCAGGATGGCGGTTGGCGTGACCGATGGCGGGGCGGAGACCGTGCCTGTCCGCACCGCAGTCGCCGGTTTGCTTGCGGAGATCCGCAACGGCATCCGGCATGACAACCAGCTGCATTTCGACGATAGGCAGCCGTCCTTGGCCGTGCGCCTGGCACCGCAGATCCCCATCCGCGACCACGCCGATCCGCAAAGCTGGCTGGGCGGCGAGCCGCGCATGTCACCCGATGTCGCCTGGCCCGAGATCGACGGGTGCCCGGCCTATTTTCTGGCGCAGATCGACTGCGCCAGCCTTCCGAGTGACCTGTGGGACGGCAGCGGCCCGCGCCATGGCTGGCTCGCCTTCTTCGTCCATCCCAAAAGCACGAAAACCTGTGTCCTGCATCTGGATCGACGGGGGCCGGCGCGGACGGGACCGGAGCCGGTGGCATACAGCTGGTTCGATCCGCTGCGCCCCGAACTGCTTTCCGGCATGCACATCCTCGCACCGCCCCGCTGGCCGGTGGACCTCGTTGCTGCGGGCTCTGATCAGGCCGGTCCGCACCGGACGGCCAAAGCCAGAAGTGCCGCCATCTCCGCGCGGCATGATGCCGGTTACGATCTGGCAGCGCCGGAAAACCAGCCCTTCGACTGGCCGTCGGTGCTATCAATGCTGCAGATGATGGAGACGCGTCTGGCAGCGAGCCTTGCCAGAACCCCAGATGTCATCTCCCGTCATCGTGACCGGCTGGAATGCCTGCTCCGCGATCTGCCCGCCACCAAGGCAAGCAGGAGCGCCTTTCAAAAGGAGGCTGATTTTTTGGCTGTGCTGATCAAGGCCTCGGAAGAGGCACGGGCCATGCTGGAACATGCCGTTGTCCGCGCCGGGGAAATCGCTGCGCTGGGCCGTGATCTTGCCGTCCGCGTGCCGTTTTCACCCGGGGCACTTGCACCGGTCATGGAAGGGTTGCAGGCCATAGAGCTCATGACCATGCGCCGTCCGGCCGCTCAGGCAGGCGCCAGCCTGCTCGAGACTGGAACGATACCGCTGACGGTCCATTCGCCCCTGTCGAATCTCTGGGTGAATGACTTCGATAGTGTCAGGCGCGACAGCGCCAAGCGCGCCTATTGCACCGCGCCGGAGGCCTTGCCTTTGCCGGTGCGCCTCAATCTCGAAGCGCTCTGGCGTGACGAGGCGGACCATGAGGTGGCCGTGATGGGCGGCGATCGCGACGCCTCTCCGGACAGCGATGTGACCCTGCTCGAACTGCCCTATAGCAACCTCATGGGCTGGATGTTCGGCCATGTCGAAAACCTGTCCTTCACCATCAAACGCTCCGACCTTGCGGCCGGAACGTTCGACAATGTGACGGCGCAGTTCGTCGGCTGACGGCTTATGCAGACAGCTTCAGCCCGATACCCCAGGGGTCGATCAGCGACACCGTCTCGCCGCTGCGGGTGGTCGCCACCTGCAGTTCGTCCAGCTTCGCCAGCGCCGTCTGCATCTTGGCCTTGTCGTTGAAACGCACCGTGTAGTCGGCAAGGCCGGTCATGTCGGCGCTGCGTTTCGGCTGGTTGCGGCTGTTCCAGACATTGGCGCCGACATGGTGGTGATACTTGCCGGACGCAAAGAAGGTTGCCCCCGGATACCGCGCCATGACGTCGAGGCCGAGCACGTTCTGGAAGAAATCATCGGCTTCAGGGATATCCGAGACCTGCAGGTGGATATGGCCGATCGTGGTGCCGTCGGCAGCGCCGCCCCAGGGCTCCTTGGACGACTCGTCGTAGAGTTTCTGCAGGTCGAGCCCAAGCGTCGCCATCTTCACCATGCCGTCGGACTGCATCTTCCAGTCCTCGCGCGGCCGGTCGCGATAGACCTCGATGCCGTTGCCCTCGGGGTCGTCGAGATAGATCGCTTCCGAGACCAGATGGTCAGACGCGCCGGTCAGCGCGATATTGTTTTGCGCCACATGCGCCAGCCAGTGGCCGAGCTCCTTGCGATCCGGCATGAGGAAGGCCGTGTGGAAGAGTCCGGGTGCATTGCGCGGTGCCTTTCTGGCGGTGCTGTCCGTGGTCAGCGTCAGAAGCGGCCGGCCGGAGACACCGAGCGTCTCGCCGCTGGCCGAGCTTTCCATCGGCGACAGGCCGAGCGCCTTCTGGTACCAGCCCGACATCATCGGCAGGTCGTAGACCGTCAGGTGTGAATGATCGACATAGGCAGGCATGTTGACGGCATGGGTGGGCGAGGCGATGGTCATGGCTGTCGTTCCTGCGTGAGCGGCGGTGGCACTGCCACTGGCGAGAAGCCCTGCAGCCGACAGTTTCAGAAAATCCCGTCTGTCGACTGTGGTCATTGCATCATCTCCGGTCACGCTGTTCGTGTTTCTTCTCACCGAATATGGCCGTAGGCAATCGTTCACGAAAGACGTGGAATTGACGATTTACTGTTCGGGAAATGTTGACGATCAGCCGTTGCCGAAGATGGCGTCGAACGCCTCCTGCGTCTTTGCCCCGAAACCGCCATCGACCGGACCATTGTAGATGTTCTGGTCGGCGAGCCGTTTCTGCAGCGCCTTGCGGAAGGGCAGCGACCAGCCCTCCTGGTTGTCGCGCATCTGGTCGCGGGTGAACTGCACCCCGGCCCGGAGCGCCTTTTCGATCCAGACGGCGGCCTCCTTCGGGTTCGCCTTCACGCCCAGCCCCTTGTCATACATATTGCCGATATTGTTGAGCGAGGTGAGGTCGCCGCCGTCCGCCGCCCGGCGATAGTAGTCGAGCGCCTGGGCATAGTCCTGCGGCTTGCCTTCGCCGGTCTCGTAGGCAAAGCCGATATTCAACAGCGAGGTGACATTGCCGCCGTCGGCCGCCAGCTGGTAGAGCCGCATCGCCTCGTCGATGTTCTTGTCGGTGCCGAACCCGTTGTAGATCATATAGCCGAGGCTGTTCTGCGCATCCGCATGGTTGAGATCGACGGCCTTGTGCAGATATTCCAGCGCCTTCGGATAGTCGACCGGCCCGCCGACGCCATTCAGCAGCACGCCGCCGGCATTGGTCAGCCCGTGCACGTTGCCGGCCTCGGCTGCCTTGATGTACCATTCGCGCGCTTTGGCGATGTCCTGCGGCACGGTGCGGCTGGTTTCCAGAATGTAGCCCGCGTCGTTCATCGCCCGCGCATTGCCGCGATCGGCGCCCTTGATGTACCAGTCGAGCGCCACCGCGTCGCTTTCCGGCACGCCGCGGCCGTAATCGTAGAAATAACCGATGTTGAACATCGCCCAGGCATTGTTCTTCGCGGCCGCCTGCATGTACCAGTTCAACGCCTGCGATGTGTCGGCCTCGACGCCGCGGCCGTTGTCGTAGGCATAGCCGACAGCCGCTGCCGCCGCCGCATAGCCTTTCTCGGCCGCCTCCTTGTAGAGCGCCAGCGCGGTGACGAGATCGCCGCCCTTTTCGTCGGCGCGGCCGAGCTGGAACGTGTAGCGCAGGGTGGCGGGATCGCGCAGCCGGGCCGCGTTGCAGGCAGCCTTGGCCGAAACGGCGTCGATCGAATCGAAATCCACGGGCGTTACCGTATCCGGCCGCTCGTCGTCGAGCGGATCGGCGGCGGCCACATCGCAGGCGTCCGTGGAGGCGCTGGCCTTCACCCGCGTCTCGACCTTGCCGACCGCGCCGGCGCTGCGCGTATCGGAGGCCGGAGGCGCGGAGTAGGGCACCGAACTTTCCGCCATCGGCGCGTTCGCCTGCGCCAGCACCGCCAGCGGCTGCAGCAGCACGGCACCCAGCCCGGCCACGGTTGCATGAAGGAAATTTAAGGACCGTTCCGATTGTTTTTTGCGCATCTTCGCCCCACTTCAGTATGACCACCGATTGAAAAACTGCTCCTGAAAACTGCAAGCGGCAGTTTGACCGATCGGCGCCGCAAGACAAGCGGGAAACGCGGCCTCCGATCCGCCAAAATCGGACCCGTTGCCGCAGAGCAAAGGATGAAAGCCATGTTTTCGAAGATCGTCGTGCCTGTCGCCATGGATCATCTCGACCGTGGCGAAAAAAGCCTGTCCCAGGCGGCCCGCCTGCTCGAAGCCGGCGGCGAAATCATCCTTCTGAATATCGTCGAAGACATGATGCCCTATGTGCAGGGCTATATGGTTGCCGATTTCCCGCTCGACATGCTCGAGACCTCGCGCCGGGTGGCGCTGGAGCGGTTGACGGAGCTGAAACAGAACTCCGGCATCGACTGCCGGCTTGAAATCAGGCTCGGTGGTGCCGCAGGCATGATCTGCGGTTTCGCCCAAGATGAAAAGGCCGATCTCGTCATCATCGCCTCGCACCGGCCGGGCCTCAGCGATTATTTCCTCGGCTCCACCACCGAGCGCGTCGCCCGCCATTGCAAATGCTCGGTGCTGGTCGAGCGCTGATGCATGTCTCCCAAAAGTGCGCAGCGGTTTTGGGATAAAGACATGCATGAATGCTTTGATGCATCTCTCCCAAAAACTGCGCAGCGGTTTTGGGACAAAGACATGCATGACTGTCGTGATGCGACCTTGTGCCGCCTTCAAAAAGTCCGGTGTTGTCATCACGATATTAACCTGCGCGATATAGAATGTGTCGCGCAGGAGACGCCAATCCATGGCATTTCTCTGTGAGACAAAGCGGACGGTTGAAGAGGGTTATTGTGGAGATCAAGGGGATCAAGTGGAATTACGACCGTCACGAGCTGATCGCTGACGGTATCGTGCACGGGGTCGGCCTGGTGCTGGCGCTGATCGGCGTCACCGCCATGATCTTCTACGCCACCGTCTGGACCACCTGGGGCCAGCTCTTTGCCGTCTGGATCTATGGCCTCGGCCTCGTCGCCACCCTGTCGATCTCGTTCATGTACAATCTCTGGCCGGTCACCAACACAAAATGGTTCCTGCGCCGCTTCGACCATTCCTCGATCTTCATCCTGATCGCCGCCACCTACACGCCCTTCCTCGAGCGCGGCATGCACGACACGCGCCTGTTCGCGCTGCTGATCGGCATCTGGGCGATCGCCATTGCCGGTGTGGTGATCAAATGCGTCTTTCCCGGCCGCTTCGACCGGCTGGCGATCCTGCTCTATCTCGCCATGGGATGGAGCGGCATCTTCGCCGCCGGCCCGCTGGTGTCCGAATTGACGGCCGGCGTACTCTTCCTCATTCTTGCCGGGGGCATCATCTATTCGGTCGGCGTCATCTTCCACGTCTGGGAGCGCCTGCGCTTCCAGAATGCCATCTGGCACGGCTTTGTCGTCGCCGCTGCCGCCGTGCACTATTCCGCCGTCATCACCGCCCTGCGCCTGCCATTGACCAGCGTCTGAAACTTACTGCGCGGCTGGTGCCGCGCCGGACGCCACGCAGCCCTCGGCAGGCTTCAGCGCCTTGACCATGACCTCGACGATCGCGTCGAAAGCCTTCAATTTTTCCTTGGGATATTCGATGCGGAACAGCGCTGCATTGCCGTCGCAGAGCGCGATCGCACGGGCATAGACGACCGTCGCACCCTTGGTGCCCGAATAGCTCGCCCAGCCGTCCGTGACCTTTTCATAGGTGAGCGCCCAGCCATCGTCCTTTTCCGACCGGATGCGGCCCTTTAGCTCGCCGGAAAAACTCTCCTCGCCGAGATTGGTGCCGAACACCAGCAGATCCGCCTTGTCCTCCTCGTCGCGAAACGTTGCCCCGTCGCCATTGCCGGCCTCGGAGAGTTTTACGAAATTCGGCGGAATTTCGGCCGTATAGCCGAAGCGCGGATTGCTGTAGGCCTGCGCCCCCGACGCGGCCAGGGCCGGAATGGCCACCGACACGGCGAAAGAGAGGACCAGCGCAGTTTTAAGGATTGTTCGCATCGGCATGGGCAGGGTCCTGGATTCATCGTCTTGTAAGACCGGCCGCCGCAATGCCGCAGCCGGTCAGGCGTCTCAAGCCGCCTCGAAGGTCAGCGCATTGCCGTTCATGCAATAGCGCAGGCCCGTCGGCGCCGGTCCATCCGGAAAGACATGGCCGAGATGGGCATCGCAGTCGGCACAGCGGATTTCCGTCCGGCTCATGCCGTAGGACCGGTCCGTATGCTCGGTGACTGCAGTGTCCGAAATCGGCTGGGTGAAGCTCGGCCAGCCGGTGCCGGAATTGAACTTCGTCTCCGACGAATAGAGCGTGTTGCCGCAGCACACACAGTGATAGACGCCCTTTTTGCCGAGCTCGAAATCCGGGCTGGAAAAGGCCCGTTCCGTGCCGTGCTGCCGCGTGATGCGATACTGCTCCGGCGTCAACTGCGCCTTCCACTCGGCATCCGACTTTTCGACCTTGAAGGTTTTGGTTGCGATCTCGCTCATGAGCGTCTCCTTTGATCTGACCAAGATATAGGAAGACCCCGACGAGATGGCAATTGTGTGGAGGGGGTGGCGTTAAATCGGCAGGCGGTGACCAGTCTGGTGGATCAGCGGGGCGTCCTTGTCCTACCCTCGCGCTGGAAGGCAGGGAATCGCATATGGCATTTTCAGGCTTGCCTTGATGTAAAAGTGGGATTCTTTGGCATGGCAGTTTTCGCAAGGAGGACTCCAAACTCAATCGAGCCCACCAGATGACGATAGCGGCGCGGTAGCATGCCGCAGCTAAGTTGAGTCTGAGCTCGTCAGAGCGTGTTGCCACGCGCCGCCGCAGGGATGACAAGTTCTGGGGAGCCGGCGACGTGCGACGCGGCCAGTCACTGGTCGTCTGGGCCATCCGCGAAGGCCGCCAGGCGGCGCGCTCGATCGACGAAAGCCTGGTGGGATCGACGCTTCTGCCTCGGTGATATGAGATTGCGGAGGGTTAACCCCCCCTCTTTCACTTCGTGACATCTCGCCCACATGGGGGTGGGTTTTCTTCCTTTAAAGGATCAATTGCGAATGACCGGATTGCTCAGCACCGTGCTGGGCTTGGCAAGCCGGAAATCATCGACCCGGCCGGCTGGGGCTTCGGCGACTTCGCCTTTTTCGACAAGGTTGTCGCGCGGCGTCTTGATGGTGAGCGTCTTCGGCATGGAAGCGCCGAGGAGCGCCGTGCCGCCGTCGAGTTCGGGATCGGCGAGGCTGATCGGCTGGGTCTCAAGAATATCCGTGCTGACGGCAGGCTGGGTCGCAGCGTCACCGGGCGTCACCGACGACAGCAGCGGTGTCAGCCCGACGACCGCATCGCCGCCGAGCAGGCGGATGATGTCCTTCTCGACATAGAAGGCCATCTTGCGCTTCCCGGCCTTGGTCATGTTGATGCCGTCGGACCCGCGCAGGCGGACCTGCTGGCCGTTGATGTCCGATCCGGTGATGATGAATTTGCCGGTTTCGTCGACGAAGCCGTCCCAGATATCGACGAACTGTCCGCCGGCCTTCTCGCTTTCGGTGCGGAAGATACCGTTGAGCGTGACCATATCGTCGGTCATGGACGAAGACTGGAAGGCCGGCATGCCGACCCAGAGCACCGGCAACTGGCTCTTGCGGCCAATCTCGGTCAGGGCCGTGACACGGCTCGAAAATTCGGTGCGCCACGGTTCCGAGCCGAACTTTTCCTCCTGCAGCATGGTGCGGAATGCCTGGCGGTCGTTAGAGCCTAGTGCGACGACGATGGCTGCGGGCTGCAGTTCGGTGATCAGCTTGGGCAGTTCGATCTGCCAGTTGTAGTAGTCGTCCCGCACGATGCCCGACGATCCCTCCGTGCGGGTCTGGATAACGATGCCGGGGGAAGCCGCAAAACCGACGGCAAGGCCTTCACCGAGCCCGGCCGCGATGAAGTCGCCGACGACAAGCACTTTCTTGGCCGTCGGCAGCTTTTCAACGGCGGCAATGGCCGCTGCAGTGCCGGTCTTCTTTTTCGTCGACTTGTTGCGATTCTGTTTGCGCCGCTCGGCCGGCCGCTCCTCGAAGGTGGTGATGCTGCGGTTCTGCCTGCCGAACAGCATCTGCAGCAGCGTCCGCCGTTCCGTGCGCTCCTGCGCCGATGCGGCCGTCGGGGCGACCGTTACGCAGGCAGCGATGACGAAAACCGCCGACATCAGGACCGCCAGAAGCCGCAGGGCAAGGGGGGTGCGCTTGGGTTTCGCAGCAAGGGTCATCGTCGGATCCTGAAGGTGCGTGAACACCTCAAACGGAACAGGAGCCCGCGGGCTCCTGACCTAATAACTGTTCATGCTCGGCGCTGCCATCGGCGATGGTCAGTTGCGCAGGGCTTTCAAGACATGTTGCGACGGCTCGCCGTCCGGCGTCAAGCCGTTTCTGTTCTGGAAGGCCTGGATGGCGGCCTTGGAGCCGCTGCCGAAATTGCCGTCGACCTCGCCATCGTAGTAGCCGAGTTCCTTCAGACGGGACTGCAGCTCGAACTTTTCCTTGACGCCAAGCGCGCCTTCCGGACGCGGCCAGGCCTGCTGCATGCCGCTGTAGCCGGCGATCTCGTCGGCCAGAAGCCCGACGCCGAGCGCATAGGAATCGGACGCATTGTAGCGCTTGATGACGAAGAAGTTCTTGGTCATCAGGAAGCCCGGGCCGCCGCCGCCGCCGGGCATTTTCAGCTCGGCGCGCTGGCCGCCGTTCTTGAACCCCTTGCCGTTCGGCCGGGTGAAGCCGAGTGCCGCCCAATCGGACAGGCTCTTGGTCTGGCCGGCATACTGGTTGCCGCTGCGCGGGGCTGCGACTTCATAGCCCCAGGTCTGGCCTGCCTGCCAGCCGTTCTTCTTCAAAAGGTTGGCGGCGGTTGCCAGCGCGTCAGGCACCGAATTCCAGATGTCGCGATGGCCGTTGCCGTCGGCATCGACCGCATAGAGCAGGTAGCTGGTCGGGATGAACTGCGTGTGGCCCATGGCGCCGGCCCAGGAGCCGTTGAGGTCGCTGGCGGCGATGTCGCCCTTCTGGAGAATCTTCAGGGCGGCGATCAGCTGGGTGCGGGCGAACTTGGCGCGCTTCTTGTCGGCATAGGCGAGCGTCGCCAGCGCGCGCGGAACGTAATGCAGCCGGTCGCTCTTCTCTAGCACGGCGCCGTAGTTGGATTCCATCGACCAGATGGCCAGGAGGATGTTTTTGTCGACGCCGAAATGCGCCTCAAGCGCTTTTAGCGTCTTGCCGTGTTTGGCGGCCATCTCGCGGCCGATCTTGACCGTGTAGGGGTTGACCCGGCTGTCGATATATTCCCAGATCTTGTGCTTGAATTCCGGCTGGTAGCGGGCCTTTTCCAGCACGTCTGGATCGGGCGTCTTCACGCCGGAAAACGCCTTGTTGTAGGTGGATTTCGAAATGCCGCTCTTGGCAGCCGTGGCATAGAATGTGGAAATCCAGTTCTGGAAGCCTTCGTCTGCGCGCGCCGGGGCGGCGGAAAACACAGCAGCTGCCGAAAGCAGCACGGCTACGGCGGTATGGCGAAAGATGGCTGTTCTATCTTTGGTCATCGTCTGTCGGTCCGTTCCTGGGCGCTCTGGCTGCCGTCTTGTGGCAATATCGTCGGGCAAAAGCGCGCGTTCAAGTTTCGACGGGTGTTTCGAGGCCTTGACGGACGCTCAACCCTGATTATTTCCGGTTCGGCGGTATCCTACGCACCCGGCCAGACACAAAACTTACAAAAACGAAGTCAACAAATTCTTTACCATGAACGGTTGGAGCTGTCTTTCTTTGTAAAAAAATAGCAATTTTCCGTTACTGCGAGGCTGGTCTCGTGTTTCAAATCAAGTCACCATCCATGAAGGATGAGGAGAAAATTTAAATGCTCGAAAAACGTAAAGTCCGTAAGGCCGTGTTCCCCGTTGCCGGTCTGGGCACCCGTTTTCTGCCTGCGACCAAGGCGGTTCCAAAAGAAATGCTCACCGTCGTCGACAAGCCCGTGATCCAATATGTGGTCGACGAGGCGCTGGACGCGGGCATCGAGCACCTGATCTTCGTCACCGGCCGCAGCAAGGCGGTCATCGAGGATTATTTCGACATTCAGGTCGAGCTGGAGCAGACGCTGCGCGAGCGCAACAAGAATGCCGAACTGAGCCTGCTCGAAGCGATCCTGCCCGCCGCCGGCAGCACCAGTTTCACGCGCCAGCAGTCGCCGCTCGGCCTTGGCCATGCGGTCTGGTGCGCCCGCGACATCGTCGGCAACGAGCCGTTTGCAGTGCTTTTGCCTGATATGATCATGCGCGGCCAGAAAGGCTGCCTGAGGGGCATGGTCGATCTCTACGCCGAGAGCGGCGGCAATGTCATTGCCGTTGAGGAATGCGCGCCGGATCAGGCCCACAAATACGGCATCGTCGGTGTCGGCGAGGCTGTCGGGGAAGGTTTCAAGATCAACCAGATGGTTGAAAAGCCGCCGGCCGGAACGGCGCCGTCGAACTTCTTCATCAACGGTCGCTACATCCTGCAGCCGGAAATCTTCAACATTCTGGAAACCCAGGAGCGCGGCGCCGGCAACGAAATCCAGCTCACCGACGGCATGCTGAAGCTGCTGCAGTCGCAGGATTTCGCCGCCTATCATTTCAAGGGCGACACCTACGACTGCGGCGCCAAGGATGGCTTCATCCTCGCCAACGTCGCCTTCGCGCTGGCCCGCCCGGACATCCGCCCGAGCGTCGAAGCACAATTCCGGGCGCTGATTGCCAATCTGAAATGAAGGGCTGGCCGCTAGCGCCCTCTTCTCCCCAGCGGGGACAAGTGCCGAGTGAAACGAGGCGATGAGGGGGAGCCACAGTCTCTGAAAGACCCCCTCATCCGGCTTTTCAAGCAACCTTCTCCCGCTGGGGAGACGATAAAAGGACCTGATCAGCGCCGCAGGGTCAGGCCGATGCCGGCGCGGGCTACGCCGAGGTTGGGGGTGTCGTTCTGCTTGGTCAGCTCGTAAGAGACGTCACCGTTCAGCGCCAGATAGCGGCTGAGGTTCCAGCTGATGCCGGCACCTGTCGTGTAAATCGTTTGATCCTGCGACTGGTTGGCAGACGGGTAGTTGCGGAAGGACACACTGTTCGACAGGCGGCCGGTCAGCACCGAACTCAGCTCATGGGTGACGCCGGAGCGCAATGTGTAGACGATCGAGCCGCTCTGGCCGGCGGTGGTTGAGGGTTCGATGTCGGTGGCAAGGCCGAAATTGACATCGGTGCCGCGCTGCGGCGACCAGACCGCCGTGCCGTCGATGGTCAGCGCACCCAGCGCCGCCAGCCTTGCGTCTTCGAATTCCGTGCGCTCGTAACCGGCCGCCAGTTCGCCGCGCAGCTTTTCGCCGAGATCGACCTCGACACCGGCCCGTCCCGCATAGCTGTTGAAATCGCGCTCATAGCCAAGCGAGTCCTGCCTGAGATCATAGGCGCCTTTGCTGTAGGCCGCTTCGAGAAACGGGATCAGGGCCGGCGACAGCTCATAACCGACGCGGCTGGTCAGCGTACCCTGCCAGCGGTCGCGGTCGGCCAGCGACAGGGTGCTGCCATCGGCGAGTTCTGCGTCGCCATAAAGATAGCGGTAGACATCGCCGCGCACGGAGCCGCGCAAGATGCCGAAATCATGCTTCAGACCGGCGCCGAACGAGTAGCGGTTGATGCCGGACTGGACCGTTGCGCCGGAAATGGCGTTCGGATCGGTGGATTCCTCGCGCTCGAAATTATAACCGGTGGTCAGCGTGCCGGTCGTATCATTGCTGATGTCGAGCCGCAGTTCGGCGTTGATGTCGGCGCGCGGTTCGGTCGTGTCGATGCCGGAAAGGGTCTTCTGCCAGGCGCCGTCGCCGGTGACGGTCAGCTGATGCAGCGACCAGTCGGAGGTCAGCGTGCCCTTGAGGCCGGTTTCGAGATAGGTGCGATGGCTATCGCTCGATCCGGCTTTGGTGCGCTCCGTGGCGACCGATTGGGTGAGGGATGGTTTCAGAATGAAGGTGCCGAGGCGCAGGCCGGGCGCCTCGTTGATGTCGTCGTGGCGAACGGTGCGGAGGCCGTCGACCGTCGCCTGGCGCAGGTTTTCGGGGCCGACAGCGCCTGTCGTCAGGCCGTCGTCCGTCTCGGCGGCGATCGCTGCGGCATCCAGCGTCGGTGTCCGGCCGGTGACCGGTTCGCTGCCTTCGGCCTGCCCGACCGTTACCGGCTCGACTGGCACCTCGACCAGCGCGGTCGAACCGTCTTTGGCGGTCTGGGGCTTGAGGGATTGCGCCTGGACGGCAAACGGCCAAACGAGCGCGCAGGCCAACAGCGCGCATGCGGCCTTTTGCAACGGGCGTTCCCGTGCTGCGTCCTGTGTCTTGGTGAATGGCGTCATCGGCCGATTGCCCGCAGTCTTCCTGAAAGTGTTTACCAATCGTAAAGCCATGTGGTTAATGCTTTATTGCCGTCCGCCCGAATAGTTGCCGGCCGCAGGAGCCTTGTTGAAATCCTTTCTCATCACCGCGCTGAAGATCGTGGGCGGCGTTCCGGCCGCAGCACTGCTCGTCGTTGCGATTGTCGGACTGGCGACGATGCGCTTTGCCGATCCGGCGCTGTACCCGCCGGCCGCCAGCGAGCGGCATTATGGCGTCGGGCTCGCCGATCACGGCATTCACACGGGGCTCATCCTCAACCGCGCCGATCTTGCCGAGATGGCGCTGACCATGAACGATCCGGTTCTGATCGCCCTGTCGGAGCGGTTTGCCTTTTACGGCTATCTCGAAATCGGCTGGGGCGACGAGACCTTCTACCGCTTCGCGCCGGCCTGGTCGGACATTACGCTGAAGATGGGATCGCGCGCACTCTTCGGGTTCAACGGCGCCACCGTGCTGCACATCGCCGGGTTCGAGCAGGGGGCGACGCAATCCTTTCCGGCATCCGACGTGGTGGAGCTTTCGCTGTCGGAGCGGGGCTTGCGCAGGCTGGCTGAAAAGCTCTCCGCAAGTTTTGCCCGCACACAGGCAGGTCAGCCGGTGGAGCTGGGGCAGGGGATATACGGCCCCAGCCTGTTTTATCAGGCGACCGGTCACTACAGCCTGCTCAACACCTGCAACCGATGGATTTCCGATCTCCTGAGTGCGGCGGGCCTTGCGACGTCACCGGTGCCGGCGGCGTTTTCGCCCGGTCTTCTTGCGGAAATCCGTGCACGAAACTGAGCCGGGATGGCCGGTGCATTGGACATCGCACCCAGAAAACGCTACCGAAGCGCCATGAACAAACGCACCGCAAAATTCGAAGGCAGTGATGCCGTCGCCTCGGCGATCCGCACGGTCGAGACGGAAAAGAACGGTCTGGCGGCGCTGGCAGTGACACTGGCCGGCCCCATGGCCGAGGCTTTCCGCACGGCCATCGAAAAGATCGCCGATATCAGCGGCCGTGTCATCGTCACCGGCATCGGCAAGAGCGGCCACATCGCCACCAAGATCGCCGCGACCTTTGCTTCGACCGGCACCCCGGCCTTCTTCGTGCATCCGGTCGAGGCCAATCACGGCGATCTCGGCATGATCGCGCCTGACGATGTCATCATCGCCATGTCCTGGAGCGGCGAAAGTTCGGAGCTTCAGGGTATCATTTCCTACTCGCGCCGCTTCTCCATTCCGCTGATCGCCATAACCTCAGGCGAAAACTCGTCGCTGGCGCGCGCGGCCGATGTCGTGCTGCTTTTGCCGAAGGAGCAGGAGGCCTGCCCGCATGGGCTGGCGCCGACCACCTCGACGCTGATGCAGCTGGCGCTCGGCGATGCGCTCGCCGTGGCGCTGCTGGAAGCGCGCGGCTTTTCGGCGGTCGATTTCAAGACGTTCCATCCGGGCGGCAAGCTCGGGGCCAGCCTGTCGCATGTGGCCGACATCATGCATGTCGGCGACCGGGTGCCGCTGGTGCCCAAGGGCACGCCGATGACCGACGCGGTCCGGGTCCTGTCGCAAAAACGCTTCGGCTGCGTCGGCGTCATCGATGACGACGGCCGCCTCGCCGGCATCGTCACCGACGGCGACATCGCCCGCAATCTGGGCCAGAACCTCGCCGCCCTGTCGGTCGACGACATCATGACGCGCAAGCCGAAAACGGTCACGGCATCGATGCTGGCAACGGCGGCCATGGCGTTCCTCGAACTGCATCACATTTCCGCGCTGCTGGTCATCGATGACGACAACCGCCCGGCCGGCATCGTGCATTTCCACGACCTGCTGCGGATCGGCGTGGCTTGATTTGACCTCCTCCTTGAGGGGGGGAGGTCACCGCGAAGCGGTGGGTGGGGGTGACCGTTGCCGACCTCAGAGGATCACCCCACCCCGGCACTTCGTGCCGACCCTCCCCCTCAAGGGGAGGGGATGCGCATCTACCCTCACAAATCCGTTATTTGCCGCTCCGCCCTTGAGCCGTCCGCCGGCTTCCCGTATGCCGGAGGGGTGCGCCGGTCTCGTTCGCGGATCGGCGTCAGCTTGAACAACAGGGAGACTTCGCGGCCGTGAGTGTCAACGACCTGACATGTCTGGTTATGGCGCTGCCCTTCGTCGCGGCCCTTGCCGCGCCGCTCATCACCCGTGCGCTCGGCCATCGCGCCGGATGGGTTCTGGCGCTGGTGCCTGTGGCGATCTTCGTGCATTTCCTCGGCTTCTCGGCCGAAATCGCCCGGGGCGAGCTGGTCACCGGCGGCTACGTCTGGGTGCCGTCCTTCAATGTCAGCTTCTCCTGGCTGATCGACGGCCTGTCGCAGACCTTCGTACTTTTGATCTCCGGCATCGGCGCGCTGATCGTGGTCTACGCCGGCGGCTACCTCAAGGGCCACGCCGACCAGGGCCGGTTCTTTTCCTTCCTGCTCCTGTTCATGGGTTCGATGCTGGGGCTGGTCGTGTCCGACAGTTTCCTCATGCTCTTCGTCTTCTGGGAACTGACCTCGATCACCTCCTTCCTGCTGATCGGCTTTGATCACACCCGCGAGGCCGCGCGCCGGGCAGCGCTTCAGGCACTCGTCGTCACCGGGGCCGGCGGCCTGTCGCTGCTGGCCGGGCTGATCATCATCTGGAACATCACCGGCATCACCCAGATGTCGCTGCTCCTGTCCTTCGCGCCGGAGTTGAAGGGCAGTCCATTCTACCTCGCGGCGCTCCTCTTGGTGCTCGGCGGCGCCTTCACCAAATCGGCGCAGTTCCCGTTCCATGTCTGGCTGCCCAACGCCATGGAGGCGCCGACGCCGGTGTCGGCCTATCTGCATTCGGCCACCATGGTGAAGGCCGGCATCTATCTCCTGATGCGGCTCAATCCGGTGCTCGGCGGCACGCCGCAGTGGCAGGTCATCCTGCCGGTCGTCGGCGGCGCAACGCTGGTGGTGGGCACCGTGCTGGCGCTGCGCCAGACGGACCTGAAGCTGATGCTCGCCTATACGACGGTCGCCTCGCTCGGCCTTCTGACCATGCTCACCGGCTTCGGCACGCCGCACGCGGTCGAGGCGGCGGTGCTTTATCTCGTTGCCCATAGCCTGTTCAAGGGCGCGCTGTTCATGGTCGCCGGCCTGATCGACCACGGCACCGGCACGCGCGACATCACCCGCCTGTCCGGCCTCAGCCGCGCCATGCCCGTCACCTTCGCCGTCGCCCTCATGGCGGCGCTGTCCATGGGCGGCCTGCCGCCATTCTTCGGCTTCCTCGCCAAGGAAGAGATCTATGAGGCGCTTGTGGGCGGCAGCCCGCGCGCGCTCACCTTCACCGCCATCGCCGTCTTCGGCAATGCGCTGATGTTCGCCGCCGCCTTTGCCGTGGCGCTGAAGCCCTTCCTCGGCAAGACGGTCCCGACCCCGAAGACGCCGCATGAAGGCCCGCTCATGCTCTGGCTCGGGCCGCTGATCCTGGCGCTGGCCGGCCTGGCGCTGGCACTGTTTTCAACCTTTGCCCACACCTTCGTCTCCAGCCCGATGGCTTCGGCCGTCGCCGGTCAGCCGCACACGGTCGCCATCTCGCTCGTCCCCCACATCGGCCTGCCGCTGGCGCTCTCGGTGCTGACCATTCTCCTCGGCAGTGTTGTCTACCTGCTCTTCGACCGCATCCGGCTCGCCATCGGCATCCTGCTCGAAGATATCGGCTGGGGCCCCGATCGCGGCTTCGATCAGTTAGTCTCCGGCCTGTTGCGGCTGGCCTTCCGGATGACGAAATTCCTGCAGCCGGGCTGGCTCGATGTCTATATGACCGTCACCTTCATCGCCGTGGCGCTGATGCTGCTGGTACCACCGCTCATCTATGGCGAGCTGCCGCGTTTCCCGGTCTGGCCGGCAGGCGTCCAGCTGCATGAACTGGCGGTTTTCGCCATCGCCGTCATCGGCCTTGCCGCCGTTTTGATGGCCAGCAACCGGCTCACCGCCATCGTCTCGCTCGGCATCCAGGGCTTTGCCGTGGCGCTGATCTTCCTTCTGTTCGGCGCGCCGGATCTGTCCTTCACCCAGTTCATGGTCGAGACCCTGTCGGTGGTCATCCTGGCGCTGGTCATGACCCGGCTGCGCCTGTCGCCATCCGATCACCGGCCGCTGCGCCAGAAACTGCCCGACGCTGCCATCGCCATTGCCTGCGGCCTCGGCTTTTCGCTCTACCTCATGAAGGTCACACAGGGGCGCTTCGACACGGCGCTCACCGATTTCTTCAACCTCTATTCGAAAACGATCGCCCACGGCGCCAATATCGTCAACGTCATCATCGTCGACTTCCGCGGCACCGACACGCTCGGCGAAATCGCCGTCGTCATGGTCACCGGCCTCGCCATCCTCTCGCTCGTCCGCCTGCGCCCCTGGGCGCTGAAAACCGCCGACAACGATCCTGATGCGGAGGAGGGGGCATGATGGCGGAACATGTGATTCCCCTCACTCTGAGCCAGCCAACCCCCCTCTGTCACTTCGTGACATCTCCCCCTCAAGGGGGGAGATCGTTCTTTTCCCTTACTTCGGTCAGGCGGCCACAAAACTCCCGGCCAATCTCCCCCCTTGAGGGGGAGATGTCGGCGTCGCCGACAGAGGGGGGTGACTTTCCACATAATCGAAGTGTCTTCGCCAGAGTGGTGGCCCACCCATGAACACCCTCATCTTCCGCACAATCGCACCGTTCCTCACCGCCCTCATGCTGCTGTTCTCGGTCTTTGTGCTGCTGCGTGGCCACAATGAGCCCGGCGGCGGCTTTATCGGCGGGTTGATTGCCGCCTGTGGGCTGGCGATCTATGGCATTGCCTGCGGGGTCGACACCGTGCGCCGCGCCATCCGGTTTCATCCGATGGTCATTTCCGCCTTCGGGCTGGCCCTGTCCACCATGGCCGGTCTCGTCTCGCTGGCGGCCGGGGTACCGTTCATGACCGGCCTCTGGGTTACCCCGTCGCTGGCCGGGCTCGAGGTGCCGCTGTCGACGGTGATGCTGTTCGATCTCGGCGTCTATCTGGTTGTCACCGGCGCCATCACCGCGATTGCGCTCGCCCTTGAAGAGGGGGAGGACTGATGGAAGCGCTGCTCTCGCTGCTGACCGGCCTATTCTTCGCCGCCGCCATCTATCTGATGCTGTCGAAACATATCATCCGCATCCTGCTCGGCGTCGCCGTGCTCGGCAATGGCGTCAACCTGCTGCTCTTCGTCAATGGCCGAACTTTGCGCGAAATCCCGCCTGTTATCGGCGAGGGGCTGGATGTGCCCGCCCGGCTGACCGCCAATCCGTTGCCGCAGGCGCTGATCCTCACGGCCATCGTCATTTCCTTTTCCTTCTTCGCCTTCCTGCTGGTCCTGTCCTGGCGGGCCTATAGCGCGCTCGGCACCGACGACACCGATCACATGCGCCTGGCCGAGCCGGATGATCCGCCGCCGCCGGGGGGCTACTGATCATGCTGGCCGTTGTCCTATCAGCCGCAGCCACCGCAACAGATCTTTCGAAAGCCCTGGTCCTGGCGCCGGTGCCGCTCGCCGACTGGCTGGTCATCGCCCCGGTCGCCTGGTGCATCCTCACCGGCGCCCTGCTGGTGATGCTGCGCGGCGTGCCGGTGCTGCAGGCGCCGCTTGCCATTGCCGCACTCCTGATCCTGACTGCCATGACCGGCGGTCTCCTCTGGCATGTCTCGGTCACCGGCCCGGTCACCATGGTCATGGGCCGCTGGCTGCCGCCCTTCGGCATCGCGTTTACCGCCGATCTCTTCGGCGCGCTGATGGCCTTTGCCGCGTCGCTGGTGGCGCTCGCCGGCAGTGTCTTTGCGCTCGGTGATATCGATGCCGGCCACCGCCGCCACGGCTTTTATCCGCTGCTGCTGCTCTTGATGGCCGGCGTCAGCGGCGCGTTCCTCACCGGCGATATCTTCAACCTCTATGTCTGGTTCGAGGTGCTGCTGATCGCCTCCTTCGGCCTGCTTGTGCTGGGGTCGCAACGCCGCCAGATCGACGGCGCGGTCAAATACACATTTCTCAATCTTGTGGCGACGACGCTCTTCCTGGTGGCGACAGGCTATCTCTACGGCCTGTTCGGCACGCTCAACATGGCCGATATCGCGCTGAAAGCCGAGGCCCTGCGCGGCGGCCTTCCGCTGATGACGCTCTGCGGCCTTTTCCTGCTCGCCTTCGCCATGAAGGCGGCGGCCTTCCCGGTCAATTTCTGGCTGCCCGCCTCCTATCACACCCCGCGCGTCACCGTGTCGGCGCTGTTTGCCGGCCTGCTCACCAAGGTCGGCATCTATGCGCTGATCCGCACCATGGTCATGCTCTTCCCGGTCGAGCGCGAGGAGATGAGTTTCCTCATCGCGCTCGTCGCCGCCTTCACCATGATCACCGGCGTGCTGGGCGCGCTGGCGCAGACGGATATTCGCCGCCTGCTCGGTTATCTCGTTGTCTCCGGCATCGGCATGATGCTGGCGGGCATCGCCATCGGCGGGCCGGGCGGCATCGGCGGTGCGATCTTCTATGCGCTGCACTCGATCATCGTCATGACCGCGCTCTATTTCACCGCCGGCATTGCGGCAAGGATCGGCGGCACCACGTCGATCGACACGCTCTCCGGCCTCTACCGGCCCTATCCGCTGTTTGCCGCCCTCTCGCTCATCCTGTTCCTCGCCGTCTGCGGCCTGCCGCCGTTTTCCGGGCTCTGGCCGAAGATCATGCTGGTCAAGGCCTCGATCGATATCGGCGCCTGGTGGCTGACGGGCACGATGCTGGTCACCAGCCTCTTAACCACCATCGCCGTCGGCCGTGTCTGGCTGCTGGCTTACTGGCGCCCGATGCCTGCAAGAGCATCAGCACCTACAGATGTTGTTGCGGCCGCACCGGCCGCCATCCCGCTTTCCGCCCTGCTGCCGCTTCTAGCCTTGACCGGCATCAGCATCGCCGTCGGCGTCTTTCCCGAGATGGTTCTGAACGCCGTCCAGCAGGCCGCCTCCGGCCTCAACGACCCGTCCGCCTATATCGGCTCGGTCTTTCCGGGGAGGGTCCTGCCATGACGCGCACGGTCGCAGCCGGTCTCCTCATGATGATCGCCTGGGCGGCGATGACCGGCAGCATCACGCCGCCCAATCTGCTGCTCGGCCTGGTGCTTGGGGCGCTCTGCCTGTTTGTCGTGCGTGAACAGCCGACCACCGGCATCCGTGCCCTGCGCCTACTCCCGCTGCTGCGCCTCGTGCTGCTCTTCCTGAAAGAGTTGGCCGTCTCGGCGCTTCAGGTAGCGTTGCTGGTGATGCGGCCGAACATGCATCTAAAGCCCGGCATCTTTGCCTATAATCTGACTGTCACATCCGATTTCGAGATCATGCTGCTGGCCAACCTCATCACGTTGACACCGGGCACACTGTCGGTCGATGTCTCGTCCGATCGCAAGGTGCTCTACGTGCACGCACTCGACTGCGCCAATCCCACAGCCACCCGCAAAAGCATCGCGGAAGGTTTCGAGCGCCGGATCAAGGAGGCATTCGCACGATGAACGAAAGCCTCATCCTCCAAGCTGCTACCGGCCTGTCGCTCATGCTGCTGTCGGCTGCCTTCCTCATCACCGTAGTCCGCATCGTGCTCGGCCCGACGCTGCCCGACCGGATCGTCGGGCTCGACATGCTGGTGGCCATCGCCATCGGCTTTATCGCCGTCATCGCCATAAAAACCGGCTACACGCTCTATCTCGATATTGCCATCGCGCTCGGTCTGGTCGGCTTCCTGGCGACCGTTGCCTTTGCCCGCTTTGTGCTGGTGCAGGGCATCAGCCGCGAGGAGGCGGCAAGACCGGAGGAGCCAGCGCGAATCAAAAAACCGAAGAAAAAGAGAAAGGGCCGCTGATGGCATGGGTCGCGCTGATTTTTGGAACGCTGCTGCCAGCCCTGCTGCTGGTCACGGGCTCGCTCTTCGCGCTGCTGGCCGCCATCGGCATTGTGCGCCTGCCGGATGTTTACACCCGCATGCATGCCGCCTCCAAGGCCGGCACCGTCGGTTCGGGGCTTCTGCTGGTTGCCGCCGGTCTGCACGCCGGCGAGGCGGCCATCCTGTTCCGGTCGCTGGCCGGCGGGCTGTTTCTGGTGCTGACGGCGCCCGTTGCGGCGCATCTTCTGGCGCGCGCTGCTCACACGGCAGGCTACAGACTGTCCGGCGTCTCTGTGCTCGATCAATTGCCGCAAGATAACAAGGACAAGCCCACGATCTTATAAGCTCATCGTACCACTTCTGTGATTGGTCTTGACAATCCTGCGCAGGTTCCTTGTGAATATGCTGCGGTGTCGATGAATAACTAGTTTTTACTGCAAAATCTCAAATTATTATTGGACTTTCGGTCGATCGATGTTAATCGAAGCTCCGTAAAGTGTTGTTGCAGATATTACTTTTCTCCAATCTCGCTGATAGGGCAAGAATATTGGCTGTTGCTTTGAAGGCTGTATGAATGCGGCCGGAATATGGCGATTTTGGTGTTGGTATTGGGAAAATTTCGTCACGATTGCTGGTTGCAAAGCCAAGTATCGGGCAGTACGCGATGCTGAGAGCATAGCCAGCTCTGAGGATTGTGCTACAGGCACTTTTTGATGTTCACTTTTACCGTCGGGCCGGTTTTGATTCCGGCGGTTCTGCAGGTACGCGACAGGAGAATTGAAATGACAGAATCCGCCATTGGCGCAGGCAATGATTTGCTGGTCGAGCTCACGGCCGACATCGTTGCCGCCTATGTAAGCCACCATGTTGTGCCCGTGTCCGAACTCGCGGCCCTGATCGGCGACGTTCATGCGGCGCTCAACAACACCGCGTCCCCGGTGGCCATTATCGCCGCTGTCGAAAAGCAGAAGCCGGCCGTATCGGTGCGCAAATCCGTGCAGGACGACCAGATCACCTGCCTGGAATGCGGCGGCACCTTCAAGTCGCTGAAGCGCCATCTGATGACCCACCACACGCTGTCTCCCGAAGAGTACCGCGAAAAGTGGGATCTGCCTGCCGATTACCCGATGGTTGCACCCGCCTATGCCGAAGCCCGCTCGCGGCTCGCCAAGGAAATGGGTCTCGGCCAGCGCCGCAAGCGCCGCGCCGCCAAATAAACCTCCGGTGCAGAGTGCACCGTCTTTTCAAAACCGGGCTGCATGTGCAGCCTGGTTTTTTTTGACCATAAAAGCAGGCTTGTCATTCAGAAGAAAGGAAAAAAAGCCTAAAATTTACTGAGCATTTACAAGGGTGAGCGTGATTTCGAGGTGATTTCGCGCAAAATGGCTTTCCTTTATCCCTGTCCATGCACTAGGGTGTGTGAATTAATTCCTATAATAACGAGGAGTTCATCATGCCCGCAGCCAAACCCGTCCTCTCCATTTCGCCGGGATCGTCCGGTTTGCGGCCCCGCTACCGCACAACCGGCTTCAGTCTGGCCGCGCCCGAACGCAAGGGACGAATGTCCGGGCACCTGGCCCCGGTCGAGATCTATGACCCCGAACGTGCAATGGCGCTGCGGGTCATCTGCCAGGCGGTCCGGCAGCTGGTGACCGATATCCTGGTGTTGGCCAGCGAGCGCGTGCAGGTCCGCCGCGATTATCGCCGCACCGGTTGCCATGTCCGCCAGATCACCATGTATGTCTGCCACGTGGCGCTGCGGCTCTCGATGAGCGATGTCGGCCAGGCCTTTGGCCGTGACCGCACAACCGTGGCGCATGCCTGCGGCGTCGTCGAGGATCGCCGCGATGATGCTTCCTTCAATGATTTCATCGCCGTGATCGAGCGCATGGTCACCGCCGTCTTCACGCTCGACGGAGGCCGCTACCATGTCTGATCAGAAAAAGGCACCAGCCCGCAATCCGGCAAAGGCTCTTCTGGCGCTCCTGCGCCATGTCGCGGGTCACCGCGTGACGATCCGCGCCGGGCAGGGCGACATTAAGGGTGAGGGGGCGCCGGTCACGCTCGAGCGCGCTGGCCAGGCGCCGCGCAGTTTCGACCGGGCGCTGTTGCGTCGCGCGATTGCCAGTGGATTGCTGGTCGCCGCCAAAGACGACCTCCGCGCCACGCCGCAAGCCGCCGCTTTCATCCGCCGGGCGCTGGTCGAGCCGGACGCGGCCTTTCAGGACCAGCACCGCGATCTGCGCCAGACCTCGGTCCTGGTCGGTTCCCTGCGCACGCCCGTGCGCATCAACGACAGCGAATCACCCTTGGCCGCACTCGCGCGGCTGAAGGACAAATCCGGCCAGGCCTTTCTGCACGACGATGCCATTGCGGCTGGCGAGCGCCTGCATGCCGACTTCATGCGCGCCCAGCTGCAGCCACGCCTGACCATGTCCTACGAGCCGCGCCTGTCCTCGAAAACCAAGGGAATGGCAAACGCCGCTGCCGAGCTCTCCGACACGGCGCTCGCTGCCCGCCACAGGGTCGAAAAGGCCATCGATGCCATGGGACCGGAACTGTCAGGCGTGGCGCTTGATGTCTGCTGCTTCATGAAGGGGCTGGAACTGGTCGAGCGCGAACGCCAATGGCCGGCCCGCTCCGCAAAACTCATGCTGCGCACCGCCCTGATGGCGCTCGCCCGCCACCACGCCCCGCCGCCCGCCGCCCGCCGCCGCATCCAGTCCTGGGGCGCGGACGGATTCCGGCCGGTTTTCTGAGCTGCTTGAGGGAGCGGTGGGATGTCGTAGTATTCAGTAGCAGTGAAAAGGGTGATCCAATGCAAACCGAAAAACTCAGCATCAGCCTGCCGATGGATATGGCCCGCATGGTGCGGCGTCAGGTGGAGGAGGGCGGATACGCGTCCAACAGCGAAGTCATCCGCGACGCCCTGCGCCTCTGGCAGCAACGTCAGCAGGACCGTGACAACAGGCTGGAAGCGATACGCGCAAGTTTGAACGAGGCCGCTGCTGACCCAGTGCGGTATTCGGCTGAGGATATTAGCGAATACTTTTCCTCTTCTCCCCAGCGGGGAGAAGGTGGCGCGTAGCGCCGGATGAGGGGGCCCCAAGACCTCTGATTCGCCGATGGCCCCCTCATCGTCACGCGTACCGCGCGACACTTCTTCCCGCTGGGAGAAGAGGGAGAGGACGCGCTAAGCTTTTGAAAAATGTCGGGAAAATCGGCGCGAATTATACCTCCCCTTGAGGGGGAGGGTCGGGCCGCAGGTCCGGGGTGGGGTGATCCTCTGAGGTAAGCAACAGTCACCCCCACCCACCGCTTCGCGGTGACCTCCCCCTCAAGGGGGAGGTGGAAGGCTCAAGCCCCGACCAGGCTCCGCGTCGCCTCGTCCTTGATGCGCTTGATCATCGAGCGCAGGCCGTTGGCACGTTGGGCCGAGAGGTGTTCGACCAGACCGATCTTGTCGAAGACGGTGAGCGCGTCCAGCGTGGCGATCTCGGAGGCTTTTTTGCCGGAATAGGTGGCGAGCACGATAGCGACGAGGCCGCGCACGATATGGGCGTCCGATTCGCCCTCGAAGGTGAGGATCGGGTCGGGCCTGCTTCCGTCCGAATGGGTGACCAGCCAGACCTGGCTGGCACAGCCCTGCACCTTGTTTTCAGCCGTGCGCTTCTCTTCGGCCATGTCCGGCAGCGATTTGCCGAGCTCGATGACATAGCGGTAGCGGTCTTCCCAGTCGTCGAGAAAGGCAAAGTCGTCGATGATGGTGGAAAGCGGCTGCATGCGTCACGTCCGTCGTTGGGTGTCTCCGCTTCATATAAGGCAGTCTCCCAAAAGTGTGCAGCGGTTTTGAGATAAAAGACATGCATAAAACCAAAAACCACAGCCGGGCACCGTTGAGAACCTGCAAACGTGATGGATCAGATCGTGATCGAGAGCGGAATGGCGACCGGCTCGGCCGGCGCCGTGCCGCCGGTCTCCGGCAGCCGCGCCGCTGCCGCCTCCAGCACCGCGATGGCCTTGTCGATGCCGCCGCTCTCACTGTCCAGCTTCTGTTGCGCCATGTCGCGCCTGGCTTTTTCGAGCAGCTGCTTGATCTGCCGCGCCACGCTTTTGAGCTCGTTCATCGTGTCCTGGTCGGAGCGCGCGTTGCCGGGCGAATCATCCGACATTTCGGCGTAGGCACGCTGCGCAAACGTCGAGGCCTGCGGTTGTTCGGCCTCAGCGGAGACCTGCGCAGCATCCGCCGCAACGGCCGTACTGGCCGTCGAGACCACGGCGCCTGCCTCGGCCGCCATTCCGGCGGCGAACTGATTGGCGGCCGAGCCGAGTTTGGCCGCCAGCTGCTGGGCAAGGCGGGCAAGCGTTTCCGGGTCGGAGACCCACATCATCAGGGCACGCAGCTCTTCCTTGGCTTCCGCCAGCCGTTGCGCCGCCGTCGCCTTCTGCTGCGCCGGTGTGCTGATCGCGATCGACCGTGCCGCCGCCAGCGCATCTTCGGCCTGCTGCTGGCGCAACAGCAAAGGGTCGGTTTCCGCCGTTTGCTGCAGGTTGCCGTTACCGGAGGAACGGGCCGCCGTTGCCCCTGATGGCACGGGGGTGGTCCAGAGTGCGGAAATAAGCATGCGTTACCGGTCCTTGCCGAATTCAGGTTCCGGCAAAAGACCATGCGCGCCTTGCGCGGGGCGGTCTCCTCTTCAGGTCCGTCTGACCTCGAACAGCGTCACCTGCTCGTCGGCCACACTCATGCTCCATTGTCCGGCGCTGGTCATCGAGCCGATCGGGCCGGAGAACGATCCCGCGACCCGCACCGATTTTTTGCCGTCCTTTTGCAGAAGCACGGCGCTGCCGTCCTTCATGCGGGCCACCGCCACCGGTTCCGTCTCAAAGCCGGGAATCAGCACGACCTGATGCAGGCCGGGCAGTTTCTTTGCGGCACTCAGGAACGCCTTGGGGATCTCCGCTGGCGGAATCGGCTGCGGGTTCAGTGCCACCTTGTCGGTCCGGGTGTCGATTTCCAGCGCTGCTGCTGCAACACCACCGCCAAACGCGTGCCGCATCAGCCGGTCACCGATCCGCCGTGTCAGCTGCACCTCTCCGTGTTTGCCGGCGTCGAGCCGGTTGATACTGCCGCGCTCGAGCGACGGGCCGCGCATGAAGGCGGCACTCTTGATCTTGTACTTTCCCGCCATGCTCTGCCGGTTGACCCGCTGCAGGCTCGTTGGACCAATGGCTTCCGACAGCGGCAGAAAGATCGGGATGAGTGCCTTGCCGGCCGCATCGGCGGTCACGTCGATCGTGTGGTCGGCGGAGCGGAAGCGCACGAGCTCACCTGCCTCCAGGCCTGAGAGCGTCACCAGCTGTACGTCGATACCCCGGCCGCCGGCCAGCAAACGCAGCCAGTTCGGGTCCTCGAGCGGTGGATCGAGGATGTCGATATCGATTGTCCCGTGCCCCTTGGCCCATTCGATCAGCGACAGCTGGTCGTCCGTCAGATAGTTGCAATTGTCGATGTAGAACGTCCGGAATTCGACGTTGCCGTCGCTGTCCACCGTTACGGTCGGATGGCCGAGATTGTACAGCCGCACGCCGCGCGCGGTGCGCAGGATGAGTTTGACGTCCTGCCGGATCCCCCGGGCGACCGTGGCCGGGATCGAGAAACCCACCGAGCCGCTGTCTGCCGGGCCGGGGCTGGCCGGATCCGAGCCGATGTAGGAGGCGGCAGTGCCGCCGGGGTCGAGCAATTTGGTGCCGCAATAGGCTCCGGCCCAGCTGAATTCGACCGAGGCATGGCAGGCGACATCGGTAATCTTCAGCGTCTTGGGGGGACCCTTGCCGCCGGTTCCCCGGCATGTGCCGAACCAGGAGGGCTGGCCGAAGGGTGTGAACCGGCTGGAAAGCGTGTTCCAGGAGGCATGGACCGGCCGCACCGGCCCGCCCAGCGTCATGCCCGCCGCATCCGCCGCAAGGATGGTCATGTCCAGCCGGGCGCCACCGAAGGTCACGGAAGGCAGCGGCCGGTCCATGAAGAAGGTTCGGTCGTCAATGCGGGTGCCACCGAAACTTGCCGGGTTGAGTGCCTTGGTGAGCTCCTTGTCGAAGGCCTTCTCAACCGGGGTCTCGATAAAGCCCGGCGCATCTGTATGCAGCTGCAGCCGGCTGCGATTGATCGTCACCCGCAGCACGGGCGGCTGGCTGCCGATGAGGTCGAGATTGACGCGAAGCGGAATCTGGGCGTGTCCGGCGACGGGATCCGGCAGATTGGCGAAGGCATTGCCGGCAAGACGGGCACTGCCGCCCACCGGTTCCCAGGCCAGCGACACCTGAGCGCCGTAGGGCAGCGGCGGCACCTGCGCCTGCGCAAAACCGACCATGCCCGGACCATCGATGAACAGGCCCCAATCCTGACCCGCCACCAGATGCGCGGCTGCGGCACCGGCGGGGTCGAACCGGATCACGGTGAGGTCTGCCAGAACCAGGATCTGCGACGATCCGGGTGCAGGCAGGCCAAGTGCCGTGAAGACGGGCGCCAGATTGAGCGGCGGCAGGTCCGGCGCCGAGTTCCGCACCGTTTGCAGCAGCGGATCGAGCTGCGGATTGGGCACCTCCGGCCTGAGGTCGGCAAGTGTGACCGAGAGCGACTGTCCGGCCACGGCCAGGCTGTACTCCATCAGCAGCCGTCCGGCCGGGGTGGTCGCACCCGGCGGAACCCCGTTTTCCGACAGCGGCAGGCTCGCTTCCGGCACCAGGTAGATGTCGATGGGCACGATCAGCCGGACATCGCCGCTTGGTCCACCGGCGATGCTGATGCCGCTTTCAAACACGTCCATATGATCGATGAACACAGGGCCGATGGGCGCCAGGCACCGCGCGTAAAGCTGCGCCTGGATCGCGCGCGAAAACAAAATTGCAAAGGCACTGTTTCTGATCTGAATTTCGACGGCCACGGTCATTCTCCCGATTTACGTGCCGTTTTGCCTGCCGGCAAAGCGGTAGAATCTATTGGGGTGAAATAGGGCATGCTGAAAGATAGAATGTCGCTAATATACCCAAAGCCGCGCATCTTGGCCAAGAAAATGTAGCGCGCCGCGAATTTGGCAACCCGCCGCGTCCTGCCGTCGCAAACAAAGAGAAACGCCGCAAGGAAGGATCCTCACGGCGCTCGCAAAATTGCAAGATCAGGTGACAGTAGGATAGAGGCAGGCACGTCGTCGTTCAGGGGATAGGCCTATTTCTTGGCAAGCGCGGCCTTCAGGTCCAGTGGCTTTGTCTGGGGAATGGCTTCGAGCGCCGGCGTGTCGTCGGTAAAGGGCTCCTCAGTCACCGGCTCGTTGCCGACGGTGCCGGTCAGCACCGCGTCGGAGGGTTCGGCGAACTTGTCGCCGAGAAATTCATAGGCGATGCGTGCACCTTCACGGGCCCGGTGGCCGAGAGCGACGAAGGTTTCACCACCCTTCTCGCAGACGTCGGGCTTCTCGACGCAGATGGCGCGAATGTAATCGAATGCTTCGGTCGCCGCCTGGAATGTGCCGCCGAGCTCGACGGTCGGGCCTTTTTCCAGCTTGCTGGAGGCCGCAGGGTCGAGGAACGGCAGCAGCACCAGCACCAGCGAAAACCAGAACGTTCCCTTGATCAGAAACCACATTGCCTTGTCCACCGTGTCATTGCCCGCTCTGTGCCGGGCTTTCAATATCCGTTTTCCGGACGATGGCTCACTCTAGCCACCGGTTGCGAAGATGCGTTTTCAAAAACCGGTCAAGTTCGATGCAGATTTGATTAAAATGCCATCTATTCGGATTTGACCGGCATTTAAGTCGGATTTTAGCCGATGCCGTTAATCAACAAGGCGGCCCATCCCCGGCAATGCCCGCCTTTGCGCTTGAGCGCGCTGCCACAATGGTTAACCGGCGTCAAAAAACCTACGAAAATCCGCCGCTTACCCCCCATTAACCACAAAAGACATTGCCCGGCGCAAATGCTCCAAAACGGGATTTTGGCGGGCGATCGGGCCGTTTGGGCACTGGGCTTTTATTCTTTCTTTAAGGCGCCGATGCGAAATTCACGAGTACAAGAACAGAACAAACCAGCAGGGTAAATCGTTGCGCGTATTAAGTGACATCGCTGACAGGATGGCGTCCCGGGTTGACGCCATTGCCGACAGCTGGCTGTCGCGCCCCGTCGCCGGATCGCGCGCCGGCCGGGACGAACGCGTCATCGTGCGTGCCATTGCCGCTGCCAGCCTGCTTGCGCTTCCCATCGTTCCACTCGTCCTTTCCGCCGTCCTGCCGGTCTCGCTCGCCCTGCCTGTCGGCTCGGCGCTGGTCGCCTCGGCAGCGCTGCTCGCCGGTGTCGGCTGCATCGCGCTGTCGCGCCACAGGGCAGAGCGCACGGCGTCTCTTCCGTTCATTGCGCTTCCGGTCCGCGCCGGCGGCCTTGAGCCCGTCTCCTACGACCTGTTCGCCGGCCTCGTCACCATTCACGACGTGCGCGGCGATGTCTTGAGCGTGCACGGCCGCGATGCCGCCGAGATGACCCGCTGGATGCGCGAGCCCACGGGCCGAGGCTTCATCGACCAGATCCACGTCTCCGACCGCATCCAGTTCCTGCAGGCCGTCGATGCGCTGCGTCAGGGCGAGGAGAGTGCGACGATCGATATCCGTATGGAGCGCCGCAGCGCGCTCGCCGATGGTGAGCAGTTTCTCCATATGCGCTGCGACATGACGGTCCTGTGCAACGGCCAGGGCGAACTGCAGGCGATCCTCATCCAGTCGCGCGACGTCTCCGAGGAAGCCCGCCTGCGCCGCGAGGCCCAGGACAAGACTGCCATCGCCGAACAGGCCAACGACGCCAAGACCCGGTTTCTGGCTGCCGTCAGCCATGAGCTGCGCACGCCGCTCAATGCCATTCTCGGCTTTTCCGACATCCTCAGCGGCGAATATTTCGGCAAGCTCGAAAACGACCGCCAGCGCGAATATGTCGCCCTGATCAACCAGTCGGGCGTGCATCTCCTATCTGTCGTCAACACGATGCTGGACATGAGCAAGATCGAGGCCGGCCGCTACGAGCTGATCCCCGAACCCTTCGAGGTGGCAACGGCAGTCAAGTCCTGCGAGGCCATGCTCGGCCATCAGGCCCGCGAAAAGGGCGTGCATCTGACCAGCCGCATCATGCGCTCGGTGGGTGAGGTCAATGCCGACCAGCGTGCCCTGCAGCAGATCCTCATCAATCTCGTCGGCAACGCCATCAAGTTCACCGGCAAGGGCGGCGTCGTCACCATCGATGCCGAAAACGAGGGCGACCATCTGAAGCTTGTCATCAGCGACACCGGCATCGGCATTGCTGCCGACAAGCTCGGCCGCCTTGGACAACCTTTCGTCCAGATTCAAAACCAGTATTCCCGCCAGTACGAGGGCACCGGCCTTGGTCTCTCTCTCGTCAAGGGGCTGGTCGCCCTTCACGGCGGCACATTCGACATCGCCAGCGAACCGGGCGTCGGCACGGTGATTTCCGTGCGGATTCCGCTCGACGGCTCCGGCATCGCAGGGGTGGAAATTTATGCGGATCCAGCGGACGGAGCGGTCGAATTCCCGCCACGCCTGACTTCTGCCGCACCGACGAACAGGAAAAGACGGCATGACGACCCGCAAGCGAAAATCGCCTGACAAGAAGAAGCCGGTAGCCCGGCAGAGCCTGATCCTGCGCGCCCTGCTGTCGGGCGCGGCTTCGATCGTGCATCTCCTGGCAAAACGCCCCGCCGTTGCCGGCGGCATCGCCGCTTTCGCCGTCGTCTTCAGCTTCGTCGCCGCCAATGCCGTCTGGTACCAGCCGGGCAAACACCCGTCGCCCTTCATGCGCACGCGCCTGCCGCAGACCGCCTCGCTCGACAAGACCGAGACCGGCCTGCCGACCCGCAAGGTCACGACCTTCGTCATTGAGCGCGAGGACACGCAAGCAGGCAAGATCGCCAGCGACAGTCAGACCCCGAAATCGTCGCCGCTGGTGCTCGAAATCCAGAAACAGCTCGCCATGCGCGGCTTCTTCGAAGGCGACGCCGACGGCCTGAACGGTCCGAAGACGTCGTCGGCCATCGCCCGCTTCGAGCGCCAGTCCGGCCGCACCGAAACCGGCCTTGCCAATGCCCAGATGCTTGGCCTGCTGCTCGAAACACCGGACAAGGAGCCGGTGATCCAGACGGCCGGAACCGGAAAAGAAGAAAAAACCGTCACCACGCCAAAGGACCGCCCCTTCGAGGAGGTCCAGACCGCCTCCATCGAGGCCGACCCGGTGGCCGCCGCCATCCGCGAGGCCGAGGGCGGCGATACGTTCATCCCCAAGGTCGGCATACCCGCCGCTTCGGGCCTTGTCATGAAAATCCAGAAGGGCCTCGCCAATCTCGCCTATTCCGGCATCGCCGTCGACGGCGTCGCCGGCGACCAGACCATGGCCGCCATCCGCCATTTCGAAAAACACTACCGCCTGCCGCAAACCGGCCAGCCGAATGAAAAAGTCCTGAAAAAACTGAAAGAAATCGGCGCGATTTGACACTTTTTCTCTTCTCCCCGACGGGGAGAAGGTGGCCCGAAGGGCCGGATGAGGGGAGCCACGAGCTCAGAACCTGCCGAACCACCCCCTCATCGCCTCGCATGCGCTCGGCACTTCTCCCCGTTGGGGAGAAGAGGGACAACGCGATAAGCCTCTGAAAAAATGACGAAGTTCGCACGATTTATACTCTCCCCCTGAGGGGGAGGGTCGGCGCAAAGCGCCGGGGTGGGGTGATCCTCTGAGGTACCCAGCAGTCACCCCCACCCACCGCTTCGCGGTGACCTCCCCCCTCAAGGGGGAGGTACAGATCTGCCCTTTCCCTTTTCCGGCCGTCCGGGAATCGTGCTGTCCGTATGTGCCCAAACCTTGGGTGAAGTAGTTGGACATTGCTCTATAGCCGCTAGCGCCGCAGCGGTGGCAGTCATGCGAGTTCCTGCTGGTCCTAATCACAATCGTTCTGTGAAGCCGAATTGAGCCTTATCGCCATTCAGACTAATCCCCACGCTCCACAGGTTAGCTACCTAATTATCTTCAAATCTGACCAACGGCTGCAATAGATATGGACACGGCTTGGGATGACTGTATTTTGCGTAGCAGCAAGCAGCACAGTCTTTTTTCAATGAAGAGGTGTGCCCATGACAAACTCCATTCTTATCGAGATGCTCGGCTTCAAGCTTGAAGGCTCAGGTGATCTGGCTATCAGCCTCATCGGCATTCTGACCATGGTGGTCGTTGTCACCTGGGCGCGTCGTTGATCCGCTCGAACTGCTTGGTATGGTGCTCCGAAACTTTCCTCCCCACCCGCCACGCCACCGTGCCCTCCGTCCGTGCCCGCACCTCGGGCGAGGCGAGGCAGCTGGCCATGGCCTCATAGCCGGGGGCGCCGGGGTAGCAGGCCACAAGGCGCGGCGGGCTGTGGTTGGCGGGGCAGAACAGGATGGCCTCGTCCGGCGTCACGGTTTTAAGGTCGAGAATGGCGTGTGAACGCGTCATCAGAAACAACGGTCTGGCGCCGCTGCCGCGCTGGCGGAAATGCCGGGCAAGCGCTGCCTGTGTCGCGCCATCCAGCCCCTGTTCGACCATGTCGATGACCAGAATGCTGGCGTCTTGCACCTCCATCGCGGTGAGCAGGTCGGTAAGGGCGGGGGATACAGTGGCGCCGTCGGCGGCGAGCGCGGTTAGAATATCGTCCACCCGGGATTTCACGCCCGGCTCACGCCCGAGCTGCAATGCACCCTCGTCACCGCCGATCGACCGCTCGAGACCGATAAAGGCGGCGCCCGGCAGGGTCTTCGCTAGCATCTGCGCCAGCCGCGTCTTGCCGCTGCCGAGCGGGCCGATGATGTAGGCAATGGGCGGGATCTCTGTCAGCGTGAACCGCTCGCCGCCCCAGGGCCAGGGCAGGTCGAAGGCGACAACAGGCTGCTGCGGCGGCGCAGGCAGCCGACCCAGTTCGGACAGGTCAGCCGTGCGGCCGGCCTCAAGGCTGCTGCGCACCGCGCCAACCCGTGCGCGGGTTTCCGTCAGCTGGCCAATCCGGGTGTCGAGCCGTGCCTGGTGCGCCGCCAGCGCCGGTGACAGGCGCCCCGCATCGCCGCCAATGAGAGCGGCCGTCTCGGCAAGGCTGAGGCCGAGCTGGCGCAGCGCAACAATCCCGGCGGCGCGCGACAGCGTGTCCGGCCCAAAAACCCGCCACCCGGCCGCCGTTCGCAACGGCCGGATCAGCCCGCGCTGTTCGTAAAGGCGCAGGGCCTTGACGGTGATGCCGAGCCGCCGGGCGGCCTCGGACGCATAGAGAAACGGGGTGGAAGGCTTCACGACTCACCTCATGGACAGTTGACCGCTCCTCTATGAGGCCAGCCCCAGGGGGCGGGTCAACAGGGTGAGGCGATTTGCCTCCTCCACCGCATGGGTGTATCCCGAACCCATGCGTCTCAAATCCGAAATCTTCGTGTCCGCTCTGGTCCGCCGGGTCTTTGCTCTCGGCGGCTATGCGGCGATTTTGCATCGCGGTGCCGACGAGGCCGGGGCGATCTTTATCCGGCAGCGGCAGCGCTCGGGGCTGGAAACGCTCTATGGGCCGGCGCCGCAGAGTTTTTTCGATGAAGACAGGCCGCTCGGGCGGCTGTTTGAGATCCGGCTCGACGCTGAAGATGCGGAGGCTGTTGACGCTGCGGTTCAACGCGAACGAAAGTTCGATTCCGACTGCTGGGTGGTCGAAATCGAGATCGAGGCGCGCGGCGATCTCTTCGATCTCGCCGGTGCCTGATGCAAAGATTCAGCGGCGGGCGGTGAGGCGCTGCTTGCGCTCCTGCGCGGCGCGGCCGAACAGCGGCTGGGCGCGGGCGGCGGCCATGCGCGGGTCGTTTTCGCGGTCCGGCGCCAGCACGGACTGGTGGCTGACGGCGTGGCCGCTATAGCCATCGGCCCGCTGCCAGGCGTGAACGCGGGCAATCGCTTCGGCAACGTCGATGGCCGACAGGATGGCTGCGGCGTGGCCATCCACTTCCGGATAGAGCGCCTCGAGCACGAAGATGCTGTCGTCCATGGTGACGTCCAGCGCTGTGAGGGTGACGGCAAGCTGCTGGCCGGATGTGTCGAGCAGGATGCGGTCTGAAAGCGCGCGGCTGGAGCGCAGGCAGTCGGCGAGAACCGCAGCAAGCAGGCCGGTCTCGCCGGAGCGGGCAAACCGCACCAGCAGGGCTTCCTGCATATCCGAGACACCTTCGGCCAGCGGATCGGGCTCGGACAGGCGCGGTGCACCGGAGCGCACGAGCGCTTTCAGATCCTGGCGAAGATCTTCCTCGCGGCGCAGGCGATCCGTCGAGCTGTCTGCGGAGTGATCGGGAGTTGGGTCGAGGTTGCCGACGGCAACCAGCGCGGTGAGATCAGGCAGGGCTGCATCGGCTGTCGCCTCAGGGGTGGCCGAGGCCAAACGGTGGCCGGAGCCGTGATGCTGGCTCACCAGCGCATCCACCACTTTCGGCGACAGGTTTTCACGCCGCGCAATCGCACGCCCGTAGGAGGGCTCGTTGAGGCCGGCAATGGCGATCAGCACGTCGTCGCTGATATCCCGCGACCGGGTAAGGAAAATGGCGGCGATGGCGATCGGCCGCGTGCCGATGAAGAACGCCGTCGGCTGCGGAATATGGGTGCATTGGGAGAGTGCTGCCACGGCCTGCCGGCGGGCCTCGTCGCTGGAGGCTTCATAGAGCGGCTCGAACAGTTCGGCAAACTGGCGCAGGTCAGAGCGCGACGGGTGACGCAGGCTTTCAAAGCCGGTGACCGTCGCCATCAGGACAACATCCTTCTGCCGGCCCGTCTGCGGTCTTTCAAGGTCACGAAACCGGTCTGCCACGGATACTCCACTCAGAAACGCTGGACGCAATACACCTGCCGTTCCGCCGCTGGAGAGCACGAAAACGCACCCGGACGGAGGACCATGGCTAAAACTAGACGGAAATTGTTGACGCCCCGTTAACTATGGCCGTTGAGTTTTCATTTGTCATTGCGGCGGCAAGGGGGCGGCGGCGGTGCCGGCAAGTGCCACCAATTTTGCCATAGGAATCGCATCGGGATTTGATATCGTGCGGCCTACCGGGGACACGAGGGATCGGCAGGGAGAGGCGATGACAATCTGGCGATACACACTCTGTCTGACCCTTGTCGTTCTTGCCTGCCTGCCGGCACAACCGGGAGAGGCCGCCCAGGGGCAAGACAGGCTTTACGCCTTTCTAGAACCCGGCCAGGCCGGAGCGCCGGGCGATCTGCCGCGCGGGGGCAAGACCGGGGAGGACACCCCGGACAAGAAGGCGGCGCCGGCCAAGACCGAGACGCTCAGTATCGATGACACCGTCGTCAAGCTCAAGGAACTGAATGTCACCTACAGCATCACAGAAGGTCAACTGCGCGACTGGCTCGGCAATGCCGAATACACGCCCTATCCGGCGGTGGCCGCAGCCCTGATCGGCCTGCTCAATGGCCGACCGCTGCAGAACGTGCTCGATATAGACGTCATCATCTATGAGTACGAAAATGCCCCGGGCGCAAAATCGCCGCGCCGGATCAAGGATGTCGACCAGAAGACGCTGCTCGACGCCATCCTCAAGGGCTACAACGACCGCTACAGCCTCTCGACGACCGATCTGTCCGAGATCACCGACTAGCGAGCCTTCGCCGCCGCCATGGATTCTGACCGGGTTCAAAATCCCGTCGCCTCTCAGGAACCAATCGGCCATGCCTGCGTTCTGCCCTCGGAGCCCAATCCGAAACCTGGAGAACCCATCATGGTTGAGAAGAAACTGTCCGTTGTCGCCGCTGAAATCGAAGGCACCGCCAATGAAGCCGCAGCGCTGGAAGCCCGTGCCGACCTGTCTGACCAGATCACCGAACTGAAGGCCGAAATCGCGCGCCTATCCGAAACCGTGTCCGCCATCGGATCCGGCGCAAGGGCGGTCGTCACGACAGAGGCTGAAGCTGTTGCCGAGCGCGTCCGCGAACGTGTGCGCGAAGAACCGGTCTCCACTTTGCTCGCCGTGGCCGGCGCATCCTTCGTGCTGGGGCTTCTCGCCCGCCGGTAAAGCATGTCGCCCAAAAGTGTGCTGCGGTTTTGGATCAAGACATGCCTAAAGACAAAGAGTTAAAGCGCATCGCATGTTTCATGCGATGCGCTTTGAGCGACTGTTACCCCGGGAACAGATGCGATCCGTCCGGAATGCAATAGTGATTTCTGACAGGTGGTTTTGAACCAAAGCGGGATGGCGATTTGCGACAGCAGCGTGTATCGTTAACGACACAGTTGCCGCAGATCGCCCTCCGCCGAGGCGTCCGGTACCGAAAGTAACGGGTTGTTAACTGTTCGGGGTCTCAAATCCACGGTGACGGCAGGAATCAGTTTGTTCCGGTGGTCACAGCGTAACATGAACAGTATCCGGCACAGCCAAAAGCAGCCGGAAGCAGGCAGGCGTAAAGCAGCAGGAAGGAGAAAGGCGCAGATGTCCGGCCGGTCGGCTCAAGACATGCGTTGGCCCGAAAATACCGGGCAGGATGATATCGGTACGGTAGTTCATCCGTCTCATAACCGTTCAGGAGACGAGCATGGCAGACGTTATACGATTGAGTGATCGATTAACCCAGGTTCCGCGACGGCCGAGGCCGGAGCAGATGAGTGCAGAGGTCGTCCTCTTCACCGGCGTGCGCTACGAGCGCCGCGATACAACCACCCCCACAGACAAGCGGCCCCTCACCGGCGGCGCCAAGAAGCGCTGATCGAGTTGGCATGCTCCTTGGCCGGTTTGTAAGAATCATCCCCGGCGAGTGCGGTCTCAGACCGGCACCAAAGTGACCTCCAGCTTCGCGCCCGTTGCCTCGGCATAGCGCCGCAGCGTCGACAGTGACGGCGATACGCCGCCGCTTTCCAGACGGGCAATGGCCGACCGCGTGGTGCCGACGCGGCGCGCCAATTCGGCTTGAGAAAGCTTCGCCCGGGTTCGCGCCAAGATGAAAGCCTCGATGATGCTGAATTCGGCATCGGCCTTTTCGTACTCTTCCCGAAATTCCGGATTGCCCATCAGCTTGGCTTTGAGAGCATCTACAGGCATGCCTGATAGGCTGCCGTTATTCGCCCGGATGCAGACGGTTGCCTGCGGTATCCCTCTTAATCAGGTAGAACACGACGGCACCCATAAGCAGGCCGCCGATCGGCACGATCATGAAAAGTGCAAACTGTTCAATGCTCATGGCTTCAAGCCCTTCAAGGTTTTCCTCGCCAAAAAATGTAATGCAGTTGCGGCCAAAAAACAAACCAACGTTCCGGCTGCGGTTACAATTCCCGGTCCGTGGTTGCTGTAGATGCTCGATGAAAGTGGTGCAAAACCGCCGACAGCGTACATTGCAACGGAAATTCCGTTTAGCCATGTCGCCGAAAGTTTCGTGCGTTCGTTGTGAATTGTCGTGCGGAGTTTTTCGAGATCAATATCCGTCATCTGTCTCGTCCGTACCGAGTTGTATCATCTTAACAAGACAATCATAGCTCGACTATCACCGCCCCTCAACCTCGTCGCAGGAGGCTTCGGCCAGGAAGTTTCGCGCTTCGTCCTCGAAGCTGGCGGCTGGCGACAGGGCGCGCAGCACGGCGTAACCGTCTTCATGCGGCATTTCGGCGAGAATGGATTCCGAAAGCGCGTCCGGCAGCGCTTTGCGCAGCGCCACCAACTGTACCGGGGTGGCGATGACCAGATCGAGATCGCCGGCAACCGAGGTCTTGTCGTTCATGCTGAAGATCTCATTGGAATCAACATCGTAGATCGACAGGGTCCACAGCGGCACTTCGCTTCTCGCCTGAAAGCGTACGGGCGCTGCGGCGATCGAGAAGCTGCAGACGGCGACGCGCAGGAAGGGGTCGTCGTTGACCAGTGCCGCGCCGTCCTGCTGGGTGTTGGGAAGCGGCACGAAACGGTTGGGCTCGGCCAGCGCCATCACCTTCGTATAGGCATCGCGGCCGGTGAACTGCGGCAGCGCCAGAATGATGACGATGTGCAGAAGCGCAGCACCGACGAGGCCGGTCAGAAGGGCGAGGATGACGGCGCGCATCAGGAGCACCCCGTGCGGCGCAGATCCGGCATCGTCAGATCGACGACGCCGTCGCTGCCGGCCGTCGGCGTATCGAGCAGGGTCAGCACCAGCTTGAACGGACCCGCGTGGCGCAGGGCCAGCCAGTTGCCGGACTTGGCCTCCGGCGACACGTGGATGACAAAGCTGTTGTCCGGCTGGCGCAGTGCCGTCCAGGCATTGAAGGCAAAGGGCAGGTCGCCGGGCGGATCGAGCGGCGCGTCATTGCTGTCGACCGTGTGCAGAGTCCAGAATCGCGCCGGCGGTGTCAGGCCGGCGATCTCGTAGGAACAGTTGCCCCTGAGCACCGCGCCTGAGGAGTCGACCGGCGCGATGAAGGAAAGACCCTCGGTGCCGCCGAGCAGCAGCCGGCCGGCACGCGCCCGGTGCGCCTTGGCGTACGGATCGGCATCGGCCGTCTGGGCGACCGGAAAGGCCTGCCATGGCCCGAGCGTGATCGCCCCGAAGCCGACGGTCGCCTTGAGCGCGTAGACGGCCGAAAAGATGCCGCCGCCAAAGGCGACCGCAAGAGCAATGGCAAAAAGGAACGGGATGCGGAACAAGGGCTCTTACCGGCGGGAATCAGGATGCATGGCGCGGGCTCACTGTTCCTGACGCAGCGGGGCCGCGTCAAGTTCGGCGACCTTGTCGGTACGCTTCAAGGGCGGGGCTTTCTGCAAGTCTTCGCCGATCGTCCGCAGCAGGCGGGTGACATCCGAGGACAGCGAACGCGGCCGGATGAGCGGCGGCAGGCCGCTTTCGTCGGTCTTGGCCGTGGCTGCCACCTCCGTGCCGTCAGACACGGCCGGCAGCGGGTTCTCGATGCCGGGAATGGGCCTGAGCTCGATGCCCTGATGGGCGTAATCCATCAGCCGCTTGAAGGTCATGGCCGGCAGCGAGCCGCCCGTCATGTTGTTGGTCGAGGTATAGTCGTCGTTTCCGAACCAGACGGCGGTGGTGTAATTGCCGGTGAAGCCGGCGAACCAGGCATCGCGGTAGGCCTGCGTCGTGCCGGTCTTGCCGCCGGTGACGATGCCGTGGTCGAGCGCCGCCTTGCGTGCCGTGCCGATGACCGGGATCTGCACCAGAATGGTGTTCATCGACGAGGTCGCCCGTTCGCTGAGCACGCGCTTGGCCGGTTTTTCGTCACGGTTGAAATCGTAGAGAATATCGCCGTCGTAATTGATGATCTGGTTGATGCCGTGGCGGCGCGACTGCATGCCGCCGGCCGGGAAGACGGCATAGGCGGTCGCCTGGTCAAGCACGGTGACTTCAGAGGTGCCGAGCGGCATAGTCTTGTCGGTCCGAATAGGTGTTTCGACACCCATGGCCTTGGCGGTGGCGGCAATGATCTCGGTGCCGAGCACATCCTTGGCAAGCCGCACCGGCACCGTGTTGATCGATTTCGCCAGCGCCGTCGTCAGCGAGACGCGGCCGGAATAGGCGCCCTTGGAATAGTTCTGCGGCGACCAGCGGCCCCAGGTGATCGGCCCGTCGCTGACGACCGTATCGGGATTGTAGCCTTCCTTCTCCATGACGGCGGCATAGGTATAGACCTTGAAGGACGAGCCCGGCTGGCGCAGCGCCTTGGTGGCGCGGTTGAACTGGCTTTCGCCATAGTCCCTGCCGCCGACCATGGCGCGCACGGCACCGCCGTTTTCGACCATGACCAGTGCACCCTGCTTGACGTGGTAGCTGTCGCCATATTGCCGAAGGCCCGCCTCGACGGATTCTTCCGCCGCCTGCTGCAGGCCCATGTCGATCGTCGTGCGCACCACAAGCGAATGCTGCGCGAAAGGTGTTGCGATACGCACCACCTCGTCAAAGGCCCAGTCGAGGAAGAAATCCGGCGCCTTGACCTCATTGCGGTCGATGACCGTTGCCGGATTGCGCCGGGCGGCAATCACCTGGCCCTCGGTCATCAGCCCGCCCTGGACGAGATTGGTCAGGACCTCGTTGGCCCGCGCCCGGGCGGCCGGCAGGTTGACGTGCGGCGCATAGCGGGCTGGGGCCTTGAACAGGCCGGCGAGCATCGCCGATTCCGCAAGGTTGACCTCGGTGATGGTCTTGCCGAAATAGAACTGCGAGGCGGCCGCCGCCCCGAACGTGCCGCCGCCCATATAGGCGCGGTCGAGATAGAGCCGCAGGATTTCCGTCTTCGACAGGTTGGCCTCCAGCCAGACGGCGAGGAACGCCTCCTTGATCTTGCGCTCGATGGTCCGCTCGTTCGACAGGAACAGGTTTTTCGCCAGCTGCTGGGTGAGCGTCGAGCCGCCCTGCACGACGCCGCCGGCGCGGGCATTCTCGCTCATGGCGCGGGCAAGGCCGAGGAAGTCGATGCCGTAATGCTCGAAGAATCGCCGGTCTTCGGTGGCCAGAACCGCCTTGATCAGGTGATCGGGCAGCTGGTCGATCGGCACGGAATCCTCGTGGATGATGCCGCGGTGGCCGATCTCGTTGCCGTAGCGGTCGAGAAAGGTGACGGCGAAATCGCTCTGGGCGCGCCAGTTGCCCTTGGTCTCGTCGAAGGCGGGCAGCGCCAGCGCCAGCATCAGCACCGAACCGGCGGTGCCCAGCGTCATGCCTTCGCCAAGGATCTCGAACAGGACGCGCTTGAAGCCCTTGACCTGAAACCGGCGGAAGAAGATCGTGATGTCTTCCCAGATTTCACCGGCCCGGAAACCGGCGTTCCACACGGTCGAATCGATCCACGAATCAAGCCGCAGGAAGACGTGGCGCTTGCGGCGGCGAGGGCTCTGCGGTTCGTTGCTGTCCTGCACGTGTCTATCCCGGTTTGGCGCGCAACAGGCGCCCGATTTGCGATTGCCGGAGCAATTCACTATATCCCCCCGATGTACCATGTTGCAGGCTTTGGCAACAGGGCGGCGCGGCAACAGGGCGCTGATAATCGTTGCGGCTTATGCGTGGATGGCGCACCCCCGTGAAACAGCAGGAAAACAGGGAATGACCGGCCGATGACGGAAGACACCGTGTTTGAGACGGCGGATGCGCTGCCCTTCTGGAAGGTGAAGACGCTCGACCAGATGAACCAGGCCGAGTGGGAAAGCCTGTGCGACGGCTGCGGCCTCTGTTGTCTCAACAAGCTGGAAGACTGGGATACCGGCGCCATCGCCTGGACCTCGGTCGCCTGCCGCCTGCTCGACGGCGACAACTGCCGCTGCAAGGACTATGACAACCGCCAGGCGACCGTGCCCGACTGTATCCAGCTGACGCCGGAAAGCGTCCGCGAGATCGGCTGGCTGCCGCCGTCGTGCGGCTACCGGCTGATCCGCGACGGCGAGGATCTCGCCTGGTGGCACCCGCTTCTCTCAGGCGATCCCGAAACCGTCCACCTGGCCGGTATCTCCGTGCAAGGCCGCACCGAGAGCGAGGAAGACGTCGATATCGACGATTTCGAGGACTATCTGGTGACCTGGCCGCTGAGCGTGGGCGAGGACGCGCCGGCCAAGCGGTAGTCCTTGCAACGGGCGTAACATCCGGCGCGTGATGTTTGCCTCAGGTATGAAAACGCCGCGCATCAAAGACGATGTAGGGCGCTGTAAAACATGAAATTGGCGGTATGATCTCACCCATGGATATTCTTCCGGTGTTTCCGCCTGAGCTGTTGCCCTTCATGCTGGCTGCGCTGCTGATCGAGCTCACGCCGGGGCCGAACATGACCTGGCTGGCGATGATTTCGGCGGCGGAAGGACGGCGGGCGGGCTTTGCCGCTGTCGGCGGTGTGGCGCTGGGGCTCGGACTTCTCGGCATTGCCGGTGCGATGGGCGCGGCCGGGCTGATCCAGTCGTCGGCGGTTTTGTATGAAATTCTGCGTTGGGCCGGGGTGCTCTTCCTGCTCTATCTGGCGGTGGAGAGCTGGTTTGCGGCTGGCGGCAGCGAGGGCGCAGGGGAAAAGAGCTATCGCGGCTATTTCCTGCGCGGGCTTTTGACCAATCTTTTCAATCCGAAGGCTGCCCTGTTCTACATTTCCGTCCTGCCGGCCTTCGTGGCGCCGCAGAGTGCGGTGCTACCGCAGACCCTGGGATTGACGGCAGCCTATGTGCTGGTCGCAACGGCGGTGCATGCGGCCATCGTGACTGCGGCGGGTACGCTCGAACCTCTGCTGAACGACCGGCGCCGCGAAAGCATCGTCCGGCGGGTGCTGTCGGTTCTGCTGGCGCTGGTGGCCATATGGTTTGCCCTGACCACGGCGCGCTGAAAGGCCGGGTGCGCAATCAAGCGTCGAGCAAGTCTTTGGCAAGGCTTTTGGGCGCTACATTCCGCCACGCGGTGCGCAGGATGCGCGCCACCACCTCATGCTCGGCGCCCTCGAAATAGACCGACGTCCAGCCCTTCAGCCCCCAGCCGCCCGGCACCGCAGCGCACAGCCCCGGCTCGGTTTCCAGAAGCATTTGCTGCTGGCCCGGCGTCAGCTTGCACACCGCCCGCCCGGCTTCCGGCAGGCTCATGAAGATCTTCTCCCCGACGCGAAAATCCCGCTTCCCGAAATGGGAACTTTCTTGCGTGCCGGGCAGGTTCAGCGCCATGGTTTCGAGATCGGTGGACAGCATGCGGGAGGATAGCACGGGGGCGGGGGGAAGGGTAGGTGGGGGAGCGTTGATCGCCGGAACGTTCGATGGTTGTATTCTCAGTGAATGTTCGGTTGAATATTTATCGTACGTACGATATATTGGAGGCTCGGTGCTATGAGGATAGTGTGGGATCCACCGAAGCGATTGATAAACTTGAAGAACCGAAGCTTCGACTTTGCCAGCCTCGATATGGAGTTTTTTGCCGGTTCGATCGTCGTTCCGGCTCGCGATGGCCGGTTCAAGGCCATCGGCTTTTTTAAGGGAACGCCACTGACAGTTGTTTTCAAGCCGTTGGGAAGTGAAGCGATTTCCGTGATTTCGATGCGGGTCGCCAGCAGCAAGGAAAGGGGTGTTTTATGAAGGAGAAGCACCGTAACATCACATCCGTATCCGCCGCAGATGAAGCGCTAATTCAGGCACAGATCGCTGCCGATCCGGATGATGGCGACGCGACGGAAGAGGATCTGGCACAGGCAAAACCCTTTGCCGAAGTATTTCCCGATCTGTTCGAGAGCATCCGGCGCGCCCGTGGCCGCCCCGTGCAGGAACAGACGAAGACGCCCGTGACCATCCGGCTCGATCCCGATGTCGTCGAGCATTTCAAGGGCACCGGCAAAGGGTGGCAATCACGCATGAACACGGCATTGCGGAAAGCCGCCGGACTTTGATCGAATGGATTTCACGAGATAGGAAAATAATCCTTGACGGCGTGACGGTGGTTTGATAGGGTTATGGCACAGTCGGAAAAGTGCGGATGGGGGGCGGCATGACCGCTTCGAAGGGGCGCTCTGGTGTTCTTCAATTTTTTTGAGCGTGTGGAGTGGCTTCACCCCCCTCTGTCACTGCGTGACATCTCCCCCACAAGGGGGGAGATTGGGCTCAGCGTTGCGGCAAGATGCGAGGTAGTAGGCAGTAGGCAGTAGGCAGTAGGCAGTAGGCAGTAGGAATTAGGAATTAGGAATTAGGAATACCAATTTATTCCTAATACTCGCCACTCGCCACTCGCCACTCGCCACTCGCCACTGCCTACTGCCTAGTGCCTACTGCCTACTCACTACTCACTACTCACTACTCGCTACTGCCTAACCCCTCCCACAAGGACATCCCATGAT
>JAURWE010000077.1 GCA_030655075.1 Pararhizobium sp.
AGTACGCCATGCCCGAGTTTTGGGGCGGCACAATCGCGCCATGACGCTCGAAGCCATCCTCGCCTACCTGCATCTGCTGGCCATCCTGACGATGGTGGTGTTCATCGCGAGCGAGGCCGCGCTGTGCCGCGCGCAGTGGCTCAACGCGGCGGTGGTCGAGCGGCTGGCCAAGGTCGACCTGATCTACGGCATCGCGGCGGTGGCGGTGCTGGTCACCGGCGTGCTGCGCACCTGGCTGGGCGTGAAGGGCACGGCCTGGTACTGGACCAACCCGCTGCTGCACATCAAGCTCACGCTGTTCATCGTGGTCGGTGTGCTGTCCATCTTCCCGACGCTCACCTACATCCGCTGGCGCAAGGCGTTGCGCGCCGATGGTGCGCTGCCAAACGAAGCCGATATCAGTAAGACGCGCAAGCTGGTGATGGTGCAGGCCCACCTGCTCGCGGTGATTCCACTGGTGGCTGTGTTCCTCGCGCGCGGATTCGGCAAGTCCTGAAACGACAAAGCCCCGCATCGCGGGGCTTCGTGGGGCGGAGCCGGTTCAAGCCGGCTTGTTGCTCAGGCATTCCTTCATGAAGGCCTTGCGCTCGTCGCCCTTGAGGGTTTTGGCCTTGGTGTCGGCGTTGCAGGTCTTCATCTTGGTTTGCTGGGTTTCCGAACCCTTGGCGCTCAGGCATTCCTTCATGAAGGCCTTGCGCTCGTCGCCCTTGAGCGTCTTGGCTTTGTCGTCCGCGTTGCACGTGGCCATCTTGCTCTGCTGTGCGGTCGGCGCCTTGTCGGCAGCGTGGGCGGCAGTGAACGAAAGGCAGGCGCTCGCAGCGATCAGGGAGAGAAGTTTTTTCATGGTGTGGTTCCTCAGGTTGAACGAAGTGTGACAGTCGCGCCCCGCAGGGGCCACCGATGCTAACGGCCCAGGCGGCCAGCCGGATGACCGCCGGCGGCCCGCCAGGCCTGCCCCGGTAAAATTCGCGGATGCTATTGGTCAAACAAGAGCTGCTTGCGGCCCTCGCGAGCACGCTCGAATCCCTCCTGCCCGGCGCTGGCGCCAAGGCCGCCTTCGAATCGCCCAAGGTGGCGGCGCACGGCGATTTCGCCAGCACCGCGGCCATGCAACTGGCCAAGCCGCTGCAGCGCAAGCCGCGCGAGCTGGCGGAGCAGCTCAGTGCGGCGCTGCTCGCCACCCCCAGCTTCGGGCAGTGGGTCGAGGCGGTCGAGATCGCCGGCCCCGGCTTCCTGAACATCCGGCTCAAAACCGCGGCCAAGCAGCAGATCGTGCGCGAGGTGCTGGCCGATGGCGCAGGCTTCGGGCAGCAGCCGCCGAACGACGAGCGCGTGCTGGTGGAGTTCGTCTCCGCCAACCCGACCGGCCCGCTGCATGTGGGCCACGGTCGCCAGGCTGCGCTCGGCGATGCGATCTGCAACCTGCGCGCCACCCAGGGCGACCAGGTCTGGCGCGAGTTCTACTACAACGATGCGGGCGTCCAGATCCAGACGCTGGCCCACAGCACCCAGCTGCGGGCCCGGGGCTTCAAGCCCGGCGACGAATGCTGGCCGACCGACCCGGACAATCCGGCCAGCAAGGCCTTCTACAACGGCGAATACATCGCCGACATCGCGCACGACTTCAAGGCGAAAAGGACGGTCAAGTCGGACGACCGCGAGGTCACGGCGAGTGGCGACATCGATGACATTGACGCGATCCGCGAATTCGCCGTGGCCTATCTGCGGCGCGAGCAGGACCTGGACCTGAAGGCGTTCCGTGTCCGCTTCGACCATTACTACCTCGAGTCCAGCCTCTACACGAGCGGCAAGGTCGAGGCCGCGGTCGACAAGCTGGTGGCGGCCGGCAAGACCTACGAGCAGGACGGCGCGTTGTGGCTGAAGTCGACGGACTATGGCGACGACAAGGACCGCGTGATGAAAAAGCGCGACGGCACGTACACCTACTTCGTACCCGATGTGGCCTACCACATCGCCAAGTGGGAGCGCGGCTTCCACCAGGTGGTGAACATCCAGGGCACCGACCACCACGGCACCATCGCGCGCGTGCGCGCCGGGCTGCAGGCGGCCGGCGAAGGCATCCCGGCCGACTACCCTGACTATGTGCTGCACACCATGGTGCGCGTCATGAAAGGCGGCGAGGAAGTCAAGATCAGCAAGCGCGCCGGCAGCTACGTGACGCTGCGCGACCTGATCGAGTGGACCAGCACCGACGCCGTGCGCTTCTTCCTGCTCTCGCGCAAGCCCGACACGGAATACCTGTTCGACGTAGACCTCGCGGTTTCGCAGAGCAACGACAACCCGGTGTTCTACGTGCAGTACGCACATGCGCGGATCCGCAAGATGCTGCGCGACTGGGGCGGCGACGTGGCGTCGCTGCAGGGCGTCGACCTGTCGCCGCTCGAGGTGCCGCAAGCGCAGACGCTGATGCTGCAGCTCGCCAAATACCCCGAGATGCTGACCACGGCAGCGCGCGATTTCGCGCCGCACGACGTGACCTTCTATCTGCGCGAACTGGCCGCCAACCTGCACAGCTACTACGACGCCGAGCGCGTGCTGGTGGACGACGAAAACGTCAAACAGGCCCGCCTGGCGCTGGTCGCCGCGTGTGCGCAGGTGCTGCACAATGGCCTGGCGGTGCTGGGGGTCAGTGCCCCCGAGAAAATGTGAGCGAGCTTCCCATGAAAAAAACGCAACGCGGCAATGTCGTCATCGGCCTGATCATCGGCCTCGTGCTCGGGCTCGGGGTCGCGCTGGGCATTGCGGTCTATGTCACCAAGGTGCCGATTCCGTTCATGACCAAGACGCAGCGCGGCGGCGCTGAGCAGGACGAGGCCGAGGCCCGCAAGAACCGCGACTGGGACCCGAACGCGCCGCTGGCCGGCAAGGCCGCGGCCCCGAAGCCGGCACCGACCCCCGCCACCACCGGCCCGCTGAATCAGCCGAGCACCGGCCCGGTCCCCGTGGTGGTCGCGCCGAACGGCAAGCCCGCCGACCCGGCCGCACGTACCAACCGCGGCGCGCCGGTATCCGCCGAAGCCAATGCCAGCGCTTCGTCGACCGACCCGCTTGGCGACCTCGCGCGCTCCCGCGCCGGCAACAATCCGCCGCCCCAGACCACCGTGGCGGCCGCCACGCCGACCGGGCCCGACCCGTTCATGTATTTCGTGCAGGCCGGTGCCTTCCGCACCACCGAAGATGCCGAGGCACAGCGCGCCAAGCTCTCGCTGATGGGGGTCGAGGCCCGCGTGACCGAGCGCGAGCAGGCCGGTCGCACCGTCTACCGCGTGC
>JAURWE010000086.1 GCA_030655075.1 Pararhizobium sp.
TCGACGAGCTGCGCAACGAGATCACCGGTGGGGCCACGCCGGCGTCCTTCGAGCCGTCAATCGACTACGTGGTCACCAAGATCCCGCGTTTCGCCTTCGAGAAATTTCCGCAGGCCGATTCGCGCCTCACGACGCAGATGAAGTCGGTCGGCGAGGTGATGGCGATGGGCCGCACCTTCCAGGAGTCGTTTCAGAAGGCGCTGCGTGGACTCGAGGTCGGCGTCGACGGCATGAACGAAAAGACGCAGGACCGCGAAGTGCTCGAGAAGGAACTGGGAGAGCCCGGCCCCGAGCGCATCTGGTACGTCGGCGATGCCTTCGCGATGGGCCTCTCCGTCGATGAAGTGTTCGCGCTGACCAAAATCGACCCGTGGTTCCTCGTGCAGATCGAGGAAATCGTGAAGATCGAACTCGAACTCGAAACGAAGTCGCTCGACGACATCGACAAGGACACGCTGCTCGCGCTCAAGAAAAAGGGCTTCTCCGACCGGCGCCTGGCTTTCCAGCTCAAGACCACGGACACCGCGATCCGCGAGAAGCGCCGCGCGCTGGGTGTGCGCCCGGTCTACAAGCGCGTCGACACCTGCGCCGCCGAGTTCTCAACCAACACGGCCTACCTGTACTCGACCTACGAGGACGAGTGCGAGGCCGACCCGACCGACAAGAAGAAGATCATGGTGCTTGGCGGCGGCCCCAACCGCATCGGCCAGGGCATCGAGTTCGACTACTGCTGCGTCCACGCCGCGCTCGCCATGCGCGAGGACGGCTACGAGACCAGCATGGTCAACTGCAATCCGGAAACTGTGTCGACCGACTACGACACCAGCGACCGCCTGTACTTCGAGCCGCACACACTCGAAGACGTGCTCGAGATCGTCGACAAGGAAAAGCCGCTCGGCGTGATCGTGCAGTACGGCGGCCAGACGCCGTTGAAGCTGGCGCTCGACCTCGAAGCCAACGGCGTGCCGATCATCGGCACTTCGCCCGACATGATCGATGCCGCCGAAGACCGCGAGCGC
>JAURWE010000090.1 GCA_030655075.1 Pararhizobium sp.
TAGTCAATTTAGAAATGACGGATTCCTGTAACTGTGGAGGCGGCTTTAGCCGCCCAGTGGCGACTGAAGTCGCCCCCACATCCAGTTGCGTAACCGTCAGAATAAAGTTGACTGAGCACTAGTTCGCTCTACCCTCAACATCCACCTGCATCAAAGCACCATCATAAACCGGCAAAATAGCCCGTACCGTATCACAGCCGCACTAAATATAGATTGCCAAATGGTATTGAGTTTTTTATCATCGATGTGGCGCCGAACTTATTCCGGGTAAGTATTCCGCATTTATTTTTTAGTGTGCTTCAGGCGAGCGGATGATGAACTTATTTATATTTGCAGAACTAGACACCGCAACCCTGCATGAACTCATAGGGTGTACTGAACCTCATGAAACTTACCCTGAGCATGTCGTATCCATCGTAAACGATACGCGTCCTTCGTCAGTACATCCTACCAGCTGAACAGCATGCATCAGCTCACACCCCATATCATTGTCCTTGAGCTGATTCGTTCGGAGGATGCCGTACTGCGTATTAAACAGCTTAGTCCCTCTGCCGCTATGTTTTTAGACTATGGCGAAGAAGAACTCATCGGCAAGCCTGTTGACCTTATCTACGCTGCCGGAAACGACAAGGCAGTATGGCAGGCCGCCCTTGCCAATGTAATTGCCGGCCAAAGTCCTTCGGCTCAGTTCAGGACAGGCTTTGTCGGCGAAATTGTTACCAAGGCAAATAATAAAATCCGGGGATTCGTCTCGCTGTTTGCCTTATCCAACCGGACACCCAACAAAACCGAGATTGTTTTGTTGATTCAGGACAGGTCTGCCGAAGACTTCAGCGTCGAATCGGCGCTTGCCGAAAGTGAAGAACGTTTTCGACAGATGGCTGAAATGGCCGGCGAATGGTTATGGGAGCAGGATCCCAATGGTTACTATAGCTATAGCAGCGCCGCTGTTACTCAAATACTGGGCTATAGTCCGGATGAAGTGCTAGGCAAACACTATACCGAGTTTTTAACCCCACAGGATAAAGCTGAGCAGCAGCAGTACGCAACCAGCCATCGGCCTTTTTATGCGTTGTTGGCTCATTATCAGCATAAAGACGGCCGATCAATACTGACCGAATCGACCGGATTGCCGATAATCGATGCAGCCGGAAAACTGCTTAAATGGAGAGGCGTCGATCGGGATATTACCGCCAGAATACACTTTCAGGATGCGCTGATCGAAAGTGAAAAACGTACACGAATGATTATTGAAAGCTCCTTAAGCGCCATCGTGATTATGGATTCAAACGGTATCATTAACGACTGGAACCACCCAGCCGAAAAAATATTCGGCTGGACTAAGGAAGAAGCCATCGGCCGGCGTCTTGAAGCGTTAATCATACCGCCACGATTTCGCAACGCGCACCGACAAGGATTGGAACACTTCCTGCATACAGGGCATGGCCCGCTTTTCAATCAATTGCTTGAGCAGACCGCCATGCGTCGCGACGGCACTGAATTTCCTGTTGAACTTAGCTTTTCTCCGTTAAAATTGGGCAACACGTATATATTCAGCGGTTTTATCCACGATATTACCAAGCGAAAAACAGCCGAGCAGCAGATTCGCTTAGCGCAAGTTAACTTAGCCATTGCTCAAAGTGAAATCAAGATTGCCCAACGCATTCAGGCATCTTTATCGCCCTCGGTGCCGATTAAATCGGCTCATTTTGAAGTCACCGGTTATTGTCTGCCGGCCGACCAGGTCGGCGGCGATTATTTTGATTATTTTTACCGTAATGAAACCTGTCTGGACATGATTATTGCCGATGTTTCCGGGCATTCAATCGGCCCTGCCCTGTTTATGGTGGAAACCCGTAGCGCCATTCGGAGTCAGGCAAACGGCTCGGGTACGCCCGCAGAAACGCTGACCATACTCAATAATTTTCTTTTTGAGGATCTGGACAAATCGGACTACTTTATCACTTTGTTTTATTTACAATATGACATCAGCTACCAACAATTAAGTTTTGCCAATGCCGGACACCCGCCACCCCTGTTACTCAGGTCTTTTCAAAGTGAATGCAGGCAACTGGATGCGGAGGGATTAATACTGGGTGTAAACAAAAATGTAGTTTTTGAAGAAAAAATCACCACGCTATCCCAAGGTGACTTAATCCTGCTGTATACCGACGGTTTAACCGAAGCAGAAAACGCCGATGGCGAGTTTTTCGGTCTACAGCGCGTCAGTGATATCCTTGTTCAACATGCTCAGCAAACCCCACAGGCCATCATTGAAGTGCTGCTGGAACAGCTAAAACAATTTCGCCGCAGTGAATCCTTTAATGATGAC
>JAURWE010000094.1 GCA_030655075.1 Pararhizobium sp.
AAATCGGATAGCGGTGGAATGTTACTTTCGCTCCGTTTCACTACGTGCCCGCCACTTATTTTTCGTTTTTTGACGTAATCACGAATATCCCGCTCACTTAGGTTATTGTGGAGCGGCAGGTAAGCGAAGTAACCATCTAAAGCCGGAAGGTGTTTTGAAGAAGCTTTTGATCCGCTATTATAATAAAAGATAGTCTACGCCGTTAAAGATCGAATAACCAATGGTGCGTCCGCGCCTGAAGATAAGCGTGGTTTAGGATTACGTTGGTGATATTGGTGAAGTCGGGTTTCCTGACTATCCCGTTGTTTGAGAAAGTGATTAATAAGACGTTTCCACAGCAAACACTGAGAAGTTCTGTATGAAACAATTACGTTGGAGCGAAATGGCGTGTTTACGGAAATTGTGGACTTGATTTCGTGTTTGATTGATTTGATTCCTTGGCCTGAGCGCCGTTGTGCAATGGGTGATGTAGTGTTGTCGCTTCTGGATGGCAAGCATCGTAGCACCGGGAGTGTTTTTGGCTAGGGTCGTTCCGCTGATCTTCCGGGGTTCCCAGAGTGCGGTGCCTTGATGAAGACTATGTCGACCCCATGACGGGCCAGTTCCTAAATGAGCAAGACCTGGTAGGCATTTTACGACTCAACCGATCGGGTGACAGCGCCAGAACCTGCTCTCTAATCTACCCTATTCTTTTTGCTAAGCAAGTTAGTAAGCCCCATCTGAGTGATAGTATATAAATCATATTGTTTAATCATTTAATGTGGAGTAGTCTAAACACGGAGCTGTAAAACATTCAAGGTGTTTAGCTATGAAGATTCTCCTTGCATTAAATATTTTTTGGCTGATCATCGCAGGTGCGCCTGCACAGGCTACTGTTAAGCTAGATCAGCCAAAACAGGCATATGTACTCGAGATAAATGGCATTATCGGTCCGGCGACGGCCGATTATTTTGAGCGTGCATTGGATAAGACTAATCAGGCCAATACAGAATTGGTTCTATTAACAATGGATACGCCGGGCGGCTTGGATTTATCCATGCGAAAAATCATCAAAAAAATAATCGCTTCACCTGTTCCTATCATTACCTATGTCACACCAGGTGGCTCTCGAGCCGCCAGTGCCGGTACTTATATTCTTTATGCGAGTCATATAGCCGCCATGGCACCGGCGACCAATCTTGGCGCAGCAACACCCGTTCAAATTATACCTTCGGTCACTCCTGGTTACGATAAACCCTCATCGGATGATAAAACGGAAAATAAAGAGCCTGATACGGCTCTAGGTGATTTCATGACAAAAAAAGCGGTGAATGATGCCGTGGCCTATATCCGTAGTTTGGCAAAATTAAGAGGACGCAATGAGCAATGGGCTGAGCAGGCAGTGCGTACAGCGGTGAGTTTGCCGGCTGAGGAGGCACTGGAACAAAATGTTATTGATATTGTGGCAACCGACCAGTTTGATTTGTTCCGGCAATTGGATGGTCGAACAGTCAAGGTGTTGGGTGGGGAAAAAACACTTAATACGACTAACTTGGAGGTAGAAAAACTCGCGCCGGACTGGCGAAACCGAGCGTTAGAAGTCATTACCAACCCCAATATCGCTTATATTCTGATGTTGGTTGGAATTTACGGCTTGATTTTCGAGTTTTCCAATCCCGGTGCCATCTTGCCCGGTACAGTGGGGTCGATTTGTCTTTTGCTGGCCTTGTTTTCGTTCCAGATTTTGCCTATCAACTACGCCGGGTTAGCGCTTATTCTGCTAGGAATTGCATTGATGACGGCTGAAGCCTTTCAGCCCAGTTTTGGCATATTAGGTTTGGGGGGGATCGTTGCTTTTGTCACAGGCTCAGTCATTTTAATTGATACTGATTTGCCGGGCTATGGTATCAATTTTGGCTTGATTGCTGGCTTTGCGTTTACCACAGCTGCCTTTTTTATTCTGGCATTAGGATTGGTATTTAAGACCCGGCGCAATCCTGTTGTTTCCGGCATGGAAGAAATGATAGGTGCTGTCTGTGAAGCCATAGAGGGGTTTGATAAGCAGGGACACGTTCGTGTTCATAGTGAAATTTGGAACGCGCACACCAATATACCAATGAAAAAAGGTCAAAAAGCGAGAGTAAAAGCTATTCATGGTTTGATCTTGGATGTAATACCTGAAACTACAAAGGAGGATCCGTTATGACGTTATCTTTTTTATCAATTTTGCTCCTTACCGTATTGGGATTATTTTTCAGTGCAATAAGAATATTACGTGAATATGAGCGTGGGGTCGTGTTTCTACTCGGTCGATTTTATGGCGTCAAAGGACCGGGATTTATCATCATCATTCCATTTATTCAACAAATGGTACGGGTTGATCTTCGTACTATTGTAATGGATGTACCGACACAGGATGTCATCTCTCGAGATAATGTTTCAGTCAAGGTGAATGCGGTGGTTTATTTTCGGGTTATTGATCCACAGAAGGCCATTATTCAAGTTGAACAATTTTATGATGCGACCAGTCAACTAGCCCAAACAACCTTGCGTTCTGTATTGGGTCAACATGAGCTTGATGAGATGCTGGCTGAACGAGACAAACTCAATATCGACATTCAGACCTTGCTTGATGCACAGACTGATGCTTGGGGAATCAAGGTTGCCAATGTGGAAATCAAGCATGTTGATATAGATGAAAGTATGATTCGATCGATTGCACAACAGGCAGAAGCGGAGCGAACGAGACGTGCCAAGATCATTCATGCGGAAGGTGAACTACAGGCTTCAGAAAAATTGCTTGCCGCTGCTCGGATATTGGCAAAACAGCCGGAAGCGATACAATTACGCTACCTGCAAACCTTGACTGAAATAGCAGGTGATAAGTCTTCTATCATTGTGTTTCCTTTGCCAATTGATTTGATCAATTCATTGAGTCAGGCAACGAAAGGCGTTACTGATCCGGATGGAAAGTAAACTAACAGCTTACAGCATTGACCTGTTTGCTGATGATATCTGGACATGATTGCTATTAATAACCTATACCGGGGAAGGGCGCCATGACAATGCAACTATCCAAAACAGTCAGGGCAAACGCATTTGACTTTTTTAATTATCAGATAATCAAACGGTTACAGCTAAAAGTGAATTAATTTTCAGCTTTTTATGCTTTTATCTAATTGATTTTAAAAGCTTAAAATTTATAGGCGCTTGCCCTGCCAAAACAGAAAGAACAAAAGGGAACGCTACCCTTTTTAAGAGAATTCAAATAGAATGGCACCATGCCAAGATTAAGTAGAACAGTATTTGCGGATATACCGCATCATATTACCCAGCGTGGAAACCGGCAGGAAAGTGTGTTTTTTTATGATGACGATCGAAAGGCTTATCTCGACTGGCTGAAGAGCTATTGCGAAAAACATAAGGTTGATATTTTGGCCTACTGCCTGATGACCAACCACATTCATCTGATCGCTGTACCCGCAACAGAGGAAGGGCTGCAACGGGTTTTAAAGCCCTTGCACATGCGTTATGCCCAGCGGATAAACCGGCGTCAAGGCTGGAAAGGTCACTTGTGGCAAGGGCGGTTTTTTTTCATCGGCGCTGGAAGACGCATACTTATGGGCGGCTATCCGCTATGTCGAACGCAATCCGGTGCGGGCAAAAATGGTTGCCAAGGCGGAAGATTATCCTTGGTCGAGCGCTGCAGCGCATTGCGGGTTAAACAACGATCCGATTTTGAGCCAAAAACCTGACTGGATAAAGCAATGCAAGCTTAGGACGAGTTGGTCAAAATGGTTAGCCGAGGGCGATGATCCCGAAAAAATTGAGCTATTGCGGCGCAATATTGAAAAAGGTCTGCCTTGTGGCGCGGATAAATTTATTCACAAACTGGAAAAGATAGCGGGCAGATCGTTACATTATCGCCCTTTGGGACGGCCTAAAAATGATAAAGGGAAGAAAAAAGGGTAGCGTCCTCTTTTTTCCTTTTTTCTGGAGCCTTTAAATGCAGCCACCCGAAATGATTTGATGGAAATTATGGATGATCGCTATGAGCAATCTGCAACTATCATTATCAGCCAATTGCCGACAGAACAATGGTATGACGCGATTGGTGATAATACCTTAGCCGACGCCATTTTAGATCGATTGATGCACAATGCCCATCGGATCAATTTACAAGGCGAATCGATGCGAAAAAAAATGAAT
>JAURWE010000050.1 GCA_030655075.1 Pararhizobium sp.
ACATGGCTGGGTGCCGTCAGCGACTGGTTGAAACCGACGCATCCGGACAATTCGCTGGAGCTCGCCTTTTACAGCCTCGTTCCCTTCTATTTTATCGCGATCGCGCTGCACCTCGCGCTCGCGCGGGTGCTCCGGCGCAACTATCGAAAGGAAATCCTCGACGCCGGTTAGGGGTCGTCGCTCCCGCCGCCTGCACAGCCGCGTTGTCACTCGGCGGTCAGATCTGACAGCGTTCATTGGCTACTGAGCGCTCTATGGGCTGTACGACCGGCAGGCGTCGCTGAGCGGATTGCGGTTTACCCCAGCTAATAGGCAAGCGTTGTGCCTAGAATAGCGGCATTCATATTTCTGGATCCGGAAGCCGACAGACCGCACCCCCCACGCATCGGATGATCTAGATGCGGTGGCGACGACGCGCGAACGCGATGAGAACGCCAGAAGCGAGAACGCAAAGCCACGCGAACAGGTCACCGACCCACGCATAGAGGGTCGCCGCGCCGCTGACCCGGACGTCCGCCAACATCATGTAGGCGCCGCCCGTTGTCGTATCCTGCCGTGCGATGATCCGGCCCATGGGGTCGAACACCGCCGATGTTCCGTTATAATCGACGCGGACCAGGGAATAGCCGTTCTCGATGGCACGCAGCCGGGCCATGTGCATCGTGTGCGCAATGGCGATCTCAGGCCAATCCCACGCCGGGACGATCAGGATGTCGGCGTTGATGCGAGCGAGCGCGGGGAAGTCCGCGTCGAAGCAGATGATGTTGGAAAGTGTTCCGAAAGGCGTCTGCTCCAGAGGCGGCGCATTGGCAAAGGGCGCGACCGGTTCCATGCCCGGCACCGGATGATTTTTCCGATAGTGCCATTGTGTCTTGCCGTCGGGCGCGATCAGGAAAGTTTCATTGCGTGCGAAGGCAACTCCCACCGCGACGTTGATGTAGATGCGCTCCTCGCGCGCGAGCGCGGCCGCCCGGCGCAGCAACGCGGGCTTGTCCTCGGCGATCACGGGCGCCGCAGTCTCGGACCAGATGACGATTTGGGCGCCTGCCTTCGCGGCCTCGCGGCTGTCTGCCAGCAGTGCTTCGAGGATCGCAGCATTGGCGGCTCGTGCCGCGGGTGTGCGGGTCGCTGCTAACGCGTCCGCAGACGGTGGAAAGCTCGACATCGAGACCAGCCCGTTGGCCGCGTCGCGCAGTGCCATAGGCGGAGTGATGCCGGCGATCTTTACGGTCGGCGCGCCGATGTCGGCGCCGAAGGTGAGGCGCAATTGACCTGCCGCGAGGATCACGAGCAGAGTTGCGGCGAACAGGCCGCCTTTATGCAGGATCGCTTGCGGAGTTTGTGCCTCCCAGATGTGATTGGCGACCGTTGCGGCGCAGCCGATGAGGAACGCGATGACATAGGGTCCGGTCAGGCTGATAATCTGAAGCAGCGCCAGATTCTCGCTCTGCGTGATCGCCCGCATCCCCACACTCGTTCCCACCGGGAGAATGGCGCCGACGGCAAACTCGGTCGCCGCTATGGCGGCAGGGAGCAGAGCAATGCGCCCCCACGGCCCGAGGCTGGGGCCCAGCAACCGGTCCAGCAATAACGGGATCGCATAGAGCAGGCCCACTGCGATGG
>JAURWE010000096.1 GCA_030655075.1 Pararhizobium sp.
GTCATCAAGCGGCGTTGCTATGGGATATATGACTTAGGTCGGTTATTCCAGCATATCTGGCTCGATGTCGAAGGCCGGCGGTTATTTGGTTATGCCTAACACTATATGTAGTGGTCACCCCACGAAATCGGGAAGAGCCCATTAAAAACTTCGTGCTCTCCGTGTTCTTCGTGGTTATTTTCTAAATACGAATACTTTCACAGTCTCGGGAGCCTGGGAACTAGCGTAATCTGTCGTCCATATTTTGCACCGTTACTGGTTCACGTTCACCTCGTCGAATATGCAATATTTGTACACTATTAGAGATACGATAAAATACCAAGTAAGCGCCCTTCGCCACAACTAAACGCCGAATCCCTGGCACCAATTCATATAGCACTGCAGATTCTGGATGATCAGCCAATACTTCAATTTGACGCCTAATTAGACTTATCATTCGTCGGGCTAGTTTGTTGTCACTTACTTTCCGATAATGGTCTGTAATTTCAATCAAATCAAGATGAGCGCTGGGTAAAAATTCAATCCGCATAGCGTTTTTCTAATTCTTCGAATACTTCGTTGTGGTCCTGCCAAACCGTATTCAAACTATCGGCTTCTTGAATTCTGGATTCAAGGGTGCGTTTTAGGTCGGCCGCCTTGTGTGCTGCACGCAAGGCAGCAGACTTATCAGGCCTAGTGGCTCGATCAAGCACCCGTTCATTGGGCCGCCACCCCGTAACAGAGAAACGCCCACCTTCCAAACCAAGATCACGAATGATTTCGAAAGCTTTAATGGGATTGGAGAACCGGCGCACTTCTTTGCTTACCGATGCGATTAACATAGCAGCACCGTTTCTGGTTTCAAATTCAAGGGCAAACATGCTGCCAACAGGCGTTAAATTAGCAGACAATACACCGCCAGACTGAACCGCACTACGGGCTTCAGAAATAGTAAATGTTTTCATTGTATTCCCTATAATAAAATATACATGTTTAATTATAAATTGTTATATTTTAAATGGCAATGTGCGTATTCTGTCGGGTAAGAAAAAGGCATTACTGCCTTTTTCTCCCCTAAGAACCGTACTTGAGAGTTTCCCCTCATACGGCTCAAGCCTCTTTTAAGGCACCTTTCGGCACCCGGTTTCACCACTTTTCTCCGCATTAA
>JAURWE010000097.1 GCA_030655075.1 Pararhizobium sp.
TTCTTGCATGGCTAAAATCAATTTTGGGTCTTTAATCAGGTCGCTCATCTTCTCTCCTTATGGAGCCGTATTGTACGGCTCTGAAAATAAGCGGTTACACGAATTTATTTACACCCTCTCATCGTCCTCGAAAAACACTCAATTTTAAAACACCTCATGAGGTATTTTTTGCTGAGCAGGTGCAAAAAGCCGCATGATTACTAGAATTGCACTTCGGAGTTGAATCTGCCATTTCAGAAGCCATTATCTATGCCCTATATACACAGGTCATGCATTTGGATTACAGTGTCAATGTTTACCTGTGGGGACTTACTCCATTAACCGGCGCTTTATTTGTTGGTCTGGCCGGATGCTGGGGGGTGAAAGATGCGGTTAATAAATCTCCACTACAAGTTTTAAGAGAACTATAATTATGGTTAGTTTTAAAAGTGGTTTCTGTTCATTTTTTATTCATAAATATTGAATTACCATTGCAATAAACTTCACTACTAAAGGAAATCGATATGAAAAAATTAACAACCAGCATCGTTTTTATAGGCAGCGCATTAATCTCAGGTTGCTACAGCTACGGCGGATGGACGCCCACAGTCGATCCCGCCGGCTCTCCTAATGCGTATCGAATTAACCAGGATATGGCAGAATGCAAACAACTTGCCAGTCAAGCATCGGGTGGAACCACAAAAGAAACCGCGATAGGTGCGGGAGTCGGTGGCTTAATTGGAGCCGCTGGAGGTGCAATTGTTGGCGCATTCACTGGAAGTCCGGGCACGGGCGCTGCCATAGGCGCTGCAGCGGGTGGTTTTGGCGGCGGCGCAGCCAAGGGTCTTAGTGCGGAAGACAAATTCAAAAATGCTTATAACAACTGTATGAGCGGCCGCGGACACCGCGTTGTCAGATAATTTGATTAACATTTGAAATCTGCAACACAGGGACGTGTTTGCTTCAGTTACATAAATGGCGACCAAGGTCGCACCATCAACGTGACGAAAATCTTGTAGCCCGTAGTAGCGTAGCGGAATACGGAGCCATAAAGTCCTGGATTTCGCAAGCTCCATCCAGGCCTTGCTGATTTGATTAGTCCTTTAGCTTGGTCGCTTAGGATGGTCTCTAGCAAACCTCAATAAAAAATCCGCTAAATAAGCCGCGCTGTCTGAACTATAAACGTTGTGGGATTCATAGATCGTCAACAACCTTGCTTGCAGCACAGCCGCTGTGCGACTGAATGTCAGCGCGGATACTTTGGTTTCGTTATGCGTATAGCCTTGAAAATCGGTTTGATTGATCAAATAAAACCCCGATGCTGATGCTTGGGCGGAAAACTTTGCTGCCGCATGGGCGGGAAGCAACAGGTAAAACAAACCCTGCGGAGATAATAAACTTCCTGCAATGCGGATCAAATCGGCAAAGGGCAGTCGATCGGTATGCCGGGCGGTATTTCTAAGGGTATCGGCGGTCTTGAGATGATTTTCGAAAAACGGCGGATTGCTGATGACGAGGTCGTATTGCCGGTCGGCGGTTAACGCAAAGCCTTGAATATCCTGATGCACAAGCTCAAGTCGTTCCGCCCACGGGCTGTTGTTGAAGTTAATATCGGCTTCTTGATAAGCTTCTTGTGTCAACTCCACGGCAGTCACTTTCGCCGCACCCAGCTGAGCAGCCATTAGTGTAAGCACACCGGTTCCTGCGCCGATGTCCAGCACTCGGTCGCCCTGTTTGACCGGAGCCATAGCGCCGAATAAAACGGTATCGGTGCATATTTTCATGCCGGAGCGTTTTTGTAAGACTGAAAACTGCTGAAAGCGGAAGGTCGACATGGTTTGGGGTTGATAATTGAACTATATTGCACGCGGCATGGGTTACATTTTTCAGAATAGCGCTTTCCATGCGCCCGCTCTAGCTCATTCCGGTGTAGTGCTTAGTCAATTTAGAAATGACGGGTTCCTGTAACTGTGGGGGCGGCTTTAGCCGCCCAGTAGCGACTGAAGCCGCGCCCACATCCAGTTTAACGGTCAGAATAAAGTTGACTGAGCACTAGCAGACAACAAAGAGCAAGCCGAACCTGATGAGGTTTTCCGAGTATGACCTGATTGGCTGAATCTAAAAGCTGATGGATTGCATTTTGCATGGGGAGTGATAGGATGTTCTAGGTTATAAATGAAAATCGGCTTTATTATAGAGCAAGATTCAAACGCCGCTAAGGCCGGACAAAAGAGGGATTTGTTATGAAAGAATATGAAGCGGTACGCCACAGTCTAATCGACATGCTGGAAGATCTTGATGAACGACTGGCTAAAATTACGCATGATGTTAAAGAACCTTTAGATAAAGACTTTGAAGAGCAGGCGGTTCAAGCGGAAAATGATGAAGTTTTGGATGGCTTGGGCAATGCGGCCAGAACGGAAATGGAAATGGTCAAGCAGGCTATCGTCAGAATAGATAAGGGCCAGTACGGACTGTGTCAGGTTTGCGGCCAACCGATCGGTAAGGAGCGATTAAAAGCCATACCTTATTCCAGTATGTGTGTAAAATGCGCCAGCCAGGTGGGTGCTAAGCAATAAAAGTCGGTTTAGGGTAACTACTCGGACATCAATATAATAGAACGCAGATGCAGCTTCCGCTCCTCGGCAACTGCTCCTGCGTCCATGCAAGTCGTGCTCACGCTAAGCGCCTACATCCCTGTAGGCGACGCTGATACTTGAGATAAAAATAAGATTTTTTTCTG
>JAURWE010000098.1 GCA_030655075.1 Pararhizobium sp.
CGACCGACGCCAAAAAGGTCATCACCGTGCGCACCGCCTCGTTTGCCGCCGCCGCTGAAGGTGGCTCCGCATCCGTCGAAACCATCGCTGCCGCTGCCAATCCGGGCCTGTCGACCTTTGTCAAGGACGCGCTGTCCTCGTCCGACCGTCCGGAACTGACGTCTGCCAAGATCATCATCTCGGGCGGACGAGCGCTCGGCTCGTCGGAAAAGTTCCAGGCGGTCATCCTGCCGGTGGCCGACAAGCTCGGCGCGGCCGTCGGCGCCTCCCGCGCGGCGGTTGACGCAGGTTATGCGCCGAACGACTGGCAGGTCGGACAGACCGGCAAGGTCGTCGCCCCGCAGCTCTACATCGCCGTAGGCATCTCCGGCGCCATCCAGCATCTGGCCGGCATGAAGGATTCAAAAGTCATCGTCGCCATCAACAAGGACGAAGAAGCCCCGATCTTCCAGGTCGCCGACTACGGCCTCGTTGGCGACCTGTTCGACATCCTGCCGGAGCTGGAAAAGGCGCTGTAAGAAGCACCGCTCAAAAACGACGAGAAAGCCGGGGCTCTGCTCCGGCTTTTTGTTTTGCAGGCATCGGACAAAAGGTCGCAATCGAATAAAGGCTGGAAAAAGCTGCGACATGGCATTATCACTTTGCGGGCTGAACCTGGCCTCCTGCCACCTGCCGTAAACGCGCCCGCAACGGACCGTTTAAACTGACAGAACCGCCCCTTTCGAACCCGCGAGACAGATCATGATCATCAAGAATGTCGGAATTATCGGTGCGGGCCAGATGGGCTGCGGCATTGCCCATGTCTCGGCGATGGCCGGCTACCGGGTTCAGATCTATGATCTGGCGCCCGAGCGGATCGAATCCGGTTTGGCGACGATCCACGGCAACCTCGCCCGGCAGGTCTCCTCCGGCAAGACCACCGACGAGGAGCGCAAGGCAGCACTTGCCCTGATCAAGGGCTCGAGCGACATCAACGATCTGTCGCCCATGGACCTCGTCATCGAGGCCGCCACCGAAGACGAAACCGTCAAGCGCAAGATCTACGGCCAGGTCTGCCCGGTGCTGCGTCCCGAAGCCATTCTCGCCACCAACACCTCGTCGCTGTCGATCACCCGCCTGGCATCGGCCACCGATCGCCCGGAACGCTTCATGGGCATCCATTTCATGAATCCGGTGCCAATCATGAAGCTGGTCGAGCTGGTGCGCGGCATTGCCACCGAGCAGGACACGTTCACCTCGGCTAAGGCCTATGTCACGGCACTCGACAAGACCATCACGGTCGCCGAGGATTTCCCGGCCTTCATCGTCAACCGCATCCTGCTGCCGATGATCAACGAGGCGATCTACACGCTTTATGAAGGCGTTGGCTCGGTGGAGGCCATCGACACGGCGATGAAACTCGGTGCCAACCATCCGATGGGTCCGCTGCAGTTGGCCGATTTCATCGGGCTCGATACCTGTCTGTCGATCATGCAGGTGCTGCACGACGGCCTGTCGGACAGCAAATATCGCCCCTGCCCGCTGCTGGTCAAATATGTCGAAGCCGGCTGGCTCGGCCGCAAGTCGGGCCGCGGCTTTTACGACTATCGCGGCGAAGTGCCTGTTCCGACGCGATAATCGACCGCCGAACGTCACTTCGGCGCAATTTTTTTCGCGATGCACCCCTCTCATTGGTCCGCGATACCTCGGATCGGCCTGAGCCACCCTGTATGGTCGCCTGACACATCAGACAAGTCTCGGGAGTCCACACAGAATGAACCGTTTTCTCCTCGTCGGCGCGGCGATCCTCGCCCTGGCGGCCCCCTTCTCCGCCCATGCCGAAGAAAAACTGCTGAACGCCTCCTATGATGTGGCGCGCGAAGTTTTTGCGGCCGAGAACGAGGCCTTCATCAAGCAGCATCCAGGCGTCACCATCGACCAGTCGCATGCCGGCACCTCCAAGCAGGCCCGCGCCATCGTCGAGGGTCTCGAAGCCGACGTCGTCACCTTCAACCAGGTGACCGACATCGATTTCCTCGCCAAGAATGGCTTTGTCACTGAGGCCTGGCAGACGTCCTTCCCGAACAACGCCTCGCCTTTCTATTCCTTCCCGTCCTTTCTGGTGCGGGCCGGCAATCCGAAGAACATCAAGGAATGGGGCGATCTCGTCCGTGACGACGTGAAGGTCGTCTTCCCGAACCCGAAGACCTCGGGCAACGCCCGCTACACCTACCTGGCCGCCACCGCTTACGCCAAGGAAGCCTTCAAGGGTGATGATGCCAAGGTGAAGGAATTTATCACCAAGCTGTTCGACAACGTGCCGGTCTTCGACACCGGCGGCCGCGCCGCGACCACGACCTTCGTCGAGCGCGAGATCGGCGATGTCATCATCACCTTCGAGGCTGAAACCCGCTCGATCGCCAAGCAGTATGGCGAAGACAAGTTTGAAAGCGTCGTGCCGTCGGTAAGCCTGCTGTCGGAATTCCCGGTCGCCATTGTCGACAAGGTCGCCGACAAACACGGCACCCGCGAACTGGCAAAATCCTATCTCGACTTCCTCTATACGCCAGAAGGCCAGCGCATCGCCGCCGAGTTCGGCCATCGCGTCCATGATCCGGCCGTTGCTGCCGAGTTCAAGGACAAGTTCCCGGAAATCCGCCTGGTAAACGTCGACGATGTCTTCGGTGGCTGGAAAAAAATCTCCGAAGAGCATTTTGCCTCAGGCGCGATCCTCGACAGTCTCTACGGCAGCCGCTAACACAAGCCGCACAATCTGACTGGAGCCGGTGGACCTCGTCCGCCGGTTCTTCTGCGTGAAAAGGACCACCGATTTGAGACGGCGAGTGTTGCCGGGTCTGCCGCTGTCGCTGGGCATCACCCTCATCTACGTGTCGATCATCGTCGTGCTGCCGCTCGGCGCGCTGGTCTTCAAGGCGGCAAGCCTCGGCTTTGCCGACTACTGGCGCATCATCTCGTCCGAACGCGCCGTGGCGAGTTACCGGGTCACGGTGCTCTCCGCTCTCGGCGCCACGATCTTCAATCTGTTCTTCGGCATTGCGCTCGCCTGGGTGCTGGTACGCTACCGCTTTCCCGGCCGCCGGATCCTTGACGCGCTGGTCGACCTGCCCTTTGCTCTGCCCACGGCCGTCGCCGGCATCGCGCTCACCACGCTGTTTGCCAGCAACGGCTGGTTCGGCGCGCCGCTGGCCCTCATCGGCATCAAGGTCGCCTATACGCCGCTCGGCATCATGATCGCCATGTCCTTCACCAGCCTGCCCTTCATTGTGCGCACGGTGCAGCCGGTGCTGGAAGAGCTTGACCCGGCCTTCGAGGAGGCCGGCCAGTCGCTCGGCGGCAGCGACCTGTCGATCTTTTGGCGCGTGATCGTGCCGCTCCTGACCCCGGCGCTGCTGGCCGGTGTCTCGCTGTCCTTCGCCCGCAGCCTCGGCGAATTCGGCGCCGTCATCTTCATCGCCGGCAACCAGCCGCTGGAAACCGAGATCACAGCGCTCCTCGCCTTCATCCGGCTCGAGGAATACGACTACCCGGCCTCGGCCGCGATCGCCTCGGTGCTGCTGATCACTGCCTTCCTGATGCTCGCCGCGACAAACCTGCTGCAGGCCCGCGCCCTGCGCTACACCGTGAAGGGCTGAGACGATGGCTGCACCCCGAACCCGCAAGCCGCCCCGCGTCGGCGACGCCCCGATCTTCCGGCGAATCCTGATCGGCATCGTCCTGGTCCTGTCGGCGCTCGTCGTCATCGCCCCGATGGCGGTCATCGGCTTCCAGGCCTTTTCCATGGGCATCGGCTATTTCGGCGCCACCATCGCCCATCCGGACACACGGCACGCCATCCTGCTCACGGTTCTGACGGCACTGATCGCGGTCCCCATCAACACCGTCTTCGGCGTCGCCGCCGCCTGGGCCATCACCAAGTTCGAATTCCCCGGCCGCCGCCTGCTGCTGGTTGTCATCGAAATCCCCTTCTCGATCTCGCCCATCGTCGCCGGCGTCTCCTATCTCTTCGTCTATGGCCTGCAGGGCCTGTTCGGCGAAATGCTGCAATCTGCCGATATCAAGATCCTCTTCGCCCTGCCCGGCATCGTGTTCGCCTCGATGTTTGTGACCGCCCCTTCGTGGCGCGTGAACTCATCCCGCTGATGCAGGCGCAGGGCCGCGATCTCGAGGAAGCGGCCACCTCGCTCGGCGCCAGCGGCTGGCGCACCTTCTTTTCCGTAACCTTGCCGAACATCAAATGGGCGCTGCTCTATGGCGTCGTGCTCTGCAACTCGCGCGTCATGGGCGAGTTCGGCGCCGTCTCGGTTGTCTCTGGCAACATTCGCGGCCAGACCAACACGCTGCCGCTGCACATCGAACTGCTCTACCATGACTACAACGCCGTCGGCGCCTTCGCTGCCGCATCCATTCTGGCCATGCTGGCGGTCGTCACGCTGATCGCCAAAGTCGCCCTTGAGCGCCAGGGAGCAGGCCGCGTCAGCCGCCCGGCCCTCGTCGGCCCGACATCCCCGGAGACTGCATCGTGAAAATCCACCTCGACAATGTCGTCAAGACCTTCGACACCTTCCGGGCCGTGCACGGCGTCTCGCTCGACATCGAAAGCGGCGAACTGGTGGCCCTGCTCGGCCCGTCCGGCTCCGGCAAGACGACGATCTTGAGGATGATCGCCGGGCTCGAATTCGCCGACGGCGGCGCCATCCACTTCGGCGACGTCAATGCCACCGATATTCCTGTGCGCGATCGTGGCGTCGGCTTCGTCTTCCAACACTATGCGCTGTTCCCGCACATGACCATCGGCGAAAACATCGCCTTCGGCATGAAGGTCTCGAAGACGAGGCGCTCCCGCAGCGAGATTGCAGATCGCGTCAACGACCTTCTGAAGCTGGTGCAGCTCGAAGGCCTCGGCGAGCGTTTCCCCAGCCAGATCTCCGGCGGCCAGCGCCAGCGCGTCGCCCTCGCCCGCGCCCTGGCGGTGGACCCGAAGGTGCTGCTGCTCGACGAGCCCTTCGGGGCGCTCGATGCCAATGTCCGCCGGGAACTGCGCCGCTGGCTGCGGCATATCCATGAAGAACTGAACATCACCACGCTCTTCGTCACCCACGATCAGGAAGAGGCGCTCGACCTTGCCGACCGCGTCGTCATTCTCGAAAAAGGCAAGATCGTCCAACAGGGCACGCCGGAGGAGGTCTGCCGCCATCCGGAAAACGCCTTCGTGATGAATTTCCTGGGCGATACCAACCGGCTTCCGGCCCATGTGACCGCTGGCAAGGCCCATGTGCTCGGAGTCGGCCTTGACGCTCATGCCCTGCCCAACGGTCCGGCCGAAATTCTCTTCCGCCCGGCCGATGTCGTCTGGCACGAGCACGGTCCGGGCATTCCGGCAACCATCACCCGCATCATCGATCGTCCGGATTCCCGCCGCGTCCTGGCGCTGACCGCTGATGGCCACGGCATCGAGTTCGACACCGCCCCGGAATTCCCTTTCAAGAACGGCGCCCGCGGCTTTGCCGAAATCCGCCGGCCGCGAATTTATCCGGCCTAGCTGCCCGCCGGGACGTTTAGCGCCGCGTTGATCAGCGCCTTGGCATCCGGGCTGTCCCAGGCGGCCGGGCCGTTCATCCCCGAGATCAGGCAGCCCTTGTTGTTGAAGAGCAGCGTAACCGGCAGACCGAAGGCCAGACCCTCTTTCTTCAGCGTGTTGAACACACCCATCGAACTGTCACGGTAGAAGCCGAGATCGTGCACGCCGGTTTCATCGAGAAAACCCTTGGGTTTCTCGTCTCCGCCCGTGTCGATGTTGACGGCGACGACTTCGAACCTGTCATTGCCGAGCTCCTTCTGCAGCGCGTTCAGCGCCGGCATTTCCTCGCGGCAGGGCACGCACCAGGTCGCCCAGAGATTGAACAGCACGGTCTTGCCGGCAAAATCGGCGACGCTCATCGCCTTGCCGTCGGTGCCTTTGAACGAAAGATCGCCGACCGTGCGCGGCCGGTCGATCGGCGACATCGCCGCCACCTGGCCCTTGAGGAACGGCAGCAGGGCCGTCGCCTGCTCTTTCGCCCCCTCGCACTGGACAGCAGCCGATGCGGCCGAACCATTGCCAGACCCCACTGCCTTCACGTATACCGCTGCCGCACCCGCGATCAGCCCGGCAACGGCGGCAATCGCGATCAGTTTGGCGGATGGAAGACCCAGGGTCTTTCGTTCGGTCATTTCATTCTCCAGGCCATCATCTTCTAGGCGGGCATCTCATGGCAGACGGCACTTCTGACACCAAATCTTCCAACCAGATGTGGGGCGGCCGTTTCGCATCCGGGCCGGATGCGATCATGGAGGAGATAAATGCCTCCATCGGCTTCGACAAGAAGCTTTATGCCCAGGACATCCGCGGCTCAATCGCGCATGCGACGATGCTGGCGCATAAAGGCATCATCGCGGCCGATGACAAAGACAAAATCCTTCACGGCCTGAACACGATCCTGTCAGAGATCGAAGCCGGCACCTTCGAGTTTTCCCGCCGCCTCGAAGACATCCACATGAACATAGAAGCCCGGCTCGCAACGCTGATCGGCCCGGCCGCCGGACGCCTGCACACCGCCCGCTCGCGCAACGACCAGGTGGCGCTCGATTTCCGCCTCTGGGTCAAGGAAGAGCTGCAGAAATGCGAGACCATGCTCGGCAGCCTGATTGCCGCCTTCCTCGATCGCGCCGAAGAGCACGCCGAAACAGTCATGCCGGGTTTCACCCATCTGCAGACCGCCCAGCCCGTCACCTTCGGCCACCACTGCATGGCCTATGTCGAGATGTTCGGCCGCGACCGCCAGCGCGTGCGCCACGCCATCGAGCACATGGACGAAAGCCCGATCGGTGCGGCGGCGCTGGCGGGCACCGGCTACCCGATCGACCGCCACATGACCGCCAAGGCGCTCGGTTTCCGCGAGCCGACCCGCAACTCGATCGACACCGTCTCGGACCGCGATTTCGCGCTGGAGTTCCTGTCGATTTCCTCGATCTGCGCCGTCCACCTGTCGCGCCTTGCCGAAGAGATCGTCATCTGGTCGACGCCGCAGTTCGGTTTCATCCGGCTCTCCGATGCTTTCTCGACCGGCTCCTCAATCATGCCGCAGAAAAAGAACCCGGATGCGGCCGAACTGGTGCGCGCCAAGACCGGCCGCATCAACGGCTCTCTGATTGCGCTGCTGACGGTCATGAAAGGCCTGCCGCTCGCCTATTCCAAGGACATGCAGGAAGACAAGGAACAGGTCTTCGACAGCGCCGAAAGCCTGGAACTGGCCATTGCCGCCATGACCGGCATGGTCCGCGACATGACCATCAACACCATCAGGATGAAGGCCGCCGCCGGTTCCGGTTTTTCCACCGCCACCGACCTTGCCGACTGGCTGGTGCGCGAGGCGGGCCTGCCATTCCGCGATGCGCATCATGCCACCGGACACGCCGTGGCGCTGGCCGAGAAGAAGGGCTGCGATCTGGCCGATCTCTCGCTCGAAGAGCTGCAGGCCATCAACCCCGCCATCACCGGCGAGGTTTTCGGCGTGTTGACGGTCGAGGCCTCGGTGGCCAGCCGCACCTCCTTCGGCGGCACGGCACCGGTGGAAGTGCGCAAGCAGATCGCCTGGTGGCGGGCGCGCAACTGACCGATCACCTGCTCTGACCCACTCATCAAGAGAAATAGGGTGCACAAGCGCCTGAAAAATCGCTAAGACGGCTGCATGTCGATCGACCGCCCGGCAAAGGAACGAATTGTATGACGCGAAATACTGTGCGTGTGGCCTTCATTCTGGCGGTGGCCGGTCTGGCGCTTGCCGGCTGCGGCCGCAAGGGCCCTCTGGAAACGCCGGCACGCGGACAGTCGCTGTGGGTGACCCCGGAAGAAGGCGCGGTACCGGCCGAAAAACCGGATGTCGAAGACAAGCCCTTCCTGCTCGACCCGCTCCTCTAACGGAATGCACCCGTGAACCACTTCGAATATCGCGACGGCGTCCTGCACGCCGAGAACGTCCCCGTTCCAGAGATCGCGCGGGCCGTCGGCACGCCCTTCTACTGCTACTCGACCGCCACGCTGGAGCGCCATTACACGGTGTTTTCCAAGGCGTTTTCCGATATCGACGCCATGGTCTGCTACGCCATGAAGGCCAATTCGAACCAGGCCGTGCTGAAGACGCTGGCGCGTCTCGGCGCCGGGGTTGACGTCGTCTCGGAGGGTGAGCTGCGCCGGGCGCTGGCCGCCGGCATTCCGGCAAACCGCATCATGTTTTCCGGCGTCGGCAAGACGCCGCGCGAGATGGATCTCGGCCTTGAAGCCGGCATCTACTGCTTCAACGTCGAATCCGAGCCGGAACTCGAACTTCTCAACGCCCGGGCGCTGCGCGCCGGCAAGCAGGCGCATGTGTCCTTTCGCATCAACCCGGATGTCGATGCCCGCACCCATGCGAAGATCTCGACGGGCAAGAAGGAGAACAAATTCGGTATCGCCTACGAGCGTGCCCGTCCGGTCTATGCCCATGCGGCGACGCTTGCGGGCATCAGGGTCACCGGCATCGACATGCACATCGGCAGCCAGATCACCGAGCTGCAGCCCTTCGACGAAGCCTTCAAGCTGCTGCGCGAACTGGTCGAAGTGCTGCGCACCGACGGCCACACGATCGATCACGTCGATATCGGCGGCGGCCTCGGCATTCCCTACAAGGAAGACAACAACCCGCCGCCGCTGCCCGATGCCTATGCCGAAATCGTCAAGAACCAGCTGCGCGGCCTCAACTGCAAGCTGGTGACAGAGCCCGGCCGCCTGATCGTCGGCAATGCCGGAATCCTCGTCACCGAAGTCATGTATGTGAAGGACGGCGGCGAAAAGACCTTCGTCATCGTCGATGCCGCCATGAACGATCTGATCCGCCCGACGCTCTACGAGGCCTGGCACGAGATCCGCCCGGTGCGGATTTCCGCCGCCAATGCGCCGCGTATCAAAGCCGATGTCGTCGGCCCGGTCTGCGAGACCGGCGACTATCTGGCGCTCGACCGCGAGATGGCCATGCCCAAGCCCGGCGACCTGATTGCCGTCGGTTCGGCAGGTGCCTATGGCGCCGTGCAGGCAGGTACCTACAACACGAGGCTGCTTGTACCGGAAGTGCTGGTCCATGAGGGACGTTTCCATGTGATTCGCCCGCGCACCAGCTACGACGACCTGATCGGGCTCGATTCCGTTCCGGCCTGGCTTGCCTGAGGGCGGCGAGAAAGGCTTTATCCCCCGGCGAGACACCCCTATGGCCAGCGATAATGATCACGTTTTCGTTGTCGCCCTCGCCTTCGCCACAAAGAATGCTATCCTCGTGCATCATCCGGGGTAATCCCGGTCCCCATGGCTGATGCCGCAGGGCCAGTGCCGCAGTACCGGCCGGTCATTTCATTGCGGGAAGGCAACGAGGAAGATCGACGCATGACCGACGCCCCAAAGACGGCTGCCGGACCGTCCGCCCCACGGACGCCTCTCGAACGGATGCTGAGCCTGAAGCGCTTTCTCGCCCGCATTGTTCTCGTCGCCGAAAACATCATTCCGCGCAGCCTGCCGCTTGCGGGTGTTGTCCTTCTCTTCGTCTCCGTTTCGTGGTTCGGCCTCTTCCGGGTGATGCCGGCCTGGCTGCATGTGCTGGTGCTGCTGGGCTTTGCCGCCGCCGCCGTGTTTGTTGCCACCCGGCTTTTCCATGTCCACTGGCCGCAGGCCAGCGAAGCCGACCGCATGCTGGAGGAGCGCAACGCCCTGCCGCATCAGGCGATCGGTGTCCAGGAAGACCGTCCTGCCACCGGCAGCGCCTTCGGGCAGGCGCTCTGGCTCGAACACCAGAAGCGCATGGCCGGCATGATCGGCGCCCTTGAGGCCGGCACGCCGAAACCCGATATCGCCCGCCACGACCCCTACGCCCTGCGCGCCGTGCCGGTCCTTTTGGCGGTCATCGCCTTTGCCTATTCCTATTCCAACCGCGCGGGGTCGATTTCTGAGGCATTCTCGCTGCCTCAAGAGGTGTCGCAGACGCCCGGCCTGCGCATCGATGCCTGGGTGACGCCGCCAGCCTACACGGGCCGCCCGCCTGTGTTCCTCACAGCCCGCGCCGACGAAACCCCGGCCGCAGCGGGCGTCGAGGCGATCCGCATTCCCCAGTTCAGCGATCTGACAGTTCGTATCACCGGCGGTGGCGATGAGAGCGTCACCTACGATCTGTCCCGCGATCCTGGCGGCAACGGCCAGCCGATCGTCATTCCCGTCCAGGACCTGAAAGCCGGGGCTGGTGGCACCAAGACCGGCGAGGACACCCAAACGCCGGTTACGGATATAGCGGCGGCAACGCCCACCCAATCGCGCAACCATGTCTTCAAGATCGCGAAGGACGGCACGCTGAAGGTCGGCGGCCAGTCCTGGACCTTCGTCATCACCCCTGACACGGTTCCCGAAATCGCCTTCAACGGTATCCCGAAGCAGACGGTCAACGCCGCGCTGGAGATCGGTTTCATGGGCACCGATGACTACGGTATCCGCAGCGCCTGGGCCGAAATCAAGCCGCTCGAGGAAGTGGACGGTGCCAAGCCGCTCTACCCGCTGCCCGAATACAGGCTGGACCTGCCGCGCAGCAAGGGCGGCCGCGACGTCAAGGGCCTGACCAGCCGCAACCTGTCGGAACATCCGCTGTCGGGTAAAAAGGTCCGCGTCACGCTGGTGGCCAAGGATGCCGCAGGTCAGGAGGGCCGCAGCGCCCCGCATGACATGATCCTGCCTGCCCGCGCCTTCATCGAGCCTCTTGCCGGCGCGATCGCCGAACAGCGGCAGATCTTCGCGCTTGATATCAACCAGCTGCCGCGCGCCATCGAGCTCAACGAAGGCCTGATGATCCGGCCGGAAGACACCATTCCTAACCTCACACATTTCCTCCTGATGCAGTCTGTGCAGAACCGCATGAAGCTCGCCCGCAACGAAGAGATGTTGCGCGGCGCCTCCGATCATCTCTGGGAAGTGGCACTTGGCATCGAGGGTGGCGACCTGTCGCTGGCCGACCGCAAGCTGCGCGATGCCCAGCAGAAACTGTCGGATGCGCTTGAAAACGGCGCCTCGGACGAGGAAATCGCCCGGCTGATGGACGAGCTCAAGCAGGCGATGAAGGAATATATGGAGGCGCTGGCCCGCCAGGCGATGAAGAACCAGCAGTCGGCCCAGAGCCAGGTGCCGCGCGAAAATGTCGTGCGCCAGCAGGATCTGGAAAAGATGATGAAGCAGATCGAGGATCTGGCCAAGTCCGGCTCCCGTGATCAGGCCAAGCAGTTGCTGGCCGAAATGCAGCGCATGATGAACAACATGCAGGCCGGACGCCAGCCGCAACAGCAGCAGCAGGGCGAGGAAAACAGCGCCATGCGCGAGCAGATGGACAAGCTCGGCAAGCTTATGCAGGACCAGCAGAAACTGATGGAGCAGACCTTTGGCCTCGACCAGGCCATGCGCGACCGCATGCAGCGCGGCGACCCGCTAACCGGCGAAAACGACGAACTCTTCGGCCAGGACATGCCGCAGCAGCCGGGCGACAGTGGCGAGCAGCAGCAGGGGGAAAACGGCGAGAAGCCCGGTGGTGAGAACCCGACCGACCAGATGACCGCCGAACAGCTGCGCGACGCCCTGAAGAAACTGCAGGCCCAGCAGGATGCACTTGGCAAGCAGCTAAGCGAAGTCCAGAAGGGCCTCGAAGGTATGGGCATCAAGCCCGGCAAGGGTTTTGGCAAGGCACAGGGCGAAATGAAAGGGGCCGCCGGCGCGCTCGGCAAGGGCCAGGGCGAACAGGCCGTCGGCGGACAGGGCCGTGCGCTGCAGGCTTTGCGCGAAGGCGCGCAGGACATGATGCAGCAGATGCAGGCCCAGGGTGAAGGCAAAGGCCAGGGACAGGGCCAAGGTCAGGGTGTGCCGCAATACGGCCAGAACGGCCGCGACCCACTCGGCCGCAGCCGCCAGAATACCGGCAATCAGGATTTCGGCGGCAATGTCGAGATACCCGACGAAATCGACATCCAGCGTTCACGCGAAATCCGTGAACAGATCCGCAAGATGCTCGGCAGCAATGCCACGCCGGAACTGGAGCGCCAGTATCTGGAGCGCCTGCTCGACATTCGCTGAGCCGTCCTACGGCTCGGCTCATCAGAAAATCAGGATCAGGCGGCGAGCGCCACGGCGACCGCCTTGCGGATATCCGGCAGGCTGAAGGGCTTCGACACCACATCGACGATCTTGCTGGCAAGGTCGTCGGCCCGCTCGCGCTGATCGGCATAACCGGTCATCAGCAGGATCTTCATCGCCGGAAAGGCACTGGCCGCCTGGTGGGCAAGCTCGATCCCATCCATCACCGGCATGCGGATATCCGACAGCAACAGGTCGAACGTTCCCGTCTTCAGCTGGGAAAGCCCGTCGGCGCCATCGCAGGCCTCGACGATCTCGTGCCCGTCGAGACGAAGGGCGCGCGCTACGAAAATCCGCAGGGAATCTTCATCTTCCGTAATCAGAATTCTGGCCATTCAGGCTCCTCTCGGCACCAGCCCCATCCCGGATAAAGATCCGGCATCAGGCTGCTGTCCCTTCACTGCAGGAGGCCCCGGCCTCTCCGCTAAAAGACCAGAGTTTCCTTTGCGTTCGGTAAACGGCCGGGCCTATTCGGCGTCACCCGTCACCACCGCGACGAAAGGCAGCTCGCGGAAGGCGTAGGCCACATCCATGCCATAGCCGACGACGAAGTAATCGGGGCATTCGAAACCGACATAATCGGCCTCCAGATCGATCTGGCGGCGAACGCGCTTGTCGAGCAGCACAGCGATCGTCACCTTGCGGGCGCCACGCTCGTACATCAGCTCCTTGGCAAACCGCAGCGTCCGGCCGGACTCAAGAATATCGTCGATCAGCAGCACGTCACGCCCATGCACGTCGCTGTCGATGTCCTTGATGATCCGGACTCCTTGCGAGGCCGTGCCCGCACCGTAGCTCGACAGGGTGATGAACTCGACCTCCGGCGCCAGACCAACCGTGTGCAGGGCGCGGATCAGGTCGGCCGCGAAAATAAAGGAACCCTTGAGCACGGAAATGACCAGCAGATTATCAACCGGACCCTGAATGATGTCGTTGGCAAGTTCGATATTGCGGGCGGCGATCTGCTCGGCCGTAAACAGCGGCTCGATATTTTTCCCACGGACGACCGGCATGAAAGCGCCTCTTCAAAGAATGATGTTTAGAGGCAAGGCCGATAGCACACTCAGACCCCGGGCGCACCCACCGGTGCCAGAGAAACCCGGATCTCGGGCTTTTTTCCGCCTGCATGCGGCAGGCGTGCGGAAAAGTAGGTGCTTTGCCCAGAACCGATCGCCAAGCCCTGTGGCGTCAGGCTGCTGGTCGACACACGTTTGCCGCCGGCCATGACATCGACCAGAACCTTCGGCATGGCCATCGGCTCCGACGTGGCATTGACGACGCGGCCATAGACGGAGAGGACCTGCATGCCGTCGCGGTCGTCGAGCGAGGTCGAGATTCCGGCCACATGCAGACCAGTTGCTGCTGTTGGCTGCGCCCCGGCAATCCGCAAACCCGCAGCTGCCAATGCACCCAGAAACACACAGGCAAAGATCGAGGCGACAAGCGCCGCAAAGATGCGCGGCGATGCCGCCTGCAGCGCCTGCTCGGCAATGCCTACGACCCGCATCAGGCTCCGAATGACGAGACCGGCGCGTTGCCTCGACGCGGCCGTCTTCCCATCGGCAGGCCTGCGGAGATTGTCGTTGAACACCGGATAGGTCCGGCGGGCACTGGCCGGTACGGTCTCGAATTCCACATCGACAACGTCGGGCCTGCGCACCGGTGCGCCGCGATGGCTGCTTCGCCCGGCAGCAGCCGGCGGCAGGACATCAACCCGCGCCGTTTCCTGGTTCTTGAATCGGAAAGCGCCCATTGTCTGCCCCGACCGTTGCCATGTTCCGTTGCGTTTCACGCAGCCGGCAGACGCCAGACCCTGAAACAATCCTTTCCAAAGCGTAAAGCCGAATGGTTAACGGATCGCAAACGTGCCGTGAAACCGGCGTTTTCCTGTGGAATTTCTCGGCGAACGGATGCATTCGTGAACATGCATCGCCGTGTTCGCTGCTATGGTGCCGTAACCGAACGCATGCCGCGCGCGTCACGCTGGAAACTGGGCTGCCCCTTGATTCATTTTGAAAATGTCGGACTGCGTTATGGAATGGGCCCGGAGATTCTCCGTGACCTGACCTTCGACATTCCGCGCAAATCCTTCCAGTTTCTGACCGGCCCCTCCGGCGCCGGCAAGACGACTCTGCTGCGCATGCTGTTCCTGTCGCTACAGCCGACGCGCGGGCTGATCCGCATGTTCGATCGCGACATCACCTCCATCCCGCGTGACGAACTGCCGATGCTGCGCCGCCGGGTCGGCATCGTCTTCCAGGATTTCCGCCTGCTCGACCACCTGACCACCTACGAGAATGTCGCCCTGCCGCTCCGGGTGCGCGGCCGCGACGAAGCCACGTACAAGACCGATGTGCTCGAGCTCTTGAACTGGGTCGGGCTTGGCGAGCGCATCAACGTTCTGCCGCCGGTGCTGTCGGGCGGCGAGAAGCAGCGCGCCGCCATTGCCCGCGCCCTCATCGACCGACCGGAAATTCTGCTGGCCGACGAGCCGACCGGCAACGTCGATCCGCCGATGGCACGGCGCCTGCTCAATCTGTTCATGGAGCTGAACCGGCTGGGCACCGCCGTGGTCATCGCCACCCACGATCTGTCGCTGATGGATCAGGTCGAGGCCCGCCGGATGATCCTGTCGCAGGGGCGGCTCGATATCTATGAATAAGCCCCCGGTCCAGACACAGAAACCAGCAGAGCTTCCCGGCCGCAAGACCGAAATGCGCGTTCGCGCCACCGGGCCGATCGTGCCCTCCTCCAATGTCTCCGGCAATGCGCTGATGCTCGTGATCGCCATCATGGCCTTTCTCGCCTGCCTGACGCTCGGCGGCGTCAGCATGGTGCGCGCCACCGCCCAGAGCTGGCAGAGCCAGATTTCCCGCGAGATCACCATCCAGATCAAACCGGACGAAACCCTCGACATGGAAAAGGCGCTGGTCGATGCGCGCACTCTGGCGCTCGGCTTCGACGGAACCACCGATGGCCAGATCGTCGACCGGGCAGCGACAGCGCGCCTGCTCGAGCCCTGGCTCGGCGAAGGCCTCGACCTCGACGACCTGCCGGTCCCGCGTCTGGTCATCATCAGCATCGACGAGACCAGCCCGCCGGATTTCGCCGCCATGCGCGCAGCCCTTGCCGAAAAACTGCCGCAGGCCTTTCTCGACGACCACCGCACCTGGGTCGACCGGCTGATCGCCATGGCCAACACGACCGCGCTGATCGGCACCGGCATTCTCGTTCTGGTCTTTGCCGCCATGGTGCTGACCGTCATCTTCGCCACGCGCGGCGCCCTTTCGGGCAACCGACACATCGTCGAGGTGCTGCATTTCGTCGGCGCCGAAGCAGGTTTTGTCGCCTCGGAGTTCCAGAAACATTTTTTGAAGATCAGCCTCAAGGGCGCGTTTGCTGGCGGCCTGCTCGCCTGCTTGTGTTTTCTTGCCGCCGGCATCTGGCAGAACCGGACGTTGGCGACGCCGCAAAGCGACCAGGCGGCCGCGCTGTTCGGCACGTTCACCATCGGCTATGGTGGCTATCTCGGGATCGTCGCTACCATCATCGTCATAGCGGTCCTGACGACGCTGACGGCACGGTTCACGGTCATGCGCACGATCTACGAAATCGACCTGATCCGCTCCGATCCGGCCCGCTCCGAAGGGCTGCAAAATTAAGCGGGACAACCGCCGGAATCTACTCATCGCCGCAATCTCCGGCTATTGAAGAATCATGATGGGAATCGAACGGCCTTCCCAGGCCACAGATTTGACGACAATGCGCGCGGACCATGTGTTTTCGCGGCGCGGCCGCCTGCGCAAAACCCTGCGGTTCCTGTTCATTGTCGTGCTGATCGCCTGCATCTTTGCAGTGGCCGGTTTCCTGCAGTTTGCCGACCGTGTCGCCACCCTGAAGCCGCCTGTCAACCCGCAGGCCGATGCCATCGTCGTGCTGACGGGTGGGTCGCAGCGGATCGACCAGGCCGTCGAGCTGCTGAGATCGGGCGCCGGCAAGAAGCTGCTGATTTCAGGCGTTCACCCGGCAACGACCGGCAACCAGATCCGCCGCAACACACAGAGCTCGGCCAAGCTTTTCGAATGCTGCGTCGATATCGGCCACGATGCGATCGACACGATCGGCAATGCCAACGAGACAGCCCGCTGGATCCACGAGAACGGCTACAGCCGCGTGCTGGTGGTCACCAACAATTATCATATGCCGAGAAGCCTGAGCGAGTTGCGCCGCATCGACCCTGAGACCGAGTTCATCGCCTATCCCGTCGTCAATTCCGACCTGCAGAGCAAGAACTGGCTGAACGACCGCATGGTGCTGCGCGTCATGGTGACGGAATATGTGAAGACCACCTTTGCCTGGCTGCGTCAGGCGACCGGCATCTTTTCCGGCACCGGCCTGCGCACAGGCGCCTCACCGGAACCTGCCATCACCGAAAAACACGGCTGAGATTGCACACGCTCCGGGAGTTTTCCTCGCAGGAATAATCGTGTAGGCAACCTGTGCCCGTTTCCTTCGAAGGCCTGAAAATGCTCGTCCTGCGCTCCATCCTCTTCAATATCGCCTTTTACATCAATTTGATCCTGCAGATGATCGTCATGACGCCGGCCTATTTCCTGTCGCCGCGCAAAAAATCCTGGTTCGTGCCGAAGAACTGGGTGCGCAGCAATCACTGGCTGATGGAAAATATCGTCGGCACGACGTTCGAGATCGACGGGCTGGAAAATATTCCGAAAGGCGAAGGCTACATCTTCGCCCCGAAACACCAGTCGTTCTGGGATGCCTATGCGCTGCTGCCGTGGATGGAGGATCCGTTCTATATCCTCAAGCGCGAACTGACCTGGATCCCACTGTTCGGCTGGTATGTCATGAAGCAGCGCATGGTGCCCGTCGATCGCGGCGCCCGCGGCAAAGTGATGGCCAAGGTGCTGGAGCGCGCCAAGCGCGAGATGGACAGCGGCCGCCAGCTCATCATCTATCCCGAAGGCACCCGCCGCCCGGCCGGTGCGCCGCCCGAATACAAATACGGCATTGCTCGGCTCTACCGCGATCTCAACGTGCCCGTCGTGCCGATTGTCATGCATCCGGGCCTGTTCTGGCCGCGCCGCAAGTTCATGCGCTACCCCGGCCATTTCCGCGTCATCATCCTACCGCCGATCGAGGCCGGGCTCGATCCGGACGTGTTTCTGGCCAGGCTGATGGATGTCATGGAAACAGCGAGCGACGCCCTGCTGCTGGAAACCGTGCGCAACAATCCGCATGTGCCTCTGCCGCCGACTGCTGCCAAGCGTGTCGCCGAGCTTCAGGCCTGAGGGCTTTCACCGATCAGCACGCCGACCTCTTCCAGCCAGCGATCGCGGATGCCCATGTCGCCGAGATGGGCGAGCGTGTTCTTGACATAGTCCGTATTGAGGCCGGACCTGCCGGACGCATTGGCAACGATGACTGCTGCCTCCGCCGCGCTGAGGCCTCCGGCATACTGGGCGTGATCGCGATCGACGATATAGGCAAGCGCCCGCACGGCACGCCCGCCGGCAAGCGAAACCGACAGGACGCGCTCTCTATAGGCCTCCGTCACAAGTTCACGCTCGCGCAGATAATCGACCACGCCAGCCCACTCGGCTGCAGAGATGCGAAAGGCGATGCCGAGGCACGAGCCGCCCCGGTCGAGGCCAAGAACGAGACCCGGCCTTTGCGGCGTGCCGCGATGCACGAAGGAGCGCAGGCACAGTGCCCGGTGAAAGCCGGACGCCCGGGCCCGGCTTTTCTCCTCGAAGGGAAAGCCCGGGTTCCACATCAGGGAACCATAGCCAAAGACCCAAAATTCGTCCATATCCGCTGCCACTAGCTATTCAGTGCATTGATTTTTTACCGGCGCGGGAGACGCGCCGAACAGCCTCCGGCCGGAGGACCGATCGGAGACTAACATGACAGTTGAGAGCCCGCAGACCAAATCTGCCGCAGGACGCAAAATCTGGTGGCTGACGATCGTCGTTCTGGTCGCGGTCGCGCTCTACTCGTCCATCTGGTTCTATTCCGCGTCCAAGCTGCAAGCCGGCCTTTCGGCTTTTCTGGAGGAACGCAAGGCTGCCGGTCTCAACGGTGAATGCGTCGAGGGCGATGTGCGTGGCTTCCCGTTCCGCATCGGCTATTTCTGCAAGGCAGTGCGCATCGACGATTCGCGCCGGGCAACGTCCGTGTCCTTCGGCGAGTTGCGCACCGCAGCGCAGATCTACCAGCCCGGCCACGCAATCATCGAGCTCGACGGGCCGGCGGAAATCCGCACGGCGCAGGGCCCTTCTGTCGCGGCGAACTGGGACCTGTTGAAGGCCAGCGTCGTTGCCACCACCACCGGTCTCGACCGCACCTCGCTTGTCTACGACAAGATGGCCGGAACGCTGCTGACGCCGGAGCTGACCGGCGCGCTGGCCTTTTCCGCCGATCACGGCGAAACCCATATCCGCCAGAACGGTGCCGATCTCGACGCGGCCCTTAGCGTCGACAATCTCGACCTGAAGCTCGAAGGCACCAGCCTGCTGCGGCCGGTCAATTCCAAGGCGGACATCACCATCTTCGACCGCGCCGACTGGCTGGCCGGCAATGCCGCAAACCCCAGCCTGCGCAATTCGCGCGGCCAGTTGCGCAATGCCGAGGTCGATCTCGGCGACGGCATGCTCCTGACGGTGTCCGGTCCGTTCTCGGTCAGCGCCGACGGCCTGATCTCGGGTGAGCTCGATCTCGGCATGAAGAACATCAGCGCCTGGCGCACGGCCCTGTCCACCAGCTTTCCGCAGGCCACCAATATGATCGACAATGCCGCCAACATGCTGACGGCGCTCGGCGGCGGCGAGAATGATACGTCGCTGAAGCTCAGCATGCGCGACGGCGCAGCCTACATTGCCTTCATCAAACTCGGAGAGCTGCCACGACTGTAGAACCGGTGGGGTCTACTTTTTCTTGTCCATCGCGTGGCGGCCGAAGTCGACCAGTTCGACGTCCTGGCCGGCATTGATGATCGAGCGGCGGATGGCGCGGGTGCGGGTGAAGAGGTCGAACAGCTTGTCGCCGTCGCCCCAGCGGATCGCCCGCTGCAGGTAGGCCAGATCCTCGGAAAACCGCGCCAGCATCTCCAGGATGGCATCCTTGTTGTGTAGGCAGACGTCGCGCCACATGGTCGGGTCGGAGGCCGCCAGACGGGTGAAATCGCGGAAACCGGAGGCCGAATATTTGATCACTTCCGATTCGGTCACCGTCTCCAGATCGTCGGCCGTGCCGACGATATTGTAGGCGATGATGTGCGGCAGGTGCGAGACGATCGCCAGAACCTTGTCGTGGTGCACAGGATCCATCTCATCGACCATCGAGCCGAGCGCCTGCCAAAAGCTCCCAAGCTTCTTCAGCGCCACCGGATCGGTCTCCGGCAGCGGCGTCAGAATGCACCAGCGGCCCTCGAACAGTTCGGGAAAGCCTGCATCCGGACCCGACTGTTCTGTGCCGGCGATGGGGTGGCCGGGAATGAAATGTACGCTGTCAGGCATATGCGGCTTCATCTGCGCGACAACGGAGGCCTTGGTCGAACCGACATCGGTGACGATGGCGCCGGGCTTCAGATGCGCGGCGATGGCCTCTGCCACCTCGCCCGAGGAGCCGACCGGCACCGAGACGATGACCAGATCCGCATCCTTGACCGCTTCGGCGCTGGAGGCCACGTAGCTGGTGCCGAGGCCGAGCTCCTCGGCGCGCTTCAGCGTCGCAGCACTTCGCGTCGAGACGACGATAGTGTTGGCAAGGCCGCGTTCCTTTACCGCCCGGGCGATGGAGGAGCCGATGAGGCCGATGCCGATGAGGGCAATGGTGTTGAACTGTACATCACCCATCACGAACGCCCCATGAATTCTGTCAGCGCCGCAAGCACGCCCTCATTGGCCTCTTGCGAGCCGATGGTCAGCCGCAGCGCCGACGGCAGCCCGTAGCTGCGCACGGCCCGCAGGATGAAGCCCCGGCTGGTCAGGAACTCGTCGGCATCCGCCGCCCGTTTGCCATCCACATCGGGGAAATGGATCAGCACGAAATTGGTGACCGACGGCGTCACGGTGAGGCCCAGTCCCTCCAGCGTCCGGATTACCTGGTCGCGCCACTGCGTGTTGTGGCTGATGGCGGTCTCGACGAACGCCTGGTCGCGGATGGCGGCAGCGCCGGCGGCAATCGCAGCACCGTTCATGTTGAAGGGGCCGCGAATACGGTTGAGCGCATCAATGATCGCCAGCGGCCCGTAGAGCCAGCCGATGCGCAGCGCCGCCAGCCCGTAGATCTTCGAGAAGGTCCGGGTCATCACCACATTGCGATTGGCCGAGACAAGCTCGATGCCCGCCTCGTAGTCGTTGCGCCGGACATATTCGGCATAGGCCGCATCGAGCACCAGAATGACGTTTATCGGCAGGCCCGCATGCAGGCGGCGGATGTCGCTGACCGGAACGAACGTCCCCGTCGGATTGGCCGGATTGGCAATGAAGACGATCTTCGTCCGCTCGGTGACGGCGGCCAGGATCGCATCGACGTCAACTGTCAGATCCTTTTCCTTGACGGTGACCGCCGTGCCGCCCGCTGCCATGATCTGGATCTTGTAGACGAGGAAACCGTGCTCGGTGATGATGCCTTCGTCACCGGGGCCGAGATAGACATGGCAGAGCAGGCCCAAAAGCTCGTCGGAGCCATTGCCGCAGATCAGGTTGGCGGCATTCAGCCCATGCACCGAGGCGATCGCCTCGCGCAACGCGGTCGCCTGTCCGTCCGGATAGATCTCGAGTTTCGCACCGGCCTTCTGGAAGGCCGCGATTGCGTTCGGGCTCGCACCCAGCGGCGTCTCGTTCGAAGACAGCTTGTAGACCTTGGCAACGCCCGGCGCATGTTCCTTGCCGGGCACATAGGCGGCAATGTCGAGAATACCGGAACGGGGGGACGGGCTTGTCAGGTCTGCAGGCATCGGATCGGCTTTCTGGCAGGAAAAACAAGGTCCAGCCAATAGCCGCCACGGCGGATTTTGTCGAGGGCCGCCCGTCCTATCCGGCATCCCGCGTGCTCGGCACGCCCTGTGGCGCCAGCACCGGCACAAAGACGCGCCGCGAGGCCCGCGCCGCCACCGGCAGGCCCTGATAGAGCCGCTTTTGCGCCTCTACGATGATGACGCCGGAAAACATCGGCCACAGCGAACGCCCCATGCGCTCGAACCCGCGCCGGAGCTTCAGCACCGTTTCGAGTTTCGACGGCGGAAAGAACAGCGCATCGGCCGACGCGCCCGGCGTGAAATTTGTTTCCCGAAGCAGTGCAATCAGCTGGCCGCGCGAATAGGGCCGGCCCGAGCCGAACGGCGTGTGTTCCATGCGCGCCCAAACACCACGCCGGTTCGGTACGACGATCACCAGACGCCCGCCCGGCGCCAGGATGCGCCACAGTTCCTTCATCGTCTCGCGCGGATTTTCCGTATATTCCAGCGCATGCACCATCAACACCCGGTCGATCGAGGAGTCCGGCAGCGGCAGTTCCTCGTCGAACACCAGCGCCGTCGTCGACATTTCCGCCGGCGGCCAGTTCACCGCCCCTTGGCCTGCCGGCATGAAGGCGAAGGTTCGTTCCGTATCGGTGCGAAACCGCTCAAGGAAGGGCACCGCATAGCCGAGCCCCACCAGCCGTTCCTCCGGCAGCGGCGGCCAGATCGACGACAGGGCCATGGTGATCGACTGCTCGGCACAATGGCCGAGCGGAGAATGATAGAACTGGCGAAGGTCGACGATATCGGCATGCATGGATCAAATCTTATCAGTGGCCCGATGGACTTCAAGGCACGAACCACTACATTCCGGGCAAAGCCCGAACCGGAGGACCTTATGGCCGCGCTCGACCTCGAACTCTTCCCCTGCCGCACCGACAATTTCGGCGTCCTCATCCACGATCCGGTAAGCGGCGCCACCGCCACGATCGATGCGCCTGAAGAAGCCCCGATCCTCGACGCCCTGTCGCGCCGGGGCTGGACCCTGACGCATATCTTCACCACCCATCACCATCAGGATCATGTCGAGGCGAACCTGGCCTTGAAAGAGCGCTTCGGCGCCGAGATCATCGGCCCGGTCAACGAAGCCGCAAAAATTCCCGGCATCGACCGGACAATGGGCGATGGCGACCGTTTCGATTTCGCCGGGCACCCGGTCGAGGTCATCGAGACGCCCGGCCACACCGCCGGTCACATCTGCTTCTCTCTGCCCGACGACAAGCTGCTCTTTGCCGCCGACACGCTCTTCGCGCTCGGCTGTGGCCGCCTGTTCGAGCGTCCGCCCGAGGACATGTGGGTCTCGCTGCAGAAGCTGATGGCGCTGCCGGACGATATGTCCGTCTATTTCGGCCACGAATACACGCTCTCCAACGCGCGCTTCGCGCTGACCATCGATCCCGACAGTACGGCTCTGGCCAAGCGTGTCGCCGAAATTGAAGCCTTGCGTGCTGACGGAAAATTCACCGCACCGACCACCATCGGCCTTGAGAAGGCGACGAGCCCGTTCCTGCGGCCGCACGATGCCGGCATCCGCAGACATCTGGGCATGGAGAGTGCGTCCGACACGCAGGTCTTCGCCGAGATCCGCAAGCGCAAGGACAACTTCTAAATGTCAGCCCTGACGGCCGCCGCCATCATCGAGACGCTCGGCATGATCAGACACCCTGAGGGCGGCTGGTATGTCGAGACGTTCCGGGAGGCGGCCGGCAGCCCGCGCGGCCACTCGACGGCGATCTACTATCTGCTGGAACGGGGCGAACGCTCGCACTGGCACCGGGTCCGCGACGCAGCCGAGGTCTGGCACCATTATGCCGGTGCGCCGCTTGCGCTCGGCATCGCTGAAGACGGCAAGAGCGCAGACACGCTCACCCTGGCCCGGACATTCTCAGTGGCGAGCGGCCGCAGATTGTCGTTCCGGCCAACTGGTGGCAGTCGGCGCAATCGCTCGGGGACTGGACACTGGTCGGCTGCACCGTCTCGCCTGGCTTCGACTTCTCAGCCTTCGAAATGGCCCCGCCGGGCTGGCAGCCTTAGACACTTGCCGCAGCTTCGGCCTTGCGCGGCTTGAAGATCATGTCCTTGGCGGCCAGAGCCGCACCACCGGTGACCAGCAGGCAGGCAAAGACAATGCGCCAGCTCGGCTCGGCAAAGCCGAACAGGATCAGCACCAGCGTTGAAAGGATTGGCGCCGCATAGCTGGCAACGCCGAGGATCTGGATATTGCCGTTCTTGACGCCGTAATCCCAGGCATAGAAGGCGGCCCCCACCGGCAACAGACCCAGGCCCACAACGGCGAACCACTCCGACAGCCCCTGCGGCCAGACGGTGACCTCCAGCGCCAGATGGCAGACGAAGGACAGGGCTGCCGTTGCCAGGCAGAAACCGGTGACGACATCGGTCGAGACCGCATCGAAGCGCCGCGTCAGCAGCGAATAGCCCGACCAGGTGAAGGCGCAGGCCAGCGCCGCCCCATAACCCAGCGTATAGGCCTCGTCGAACTCCACGCCATTTCTGGCCACCAGCATGATCGTCCCGGCCAGGCCGGCCAGCGCACCGGCCACATGAAACCAGCGCAGCCGTTCGCCCGGCAGCAGGGCCGAGCCGACGACGATCAGCAGCGGCCAGAGATAGGCGATCAGCCCGGCTTCGACGGCCGGCGCGTTGCGCAGAGCGGTGAAATAGAGAAAGTGATAGCCGAACAGCCCGGCGATGCCGACGATCCAGACCTTGGCCGGCTGGCGCAGCAGCGCCAAGCGCTCAGGCCTGGCCAGAAGTACGACAATGCCCGGCAGGCTGCCGATTGAAAAGGCGATGGCCGAAAGCTGGAAGGGTGGCATCTTGCCCGATGCCGCCGTCATCATCGCCAGCAGCGACCACATGAGAATGGCCGAAAAGCCGATCAGTGTTGCCTTGAATGTCATTGGTCTGCCCCGCAAAGCCGATATCAGAATGCGGGAAAACCGCGATCAGCCGCCGAACCGCGTGGCCGATACGATGACAGGACCGAGCTTGGTCGGGATCCGCGCATAGACTGGAGCATATACATTCATGGCTTCGGCCTTGGCAAACCAGATTTCCATCGTTTGCAGCTTGCGCAGATATTCGACATCGCTGCGCCCCTTGCGATAGCCGGACTTCGGCGTGAAGCGGATGCCGCAGACAATCGCCTCGCCCTCGAAACCCTTGGTCTTGAATGGCTTGGTTCCCTTGGCCGTCAGCCGGATGTCCATGCGTGATTCGCCATCGAAGATCGGTAGCATCTTCGGGCAGACCTTGCTGCCTGCCGGAATGATCAGGCCGGAGATCGGATCGAGCACCGCGCGCAGGTCAGCCTTGCTCACCGGCACCCAGTTCTGCGGCAGCGTCCGCTCCGGCTTGATCGTCGCCGAGGTGACATTGCCGTTGCGCAGCTGCACGTCGATTTGCCGGCCCTTCTTGCCGCTCGTATAGGAGACCGAATAGGTCGAGGCCTGGAACTTGCCGGCCTCAATCTGGCCGGCGATCAAGGTCTGGCCCTTGGTCCGGCTGAAGACGTCGACCAGTCCAGCCGAACTCAGGCTGCCCGAGATCGTATAGGCTTTCTTGGCCACTTCGGTGACGAAGCTGGCGGTGGCGACCGGCAGGATTCCAAGCGCAATGCTGTAGTCGGTTCGATGCGTGATATCGGCCGCCGAGGCAGGCACGTTCAGAACCGCCGCAATGCAAAGCACCGTTGCGAAGAGCATCTTGCGGCAGGCCATTTCGGGAAACCTTCTTGATCGAGCAGTCGATTACCGGTTAGAAAGTGTTTGCGGTTTTTCTGCGTTGTCAACGATCCCGGGCTGTGGGTCAATTGCAATTGATTTGCCGGGTTGCGAAGGTTTGGCTTGACGCCGCCGCCTAGCCTGACTATAGAACCGCCAACTTTCCAATAATGGCCAGTTGGATTGCGGCCTTGGCGTGACGCCATCGGGCCGCACTGTCCAGCAGCATGAAGAAAATAGGTGTACCATGTCCCGTAGTTGCGAATTGACAGGCAAGGGCGTCCAGTCGGGCAACAATGTCAGCCACGCAAACAACAAGACGCGCCGCAAGTTCCTTCCGAACCTGTGCGACGTCACGCTGATCTCTGATGCACTCGGCCAGCGTTACCGTTTGCGCGTTTCGGCTGCTGCCCTGCGCACGGTCGAGCACCGCGGTGGCCTCGATGCCTTCCTCTTGAAGTCTGACGAAGGCACGCTGAGCATGCGCGCTCGCCTGCTGCGCCGCCAGATCGTCAAGAAGACCGCCGAAGCCGCGTAATCGGTTTCAGCCGTTCCGACGTTTATACGGGCTTCAAGGCTTGACCGGAGGATATCCGGGCAGGCCTTTTGCTTTGACCAATCTTTGTACGTCCCTCCAACTGGTGGCATCACCCAGGATAAAAAAATGCTGAGCCTGACGCGTACCCTGCCCTATGTGGCACTGATGACCCTGATCGTGGTCGCCTCCAATTTCCTGGTGCAATATCCGCTTCCCGGCGAAATCGTCGGCATGAAGCTTGGTGACTTGCTGACCTGGGGTGCCTTCACCTATCCGGTCGCCTTTCTCATCACCGATCTCACCAACCGCCAGTTCGGCCCTTCGGCCGCCCGCCGTGTGGTTCTCGTCGGCTTCCTGATCGCCGTGGTGCTGTCGATCGCCATTGCCACGCCGCGCATCGCCATTGCCTCCGGCACGGCGTTCCTGGCCGGTCAGCTGCTGGATATTTCGGTGTTCAACAGATTGCGCGCCAGCAACTGGTGGAAAGCGCCGCTGTTTGCCTCGCTGCTCGGCTCGGTGCTCGACACCATCCTGTTCTTCACGATCGCCTTCGCACCGTTCTTCGCCGTGATCGGCCCGAACGATGCCTTCGCCCTCGAAAACGCCCCGGTTCTCGGCATCTTCGCCACCGAGCTGCCCCGCTGGCTCTCCTGGGCCATCGGCGACTTCTCGGTCAAGATGCTCGTCGGTCTTGTCATGCTCCTGCCTTACGGCGCCCTTATGAGCGTCATCAAGCCGATGCCGGGACTGAAGGTTTCGGGCTGAGTTTTTGGCGGCGGCCTTGCTCGAAACGCGCCGATGAGCCCTATTTCAGCAACCGAAACTCCAGCATCAGATTGCGCTGCAGGATCGAATGATTGTCATCAGAGACGAGCACGATGCGCACCTCGCCGCCGGGGCCTGCGACGACGTCGAGCCCTTCCATATTGTCGATTTGATAGCCGAAGTCGGCGTCGAGCAGGATCTCTCCGTCAACCACCGCCCCGGCCTTGATCGACGAGCCGGCGATCCGGCGGATCTGCATGCCGATGCCGGTGCCGAAATTGAAGCGGCGCTCCAGCAGCAGCAGGTCGCCATTCGGCAGGAAGGCACCGTCGGTCACATCGAAGGGCGTTCGCCGCACCACCTTGAAAATGCCCTTGCCCGGACCGTCAAGGATGGCGGCAAACAGATTGCCCTCCTCATCGACACTGCGCTCGGCCACCACCACCGTGGCGCCGGCAAGCGTGCTGTTCAACGGCGAAACCGCGACCGTCTCAAGTCCGCCGTTGCCGCGCAGCTCCTTGATCGGGATCAGAATATCCAGCGAGCCCGAGGGTTTGGATAAAGCAAAGCCCGGATCGGCAAAGACATCGACCCGGTGGTAGCGCTCATAGCTGACAAGCGCCGTTTCGCCGTGCAGCGCCAATCCCTCGGCATCCATCCGGTATTTGATGTTTTCGCTTTCGCCATTGCGGTCGCGCATCGAGGTAACGGTCAGATCGGCAAGGCCGGAGAGATGTCCGGACGCATCGCGTTCGATGCTGCCCTCGGCCCAATGGCCCGTGTCCATGATCGCGACGAAGTCCCTGCCGTTCGGCCGGAAGCGGATCGACGACAGCGACCCCAGCAGCGAATCAGACGACGTCATTTCGATACCACCGAGAAATTCCAGCGGACCGAACGTCTTCTCAGCCGAACCGATTTTGAACTCGGTGATGGCGCGGCTTTTGACCGGAACGGTCACGCCTTCGGCAAAGGCCGGCGAAGCAGGAAGGGAACCGAGAAAGAGCGCCAGCGACAATGCCGCAAACCGTGAAGACCTCATGCGTGCGGCTCTTTCCTTCGGGCAGGTCTCACGAACAATTATCCGACACGGCGGCTGGGTGATGTAACCACGCCGCGCCGTCCGCGATTTTCGTCGAACAGCGAGGCCAGCTGTTCGGTCATCGCACCGGCCAGTTCGTCCGCATCGACGATGGTGACCGCACGCCGATAATAACGCGTCACGTCATGGCCGATGCCGATGGCCAAAAGCTCGACCGGCGACTTTGTCTCGATCTGCTCGATGACGGCGCGCAGGTGGCGCTCGAGATAATTGCCCGGATTGACCGACAACGTCGAATCGTCGACCGGCGCACCGTCCGAGATCATCATCATGATCCGCCGCTGCTCGGGCCGGGCCAGAAGCCGGTTGTGCGCCCAGATCAGCGCCTCGCCGTCGATGTTTTCCTTCAGCAGGCCCTCGCGCATCATCAGACCGAGATTGCGGCGGGCACGGCGCCATGGCGCGTCGGCCGATTTGTAGATGATATGGCGCAAATCGTTGAGGCGGCCGGGCGTCTGCGGCTTGCCGCTGGCCAGCCACTTTTCGCGCGCCTGTCCGCCCTTCCAGGCCTTGGTGGTGAAGCCGAGGATCTCGACCTTGACGCCGCAGCGCTCGAGCGTACGGGCAAGAATATCGGCGCAGGTGGCCGCAACCGTGATCGGTCGGCCGCGCATGGAGCCGGAATTGTCGATCAGCAGCGTCACCACCGTGTCGCGGAAATTGGTGTCCTTCTCGCGCTTGAAGGACAGAGGCTGCATCGGATCGATGATCAGGCGCGTCAGGCGGGCCGGATCAAGGTAGCCCTCTTCGAGATCGAACTCCCAGGAACGGTTCTGCTGCGCCATCAGGCGGCGCTGCAGCCGGTTGGCAAGGCGGCCGACGGCCCCCTGCAGATGCGCCAGCTGCTTGTCGAGAAAGGCGCGCAGCCGGTCGAGCTCGGCCTCGTCGCAGAGCTCTTCCGAGGCGATGATCTCGTCGAATTCTTCGGTGAACACCGAATAGTCGACCTTCTCGTTGAAATCGGCAAAGGGCGAATTCGGCCGCTTGACCTCGCCCGGCGTCTCGGTTTCGTCCTCGCCATCATCAGACAGGTCGTCGTCCGAGATTTCCGCGCCGTCCATCTCGCCTTCGTCCGCCTGTTCGTCGGCCGACTGGTTTTCCTCGGCCGGTGCAGCGTCGGAGCCCGGCTCCTCGTCTGAACTGTTCTCGTCTTCTTCCTGGCTGCGCGGCTGGTCTTCTTCCGACGAGCTTTCGCTGTCTTCGGGATCGGTTTCGTCGTCGCCGTATTTCTCAGCCATGTCCATCGCGCTCAACATATCGCGCACGAGCCGGGCGAAGGCCTGCTGATCGTTGATGGCGGCCTGCATGCGGGCAATGTCGGCGGACGCCTTCTCGTCGATGAAATCGCGCCAGAGCTCGGCCACCTTGCCGGCACCCTTGGGCGGCTTCTGGCCGGTCAGGGCTTCGCGCACGACCAGCGAGATCGCCTCTTCCAGCGGCGCGTCGGCCTGGCGGTCGATGGCGGTGAAATTGGCCTTGGCGTATTTGTCGTCGAGCATGGCATTGAGATTGCCGGCGACACCGCTCATTCTCAGCGAACCGATCGCCTCGACGCGGGCCTGCTCGACCGCGTCGAAGACGGCGCGCGCGTCGTTGCCGTCCGGCGACATCGTCGCGTGGATGCGGGGATTGTGGCAGGCCTTGCGCAGCGCCATGGAATCGCCGAGGCCGCGCGTGACGGCCAGCTCCTGCGCCGTCGGGCGCTTGGAAAGCTCAGGCAGGCGCATGCGCTCGCCGGTCAGACCGGGCTTGTCGTTGGCAAAAACCACCTCGATCTCGGCATCGCCGGCGATCGAGCGGATGCAGCCCGTCAACGCCCGCCGGAACGGCTCGGCATCCACGGCGCCGCCGGGTCTTGCTTTCAAATTGTCGCCGCGACCTGCTGCCATTGGACCTAAGCCGAAGCCTCCAGCACCATGTTGGCAGCACTTTCCTTCAGCTCGACGCCGAAGGCACGCTGATAATGCTCGGCCACCAGCGTGCGCTCAAGCTCGTCGCACTTGTTGAGGAAGGTCACGCGGAAGGCAAAGGCGATATCGCCGAAGATATAGGCGTTCTCGGCCCAGGTGATGACGGTACGCGGGCTCATGACGGTCGACAGGTCACCATTGACGAAGGCAGCACGCGTCAGGTCGGCAACGCGGACCATCTTGGAGACCGTGTCGCGGCCCTTCGAGGCCGTGAAGCCCTTGACCTTGGCGGCAACGATATCGACCTCGTTGTCATGCGGCAGGTAGTTCAGCGTCGTGACGATCGACCAGCGGTCCATCTGTGCCTGGTTGATCTGCTGCGTGCCGTGATAAAGGCCGGTCGTATCGCCGAGCCCGACCGTGTTGGCGGTGGCAAACAGGCGGAAGGCCGGGTGCGGCCGGATGACGCGGCTCTGGTCGAGCAGGGTCAGGCGGCCGGACGATTCCAGCACGCGCTGGATGACGAACATCACGTCCGGGCGGCCGGCATCATATTCGTCGAAGACCAGCGCCACATTGTGCTGATAGGCCCAGGGCAGGATGCCGTCCTTGAATTCCGTCACCTGCAGGCCGTCCTTGACGACGATCGCGTCCTTGCCGACCAGGTCGATACGGCTGACGTGGCTGTCCAGGTTGACGCGCACACAGGGCCAGTTGAGACGGGCGGCGACCTGCTCGATATGCGTGGACTTGCCGGTGCCGTGGTAGCCGGAGACCATGACGCGGCGATTGTGGGCAAAGCCCGCCAGGATGGCCAGCGTCGTTTCGCGGTCGAAGAGATAGTCCGGATCAAGATCGGGAACATAGGCGTCGGCCTTGCTGTAGGCCGGGACACGGATATCGGCGTCGATCTTGAAGACGTCGCGGACCGAAACGGTCGTGTCGGGAAGGTTGGAAATATCCAGGTCGATCTTGCTCATCATGTCTCCAGAACGGGCGAAAACGTGCCGCCCGTGAATTCATCAGATTTTTTTCTTTGTGATAGTCCGCGTTACGAGCAAAAGCCAGCCTGTTTTAACAGTTGATAGGCCTGCACGACGGCGCGAAAACGCTCTTCGGAGCCTCTGTCTCCGCCATTTGCATCGGGGTGATGCTTTTTGACGAGCTCCTTGTAGGCCGCCTTGATGTCGGCCGGCGTTGCATTGGCCGCAACCGCCAGCGTCTCGAAGGCCTTGGCCTCCAGCGTCTTCAGCTTGCGGGCGCGGGGCTCCTGCCGCGAGCGCGAACGTGTGCCCTCGATGAAGCCGAAAGGATCACGCATACGGGCCTGGGCACTGGAACTGGCCGAGCGCACATCGCCCTGAGACGGTCCGTTCTTGGCTGCCTTGTTGACGCCAACGGTCCAGGTCGGACGGTGGCCCGTGATCGCTTCTTTCTGGTAGCGGGCGATTTCCGTATCGGAAAGGCCGGAAAAATAATTGTAGCCCTTGTTGTACTCCTTCACATGCGTGAAGCAGAACATGAAGAATTCGTTCTCGGCATTGCGTCCGACGGGCGCACGGTGCACGCCCTTCTCCTCGCAGCCGTCCCACTGACAGGTGGGTGCGGCGGCTTCCGGCTTTTGCGCCGTCCGGCGCTTTGTCCGGATGCCATCGAAGTATTTGGAATCAAGTTTCATGGGCGTAATTATGGGGCTCATGAGCCTGCACAACAAGAATTGACAAAACGGAATGTTGCTGGCTTTGTGAAACCCTTTTTCCAAAACCAGACCAGCCGGAAAGACCCCGGACAGAGGATGACGATGTCGCTCAAGGACCGGATCGCAAAGACGCTGACCGACATCTTTCAGCCCGAACGGCTGCAGGTCATCAACGAAAGCCATCAGCACGCAGGCCACCAGCCGGATTTCAACGGCACCGGCGAAACCCATATGCGCGTTCGCATCGTCTCCGGACAGTTTGCCGGCATGAGCAGGCTGGCCCGTCACCGCGCCGTCAACGACGCGTTGAAGCCGGAGATGGATGCAGGGCTGCATGCACTGGCTGTCGAGCCTGCCGCGCCGGGCGAAGCTACGCGCTGGTAGCGGTCAGCCAAGCAATCAGACCGGCCCCGTTTCGTCCTCTGCCGGGCGTATGCGAAGCTTGGTGATGCGGTTCTTCACCCGTTTCATGACCGTGAACCGCTTGCCGTGGAAGGTGAAGGCCTGCCGCTCTTCGGGAATGCTTTTTGATTCATGAATGACGAGGCCGGCAATGGTTGTCGCCTCTTCGTCCGGCAGATCCCAGTCGAGCGCCCGGTTGAGATCGCGGATGGGCACGCTGCCGTCGACGACGATCGAGCCATCCGCCTCTTGGCGCACGCCCTGGATCTCCAGATCGTGTTCGTCTGAAATATCGCCGACGATCTCCTCGAGAATGTCTTCCAGCGTCACCAGCCCCTGGACCTCACCATATTCATCGACGACGATGGCGAAATGGCTTTTGCGCCGCAGGAAGGCGTTGAGCTGATCCTTGAGATTGGTTGAGTCAGGCACGAACCAGGGCTTCTGCGCGATACGGGAAATATCGAGATTTTCCGGCTCGACATCCGGCTCGGCCAGCGCCCGGAGCAGATCCTTGGCATGCACCACGCCGATGATGTTGTCGGCTGATCCGCGCCAGAGCGGCATGCGCGTATAGGGGCTTTCGAGCACGGTGCGCACCGCCACTTCCGGCAAGTCGTCGGCGTTGATCGCCCGCATCGAGGTGCGGTGGATCATGATGTCGGACACTTCGAGCTCGTCGAGATCGAGCACGCCGCCCAGCCGGTCGCGGTCGGCCTTGATCACCGAACCCTCGCGGTGCAGGAAATCCACCGCCCCGCGCAGTTCCTCATGCCCCGTCAGCATCGAGGCTTCCGACGACAGGCTGACGCCGAACAGCGACAGGATGCGGCGGACGAGGCCGTTGACGAAGCTGGAGAGCGGCCCGACCACCAGAACGAACACCCGCACGAACGGCGCGACCCCCATGGCGAAGCGATCGGGGGCGGCGATCGCCCAGCTTTTTGGCAGAACCTCCGAAAAAATCACCAACAGAACCGTCATCGCCAGCGTTGCAATTGCGACGCCCGAATCCCCGAACAGACCCAGAAAAAGACTGGTGGTCAGCGACGAGGCAAGGATGTTGACAAGATTGTTGCCAATCAGCAGCGCGCCGATCAGCCGGTCCTTGCGCTCGATCAGACGCGTCACGGTGCCGGCCCGCTCGTCGCCATTGCTTTCCAGCGTATGCATCCGAGACCGCGACGCGGCGGTGAGCGCCGTCTCCGACCCGGAGAAGAAGGCGGAAAAAATCAGCAGGCAAAGGACCGACAGCAGCGTCAGCCAGTAGTCCGACAGAAAGGCAAGAATCGCTTCGCCGGCCATCAGGGGTGCTTTTCCTTGAGGAAACTCAGGACTTCGGACGTCGGAACATCGTCGGCGACGAACGACCGGCCGATGCCGCGGGTCAGGATGAAGGTGAGCTTGCCACCCTTGACCTTCTTATCCTGAGCGATCGCATCCATCAGGATTTCGGACGGCGGCAACGTGCCGGGAATATCGTTCATCCGGGTCGGCAGGCCGACCTCTTTCAGATGCGCCTCGACCCGGACCGCATCGTCGGGGCTGGCAAGGTTCATTCGCGCCGAAAACTGATGTGCCAGGACCATGCCGATGGCGACGCCCTCGCCATGGACGAGACGGCTGCCGTCATACTGCGTCGCTGCCTCCAGCGCATGACCGAACGTGTGGCCAAGATTGAGCAAGGCCCGGGCGCCGTTCTCGCGCTCGTCGGCGGCCACCACATCGGCCTTGGCCTGGCAGCTTGTGGCAATCGCCTCGATGCGCGCCTCGCCGCCGGCAAACACTGCCCGCCAGTTGGCCTCCAGCCAGGCAAAGAACTCCGGCTTGTCGATCAGCCCGTATTTCGCCACTTCCGCATAGCCGGCCCGGAATTCGCGCTTCGACAGCGTGTCGAGCACGTCCGTGTCGGCCAGAACCAGATCCGGTTGGTGAAAGACGCCGATCAGGTTCTTGCCATAGCGGCTGTTGATGCCGGTCTTGCCGCCGACGGACGAATCCACCTGCGCCAGCAGCGATGTCGGCAGCTGGATGAAGCGCAGGCCGCGCCGCACGATCCCGGCAGCAAATCCTGTGAGGTCGCCGATGACGCCGCCGCCCAGCGCCACGACGGCGTCGTTGCGCTCGATGCGGGCCGAAAGCACGGCGTCGCAGACCTCCATCAGATGATCGAAGCTCTTGGTCTTTTCGCCCGCCGGCAGAATGGCCGAGACCGCTTCGATCCCCTCAGCCGACAGGCTCGCCATCAGCGCATCGAGATAGATCGGCGCCACGTTGGCGTCGGTGATGGCGGCCACCTTGCGGCCCTTCATGCGGGCGGCAATTTCCACACCGGCGGAAGTAATCAGGCCGGGGCCGATCAGGATATCGTAGGAACGGTCGTCGAGCGAAACCCGGACGGTGCGCTTCGGCGACGGGACACTGTGCGAATTCATGGCTGTGGCTTTCTTAAGGGAGCATCGACGAGCGCCTTCAGCACCTCCTCGACCATCACTTCTTTCTTGACGTCGCGCGAGACGACGGTCAGGTCGGCCTCGGCATAGACCGGATAGCGCGCCAGCATCAGGTCTTCTAGCGTCTTCTTCGGATTTTCGGTTTTCAGAAGCGGCCGCGTGTCGCGCTTGTTGACACGCTCCCACAGCACATCGAGATCGGCCTTCAGCCAGATGGTCAGCCCGCCCTTGCGCACCAGACGCCGGGTCCGCTCGTTGATATAGGCACCGCCGCCGGTCGAGACCACGCGGGGCCCGGAGCGCAACAGCCGCTTGATCACCCGCGTTTCCAGCGCCCGGAACTCCTCTTCGCCGTAGGAGGTAAACAGCTCGGAAATGTTCATGCGCGAGACGCGTTCGATCTCGTGATCGGAATCGATGAACGGCACGCCGAGCGTCGCTGCCGTCAAGCGGCCGATGGCCGATTTTCCTGCGCCCATGAGGCCAATGAAAACCAGATTGCGCTTGCCCAGCACCGCTCTTGCCTGCGCGGCCAGTGTTTCCGACACCGGTTCGATCACGTCGTTCATGCGTCAGTTCCCTCTTCCCCTCCGGTATCGACAAAACCGCCGATACCGTCAAGTCGCGCGGGCATCGAAACCGGCTGCGGCAACTGTTCTTGCACTTGCAAATCAGCTTGGCCATATAGAGTGACACTCAAGGATTATGACAATGCCCACACTGTTCCGGTTCCTGTTCTTCTGCGCGGTCATCGCCGGATTGATCTACGGCACGATGGTGGCGCTGGTGACCTTTGTCGATCCCGTCGAGCGCGACGTGACGATCCGAATACCCTCCGACCGGGTGAACCCACCGCAATGACGGACCTCAGCGCCGCCCATATCGAAAGCTTCCTCGAGATGATGAGCGCCGAGCGCGGGGCAGCCGCCAACACGCTTGTCTCCTACCAGCGTGATCTCGATGACGTCAGGGCTTTCTTGAAAGGCCGCCGGGTGGCGATGAACGAAGCGGCGGCAGACGATCTGCGCGCCTATCTGGCGCATCTGTCGGATGAAGGCTTCAAGGCCTCCTCGCAGGCGCGGCGGCTTTCTGCCATGCGCCAGTTCTACAAGTTTCTTTATGCCGAAGGCCTGCGTACCGACGACCCGACCGGCATTCTCGACGCGCCGAAGAAGGCCCGCTCGCTGCCGAAAGTGCTGAGTGTCGACGACGTATCGCGCATGATTTCGCAAGCCGAGACGGAAGCGGTGAATATGGACGGCGACCGTCTTTCGAAGCTGCGCATGCATGCGCTGATCGAACTGCTCTATGCAACGGGCATGCGGGTGACCGAGCTGGTATCACTCCCCGCAAGCGTGCTGGTGCAGAACGGCCGCTTTCTTGTCATTCGCGGCAAGGGCAACAAGGAACGGCTGGTGCCGCTGTCGCCACCGGCGGTGCGGGCCATGCAGGCCTATGGCGCCCTCATGCGCCAGGAAAACGAACATGCCGGGCTGAAAGACGAGAGCCCCTGGCTGTTTCCCTCCAGCGGCAAGGCCGGGTACCTGCCGCGCCAGGTTTTTGCCCGCGACCTGAAGAATCTCGCCGCTCGGTCAGGCATAAAAGTTGCTGCGATCTCACCGCACGTGCTTCGCCATGCTTTCGCCAGTCATTTGCTGCAGAACGGCGCCGACCTTCGCGCCGTGCAGGAATTGCTGGGACATCAGGACATTTCGACGACGCAAATCTACACGCATGTCTTGGAGGAACGGCTTCATCAGCTGGTGCAAACACACCACCCTCTTGCCAAACAGGCAAAAAAACAGGATTAGCACTGGTTCTGACCCATGGAATGGAAAAGTCCGGGGCCATTGGCAAACGATCGGAAACGCATCTCATGCACAATTATCTCGATTTCGAAAAACCAATCTCCGACCTCGATGGCAAGATCCACGAGCTGAAGAAAATTGCCTCGGAAGACGAGAGCATCGATACGGCCGACGAAATCGGCCGGCTCGAAGGCCGTGCCCGCGAGGCGATGGCCGATATCTATTCCAAACTAAACCCCTGGCAGAAGACGCAGGTTGCCCGCCATCCGGCCCGCCCGCATTTCCAGGACTATGCAGCAGTCCTGTTCCAGGAATTCACGCCGCTTGCCGGCGACCGCAAGTTTGCCAATGACGAAGCCATCCAGACGGGTCTCGCGCGGTTTCGCGGCCAGCCCGTCGCCGTCATCGGCCAGGAAAAGGGCCACGACACAAAGTCGCGCATCAAGCACAATTTCGGCAGCGCCCGGCCGGAAGGCTATCGCAAGGCCATCCGTATCATGGAACTGGCCGACCGGTTTCGCCTGCCGCTGATCACCATGATCGACACGGCCGGCGCCTATCCGGGCATCGGCGCCGAAGAGCGCGGACAGGCCGAAGCCATCGCCCGCTCGACCGAAATGTGCCTCAACCTACGTGTACCGATCGTCGCCGTTGTCATTGGAGAAGGCGGGTCGGGCGGCGCCATTGCCATTGCCACCGGCAACCGCGTCTACATGCTGGAACATTCGATCTACAGCGTCATTTCGCCGGAAGGTGCGGCGTCAATCCTCTGGCGCGATTCGACCCGCGCCAAGGAAGCCGCCACCAACATGAAGATCACCGCCGAAGACCTTAAGGGTCTCGGCATCATCGATGGCATTATCCCCGAGCCGGTCGGCGGCGCGCACCGTGACCACGCGATGATCATCGAGCGGACCGGCACGGTCATCGCCGATGCGCTGAAGGATCTCGGCAGCGTCAACGGTGACCAGTTACGCACCGACCGCCGCCAGAAATATCTCAACATCGGCCGCCAACTTTGATGCAAACGCTCACGGTGGCGCGCAATTCGGCGCGTCAGGCGGCTCTCAGCCAAATCTTGGCCATATTCATCCTGTCTGGAAGTCGGCTGGGTTAGGACCAGTTTCGCCGATTAAGATCGGTGCGTCATGCAGGGGCGATCGCATGAGGTCTTGCACTAATGCGCTGTTTTGATGTTATTGCCTGAAAATTCGGTGGGCCTGTTCTGATGCGCTTGAAAACAATGCTTATGCTGGGGGCAATGGCGGCGATCCTCGCCGGTTGCAACGACACGCTCGAAACCGTGTCCGGTCCAGATGTTTCCCGTGTCTCCAACAAGGTCGCTTACCAGCTCTCCGGCCATGTTGCCGAAAAGATGCGCTCCATGGGCATGGAACGCAACTCACCGATCATGCTGCGCATCTTCAAGGAAGAAGGCACGCTCGAGGTTTTGAAGGCCAAGACCAACAACCGTTTCGATGTTATCGCCACCTATAAGATCTGCGCCTGGTCGGGCAAGCTCGGCCCCAAGACCAAGGAAGGCGACCGGCAGGCGCCGGAAGGCTTCTATCCCTTGCGGCCGCAGCAGCTGAACCCGAATTCGAGCTACTATCTCGCCATCAACACCGGCTACCCCAACAGGTTCGACCAGGCCAACGGACGTGGTGGCAGCAACCTGATGATCCACGGCGCCTGCTCATCGTCCGGCTGCTACTCGATGACCGATGCGCAGATGCTGGAAATCTTCGCCTTTGCCCGCGACGCCTTCAAGGGCGGCCAGGAAAGCGTGCAGCTGCAGGCCTTTCCGTTCCGGATGACGGCGGAAAACATGGTGCGCCACCGCGACAATCCCAACTACGAATTCTGGAAAAACCTGAAGACCGGCTATGACCAGTTCGAGGTGACCAAGCGCCCGCCCGAGGTCAACATCTGCGAGAAGAAATACGTCTTCAACCAGCAGACCGACGGTAAGTTCACGCCTGGTGGCCAATGCCCTGTCATGACGACGCCTGGAGCGCTGCAGGGGGCGATGGCCTCCTACAACAAGGCCTACGACCGCGACTATGACAAGGCCTCCAAGAAGCTCAAAGGCATGGTCTGGTACGAGCCAAGCGAAGGCGAACGCAAGGCGATCGTTGCCGAACAGCGGAAGGGCAAGGAACTCGCCTACGCGCCGACCGGCTCGTCGCTCGATGCCGGCAAGCTGATGACCGTCGAGCAGATGCAGAAGAAGCAGGCCGAGCGCGAAGCCGCGCTCGCCGCTGCCCAACAGCGCAAGCTCGAAGCCGAGGAAAACGCCAAACTCGCCAAGGCCATCGGTGCTGCCAAGATCCCGGTTCCATCGAAGAACCCGAACGAAGGCATGGTCCAGCAGGCAACGGTCACAGAAGAAAAAACCCCGAAGCGCAGCTGGAAATTCTGGGAAAAAGACCCCGAGCCCGTTGTCGAAGAGGTGCCGGTCGCAGCGGTGGATCCGGCCACGGCCGTTGACGGCAAGGCGACGGACAAAGCTGCCGCTGACAAGACGGCCAAGGCCGTCAACCCGGCAAAGGTTGGCGATCAGTCGAAACCAGCTGAGACGGCGAGGACCGGAACCGAGCCCGCCGCAGACGGCACGGACGCTGTCGAACAGCAGGCCGCCATTGTCGAGCCGCAGCCGAAGAAGAAGCCCTTCTGGAAGCTTTGGGGCAATTGAGCGCGATGACGGGTGAGGACGCCGCAAGCCTTCTGGCCGCAAGCCCTCTGGCGGTCATCGACTACGATCTCAAGGGGCTGAAATGTCCGCTTCCGGTGCTGAAGGCCCGCAAGAAACTGCAGGGCCTTGAAGCGGGCGCCCTGCTCCGGATCGAAACCACCGACCCGCTCGCCGTCATCGATATCCCGCATTTCTGCCGCGAAGACGGCCACGTGCTGGAAAGCTCCGAACGCCTGTCCGCCAGCCACCGGTTTCTCATCCGCAAGAACGCCTGAACGGCCGTCTCACATTCGTAAACCCGGGATCGCCAGAGGATTGTCCTCAAGTGCTGCCCGGTCCGGCCGGTCGATGCGCGGTGTGCCGGTGAAGGCGTCGAACAGGTCGCGCACGAAGGCCTCGGGCAGGTCCTTGGTGATCAGCACCATGCGGGTGCGCCGGTCGGCCGGGTCCGGCCAGGCGGCCAGCCGCTCCGGTGCGTGAAAGACACTCTGCACCCCGTGCAGCACCAGCGGCCTATCGAGATTGTCGCTGAGCGCGACGATCGCCTTCATCCGCAACAGTTTTTCGCCATGGGCCGAGCGCAGCAGGTCGACGAACATGTCGAGCGCCATCGGCTGGATCGGCCGGTCATGCACGATGCTGAAGGAGCGGATCGACGCATCGTGGCGGGTGACGTCATGCTGATGCTGATGGCCGTGATGGTGATCATGATGATCATGGCCGGGATGATCATGGTGATCATGCCCGTGGTGGTGCCCATGATCGGGATCAGCATGCTGCCCCTCATCCTGCAGCCAGCGGCCAACATCGGCGATCTTGGTGCCGGGATCGTAGAGACCCGCATGGAAGAGCGCGATGCGCGCCGCCTCGGGCGTGTCGCCATCGGTGAGAGGCGCCCGTGGATTGAGCGCCCTCAGGCGCGCCACCAGTTCGGATATCGACGCTGCTGGCGCCAGAGATGACTTGCTCAGGATCAGCCGGTCGGCCACGGCCACCTGCTTGACCGCCTCGACATGATTGTCGAGCGTCGCCAGCCCGTTGGCCGCATCGACGACGGTCACGACGCCATCGAGATGAAAATTCTGGGCGATGACAGGGTTGCCCATGACAGATTGCAGCACCGGCGCCGGATCGGCAAGGCCGGTCGTCTCGATGACGACGCGCCTTAAAGCCTTGATTTTGCCGGTCTGCATCCGGTCCATCAGGTCGGCCAGAGTATCGACCAGCTCGCCGCGCACCGTACAGCACAGGCACCCGTCCGACAGCTCGATGATGCCGTCGCTGGATGCCTCGACCAGCAGATGGTCGATCGCCACATCGCCGAACTCATTGATGATGACGGCCGTGTCGGTAAGGTCTGGATCCTTCAGGAGCCGGTTCAGAAGCGTCGTCTTGCCGGCGCCGAGAAAGCCGGTCAGGATCGAGACCGGCACCGAATTGGGTTTGTGCATGTCCTGAAAATCCGGTCAGAAGGTCGGGCGCGGGATCGGGATCGGCACGTTGGCGAGCTCTTCCGCCCCGGCTTCAGCGGCCATCTTGCCGTCCTTGCCAGCCTTTTCGGAGGCAGGAAGCAGACCTGCAAACACCAGGTTCGGCTCGCGGTTCATCTCGTGGATATAGGGCGAGTTCAACTTCTGGCGGCCGACCTCGTCGCGGCCTTCGCTGCGAACCTTGGCCGCTTCCTTCGAGCAGATCTGCTTGCTGATATCGTTGACGCCGGCCTCTTCGGTGCCGTCAGGCCGGATCTTCGTCAGGATCGGAAACTGGCCGGGACCGGCGGTCAGGCCCTTCTGCAGCAAGCGGGCGGATTCATCCGCACGGCCGCCGAGGCTCTGCTCGCCAAGCACGATCGAGACGACGCTGCGGCCGTTGCGGGTGGCAGACGAGACCTGGTTGAAGCCCGAAGCGCAGATGAAGCCCGTCTTCATGCCGTCGGCGCCGTCGAAACGGCCGATCAGCATGTTGTAGTTGGAAAATTTCTTCTTGCCGGTGGTAAAGCCTTCGAGCGCGAAATAGCCGGCATATTGCGGAAATTCGCGCTTCAGCGTGATCGCCAGAACGGCAAGATCCCGCGCCGTCGTATATTGGCCGGCACCCGGAAGCCCGTGTGGATTGATGAAATGCGACGACGACATGCCGAGGCGGGCGGCTTCCGCATTCATCTGCGCCACGAAGGCCGGCTCGGAACCGCCGACCGTCTCACTGATCGCCACGGCAATGTCGTTGGCCGACTTGACCAGCAGGATCTTCAGCGCGTTGTCGAGCGTCAGGGCCTGGCCGGGCTTGAAGAACATCTTGCTCGGCGGTTCGGCAGCGGCATTCTTGGTCATCACCACAGGCGTTTCCAGCGTCACCTGTCCGGCCTTCAACGCCCTAAACACCGTATAGGCGGTCATCAGCTTGGTCAGCGATGCCGGATACCATTTGCGATAGATATCGCTGTGTTCAACCACCTTCAGCGTCTTGATATCGACGACCATGCGGGGATTGGCCAGCACCGGCGGCGCGGCAGACAGCGCCACGGCCGAAAGAGCAGAAAGAAGACCGAGAGCCTTCAGCGGCCTCAGCGCACAAAATTGTTTCATCAACACCGTCTAACCTCGAAATCCGCAATTGCCTCGTCGTGTGCAGCTATTTACCCTATATGGCAGGGGCAAGGCAAAGGTCATTCTATCAACCTGACGTCATTGCCCACGGGCACGGGCCGATTGGACGACAGCAAGCGTGTGCAGCGCTCACCCCGGCGCGCTTCGAACAGACAGGAATTGAGAATGCCGATACTGAACCGCGCCGCCGAACTGGAACCGGAAGTCACCGAATGGCGCCGTTTCCTGCACACCAGGCCGGAGCTGATGTTCGCCGTCGAGGAAACCGCAGCCTTCGTCGCTGAAAAGCTCAAGTCCTTCGGCGTCGATGAAATCGTCACCGGCCTCGGCCGCACCGGTGTCGTCGGCATCATCACCGGCAATCGCGGCGAAGGCCGCACCATCGGCCTGCGCGCCGACATGGATGCCCTACCGATGACCGAGACCAGCGGCAAGCCCTGGGCCTCGACCACGACCGGCAAGATGCACGCCTGCGGCCACGACGGCCACACGGCGATGCTTCTCGGCGCGGCGAAATATCTGAGCGAGACACGCAATTTTTCCGGCCGCGTCGCTGTCATCTTCCAGCCCGCTGAAGAGGGCGGCGGCGGCGGCAACGAAATGGTCAAGGACGGCATGATGGAGCGTTTCGCCATTGCCGAGGTCTATGGCATGCACAACATGCCCGGCATGCCGGTCGGCCGCTTCGGCATCCGCAAGGGCCCGATCATGGCCTCGACCGACGAATTTCAGGTCACCATCAACGGCCGCGGTGGCCATGCCGCCCAGCCGCACAGGACCATCGACCCGATCGTCATCGGCACGCAGATTGTGACCGCGCTGCAGACCATCGTCTCGCGCAACACCGATCCACTGGCCTCCGCCGTGGTCTCCGTCACCAAGTTCAACGCCGGCTTCGCCCACAACATCATTCCCGAACAGGCGGTTCTGGCCGGCACCGTGCGCACCCTGACGCCCGAGATCCGCGACATGGCGCAGGCCAGGCTGACGCAGCTGGCAGAGGCAATCGCCGCCATGTACGGGGCCGTCGCCGAAGTGCGCTACGCCCGCAACTACCCCGTCACCGTCAACCATACGGAAGAGACCAACCACGCCGTGGCGGCAGCCTCCGAGATCGCCGGCAGCGCCCATGTGAACCCGGAAATCGACCCGATGATGGGCGGCGAGGACTTTTCCTACATGCTCAACGCCCGGCCCGGCGCCTTCATCTTCATCGGCAACGGCGACAGCGCCGGCCTGCACAATCCCGGCTACGACTTCAACGACGAGGTCATCCCGCACGGCATTTCCTACTGGGTCCGGCTGGCCGAGCAGCGGCTCGGCGGCTGAGGCAGTAGGGCGGTTGAGATCTTGCTCCGCCCTCTCCCTCGTGGGCAGGGTGGCCCGCAGGGCCGGGGAGGGTTTTCGTGTTCTAGAAAAAGACCCCTCCCCAACCCTCCCCACAAGGGGGAGGGAGCGACCTCTGCCGCCGCAAACACTGTCACCCACGCCCGGGAAATCCGCCGTGGTTTTCAAAGATCGAACTCGGCCGGGGCGCTGGAAAGTGCCTCTTAGAGTGTGTGATACTGTAGCGCCTTCCAGCGCCCCGTTCGGCTTTTTTGCCTGCGACCTCGGGTTCTCTGCGACGGATGTTGCC
>JAURWE010000052.1 GCA_030655075.1 Pararhizobium sp.
ACGCCGCAATAAGAAGCCCGAGGACATTGAGTATCCCTATCCGAAGCGTGGCAACAAGGACGAACTACGCAACTTACTGCACAAGACTCACGCCGATCCGTTGTTCCAGGAACAGGCGATGCGGATCGCGATCGAGGCGGCGGGATTTACCTCGGAAGAGGCGAACGGATTGCGGCGTGCGATGGCGACGTTTCGCAATCTCGGTACCATCGGAAATTTCGAAGCGAAGATGACCGGCAACATGATTGCGCGCGGCTACGATCCCGAATTCGCCAAAAACTGCTTCAACCAGATCAAGGGTTTTGGCAGTTACGGTTTTCCGGAAAGCCACGCCGCGAGTTTTGCCCAGTTGGTCTATGTCTCGTCATGGCTGAAGCATTTCCACCCCGACGCATTCTGCTGCGGGCTGTTGAATTCGCAGCCGATGGGTTTTTACGCCCCGGCACAAATCGTCGGCGACGCCCGCACCAACGGCGTCGAGGTGCGCGAAATCGACGTGTCGTTCAGCCATGCGCAGAATACGCTGGAGGAAAAATGCGGCGACCATCACGCCGTGCGGCTCGGCTTCCGCCAGATCGACGGTTTTAAATGGGTTGATGCGGATGAGGAACGGTTGAAACAAATTCAATCGTCGTTCCGGGAAACTCTGGACGCGAGTCCGATCCACCTCGCCCCGCTTGCGGGGAGAGGTCGAAGCCGTAGCGAAGCGAAGGCTTCGGGTGAGGGGGACTCTCGCCTTGCGGAGGCTGTCGAGAATCCCCCTCACCCGGATTTTCCGCTGCGCGTAAAATCCGACCTCTCCCCGCAAGCGGGGAGAGGTGATCGGAACGACGAGAGAACGGACGACTGGGCCGACCGCATCGTCACCGCGCGCGCGCGCCGTCCTTTCACCTCGCTGGAAGATTTCGCCCGCGATACCGGCCTGCCAAAACGTGCGCTGATCCTGCTGGCGGATGCCGATGCGTTTCGTTCCATCGGGCTCGATCGCCGCGCCGCGTTGTGGGCGGTGCGTCGGCTGCCCGACGACGTGGCGCTGCCACTGTTCGAAATCGCCACCGCGCGCGAGCAGCCCGACGAGAACGCCCGGCCGCTGCCGGAGATGCCGCTGCCGGAACAGGTGGTCGCCGATTACCAGACCATCCGGCTTTCGCTGAAGGGTCACCCGATGGAGTTTCT
>JAURWE010000113.1 GCA_030655075.1 Pararhizobium sp.
ACGACCATTAACATATTGCCGGAAGGCACCACTGTCGCGTTGGGGCTAGCCTAGATCATTCAATCATTCATCTCAAATGTCCGCAATTCCCCACTCTCGTTATCCAATACTTCCACTTCGACGCTACTGCCATCACTATTAATTGATTGCACTTCTCCTGCTCGGTATTCACCTGCCCCATAATCGTAATACTCAATTTCGTTCCCACTTCTGACGAGATTCCCTTTGTCGATCTCAACATAATCACCAGATTCATAATCATAACCATCCCAAGCAAATAATTGGAACGGAAATAACACAAGAAAAGCTACAAATACCAATCTCATGGCAACCTCCCGACTTTGGCCAGTTCATAAAGGATCGCACTTACACACATGTAAACTAAAGCCCGAACTCAGCTGCGGACGTCACGACGCGAAGCGGCGGCAAAAACGTCAGCTGGAGTGCCAGAGGAAGGCATGCCTCAGCCTGAGAACAAACCGCTGAGCACGAGAAAAAGAAACAGAGCTAGCACTCCATAACCCAGAAGACCGAAGAAGCCGAGGCTTTTACTCTGTGGAGGTTCAACGAGATTTTCGCTTTTCCATCCTGGCTTTGAAAGTTGCTCAGTATGAGAAAGGCCAGAGCCTGGAATGCCGACAGTGGCCTTAACGCCACCCTTGCTGCCCACATTGACTGTTGCGCCTGGTTTGCCAACTGAAACTGATGCCCCGCTCTTACTCAAGTTGATGTTTACACCTGGCGCAATCTTTATGCGCTTTCGAAGCCTCATGCCCATAGTGTTTCTCCTAGTGGTTAACGTCTGAATTTGGAGACACTGTTAGCGTCTCGCTTGACGAGATAGCTAAGTATCACTTTTCATAAGCATTTCTTTAAATCAGCTTACCGGCAACTCACCAGGCGGTGGCACAAACTTGTCGATGCGAGGATCAGGAGCATGGCATCCGCAGCTGGGACTATTGGTACCATCGCAGCACCTTAATGTAGCGCCTCCACATCCACACACACCACCGTGATGGGAACAACAACCTCTTCTTGCCAC
>JAURWE010000128.1 GCA_030655075.1 Pararhizobium sp.
GTGGTGATCTTGTAGCCAACCGTTACGCCGTACTTCCAGGAGTCAGGCGAACCAGCACCGTCGAAGTTACGATCGCTGAAGTACTGAACAGCCGGGGTGATCGACAGGGTTTCCGTTGCGTTGATCTTGTAAGATGCAGCAACCGACCATTCCGAAGCAGCCCAGTAAGCGTTGACGCCGGAAGCGTAGACGCCGAGAACCTGGAGCGTGCCCGGGCCGATGTCAGCCGAGATCAGGCCACGGATGGCGCCGTCTTCGGATTCTGTGTCGTAACCGCCGAGCAAGTCAGCAGAAACGGCGCCGAACGAAGCCGAAACGATACCAGCAACGCCGAGACCGTTGGTGGCGTCGGAGTCAGGCGTGCCGTCGAGACCGACAACAGCCGTGTCAGCGTTGATGCCTTCAAGTTCGTCAACCGAGATACCGGCCGAGAACGAGTCGCCTTCGTAGATGTAGGCAGCGGAGACGAACTGCGTAACGTTGCCGTTTACGTCGGTTTCGCCGTTGATGCCCTTATCCCACCAGCTGTAGAAGTAACCAGCCTTGAAGCCGCCGAGCTGCAGGTAAGCTTCGTCGATGTAAACGCTGTTGGCGCCTGGGCCTGGCTCAACCGGACCCGAACCGTCCCAGTCAGCTTCGACAGCGATGAAGCTCGTCAGCGTGCCGAGTTCCGTGTCGGACTTTGCAGTCGTCGTCAGGTAAGCGCGGCCCGTAGCATCCCAATCCGAAGAGCCGGACTGGTTGCGACCGAAGTCAACCTGGAAACGAACCCAGCCGCCGATCTGCAGGCAGGTTTCCGTGCCCGGGATGTAGAAGTAGCCCGTGCCGAAAGCGTCGCAAACGCGAACGTATTCCATTGGTTCCGGCTCAGCAGCAACGATTGCGTCAGCTGCCTGGGCGCCGGATACTGCTGCGAGAGCTGCAGCGGAGCCGAGAAGAAGGCTCTTAATGTTCATTTCTGACCTCCAGTCAAAAGTTTCAAAAGGGTCGGGGTTTTGCTTAAAGACAGCGTTTTCCCTGCCCCATCCCCACGTTCAAGAAGTCGGACGATCACCCGCCCTTGCTTCTGGTAGTGAAAATACAATTCCCGACCGTCCACGCAATCGGCAACTGACCGATCTGACGAGCTCTCTGCTCGCTTCAGACCCCCCTGTTGCCCAAACGACACAAAAGTACCCTTCCAGCTACTTAAATTTTAGTTAACTCTAATAAAGTTATTTATTTACAAGCACTTATATTGAGGAGTACCGGCATTTTCCGGCCAGCAGGCAGCGGTGATTCTGCGTTTTAGCCCAGCATTCCCAGCGCCTTGAGGCACGATTCGCACTGCGGGCGCCGTGAGAATCAGCCGGCAACGGCGATGCCGGAAGAGAATCGCCGGTGTACAAGCACAGTGAATTGCGTTCTAAATTTTAGCTTTCACTACATTTCTTATGTTTAAAACTAAGAATGTTCGCCAAGCGGACCTCCGCGCAGGACGACCGAGATGCCGGCAAAGAACGGTGACCACCACAGGGTGTGCCGCAGTGCGGTGCGCTATCTGTCAGGAAGGAAGGATTTTCGAAGGATGATGGCGGAGAAGATGGGATTCGAACCCACGATACCCTTCCGGGTATACTCCCTTAGCAGGGGAGCGCCTTCGACCACTCGGCCACCTCTCCGTTGAGGTGTGACTAGTTGGCAGAGACTTCGAATGCAAGGTCTTTTTGGGTGCGGGCCCAAAAAACTCCCGATATGCGGCAGGTTTTGCCGAACACTAGACGTGCGGCAACAGCTGCAACGAAAAATGCCGGACCTTGCGGCCCGGCATTTCCGTTTAGCGCAGATCGCTTTGGGTTCAGCTCTTCTGCGTGAGCTTGTCGATCGCGTTCTGGGTTGCGATGCCGAAGTCGCCATCGATCGGGCCGCTGTAGAGGCCGCGGTCCTTCAGCAGGGACTGCATTTCCTTGCGGAACTCCGGTGTGAAGTTGTTCGGCGAGGTTTTCAGCTCCTGAAGCTTGGCAGGATCGCCGCCTTCGACGCTGGCTGCTGCCCAGCGGGCCGCCTCACGGGCATCGGCCTTGGTTCCCAGACCATAGTCATAGAGACGGCTGAGATTGCCCATGGCGTAGGCATTGCTGCCGTTTGCAGCCTTTTCATACCAGGTGCGGGCCTGGACATAGTCCTGGGCGACACCGTTGCCGACGTCGTAGAGCCAGCCGATCACCGCCATGGAGTAGTAGTCTCCAGCAGCAGCGGCCTTTTCGTACCAGACCTTGGCTTCGATATAATCCTGCGCCGTGCCGAGACCGTTCTGGTAAGCCCAGCCGAGCGAGGACATGGCGTTGGAATCGCCGGCTTCCGCACCCTTGCGGTACCATTCGAGCGACAGGTTCAGGTCCTTGGTGACGCCGAGGCCTTCACGGTAGAACCAGCCCATGGTCGCCATGGCGTTGGCATAGCCCTGATTGGCCGAGAGCTGATACCACTTCACCGCTTCATTATAGTCCTGGCGCGTGCCGCCATAACCTTCGCGGTAGAGATAGCCGAGCGAAGCCTGGGCATAGGAATTGCCGGCGATCGAGGCCTGCTCGAACATCGACAGGCCCTTCGGCACGTCAACAGGACCATCGGTGCCGTAGACCGAGAACCAGCCGAGGTTGGTCAGCGCATACATATTGCCGCCGTCGGCAGCCTTCTGATAGTTGCTGCGCGCCTCGACATAATTGCGGCCGGCATCGTGGGCGCGGCCCAGCATGTTGACGAGCATCATGTCGTCAGGGTTTTCGTTGACCGCCTGGGCACAGGACGTCAGGGCCCGGGCCGAATCGATCTTCAGGAAGTTGACGCCGAGGAAGCCGGGCATCGACTGCGGCTCGCCAGCCAGAAGATAGCAGTCGCGCGATGCAGGCGTATCCTTGCCGGTGAGCGACAGGCCTGCGGAGGTCTTCGGCTCAAGTGCTGCGATCTGCGTTTCGGCTTCCGCCTTGTGGCTGCTGTCGGGATAACGCTCCATGAAGCGGGTCAGCGCCGCCGCATCGGTCGAATCCTTCAGGGCTTCCCAGGCGATATCGGCCGGGTCGGCATTGGTCGTTTCCTGCGCTTCGCTCAGGAGCGCCAGCTTCTTTTCGGCCAGCATCTTGTAGACCGGATCGGAGCCGTGCTTGGCAATGAAGACGTCCAGCAGTTCCTTGTCGGCCAGGTCGCGAATGTTCTGCCAGTCGGCAGCCGCTTCGGACTGGCCGGTCGGCGAGACTTCCTGCTTGGCGTCGCCCTGGACGGTGATGTTCACTTCCTTGATGTTGAGGAAGATCTGCGCACCGCCAAGAGAGCCATAGACAAAGGGCTCCTGTTCGCGGCTGGTGGCCTGAACCACTTCGTCGCGGACCTTGCCGAGCGCGATGCGCACGTCGAGGCCGGGTTCCGTCAGATATTTGGCCAGCGCCGTCGCGAACGGGCTGTTGTTGCCCTCCCCGTCAAGCGCCGTGGTTCCGGCTTTCGAGGCAAAGGCGATCAGCGTGTCGGCCGATTCCGGTTCGACACGGGCAAGACCGCGGGTCACGGCGCGGGTGCCGATCGAGCGGGTCATGCTCTGCGAGAACGGATTGTTGCGGCAGGCATCCAGAATGAAGAGTTTCAGCTTGGTGGCGCCTTCCAGCGAACGCTGGACGCGATCAATGGCGACGCTTTCGTCCTCGACATCGCGGTCGCTCGACAGGACAGCATCGACCGGCACCAGATAGTTGATGCCGTTCATTTCCATCGCGTGGCCGGAATAATAGACGACAGCGACTTCCGCGCCGACCGACTGATCCTCGAAATCACGCAAGGCCTTGACCATGGACGAGCGGCCCAGGTCATGCACCGTCGTGACCGTATCGAAACCCGCGCTCTCGAACGACTGCTTCATCAGCTCGACGTCGTTTGCGGGGTTTTTAAGCGCTGCCGTCGATTCGTATTTTTCGTTTCCGATCAGAAGCGCGACACGCTTGGCTTCGGCGCCATCTGCGTGAAATACGACGATCGTCAGCGATAATGCGAATAGCGGCATCCATTTCCATGAATGACGATTAAACATTGTCTTCCCTCCGGCATGTTTTGCTGGAGAGTATTACGTATGAGCATGCGGGTTTCAATGACAGGCGATGCGGATTTCTTGCATGAAACCAATTATGGAGCGATTTGGACCCATTTTCGCTCCTGGAACGACTGCGCCATGGCGTGAACGGCCGCTTCAAGCCTCAAGCCATCGGCAAACGTGACGGCGTGGAACGGCTTTCCCTCGGTTGCCGCGATGAACTCACGGCATTCGATGATCTTCAGATCGTTAAAACCCAGGCCGTGGCCGGCAGCCGGGATGAAGCGATCGTAGGGTTTGTGATGCGGTGCCGTCAGCACGGTGCGGAACCCGTGCTCTTCGGGACGGCCGTCCAGATCATAAAGCTGAAACTCGTTCATGCGTTCCTGATCGAACAGAATCGAACCTTTCGAGCCGAAAATCTGAAGCGCGATACGGCCCTTGCGGCCCCAGGCGGCCCGGTTGGCCATCAGCACGGCAGAAATATTGCCTTCGAGCCGCATCAGAATGCTGGCACCATCGTGATTCTCGACTGCGCGGCGGCCGCCGTCCTTGGCCGGCCGGTCGGGATAGGGCTTGATCAGGTCGGCGATCACGGTCTCGACGTGGCCGAACAGCACAAAGAGCAGAGACAGGGGATGCACGGCGAAATCGTCGAGCGCGCCGTAACCGGACGTGGCCTCGCTCTTCCAGTAGAACGGTGCTTCGGGGTCAGCCATGTAGTCCTCGTCCATTTCGACGCGAACGTGGTTGACCGTGCCGATGCGGCCGTCTTCAATCAGGGACTTGATGTGACGGATGACCGGGTTCTGAATATAGTTGTAGCCCATCAGGGCGACCTTGCCGGAGGCCTTGGCCGCAGCCAGCATGCGCTCGGCGTCGGCATAGGCCGTCGCCATCGGCTTTTCGCACCAGACGTGTTTGCCCGCCTCGAGAGCAGAAATCGCCATCTCGGCATGGAACTGATTGGGCGTCGTGACCGAAATGACATCGACGTCCGGATCGGCCAGCAGGTCACGCCAGTTTGCCGTGGCTTTTTCGAAGCCGAATTCTGCGGCGCGGGCCTGGGCAAGATCGGCATTGGCTTCAGCGAGGTGGACCAGGCGGGGCCTGGCAACATCGCCAAACACTGTCTGCACGGCATTCCAGGCCAGCGCATGGCACTTGCCCATGTACCCGGTACCAATTAATCCAATACCCAAAGACCGCATGACGATCCCCTCCCAAACACCGTGGCTGTAGCGCCGTCTCATAGCTGGAAACAAATAGAATGAAAATATCCCCAAGAGAAATGAGTGGAATATTTATTTCATTTATGCAGAATGACGGTTGAGGAGAACACTGATGGCGAATATCGAGGACCATGTCACCCAGCGTGTGCCGCGTGATTTCGAAAGCCTGCGCAGTGTTATCATAGAGCGAAAATCCGATATGCCAAAGCGCCTGGCGCAGGTGGCTGGTTTCGCTCTGGCCAACCCGGACGACATGGCGTTCGGAACGGCGGCGAGCATTGCCGCTGCGGCCGACGTGCAGCCTTCGACACTGGTGCGCCTTGCCCACCATCTGGGCTATGACGGCTTTTCAGACTTCCAGACCGTGTTTCGCGAGCGCCTGCGCGACCGCAACCTGACCTATGAAGAGCGGCTGGCAACGCTGGAGCAGGACGGCGCCCTCAGCAGCGAAGCCGAACTGCTCTCGGGCTTCTTTGCCGCCGCAAGCCAGTCGGTCGCCAAGCTGGCAGCAACGATCGATCCGCACGTTTTTGCCCGTTCGATCGAGATACTCGCGCGAGCAGACACGATCTACCTCGTGGCCAAGCGCCGCTCCTATCCACTCTCCGCCCATATCGCCTATGCGTTCGGCAAACTCGGAATCCGCCATCAGATCATCGCATCGCCAAATGGTATCGACACCGAGATGGTTCAGTTCGCGACCGAGCGGGACGCCGTCATCGCCGCCAGCTTCTCGCCTTATGCAGCCGAAAGCCTTGGCCAGGCGCAGGCGCTTGCCGAACGCAAGGTGCCGATCATTGCCATCACCGATTCCGTCTTTTCTCCCCTCGCCGCCTTCGCCACCCATTGGTTCGAAGTCTCCGAGAGCGATTATGGCGGCTTTCGCTCCCTGTCGGCGTCGATGGCGCTGGTCATGGCCCTGCCTGTAGCAATTGCCGAAAAACGCCGCAGCCTGAGCCGCGATGGTCAAAAATCCGATAGAAACCCAAAATAGAACAAACATTCCGAATTGACAAAATAATAGAACTTATGTTTCATTACTCTCGTTGCCGCCGTATGCCGGACATAGATTTCGATAAAAAAAACAGAGCATGATGCCGGCCAAGCCGCCGCGCGCCTTTTGGCATCGTGATCAAGGGAGGAAACACAATGAACGACACCCTTGGCCAGAACAGGCCTGAGGCCGCTTTGGATGTGATCACGATCGGACGCTCGTCCGTCGATCTCTACGGCCAGCAGATTGGCTCGAAGCTCGAAGACATTGCCTCTTTCGCCAAATCCGTCGGCGGATGCCCCGCCAACATTGCTATCGGCACCGCACGGCTCGGCCTGAAATCCGGTCTCATCACCCGCGTCGGCAACGAGCAGATGGGCCGCTTCATCCGCGAGCAGTCGGCCCGCGAAGGCGTCGCGACCAAGGGGATCATCACCGATACGCAGCGCCTTACGGCGCTGGTGCTTCTCGCCGTCGAGGCGGAGGGCGTTTCGCCGATGATCTTCTATCGGTCCGACTGCGCCGACATGGCGCTCAACGAAGACGACATCGACGAGGCCTATATCCGTTCCTCGCGCTCGGTCCTCGTTTCGGGCACACATTTCTCTCAGCCGAACACCGCTGCGGCCCAGCGCAAGGCGATCCGCATCGCCAAGGACAACGGCGGCAAGGTGATCTTCGACATCGATTACCGGCCGAACCTGTGGGGCCTTGCAGGCCATGATGCAGGCTTCGAGCGCTATGTGAAATCCGACCGGGTTTCCGCCAAGCTGAAAACCGTCCTGCCCGATTGCGACCTGATCGTCGGCACGGAAGAAGAAATCATGATCGCGGCCGGCGTCGACGACGTGCTTGGCGCGCTCAAGGCCATCCGTGCCCTGTCGACCGCCACCATCGTGCTGAAGCGCGGCGCCATGGGCTGCATTGTCTATGACGGCCCGATCTCCGACGATCTTGAGGACGGTGTCGTCGGCGACGGCTTCCCGATCGAGGTCTATAATGTGCTGGGTGCGGGCGACGCCTTCATGTCCGGCCTGCTGCGCGGCTGGCTGCGTGGCGAAGACCACAAGACCTGCGCCACCTGGGCCAATGCCTGCGGCGCCTTTGCCGTCTCCCGCCTGCTCTGCTCGCCGGAATATCCGACCTGGGACGAGCTCGACTTCTTCCTCAGCGAAGGCAGCAAACACCGGGCGCTGCGCAAGGACGAAGCCATCAACCACATCCACTGGGCAAGCAACCGGCGCGGGCCGGACATTCCGCTGCTGATGGCGCTTGCCTGCGACCACCGCATGCAGCTTGTCGATGTCGCCGATGAACTCGGTGTTGGCCATGACCGGATCTCGGCCTTCAAGCGGCTGACCGTCGAGGCGACGACGCGTGTTTCGGAAGGGCGGCCCGGTTACGGTATGCTGATCGACGAACGTTTCGGCCGCGATGCCTTCTTTGATGCCGCCACCAAGAATTTCACCTGGATCGGCCGCCCGGTCGAACTGCCGGGCTCCAAGCCGCTGCGCTTCGAATTCGGCCAGGACATCGGCTCGCAGCTGATCGACTGGCCGGTCGATCATTGCATCAAGGCGCTCTGCTTCTACCACCCCGACGATCCAGAGGCGCTGAAGACCGAGCAGCAGGAGAAGCTGCGGGCGCTGTTCGAGGCCTCGCGCAAGGTCGGCCGCGAACTGCTGATCGAGATCATCGCCGGCAAGAACGGCCCGCTGTCGGACGACACGATTTCGCGGGCGATGGAGGAGCTTTATGCGCTCGACATCAAGCCGGACTGGTGGAAGCTGGAGCCGCAGGCCTCGCCTGATGCCTGGAAGAACATCGAAGCCGTCATCGCCAAACACGATCCCTGGTGCCGCGGCATCGTGCTGCTCGGGCTCGAAGCGCCGACGGACGAACTGATCAAGGCATTCGAAGCAACGAAGGTTGCCCCCGCCGTCAAGGGCTTTGCCGTCGGCCGCACGATCTTTGCCGATGCGGCACGGGCGTGGATGTCGGGCAAGATCGACGATGAAGCGGCGATTGCCGATATGGCCGGACGCTTCAAAGTGCTGACCGACGCGTGGCTGAAGACGCGCGGACTTTAAAAAGAGTTCTGGAATTGGGAGGAGCCCCGATGGGCAAGACTGTTCGACTGACGATGGCCCAGGCCCTCGTGCATTTTCTGAAGAACCAGATGACGATCGTGGATGGCGAGACAGTGCCGCTTCTGGGCGGTGTCTGGGCGATCTTCGGACATGGAAACGTCGCCGGCCTCGGTGAGGCGCTCTATCAGCATCGCGGCGAGCTGCCGACCTACCGCGCCCACAACGAGCAGGCGATGGCGCATTCGGCGACCGCCTTTGCCAAGGCGAATTTCCGCCGCCGTTTCATGGCGGTCACGGCCTCCACCGGTCCCGGTTCGCTCAATCTCGTCACAGCGGCGGGTACGGCTTACGTCAACCGTTTGCCAGTGCTGCTTTTGCCGGGCGACATGTTTGCCAACCGAATCCCGGATCCTGTCCTGCAGCAGGCCGAAGATTTCAATGATGGCACCGTCACCGTCAACGACTGCCTGCGGCCCGTGTCGCGCTATTTCGACCGCATCTCGCGGCCCGAACAGCTGATCCCGGCGGCCAACCGTGCCATGCAGGTTCTGACCGATCCGGCCGATTGCGGCCCCGTCACCCTCTGCATTCCACAGGACGTGCAGACAGAAGCCTATGACTATCCGGAGAGCTTCTTTGAGGAGCGCATCTGGACGCCGCGCCGGGCGCGGCCGGATCTCGATGAACTGCAGCGCGCAGCTGCGGCCCTCAAGGCGGCCAGGAAGCCGCTGATCATTGCAGGCGGCGGCGTGCTCTATTCCGAAGCCTCGGAAGCGTTGAAGACCTTTGCCGAGAAGACCGGCATTCCGGTCTGCGAAACGCAAGGCGGCAAGTCGTGCCTGCCGGACAGCCACCCGCTGAACATGGGCGCCATCGGCGTCACCGGCACATCGGCTGCCAACGCTTTGGCGGAAGAAGCCGACCTGGTGCTGGCCGTGGGCACACGCCTACAGGATTTCACCACGGGTTCGTGGTCGCTGTTCAAGAATGACGCGAAGACGATTGTCGGACTGAATGTGCAGCCGTTCGACGCGGCAAAACATCGGGCGCTGACACTGGTGACGGATGCACGCGAGGGCCTCAACGAACTGCTGGCGGCGGCAAGCGGCTATCAGGCGCCGCAGTCCTGGACGGACAGTGCCAAGAGCGGCAAGACCGAGTGGCAGGTGGCGGCCGACGCGGCACGGGCCACCAGCAACGCGCCGCTGCCTTCGGACGCGCAGGTGATCGGCGCGCTCGACCGGGTGTTCGGCTCCGATATCATCCTGGTGCAGGCCGCAGGCGGCCTGCCGGGCGAGCTGCACAAGTTGTGGAAGGCGGGAAGCCCCGGCTCCTACCACATGGATTACGGCTTCTCGACCATGGGCTACGAGATCGCCGCCGGCCTTGGCGTCAAGATGGCGCGGCCGGACCAGGAAATCGTAGTGCCTGTCGGCGACGGCTCCTACATGATGCTGAACTCGGAGATCGCCACCTCTGTCATGATGGGCGTCAAGGTGACCATCGTCGTGCTCGACAATGGCGGTTTCGGCTGCATCAACCGGCTGCAGATGGCCACGGGTGGTGCGAACTTCAACAATCTCCTGAAGGACTCGCATCACGAGATCCTGCCGAAGATCGACTTTGCCGCCCACGCGGCCAGCATGGGTGCGATCTCGGAAAAGGTGGCGTCGATCGCCGAGCTCGAAACGGCGCTTCAGACATCAAAGGCCAATGACCGCACGACGGTGATCGTCATCGATACAGATCCGCTGATCACCACGGACGCCGGTGGCCACTGGTGGGATGTGGCCGTGCCTGAAGTCAGCGTGCGCCAAGAGGTCAACGCGGCGCGCAAGACGTATGAAGAGGCCATTGAGCTGCAGCGGGTCGGAGACTGACGAAATCCAGCCGGCATCCTCGGGCCTGTCCCGAGGATCTGCTGAGCGGCGACCGGAACATGGACTGATTTAGACCTCGGGACAAGCCCGAGGATGACGGGCTTAAAGGTGCTCAGGATGACGGGGCACGAAGGTGTCCTAGAATGACGGGCGCATAGCGCCCTCGATGAAAACGGGAGTTAGAACGTGAAAGCCAAACTCGGCATGTCGCCCATCGCCTGGTGGAACGATGATCTTGTGGAACTGAGCGATGACGTGTCGCTGGAAGAATGCCTGCGGCAGTCGCGCAGCGCCGGTTTTACCGGCATGGAACAGGGCCGCCGCTTTCCCGACGACCCGGTCGTGATGCTGCCGATCCTGCGGCAGGCGGACGTGACGCTGTGCGGCGGCTGGTTCTCCGGCACGATCGTCAGCGAAGACATGGGCGCCAACAAGGACCGCATCCAGCCGATGATCGACCTGTTCAAGGCGGTCAACGCGCCCTGCATCGTCTATGGCGAAGTCGGCCGCACCATTCAGGGCGACCGCTCCAAGCCACTCGCCACCAAGGCGGTGCTGAGCGACGGCGAGATGAAGGCCTATGGCCGCAAGATGACCGAATTCGGCGAATGGTGCGCGGAACAGGGCATGCCGCTCTCCTATCACCACCACATGGGACAGGTCGTGCAGTTCGAACACGAACTCGACGCCTTCATGAAACAGTCGGGCGAAGGCATTCCGCTGCTGCTGGACGCCGGTCATCTGGCCTTTGCCGGGGGCGATGTGCTCAAGGCGATCGACAATCACCACGCACGCATCACCCATGTGCATGTCAAGGACATCCGCCAGGCAGTCATCGACGGGCTCGACTGGAAGACGCAGTCCTTCCTCGACGCCGTGGCACTTGGCGCCTTCACGGTGCCCGGCGACGGCTCGCTCGACTTCGGTGCCATCGTGCAGAAGTTCGCCGATTACGGCTACGAGGGCTGGTTCGTCGTTGAAGCCGAACAGGATCCGAAACTCAATCCGCCGCTGAAGATGGCTGAGGTCGGTTATGCCGAGCTGATGCGCGTCATGACGGCGTCCGGCTATACCGTTGAAACCGAAGGTTTTCCTAAGGGATGAATTCCGCTGCCCTCGCCCCGAGCGGGAGGCGCAGTCGAATGGAGATCGGAGGGATGGCGACGCTCTCCCTCTTCTCCCCAACGGGGAGAAGTGCCTGATGAAGCGAGGCGATGAAGGGGGGCTCCCCGCGAGTTCGGAGGTCGTGGCTCCCCCTCATCCGGCGCTCTGCGCCACCTTCTCCCCGCTGGGGAGAAGAGGAAAAGCTCAGAAGCCTCCCACCCTTGTGGGAAGATTTGCCAAAAATGGATAGGAGACATCAATGCCGAATCTCAAGGTAAAACAGCAGGGCGACAGCGGCCGCGTCGTGCACGTGACGCCACAGAGCGCCGGCTGGACCTATGTCGGGTTCGATCTGCACAAGTTGAAAGCCGGAGAAACGGCATCAGCCGATACGGGCGACCGCGAGGTCTGCCTCGTCTGGGTCACCGGCAAGGGCCTGGCCGTGGCCGGGACCAAGGATTTCGGCGTGCTCGGCGAGCGCATGAGCGTGTTTGAAGGCAAGCAGCCGCATGCGCTCTATATACCTGCAGGCTCGACCTGGTCGGTGACAGCAGTGACGGATCTGGAACTGGCCGTCTGCTCGGCGCCGGGCGGCGGCGATCATCCGGCAAAAGTCATTCCGCCGGGAACGCATGAGTTGATCGTGCGCGGCAAGGGCAACAATGTGCGCCATGTCACCAACATCATGCCGGAAGACGATGGTTCGGCCCATTCGCTGCTGGTCGTCGAAGTCGTGACACCGGCCGGCAACACGTCGTCCTATCCGCCGCACAAGCACGATCAGGACGACCTGCCGAACGAGAGCTTTCTCGAAGAGACCTATTATCACCGGCTCAATCCGCCGCAGGGCTTTGCCTTCCAGCGGGTCTATACGGACGACCGTTCGCTCGACGAGGCGATGGCGGTGGAGGACGGCGACGTGACGCTGGTGCCCAGGGGTTACCACCCCTGCGCCACCTGCCACGGTTACGATCTCTACTATCTCAACGTCATGGCCGGACCGTCGCGGGTGTGGAAATTCCACAATGCGAAGGAGCATGAATGGCTGATGAAGCTGTGAGGCGCCAAAAATGTGGCGCGCCGTTAAATTCTTAACGATGCGGTTGAACGGAAATTCAACAGGTTGCACTTAGTTTTGATGGCTCAGGAAGGATCCGGAGCCGCCACATGTCTCTTCAGATGCACGCAGTTGTTGGAAACACCGGTCATGCGGGAACGCATTACAAGCATTTCCACGTGGAGCGGCCGGGCTTTCTGCTGACGATCGGCGAACAGCTGAAACCGAAGAAGAAATATCGCTGTCTGGTGCGGCATATTTCCATCGGCGGCGCGATGCTGGATTTCAGCCCCGTCATGTTGGTGCCGAAGAATTTCTTCGTGCAGGTCGAGGGTTTCAGCGACGAAATCGGCTCGACCACGGTCTACCGCAACGGCAGCCAGCTCGGCGTGCGCTTCAACATGCTGCTGGCGCCGGAGTTCGTGCGCACCCTGATCCGCATGGAATTTTGCAGCGGCTCGCTCTGAGACGCTTTTTTTGCTGCCGTCTGCAATCCAGCTGTCCAGAAACGGCGTAAGGATTGCGAAACGAGGCGCACGATCATGAAAACAATTCTCATTGCCTATGCCGGAACCTTCGGCTCGCTGCTCATTGCCGATGCCATCTGGCTCGGTTTGGTGGCCCGGACATTCTATCGCGACCAGTTGGGGCCGCTGATGCTGGACAATCCGAATTTCACCGTGGCGGCGCTGTTCTATGTGTTCTTTGCTGCCGCCGTGGTGCTCCTGGCGGTCATGCCCGGCCTGCGCGGCGGCTCATTCGCCACGGCGCTCGGATACGGGGCAGTGCTGGGGCTGGCGGCCTATGGCACCTATGACATCACCAATCTGGCGACGCTGAAAGGCTGGCCGGTCATGGTCAGCATCGTCGACATGGCCTGGGGAACGTTCGTGACCGGCCTTGCGGCCAGCTGCGGTTTTCTGGCGGCACGCAGCTTTGGCGGCGCCGTCTGATCCGGGTGCAGACGGACAAAATGAACAACTGCTAAATTCTTAGATAATCTTTTCAACAGATAACAATTTCCTTCTGCGAGGCTCAGCTGGATTGGAGCACGCCGTCGGGAATGATCTGTCTTCCGTTTCCGTGCTCCTGAACCTGGGAGCAGTCCATGACAAACCAGAGTCCGTTGTCCATCGTTCCTTCCGAGGTTTACGAGCAGCGCTGGGAGCGTTTCAACATTTCCCATGAGGGCTGCATCATGGCGGTTCTGCCGGCGCTTGCGGGCCTGACGCTGCGGCCGTGCAAGATGGTCGATATTTCGCAGGGCACGGCCAGCTTCACCGTCAACACGACCATCGGCCTGCCGCAGCATTTCTACCTCACCTTCGCGGGAACCGAGCGGCGGATCGGCTGCGCCGAGGCCTATCGCCACGAACACCGGGTGGGCGTGAAGTTCATCAAGCCGATCGACGCGGACTTCCTGCGCCAGATCGTTGCCTTCCAGTTCGAGCTGCCCAGCGCAAAGCGCAAATCGACCATGCCGAGCCTCTACCGTGCTCCGCTTGGCGGCCAGACGGCAACCGGCTCGCTGCGCTAGAAATTTTGGAAGCTGCTTCCGTTTGACCGTGAACCACTTTAGTGTTTTCGCGAATTCAATTTCGCAGGCAGTTTTTACCCATGTCAGCCTTCTCCCGCTTCTCCGCCCTCACCAATTCCCTGCCGTCGACCATACCCTTCGTCGGGCCAGAAGCCATCGAGCGCAGGATGGGCGCCAGTGTGCGGGCCCGCATCGGCGCCAACGAGAGCGGGTTCGGACCGGCACCGTCGGTCATCAGCGCCATTGCCGAGGCCGCCAGTGGCACCTGGAAATACAATGACCCGGAAAACTTCGAGCTGAAACAGGCGCTTGCCGCGCATCTCGGCATCAGCGCCGGGAATATCGCCATCGGTGAAGGCATCGACGGGCTGCTCGGTCAGATCGTCCGGCTGATCATCGAGCCGGGCATGCCGGTCGTCACCTCGCTCGGCGGTTATCCCACCTTCAACTATCATGTCATCGGCCATGGCGGCCGGCTGGTGACGGTGCCCTATGCCGGCGACAACGAGGATCTCGACGGACTGCTCGATGCGGTCAAACGCGAAGAGGCGCCGCTGGTCTATTTCGCCAATCCCGACAATCCGATGGGAAGCTGGTGGCCGGCGGACCGCGTGACGGCGTTTGCGCGCGCCCTGCCGGAGAGCTGCCTGCTGGTGCTGGACGAGGCTTATTGCGAAACGGCGCCCGAGGGTACGCTACCCGCGATTTCCGATCTGATCGGGATGCCGAACGTTATCCGCACCAGAACCTTCTCAAAAGCCTATGGTCTGGCAGGCTCGCGGGTAGGCTATGCGATTTCGACGCCGGGAACGGCTGAGGCTTTCGACAAGATCCGCAACCATTTCGGCATGAACCGCATCGGCACGGCGGCGGCTTTGGCGGCCCTTGCGGACCAAACCTATCTGAAAGATGTGATTGAGAGGATTGCGGCGTCGCGGGCGCGGATTGCGCGGATTGCTGAAGACAACGGGTTGCAGCCCCTGCCCTCGGCCACGAATTTCGTGGCGATCGATTGCGGCAGCGATGCCGCCTATGCCAGGTCCATCGTCGATGGCCTGATGGGACAAGGCGTCTTCATTCGCATGCCCGGCGTTGCACCGCTCAACCGGTGCATTCGCATCAGCACCGGCAATGACAGCGACATGGCGCTGCTGGCGGATGCTCTTCCAAAGGTTCTGGAAGCAGTAGGCAGTAGGCAGTAGGCAGTAGGCAGTAGGCAGTAGGCAGTAGGCAGTAGGCAGTAGGCAGTAGGCAGTAGGCAGTAGGCAGTAGGCAGTAGGCAGTAGGCAGTAGGCAGTA
>JAURWE010000005.1 GCA_030655075.1 Pararhizobium sp.
GTGGATCGCTTCCTTGAATTGGCCGCAAAGGTCGGGAAGGCCTGACATGCAATACACCGTCACGATTAACCAGGTGAAGGCGCTGGAGTGGGGGCTGAATTCTCAGCAGGCCCTGCTGTTCGCCTTCGTCTACGGCTGCCCGAGCTGGACCAAGCCAATCAAGACCGATGACGGGATCTTCTTCGCGCTGAGCAAGGCCAAGATCATCGAGGAGCTGCCGCTGCTCACCGATAAGCCGGACACCGCTTACCGCATGCTGAAGGCCCTGGAAGAGGCCGGTTTGATTGAGCTTTCCAGCACCTCGAACATCACGCTTTTCCGCCTCACAGAGAAGGCCGTCGAGTGGAACCAGAAGCTCGACGGGTCGGAAAAATATCCGACCCCACCAAAGAATAAGGGTCGGAAAAAAATCCGATCTACCTCGGATAAATCTCCGAGCAAGGTCGGAAAAAAATCCGGGCAAGGGTCGGATAAATCTCCGACAAATCAGGATACCAATCATCAGGGTACCAATCAGGACACCAGTCAGGACTTGCAGGACGCCACCGGCAAGCCGGCTCAGTCCCGCGGCTTGGTGCTGGTGGTTGATCGCACCGACACCCCACGGGTCGAGATCCCCGCCGACATGCCGGGCCCCAAAGACCAGACCTGCAAAACCTTCAAGGTCTGGGCGAATTACGCCATGGCCTACCGCAAACGTTACCTCGGTGCATGGCCTGTTTGGAACGCCAAGGTTGGCGGTCAACTCGGCCAATTGGTCGATCGCCTCGGCGCTGACGTTGCTCACCACGTTGCCGCGCATTACCTGAAATCCAACGACGCCGCCGTGCTGCGCAAGTGCCACAGCCTCAACGAGCTGCTGGCCAACGCCGAGAGCTACCACACCCAGTGGGTGACCGGGCAGCGTATCAACGGGACAACCGCCCGCCAGATGGAGCGGACTGAGGCGAACCACTCCGCAGCAGAACAGGCCGCCCAGATGGTCCTGGCCAAACGCCAAGCAGGTGACCGCAATGAATACCTCTGAAATGAACGACCAGCAGGTCGCCGGGCTGGCCGCCGCCATCTGCGCAACCGCCGAGGCCATGGGCCAGGAAATGAATCCAGGCACTGCCGCGATGATGGCCGAAGACCTCTGCGCGTATCCGGTGCCCATCGTCAAGGCTGCGCTGAAGGCGTGTCGCTTCGAGGTGAAGGGGAAGCTGGCCATGGCTGACATCCTGCAGCGTGTTCAGTCCTCCGACGGGCGCCCGGGCAAGGACGAGGCCTGGGCAATCGCCATGACCACCAACGATGAATTCGAAACTGTGGTGCTGACCGACGAGATCCAGCTGGCACTGGCTGCCGCGAAACCCATCTTGGATGGCGGCGACAAAATCGGCGCTCGCATGGCGTTCATCGACGCCTACCAGCGGTTCGTGGGCCAGGCCCGCGAGGATGCGAAACCGGTCAACTGGCACGTGTCCGTGGGCTTCGACGCCAACCGGCGCATCCAGGCAGTCACCAAGGCTGTGGAGCTGAAGCGCATTCCACAAGAGCACGGCCAGAAGTACTTGGCTGACCTGAGCATTGTTCCAGTCACCGAGGATGGCCGCGCCATTGCCGGTTTGCTCACAGGCACCGTCACCCAGCCAAAGCCGCTGCTGCGCGCAAAGCTCGAGATTGTGAAGAGCTCGATGCTGGAAATGCGTAAGGCCAGTGCCGAACGGAAAACCGAAATGCGGATTGACGCGGCAAATGAGTTGGCGGATCGCAGGGCGCTGCTGATCAAGCAAGCTCAGGAGCTGGAAGCGAAGAGGGCGGCGCAATGACCGACAAGATCAGCGTCAACTGCCAGGCCAAGCTCTCCGAGGTCATCACCAAAATCAGCGCCATGTACAAAGACAAGAAGTTTGTCGTGGTGACCCTGCGCCCGGGCAAGGACCGCACGCTTGATCAGAACCGGTTGTGGTTCGGGATGTACAAGCGCATCGCCGAAATGACCCAGATTGGTGATGCGGCTGACGCCCGGCGCTACTGCAAGCTGCACTTCGGCGTGCAGATCCTGTTGAACGAGGATGCCGGCTTTCAGGCCGAGTGGTACCGGGTCATGCGCCATCTCCCCTACGAAACGAAGTTGGCAATGATGGGCGAATGCCATTTGTTCGGCCCCGATGGTTTCCCGGTGACCAGCCTGTTCAATCGCGCCCAGGGCATCAATTACACCGACCGCATCGCCACCTATTTCACAGGCCAAGGTGTGGTTTTCACTGATCTACTCAGCAAGGAGGCTGCATGATCGCCAGGCAACCCAAACCGAAAAAGTGCAAGAACCCGGCATGCGGCATCAGCTTTCCGCCGCAGCGACTGGGGCAGGCCGTATGCAGTCCTAAGTGTGGCCTGGCCATCAAGGACGTAAACCAGGCAAAGGCGCGCAAGTCGCTGGCTCAGGTCGAGCGCCGCGAGATCAAGGTTCGCAAGGAGAAGCTGAGGAGCCGCGGCGAACACATGCGTGAGGCTCAGCAGGCGTTCAACGAGTACGTCCGCACCCGGGACCAGGCCGCCGGCCACCTCTGCATCTCCAGCGGTAAGCCGTTGGACTGGAGCGGCAACGCGGTCGATGCCGGCCACTACCGCAGCGTCGGCTCTGCGCCGCACCTGCGCTTCGATGAACGTAACTGCCACGCCCAGAGTAAGCAGGACAACCGGTTCCTTTCCGGCAACGCCGTGGACTACCGGATCGGCCTGATCGCTCGCATAGGCCAGGAGGCCGTCGACGCTCTGGAAGCTGACCAGAGCGTGCGCAAGTACTCCGTCGAGCAGATCAAGGGCATCAAAGCCTACTACCGGGCTAAGACAAGAGAACTGAAGAGGGCTGCAGCATGAAGATCAATTCAGCGCGCCAGGCGTGGCATGACTGTAACTACAACCCCGCGCCGGGTCAGTCGTCAGATGCCGCGGAGCTTGGGGTGGTGGTGCAGAGCAGCGAACGGGGACCTACGGCAAATCATGCGGTGCACGGTGCTTTGGCCGGCCATATCCAGTCGGCGATAGCGCGTCTCCACTACCAGTTACGGGCCTTTGGAAACGCCATGTACGCGGCAGAGCCGACCGATGATGATCGAGAGGAGGCGGAAGATGCCGTTTTCAACCTGGCCTGCTCTCGGGTAGAGCGCATGACTTCCAGTAAGCGTGAGCGTGCCGTGTACGTCGCAAAGGGCGTGTTTCGCCGTTATCGATATATGCACCAGGGGGGGCAGTCTTCCAACCCTGATCCGCTCATCAAGCCAGAGATTTTTCGTGCATGGGTGGAAGGTGAGTACGGCATCAAGCTCTCCTCAGCAGCTTGGGGGAGGGATTGGGAGCCTTTCGTGCGGCTCTGCTTCGATGCCTGCTACGACATCGACGCCAAAGCACTGAGCCCAATTGGCGGGATAATTTACAAGATGAAAGAGGCCGCTTGACTTCCCGCACGGCTGGGGGCATTATTTCCCCACAGTTAGTATTTTGCCTTCGGCAACTTGCACTGGAAATTCAAGAAAGCCCGGCCATCGCGTCGGGTTTTTTATTGCCCACGGAAAGGGCGATACAGCAAAAGGAATTTGCAGATGTTGAAAGAATTCAGATGCGGTAACTGCAAAAGACTTCTCGCCCGTACGGGTGGGTTTACAGAGCTCCAGATCAAGTGTTCTCGATGCGGGACGTTGAATCATGTGAAGGCCACGAGCCTCGAGCAATCGCCTTTGAGCGACATGAAAGCGGAATCCTCCGCTATCAATCATTCGACTCAAAGGTGAAATATATGGCTCTTAAATTTCAGATTTTTCCGTTCACCCAAAACGGATCCTCTGTCCTTCCTCCTCGTAACTTCATGCTCCCAGGTCAGTACCTGGAGTCTCCAAATAAGCAGTACAAGCTGATTTTTGAGGCTGATGCCAACCTTGTGCTCTACAACAATGGAGTGAGGGAGTGGGTTTCGGATAATTCCGTGCCTTACACATACGTGGATTCCAATCCGAACAAGAACCTGGTCAGCTGTTTCTACATGCATAGCTCAGGGGTCCTCATGGATCATGTGCATAACAGAATGTGGATCGCCACTACCAGCTGGATTCCGGTGCCAGACCAGGCGGGAGCACCGCTACGTGCGTTCTTGCAGCTGCAAGACGATGGCAATATCGTAATCGTAGATGGCGTTCCTACCTGGGCACGATTTGGCTTCACGCCAACTGCTGCTCCTCGGCCACGCGTGATCTACCCTGATCATGGCACCGGTCCTCTGCCTACATTCAAAGAGTGGACTTGGCCGATCTGAGGGCCCTCAGCGGGTAGCAAGCAAGTTTCTTCGGAATAATGCTGCCCGCACGACTTATCAGCGCGGTACAGGCCGCGCGCCTACTTCAGGCCTCGCCAATGTGCGAGGCTTTTTCGTTTTCGGCCCCGCCACACCCTTCGCACTGAGCAGGGAGTGCCGTCGGGGCTGACCTATTTCAAACATGCCCCACGGAGTCGAGCGCATGGAGTATCTACAGCGCCTGCTCGACAAGATCGACAGGTTCGAATTACTGATTGCGGGCCTCGTCGGGGCAGTGATTGCCAGCTGGTGGCACAAGGACGACCTGAACGACTGGCGCGCCTGGATGATCTTCCTCATCACCGGCATGGCCTGCTCGATCTACCTGACGAGCATGGTCAGCACCTACCTGGGTGTGACGGAGCCGAAGATCGTCGCCGGCATCGGCTTCCTGCTGGGTGCCTTCGGCGGCTCGCTTCTGGCAGCCATCAATCGAGCCATCAAATCCGCTGATCTCTGGGCGCTCATTCGCCAGCGGTTCGGGGGAGGCAATCCACCATGAATCTTGAATTGATCAACTCCATCGCCTGCGGCCTTATCGCGCTGTGGGCAGCCTGGTGCGTACTGAGCGGGAAGGTGAGGGACGGCATCCTCGGGAAGCTGATCTACACCACGATCGCCATCACTGGTTTCGTCGTGTCGGTGCGTAGTCAGAACATCTTCTTCGGTCCTACCACGGCCGGCCTGACGCTGCATGTCGCCCTGGCCCTTGCCGGTGCCCGCCACATCTTCATGGTCACGTACTGGCAGCGGGTGAAGGTCTGGCTATGCCGGACGCTGAACTGCGAGCACTGTCTGTATAGTGAAAAGGCGCCGAACGGTGTCGAGCGGCGCAAATCGTAGGCTTAGTAGCTCGGCTGAAATAAGCAATAAAGTTTATTTCTGCACGAGTTTTAGTCGTGGTTTCGGCTACTTTGATTCTTGGGTTCTAGGCTCTAAAAAAAGAGATTCCGAGATTTTTTTAGGAAATTTAGGAGTTTAGCCTTCGCTTCCTTGAATGTGACTTCCTTCACGCCATCGGCCAGATTTTCAGTCAGCACGCCAGCTGGCCCGTAAGCAAATATCCGGATGGTAGTAGCGATTTCCCCTTCAATGCCGCCTGGACCTTTTATACCCCAAAGGCTCGGATTAGCGTTTTCCTCCACGATCACTTCAAAGATCAAGGCAATCACATCAGCGAAATTCTGATTAGAAAAGGCCCCATCTTCTGACAGGGTAAGAGCTTCAAGATGTTTGGTGCTTGGAAGTTTCATCGGCTTTCCGATGAGCCAAAGCATCCCGACAATATTTTCTTTTGTGCAGGCTACCCCGTTGTTTCTTTGTAGCTGTTCTTTGTTGAAAACATCAAAGCAGTATTGGATTAGGTCCATGGTCTTGTTGAGTCCTTTGTGATTAAGACTTACCAATACCGGCAAAGCGCCACTATTTCAATCCCGCCTTTAGGCTTACCTGAGACAATTTATGACAACTAAGCAACCCGACTGGGAGGCAATCGAACGCGCCTACCGGGCCGGCCTGCTTTCCCTGCGCGCCATTGCTTCAGAGCATGGAGTAGCGCACAACACGATCATGAAGCGTGCCGAGAAGGAAGGCTGGCAGCGAGACCTGACCAGCAAGGTTCGAAGCGCGGTAAAGGACAAGGTGACCAGGGCGGTGACCACGGATGGTGACCAGAAGAAACTGGTCACTGATGCCGAGATTATCGAGGAGGCATCCGATCAAGCTGCAGCTGTAGTGCTTGCCCATCGATCTGGTCTGGCCCAGTGGCGGGGCATTGCGAGCAAGCTCAGCACATTTCTCTCCAGCGTGACTGTTTCAGAAGATAACCATGGAGACTTCGCTCGCTCACTCAATGCAGGCGTCGACGCTCAGCTCAAGGTGATCAAGGGCGAGCGCCAAGCATTCAACCTCGACACGGAAGAGGGCGACAAGACAGTCGACGCCTTGGCCGCAATGATGGACGAATTATCGAAGGACGCCTGACATGAAGCCCGAGCACATGAAGCTGCTCCGGGATAAGCGTTGGCGGCTGAACAATCTCTACTTCATCACCGACAAAGCGGGCAAGAAAGTCCGCTTCCGGATGACGGACGAGCAGATCGAATACTTCGACGGGATGCACACTCGGAACATCATCCTGAAGGCCCGGCAGCTCGGCTTCACCACTGAGTGCTGCATCATCCAGCTCGACGCGGCTCTGTTCGAGTCAGCCAAGTGCGCGCTGATCGCTCACACCCTGAACGACGCCAAGCGTCTTTTCCGGGAAAAAGTGAAGTACGCCTACGACAACCTGCCGAAGGAGATACGCGCCGCCAACCCTGCGAGCAATGACGCCGCAGGCGAGCTGGTCTTCAGCAAGGGCGGTTCGCTTTACGTCAGCACCTCGTTCCGGGGTGGCACGCTGCGTTACCTGCACGTTTCCGAATTTGGGAAAATCTGCGCCAAGTTTCCGCACAAGGCACGCGAGATTGTTACCGGTGCCTTTGAAGCGGTGGCCACCGATTGCTTTGTCACGATCGAATCCACAGCGGAAGGCCGGGCTGGCTACTTCTTCGATTACTCGCAGAGTGCTGAGAAGCAGCAGCTGTCCGGCGCACCGCTCGGCAAGCTGGACTGGAAGTTTTTTTTCTTCTCCTGGTGGAAGAACAAGGCCTACTGGCTTGACCCGACAGATGTAGTCATCCCGCAGCGCTTGACCGACTACTTCAACGAGCTGTTCGCCAAGCATGGCATCGACACCCACCCAGGCCAGCGCGCCTGGTACGCAGCCAAGGAAAAGACGCTCGGCGACGACATGAAGCGGGAATACCCGTCGATCCCCGTCGAAGCCTTCCAGCAGTCGGTCGAGGGTGCCTACTACGCGCAGCAGTTCACCAAACTGTATGCCGCTCAGCGCATCGGCACTCTGCCCGACAACAGCCACCTGCCGGTGATGACCATTTGGGACATCGGAGTGAGCGACTCTACCGCCATTTGGTTTGTGCGCCAGGTCGGTGAGCAATACCACGTCATCGATTACTACGAGAACTCAGGCGAAGGCCTGCGGCACTACATGAAGGTGCTCAAGGACAAGGGATACACGTACTCCGAGCACTGGGGACCGCACGATATCGAAAATCGTGAGTTCGGCAGCGATGCGAAGACGCGCAAGGACATTGCCCGAGAGGGTTACGAGATCGATGGTCAGGTTTACCGGATGACGTTCCATGTTGTCCCGAAGATCGGGGTGGATGACGGCATCGAGCAGGCCCGTGAAATTTTGTCCAAGTGCGCCTTCGACGAATCGAAGTGCGAAGAGGGCATTGCCTGCCTTGAGAACTATCGCAAGGAGTGGGACGACAAGAAGGGCTGCTGGAAAGACAAACCACTGCACGACTGGACGTCTCACGGCTCCGACGCCTTCCGGTACTTCGCTGTCGCTAAGAGCGCAAGGAAGCCGGTCAAATCAATCAAAATGGGATTCGCACGCTAATGGCAGACGTCACATACACCCGCCCGGAATACGACGCGGCACAGTCCCGTTGGCGGCTGGTGCGCGACGTGTGCAAGGGCTCCGAGACTGTAAAGGGGCGCGGCGATGTTTACCTGCCCAGGCCCAACAAGCACGACACCAGCCCTGAGAATCTTGAACGGTATAAGTCGTACAAGCAGCGGGCCGTTTACTACAACGCCACGGGGCGCACGAAACACAGCCTTGTTGGCGCAGTGTTCCGCACGTGGCCAACACTCACTGTGCCCGGCGCACTCGATTACGTAGCCACGGACGTCGACGGGCAGGGCGTGAGCGTTTACCAGCAGTCGCAGTCGGTCATCGGGCATCTGCTTGAGGTTGGTCGGCACGGTTTGCTGGTGGACTACGCAGCGGTGCAGGCCGGTACGGTAAGTAAGGCAGACGAGCAGGCTGGGCGCGCCCGTGCGAACGTTGCGAGCTACCCAGCCGAATCAATCCGGAACTGGAAGACCCGCAAGGTCGGCGGTCAACACCTGCTGAGCCTGGTTGTATTGCGTGAAGAGGCAGACATCGACACTGATGATGGCTTCGGTAGCGAAAAGGTCGTGCAGTACCGCGTGCTGCGCCTGGACGTGGCCGGCGTGTATACCCAGGAACTGTGGCAGGAAAGCTCAAGTGAAACGGCGATTGTCATCCCACCATTCACTCCGTTGAATGGTGCTGGCCAGCCATGGCGCCTGATCCCATTTCAGTTTCTCGGTAGCGAGAACAACGACACCAGCATTGATGACTCGCCGCTGTACGACATGGCAGTGCTGAATATCGGCCATTACTGCAACAGTGCGGACTATGAGGACTCTGTCTGGTTCTCTGGTCAGCCGCAGTTCTGGATCTCCGGCCTGGACGAAGCCTGGCGCGATCACCTTGAGGCAAACGGCATCTATGTCGGCTCCAGGGCGCCGCTGACGCTTCCTGCCAACGGATCGTGCGGGTTTGCTCAACCTGAACCGAACACGCTTGTGAGAGAGGCCATGGACGCCAAGAAACAGGACATGGTGTCCCTCGGTGCCCGGTTGATTGAGCGTGGCAGTGCGGTGAAGACCGCAACCCAGGCCGACAACGACAGCGCCGCCGAACACAGCGTTCTCTCGTTGGTGGTGAGCAACGTCAGCGAGGCGTACAGCCAGTGCCTGGCCTGGATGGCTGAGTTCGTGAATGCCACCGGCGAGGTGGTCTACAAGCTTAATCAAGACTTCAGCCAGATCACACTGGACGCGACGATGCTCGCTGCACTGTTCAATGCAGTGCAGGGCGGCAAGTTACCGGAAGGCGACTTCTGGCAGTACCTGCGCGATCGCGGCGTGATCAACCCTGAGAAAACAGATGACGACATCCGAGGTGAGCTGGAAGCGCAAAGCACTGGGCCTGACCTGGATGACGACGAGGTAATTCCGAATGGCGGCAAACCAAGCAATCCTTGACGCCACCATCCGGCACGCCGTCTTCCTGGAGCAACTGAAGTCGGGAGAGGTTGCGAAGTTCGCACCCTTCCTCAAGGAAATTGACCGCTCGATACGCGAGCGGCTGACCCGGGCGGACCTGACGGACTACACCGTCGCGCGGCTGGAGCGTCTGCTGAGCGAGGTTGATAGTCTGCTGCTGGGCATATTCGACCGGTACAGCGAGAAGCTGAACCTCGACTTGGTGGATATCGCCAATTACGAGGCCGAGTTTGAGGCGACCAGCCTGACGAGGGCGGCACCGGTGGGTGTGACCTTCGACGCGGCGGTGCCAGGTGCGGCGGCAATCAGGGCGGCAATCCTCACCAACCCACTCAGTGTGCGCGGCGCCGACGGCGGGAAGCTGCTCAAGTCGTTCATTGATGGCTTCTCCTCCACGGAGCGGCAACGCCTCACAGGCGCGATCAGGCAGGGGTTCTTCGAAGGACAGACGAACTTCCAGATCATCAAGAATATTCGCGGTACCAAGGCTCTCCAGTACAACGACGGCATCCTGGCCACGACCAACCGCAACGCCGGCGCTATCGTGCGGACGGCAGTGCAGCACGTCGCCACCCAGGCGCGCATGGAGACGCTGAAGGAGAACGCCGACGTCGTGCAGTCGGTGGAGTGGGTCAGCACCCTGGATTCGAAGACCACCAGCCAGTGCCGGACGCTGGATAAG
>JAURWE010000024.1 GCA_030655075.1 Pararhizobium sp.
CGGACAAAGGCCCACGTCCTGCCTCCACCCTCAGCACCGGCCCCACCTGACCACGACGCCTCGTGGTGTAACCGGGATGGGACGCAGGCATTATAGGCACAGGTTTTGGGAGCGGGGAAAATAGAGGCGTGGTTTTGTTGATTTGATTGGATTTTATACCCTCCGGCATCCCCGTTATTTGTATGGATCACTGGCTTTGGAGCAGGCTTCTATCGCAGCTTTGGAGCAAGCTCGCGCCCCTCTATCACTCCGGGACATCTCCCCCACATGGGGGGAGATTGCCATCAGCTGTTGTGCTCACACCAAAAAGATGCCGACGAAAATGAGCGGAATGGGCACCGGCCAATCTCCCCCCTTGAGGGGGAGATGTCCCCAATGGACAGAGGTGGGGTGAAGCCTCTCCAAAGACGCGGAGGTTAAAGAAAACCCTCAAACAGTCCCGCTGAGCAACCGCGCCGCAGCCGCCCTCGCCTCGTCGGTGATCGAGGCACCGGCCAGCATGCGGGCGATTTCCTCGCGGCGGTCGGCGTCATTCATGCGGGTGACGCGGGTGGCGATGGTCTCATTGTCCTTGCCCGAGGGACCCTTGGAGATCAGAAGATGCGTGGCGGCCCGGGCGGCGACCTGGGGGGCGTGGGTGACGGAAAGCACCTGCACCGTGCCGGACAGGCGCTTCAGCCGCTGGCCGATGGCATCGGCCACCGCACCACCGACGCCGGTGTCGATTTCGTCAAAAACCAGGGTCGGCGCCGAGCCGCGATCGGCAAGCGCCACTTTCAGCGCCAGGAGGAAACGCGACAGCTCGCCGCCGGAGGCGACTTTCATGATCGGGCCTGCACGGGTGCCGGGATTGGTCTGGACGTGGAATTCGACCGTATCGATGCCGTTTTCGCTGGCCTGCGCCGCATCGCTCATCACTGCGGCCATGAAGCGGGCGCGCTCGAGTTTGAGCGCCGGAAGCTCGGCCATGACCGCCTGCGACAAAGCGTCGGCTGCATGATGGCGCTTGGCCGACAGCGACCCGGCAGCAGCATCGAAGGCAGCCCGGGTTTCGTTGAGGCGCGTCACCATATGCGCCAGCTTCTCCTCGCCGGCGTCGAGTTCGGCCAGTTCGGCGATCATGCGCACGGCAAGGGCCGGAAGTTCGGTCACCGGCACGGAATATTTGCGCGCCGCAGCCCGGAGTGCAAACAGGCGCTCCTCGACCCGTTCCAGCTCGCGCGGATCGTATTCGGTCTTGCGAAGGGCGGCCTCGACTTCCATCTGCGCGTTCGACAGCTGGTCGAGCGCCGCATCGAGAAGCGCCACCGTGTCTTCGAGCAGGCCCGGTGCCTCATGGCTCTTGCGCTCCAGACGGCGCACCAGCGAGGCGATCATCGGCACCGGCGATGCGTTGCCGTTCAAAAATTCGCTGGCCTCGTTGATGTCGCCGGCGATGCGCTCGGCCTTCATCATCTGGCCGCGCCGGTCGGCAAGCTCGTCCTCTTCGCCGTCCTGCGGCGACAACACTTCGAGCTCATCGACGGAGGCCCGCAGATAATCCGCCTCGCGCGCCGCCGCCTCGACCTTTTCGCGGTGGCGCTTCAGCGTGCGCTCGGCATCCTTCCAGAGGCGGTAGGCACCGGAGACGTCAAGCGCCTCTTCCGTGAGCCCAGCAAAGGCATCGAGCAGCGTGCGATGCGCGTCGGTATCGACGAGCGCGCGATCGTCGTGCTGGCCGTGGATTTCGACCAGAAGCTGGCCGGCCTGCCGCATCAGCTGGACGCTGACGGCCTGATCGTTGACATAGGCGCGGGTGCGGCCGTCGGCCGACTGGACGCGGCGAAAGATCAGGTCGCCATCGTCGTCGATGCTGTTTTCGCGCAACAGCAGCCGGGCGGCATGCTCCATGCCGACATCGAAGACGGCGGTCACATGCCCCTTGTCCTCGCCATGGCGCACCAGCGAGCCATCGCCACGCCCGCCAAGGGCGAGCGACAGACTGTCGAGAAGAATGGATTTGCCCGCACCGGTCTCGCCGGTGAGCACGGAAAGGCCGGTCTCGAAGTTCAGATCAAGCCGTTCGATCAGGACGATATCGCGGATCGATAGCTGTGACAGCATGCCTTATGCGCTCACACGCCCAGAAGCTTTTTGCCCGCGCGGGAAATCCACGAACCAGAATTTTCGCGAGGCTCGAGCCCGTTGGTCTGCAGCAGCTTGTAGCTGTCGGCATACCACTGACTGTCCGGGTAATTGTGGCCGAGAACGGCAGCGGCCGTCTGGGCTTCGCTCTGCAGGCCCATCGCATAATAGGCCTCGACAAGGCGGGCCAGCGATTCTTCGACCTGATTGGTGTTCGGGTAGCGTTCGACCACCGAGCGGAAGCGGGTCACGGCGGCAAGGTATTCCTTGCGCTCGAGATAATAGCGGCCGATCTGCATTTCCTTGCCGGCCAGCTGATCGCGGGCAAAGCGCAGCTTCTGCTGGGCGTCCTCGACATATTCCGAATTGGGATATTTATCGATCAGCGCCTGCATCGCCTCGATCGTCTTGGCCGAAGCGCGCTGGTCCTGCGTCACCGACGGGATCTGCTTAGAATAGGCCAGACCGACGATGTACTGCGCATAGGCCGCATCGTCGGATTCCGGATAGAGGCCGAGATAGCGGTTGCCCGCCGAAATCGCCTCTTCGTACTGCCCCTGCCGGTAGCGCACGAAGGCGTTCATCACCAGCGCCTTGCGGGCATATTCGGAGAACGGATGCTGGCGGTCGATGGCGTCGAACTTGCGTCCCGCCTCGGTCACCTCACCGGCGTTCAGGTTGGCAAGACCCTGATTGTAGAGAACATCCGGCGGGTCTGTTTCGACCGTCAGCTTGGTGATGTCGATATCGGGATCGGAAGCGCAGGACGACAGCAGCGAACCGCCCGTTCCAACCGCGAACGCGAGCAGCAGCATATGCGCCGTTTTCTTCATACCAACCGAACCTGCAAAAACCATAGGACAATCCCAAACCAAGCAGCAGCACGACCGCCGCAGCCTATCAATCGGTTTCTAGCCACAAAAGCAACAAGAGAGCAACGTCATGATCACGCATTAGCGCAATTTTGTGGCAACACGCCCAAGAGCGGTTTATCGAACAAGAGCGGTTCTTCCAAACGGACAAGGCCGCCCACCGGCGGCCAGGATTGTTTTTGTACGAGCCGCTCTTCGAATCACGCAGACCAGGGTGCAAATTCCGGCGCGTAGACCGGGATCAGATCACGGGCCGCAGCCCGCTGGCGCGGCGACGAGGTCTCGACAACCTCATAGGCGCTGCGATCGTCCAGAAGCGCCTTCAGCGCATAGGCGTTCATCTTGTGGCCGCCGCGATAGGAGCGGTAGCAACCAATAAAGGGTGCACCGGCCAAAGCCAGGTCGCCGACGGCGTCGAGCGTCTTGTGACGGACGAACTCGTCCTTGGCGTACCGCAGGCCTTCGACGTTGATCACCGTGTGGTCGTCGGAGATGACGACGGAATTTTCAAGCGACGAACCGAGCGCGTGGCCCGACGCCCACAGGCGCTCGACATCGCGCATGAAGCCGAAGGTGCGGGCCCGCGACAGCTCGTTGCGGAAGGTCGCAGCATTGAGATCGCCCTTCCAGGACTGGCGGCCGATCAGCGGCGTTTCGAAATCGATCTCGACCTCGAAGCGCGTGCCGGCATAGGGCGTGAACTCGGCCCAGGAGGAGCCTGCCTCGATGCGCACCGGCTTGATGATGCGAATGTAGCGGCGCTTGACGCCGAGCGTGACGATACCGGCCTGTTCGATGGCGTCGATGAACGGTGCCGAGCTGCCGTCCATGATCGGCATTTCAGCCCCTTGGACCTCGATCGTCAGATTGTCGATGCCGAGCGCATAAAGCGCGGCCATGACATGTTCGATGGTGGCGATGGAACGCGACGGCGTGAAACCGAGCACCGTGCACAGATCCGTATTGCCGACCTGCGAGGAGACCGCCTTGAATTCGACAACGTCACCGTTTTCATAGAGGCGCTGGAAGACGATGCCGGCATCGGCGTCGGCCGGGTTGAAGGTGATGTTGACCTCGGCACCGGAGTGGACGCCGGTTCCCGACAGGGAGATCGGGTTGGCGATGGTCGTCTGGAACCCGAGAAGGCCGATGGTCATGCTGTTTGCCTCAATAGTCTGCCGGCGGCGGTGCCGGCCATGTTCGTCATAAAGGACCGCATGCAAAAGCCAAGGACCGAGCGCTTTTCGCTGGTCCGGCAATCCTGCATCTCAAAGATGCTGGAATCGCGTGCCTGTCCCCACAGTTCTGATCGTGAAAATAGATGGATGCAGCCGGCATTCCAAATCACTGTTTCTTTCCTATTGTTACGCTCTGAAACACGTTCGAAAACAGAAGTTTAGATGCTTAACAAGGGGTTAAAAAGAAAATGCCCGGATCGCTCCGGGCATTGACGCTTTTGAAAACCTCGAAGGGCTCAGTTCGACTGGCGGCGCAGGAAGGCCGGGATTTCCAGCTGGTCGTCTTCCTGCGAAGAGCGAGGCTGAGGACTGACGCGGCCCATGTCGTCGAGCTGGCTGCGGCGCGGTGCGTAGAGGCTGGCTTCCGACGACAGCGGACGGCGCTGCTGCGAGGCGGCGGCCGGTGCGCCACCGGTCATGTCGGCCGAAACGACCGGCTCTTCTTCTTCGCGGCGGCCGAGCGAATTGGTGATTCGCTTGAGCAGGCCCATCGGACCACGCTCTTCCGGCTGCGGCGCCACATGCGAGCGGTGATCGGCTTCGGACTTCACCAGTGGCGGGAAGTCTTCGATCTTCGGCATGCGGACCGGCTCGGCATCCTGGCGGATGACCGGCGCGGCTGGCTCGACGCGCGTCTGCTGCACAGGCGCCGTGACCGGCTGCTGGTAGGACACCGGCTGCTGCAGCGGTGCAGTCGAGCGCATCATCGAGGATGGCGTTTCGACGGCATCGGCATTGGCAAACAGTTTGCTCTGCGGACGGAACGTCTCGTCGGCAACCTGCGTGGTTGCGGCCGGGACCGGACGCGACAGCGGGATCGACAGCTCATGCTCGAGTTCGGCTTCGCGGATCGCCATGGCGACCTGGTCGGCTTCGCGGGCCACAGGCTGCTGCACCGGCTGCTGGACCGCAATGGCCTGCTGCTGCACGGGAGCAGTCAGCTGGGCTGCCGGAATGGCGATGGACGGGCGGACGATCGGCTTTGCTACCGGGCGAAAGCTCGCGGTCCTGTCGGCCACCTCCATGGCTGTCCGGTCGATACCCGTGGCGACGACCGACACGCGGATCAGGCCTTCCAGCTCTTCGTCGAAGGTCGCGCCGAGGATGATGTTGGCATCCGGATCGACTTCCTCACGGATGCGCGTTGCCGCTTCATCGACTTCGAACAGCGTCATGTCGCGGCCGCCGGTGATCGAGATCAGCAGCCCTTGGGCGCCCTTCATCGAGGTTTCGTCGAGCAGCGGGTTGGCGATCGCAGCTTCGGCTGCGGCCATGGCGCGGCCATCGCCGGAGGCTTCGCCGGTGCCCATCATGGCGCGGCCCATCTCGCGCATCACCGAACGGACGTCGGCGAAGTCGAGGTTGATCAGGCCTTCCTTGACCATCAGGTCGGTGATGCAGGCAACACCCGAATAGAGCACCTGGTCGGCCATGGCGAAGGCGTCGGCAAAGGTGGTCTTGTCGTTGGCGATGCGGAACAGGTTCTGGTTCGGAATGACGATCAGCGTATCGACCGACTTCTGCAACTCGGCAATGCCCATGTCGGCAAGGCGCATGCGGCGCTGGCCTTCGAAGTGGAACGGCTTGGTGACGACGCCGACGGTCAGGATGCCCTTGTTGCGGGCGGCCTGGGCCACGACCGGAGCAGCACCAGTGCCGGTGCCGCCGCCCATGCCTGCGGTGACGAAGCACATGTGGGTGCCGTTCAGGTGATCAATGATCTCGTCGATGCACTCTTCTGCAGCGGCGCGGCCGACTTCCGGCTGCGATCCGGCGCCGAGACCTTCGGTCACGGCAACACCCATCTGGATGATCCGCTCGGCCTTGGTCATGGTCAGCGCCTGGGCATCGGTGTTGGCAACCACGAAATCAACGCCCTGAAGGCCGGCGGAGATCATGTTGTTGACAGCATTGCCGCCGCCGCCGCCGACACCGAAGACGGTGATGCGGGGCTTCAGCTCTGTGATGTCCGGCTTCTGCAAGTTGATAGTCATGGTATCCGTTCCTTTTTAGCTTCTGGCCGTCTCGCCGCACGGCCAAGTGTCACTCATTTACCCAACACGTCTGTCACCGGCATCAAAGCCGCTGCGGCGTGCTCAAAAGCTTTCCTTGAGCCACTGGCCCATACGGGCCATGCGGCTGTTGTTGCCACCGAACGACGAGAGCAGACCGCCCTGCGCCGCATGTGTTTCCATCTCCGCAACCTGCGGATAGATCATCAGGCCAACGGCCGTCGAAAAGGCCGGGCCCTTGGCCGCCGTCGGCAGGCCGGACACGCCGAGCGGGCGGCCGATGCGGACGTTGCGGGCAAGAATGCGGCGTGCGCATTCCGGCAGGCCGGTCAGCTGGCTGGCGCCACCCGTCAAAACGATTCGTTTGCCGACGATGGGGCTGAAGCCCGAACGCTGGATGCGGTCGCGGATCAGTTCCATTGTCTCTTCGATGCGGGCGCGCACGATCCGCGACACCAGCGCACGCGGCACATGGGTCGGCTGGTCGCGCTCGTCCTCGCCGATCGGCGGAACCGAGACAATGTCGCGCTCGTCGCCGCTGTTCGGCAGGGCCGAGCCGTGCACGACCTTCAGACGCTCGGCATCCTCGATCCGGGTCGAAAGACCGCGCGCCAGATCGGTCGTCACGTGATGACCGCCGAGATTGACGGCATCGGCATGCACCAGCTTGCCCTCGGCAAAGACCGAGATCGTCGTGGTGCCACCGCCCATGTCGATGGCGGCGCAGCCGAGTTCGACCTCGTCGTCGACCAGAGCCGCAAGGCCGCTGGCATAAGGCGTGGCCACCATGCCCTCGACGGACAGATGTGCCCGATTGATGCACAGTTCGAGATTCTTGAGCGCCGAGCGTTCGGCCGTCAGCACGTGCATGTCGACGCCGAGAACGTCGCCATACATGGCCAGCGGATCGCGGATGCCGCGTTCGCCGTCGAGCGAGAAGCCGGTGGGCAACGAGTGCAGGATCGCCCGGTCCTGACGCAGCGACTGCTGGCCGGCCGAGAGCAGAACCTTGCGCAGGTCGGCCGCCTCGACTTCCTGGCCGCCGAGATCGATCGTGGCGGTGTAGATGTCGCTCTGCAGGCGCCCGGCAGACACGTTGACGATCAGGCTGTCGATGGTGAGGCCGGCCATGCGCTCGGCCGCATCCACCGCCAACCGCACAACGCTTTCGGTGGCGTCGAGATCGGTGATGACGCCGTTCTTCATGCCGCGCGACTTGTGGTGGCCGATGCCGATGATCTCGATATGGTGCGTGCGGCCCGGCAGGATCTGGCTTTCCTCGCGCGGCGTCAGCCGCCCGATCATGCAGACGATCTTGGTGGAGCCGATGTCGAGCACCGAAACGATATGCGACCGCTTCGAGGGAAGCGGCTTCAGACGCGGCAGACCGAACTGGGACGATCCGAACAGGTTCATGTACGCTTCTCCGCCGCCTTCAGCATTTTGGTCCTGTCCTTGAGAACGGCTTCACGCCGCGCAACCGCTTCCTGCGTCAGTTGAACGCTGGTCCTGTCGGCAAGCCGGAGATCCACCGCAGCGATGTCGCGCTCGAGGATGTTCTGTTCCAGCTGCATCACCGACAGGGTCTGCATGGCGCGGGCGACATTGTATTCCGGCAGCTTGACCACGACGCCATTGTCGAGGCGCAGGTCCCAGCGGCGGCCGGCGACGCGGATATAGGCCTTCACGCGCTCCTTGATTTCCGGCCAGGTGGAAAACTGTCCGTCGAAATCGGCAGCCGCCGTTTCGGCATCGCGGCCGACAAACAGCGGCAGGTTGGAAAACTTGTTGTCGACCAGCGGCGCGATGACGCTGCCGTTCTTCTCGATCAGCGACACTTCGGTGCCGTGCTGCCAGATCGCAAAGGCCTTGCGCTCCGTCAGTTGCACTTCGATCGTGCCCGGATAGATCTTGCGAACCGCGACATCCTGAACCCAGGGCAATTCAGCCAGGGCCTTGCGGGCAGCGGCAACGTCAAGCGCCACCAGCGAGGTCGTACCGTCGAGGCCAAGCTGCTGCAGGATGTCGATCTCCGAGGTCTCGACATTGCCGGAGACCTTGACGTCCTCAATGGCGAAGCCGGCGGCGGTCGTCGTCGTCTGGGCGAAATCCTGCGAATGGCCGCCGAGCGACATGCCGTAGAAACCCGTGGCGGCGAAAAATGCGATGGCCGAAACCGTGCCGGTGTGGCGGGCGATGTGGACCCGGCCCGTGCCGAGGCTGACGAGCAGGCGCACGGCGCGGCGCAGCGGACGCGGCAGCACGAACAGGCCTTCGCCCTCGCCTTGTCCGACATCCTGCAGATGGCGCGGTCTTTTGGACTTTTTGCCGATCAGCGCAAACACGACGCGTCCTCCACCATCCACTTGAGAAAACCACCAAACGTATGGCCGGCATGAACGGCCATTTCGGGCACCAGCGAGGTTGGAGTCATGCCGGGCTGGGTGTTGACCTCCAGCCAGATAAGTTCGCCGTCCTCGGAAAAGCGGTCGTCGTAGCGGAAGTCAGAACGGCTGACGCCACGGCACCCGATCGCTTGATGCGCCTTGAGGGCGAGTGTTTGTATTTTTTGGTAAATATTTGGTGAAAGTTTCGCCGGGATGACGTGTTTTGAGCCGCCTTTCACATATTTAGAATCGTAATCGTAGAAGGAGTGGCCCTGCGGGATGATTTCGGTGACGCCGAGCGCCGTGTCGCCCATGACACCGCAGGTCAGCTCGCGGCCGTGCACGTAGCGTTCAACCAGAACACGTGCGCCGAACGCCCATTCGCCCGAGGTCACGGCCTGCGGCGGGTGCGACTGGTCTTCCTGCACGATGATGACGCCGAAGCTCGATCCTTCGTTGACCGGCTTGACCACATAAGGCGGCTTGATCGGGTGCTGCGAGGTGAAATCGAACCGACTCATGATGCGCGCTTCGGCAACCGGAATACCGGCAGCCGTGGCGACGATCTTGGCCTGCGCCTTGTCCATGGCGAGCGCCGAGGCGAGCACACCGGAATGCGTGTAGGGAATTTCCAGATATTCGAAAATGCCCTGGATCGTGCCATCTTCTCCGAACGGTCCGTGCAGCGCATTGAAGGCGACATCGGGGCGAAGCTCATGCAGAACGGAGGCGACGTTGCGGTCGACATCGACACGCGTCACACGAAAGCCTTCGGCCTCCAGCGCTTCTGCACAGGCGGCCCCGGACGACAGACTGACGGGTCTTTCCGAGGAAAAACCACCCATGAGAACAGCCACATGATTGCCGCTCATCGAAACCCCCGAGCACACGAAATCCAAAACTAGCAACACTCGCTTGCGCCTGGCTGATTGCGAAACGGCAAGACCCGGAGCGATGTCCCACTAGAACGGCATTATGGTTAATGAACCGTTTACTTTGGTTAATGGGGCATCAGCCGCGTTAAATATTTTTCGCACGAATCATCCGGCAGCGAGAATTCCGCCCTTGGAATCAGAGAGTTGCGGCCGATGCAAGAACGGATGGTTTATGGCCCTCAAAAAAGAAAGCCCCGCGCAGGCGATCCGGCGCGGCGCGTGATTCGATCTGATGGCGGAACGGTTTCGGACCGATCAATCTCTGTCGGCGACGCCGACATTTCCCCCACAAGAGGGGAGATTAAAACTGGCTTTTGAGCGCATCATGAAAAAGAAGAATCTCCCCCCTTGTGGGGGCGATGTCAGGACGTGACAGAGGGGGTGCCGCAGCGCCCTCTGCAGCCAATCACGCCACCAAATGCCCGATCAGGTCCTTGACCTCGTAACCGGCGATGAACTTGCCGATGCGCTTGATTTCCCACTGCAGCGCGACGCCGGAATTTTCAAAGACGCGCTGGCGCACGGTTTCGCCGAGATATTCGAGTTCGTAGCCGGTCGCCTGGCCGGTGTTGATCATGAAATTGCAATGCATCGGCGACATCTGCGCCCCGCCGATCATCACGCCGCGGCAGCCTGCCTCGTCGATCAGCTTCCAGGCCGAATGCCCATCCGGGTTCTTGAAGGTCGAGCCGCCGGTCTTTTCGCGGATCGGCTGTACCGTTTCGCGGTGCTGGCGCACGGCATCCATGTCGGCTCGGATCTTCGCCTTGTCTTCCGCATAACCTTCCATCACCGCATGGGTGAAGATCAGATCCCTGGCCGCACCGGAATGGCGGTAGCTGTAGCCCATGTCGGCATTCGACAGCACATGCCGCTTGCCCTTGCGATCGACCGCATGGACTTCGACGACGCGCTCGCGCGTCTCGCCGCCATTGGCGCCTGCATTCATGCGCAGCGCGCCGCCGACGGAGCCGGGAATGCCGTAGTAGAAATGAAAGCCGCCGATGCCGTGATCGAGCGCCATGGCCGCAAGGTTCTTGTCCGGGCAGATGGCCCCGGCGGTGATCTGGTTGTCGCCGGTCAGTTCGACATCGCCGAACCCCTTGGCAGAAAGCCGCACCACGACGCCCGGAATGCCGCCATCGCGCACGAGAAGATTGGAGCCGACACCGGCAACCATGACCGGAACCGCCTCCGGCAGGAGTTGCAGGAACGTCACCAGGTCGTCGGCATCGTGCGGCTGGAACATCAGCTCGGCAAGACCGCCTGCCCGGAACCAGGTGACGCGGTCCATCGGCGCATCGGGCGTCAGCCTGCCGCGCAGCGCAGACACGCCGCTGCCTAAGGATTCCAGAAGCCTCGCACCATCAACCTGTCTCATGCACGTATACCTTCGAGTTCCTTCGGCAGGGCAGCAGCCCAGGATGTAATGTTGCCGGCACCCAAAAGAACCACAAAATCACCGGGTTGCGCAAGACTTGAAACAGCAGGCGCTAATGTATCCGGCGCGGTCAGGAAGCGCGCGTCGCGATGACCGGCCGCCTTGATGCGCGACACCAGCTCTTCCGAGTTGACGCCGTCGATCGGATCTTCGCCGGCCGAATAGACCGGCGCGATGAACACCGTGTCGGCATCGTTGAAGCAGGCGGAGAAATCCTCAAACAGGCTGGCAAGCCGCGAATAGCGGTGCGGCTGGTGGACGGCGATGACGCGGCCCGAGCAGGCCTCACGCGCCGCACTGAGCACCGCCTTGATCTCGACCGGGTGGTGGCCGTAGTCGTCATAGACGCGCACGCCGTTGCTTTCGCCGGTGAAGGTGAAGCGCCGCTTGACGCCGCCGAAGGAGGCCAGCCCCTTGGCGATGTCCTCGGGCTTGATGCCGAGACGCTGGGCAACGGCGATCGCCGCCGTGGCATTGGAGACATTGTGGCGGCCGGGCATCGGCAGGCGCAGGTCTTTCATCGAAATCACCTGGCCGGTGCGGCGGCGGCGGATCTCGACGTCGAAAACCGAAGTCGCGCCATCCATCCGGATGTTGGAGAAGCGCACGTCGGCCTGCGGGTTCTCGCCATAGGTGATGACCTTGCGGTCCTCGATGCGGCTGACCATGGCCTGCACTTCCGGATGATCGAGGCACATGACGCCGAAACCGTAGAAGGGCACGTTTTCGACGAACTGGCGGAAGGCGGCGCGCACCGCATCGAAATTGCCGTAGTGGTCGAGATGTTCCGGATCGATATTGGTGACGATGGCGACATCGGCCGGCAGCTTCAGGAAGGTGCCGTCGCTTTCGTCGGCCTCGACAACCATCCACTCGCCGGCGCCCATGCGGGCATTGGTGCCATAGGCATTGATGATGCCGCCATTGATGACGGTCGGATCGAGATTGCCGGCATCGAGCAGCGCCGCCACCATCGAGGTGGTCGTCGTCTTGCCATGCGTGCCGCCGACGGCGATCGCATTGCGGAAGCGCATCAGCTCGGCCAGCATTTCCGCGCGACGCACGACGGGCAGCAGCTTTTCGCGGGCCGCGATCAGTTCCGGGTTGTTCTTTTTGATCGCGGTCGAAACGACGACGACCTCGGCCTCGCCGAGGTTCTCAGCCTTGTGGCCGACATGGACCTCGATGCCCTTGTCGCGCAGGCGCTGGACATTGCCACTGTCTGCCTGGTCGGAGCCCTGAACGCGGTGGCCGAGATTGTGCAGCACCTCCGCAATGCCGCTCATGCCGATGCCGCCTATGCCGATAAAATGGACGAGGCCGATCGTCTGCGGCATTTTCATGGCTGCACTCCCCTAGACTGCTTGAACTGCTCGATGGTCTGACCGCTGGCAATAGCCTCAACCATCGCGGCGAGCAAGCGGGCCGAATCCGGCTTCCCGGCCTTTCGGGCGTTCTCGGCCATCGTCGCCAGCTTTTCGGGATGGTTCATGGCATTGGACAAAAGGCCGCTCAGGCGCTCGGCATCAAGCTCGCCCTGCGCAATGACCTTTGCACCGCCGGTGGCCGCCAGTGCCGCCGCATTGGCGGCCTGATCGTGATCTAGCGCATAGGGATAAGGTACCAGCACGGCGGGGCGGCCGATGACCGAGAGTTCCGAAACGGTCGATGCGCCGGAGCGGCAAATGACCAGGTGCGCCTTGGCGATGCGCGCGGCCATGTCGGTGAAGAAGGGAGAGACAACCGCCTTCATTCCGAGCTTCTCATAGAGGGTGTCGACACTTTCGCGGTCTTCCGGGCGCGCCTGCTGCGTCACGTTCAACCGGCGCTGCTGCGCCTCGCCGAGACGGCAGATCGCCTGCGGCACGGCCTTGGAGAAATACTGGGCGCCCTGGCTGCCGCCGAACACGACCAAGCGGAACTCGCCGTCTTCGGCCGAAGGTTCATAGGCAATCGTGGCGGCCTCCAGAACGGCCGGACGAACCGGATTGCCCGTCGTCACGGTCTTTGCCGCATACTGACCGCCGGTCTCCGGCAGGAAGCCGCCGGCGATCGCCTTCACCCGTCCGGCCAGCGCCTTGTTGGCCCGGCCCATGACCGCGTTCTGCTCGTGGATCATCGAGGGCACGCCCATGCCGGTTGCGGCCAAGAGCGGCGGTATGGTCGGATAGCCGCCGAAGCCGACGACGACCTTGGGCCGGATGCGGGCAATCAGCCGACGCGCCGCCCGCATGCCGCTCCACAGCGTCCACAGCGACGAGGCGAGCTTGATCGGGTTCTTCGAGCCGATCGTTGCCGAGGGCACCACATGCACCTCGTCGGCGGGAAATTTCCCCGCAAAACGTTCGGCACGGCTGTCTGTGACCAGATGCACCGAATAGCCCATGGCTTTCAGCTCATGGGCCAGCGCCTCGGCCGGAAAAAGATGGCCGCCGGTTCCCCCGGCAGCAAGCAGGACAATACCTTTGTCACTCATACCATTCACTCCGCAGGAACGCCCATGCCCGATCTGAACAGGCTGCGCTCGACTGCACGTTTCTCCGGCCGGTGGCGGGTCAGCGCCAGGATGAAGCCCGCCGTGATGCAGATCGCGATCATCGACGAACCCCCATAGGAAATCAGCGGCAATGTCATGCCCTTGGCCGGAAGGAGCTCGAGATTGACGCCGACATTGATCATCGACTGGATGCCGACCTGCAACACCAGGCCTGCGACGGCGAAGCGGTTGAAGTCGTTGCGCTCGCGGAATGCGTGGCTGAGGCCGCGCATGACGATGAAGGCGAACAGAAGCACGATGACCATACAGAAGATAATGCCGAATTCTTCGGCTGCAACAGAAAACACGAAATCCGTATGGCTGTCGGGAATGATGCGCTTGACCGTGCCCTCGCCCGGTCCTTGACCGAACCAGTCACCACGGATGATCGCTTCCCGCGCCGTGTCCACCTGGAACGTGTCGCCCTCGCCGGTGAGGAACCGGTCGATGCGCGCCGCCACGTGCGGCAGCACCGTATAGGCGGCAACGAAACCGGTAACGGCGAGCGCGCCGAGCACGAGAATCCAAAGCCACGGCATGCCGGCCATGAAGAACATGCCGCCCCAGACCGTGGTCGTCAGGATCGTCTGGCCCAGATCCGGCTGGGCGATCAGCAGCGTGCCGACGATGCCGAACAGCAGGATGGCAAACAGGTTGCCGGGAATTTCCGGCTGGCGCGCATGCTCGGAAAACAGCCAGGCACAGACGACGACGAAGGCAGGCTTCATGAATTCGGACGGCTGCACAGACAGGCCGGCGATCGAGAGCCAGCGGCGCGAACCCTTGACCTCGGCGCCGAAGAACAGCGCCAGCACCATCATGGCCAGCGAGACAAGCAGCAGGATCATCGCCATGCGGCGGACCTGGCGCGGCGTCATGAAGGAGATGCCGATCATGATGGCGATCGCCGGCAGCAGGAACAGCGCGTGGCGCTTGACGAAATGGAACGTGTCGATGTTCAGCCGCTCGGCCACCGCCGGGCTTGCCGCGAAGGACAGCATGAAGCCTATCCCCATCAACAGGATGAAGGTGGCCAGAAAGAACCGGTCAATAGTCCAGAACCATTCGGCGATTGGACCTCTCTCTGCACGGCTTACCATCGTCTTTCCCCTCAAGGTTTTTCAGACAGGCGCATGTCCTTGCGCCCGGGCTGATCAGATCAGCATCGTTACGCCGGACAGGTCTGCAACATGGGCGACGAACGCATCGCCGCGCACTTCAAAATTCTTGTACTGGTCGAAGCTTGCGCAAGCCGGGGACAGCATCACCGCCGACAGGCCGGCGCCGTCCTTGGCAGCATCCGCCGCCGCATGGGCCACCGCCTGCTCCAGCGTCCCGGAAATCTCGTAGGGCACCGCCTCGCCCAGGGTCGAGGCGAAGGCGGGCGCCGCCTCACCGATCAGATAGGCCTTGGCCACATGCGGGAAGAGCGCGGTGAGCGAGCTGATGCCGCCTTCCTTGGGCAGGCCGCCGGCGATCCAGTAGATCCGCTCGTAGCTCGACAGCGCCGGTGCGGCCGCATCGGCATTAGTGGCCTTGCTGTCATTGACGAAGACGACGCGGTCACGCCGCCCGACCGGCTGCATGCGGTGTTTGAGGCCCGAAAATGATTGGAGACCGGCGCGGATGTCGTCGTCGGAGACGCCCACCGCCCGGCAGGCGGCAATGGCGGCCGCGGCGTTCTGGGCATTGTGCCCCCCGCGCAACGTCTGGATTCCGTCGAGATCGGCCAGCAACGATGTTGTGCCGCCGGACGCCGCCATGATGCGGCTGCCCTCGGCGTAGAGACCCTCGGCAACCACCTGGCGGCGCGAGATGCGCACAACCCTGGTACCCGCCCGCTCGACACGGTCGGCGATCAATGCACAAAAACTGTCATCGACGCCGATGACGGCGATGTCGCTCCCCGCCACCAGCCGTTCCTTGACGCCGGCATAGTGCTGCATCGTGCCGTGGCGGTCGAGATGATCGGGCGTCAGGTTGAGAAGGATACCGGCGGTCGGGTTGATCGTCGGCGCCAGGTCGATCTGGTAGGACGAGCACTCGACCACATGGAAGCGGCCGGCCTTCGGTGGCTCCAGCGTCAGGATGGCCGTGCCGATATTGCCGCCGAGCTGCGTGTCGCGGCCGCTGGCGGTGAGGATGTGGGCAATCAGCGCCGTCGTCGTCGACTTGCCGTTGGTGCCGGTGATGGCGATGAACGGGCTGTCGGGCGCATGGGCCCGGCGTTCGCGCACAAACAGCTCGACATCGCCGATGATCTCGACGCCGGCCGCCCGGGCAAGCTCGGCCGTCCAGTGCGGTTTCGGATGGGTCAGCGGCACGCCCGGCGACAGGACGAAGGCGGCAAGGCTCTTCCAGTCGATGCCGCGCAGGTCGGCCGTGCCGATACCTTCGGAAGCGGCTTTGGCGACGCTGTCGGGATTGTCGTCCCAGGCCAGCACCTCCGCCCCGCCGGCCGCAAGCGCCCGCGCCGTCGCAAGGCCGGAGCCGCCGAGACCGAAAAGGGCAACTTTCCTACCGCTGAAGGTCGAAACCGGGATCATTGAAAAATCACCGCAGCTTCAGGGTCGACAGGCCGATCATGGCCAGAACCACGGCGATGATCCAGAAGCGGATGACGACCTGGCTTTCCGTCCAGCCGAGCTTTTCGAAATGATGGTGGATCGGCGCCATCAGGAACACACGCCGGCCGGTCATCTTGAAGAAGCCGACCTGGATGATGACGGACAGGGCTTCCATGACGAACAGGCCGCCGATGATGGCCATGACGATTTCATGCTTGGTGGCGACGGCAACCGTGCCGATCAGGCCGCCGAGCGCCAGCGACCCGGTGTCGCCCATGAAGATGGCGGCGGGTGGCGCGTTGAACCAGAGAAAGCCGAGGCCTGCGCCAATCACCGCGCCGACGATGACGGCGAGTTCGCCGGTGCCCGGCACGAAATGGATCTGCAGGTAGTTGGCAAAGACCGCGTTGCCGGCGAGATAGGCAATGACGCCGAAGGAGGCCGCCGCGATCATCACAGGCACGATGGCAAGGCCATCGAGACCGTCGGTAAGGTTGACCGCATTGCCGGCCGAAACGATGACGAAGCCGCCGAAGACGACGAAGAACAGGCCGAGATCAAGGACGATGTCCTTGAAGAAGGGGAAGGTCACCGACGAGCCGAAGGTGGCACTGGCAGCACTCGCCGACAGCGAGGTGCGCATGATGAAATAGACGGCGATACCGGCTATGAGGAATTCCAGTCCGAGCCGCGCCTTGCCTGAAAAGCCCTTGTCGCTCTGCTTCGTCACCTTGAGATAGTCGTCGTAAAAGCCGATGGCGCCGAAGCCGAGCGTCACCAGAAGCGTCGCCACGACATAGACACTGGAGAGATCGGCCCACAGCAGCGAACTGCCGACGATGCCGGCCAGAATCATCAGCCCGCCCATGGTCGGCGTACCGGCTTTCTTGAAGTGGGTCTGGGGTCCATCGGCCCGGATCGGCTGGCCGCGCCCCTGGCGGACCCTGAGCGAAGCGATGATTCGCGGTCCAAACAGGAAGACGATGATGGCCGATGTAAACAGGGCAGCACCAGTTCGGAAGGTTATGTACCGAAAAAGATTGAAGAATTGAAAGTGGTCCGCCAGTTCCACAAGCCAGATCAGCATAAGGGACCTTTCCCCAAAAAGTGACTATTCCGAACGCTCCGTGTCGGAAAATGCCGGGTATTTGTCAAGGAGCGCCGAAACGACCCGGCCGGAGCCGATACCGTTGGAGGATTTGACCATCAAAACGTCGCCCGCCGCGATGGCGCTGAGCGCAAAATCGCTGAGCTCCTCCACCATTTCGCGGTATTCCACGCTCACCGTTTCGGGCAGCGCATCGCGCAAATGCACCATTTCCGGGCCCGTCAGCCAGACCGTATCGATGCCTGCCTCGGTGAGCGGTGCGGCCAGTTCCGCATGCACCTTTTCGGCAAATTCACCCATCTCCAGCATGTCGCCGAGAATGGCGATGCGGCGGCCGCCGTCTGCCGGGGCCGTGTCCTTGAGCAGCGCGATCGCCGCACGCATCGAGGCCGGATTGGCATTGTAGCTTTCGTCGATCAGCGTCACGGAACCGCCGCCCACCATCAGCCGGTGTCGCTTGCCGCGCCCCTTCTCAGGGCTGAGCGCGCCCAGCGCCAGAACCGCCTTGTCGAGATCGGCGCCAACCAGGGCAGCGGCACCCAGCACCGCCAGTGCGTTTTCGGCAATATGGCGTCCCGGCGCACCCATCGGAATTTCCAGTGTCCGGTTGTCGATCGACGCCCACAGCACCGATCCTTCAGGCCCGTTGGTGAACTCCACCATGCGGAAATCCGCCTTGGCGCTGGCGCCGAAACTGTGGATATGGGCGACACCCGCCGCCTGGGCGGCCTTTTCCAGCTGCTTGAACTTCTCGTTGTCGCGGTTGAGGATGGCGTGGCCGCCCTCGACGAGACCTTCGAAGATTTCGGCCTTGGCACTGGCGATCTCGCCGAGATCCTTGAAATTGCCGAGATGCGCCGCTGCGATTGTCGTGACGATGCCCACATGCGGGCGCACCATCTTGACCAGCGGCCGGATCTCGCCGGCATGGTTCATGCCGATTTCAAAAATACCGAAATCGGTATTTTCAGGCATGCGCGCCAGCGTCAGCGGCACGCCCCAGTGATTGTTGAAGGAGGCGACCGAGGCATGAACGCTGCCGGAGGGTTCGAGAACCCGGCGCAGCATTTCCTTGGTCGTCGTCTTGCCGACCGAGCCGGTGACGGCGATGATCTTGGCAGCCGACCGGTCGCGCGCTGCACAGCCAAGCATGGCCATGGCCTCAAGCACGTCATCGACGACGATCATCGGGGCGATCAGGCGGCCGAGCGCCGGCAGCTTGGCTTCGCTGACCACCAGCAGCGAGGCGCCATTGGCAATAGCGATGCCTGCGTAATCGTGGCCATCGACCCGGTCGCCCTTAATGGCGAAGAAGGCTTCGCCCTTGGAAATGCCCCGGCTGTCTATGGAGATGCCGGTGATGCCCTGCGGCAGGGAGCCGACCGGCCGCCCCTGCATTGCCGCCAGAAGATCGCTGTTGGTCCAGAGCCAGTTCGTCAAGTCAGTTGCCTCCCGATTCCAGTCCGAGCGCCTTGCGGACCTCGGTGTGATCAGAGAAGGGCAATGTCACTGATCCGATCGTCTGCCCTTCCTCGTGTCCCTTGCCGGCGACGATCAGCGTATCGCCGGACCTGAGCATGGAGACGGCAGAGCGGATCGCCTCCGCCCTATCGCCGATCTCCGTGGCGCCCGATGCCGCCGCCATGATGTCGGAGCGGATGGTGGCCGGGACTTCCGAGCGCGGATTGTCGTCGGTGACGATCACCACATCGGCCAGGCGCGTGGCGATCTCGCCCATGATCGGCCGCTTGCCCTTGTCACGGTCGCCGCCGCAGCCAAAGACCACGACGACGCGGCCGGTGGTAAACGGGCGAACCGAATTCAGCACGTTTTCAAGCGCATCGGGCTTGTGGGCGTAATCCACATAAGCGAGCGCGCCGTCGGCCGTGTGGCCGACCAGTTCGAGACGGCCGGAGGCGCCCTGCAGCTTTTCGAGCGCCGCCATGGCGTCGCGCGCCGAAACCCCTGTCGACATGGCAAGGCCGGCGGCGACAAGCGCGTTCGACACCTGGAAATCGCCGGCCAGCGGAATGTGGACTTCGAAGATTTCGCCGCCGATGTGGATTTCCGCCGTCTGCTTGTGGCGAAAATGCTCGACGCGCTTCAGGCAGATATAATGTCCGCGGCGGCCGACGGTGCGCACCTCGAGATTGGCCTTTACGGCGGTCTCGATCGCCTGGCCCGACCACTGGTCGTCGGCAAAGATGACGGCGGGTGATCCCTCCGGCATCAGCGTATCGAACAGCCGCATCTTGGCGGCCATATAGTCCTCGACGGTCGGATGATAATCCATGTGATCGCGGCCGAGATTGGTGAACCCGGCCGCAGCCAGCTTGACGCCATCAAGGCGGCTCTGGTCGAGGCCGTGGCTGGAAGCTTCCATTGCTGCATGGGTCACGCCGCTGTCGGCGAGTTCGGCGAGCAGCTTGTGCAGCGACACCGGATCGGGCGTCGTCAGCGAGCCGTAGTCGGTGCGGCCGGGCGCCACCACGCCGGTGGTCCCGATCATCGCGGCCGGATGGCCGGCATAGGCCCAGATCTGGCGGGTGAAGGAGGCGACGGAGGTCTTTCCGGCGGTGCCTGTCACGGCGACCATGGTTTCCGGCTGGCGGCCGAAGAAATTCGCCGCCGCAATGGCGAGGAACCGGCGCGGCTCGGACACGACGAGAACCGGCACGCTGGAAGGGACGCTCAGCGGGCCTGCAGAAACAATGGCGACGGCTCCCCGGGCGATGGCATCATTGGCAAAGGCGGCGCCGTCGGCTTTGGTACCGGACAGGGCCACGAACAGATTGCCGGGCGCAACGTGCCGGCTGTCGACCGCTACTCCGGTGACGTCGAGACTGGCAATGTCGGCCGTCAGACCTGACAGGAGGCCGGGGAACTCCGCCCCGGCGAGTTCTTTGATCTTCATCGACTGCACTTTTCATATCGCAAGGGATTCGCACCCCCTGCGAATCTTGAGGTCTTTCATTCCATGCTCAATACGACACGAGCAAGGCAGAACCGTCTTCCCCGAAGGAGGGCTTGACGCCCAAGAGCGCTGCCGCCCGGCCGATGATCTTCTGCACCATCGGCGCTGCCGTGAAGCCGGCGATACGGCCGCCGCTTTCGCCGGTCAGCGGCGCATCGATGACCGACAGAACCACATATTGCGGATCCTCGATCGGGAAGGCCGCCAGGAAGGCGTTGAAGTTCAGGTCGTTGGAGTAGCGGCCGTTGACCACCTTGTCGGCCGTTCCGGTCTTGCCGCCGACGTGGAAGCCGGCGACCTGCGCATTTTTGCCCGAGCCGTAGATGCCGTTGAAATTGAACAGGTAGCGCATGTCGGCGCTGGTCGATTCCTTGATGACGCGGGTGCGCAGTTCCTTGGCCTGTTCTTCGGTGCGCGGCAGGAAAGTCGGCTGGATGAGGAAGCCGCCGTTGATCAGCGCCGCACCGGCCATGGCCGTCTGCAGCGGTGTGGTCGAAACGCCGTGACCGAAGGAGATGGTCACCGAGTTGATCTTTTTCCACACACGCGGCTGGCTCGGCGTCGCCACCTCAGGCAGTTCCGTGTCCATCTTGGTCAGAAGCCCCAAGCGGGTCAGGAACTCGCGATGTTCGTCGATCGTCACCAGATCGGCGACCTTGGCGGTGCCGATGTTGGACGAATACTGGAAGATTTCCGGCACCGTCAGGATGCGGTTCTTGCCGTGAAAGTCCTTGATGGTGAAGCCGCCCATGCGGATCGGGTTGCGGGCATCAAAGCTCGACTGCAGCGTCATCTTGCCGGAATCGAGACCCATGGCGAGCGTGAAGCTCTTGAAGGTCGAGCCCATTTCGAAGGTGCCGTTGCTCATCCGGCTGAACCAGCCTTCTTCATACTTCTTGTCGATCTTGCCATCGGCCAAAAGCCGCGACGGCTGGTTCGGGTCGTAATCGGGGGCCGACGCCATGGCGATGATTTCGCCGGTCTTGGCATTGAGAATGACCGCACCGGCGGCCTGCGCCTTGTAGTTGATCATGGCATTGACGACGACGTCGCGGACGATGTTCTGGACGCGCACGTCGATCGACAGTTTTACCGGCTCCAGTTTCTGGTCGCTGGTCATGCCGACGGCGGCGAGATCGGCAAGACCCTGGCTGTCGAGATACCGCTCCATGCCGGCAATGCCACGATTGTCGATGTTGACGTGGCCGAGAATGTGGGATGCGGTGGCACCACCCGGATAGAAGCGGCGCTTTTCCGGACGGAAGCCGATGCCGGGAATGCCGAGCGCCAGGATCTGGCTCTGCTGCTTCGGCGTCAGCTGACGGCGCAGCCACTGGAAGCGGGAATTCGATTTCAGCTTGCTGTGAATGTCGGCGAAGTTGAGGTTCGGCAGAACGGTCGAGAGCATTTCGACGGCTTCGTCCGGATCGACGATCTTGTTGGGCTCCGCATAGAGCGACACGGTGCGCACGTCGGTGGCAAGAACCTCGCCGTTGCGATCGAGAATGTCGGGGCGCGAGGCCATCAGCGTGTCGCCCCGGGCGATGCTGGAGACGACCTCCGGCCCGGCCATGCCATATTGCACGAGACGGCCGCCGATGACGCAGTAAACCACGCCAAAACTCATGATCATGATGGCAACGCGGCTTCGGGCCTGGTTACCGGCGCGCTTGCGGTTGCCTTCCAGCTTGACCAGCGCCTGCGGCTCAGCCGGACGGTTGTTGCTGCCGGTGGAGAAATGGGCCCGGCTCTTGACGAGCATGATGCGAGACAGAAACGACATTAGTCCTCCACCGAGCCAGTTGAAAGCGTATCGGTCTCTGCGATGATCTTCTTCAGCTTTTTTTCCTCCGCCGTTTCCGGCGGTGGCGGCACGTCCTTCTTCAGCATCGGCAGTTCGGACGGCTGGGCAAGACTGGTCGAATCGGTGCTCACCAGTTTCAGATCGGCGGCATATTGCCCGGTCAGGCGTTCGAGCCGGTTGGGCTGGGTCAGCAGCGCCCAATCGGCCTTCAGAAGATCGATCGTGTCTTCCTCGAGCTTGATCGCCGCATCGAGCTTGCGGACTTCCTCAAGCTTGTTTTCGGCCTGATGTTTGATCGTGTAGGTGACGGTGGCGGCCACGGTCATCACGACGATCAGCACGATGTCAAAGCTGCGCAGCATATCAGCCTCCAATCTTCGCAAGGCTGGCGAGGTTCGGGAGATCGAAAATCGCCATGTCGTCTGTCTCATAGCGGGCGGCGGTGCGCACGCCGACGCGCATCTTGGCGGAACGGGCGCGCGGATTGAGCGCCGCCTCCTCGTCGCTGGCCGTGATCACCGATTTGCCCACCTGGTCGAATGTCGCCGCACGCTCATGCGCCATCGGCAAATGCCGCGAGCCAGAGGCGCGGCCGGCGCGGTCGGAAAAGAATTTCTTGACGATCCGGTCTTCGAGCGAATGGAAGGTGACGACGACAAGGCGGCCGCCGGGCTTCAGGGCTCGCTCGGCGGCAAACAGCGCCTGCGCCAGTTCGCCAAGCTCGTCATTGACGAAGATGCGCAGCGCCTGGAAGACGCGGGTGGCCGGATGGATCTTGTCCTTGGCCTTGCGCGGCGTGACGATTTCGATAAGGCCGGCAAGGTCCCGCGTGGTCTGGAACGGCTCGGTGGCGCGGCGCTTCTCGATGGCGCGGGCGATGCGGCCCGACTGCTTTTCTTCACCGAGGAAACCGAAGATGCGGATGAGATCGGTGGTCTTGGCCCGGTTGACCACGTCGGCGGCGCTGACCCCATCGGCCGACATGCGCATGTCGAGCGGGCCGTTGCGCTGGAACGAGAAGCCGCGATCGGCCTCGTCGATCTGCATGGAGGAAACGCCGATATCGAGAACGACGCCGTCGAGCCCGGCGTCGGGCGCATGATCGGCCAGCGCCGAGAACCGGGTGTGAACCAGGCTGAGACGGCCGCCGCTGGCCGTAACCAGCGCCTGGCCGGCGGCAATGGCGGTCGGATCGCGATCGAGCGCGATGACATCGGCACCGGCGCTGAGGATGGCTGAGGTGTAGCCGCCTGCCCCGAAGGTGCCGTCGAGAATGATCTTGCCGGGGGCCGGATCGAGACCGGCCAGAACTTCTTTCAGAAGAACCGGTATGTGACGAACAGCTCCGCCGTCGGCATCGGAATATCCTTCGCCCTCATCCGCAACCATTCCGTTTCCCCGTCTTAACTGGTCCGCAAGCCCCGCAGCCTGCGTTCTTCCCGGGCCGACGCCTGCATGGCCTCGAATGCCTGCGGTGCCCAGAGCTGAAAATGGTCCGCCCGGCCAACGAACGTCACGTCCGTGGTGATGCCGGTGAAATCGCGGATGAAATCCGTGACCATCAACCGGCCCTCCTGATCGAGCTTCATGAAGACGCCACCCCCGTGAATGAGGAGCGACATCTGGTTGGCCGCAGGCGAGAACGGATCCTCGCCGGCAATCTGCTTTTCGAACCGGTCCAGAAGCTCCGGCCCGCCGACGCTGATGGCCGGAAAGACGAAATCCTGGAAACAGTACAGATCCCTGATATCGAGCGTTGCCAATACCGAGCGGAAGACCGACGGCACGGAAACCCGGCCCTTGGCATCGATCCTGTTGGTCGCGTTCGACAAAAAACGGTTCATGACGCAGAACAGCCGCTTCCGTTCGCCGGGCAGACAATAAGCCCGGCGCACCCCCGAAAAAACGCACAGATTTCATCCGCAGGAAACCCAAGGGTGTCCCGGCAACTCCCTGATGGAGCAGGCCGAAGCTTTGCGATGAATGGGCGCTACATGGCCCGTGAGCAGTACGATTTTGGGATACCATGGGACCATATGGGCGTCAATGGGAAATGCTTATTCCAAGGCACAGTGCATCATCAAATCTTTATAAGCTGTTAAGTTTAACAAAACGTTAGCATCGCACCGCAAGGCGTTGGAATCGCTTGAGAAAATATAACATCGAAAATCCCGGCCGGTGCTGAGAGCAAACCGGAAAACCCCGAGAAATCAACGGCCTAATCCTCCCCGCAAAACACGGCCATTCATTTTTTGCCGCAGTGAAGAAAACCCATGCCGACGACGGCGCGAGATGCGCCGAAAAAGCCGCGTTGCCCAACCAAAATGCACGTGCATTGACTCACTAACTAAATTAAAGGTTTAATTCATAATGCATAATATGAAGGTCTGAGGTTGAGCGATGGCATCCCCCACGAGCAGGCAAACGGACACCGAATCCCTTCATCCGGCGATCCGCGAGGCGGTGGCGGGCATACTCGCCGACCTTGCCGCCGGCGGTCACCCGTTCGAGATCTTCGAAGCCTTCCGGTCGCCCGAAAGACAGGCTTACCTCTACGCACAGGGACGCTCCGCCAAGGGCAAGATCGTGACTAAGGCGCCACCTTGGTCGTCCTATCACCAGTATGGCCTGGCGGTTGATTTCGTTCTGAAGATCAACGGCAAATGGGACTGGACCACCAGCGGCAAATACGCGGCCCACTGGAAGGCGCTGCACCGCATCGGCCGTCAGCACGGGCTGGAGCCTCTAAGCTGGGAAATGCCGCATCTTCAGTTGAGCGGCCTTGCCATCGAAGACCTGAGGAAGGGTGAATATCCGGAGTTCGGCGATGACAGCTGGGCCGAAACCCTCGCCATGGCGATTGCCGGCTGGACCGGCAGCAGCCGCGCGCCGCCACCGCCCACGATTTTTCCAACGCGGCCACCGCTGGCGCCAGGACATCTCGAACTCGAGGAGACCTTCATCCCGTCCGTGCCCTCGCAGGGCACGCTGGCCGGTACCGAAAGCGGCGAACTCGACCGGCCAGCCGTCCCGTCCCCCAACACGGAGCAATCGTCCATGGCAGCGGCAGGCAAATTCGAGAGGATCCAGGCCTATATCGACAAATGGGAAGGCGGCTATGTCGATCATCCCGCTGATCCGGGCGGTGCAACCAACATGGGCATCACCCAGGCGACGCTGGCCCGCTGGCGCGGCCGCGAGGTGAGCAAAAGTGAGGTCAAGGCGCTGAGCCGCACCGAGCAGCGCCAGATCATGAAAGCGCTCTACTACGACGTCATCAATGCCGATGACCTTCCCGCGCCGCTGGCCGCCGTCACCTACAATGCGGCGATCCTGCACGGAACCGGCAAGGCGGCGCGGTTCCTGCAGACGGTGCTGAAGAAATACCGGCCCGAGGTCGAAATCGACGGCGCCATCGGCCAGCAGACGACGGGTGCCGCAGCCGCAGTGCCGGCAGCGCAGGTCGCCTCCGATTTCATTGCGACCGAGCTTGCCTATCTGCAGACGCTGAGCCACTGGCCGGTGTTCGGCAAGGGCTGGACCTCCAGGCTCGTCGATGTGCGCAACTTCGCCGTCCGGCTCGATGCCGGTATCGCGCCGCCGCCTGTTGATGAGCAGGACGAGCCAGAGATCGGCTGGACGGGTGGCAGCACAACGTTTCCGCCTGCACCGCCTCCAGTGCCGCCGCTTCCAGTACCGCCGGGAAATCTGCCGATCACCAATATGCTGGGCACGGCCATCGGCAAGCTTCTGAACGGCAAAAAGACCGCCATCGGCGTGCTGTCGCTTCTGGGGCTGACCATTTTCCCCGAGTTGGGCAAGGTGCTGCCGTTCGACACCAGCGGCACGGAGCCATTGGCCGACCTGCTGAAACCCATCGCCGGGGCCCTGACCGCCTGGGGTTTCAGCAGCAAGATCGAGAAACTGCTGTTCGCTCTCAAGGCGCAAAAGTAAAAAGTGCCAGTTGGCCTGTAAGCCGGGTTCTGTAAGGCTCCGGTCCGAAGACCGGAACGTGGCAGCCATTCATCTGGGACCGGACTTGCGCCCGGCCTCTTGCAACCCACCCGGATGACCGGCCTGGAAACCGGCTGGAACGCTTGCGCGCTCCGCGTCATCCCTATTCGGTTTTGCTCCCGGTGGGGTTTGCCGTGCCGCCCCTGTTGCCAGGCGCGCGGTGGGCTCTTACCCCACCCTTTCACCCTTACCCCGCCAGCTTTGCCGTCCTGCGATCACCCCACGTAAACTGTATACAGTTTCAAAGCGGCCTCACAACTTGGACGAAAAAGCAGGCGGGGCGGTTTCCTTTCTGTGGCACTTTCCCTGGGGTCGCCCCCGCCGGACGTTATCCGGCACCGTGTTTCCGTGGAGCCCGGACTTTCCTCCCCCCGCAACCTTTCGGTCCTAGCGGAGAGCGGCTGCCCGGCCAACTGGCAGCGCGTCCATAGCCGACCGCCCCGCCAATGACCAGAGACAATCGACATGCAGGCAGTAACGAGCCTCGAATCAGCGGAAGTGCACGGCAAAATCGGTGGTGTAAGCCGGTTCATCCAGCCTGCCGTCGAGCAGCACCTTGGCACCCAACCTGCCGATCTCGTCGGAACTCTTGGCCGCCGCCCCATTGCCGCCGGTCAGCACCGCAACGTTTTCATTGCCGGTATAACCGGCATAGGGATAGCCATGCTTCGTATAGGTCGTCACACAGGGCATCGAGCTGACGGAAACAGGCTCGATTTCAGGAATGACCCGCCGGAGCATGCGCTCCAGATGCGTCGCCGCCACGGCGTTTGCTTCGCCCCGGAACCAGGCGCGAATCGCCGTTTCGCCGTGAAGTTCGATGTCGGTGGGGTCTCCCCCGATCTTGATATAGAGCTTTCCATCCGGATACCGCACCGGCGGCACCATGTAGAAATGGTCTGCGAGGGTACCCGTCTCGTCGATCAGCGAGGGCATGCCGCTGTATCGCGCCGCATCCTTTTCAGAGATCTCGGCCAGAACGATGGTGCGGGCCAGCACCACCAGATCGAGCGGCTCGGGAAGCAAATTTTGGGAGACCGAGAAGCCGCCGGCGGCGATCAGCACCTTACCGGCGCTGTAGGTCTCGCCGTCCTTCGTGATCACCTCGGCATGGTCAGCAAGGGCCGTCACCTTGGCGACTTCGGAGGCGACGACGGTGCCGCCGGCTCTGGTGACGCAAGCAACCTGCGCCCGCACCAGCTTGCGCGGATCGATATGCCCTGCCCCCTTGGCCTCGAACACGCCGGCCGAACCGGCCGGGAAATGAAACCAGGGAAATTTGTCAGTCATTTCTACATGGCTGTGCAATGGCGCATCGACGCCGAGGCGGTCGCGCACGGCCATGATCGGGGAGAGATAATCGTGCGGTCCGCCAGGCAGCGGCCCCGCCATCAGGCAGCCGGTCTCGCTGTAGAAGCCTATGCCGCTCTGGTCTTCGATGGCGCGGTAGCGCGCGATCGAGCGGTTGGCCAGCAGAGCCCAGTCGGCATTTCCATCGATCGTCCGCGTCACGCGGCCGCTGTCGTAGTGGCTGGAAAAGACACCCTCGTGATCGGCCCGGTTGTTGGGTTCATCCGGACCGATCAAAGCGATATTGGACGTCTTCAGGGTCAGATGCCGCGCTGCTGCGGCCCCCATCATGCCCTTGCCGACGACGATGAAATCGAAACTCTTGTCCATGCTGCCAGCCTCATTTGTCCCGGCTGGCTTGTACCACGAACAGTCGAAATTTCACACGAGCCGGCCTTCAAAAAGGGCAGGAAAACCGTGCTTCCCGGCCCAAACTCCGATGTGCGTTTCATCAATTAATGAACCCCTGCACCTTGCCGCAATAGCGCTTCGACAACGGGTTCATCCGGCGTGCGCCGTGACCGGCGTTGTAGCGCAGGATCGTGCCGCAGGTCGTGCCGCCCGACAGCTTGTGGGCGCCGGCGAGATATTTCATGCCGAACTTGATGTTGGTTTCCGGATCGTAGAGCCCCTTGGAGGAGCCGCTGTAGCCCATCATCCGCGCTGTCGCCGGTTTGATCTGCATCAGCCCGATTTCACCGGCAGACCCGCGTGCCTTGGCGTTGAAATTGCTTTCCACCCGGATCACCGCATGGGCAAGATCGACAGGAACACCGTAAGCGGACGCATAGCTGGTGATCAGGCCCGTATAGCCGGACCGCAGTGCCGGCGCGGCGTAACCGCTCGACCGCTTCACCGTCTTCAGCGGCTTGATGATCTTTGCAGGTTCCTTGTCCGTCTTCGGCTGGAACAGGAAGGTCTGCTTCCTCGGTAGTTCCTTGGTCTGCTTCCTGGAAACGTCCTTGGTCGTTTCCTTGGCAAAGGACGTTTCCACCCCGACGAAAGACATGCAGAGGCATGCCGCGACCGCAGCAATAAGAGCTGTTCTCATGTAAATTGGATTCTCCGGTAGTCGGGAAGGAAAAGACGGGCGCCCCGCCCGTCGGATCAGTGGTTCTTCTTCCCGGTTATTTCGCTTGGCAGGAGGCTGGGTTCCCCCGAAATTTCCTGCAGTTCAATGACCCGGAAATGATCCTTGCAATCTGTTGATCATGTGGCAGTGCAATAAAGTTCTGTGAAAGGGTGATATATTCGCGTGACCTGAAATGAAATCCAGGTGCGGATTTCAGGCGAAAGCGGCAAGCCCCAAAAGCAATCTGTGAAGCGTGTCGATGGTCGAAATATCGGCCACGCCATCGACCTTCTGCTGGCGGAAATGGCGCTGGAAAGCCGCCACGTCACCTTCGGTTTTTTCGCAGAAATTCCCCGTAATATCAGTGCCGTAGCCATAGAGAGACAACATCGACTGCAGGGCCTCGATCGGCTGGCCGCTGTCGCCCCGCTGAAAGAAGCGGCCACCGCCGACCGGCGCCGGCTGGATCCAGTGTCCGACCCCTTGCGAATGGAGGTGGCCCCAGGGGAATTTTTCACCCGGATCAACCTTGCGAATGGGGGCCACATCGCTGTGCGCCAAGACCCGTTCAGGGGCGATCGACCAGCGATCGCCACAATTTCGACACAATTCAACGACCGCCGCGATCTGTTTTTCCGGAAAATCCGGCAGTCCGCCGGGGTGTCCGGCATTGGCGATCTCGATGCCGATCGAGTGCGAATTGATGTCGGTCTCGCCCTTCCAGACACTGCGGCCCGCATGCCAGGCGCGGCGGTGTTCCGGCACCAGTTGGTCGACCCGTCCGTCCTCGTGGACGAAATAATGGCTGGAAACCTGACTTTCGTCGGCACAGAGCCAGGCAAGTGCCCCCTCTGCGGTCGGCATGCCGGTATAATGCAGGATGATCATATCCGGCCCGGCAACACCCAGACGTTCGCCGTGATTGGGAGATGGCACGACAGTGGCCCGCAGGAAATCGGGTGTGAAAGCGCAGGCAGGACCGCTCATGCGGCGCGGCGCTCTTTCTCGATGGCCTCGTAGGCGGCATTCAGCGCTGCCATGCGGTCATTGGCGAGGCCATGGAATTCTTCCGGCACGCCGCGCGCGATCAGCCTGTCCGGGTGATGCTCGGACACGAGCACGCGGTACTGCTTGCGGATCGTCGGGAAATCGTCCTTCGGCGACACGCCCAGCACCTTGTAGGGATCGCGGCCGCCCGAATGCACATGGCGGGCCATGATCTGCTGGAAGCGCTCGTCCTCGATCTGGAAAATCTCGGCAACGCGCGTCAGGAAGGCCATCTCGGCCTCATGGATCGCGCCGTCGGCCTTGGCGATGTGGAACAGCCCGTCGACGATATCCTCAAGCATCGGGCAGTTCTGGTCGCAGGACGCGCAGAGACCCGCCATCTTTTCGGCATAGGCCTCATAGCCTGCGACGTCCTGGCGGGCGAGATTGTAGAGCCGGGCGACGTTGCGGGCCTGATCGTCGGGAAACTTGAAGATGTCCTTGAAGGCATCGACCTCGGCGGTCGTGACGATGCCGTCGGCCTTCGCCATCTTGGCCGAAAGCGCGATGATGGCGACCGAAAAGGCGACCTTGCGCCGGGTCTCCGGGTCGCCCTCGAACAATGTGCGCAGCGCCTCGACCGCGCCCGAAAGCGCGTTGTTGGCCGCCGTCATCATTCCGAGCAGTGCATCCCAAACCGACATAGGCCGACAGCTTTCCGTGTTTGCCGTTTCAAACTGCCAGCATGACCCATTATCAACGGCAAAAGCAAGGCTCGATACCCCCCGATGACAAAATTTTGATGGCCCTCACTAATTTGGTTTCGGACCCGCATGTCTGCCCCACATGACCCGCAGTGATCTTTGGATCAGCGAATTGAATTGGACGCGCACCGCCGCCCGGTGCAACGAGGAGGCCACGTTTCCAAGGACCCTCGATGAACAGCAAAAGCAATCCGCAGGCCGTCGGCATGATACTCGGCCTGATCGGCGTGACCATTTTCGGCGCGACGCTACCGATGACCCGTATCGCGCTGCAGGAATTCTCCCCGCTATTCATCACGTTCTGCCGCGCAGCCATCGCCGCCATTGCCGCAGCCGCCGGGCTTTTGATCTTCCGCAAGCGCTGGCCGTCCGGCCATATCCGCATGCTGTTTGCCGCCGGCATCTGCGTCGTCTACGGCTTTCCGGTGTTTTCCTCCGTCGCCATGCAGACCATTCCGGCCAGCCACGGTGGCGTCGTGCTCGGCGTGCTGCCGCTCCTGACCTCGATCTTCGCCGCCCTCGTCGATGGCGAACGGCCGGGCCCGGCCTTCTGGCTCTACGGCCTTGCCGGTGCGGCCCTGGTCGTTTTCTTTTCCGTCCGCGACGGCGGCTTTCACATCCAGACCGGCGATATCTGGCTGTTCATGGCGGCGATTTCCGCCTCGCTCGGCTATGTGCTTCTGGCCAAGGTCTCGCGGTTCCTTTCCGGCTGGGAAGCCATCGCCTGGGTTCTGGTCATCCTGGCGCCGGTGTCGCTGGCCGGCACGCTCCTGGTCATCAGGAGTGGCATCGCCGCGCCGGGCCCGGCCGAATACGCAGCACTCGCCTATCTCAGCCTCATGTCGATGTTCGGCGGCTTTATCTTCTGGAACGCCGGGCTTGCACTTGGCGGCATCGCCCGGGTGGCGCAGGTGCAACTGTTGCAGAGTTTCGTGACCCTCGCCGTCTCGGCGACGCTGCTCGGCGAAATCGTCACCCTGCCGACTGTGCTCTTCGCCATGGCCGTCGCCACCATCGTCTGGCTCGGCCGCAAGGCGCGCATCGCCTGAGCCTCGCAACTCGTCAAAATTTTATTCCGTGTCATTCAATTTAGGCTCATCTTAAGCTAGAGAGACCGAACCCGGTTAACGGGGCCCGGATAACGGGCATGATAGGGAGAGAGCTTATGGCAAAACAGAAAGTTGCAATGCTGACCGCAGGCGGGCTCGCCCCGTGCCTGTCCTCCGCCGTCGGCGGGCTGATCGAGCGCTACACCGACGTGGCGCCAGATATCGAGCTGTTTGCCTACCGCTCCGGCTATCACGGCCTGCTTCTCGGCAACCGCATCGAGATCACCCGCGAGATGCGCGACAATGCCCATATCCTCCACCGCCACGGCGGCTCGCCGATCGGCAACAGCCGCGTCAAGCTGACCAATGCCGCCGACTGTGCCAAGCGGGGCCTTGTCAAGGAAGGCGAGAACCCATTGCGGGTTGCAGCCGAACGTCTGGCCAATGACGGCGTCACCATTCTCCACACGATCGGCGGCGACGATACCAACACGACGGCAGCCGACCTTGCCGCCTATCTCGGCGCCAACGGCTACGACCTGACCGTCGTCGGCATGCCGAAGACGGTCGACAATGACGTCGTGCCGATCCGCCAGACGCTCGGCGCCTGGACCGCCGCCGAATATGGCGCGAAATTCTTCGACAATGTCAGCAACGAACAGAGCGCCGCGCCCCGCTCGCTGATCATCCACGAGGTCATGGGCCGCCACTGCGGCTGGCTGACGGCGGCGACCGCGCGCGCCTACATGCAGAAAACCAAAGAAACCGAATTCGTCGACGGCTTTATGATGGATGCCCAGATGAAGAGCATCGACGGGCTCTACCTGCCGGAAATCAGCTTCGATCTCGAAGCCGAGGCCGAACGGCTGCGCACCGTCATGGACAAAAACGGCTATGTGACGCTGTTCATCAGCGAAGGCGCCTGCCTCGACGCCATCGTCGCCGAGCGCGAAGCCTCGGGCGAAGCGGTCAAGCGCGACGCCTTCGGCCATGTGAAGATCGACACGATCAATGTCGGCGGCTGGTTCGCCAAACAGTTCGCCAACCTGCTCGGCGCCGAGCGCGCCATGGTGCAGAAGTCGGGCTATTATGCCCGCTCCGCCCCGGCCAACCGTGACGACCTGCGCCTCATCCAGGGCATGGTGGATCTCGCCGTCGAAAGCGCGCTCGCCAAGGTCTCCGGCGTCACCGGCCATGACGAAGGCCAGGGCGGCAAGCTGCGCACCATCGAATTCCCCCGCATCAAGGGCGGAAAACACTTCGATCCCTCGGCAAAATGGTTCGGCGAGGTCATGGATGTGATCGGCCAGAAATACCACGAAGTCGGGTAATAATTCGGCTTGACGGCTTCGGTAAGCGATGGCTTGCTCCCCTGCAGCCCCCATCACACACCGGAGCCGTCTTAATGTCGATCGAACACTGGCTGGCCTTCGTCGCCGCCTCCGCCATTCTTCTGGCCATTCCCGGCCCGACCATCCTGCTCGTCATCGCCTATGCGCTCGGCCACGGCCGCAAGGCGGCCGGCGCGACGGTGGCCGGCGTTGCGCTCGGCGATTTTACCGCCATGACCGCCTCGATGCTTGGCCTCGGCGCCCTTCTGGCCACCTCGGCGGCGATCTTCACCGTGCTCAAATGGGTCGGCGCCGTCTATCTCATCTGGCTCGGCATCAAGCTGTGGCGCGCGCCCATAGGTGGTCTTGGCGCTGACGGCAGCGCGGCCCCGGTGGAGCGGCCGCGAAAGATCTTCCTGCACACCTATGCGGTGACCGCGCTCAACCCGAAAAGCATCCTGTTCTTCGTCGCCTTCCTGCCGCAGTTTCTCGATCTGTCGCGGCCGCTGCTGTCGCAGATGCTGATTTTCGAGACCACCTTTCTGATGCTGGCGACGATCAATGCCGCCGGTTACGCCCTGCTTGCATCGCTCGCCCGCGACACGATCCGCAAGCCGAAAGTCCAGAAAATCGTCAACCGCACCGGTGGTTCGCTGCTGGTCGGCGCCGGCCTCGTCACTGCAGGCTTGCGCGGCACGCACGGCTGATCAAGCGGATGCGGGTTGCGACGCATGGCTTGTTAAGGTAAACGGAAGCCCTGCCAGGCGGTTAACGCCGGTGATTTGCGGGGGGCGGTTAAGCCTCACAGCACGAAGGCGACAGCATGACGAAGTTTGGTTTTTCCTTTTCACGCCAGGCGCTTGCGGCCGTTTCGCTGATCGCCTTGACAGCCGTCGCGGGATGCGAAACCTCCCAGCAGACCGCCCGCAAGGAAGAGTTCAAACCAGCCCAGGCCGTCGTTCCCGTCACCAAGCCTGACGAAAAAACAGCCGCTCTCGTCACACCATCCACCGAAAATGCGGGCGCGACCGTTGCCGCTCTCAGCGAACAGGGCAAGGCGACCGGCGCCGAAAGCGCCATTGCCCTTGCCACCCAGACCGGCACGCCGATCCCGCAGGCCAAGCCTGCGCTCGATGCCCAGACGGCGGCAACGACGATCGAGGTTACCGAGGCCGTGATGAGCATGCCGGCCGGCGAAAAGCCGGTGCAGGCCTCCATGACCTTCATGGAATCCGATTTCGATTCCGGCGAGCCGGTGGGTCTGGAAACGCTGGTGGCCAAGGAAATGATCGTTCCGATCCCCAAGCCGCAGCTTGTCGCCGTCGCCTACAACAAGACCACAGAGGTCGTCTCCTCTTTGCTCGGTCTCGAAGACAAACCGACCAGCTCGCGCCCGGAACTCGACCGGCTGATCAAGCATTACGCCGATCTCAACGGCATTCCCGAAGAGCTGGTCCACCGCGTCGTCAAGCGCGAAAGCACCTACAATCCGCGTGCCTACAGCAAGGGCAATTACGGCCTGATGCAGATCCGCTACAACACCGCCAAGGGCCTTGGTTACCAAGGCACGCCGGAAGGCCTGTTCGACGCCGAAACCAACCTGAAATATGCCACCAAATATTTGCGTGGCGCCTGGCTGGTGGCCGACAACAAGAATGACGGCGCCGTGCGGCTCTATGCCAGCGGCTATTATTACCATGCCAAGAAAAAGGGCATGCTGGATCTGGTGCAGTAAGCGCCTATGTTTTCAAAATATCGATGATGCGCTGGCCGAGCCTTTCGGGCTGATATCCGAGCGCTCTGGGCGTCAGCCCGAGCCGGATGACCGCAAGCCCCTTTGAGGGCACCAGCATCACCGTCTGACCGTCATGACCACTCATCCAGAATGTATCCTCCGGCAGCCCGGCATTTCCGTCTCCCGGCCGCTGCGTCCACACCTGCCCCGACCCGTAAACCCCGCCTGACGCTTTCGACGGCGTCCGCATGAAGGCTACGAAACCGTCCGGCAGCAGCGGCTGCCCTTTCCAGACGCCATCCTGCAGCAGGAACAGCGCAAACCGTGCCCAGTCCCGCGCTGTCGCATACATGTAGGAGGAGCCGACGAAGGTGCCCTGCGCATCCGTCTCCAGAACGGCGCTGGCCATGCCCAATGGGCCGAACAGTGCCTGCTGCGGATAGGCTAGCGCTTCTGCCGGATCATCGAACGTGTTCATCCACAGCCGCGACAGCAGCGTCGCCGTTCCGCTCGAATAGGTGAACACCGTGCCCGGCTCCGCCAGCGCCGGCTGCGACGCGGCGTAGTCTGCCATATCCGTTTCCAGATAGAGCATGCGCGTCACATCGGCGACCGTGCCGTAATTCTCGTTGAATTCCAGCCCGCTCTGCATGGCCATCAGGTCGGAGAGTTTGATCGCCGCCCGCGCGTCGGTCCAGGTTCCCAGCAGATGATCCGCATTGAGACCCATCTCGCCCGCCCTGATCCGCATGCCGATCAGCGCTGCATTGACCGTCTTGGTCATCGACCACCCGAGCAGCGGCGATGCCGCGTCAAAACCCTCGCCATAGGCCTCCGCGATCAGCTTTCCATCCTTGACGACGGCGACCGCCCGCATGCCCGGTCCGGTGAGGTCAGGGTCGGCAAGCAGCGCCTGTACCTGCGCATTCGCAGATGCGGCAGTCGCTTCGCCATCGGGCCAGAGAGCAGCGCTGTCGACCTGCGCCACCGGCAACGGCGATGGCATGGTCTGCACCCGGGCAAAATCCCCATCCGGCACCGAGGCACAGCCAAGCCTGTCGCGATAGGCGGCGTAACCGGGGGCGGCAAAGCCGAACATGCGCGCCGCCACGGTTTTCTTGTCGCGATCGACGGAAATGCGCACCAGCCGCAGCAGCGGATGCCCCGGCGCCTGCACGTCGACCTTGAGGACCTCATCCGGATCGCGCCCGGTGATGAAGACGCTCGAGCAGACGATCTTGGCGGCGTAGCCGTCGCCCACCCGCAACAGTTCGGGCGGCGCCACCACCAGCCAGAGAACAGCACCGACAAGGACAAGCGCCAGAAGCGATGCAAAAACTTTCAGGAATTTCAACAGAGATCACCTCGCCATTGCAGGTGACCGCAGACAATCAGGCTTCCGGCCGGATGAAAAGACCTGAAATTCGCAAAGGCTCAGGCCGAGATGGCCGAAGGCATCGCTTCGCGCTCCAGAAACGCCAGAACATCATCGGCCGGCACCGGCCGGGAGATGAGGAAACCCTGCGCTTCCGCCGCACCCAGGCTGCGGATGAAATCGAGCTGTCCTTCCGTCTCGATACCTTCGATCGTCGTCGTCACCTGAAACATCGCCCCGAGCTTGAGGATCAGATCCACCAGTTCCGCGTCACGCTGGCTGCCGAGCATGGCATTGGCAAAGGAGCGGTCGACCTTGAGCTGATCGAGCGGGAAATTGCGCAGATTGTTGATCGAGGAAAAGCCGATACCGAAATCGTCCAGCGCCACGCGCACGCCATGCCGGCGCAGTTCCGACAGGCTCTCGCCGATGATGCCAGGATCGACCGAAAAAATCGATTCGGTGATCTCGATGGTCAGGCGGCCCGGCGCGAGCCCGGTCTCGGCCAGGCACTGTTTGATGAAGCCGACAAAGGCCCGGTCCTTGAACTGGTTTCCCGCCACATTGACGGCCACCCCTGTCGGCGCCGGCCAGCGCGCTGCCTCCTCGCAGGCCGTCTTCACCACCCAGTTGCCCATCGGCAGGATCAGCCCGCTGTTTTCAGCGATTGGGATGAAAAGATCGGGCTGGATGACACCCTTGACCGGGTGCTGCCAGCGCAGCAGCGCCTCGAACGAGCGCACTGCCCGGCTTTCGACCCCCACGATCGGCTGATATTCCAGAAAGAACTCGCCGTTGCGCAGTGCCCGGGACAGATCCGCCTCCAGTTGCTGGCGGGTCCCGGCCTCCTCGGCCATGGCGGCATTGTAGAACATGGAGGCGTTGCCGGGAATGCTTTTCGCCTTGTAGAGCGCCAGATCGGCCCGCTTCAAAAGCTGCGACATCGACCGGTCGTCCAGTTCGAGGAACGTCGCCCCGATGCTGCCGCCGACCGAAAACGGCGCGCCGAAAATGTCGAAGGGCTCGATGAACAGACCGGCGATCAACTGGCAGAGATCGGCGACTGTGCCTGAAGACGGCGCGCCCGGAATGGTGGCGACGAATTCGTCGCCGCCCAGCCGATAGACCGTGGCCTGACCGGCCAGTGCCACATCCAGCCGGTTGGCGACCGAGGTCAGCAACGCGTCGCCGGCATCGTGTCCGAGCGTGTCGTTGACGAACTTGAACTTGTCCAGATCGATCAGCAGCAGCGCGATCCGGGCGGACTTGCCGGTGATCAGCCCGGAAATGTCCTCTTCCAGGGCAAACCGGTTTCCAAGCCCCGTCAACGGGTCTTGATGCGCATTGCGAATCAACCGCAATTCATCTTTCTCATGCTGGTGCAGGTTGTCGATCAGGCCCGACCGCGTCTTGCCCATCCGGTAGGCCACGGCGCCGGAAACAATCGGCAAGCAGCACAGGCCGGCAAACAGGCCCTCGCTCCAGGCATATGCGGGCGAACGCGCCATCACGGCACTGATTACGGATATCGCGGGGAACATCATTCCGATTGCCGCACCGGCAAACGCGTAGCGTTGTTCCATTTTCGGCAGGAACGCCTTTAACATCATGTTATCCTAACAGATTTTTCTGCAGAGCCTTTAATGCATCGGCCGGGATCGAGCCTAGGAGACATTCACTAGCAAACCGTGAATCCGGCCGCCGTCGAGGCGCACAAATCCCGATGTCCCCAATTATGTTCAGACCTTTCCACTGATTCCTGCGATTGGGTTTGCCCACCGCAACTGTCATCAAAATGTAGCGGGAAGTGCTTAAACCGGCCGGAATTCTTGTGAGAGGCCGTTGAACATGACCGACTTGGCGCCCGATGCCGGATACGGAAAAAAGAACCGCAAGCTGAAAACGGCCCTGCTGCAGCACAAGCCGCTGTCGGCCGCCGGCCTCTCCGAACGCCTGTTCGGCCTTCTGTTTTCCGGCCTCGTCTACCCGCAGATCTGGGAAGACCCCGCCGTCGACATGCAGGCCATGAAGATCGAGCCGCACCACCGGATCGTCACCATCGGCTCGGGCGGATGCAACATGCTCGCCTATCTTTCCAGGGCGCCGCAGCAGATCGACGTCGTCGATCTCAACCCGCACCATGTGGCGCTCAACCGGTTGAAGCTGGCGGCCTTCCGCTACCTGCCCAACCACGGCGACATCCTGCGCTTCCTCGCCAGCACCGGCGTTGAAAGCAACGTCCAGGCCTATGATCTCTTCCTCGCCTCCAAGCTCGATCCGGCAACACGCGCCTACTGGAACAGCCGCGACACGCTCGGCCGCCGCCGTGTCGGCGTCTTTAACCGCAACATCTATCGCACCGGCCTGCTTGGCCGGTTCATCCTGCTCGGCCACCTGCTGTCGCGTCTGCATGGTGTCGATCCGCGCGACTTCGCCCAGACACGCTCGCTGCGCGAACAGCGCCAGTTCTTCGACGAGCGCCTGTCGCCGCTGTTCGACAAGCCGCTGGTGCGCTGGATCACCAGCCGCAAGAGCTCGCTCTTCGGGCTGGGCATCCCGCCGCAGCAGTTCGACGAGCTAGCCAGCCTGACGGAAGACCGGTCACTCGCCTCCGTTCTCCGCGCCCGCCTCGAAAAGCTCACCTGCCATTTTCCGCTGAAGCAGAACTATTTCGCCTGGCAGGCCTTCGCCCGCCGCTACCCGATGCCGCACGAGGGTGACTTGCCGCTGTACCTGCAGGCCGCCAATCACGCGGCGATCCGCGATCACGCCGGCAATGTCCGCGTTCATCACGCCAGCTTCACCGAGCTTCTGGCCAGCAAGCCTGCAAATTCGGTCGACCGTTACGTCCTGCTCGACGCGCAGGACTGGATGTCGCCGAAACAGCTCAACGAACTCTGGGCCGAAATCGGCCGCACGGCGGCACCGGGCGCCATCGTCATCTTCCGCACCGCCGCCGAAGCCAGCATCCTTCCCGGCCGCCTCTCGCCCGTCCTGCTCGACCAGTGGGATTATCAGCAGGAGCGGTCGCTCGAACTCGGCCACCAGGATCGCTCCGCCATCTACGGCGGCTTCCATATCTACGAGAAGAAGGCCTGAGCATGGGTCAGCCGGATCAGGGTTCGAACGGGGAGCACGCCGTGCGCATGGACCGGATGTACCGCTACCAGCGGCACATCTACGACCTGACGCGCAAATACTATCTCTTCGGCCGCGACAGCCTGATCCGCGACCTGGCCGTACAGCCGGGCGGTACCGTGCTCGAAATCGGCTGCGGCACCGGCCGCAATCTGGCGCTGGTGCGCAAGCACTATCCGAACGCCCGGCTGTTCGGGCTCGACATATCGAGCGAGATGATTGCATCGGCTGAAAAAAAGCTTGCCGGCACCGATGGCCCGGCTCCGGTCCTGCGCACCGCCGATGCCTCCGATTTCATCCCCTCCGTCTTCGGCGAGGCCGGCTTCGACCGGGTCGTGATTTCCTATGCATTGTCGATGATCCCCGACTGGGAAAGGGCGCTCACTTGCGCGGTCGACGCCCTCAACCCCGGCGGCTCGCTGCACATCGTTGATTTCGGCCAGCAGGAAAACCTGCCCTCGTCCTTCGCCCTGACGCTGAAAAGTTGGCTGAAGCGATTCCACGTCACGCCTCGCGCCAACCTGCGCGAAGCCCTTGAAATCGGGACAAAAACCAGAGACGGCGACCTTATTTTCCGCTCCATCGGCCGCGGATACGCCTGGCAGGCGGTTTTTAAGCCGCTTGCAGAAGTTCGTACTTGAAACTAACCCAATTTTTACGATGATATGGTGAAAAGGAGCTTCACGTCTCCTGGGGGTTGTTGCGTTTTATGAAAACGGGCCTGCGAGGCTGTTTTCGTATCGCGTCAAATCGGGGACATCATGCGTCGGCTCCTTCTGGCACTGCTTTTGCCACTTGCCAGCATTCTGGCTGCGTGTACCTCCACGGACTATGATCTCGTCTCCACGGCATCCATACCGCCGCGTTTCGAGGACAAGGATCCGCAGGACTTCGGCGCCGACAATCCGCACAAGCACAACATCCACGGCATCGACGTCTCCAAATGGCAAGGCGATATCGAATGGAGCAAGGTGCGCCAGTCCGGCGTCTCTTTCGCCTTCATCAAGGCGACCGAAGGCAAGGACAGGCTCGACGCCCGCTTCGGTGAATACTGGCGCAATGCCCGTGCGCAGGGCATTCCCTATGCGCCCTATCACTTCTATTATTTCTGCTCGACGGCCGACGAGCAGGCCGACTGGTTCATCCAGAATGTGCCGAAGACGGCCGTCATGCTGCCGCCGGTTCTCGATGTCGAGTGGAACGGCGAATCCAAGACCTGCAACTACCGGCCGTCGCCGCTGACTGTGCAGACGGAGATGAAGCGCTTCATGGACCGGCTGGAAGCCCACTACGGCAAGCGTCCGATCATTTACACCTCGGTCGATTTCCACGAGGACAGCCTGCAGGGTGCCTTCAAGGATTATCATTTCTGGGTCCGCTCGGTCGCCGCTCATCCCACGGTGCGCTATCAGGATCGCCGCTGGGCTTTCTGGCAATATACCAGCACCGGCGTCGTGCCCGGCATCGCCGGCAACACCGACATCAACGTGTTCCGCGGCTCGGCCAAGAACTGGAAAAACTGGGTGGCGGCGGTCTCGAAATAAGTATATGGCGGACTATCTCGGTTCGGTCGCATTTTGTTGAAATACAAACGCTTCCGGACAGCCATATAAGGACCTCCCATGTCGAAACCGCTCCGCCGCCCAGCGTCGCTTGCCTTTGCCATCCTTGCTCTGAGCGCTTCCACCACCCTGGCGCAGACTGCCCAAACCACCGCTGCAGCCCAGACCTCGCCCTGTGGCGGCGACCTTGGTGCGTTTCTGGACGGTGTCAAGGCTGAGGCGATTGCCAAGGGCGTTCCAGCCGAGGCCGCCGAGCGGGCGCTGGCCGGCGCCGCGATCGATGAGAAGGTGCTGAAGTTCGACCGGGCGCAGGGCGTCTTCAAGCAGACCTTCACCGAATTCTCGCAGCGCACCGTCAGCAAGGGCCGCCTCGACATCGGCGCCAAGAAGCTGCAGGAATATGCAGAGGTCTTCAAGCGTGCGGAGACGGAGTTTGGCATCCCCCCCGAAATCATCACCGCCTTCTGGGCACTGGAAACCGATTTCGGCGCGGTGCAGGGCGATTTCAACACCCGCAACGCGCTGGTGACGCTGGCCCATGACTGCCGCCGCCCGGATCTCTTCCGTCCGCAGCTGCTGGCCGCCATAGAAATGGTCCAGCACGGCGATCTCGACCCGGCGACAACGACAGGTGCCTGGGCCGGCGAAATCGGCCAGGTGCAGATGCTGCCGGAAGACATCATCAAGTTCGGTGTCGACGGCGACGGCGATGGCCATGTCAAGCTCAAGGAAAGTTCGCCGGACGCCATCCTGACGGCGGCAAAGTTCATCCAGAGCCTCGGCTTCAAGCCGGGCGAGCCGTGGATCCAGGAGGTCAGCGTGCCGGATGTCCTGCCCTGGGAAAAGACCGGCCTCGAGCCCGGCATGACCGCCGGCGACTGGTTTTCGGCCGGCGTCACGCCGCGCGACGGCAACACAGCCTTCCCGCAGCTGGCCGCCTCGCTCGTGCTGCCGCAGGGCCGCAAGGGCCCGGCCTTCATGACCTACCCGAACTTCAACATCTATCTCGAATGGAACCAGTCGTTCATCTACACGACCTCGGCCGCCTATTTCGCTACACGCCTCGATGGCGCGCCGCCCTACGAAAAGGGCACGCCCGATATTGGCCTCGACGACACCGGCATGAAGGCGCTGCAGACCAAGCTGGAATCGCTCGGCCACGACGTCGGCAAGATCGACGGCATCCTCGGGTCGGGCACGCGCAAGGCCATCCAGAAGGAACAGGTCCGTCTCGGCCTGCCCGCCGACGGCTGGGGCACGCAGGCGCTGCTCGACGCTCTCGGCGGCTGACGGCATACTATTCGACACGTCCCGAAAGGGGCTCGCGGGCTCGTTCATGCGACGGCATGGGCGGGCTTAATTCTGTTTGATGGCCCTCACGACCGGTTGGCATTCCGCTCAGGGTGAGGCGAAAACGGCCGATATTGAGAACTGGAGCGCAGCGTACTTGAGATACGTGAGCACCGGAAGCGCAGAAGGAAGCCGTTTGCAGCCCAGCCCTGAGCGGAATGCCGGCCGGTCTTACTCGTCGCTATCGGTCTTGCTGTGCTGCCGGTGATGGCGGGCCAGGCGCAGGGCGCGGTAGCGCATGCGCAACGAGCGGCTGACATCGGCCAGCGCCGCCCCGCGTTTCGACACTTCCTGCAATTCCCGCGCATAGGCGACCGAAAAGGCCTCGCCATAGGTCTGCAGCCGGGTCGTGGCAATGTTCTCCAGCCGGTGCATGACGCTGACCCAGATCGGTGACACCAGCAGCGACAAGGCTGTGACGGCGATGGCGACGCGGTAGACGTCGGCACCCAGCGCGCCGACGTTGAAGCCGACTGCCGCCAGCACGAACGAGAATTCACCGATCTGCGCCATCGACAGGCCGGCGATCAGCGCCGTCTGCGCCGAGGATCCTGTCCGGCGCAGCAGGAAGATGTTGAGCACCGATTTCGCCGCGATGACGATCAGCGCCGCACCCAGAACCGCCCAGAGATTTTCCCAGATGAAATCAAGATCGATCAACAGGCCGATCGACAGGAAGAACACCACGAGCAGGATGCTCTGGATCGGCTCGATAACAGGAATGACACGGCTGCGCAGCGTGGAATTGCCGACGAGAATGCCAGCCAGGAACGCGCCGTAGACCGGCGACATGCCGGCAAGACCGGAGACGGCGGCGGCCGCGAAGCAGACGGCGAGCGAGCCCAGCGCCAGAATCTCGATCTTGTCTTCCACAGCTTCGGCAAAGGGCACCTTCAGCTTGCTGCGCCGCCCCAGCCACCACAGGAGGCCGCCGAGCAGGCCGACGGCCACGGTGATCTTCAGAACGATGGCGCCGATGTTCATGTCGCCGCCGCCCATGCTGCCGACGAAGATCAGCATCGGCACGACGGCGAGATCCTGGGCGATCAAGACACCGACGGCGATCCGTCCCGCCTCGCCGCGCAGCGTTCCCATCTCGTCGAGCATCTTCATCGCCACCACCGTCGAGGATATGGCGACAATGAAGCCGAGAATGATTGCTTCCGACACGGTGGCATTGGTGAGGAGCGCGATCAGCGCGCCCGCCACCATCGCCGCCGAAAGCTGGCCGCTGGTCACCAGCAATGCCTGCCTGAGGCTGAGCACGAAGGCCTTGATCGACAGCTCCATGCCGATGAAAAACAGCAGCACGACGACGCCCATTTCGGCCAGAAGCGAGACGTTTTCATTGTTGCTGATCAGCCCGAAACCCGTTGGCCCCAGCGCCACGCCGGCCAGGATGAAGCCGACCAGCGGCGGCTGGCGCAACCGCATGAAACACAGGCCCAGCACCGCCGCAACGGCAATCACCACGGCGATCGGCACCAGCATCTCGCCATGACTGGCGCTCTCGGCAATGCTGTTGGTGATGACAGGGTCCAGCGTGCGCATCCTTTTCATGTGGCTTGTCAGCGGGCAGTCGGGGCGGCCAGACTGCAAGAATCGGGTGGTCATGCGCGTGCAAGGCGCCTACCGCTCTGACATCATTCAAATGAGGCAGCAAAAGGTCAAGCCGAATGCGCGAAGGAAGTGCAATGAGCCAGAAAAACCAAATGAATGCCGGGACTTGGGCCATGCTGTGCCTGCTCGGGCTGATCTGGGGCGGTTCGTTTTTCTTTGCCCGCATCGCCGTCGTCCATGTGCCGCCCTTCACGCTGGTGCTCTGCCGCGTGGCGCTGGCGGCACTGGCCCTGCACATCTACCTGGCCGGCCGCCACGGGCTCTATCCGGCACTCGCGGCGCGCTGGCCGGAATTCCTGCTGCTTGGCCTCATCAACAACGCCATACCGCACACGCTGATCTTCTTCGGCCAGACCGAAATCGGCGCCGGGCTTGCCGCCATCCTCAACGCCACCACGCCGATCTGGACCGTCATCATCGCCAATGCGCTGACCAGCGACGAGAAGCTCTCCGTCTCCAAAATTGCCGGCTGTCTGCTGGGCTTGGCCGGCACCATCGTGCTCATCGGTCCAAGCGCCTTCCCCGGTCCGTTGGCCGGATCTGCCTCGCTCAACACCGTGCCGCTCTGGGCACTGCTGCTACCGGTTCTGGCGGCCGTCTCCTATGGCTTTGCCGCGACCTACGGAAAACGCTTCAAGGGGCTGGCGGCCGAGGTCACCACCACCGGGCAACTGACCGCTTCGAGCGTGCTGATGCTGCCGGTGGTCTTGCTCATGGACAAACCCTGGACCTTGCCCATGCCGCCGATTGGCGTTCTCGCTGCCATCGCTGCCCTGGCGCTCGTCTCCACCGCCTTTGCCTACATCCTGTTCTTCCGGATCATGACCAAGGCCGGAGCAACGAATGTCTCGCTGGTAACGCTGCTTGTGCCGCCGAGCGCCATCCTGCTGGGCGTCCTGTTCCTGGGCGAGCGGCTGGAAGCAGCCGACATGGCAGGCATGGCGCTGATCGCCGCCGGGCTTCTGGTGCTGGATGGCCGCCTCGTCGGCCGCGTCTTGAAACGGCACAGCTAGAAACCGGGGCTTTCCGGAAAAACCATGCATTACAAGGCTGTGACGGAACGTCTTAATTCCGATCACGCTTGATGACGGAATATTACGTTAACCAAATGTTCTGGATTGTGAAGAAATTGCGGCAAAATAATTACCCCTAATCAATCAGCATCTTAGCCCTGTGAATAAGCTGAATCTGGCCGGAAATGCCGCGCTGCAGCATAATATGCCCTTTCACGAAACCGCCTTTGCCACTATGTTTTAACGGTCAACGCAAGGAGGACAGACATGGGACTTACGAATTCTTTCAACGTCCTTATGATCAGTGCAGCGTTTGTATTCGTCGCAACCATGCTTTTCATCTGACAAGAGGTGCTTCGAATTCGTCCATTTCGGTTGCAAGGACTAAAACACCGTCAACACCATTCCCAGCGATCCCTTCATTGAGACAACAGTGACCGATCGTCGCAAACAGGAAAGCCCATGAAACCGCGTTTCATGGGCTTTTTGTTGTTATCAGCGTGACTGTTCAGGCGGCAGCACCGGCCGCCATAGGCCTGGCGCGGGAAAATCCGACCATGTCGCACACGGCAGTCACCAGCGGTGAGCGGTTCATCGTGTAGAAGTGGAAGTCGCGAATGCCGCGCCGCGCCAGATCGACCACCTGCTCGGCCGCCACATGCGCCGCTTCCACGGCCCGCTCTTTCGGCTGATCGTCGAGATGGCCGAGCCGGGCAATGATAGCCTCGGGAATGCGCGCGCCGCAGAGGCCGGCAAACTTGCTCACCTGCGCCAGATTGTTGATCGGCAGGATACCGGGCAGGATCGGAATATCGATCCCCGCCGTCCGCACCCGCTCCAAGTAGCGCTCGAAATCGTCATTGTCGAAGAAGAACTGGGTGATGGCGCGGCTGGCGCCATTGTCGACCTTGCGCTTCAGCATGTCGATATCGGCAGACACGTCCCGGCTTTCGGGATGTTTTTCCGGGTAGGCAGAGACGGAGATCTCGAAATCGTCGATCGCCTTCAGACCGGCAACCAGCGCAGCCGCATTGTCATAACCGCCCTCGAACGGCTGGTAGGCAGCCCCGACGCCACCGGCCGGATCGCCGCGCAGCGCCACGAAATGCCGAACGCCACTGGCACGGAACTCCTCGACGATCTGGTCGACATCCGCTTTGGCCGCGCCGACGCAGGTGAGGTGCGCTGCAGTGTTGGAGAGCCCGGTTTCATGGATCAGCCGCCGGACCGCCTTCAGCGTCGGCGCCTTGGTCGAGCCTCCGGCCCCATAGGTGACCGTGACGAAATCTGGAGAGAAGACCGAGAGATCCGCCACCGTCTGGAAAAGCTGCGTTTCCATCTCGTCGGATTTCGGCGGAAAATATTCGAACGAAATTCTCAGGTTGCCGCGCTCGGCCGGATAAAGCGACTGAATGGCCATGTCAGTTCTCCCCTGCAAGAGCAAGTGCGCGATCGCCTTTGCGGCTGCTGCTAATGGGTTCGCGGCGATCCCGGCCGAGCCAGATCGTCACGGTCAGGCGATTGCCGTCCGAAGCGCCAGGCTCCAGATCGACGGTCTGTTCAAGATCGAGCCCGGATTTCTTCAGCCAATCGGACATCATCTGTTGCGAGAATCCAAGACGCAGATGCGCATGTTCCTCCCGCAGATAATCGAGCCCGTGTGGCGCCAGATCGATGATGACCAGCCGGCCGCCGGGGCGCAGCATGCGTGCCGCCTCGCTGATCGCTGCTTCCGGCTGCTCAAGGAAGTGCAGCACCTGGTGGATGATGACGAGATCGAACTCTTCGCGCTCGAGCGGCAGATTGAAAATATCGCCGTGGCGGATGGAGGCCTTGGTGATGCCCGATTTTTCCAGATTGGCCCGCGCCACCGCCAGCATGTCGCGGCTGGCATCCACCCCGACGCCGCGCCGGTAGACACCCTCGAACAGCTGGAGGATGCGCCCAGTGCCGGTTCCGAGATCGAGCAGGGAATCGACAGGTCTGTCGCCTACCAGCCGCTTGAGGGCAGCCTCGACTTCAGCATCGCTGACATGCAGGCGGCGAAGCTCATCCCATTCGGCAGCATTGCGGCTGAAATAGGCCTGCGCCCGCTCGGACCGGGCAAGCTTGAGGGCCGAAAGCCGCTCGCTGTCGCGGGCCAGCACGGCATCGCCCATGGCAGCCGACGCCAGCAGCTGGCGCACGACGTCAACCTCGGCGCCGTCCTGCTTCAGCCGGAAATAGGCCCAGGCGCCTTCCTGATAGCGGTCGATCAATGCCGCTTCGCCGAGAAGCTTCAGGTGGCGGGAAATACGCGGTTGGGATTGGCCGAGAATTTCTGTAAGATCGGTCACGGTCAGGTCGCCATTGGCCAGTAGAGCCAGCAGACGCATGCGCGTCGGCTCCCCGGCCGCCTTCAAGACCTCCACCAAATCGTCCAGCCCGAGCTTCCGCGAATCTGCCATCTCAACCCCATCAACACATAAAGATATGTTTATGTGATTTTGAGGACCCTTGCAAGTGGGAATGTTCCGGGAGCAGCATGGACGATCTCAAAAGCGGCGTTTTCCGCTTGCTGAGGCCCTCGTCACAACAAAGGCCCCTTTCGGGGCCCTTGCAATCGTCTGAACGAAAAGATCAGCGCGTCAGGCGCTTGTAGCTGACGCGGCTCGGATTGACCGATTCCGGGCCGAGGCGGCGGATCTTGTCCTTTTCGTAGTCTTCAAAGTTGCCTTCGAACCATTCTACGTGGCTGTCGCCTTCGAAGGCCAGGATATGGGTGGCCAGCCGGTCGAGGAACATGCGATCGTGGGAAATGATGACGGCGCAGCCGGCAAAGTTTTCGAGCGCGATTTCGAGCGCCGCCAGCGTTTCGGTGTCGAGGTCGTTGGTCGGTTCGTCGAGCAGCAGCACGTTGCCGCCGGCCTTCAGCATTTTTGCCAGGTGCACGCGGTTGCGCTGACCGCCGGAGAGATTGCCGACCTTCTGCTGCTGGTCGCCGCCCTTGAAGTTGAAGGCGCCGCAATAGGCACGCGAGTTCATGTCGAACTTGCCGAGCTTGATGACTTCGGCGCCGCCGGAGATTTCCTCCCAGACGGTCTTGCCGGCATCGAGCGCGTCGCGGCTCTGGTCGACATAACCCAGATGCACGCTGTCGCCGATGCGGAACGAGCCGCTGTCGGGCGTTTCCTGGCCGGTGATCATGCGGAACAGCGTCGTCTTGCCGGCGCCGTTCGGGCCGATGACACCGATGATGCCGCCCGGCGGCAGTTTCAGCGTCAGGCCGTCGATCAGCAGCCGGTCGCCGTAACCTTTGCTGACATTGTCCATTTCGATGACCACCTGGCCGAGGCGCTCGCCGACCGGAATGATGATCTGCGCGTCGCCGGGACGCATCTTGTCGGCGGCTTCCACCAGCTCGTCATAGGCCTTGATGCGGGCCTTGGACTTCGACTGGCGGGCCTTCGGGCTGGAAGCGATCCACTCCTGCTCGCGGCTGATCGCCTTCTGGCGCGACGCGTCCTCACGGTTTTCCTGCTTCATGCGCTTGGCCTTGGCGAGGAGATAGGCCGAGTAGTTGCCCTCGTAAGGAATGCCGCGACCGCGGTCGAGCTCAAGAATCCAGCCGGTGACATTGTCGAGGAAGTAGCGATCGTGGGTGATCATCATCACGGCGCCCGGATACTGGCGCAGATGGTTTTCCAGCCAGCCGATGGTCTCGGCGTCCAGATGGTTGGTCGGCTCGTCGAGGAGCAGGAGGTCGGGCTTCGACAAAAGCAGCTTGCACAGCGCCAGGCGGCGGCGCTCACCGCCCGAAAGGCTGGTGACGTCGGCATCGCCGGGCGGGCAGCGCAGCGCGTCCATGGCCATCTCGACCTGGCTCTCCAGATCCCACAGGTTCTGGCCGTCGATGATGTCCTGGAGCTTGGCGCCCTCGTCCGCCGTCTCGTCGGAATAGTTCATCATCAGTTCGTTGTAGCGCTCGAGGATCGCCGTCTTGTCCGCAACGCCTTCCATGACGTTTTCCCAGGCGGTCTTGGTCGGGTCGAGATGCGGCTCCTGCTCCAGGTAGCCGACGGTCGCGCCCTCGGCCAGCCAGGCTTCGCCGGTATATTCCTTGTCGAGCCCGGCCATGATGCGCAGAACGGTGGATTTACCGGCGCCGTTCGGGCCGAGAATACCAATCTTGGCGTCCGGATAGAAGGAGATATGAACGTTCTCAAGAACCTTCTTCGCACCGTAGGACTTGTTGAGCCCGGTCATGTGGTAGATGAACTGACGTGCCATGTCGTGTCTGCTCCGCAAAGCGCGAGCCCGCTCCCGGGTGGCGATCCCGGCGCAGGGTTTCCGCGCAGATTAAAATGTGCCGGATCGCGGCAGGCTGCGCCGCAAGGCGAGCGTACACAACCGCGAAAGCTGTTTTCGCCCGCTATGTAGGCGAATTATCCGCCCAGAGCAATGTCGAAAGCCGCCTGCCCGCAAATCCGGGCGGCGGAAAACCGTGGCCTCAGCGCAGGGCCGAATGGTCGATCCGGAAAATCCGGAACCGGCTGTCGGACCCACCCGCAACCGGCACGAAGCCGGGCCAGGCGACATCCTTGGCCAGCGCCGCATAAAGCGGCGCCTCCGAACCGGTGACCTCAAGCGGCATGTGGCAGACGGCGAGATAATCGAACGGCGCCAGAGCCTCGCGCCGTTCGGCCGGATCGGCGGTGGTGAAAGCGATGAAACTGCGCCGTATGCCGGGCGATGCCCGGTGAAAGGGTACGGCACCGACCGTCAGGCCGGGGCTGCCGAAATTCAGGATGTTGAGCGACATGCCGAGCGGCGACAGTATCCGCCCCGGCGGCAGACTTGCAAGAACGGAAAAATCCTCGCCGTCGCAGGAATCGATCGACATCAAAAACACCGCATCGAACGTCTGCTCCTTATGCGGCAGCACGGCATAGATGACCGCGATGCAAGCGGCGGCGACGGCGACAGGTGCGGCCAGCAGCGCGGTGGTATAGCGCCGGCTTTTCGTCTGTTGCAGATGCTCGAATCGGGCCAAAACAACCGGTATGAACAGGGGCACGAAGGCCGTGGGAAAGCGGATGTAGCGGATGAGCAGGATCGAGAGCACGAGCGAGGAAACCGCGACGGCATAGACGATGAGTGCGCCGGCCCTGTCACTGCGCAAATCTTCGCGCCCAGGCCGTGCGAAGATTGCGATGACCGTTAACAAGCAGAAAAGGCCCAGCATCGTCATGCCCGTCGCTCCGTCATGACGAAAGTACAGGATATTGTTTTCCTGCATGATCCGATTGAACCAGAACGCTTTCGAAACTGGGTCGATCATCTGGTAGGGGCCGCCGGCACATTCCGGGAACAATGCGATCAGGAGCATCGTCATGCTCGCGGATGGAACCAGAAGCCATAGGGCGCGTCGGACGATGGTGGTCTGATCGTTGGAGAACCAGCTTACGGCAGCAAGCACGATGCCGAAACCGCACAGCGCCGCGATATAGGGCGCTGAATAGGCGTCGCAGGCCGTGGCCATAATCGCCTGTGGGCCGATGAAGACGAGGCCTGATACAAGGGCTGTCACGAGCATGCTGGCACCGGAAGCACGGACAAATATGCGGCCGCCCGGTAGACCGAGGACAAAGGCCAGACCCAAACCGGCAAAAGCAACGGCGACGAACGGTAGGCATTCGAGACCGACGGTGATCGACAGGGCGGCGGCGGCACCGGCCATCAGCCCGCCACGCGCATTCCAGCGCACGAGCCCGGCAGCAAGCATCATCATCAACACGATCTGAACATTGTGATGGTCGATCCGGCCAGGTGAAAACTCGCCAGCGCTCAGGGCCATAACGAGCACGGCCACCAGAACGCCAATCGGCCGCAACGGACGGTCATGCCCATTAAGATGCACCATCGTCGAAAAGGCCAGCCCGGCAAACAAACCCAGCATTGCAGGCGGCCATACCCAAGTGGCGAGACGCAAGGCAAGTTCCGGCTCTAAAAATAGGCGAAACAAATAGGTCAGAAGTACGTAGGGCAGATCGACCAACCGAGACCATGGCGAGAAATAAATCTCAGGCATGCTGATGGCCGGAAGCCTCAGATCGAACCAGTTTCCCGAGGCCAGGAACTGCCGAATCTGCAGAAGACGCATCTCGTCATCGACATCCTTAAGGAAAATAATCCCATCAACAAGGTCCGCAGCAATGATCAGATAGAGGAGTGCAAGGAAACCAAGCAGCAGCTTAAAACGCGGCGAGAAAACTGCATTCTGCAGAGCGGTGGTGTCGGACGGCAAGGTGAACTCCGCAAAAGAGGAAAAAGCCTCACCCGTGTCTTACACCTGTCCGATAAATATTCGGTTTCCTGCACGTCAGCACGCGCGGCCAGCCCTACCGGCCGCAGGACACTCTGGATTGTCGTGTCGCCATCGATCGCAAGAGCCCGACGGCAGGCATCGCCCCCCTACTGCACCCCCGCCGCATCGACCACACCTTCCGTGCAGTTGAACTTCGTCGTGCCCGCAGCAAGAATGAGCTTCTGCATGTTGGTGCCGTCGGCAGCCTCAGCCAGCCCGTTGGACAGGCCGATGGTGAGGCCGGTGATGATGCGGCGGTCGCCGTCCTTCTGGCAGCGCATCCGCACCCGGTCGCCCGCACCGGTCCCGAAGGCTGTGTCGAACGCCTGGCGCACCTGCGTCTCTGAAATGGACTTGCCGAGATTGGCTGCAAACAGCGCCTGCACCGGGGAAGCATTCACCCGGTCGAGCAGCGACATCGACAATGTGAAATATTGCTCGGCCGGCATGCCCAGGCAGGTGCCGCTGCGGACCCACTGATGCCGCTCGAAACCGGAGGCAACGCCGGGCATGGCGACCTTCAGGCGGGCGGCAGCGTCTGCCGACAGGGCCACCTCCGGCAGATCCGTCCAGTTGCTCTTCTTGTCGCGCGCCTTCAGCTCGGCCGCCGCGCCGCAATAGCTCTTTTTTATCGCCCACAGCCCGTGCAGGGAGAAATGGCTGGCATCGAAACGATCTGCCGTCTGCTCCCTGCATTCCGCTCGAGATGGCCGCGTTTCGCAAAAGGCCGGCTGCCAGCTGATGGCAAACACATAGCGTGTGCCGGTGCTGGCCGACGATGCCGGCTCGTCGCTGTCTCCAGCCGCATGAACAGCGCCGCTCCCCATCAAGGAAAAAGCGGCGATCGCGGCAAAAATTCGTCGTAGAGTGCTCATCGTCAACATGATCATTTGCCTTCCCCAGAAAGAACAAAACAAGATCATAAAAAGCCGAAAAGAGGAAAATTACAACCCTGAATCTTCAGTTCTCGCGTTTTTTGATACTCTCACGCGAGGCCGAACCGGAGCGCGATTGCATTTGCCATTGAAATCAATTTGATAGCTGGCATGCGGCGTCGGTGGGCGAATCTGCGCAGCTGGACGGGAGGCAGGATTGACGAAGTTCGAAACCATGGGCGTGCTCACGAGCGCAACAGGTGCTCAGCTCGCCTGGTATCAGACGCCAGCCGTGGAGCCCGCGCGCGGCACCCTCCTCATCAGCCATGGCCTTGCCGAACACGCCCGCCGTTATGCCGATTTCGCCGCTTCCATGGCCGCCGCCGGCTTCCACACCTATGCCCACGACCATCGCGGCCATGGCAGCACGGTCGCCACCGACGCGCCGATCGGCCGCTTTGCCGCCACAGATGGTGTGCGCAAGGTGCTCGACGACCTGCTGGCGATCAGGAATTTCGCTGCGGGCCGCCATCCGGGGCTGCCCGTCATCCTGCTCGGCCACTCCATGGGCGGCCTGATCGCGCTCAATTATGCCGAGACCTATCCGCAGACCGTCGATGCGCTGGCCGTCTGGAATTCCAATTTCAACGGCGGCCTCGCCGGGCGCGCCGGACAGGCGGTGCTGGCCGCAGAGAAGATGTTCAAGGGTTCCGATGTTCCCAGCACGATCCTGCCCAAGCTGACATTCGAGGCCTGGGGTAAGGCGATCGAGGGCCACAGGACACTGTTCGACTGGCTGTCGCATGACACGCGGCAGGTCGATGCCTATATGGCCGATCCGCTCTGCGGCTTTAATGCCAGCGTCTCGATGTGGCTCGACGTCTTCTCGATGATCTTTTCAGGCGGCAGCGCCGACGCGCTGAAGCGCCTGCCACGGGACCTGCCCATCCATCTGGTCGGCGGTGGCGAGGACCCCTCGACGGAAAAGGGTGCCGCGCTGCTCTGGCTGGCGGCGCGCATGAAGGTCGCTGGTCTGGCCCATGTCACAAGCCGCATATACGACACGATGCGCCATGAAACGCTGAACGAAATCGGCCGCGAAAGCGCCATTGATGATTTTACGGCCTGGTGCATCGCCCAAGTGGGCGCTCATCAGGGAAGAGAAACAGCCTGAAAACGGGCGGTCTCGCAAGACATGCTTTGGGAGGAGCAAGATGAAAACGGGTGGACAACTGATCGTCGAGGCGCTGAAGGCGAACGGCGTGCGGCGCATATCCTGCGTGCCGGGCGAAAGTTATCTGGCCGTGCTCGATGCACTCTATGACACCGATATCGACGTCGTCGTCTGCCGCCAGGAAGGCGGCGCCGCGATGATGGCCGATGCCTGGGGGCGGCTGACCGGCGAGCCCGGCATCTGCATGGTGACGCGCGGCCCCGGCGCCATGAATGCCTCGGCGGGCCTGCATATTTCCAGGCAGGATTCCATTCCCGTCATCCTGTTCATCGGACAGGTGCAGCGCGATGCCCGCGAGCGCGAGGCCTTTCAGGAGGTCGAGTATCGCCGCGCCTTCACCGAGATTGCCAAATGGGTCGGCGAGATCGACGATCCCGCCCGTATTCCGGAATTCGTCACCCGCGCCTTCGCGGTCGCCACCTCCGGCAGACCCGGTCCTGTGGTGCTGACCCTGCCGGAAGATGTGCTGCGCCAGATGGCCGAAGCCCCGACGGCCAAACCCTATCAGCCGGTCGAAAGCCACCCCGGCCCCGGCCAGATCAGGGCGCTCGAAAGCCTGCTCGCCAAGGCCGAACGGCCGGTTGCCATCCTCGGTGGCACGCGCTGGACGGCAGACAGCGTCGCCGCATTTCAAAGCTTTGCCGAGCGCTGGCATCTGCCTGTCGGCTGCTCCTTCCGTCGCCAGATGCTGTTCGATCATCTCCACGAAAACTACGCCGGCGATGTCGGCATCGGCATCAACCCGGCATTGGGGAAAGAAATCCGCGAGGCGGATCTCGTGCTCCTGATCGGCGGCCGCCTGTCGGAAATGCCGTCTTCGGGCTATACGCTGCTCGACGTGCCCTACCCGCGCCAGACCCTGGTGCATGTCTATCCCGATCCGGGCGAACTCGGCCGCGTCTACCGACCCGATCTGGCCATGGCCGCCAGCCCCACCGATTTTGTTGCGGCCCTCGGCGTCAGCGCGCCGGCTGAAACGCCGCTCTGGAGCGACCGCACCGCCGTCCTGCATGCGGCCTACCTCGCCTGGTCGACCCCGCCTTTGAGCGGGCCGGGCGATGTGCAGATGGGCCCAATCATGAACTGGATCGAGGCCAACACGGCACCTGACACGATCTTCACCAATGGCGCCGGCAACTATGCCACCTGGGTGCACCGTTTCCACCGGTTCCGGCAGTTTGCCACGCAGGCCGCCCCGACCTCCGGCTCCATGGGTTACGGCCTACCGGCGGCCGTGGCAGCCAAGCAGCTTCATCCGGATCGCGAGGTCATTTGTTTCGCCGGGGACGGCTGTTTCATGATGCACGGGCAGGAGTTCGCCACCGCCGTGCGCTACAATCTGCCGCTCATCACGCTGGTCATCAACAACGGCATCTACGGCACGATCCGCATGCACCAGGAGCGCGATTATCCCGGCCGGGTCAGCGCCACCGATCTCACAAACCCCGATTTCGCCGAGCTTGCCCGCGCCTATGGCGGCCATGGGGAAACGGTGGTGAGAACGGATGAGTTCACAGGAGCTTTCACGCGGGCGCGGGCCAGCGGCAAACCGTCGATCATCGAGATCAGGCTCGATCCAGAAGCGATCACGCCGACCCGGACGCTGAGCGAGATACGGGCTGGCTAAAGCACATTGCGTGAAAGCGGATTCACGCAATGTGCTCTAGATCTTTGTTTTTATGCATTTCTTTAACCCAAAACTGCGCACACTTTTGGGAGACATGCATTAGGCTTCATCTTATGTCTGTCTTTATCCCGAAACCGCGCACAGTTTCGCAAGACACGCCTTTAACCGCGAATGTGCAGGCTCTGCTGGTAGATCGCCGTGGAGCGGGCGCCCGAGCGGCAGAAGCCGAGCATTGGCAGGGGAAATTCGTCCAACGCATCGACCATCTCGCTGACCGCATCGGCCGTCACCCCCATGGGGCCAACGGGAATGTGGCGGATATCGAGGCCAAGCTCGGCAGCGCGGGCGGCGACGTCGGCAAACAGCGGCTGGTCGGGCGATTCGTGATCGGGACGGTGGCAGACAAGCGACTTGAAACCGAGCGCCTTGATCTCATCGAGATCGCCGGGCTCGATCTGGCCGGTCACCGAATATTCGTCATTGATCTGCCGGAAGTCCATCATCGCGCTCGTCCTTCGGAAAAACCCACAAATTCGATTGGCATCATTTAGGCCCTGGAGTTCCGGGCGTCAATCGCACAGACGTCTCAGCGGACCTGAAAGGCGAGCGCATAATCGATGCTTTGCCCCGGCTGCAGGGCGACGAGCTCGCCTGCCTGGGCAAGCTCGGTGCGCTTCACCCACCGGTGCGAAACCGGCTCGATGCCGAGCACATTGGCATGGCCCACCTGATTGCGCCAGATCTGCAGGAACGGCAGGGTTTTGGTGTCGAACCGGATGTGCACCGAGCGCCCGCCAATCTCCGGGATCGGCCCGACCGAGACGGAGGCATACCCCTCGGCATCGCCCTCTCCCGCCGGCACGCAGAAAACCTGGGTGTCGCCATCGCCGAACCGCCAGGGAATGCCGCCGGCTGGCAGCATCGCACCCTCGATCCGCGTCGCCGCATCGAACATCCAGGCGCCGAAATTGATGTGATACATCAGCATCGGCGGAAACGGCGTCTCGCCGGTGTTGCCGATGCGGTCGGTGAGGATGACCTCCCTGCCGTCAGGGTCGACGGCCCACAGCCGGTCGACCACGGCGCTGCCGCCATCGGCCAGAGCAACCTCGGTCCGGGCGGAGCAGCCCGGCCTGGCGGGATCCTCCGACATGGCGGTGCTGGTCACCGGCGTACCGCAGAGCGACCCGTGCAGCGGAAACAGCCGCCCGTCATCAGCCCCTTCGACCGGTTCGGGATGGCGCACATGATCCGGCCCGCAGGTGAAGAGAAAGCCCGGCAGCGCCCGGTCGATGCGCCGGTCGCCATCAGAAGGGATGGCGTCTCCGGGCGAAAGATCGACCCCGTCGACCACGAAGGCGCCGATATCCAGCGCGGATTGCCGGTCGAGCAGGATCTGAAAGCGGCTGTCCGGGTTGTGATCGGCAAGGGAAATCGGCATGCGGGCGCTCCGGTTACGGACAAAAAAACGAACGGGAATCGTTTGTTAGGACATTGTTCACGATGAATTCAGAATTACCATATTAAGGTCTATTTTGCGATGTACGCCGCGATAACTCTCTAGAGAATGCAAGGTTCAAACGTGAATTTCGCTGTCAGAACAAGTCTTTCCCTTCTCACCGCAGCATCGCTGTGGGCGAGCGAAGCCCGTTACGCCGAAGCCCAGGAAGGCGCGCGCCGCCTGTCCGGCGAAGTGGTGCTCGTCACGCCCGATGGCGAGGTTCTCGACTTTGTTCCCGAAGCCAGCGAAGTCCGCCAGATGCGCGATTCGCGCGGCCGCACCGTGCTGGTCGACAATTACGGCAATCTCGTCGCCACCGTCATGCCGGCCGATGCCTATTTCAACGGCGTCCAGCAGCGCGAACAGGCGCTGAACAATGATTTCGGCAGCGATGGCTTCGGCAATGACGGCTTCGATGCCTCGGACCCCGGCGCCGTCACCGGCTCGATCCCTGAATTCGGCGATGTCGTGCCGCAGGATGTCGAGCGCGAGGCGCTCCCCGACGCCAACGACATGCCGGCCATCGAGGGCGATGACTTCGCCTCGATCGACCCGAACGAAACGGCCCCCAGCACCAAACAGGTGCTCCCGCCGGCCCAGACGGTGACCAAGAAATCCAGCGGCGAAATCGTCGCCCTGCAGGTCTATCTCGACCGCGAAGGCTTTTCGCCCGGTGTCATCGACGGCAAGATGGGCTCCAACGTCACCAAGTCGATCGAAGCCTGGCAGCTTTCGACCGGCCAGACGCTCGATCCCAACAACACCGACGACATTCTCGAGCGCCTGCGCCTGAGCGGCGGCCTGCCGATCACCAGCTACACGATCACCGCTGCCGATGCGGCCGGTCCCTATGTGGCTTCGATCCCGGAAGACTATGCCCACAAGGCCATGCTGCCGGCACTGTCCTATACCTCGACCACGGAAAACCTGGCCGAGCGCTTCCACATGGACGAGACCTATCTGAAGGAACTCAACCCGGGCGCCGATTTCACCATTCCCGGCACGATCATCAAGGTCATCAATCCCGGCGAAAACCGCACGGGCTCGGTTGCCCGCATCGTTGCCGACAAGGCCCGCAAGCAGGTCTTTGCCTATGACGCGGCTGGCAAGCTGATCGCCGCCTATCCGGCCACCATCGGCTCGTCCGACACGCCGTCGCCGTCGGGCATCGTCTCGGTCGAACGCATCGCGCTGAACCCGGGTTATACGTACAACCCGAAGATCAATTTCAAGCAGGGCACCAATGACAAGGTGCTGACCCTGCAGCCAGGCCCGAACGGCCCGGTCGGCACGGTCTGGATCGCGCTGTCGAAGCCGACCTACGGCATCCACGGCACGCCGGAACCCTCCAAGATCGGCAAGACCCAGAGCCATGGCTGTATCCGCCTGACCAACTGGGACGCGACCGAACTCGCCAAGATGGTCACCAAGGGCGTCACCGTCGAATTCGTCGACTGATCGGGAAAATATAGAGATCAGAAACCCGCCTGACTGCAGAGTTCGCGCGGGTTTTGTTTTTTGAGCCGTTCATCGCTTGCGGACATGAACCCATGGCATAAAGTCATCACACTTTTGATGCCGATCCTCTATCTGTGAGGAAACAGCCACCAGTCAGGAAAATGCCGCGCATGTCCGGTCTTCAGTCAGAACGCACCCTCCCCAATCTCTGGCATGCGACAGCGCCGCCGGCGCCTGACACGGGGCCCCTCACCGGCGATCTGACGGTCGATGTCGCCGTCATTGGCGGCGGCTTCACCGGCCTCTCGGCCGCCCTTCACCTGGCCGAGGCCGGTGCCAGCGTTGCGGTGGCTGAGGCCAAGATCATCGGCTTTGGCGGCTCGGGCCGCAATGTCGGCCTCGTCAATGCCGGCATGTGGACCAAGCCCGAAGACCTGATCGCCACACTCGGCGAGACGACCGGAAACAGGCTGCTCGACGAACTGGGCAATGGCCCGGCCTATGTGTTCGAACTGGTCGAAAAACACGGGATCGATTGCGAAGCCGTGCGCAACGGCACGCTGCACATGGCCGTCGGCGCGGAAGGGCTTGCCGATATCAGGGACCGCGAACGCCAGTGGCAGAAACGCGGTGCACCTGTGAGTGTGCTTGATGCCGAAGAGGCGGCCCGGCTGACCGGCGCGCAAGGTTTCGCCGGCGCGCTGCTTGACCGGCGGGCCGGCACCATCCAGCCGCTCGCCTATGCCCGCGGCCTTGCGCGCGCCGCCTTGCAGGCCGGCGCGCAGATCTTCACGGACACCCCTCTGCTGGCAGCAAAACAGGAAGCCGGTGTCTGGCACCTGAGCTTCCCGCAGGGAACGATCACCGCCCGCAAAATCGTTCTGGCCACCAACGCCTATGGCAATCTCGTTTCTGCGGCACCGTTCACGGCCCATATGCAGGAACTGACGATCCTTCCCTACTTCCAGTTCGCCACCAATCCGCTCAGCGACAATGTCGCCAAAACCATTCTTCCCGAGCGCCAGGGCACCTGGGACACCGGCATGGTGATGACCTCGTTTCGCATGGACCGGCAGAACCGGCTGATCTTCGGCTCGATCGGCCGCCTCGACCGCATGGCCGAAGGCACGCACCGTGCTTTCGCCGAACGCTCCGTGCGCAAGCTTTTCCCGCAGATCGGTGATTTCGGCTTCGAATACTGGTGGGACGGCAAGATCGGCATGACCACGACGCACCTGCCGCAGATGCACAGCCCCGCCCCCGGCGTCGTCTCGATGAGCGGCTACAATGGCCGGGGCATTGCGCCGGGCACCGTCTTCGGCCGCGCGCTCGCCCGCCATATCATGGGCAACGCGACCGCCATTCCAGTCGAGCAGACGGAGGTGAAACCCGATGCGCTGCGCACGCTGAAATCGGCGCTCTATCACGCCGGTGCCCAGGCAAAACACCTGATCGACCGGCGGTTTTGATCAGGCAGCGCGCCGCGTCGAACTGACGATCCGCGCCGGCAGCAGGCTGCGAACCTCCTCGGCGAATAGGCGGGCATTCTCGCAGGCCTTGTCGAGATTGCTCACCTTGCCGGCATCCATCGACTGCAGCGTGCCGCCGCAATCGAAAATATCGCGAAACGCCGTGCGCTCGGCGATCGGTGTGCCGAGCACCGCCACGCCCCGCTCGGCCAGCAGAAGCTTGATCGCCTGCAGCGCCTTGGTCGTGACGATCGAGCTCACCCGCGTCAGCACCACCGAATGCGGGATGCGCCGGCCCGTGCGCTTCTGCAGCGTGCCGATCAGCTCGAGTATCTGCGCCGCACCGCGCGCATCCATGGCGCAGCCCTGCACCGGGATCAGCACCTGATCGGAAATGCCGATGGCCAGCGCCACGATCGCGTCGCGGGCACCGGCCAGATCGATGATGAAGTAGTCGGTCTGGTCGCGCATCGCCCGGATATGACATTCGAGCGATGCCATCGTCACATGCGAGATGACGGAGATGTTGCGGACCGGGCCGGAGAGATCCGACCAGTCGGTGATCCAGCGCTGCGGATCGGCATCGAGAAGCACGACACGTTTGCCCTGCCGGGCGAGCTCGGTTGCGAGAATCAGCGCCGCCGTCGTCTTGCCGGCACCGCCCTTCGCATTGGCAAAAGAAATGACCGCCATGGGATATTCCAATCAAAAAATTTCAGCCCGGTCATGGCTGCTGTCGAGCGCCGCACAGCTATGGCGTTCGTTACCAGAACCTTTCAAATCATGGTTAACAAACTGCAAACGCCGCGTCGCTAGGATTGGGGAGGCGGCCGCACGGAATGCAGAAAGCCCGGGTCTATGCCCGGGCTTTCCTGGTTGATTTTCCTGGTCTTACAAACCGATCAGATGCATTCCCTAAACAGCGCCTTGGCCGCATCCAGCGTCAGTTCGACCGGGTTGCCGCCGGCCGTCGGATCGACGATCGCCATGGCGGCCATTTCGTCGATGCGGTCGGTGGCGACACCGAGCGCCGAGAGCTTGTCCGGCACGCCGAGTTCTTCACGCAGCTTGAGAACATAGTCGTAGAAACCGTCGAAACCGCCGGAAATGCCGAGATAGGCGGCGGCAAGGCCGATCTTCTCCTCGATCGCCGGACGGTTGAAGCGCAGCACCGGCGGCATGACGACGGCATTGGTCATGCCGTGGTGGGTGTTGTAGATGGCGCCCACCGGATGCGACAGCGAATGGATGGCGCCGAGACCCTTCTGGAAGGCGGTGGCGCCCATGGCGGCAGCGCTCATCATGTTGGCGCGGGCCTCGATGTCGCTGCCGTCCTTGAAGGCGCGCGGCAGGTAGTCCTTGACCAGACGCATGCCCTCGAGCGCGATGCCCTGGCTCATCGGATGATAGAACGGCGAGGAATAGGCCTCGAGGCAATGGGCGAAGGCATCCATGCCGGTGCCGACGGTGATGACCTTCGGCATGCCGACCGTCAGTTCCGGATCGCAGATGGTGACGGCCGGTAGAAACTTCGGATGGAAGATCACCTTCTTCGTGTGGGTCTCGGAATTGGTGATGACGCTGGCGCGGCCGACTTCCGAACCGGTGCCGGCCGTCGTCGGCACGGCGATGATCGGCGCGATACCGGCCGAATTGGCCCGGGTCCACCAGTCGCCGATGTCTTCGAAATCCCAGACAGGCCGTGTCTGCCCGGCCATGAAGGCCACGCATTTGCCGAGATCAAGCCCCGAGCCGCCGCCAAAGGCGATGACGCCGTCATGGCCGCCGTCCTTGAACGCCTTGACGCCCGCATCGAGATTTTTGTCGTTCGGGTTCGGATCGACCTCGGCAAAGATCGCCCGGCCGAGACCCTCAGCTTCGAGAATATCCAGCGCATTCTGCGTGATCGCCATCGGCGCCAGGCCCCGGTCGGTGATCAGCAGCGGCTTCTTGATGCCGACGGCCTTGCAGTGGTCGGCCAGTTCCTTGATGCGCCCTGCCCCGAACTTGATGGTGGTCGGATAGCTCCAGTTGGCTGTGATGGTCATCGATCAGGCTTTCTTCAGGTGATAGGATTTCGGACGCGTCAGGTTCTGGAAGCCGATGACGGAAAGCGAGCCGCCACGGCCGGTTTCCTTGACACCGGTCCAGCACAGCGCGGGATCGAGGTAGTCGGCGCGGTTCATGAAAACAGTGCCGGTTTCGAGATCGTTGCCGATCCGGGCCGCCCGCTCGGCACCTTTCGTCCAGAGCGAGGTGGTAAGCCCGTATTTGCAGTCGTTCATCAGGGCCAGCGCCTCGTCATCGTTCTTGACCTTCATGATGCCGACAACCGGGCCAAAACTTTCTTCGGTCATCACTTTCATGGAATGATCGACATCGACAAGCACCTGGGGTGCGAGATAGGCGCCGCCGTCATCCTGCGGAAACAGTTTCGGATCGACCAGCGCTCTGGCGCCCATGGCCACGGCTTCCGCCGTCTGGGCCCGCACTTCGGCGGCAAACCGCGTGTGCGCCATCGGCCCGAGCGAGGTTTCCTGCTCCAGCGGATTGCCAAGCTTGTAGGCCGAGGCAAAGGCAACCGCCTTCTCGACGAAATCGTCATAGAGGTTTTCGTTGACATAGATGCGCTCGATGCCGCAGCAGCACTGGCCCGAATTGAACATGGCGCCGTCCATCAGCGTATCGACCGCCGCGTCGAGATCGGCGTCTTCCATGACATAGCCAGGATCCTTGCCGCCGAGTTCCAGCCCGATACCCGTGAACGTGCCGGCAGCCGCCCGCTCGATCGAACGCCCGCCTTCGACGGAGCCGGTGAAATTGACGAAATCGAAGCTCTTGGCGGCAATCAGCGCCGAGGTCGTGGCGTGATCGAGAAAGATGTTCTGGAAAATGTCCTCGGGAACACCGGCCTCGACAAAGGCACGCACCATGCGCTCGCCGACCAGAATGGTCTGGCTTGCATGTTTCAGGATCACCGCATTGCCGGCCATCAGCGCCGGAGCAACCGTGTTGATCGCCGTCATGTAGGGATAGTTCCACGGCGCGATCACGAAGACGATGCCATGGGCGACACGCTCGATGCGGCGCTCGAAACTGGCACTGTCCTCGACGATGATCGGCGCCAGCGCATCGGCAGCGATCGCCGCCACGTAGTTCGAACGCTCGTTGAAGCCGCGGAATTCGCCGCCATAGCGCACCGGCCGGCCCATCTGCCAGGCAAGCTCCGGCACGACCTCGTCGACCATTTCGTTGAGACGCGCCACACCGGCCAGAACCAGCTTGACGCGGTCCTCGACCGGACGCTTCGCCCAGCTCTTCTGTGCCGCGCGCGCCCGCGCAACGGCGGCCGAAGCGGAAACGGTATCAACCGCCGGACGCTCGGCATAAACCTCTCCATTCACAGGAGAAATGCATTGGATCATGGTCATTCTAAAGGCTCCAAAATAAGCAACTAGCAAGCAAGTGTTCGGACGTGACCGGCCGCGCCATAATTGAGAATCGCCCGGTCGCGTGTAACGATGGTCAGATCGTGCTCACGCGCCGTGGCGATGAGAATTCGATCCATTGGGTCCCGATGTAGCGGTTCGGGAAGGTAGGCAGCGCCGATCAGGACAGCGGGCGTTGCGGGATACACCACAATGCCTCCCGCCGTGACAAACTCGTTAAACCATGACAGCGCATCTCTCGTGGACGGCAACCTGCCGCGTGATACCAGCATTCCGATTTCCCAGGCCGACATCACCGAGACACAAAGCGCGCCGCCGTTTGCAGACAGTGCCTCGATGGCGTCCATAGCCGCCCGGGATATAGCATGTCTATTCGCTATCCAGACGATCGCGCAGGTATCGAGTAGCAACCTCTCACTCATTGTAGAGCTTGTCGCTCCACTCGACATCGATCGGCGCGGTCAGATCCAAATCATCCGGGATGGTCATCGTGCCCGCCATGCAGCCGAAGGCCGGATGAAGTTCAAGCAACGTCCCGTCAGGTCGTTCCATCCAGCGTTTGCCGTCCTTGTAGATGACGTCATCCGCCGTAAACATCTTCATCGGCGGCTCCTCCGCCGGCGAAGCAGCCCCGGCCCGATAGGCAGTCTGCTTGCCCTCGGCAAACCCCGATAATTCGCCTCGGCGGCGCGCCGCCACTTCCGCCAGGTCAAGCCCGAGGAAGATGGTGATCTTGTCCTGCTCCTCAGCACTCATCTTGCGTTCGCCTTTCAGCATGCGCGAAACGGCGCTTGCATCGACACCCATGAACCGGGCAAGGCCGCGCACGGAGGTATTGCGCGCACTGAGCTGCTGGTGAAACCAGTCCGTGTCGATATCTGCCATGCCGCGCGGCTCCCGTTGAACACGGCAATTTTCCCACAAACTGTCTGCCCCGTCAATTAATCACAACATGTTGCGATTATCTCATGCCCTCTCAAATCCGCGCGCCACCTCCCAGTCGGTGATCTTGCGGTCGTACTCCTCCTGCTCCCACTCGGCAGCGCGGGTATAGTGCTCGATTACGTCTTCGCCAAACGCGTCGAGCAGCATTTTCGAACTGCTGAGCGCCGTGGTGGCGTCACGCAGCGTGCGCGGGATTTCGCGGATGTTCTTGCCGCCATAGGCATCACCGACGAAGGGCGCTTCCAGCTCCATCTTGCCTTCGATCCCGGCAATACCGGCAGCGATCAGGGCCGCCATGGCCAGATACGGGTTGAGGTCCGAGCCGCCGACGCGGCATTCGATGCGGATCGCCTTGGTGCCCTCGCCGCAAAGCCGGTAACCGGCCGTGCGGTTGTCCTTGCTCCACACCGCCTTGGTTGGCGCGAAGGTGCCGGCGACGAAACGCTTGTAGGAATTGATATAGGGCGCCAGGAAATAGGTGATCTCGCCCGCATGGGTCAAAAGCCCGGCAACATAGTGGCGCATAAGCTCCGACATGCCGTATTCGGCATCCTTGTCGAAGAATTTCGAGCTCTTGCCATCGACGCTCCACAGCGACTGGTGGATATGCGAGGACGAACCGGCGGCATTGTAGTGCCACTTGGCCAGGAACGTGATCGCCTTGCCGCGCGCCCAGGCGATTTCCTTGCAGCCGTTCTTGATGATGACGTGACGGTCGGCCATGGTCAGCGCGTCGGCATAACGCACATTGACCTCTTCCTGACCGGCGGACGCCTCACCCTTGGTGTTCTCCACCGGAATGCCTGCACCCTGAAGCCCGTTGCGGATCGCCCGCATCACATCTTCTTCCTTGGTGGTCTGGAAGATGTGGTAGTCTTCGTTATAGCCGCTGGCGAGCCGCAGATCGCGATAGCCGCTTTCGCGCGCATCGTCGTAGCTCTGGTCGAACAGGAAAAACTCGAGCTCGGTCGCCATGAAAGCCTTGAGGCCCATGGCCTCCAAGCGGGCAACCTGCTTCTTCAGGATGGCGCGCGGCGAATGCGGCACTTCCTTGTGGGTGTGGTGGTCGAGCATGTCGCAGAGAACCAGCGCCGTGCCTTCGAGCCAGGGAATGCGCCGCAGCGTCGTTAGATCCGGCTTCATCGTGTAATCGCCGTAGCCCGATTCCCAGCTGGTGGATTTGTAGCCTGGGACGGTTTCCATCTCGATGTCGGTGGCGAGCAGATAATTGCAGCTGTGGGTTTCTTCCCAGGCGCTGTCGACGAAGAACTGCGCATGAAACCGCTTGCCCATCAACCGGCCCTGCATGTCGACCTGGCAGGCCAGAACCGTGTCGATCCGGCCTTCTGCCACGTCTTTTCTCAACTCTTCGAGTGTGTAGTTCCCGCTCATGATTCTGTTTCCAGTTTGGGGCGCCGGGCGCCGTCCGATTGGCAAAACGGACCGGCGGCAAAACCGCCGGTCCCTGTCATGCGTGGCTCAGGATCAGGACTGACCGACTGCCTTTTCGGCGGCAGCGATCTCCGCCTGGCGGCGTGCAACCTCGTCGCCGATCGGCGGCCCCTTGAAGCGGCTCTTCTCGAAACCGAACCAGATGATGGCGGTGACGATCAGGAAGCCGACCGTGACGTAGAGAGCCGGACCGTTTGGCGGCTGGATGCCGAGAACGAAGATCAGGATCATGGCCAGGATGCTCAGAACAGCAAACAGCTTGAACATGCCTTCGCCGAGGTTCCATGGACCCATCTTGTCCCACTTCGATGTGCCCCAGGCAAACAGGCCAAGCGCGATCGGAATGGTGAACGAGAAGAACAGGAAGATGACCGTGCAGGAAACGACGATCGTATAAACCGGCGTTTCGCCGATGGTCACGAGCGACGAGCCCCAGACGAACAGAACCGACAGGATCGAGCCGGTCCAGGTGGCGGCAACCGGCGTCCGGTACTTCGGGCTGACCTTGGCAAGCGCCTTGGAGAAAGGCAGGCCACCGTCACGCGAGAAGGCGAAGATCATGCGCGAAACCGATGTTACCGTCGCAAGACCGCACAGCCACTGGCAAACCAGGATGGCGAGATAGAGCACGTCCTTGATGATCGGGTTCATCTGTGCGTCCATGGCCCAGAAGAACACGTTCCAGCCCTGCTTGGCGGCATCGTCCATGTTCGGGATCATCAGCACGAAGCTGCACAGCATGATGTAGCCGAACAGCGCCGACCACAGAACCGAGGAGATCATGCCGCGCGGCACGGAGGTCGCCGCCTTGACGGTTTCTTCCGATGTGTGCGCCGAGGCATCATAACCGGTGATCGTGTAGATCGGCAGCAACAGGCCGAGCAGGAAGACCCAGAGACCGGATGTTTCCGGCCAGACATTGCCGCCAGCTTCGCCAGAATAGTTGGCAAAGGTGAACAGGCGGGCGATGTCGAAACCGTCGGCGACCGCCAGGCAGGCGACCGACAGCGCGATGGCCGTGACGAAGATCAGGTAACCCGAGAAGTCGGTGAGCTTGGCGGTGAGGCCGATGCCCATGTGGTTGACGATCGCCTGGGCGCCGGTGATGACGACGAGGAACAGGATGCGCACCGTCGTCGTATCTTCGAGGCCGAAGTAGGAGGCGCCGAACGAGCCCATGAAGAAGTAATAGGTGCCGACGTTGATGGCGCCGAGAACGGTGACGAGACCGAGCAGGTTGAACCACGCGGTCAGCCAGCCGGTAAACCGGTTACCGAGGATCGAACCCCAGTGATAGAGGCCGCCGGCCGTCGGATAGGCCGAGCTGATCTGCGCCATGCCGACCGCAAAGACCAGCGAGACGAAGCAGCCGAGCGGCCAGCCGATACCGATGGCAGCGCCGCCGGCGCCGGATGTGGCCTGTGCCAGCGAATTGATGCCGCCGGAAAGAATGCAGATGATGGAGAATGAGATCGCGAAGTTCGAGAACGAACTCATGCGCCTTTCGAGCTCCTGGGCGTAGCCCATAGAGTGCAGGACCTTGGTGTCCTCACTCTTGTCCAGATCGGAATATTCAGACATCTTTTTCCCCTGTTTCGCCAAGCTTTCTGCGGAATTGCAGAAAACCTCTGATGTGCGTCCGGACCGCAACCCGGTCCGGTAACCTTCGCGGCAAGCCGCTCCCCAGGTCTTAGTTTTGTGCCTTGGCAAGATCTGCGATGCTTTTCAGCAGCAGCCCTGCCAGGTAGCCGGCCATGACCTTTTGACCGGCTTCGTCCTGTATGAGATCGTTGCGGATCTCGATCATCACGTTGAACCGCCCGGTCTTGAGGCCGTGCTCGATCAACGTATGCGTGACGCCGTCTGCCGGGCCGTAAGGCTCGTTGCGGCGAATGTCGTAAGGACCGGCCTCCCCGTGCTTCAGCATCAGGTCGGCCAGCCGCTTGTCCGTATCATGCAGAATGCCGACTTCGACCTCCCGCGCAACGCCGTGATAGACGGGCGTGAAACTGTGCATCGTGACAAGAACGCAGGGACGTCCGGCCTTCCGGCGTCCCATCAGGAAGGCCGAAATTGCGTCGCGGAAGGGAAAATACAGCGCTTCCGCTCTTGCCTGGCGCTCCTCGGGCGAAATGTCGGCATTGCCGGGAATGGGAAAAATCTCGCTGGTCGCCGGCATCGCCGCGTCGGCCTCCGGCGGCCGGTTGCAATCGTAGACCAGCCGCGAAAACCGCTGATGGATCAGCGCCACATCGAGCTCCTGCATCAGCAGGCGCGACACCGCCAGAGCACCCGGATCCCAGGCGATATGGCTTTCCAGCGCATCGGCCGTCAGCCCCATGTCGCCGAAACGCGATGGCAGCGTGCGGGACGCATGTTCGCACACCAGGAGAACCGGGCCCTTGGCATCCTCGTTTTCCAGGGCGACCGGATCGCCATCATCGAATTTCAGAATTTGCAACAACCCGCGGCTTCCCCAAACCTTGCCAGACCGTTAATTTTGAAGAGAATTCTTCAGGATGCCACAAGTGTCAACCTGAATCTGAAACGATCTCTTCAAAAAAGCGATTGACTCGAATTGTGACAGCGATGTTTAATCTGTCACAAAGCTGGCGCAGACCGGCTCAGGGGTAAATCAGACGTGACAATCGAGACATCCATGACGGTGTCGGATGTGATCAATGCCAGCTACACGACGCTGACACGGGCGGAGAAGCAGCTGGCAACGACACTTCTCGACAACTATCCGGTCTCCGGCCTCGGTTCGATCACGACCGTTGCCGAGAATGCCGGTGTTTCGACGCCCACCGTCGCCCGCATGGTCCAGAAGCTCGGCTATCGCGGCTTTCCCGATTTCCAGTCCCGCCTGCACCAGGAACTCGAAGCGACGATTTCCAACCCGATCAGCAAACACGACCGCTGGGCCGCCAATGCGCCGGGCACCCATATCCTCAACCGTTTCGCCGATGCGGTCATGAACAACATGCGCCAGACGCTGGCCCATCTGGAAACGCAGGAATTCGACGGCGCCGCCAAGCTGCTGTCGGACAAGAAACGCTGCGTCTACATGGTCGGCGGCCGCATCACCCGGGCGCTCTCGGATTATTTCTTCACCCACCTGCAGGTCATCCGCACCGGCGTCACCCAGATCAATTCGCATCCGAGCGCCTGGCCGCATTCGGTCCTCGACATGAAGTCCGGCGACATTCTGGTGATCTTCGACATTCGCCGTTACGAGCAGGAACTGGAGACACTGGCCAAGACGGCAAAGTCGCGCGGCATTCTGATCGTGCTGTTCACCGACCAGTGGGCCTCGCCGGTCGCCAAGCTCGCCGCCCACGTCTTCCGCATCCAGATCGAAGTGCCGTCTGCCTGGGACTCCTCCGTCGTGACGCTGTTTGTCGTCGAGGCGCTGATCGAGGCCGTGCAAAGCACCTGCTGGGATGAAACCAAGGAGCGCATGAAGACGCTCGAAGGCCTGTTCGACACCACCCGGCTTTTTCGAAAGCCGCTTTAGACAATGGCGGTTTCGCCATTCCACCGTTTGGAGCCGAGCCGCAGCTATATGCGCAAATGCTTCTAAAATAACGGTTTCCCGGTATTCCGGGGCCCGTATTGCCAAGACTGGAATAAACCTGTTTGCTTCGGGCAGAGAACCCGGGAGGGGCGAACAGGATCTGTCACATAAGCTTCACGGCAAGCCCCTATCAGCTTGCTCGAAGTTGACGGACCAGAACAGAAGTCGACCGAACAACAACAGGAGAAGACCAGTGATTTCGCACACACGCCGCCTGCTATCCCTTTCCACCGCCATGCTCGTCGCCACGACTGCAATCGCTGCTGCCGAGCCGAGCGCTGAACTGATCGCCGCTGCCAAGGCAGAAGGCACGCTGACGACGATCGCCCTGCCGCACGATTGGTGCGGTTACGGCGGCGTCATCGAAGGTTTCAAGGCCAAGTACGGCCTGACCGTCAACGAACTGAACCCGGATGCGGGCTCGGGCGACGAAATCGAAGCCATCAAGGCCAACAAGGGCAACACCGGTGACCAGGCTCCTGACGTTATCGACGTCGGCCTGTCCTTCGGCCCGTCCGCCAAGGCTGAAGGCTTGATCCAGCCGTACAAGGTCTCCACCTGGGACACGATCCCGGACACGGCCAAGGACGCTGAAGGCTACTGGTACGGCGACTATTACGGCGTCATGTCCTTCATGGTGAACAAGGACCTCGTCAAGGAATCGCCGAAGGATTGGGCTGACCTGCTGAAGCCGGAATACGCCAATGCCGTGGCTCTCGCCGGTGACCCGCGCACCGCCAACCAGGCCATTTCCGGCGTCTTCGCAGCTGGCCTGTCGGCTGCTGGCGGCGACGTCGCCAAGTCCGGCGAAGCTGGTCTCGCTTTCTTCAAGGAGCTGAATGCCAAGGGCAACTTCGTACCGGTCGTCGGTAAGGCTGCTCCATTTGCACAGGGCACCACGCCGATCATCGTCGCCTGGGACTACAATGCGCTCAGCTGGGGTGGCGGTCTGAACGGCAACCCGCCGTTCGAAGTCGTCGTACCGGCAACCGGCGTCGTTGCCGGCGTCTACGTTCAGGCGATCTCGGCCTTCGCGCCGCATCCGAACGCTGCCAAGCTCTGGATGGAATACCTCTACTCCGACGAAGGTCAGCTTGGCTGGCTGAAGGGCTTCTGCCACCCGATCCGCTTCAACGATCTGGCCAAGAACGGCAAGATCCCGCAGGATCTGCTCGACAAGCTGCCGCCGGCCGCGTCCTATGAGAAGGCCGTGTTCCCGACGCTCGACGAGCAGGGTGCCTACAAGGAAGCCATCACCAAGGGCTGGGACACTGTCGTTGGCGCCAACGTACAGTAACAGCTGACAAAACCGGCCTTTCCGTCTTCGGGCGGAAAGGCCGCCTTCCCTCCTTTTGAAACGGCAGCCGAATGAGCGCACCTGGGGCCATCATCGACAAGAAGACACTGATCGACTGGCTCGGCGTTGCGCCGTTCATGCTGTTCGCACTGATGTTCCTGATCGTGCCGACGCTCTATCTCGTCACCGGCGCCTTCCTCAATCCGGCCGGCGAGTTCACCTTCGCCAACATTGCCGGCCTGTTCACCGACAAGATCCTCGCCTCCTACTGGATCAGTATCAAGATCAGCCTCGCCTCGTCGATCGGCGGCGCGTTCGTCGGATTTTTCCTCGCCTGGGCGATCGTCATGGGCGGCCTACCCTCGTGGATCCGCACCTCGATCATGACCTTTTCCGGGGTCGCCTCCAATTTCGCCGGCGTGCCGCTGGCCTTCGCCTTCCTGGCGACGCTCGGCCGCACCGGTCTCGTCACCATCCTGCTGCGCGATCTTTTCGGCATCAACCTCTACGGCACCGGCTTCAATCTGTTGAGCTTCATCGGCCTGACCATCACCTACATGTATTTCCAGATCCCGCTGATGGTGCTGATCATCGCTCCGGCGCTGGACGGCATGAAGAAGGAATGGCGGGAGGCGGCCGAAATTCTCGGCGCCACGACAACGCAGTATTGGACCAAGGTGGCCCTGCCGATTCTGTTCCCGAGCATTCTCGGTACGACGCTACTTCTGTTCGCAAACGCCTTCGGCGCCATCGCCACGGCCTATTCGCTGACCGGCAGCACGTTCAACATCGTGCCGATCCAGCTTTACGCCCAGATCCGCGGCGACGTTCTGCACAATCCGAACCTCGGCTACGCCCTGGCACTCGGCATGATCGTCATCACCGGGATCTCCAACCTCATCTATATCTGGCTCCGCATGCGCGCCGAACGGTGGCAGAAATGAAGACACAGAAAATCGGCGCCTGGATCGCGGTCCTGTTCGGCGCAAGCTATTTCATCATTCCGCTGATCGCGACCTTCGAGTTTTCGCTGCGGATGCGGCGCGGTGAATATTCGTTCGATGCCTATCGCTCGGTGTTTTCCGACGGCCAGTTCCGCGAATCCTTCAGCTACTCGATCGTCATGGCGCTGCTGACCATCCTCTTCGGCGTCCTGCTGGTCGTGCCCACCGCCTATTGGGTGCGCCTGCGCCTGCCGCAGATGCGCCCGGTCATCGAATTCATCACCCTGATGCCGCTGGTCATTCCGGCAATCGTCATCGTCTTCGGCTATCTGCGGCTCTACAATTCCTCGTCCTACATCCCGTTCACGGGCTCGGCGCGCGGCACGGATGCGCTGCTGATGTTCTCCTTCATGACGCTGTCGCTGCCCTATATGTACCGCTCCGTCGATACGGCCATGCGCACCATCGATGTCGGAACGCTGACGGAAGCCGCCCAAAGCCTCGGCGCCTCCTGGCCGACGATCATGTTCCGCTGCATCTTTCCGAACGTCATGAGCGGCGTGCTCTCGGGTGCCTTTATCACCTTCGCCATCGTCATCGGCGAATTCACCATGCCGGCGCTGCTCAACCGCCCGGCCTTCGGACCCTATCTGCAGCTGATCGGTGCCAACCGCGCCTATGAGCCGCCGGCACTCGCCATCATCGCATTCGCCATCACCTGGTTCAGCATGGGCCTGCTCCAGCTCGTCTCCCGTTTCAGCAAGGCAGCGCCGGCCCGCGCCTAAGGAATTGATCACCACATGTCCTTTCTAGAACTCAAAGGCATCCAGAAAAGCTTCGGCCCCGTCCAGGTCGTCAAGAACTTCGACATGGCGATCGAAAAGGGCGAATTCGTCTCGTTCCTCGGACCGTCGGGCTGCGGCAAGACCACCGTCCTGCGCATGATCGCCGGTTTCGAGACCCCGACCGGCGGTGCCATCACCGTCGGCGGCAAGGACATGGCGGACCTGAAGCCGAACCAGCGCAAGATCGGCATGGTTTTCCAGGCCTATGCCCTGTTCCCCAACATGACCGTGCAGGAGAATGTCGCCTTCGGCCTGAAGATCGCCGGCATGGATGCCGCCGCCGTCGACAAGCGCGTCAAGGAAATGCTGGGTCTGATCAAGCTCGACCACCTGGCCGACCGCTACCCCTACCAGATGTCCGGCGGCCAGCAGCAGCGTGTGGCGCTTGCCCGCGCGCTGGCGCCGAAACCGCAGGTGCTTCTGCTCGACGAACCGCTCTCGGCGCTCGACGCCAAGATCCGCGTGTCTTTGCGCGAGGAAATCCGCATGATCCAGCAGCAGCTGGGCATCACCACGGTCTTCGTCACCCACGATCAGGAAGAGGCGCTGTCGATCTCCGACCGCATCGTCGTCATGAATGCCGGACGCGCCGACCAGATCGGCACGCCCTTCGACATCTACAATCGCCCGGCCACCCGCTTCGTCGCGTCCTTCGTCGGCACGCTCAATCTCATCGAGGCCAAGGTCGTCGATCCGGCCGGCAACCGCATCACCATCGGCGACCAGGGCATCACGCTGAAAGAGCCGCTCGGCCCGGTCAAGGCTGGGGACACGATCTCGCTCGCCCTCCGCCCGGAAGCAGGCTCGATCGCCGAAGGTGCCAAGGGCGACACGGCGCTGTCCGGCGAGGTCGTCTCCAGCAACTTCCTCGGCTCGGTCATCCGCACCCGCATGCGCGTCGGCGATGCCATCATCTCCTTCGACATGTTCAACAGCCCCGGCCTGTCGCCACCGGCCGTAGGCGAGACCGTCACTCTGCGCTTTACCGCCAGCGATCTGCTCATCATCAGGGAGTAGGTTTCGTTCCCGCAAAAATATGTTTCAGGCGGCAGGTTTTGTGAAAAAATCTGTCGCCTTTTTCATCTCCGGCGTCGTTGCCTGCGTTTGACCCACCCGGCCCGGCCATTATAATCCAAGATGTTACGTTCTCAGGGCGGGGTGAAACTCCCCACCGGCGGTAGCGGCCCGACAGGCCGGAGCCCGCGAGCGCTTTTCACAGATGTGAGAAGGTCAGCAGATCCGGTCGAACTCCGGAGCCGACGGTTGAGAGATTTGTGCGTGGTTTCGCACAAATCTCCGAAAGTCCGGATGGAAGAGAGCACACAGCCGCAAGCGCCCTTCGCCAGAAGGGTCTGCGCCTGTGCGTTCGCCCAAGGGGATCATTGAAAAATGGCAACCTTGAAAGGCCAGACTATTATGACCATCATGTCCCATCCCACCCAGAAAATCGCCGTCATCCGTGCCCGCTGGCACTCCGATATCGTCGACCAGTGCGTCAACGCCTTTACCGATCAATGGGCCATGCTCGGCGGCGACCGCTCGGACGTCGAAATCTTCGACGTGCCCGGCGCGCTGGAAATCCCGCTGCACGCCCAGACGCTCGCCAGGACGGGCCGCTTCTCGGCCATCCTCGGCACCGCTTTCGTCGTCGACGGCGGCATCTACCGGCATGATTTCGTCGCCGGCACGGTTCTCGACGCCCTGATGCGCGTCCAGCTCGACACCGGTGTGCCCGCCCTGTCGGCCGTGCTCACCCCGCACCACTTCCAGGAATCGGCACCCCACATCGCCTTCTTTAGGGATCATTTCGTCCACAAGGGCACCGAGGCGGCCAACGCCTGCGCGCAGATCCTGCAGGCCCGCGCCGGGCTGGTGCTGGCGGCGGCTTAAAAGCAGAACAGATGTGTCCGAGACCCCCTTGACTCTCGGACACATCTGTCCGAGACTATTGGCGTCACCAAGGAGATCAACATGGACAAGCGCGATCGCTTTATCCGGGATCTTCGGGACGAAGCCAAGAGGAAGGGACTTGCCTTTCGGTTGGAAAAGGCAAGAGGAAAAGGAGGGCATGCTCTTCTTTGGATGGGTGAACGTTTCACCACTCTCCCCAGTCGGGAAATCGATCCGAAGACTGCCGCAAAAATCCGAAAGGCGTTGGGGCTCTGAGCCCCAGCTCATGACGGCGATTGTGCATGTTCGCATACAGTAGGAGTACTGCAATGTTTGATTATCCGGTCACGCTGGAAGCGGGGGAGGCCCCCGGCATCATCGTGGCCAGTTTCGCCGACATCCCCGAGGCGATCACCGAGGGGGATGGCGAAGGCCACGCGCGCGAGCAGGCGGGCGAGGCTCTCGGCCTTGTGCTTCTCGCCTACCTCCGCGCGAACAGGCAACTGCCTGCGGCAAGCAAGGGGAACGATCTCGTCTCCCCGCCCATCGAGATGACGGCAAAGCTTGCGCTCATCTCGACCTTCAATGATTCCGGCCTGAGCCGGTCGGAATTGGCCCGCAGGCTCGGCAAGGATGAAAAGCAAGTTCGCCGCCTGCTTGATCCGATGCACGGAACCGATCTGGCATCGCTGGAAACGGCTCTCGCCTCGATGGGCAAGAAGCTTGTTCTCAGTCTTGAAGCCGCCTGATCCTTGGGGCGCACCGCTGGGTGCGCCCTCCTCATCAGAAAGATGTCACTTCCCCGCATCCAGCTTGTCGATCGCATCGACATTGCCGGCAGACGAGCCGTTCGGATCGAACTCCGAGTCCAGCCACTTGTCGACGATGGCCTTTGCCAGTTCCGGGCCGATGACACGGGCGCCCATGGTTATGATCTGGGCGTTGTTCGACTTGGCGGCGCGTTCGGCCGAATAGGTGTCATGGGTGAGCGCGGCGCGGATGCCCGGCACCTTGTTGGCCGAAATGCAGACGCCGATGCCGGTGCCGCAGATCAGGATGCCGCGCTCGTTTTCGCCGTCGACGATGGTCTGGGCAAGCTTGGCCGAGAGATCGGCGTAAAAGCCCGACTGGCTGAGATTGCTGACGGTCAGGTCCTCGCGAGTGGCCAGATGCGCCTCGATAATGTCGAGAAGCTGTTTGCCGGCACTGTCTGCTCCGATGGCGATATTCATTCGGTAATTCCTTTCGTGAGATGAATCATTTTGTCAGCGACCGGTCAGATCGCCTTGGAAACACGGTTCAAAATGTCGAGATAACCATCCGGCGCCCAAGCCGAGCGGCCGATGAACAGGCCGTCGATATGCGGGCACTGGATGAGTTCGGCGCAATTGTCGGGGTTGACGCTTCCGCCGTAGAGCACCGGCACCGCGACGCCGAGCACCGCCTTGGCGGTGGCGGCGATCTTTGCCTGCCGGTCGTCGGCATAGTCTGATGTGGCCGGAATGCCGTTGACGCCAATCGCCCAGACCGGCTCGTAGGCCAGCAGGATCGGCCTTTGCTTCTCGTCGCCCTGAAGCAGCGACAGCGCACCTTCGACCTGACGTTTCAGCACGGCATCCGCCTCGCCCGCCTGGCGCTCGGCCAGCGTCTCACCAATGCAGATCAGCGGCGTCAGGCCATGGCGCACGGCGGCCGCCGTCTTCAGGCCGACGGTCCGGTCGGTCTCGCCGAAGTGTTCGCGCCGCTCCGAATGACCAAGCTCGACCAGGTCCAGATGGCAGTCGGTCAGCATCACAGGCGAGACTTCCCCGGTCCAGGCACCGGCATCGTCCCAGTGCATGTTCTGCGCGCCGACCTTGACGCTGGTCTCCTTCAACGCGGATTTGACCTCGCGCACCGCCGTGAACGGCGGAATGATGAAACGCTGCACTCTGGCGTCTCGGTCCGCATCGGTTTCCACCAACCGGCCGGCAAAGGCCAGCGCGTCGGCCAGCACCTTGTTCATCTTGAAGCTCGTTCCGACCCAAAGCCCGCCCTTGCTCATCATGCCTCCCCTGCCATTTCCGTTTTTATTACTGTCAGTTTGATGCCGGCTTCGCGCAGCGGTGCGGCATGTGCCTCGTCCAGTTCATCGCCGGTTAGCACGCCATCAAAGCCGTCGAGGCCGGTGAGGAAATGCAGCGCCGATTTGCCGAATTTTTCATGATCGGCCAGCAGATATTTTCGCGCCGCCGATGCCATCATCTGGCGCTTGGTCTGAACCACTTCCTGGTCCTGATGAAAGGCCGAGCCGCCCTGAATGGCCGAGCTTGACAGAAAGGCGATGTCGGCGCGCAGCGAGCGCAGCGCCTCTTCCGTGACGATGCCGAAGAAGCCGTTGAATTTCTTGCTGTACTGGCCGCCAAGCGCGATGACGTTGATGCCCGGCGCACCGCTTAGCAGGTTGATGACGCCGAGATTGTTGGTAATGACCGTCAGCGGCCGTATATCCCTGAGGAAAGCGGCAATGCCGCCCGCCGTCGATCCATCGTCGATGATGATGATCTGACCCGGCTCCACCAGCGAGGCGGCATGTTCGGCCAAGCGCCGCTTTTCCGACGCCGCAGTCTTCTCGCGGTAGCGGAAATCACTCTCGAATTGCGGGCTCGACTGGATAGAGGCGCCGCCGTGAACCTTGCGCAGCAGGCCCGACTGCTCAAGATCGTCGAGATCCCGGTGCACCGTCATCTTGCTGACGCTGAAGCGCGCCGCCATCTCCTCGACGGAAGCAGTGCCGCTTTCCATCAGGAGATCCATGATCTGCTGCCGCCGATCGTCAGGTTTCATGATCTCATCCAAAGGGTGGATTGACGAAGGCTCTTCCTGCGTCGATTGCGTTAAATAACAGAAATATGTGATCTTTCAACTTGAAAAATGTTACTTTGTGATTTTATCGCGTGATTTTAGCGATTAAAACCGGTATCGGTATGCGGCTCCCAGAACGCCACCGACTCGCGGATCATGTCGACCACCAGATGATCGGTCGGCTCGCGCTCGCGGAACGACAGTTCGAGGCAGATTTCATTGTCGGTGCCGCCGCCGCGCCGGATCGTTTCCAGCAGCTTCTCCGGCGTGATGCGGCCATCCTTGTTGTGGGCGGCGATGAACGGCCAATGGCCGCCCTTGTTCATCGAGGATTGTTTGATATGGATGATCGGCGATTCCCTGGGGAAGGTCTCGGCCCAGGCATAGGGATCGATGTCGACAGGATTGCTCGACGTGACGTCGCCATGGTCGATATCGACCATCATCAAAAGCGGGATCGCCAGGTCGGAGGCCTGCAGCCGGTCGTGCAATTCCCGGCAGGCTGCAATCGTGTGTCCGAATTCGCGGCCGACCGACATCGGCTCCCAGAACAGATAGGTGAGCCCGGCCGCCTTGGCGTGTTCGGCCACCTCCCGCCAGCAGTCGATGGCGATGTCAATCAGCGCTTCCCGCCGCACCGGATCGTTAAAGTCCTTCTGGGTGAAGATCGCGAACTGCGTGCCGAGGCCGGACGCACCGAGATCGCCGGAAATGTCGCCGAACGTCTTGAACCAGTCGGTGTAATAGCGCCGCACATCCGCATCCGGATGGCCAAAATGGTTGAGACGGCCATAGGGGCCGGTCATGCCGGACGTCACCTTGACGCCGGTGCGTCCGAGCGCCTTCTGGAACTGCCGCACATGTTTGGCGATCGTCGCCGCCGGCCATGATGGGTTGATGAACTCATGCGTCAACTGCACATAGCCGATGCGGATTTTTTCGGCGATCGTGTCGATCAGATCGTCGGCCTCGGCAAAGCGGTTGACCAGTGGATTGGTGTTCAGGGACAGTGTGAAAGCCACGGATCGGTCCTTCTACCAGACGAAACGGTCGATGATGATGTCGGGCACAGCACCGTGGTCCTTAAACAGCCGCTGGAGAGCGGCCTCCGGCGCGCCCGCCAGAATGCCGGTCTTGACCAGAACCGATTTCAGCCCAGCCCCGGCCGCTCCTGCAATGTCGTGTTCGATACTGTCGCCGATGCAGCAGACGCGCGCCGGATCGGGATGTTTGAGAAAATCGAGCGCGGCGGAATAGATGTCCGGAAAGGGTTTGCCGATCCAGCGCACCGTGCCGCCGAGGCTTTGATAGAGTTCGGCAATCTTGCCGGCACCGAAGGCGGTGCCCTCGCCGGTCAGCATGATCTTGTCGGGATTGGTGCAGAGGCACGGCACGCCACGCCTGGCTGCGGGCGCCAGCAGCGCTTCATAATGGGCAAGATCGAACACGTCGCCTTCACTGGCGGCGATCAGCACGACATCGGCATCATCGCCGCTCTCGGTGCGGACGAGATCGAGCCCGTCGAGCGGTGACGTGTCGCCGTCGCGGCTGAGAAGCAGGCAACGTTTGGCTGTCGTTCCCGGCCCGGCCGCGTGTCCGGTTTTAGCTTCCGCCGCCAGAAGCTGCCAGGCGACCTCGCCCGAGGTCAGGAACCAGTCCCAGCTTTCGGGGTCGAACCCGAGCTTGGCCAGCCGCTTGTCGTTCTCGGCCGAACGTTTGCCGGAATTCGACAGGATGATGATCCGCGCACCGGCAGCCTTCAGCGCCACAAGTGTTTCGGCCGCCTGCGGATAGGGCCCGCGCCCGTCGCGCAGCACGCCGAACTGGTCGATCAGGAAGGCATCGAACTGGCCGGCGAGTTCGCTCAAGCCGGAAATCGTCGTGACGCCACTCATAGGACACCAGCCTCGCGCGCACCGAGAAGCGCCAGGCGCGCCGCTCCAGCCGCCGCCTCTTCCGATAGAACCGGCGGCATGGCAACGCCGAGCTTGCGGGCCCGGATCGCCGACCAGACCGGGTTCTTCGCCCCGCCGCCGACGCTGCGAACCGAGCGCAGGACGGGCGCACCGAGCCCGGCCAGCCGCTGGTAGGCCAGCGCCTCGACCCCGGCAATGCCCTCGAAAATCGCCTTGAGAAACGCGGCATCGCTCTCCGGCCGCGGGTCCATGCGCGGCTTCATTAGGGGGTCGTTGACCGGAAAGCGTTCACCGTCCTTGACCAGCGGATAATAATCGAGACCCGTATCGGTCGCCGGATCGATCGTGGCCGACAGGCGCTCGATCTCCGCGTTGGAAAAATGATGGGCCAACACCACGCCGCCGGTGTTGGAAGCGCCGCCGGCCAGCCACATGTCGCCGATGCGGTGGCTGTAGAGACCGAATTCCGGCGCAAACAGCGGCCGGTCGGAGAGCATCTTCACCGTCAGCGTCGTGCCGAGCGCGCTGACCCCGTCGCCCGGCTGGTCGGCGCCGGTGGCCAGAAACGAGGCGCAGCCATCGGTCGTGCCTGTCACGATGACCACATGTTCCGCAAGGCCGAAGGCCTCGGCCGCCTCGGGCGAAATGCCAGATACCGGCGAACCGGCTGGCAGCACATCCGGCAAAAGCCCGGTCTTCGCCCCCGTCAGCCCGATCCAGTCGGGCCAGCAGCGGGCGACCGGATCATAGCCGGTCTTCAGCGCATTGTTTTCATCCGAGACATCGTAGAGCCCGGTAAAGTGTCCGGCCAGCCAGTCGGCCTGGTGCAGCACCCGGAAGACGCCCTCGATGGTTTGAAATTTCAGGAGCTTGGCAAGCCCGGACGTTGCCCCATGGGCCGCACTCTCCTTCGGCGCATGGGTGGCGATCGCGTCGAGCAAAGCGCGCTCGGAGATCGGATCATTGTACATCAGCGGCTCGGCCAGCGGCCCGCCGGACGCATCGATCGGCAGCATCGTGCCAGACGTTCCGTCGATGCTGAGCGCCACCACCGACTGCCCGTCCACCGCGCGCAGAACCTGCGATAGGGCCGATTTTACCGCCAGCCACCAGGCAAGCGGATCGCGGTAATCGGAGGAGAACTCCACCAGCTTGGCCGCACCCGTGGCCTTGATCTCGAAGGCAGCGTTCATCGCCACGGCACGTGCCCCGGATGTGCCGATATCGATGCCGATGACCAGGGGCTCACTGCCACCAGTGCTCATTGCAGCACCTGCCCCGCCCGGTTCAGCTGCTGGCGATATTTTTCCGCGTCCCAGCCGAGCAGCTCGGCATTTTCTGCGTCGGTCAGGTAACGAAGGCGCGCGCCTTCCGGAATGCGGGAGGCCACATCCGAAAGGCAGCGCGCCATGGCAAGGGCGCCGGATGCCGCTTCTTTTAACACCAGGACGCCCTTGCCGGGAAAGAGGATCGACGGCGGCAGGGAGAGCCCGTCCGCCTCAAACTGCGCCGCGATAGACAGCGCCGTATCGGCGGGTGCGGCGATGACCGAGCCCTTGCCGAGGAAGATCACATGATCGGGATAAAGGCTGCCACCGGCGGCAATCCGGCAGCTGGCGAGATCGGTGGCCGCGCCATGCACGGCCATATCATCCGGCAGACGGTAGGCGCTGCCGACGGCAAGCCGCTCCAGCGCCGGAATATCGGCCGGAACGGACGGGCGGGTATCGGACGCGAGCAGCCTGGAAATCCGCGCCAGAAGTGCCGTGGCTTCCTCCACCGTGTCAGCGGCGACAGCCAGGCCGTGATTGCCGAGAATGAGGACCGATGTGTCCTCTTCCAGCTTTTCGGCAATGGCGCGCGCCAGCGGCAGGCCGGGCCGAGCATAACGCACGAACGCATGCGGGATGCCTGCCAGCCGTTCGGCCGCCAGAGCCTCGCCATTGACCTGCACGGCCAGGGCGATGGTCTCGACGCAGTGCACGTGTACCACCACCTTCTGCGGCATCAGCGCATGAACCGTGGTCTCGATCGACGGGCGCAAGCCGGATGGGTTGAGATCGGCAATGACATAGTCCTGCGCCTTCTCGGCCGACGGATCGTTGCGCTCCAGCGCATCGAGCAGCGGGTCCAGCGCCACCGGCACCATCAGCTCGCGGCTGCGCGCATCCTTCAGCCACAGGCCGGACGCCTTGATCCAGAGCGTGCCTCCCTCCTTGATCGAGGTGTTGCCACCCGCCGCCTGCACCAGAGCCGGGTCGGCGCCGATGCACGCCGACAGATCCAGAAGGGCCTCGAATTCCGAACTTCTCACTGCTTCGTCCTCACTTCGTCTCGCCGCTCACGCGGCCGCCTGCTGGTTTCCCCACCACTGCGCGAAGGCCTCGCGCTCGCCGGGTGTCATGTGCAGGGCATGTTTGGTGCGCCGCTCCAGAATGTCCTCCGGCTGCAAGGCCCATTCGGTCTCCATCAAAAACCGCACTTCGCGCTCGTAGAGCAGCGAGCCGAAACAACGGCCGAGATCGGCAAGCGACGCCGACGACCCGACCAGCGCGTAAAGGCGCGTGCCGTAGAGCCGGGCGTAATGTTTGGCGAGATTGGCCGGAAGCCAGACATAACGCGCCCGCACATCACCGAGGAACTGCTCGAAATCGGCGTTTTTCATGTCGCCACCCGGCAGGTGCGATTTCGCCGTCCAGCCGTCCTTCATGTCAGGGAAGAACGGCTTCAGCCGCTCCAGCGCATGTTCGGACAGTTTGCGGAACGTGGTGATCTTGCCGCCGAACACCGACAGCAGCGGTGCCTTGCCATTGACGGCATCGACCTCGAAAATATAATCGCGCGTCACCGCACTCGGATTGGCGGCATTGTCATCGTAAAGCGGCCGCACGCCGGAGAAGCTGTGGACGATGTCGCTCGCCACCAGCTGCTGCTTGAAGTAGCGGTTCACCGATTTCAGCAGATAGTCGACCTCGCCGCTATCGGGCGTCACGTCTTCCGGGCGTCCTTCGTAGGGAATATCGGTCGTGCCGATCAGCGCCAGGTCGTTCTGGTAGGGATTGATGAAGATGACGCGTTTGTCCGGATTCTGGACGAGATAGGCCTGCCGCCCCTCCCAGAATTTCGGCACGATGATGTGGCTGCCCTTGACGAGGCGGACGTTGCGGCTGGAATTCATGCCGGCCACGCGGCCGATGATGTCGTTGACCCAGGGACCGGCCGTGTTGACGACGCAGCGCGCCTTGACCGTGTGCTTCGCGCCGGAAATCGCGTTGGTCATCTCCACTTCCCAGAGGTCGCCCGTGCGGCGAATGGAGGTACAGGCGGTCCGCGTATGGATTTCAGCGCCACGATTCGACGCGTCGAGCGCGTTCAGCAGCACGAGACGGGCGTCATCGACCCAGCAGTCGGAATATTCGAAAGCCTTGCTATAGTCGTCCTTGAGCGGCGCCCCTTCCGGTGCGGTCTTCAGGTTCAGCGTCCGCGTGCCCGGCAGTTTCTTGCGGCCACCGAGATTATCATAGAGAAACAGGCCGAGCCGCACGAGCCATGCCGGCCTGTCCGCCGGATTGTGCGGCAGCACGAAGCGCATCGGCCAGATGATGTGCGGGGCAGATTCCAGTAGCACCTCGCGCTCGATCAGCGCCTCGCGCACCAGCCGGAATTCGTAATATTCAAGATAGCGCAGGCCGCCATGCACCAGCTTGCCCGAGCGCGAACTGGTTCCCTGCGCCAGGTCGTCCTTCTCGCAAAGAATGACCGAAAGCCCGCGGCCGGCCGCATCGCGGGCGATGCCGGCGCCGTTGACGCCGCCGCCGATGACAAAAAGGTCGCATAGTCCGGTTTCTGCACTCACGCTCTCATCTCCTGTCGAATGCCATCCGCTCTTGGGCGGCGGGCGGCATTGCCGGTGCGCATCAGCGCTTGTCCTGAAGCCCGTAACTGGCAAAACCCTGCCGGACCCCTGCGATTTCCTCGGCAGGCAGGATGACGGGCCCGCCGATCAGCAGCGCATGGTAATATTGCTTGGCGATCGTCTCCAGCTCGCCCGCCGCCCACATCGCCTTTTCAAGGCTGCTGCCGATCGTGGTCATGCCGTGATTGGCCATCAGGCAGGCGGTGCGGCCTTCGAGCGCCTTGAGCACGTTTTCCGAAAGCTCCTTCGTGCCGTAGCGCGCATAGTCGCAAAGCCTGACATCGTCGCCGCCAAAAACGGCGATCATATAGTGGCAGGCCGGGATCGACTTGTGGGCCATGGCAAGGATCGTCGAATACATCGCATGCGTGTGCACGACGGCATTGGCGTCCGGTCGGTTCTGCAGGATGTCCAGATGAAAGCGCCATTCCGTCGAGGGTTTCTTCGGCCCTTCCCAGGAACCGTAGTACCCTTCGAGCGGCATGGCGGCGATCATCTCCACCATCATCTCGTCATAGGGAATGCCCGACGGCGTGATCAGCATGCGGTCTTCGTAGCGCACGGAAATGTTGCCGGATGTGCCCTGATTGAGGCCGGAAGCGTTCATCATCCGGCAGTGGTCGATAATCGATTGTCGAACAGCGGTCTCGCTCATCGTCTCGGTCCTCAGCACGGATTGACCGGCGGCAGGCCGGCCAGATAGCGCCGCACTTCCTCGGCCGCCATTTCGGCAGCATAGGTGACGGTACGCACGGAAGCGCCGGCGATATGCGGCGTCAGCGTCACGTTCGGCAGTTGCAGGAGCGGCCAGTCGGCCGGCACCGGCTCGACTGCGAAAGTTTCCAGCATGGCGCTGCCGAGATGGCCGCTTTCCAGTGCCTCGTAAAGCGCATCGTAGTCGACCAGCGGCCCGCGCGCCGTGTTCACAAAAATCGCGCCCGGCTGCATCTTGGCAAAGCTCTCGGCGTTCATGATGTTCTTGGTCTCCTCGGTGACGCGCGAATGCAGCGTCAGCACGTCGGAGCGCGTCAGCAGATCGTCGAGCGACACGTGCTCGACACCGGCATTGTGGTCGTCGGCCGACAGCTGGACGTACGGGTCGTGCACGATCACCTTGGTGCCGAAGGCCCGGAGAAGCCGCACGACCTTGGTGCCGATATTGCCGTAACCGAGCACGCCGACGGTCATTTCGGACAGCTCGCGCCCGGTTTTGTCGGCGCGGTAGAGCTCGCCGCGCCACTCGCCCTTGCGCAGGGACTCATGCCCGGTGCGGATCAGCCGGGTCTCGGCCAGAATGGCGCCGATGGTGAATTCGGCAACAGCGCTGGCATTGCGGCCGGGCGTGTTGACGACGAGAACACCGGCATCGCGCGCCGCCTTCATATCGATGTTGACAGGCCCACCGCGTGAAACCGCAACGAACTTCAGCCCGGGTAGACGTTCCAGCATGCCGGCCGACATCGGCGCCAGCTGGGTGATGAACAGCTCCGCATCGCCGATGAACTCGACGATCTCGTCCGGGTCGCCGAGATATTCCTTCAGCCCGTCCATGCCCTTGACCGCATAGCCGTGCTCCATCGGCACATCCGGCCAGGGCATCTGCAGGGTGCGGATATCGTGGCCATCACCGCAAGCCTCGACGATCTTGTCGCGGAACACGTCCGGGAGCATGAACCGGTCGCCGATGATGGCAATTTTCTTGGTCATTGCAGTCTTCCTATTGATCGATTGCGGCGGCCTGGCGGGCGGCAAGCGCCGGCCAGACCGGTTGCAGAGCCAGTCTGGACTGGCGGTAGGCCGGGAAAGCCTCTTCGTAAACCTTGGAAAGCGCAGCGTCTGCAGGCTCCGGCGCGCGCTGGAAGGGCGTCACCCAGTCCTTCACACAATCGGCCATGGAGCCGTAGATGCCGAGCGATACGGCTGCGATCATCGCGGTGCCGGCAGCACCGGCCTCCTCGCGCTCGCTGGTCTGGACACTGGCGCCAAGCGCCCCGCCGATGATCCGGCGCAGTGGCGCGCTGCGTGCGGCACCACCCGTCAGGCGGATGTTTTTCGGAAGCGGTCCCATCTCGGCATAACAATCGCGCGCCGCCAGCGCCAGGCCGTCGAACACCGCCCGCACCATGTCGCCGAACCCATGTCCCATGGTCAGCCCGACAAATGAGGCCCGCGCCGAGGCATCGACGAAGGGGCCGCGCTCGCCGGCATCGGAAATGTAGGGATGGTAGATCACCGAGGCGGCCTTGCCCTCGGCCAGCCAGCCGTCCACCTGCGCCAGCAGTTCCGACTTCGTCTTCTCGATACCGACGCTCTTGAAAAGGTTTCCGGCCACCGAGAGGATCCAGTCGATGTTCAGCGTCGCCGACATGTTCGACTGCATCTGCGCATAAATCCCTGGGACCGGCATGCACATCGTGTAGCCGGTTCGATGGCTATTGAGCTGCACATCATCCGCACTGTTGGCGAGCCGCATATGCATGCCGGTCGAGCCGACGATCGAGCAGCCCGTATCGGTGCCCGGCTCGTATAGTCCGGCACCAAGCGATGTGCAGGCGACATCGACATAGCCGAGCACGACGGGCGTCCCCTGAAGTAGGCCGGTCAGCCGCGCCGCCTCGGCGCTCAGCGGATGATGCGTATCGGCACCGTCGACGATCTCCGGCAGCAAATATTTCAGCTTCTCGATGCCGAGGAAACCGATGACGCTGTCCGAATAGGTCCGGGTGCGAAAATCGCCGAAGGTAAACACGGCTTCAGACGGATCCGTCGCCCGGATGCCGGTCAGGTTGAAATAGAGCCAGTCCTTGCAGTGAAACGCCGTCGTCGCGCCCGCATAATATTCCGGCGCATGATCCTGCATCCAACGCAGCTGCGAGCCCTGCTGGCAGGCGGCAAGGCCGCTGGCCGTATGGGAAAACCGGTCAGCATCGCCACTTTCGGTGCGCAGTTCGGCGACAGTGTCGCTGGCCCGCGCATCCAGCCACAGCCAGCCCTTGCCGACCGGATCGCCATTGCGGTCGATCATCCAGCTGCCGTCGCCCTGCGCCGTGACGGAGATGGCGACGACGCGGCTGGCCAGGTTTTCGACCTTGCCGGCGAGATCGGCGAGCGTCCTGGCCGTATCGGCCCAGGTGCGCGCCAGATCCTGCGCGACGCCGCGCTGGCCGACATTGTCATAGCTGTTCGGGATCGCCGAAACCGCGATCTGGCGGCCGCCGAGATCGAAGGCGACCGACTTGATCACCGACGTTCCGGCATCGATCCCGATCAGGATATCACGCATCAGGCAAGCTCCTGTCCATGGCTGACGGCAACGCCGCTGTCGGCGTCGAAGACGTGCAGGCTGCCCGGATCGAGCCTTATGCCGATTGTCTCGCCGATGGCGACATTGGTGCGGTCATGCTCGACCAGAACCATGGTGCCGCCTGCAAAGTCGGCGGCGATATGCGTCTGGTCGCCCAGCCACTGGTTGACCGAGACGGTCGCCAAGACACCGCCCTCACTCCGGCGAACCGCATAGGGGCGGATGCCGAGAACCACCTTGCGGCGCTTCATGAGTTCGGCCCGAACCGCTGGCGAAAAATCCGACGCGCTGTAATCGAGCTTCACACCCTGATTGAGCCCGAAGGCCACGGTACTGTCATCGCCCGAAACCGTTGCCTCAAAGACGTTCATCGGCGGTTCGCCGACGAAGGTGCCGGTGAACAGGTTGGCCGGGCGCTCCTTGATCATCTGCGGCGTATCGAACTGCTGCAGCACGCCGCCTTCCATGACGGCGATCCGGTCGGCAAGCGCATTGGCCTCCGTCTGGTCGTGCGTCACGAGAATGGCGGTCAGGCCGCGCTCCTTGATGTAATGCTTGATGCGGCCGCGAAGGACGGCGCGCAGCTGCGGCTCCAGCTGTCCCATCGGCTCGTCGAGCAGGTGCAGGTCGGCATCACGGATCAGCGCCCGTCCGAGCGAGGCGCGCTGCTGCTGGCCGCCCGAGATCGAGCTGGGATAGCGGCCCATGATGTCTTCGATTTCGAGAAGCTTGGCGATATAGGCCACCTTCTCATCGACGACTGCCTGCGAAAACTTGGAGGATTTCAGGGCGAAGGCGATGTTTTCGCGCACCGTCAACGGCGGATAGAGCGAATAGCCCTCGAATGCCATGGCGACGTTGCGCTTGACCGGCGCAAACGTGTGGACCTCGCGGCCCTTCAGCGAAATCGTGCCGCGCGACACGCCCTCGAAACCGGCGACCATGCGCAGCGTCGAGGTCTTGCCGCAGCCGGACGAGCCGAGAAGCGCGATGATCTCGCCCTTCTTGACGTCCATGGTGATGTTGCGCACCGCGTGCACGCCGTGGTCGATCGGTCCGTAGAACTTGTCGACGCTTTTGATCAACAGAGCGGTTTCACTCATGCCGCTTCTCCATTGCTGATGTGTGTGTTGCCGGCCGTGCGGATCAGCGCGCCCGAGGCCTTGTCGAAGAGGAACGCCGTTCTGCCGTCGATGGCAATATGGGCGGGCCCGGAAACCGGGCCGGGCGTGCCGGCCGGGCGGGAGACGAGGATTTCGCGTTTGCGCGCGGTCAGCACCAGTGTCACCGTTTTCTCGTTGAGCGGCGTTTCCGCCTCGACATTGACGGGAACCGCACCGGTCGCGCCCGCCTCGACGAAGGTGATCGCCTCCGGCCTGATGCCGACGACGCAGGTACGGCCTGCCACGTCCTCCGGCATGCCGGAGAGCGGCACGCGGATGTTGGAGATCTCGCAATAGAGCCCATCCGGACCCGTCTGCGGCACGACGTCGAGCAGGTTGATGGTCGGATCGCCGAACAGGCGGGCGATCTCGATATCGGCCGGCCGGTTGTAGATTTCTTCCGGCGTGCCGATCTGGCGGATGCGTCCGGCCGCCATGACAGCAATACGGTCGCCGAGCGCCATGGCCTCCTTGTAGTCCTGCGTCACGTAGATGACCGTCGCTCCCTGTGCGGCGAGCAGGCGCGGCAGTTCCAGACGCATCTCGAAGCGCAGTTTGGCGTCGACGTTGCGCAGGGGATCGTCAAGCAGCAGCAGCGGCGGCGAACCGGCCAGCGCCCGGGCGAGCGCCGTTCTCTGCTTCTGGCCGTTCGACAGGGCTTTCGGGTGATGCGACAGCACGTGGTCGATCTTCAGAAGCTTCGCGACCTTGTTGACGCCTGCAGCAATCGCATCCTTCGACGAGCGGGTGGCCGTCAGCGGGCTCGCAATATTGTCATAGGCGCTCATGTGCGGAAACAGGGCAAAGTTCTGGAAGGCCATGCCGATGCCGCGATGTTCGGCATCGACCTCGGCCACGTCCTTGCCACCGATGAAGATCTTGCCCTCGTCGGGATCGATGACGCCGGCGATCATGCGCAGGAGCACGGTCTTACCGGCGCCCGACGGGCCGAACAGGACCAGGGTTTCCCCGTCGGCGACGTCGAGCGAGAGATTGTCGAGCACGGTGTTGGTCTTGAAGCGCTTGACGATGTTTTGAAGGCGCAGTGTTGTCATGACGATTATCCCTTCACCGCGCCGAGCGACAGGCCTTCGACCAGATAGCGCTGCGCGTAGAGTGCGATGGCCAGCGTCGGCGTGACCGAGAGCACGATGGCGGCGGCGATCTGTCCGTACTGGATGCCGGACGAGGTGATGAAGGCGAGCGCACCCACGGTGACCGGCTGCTTGTCGGCCGATGCCAGCACCAGCGCGAAGACGAAGTTGTTCCAGGCAAAGATGAAGGCGAGCAGGCCGGCCGCCGCAATCCCCGGTCCTGCCAGCGGCAGGGCGATCTTGCGGAATGTCGCGAACCAGGAGTGCCCGGCAATGCGGTAGGCATATTCGACGTCAGCCGAAATGTCCTCGAAATAGCCGCGCACGATCCACAGGATGAGCGGCAGGCAGATCAGCTGGTAGACCCAGATCAGCCCGAAATAGGTGTCCGACAGGCCGAGCCACTGAAAATACTGCGTCAGCGGCAGAAGCACCAGCAGTGGAGGCGCAAAGCGGAAGGACAGAAGTGTAAAGGCGATGTCTTCCGAACCCTTGAACTTGTGGCGGGCAAAGGCATAGGCCGCCGGCACGCCGAGCACGAGGGCAACGGCGACGGATGTCACCGACAGGAACACCGAGTTGCCGAGGTTCCGCATGAAGGCGATGTCGAGCGTACCGGCCGCCGTCTGCAGCTTGCCGGTGATCAGCGCTACATAGTTCGACAGGGTGGGCGAGAACACGATCGATGGCGGAATCTTCAGGATCGTCTCGTTCGTCTGGAACGACATCAGGAAGATCCAGAAGATCGGGAACATGAAGAAGGTGACGACGAGGGCGAGCGCGATGAAGCGCAGCGTTCTTTCGAGCGTGGATGTGTTTTCCATTGTTTTTTCCTCACGCTTCGCCACGGGCGCGTTCGCGCAGCCGCAGCCAGTTCTTGATGAAGACGTTCGACAGGAAGTAGGTGAGCGCCCAGAGAATGACCATCAGCGCCGCCGAGCGGCCGACATTGGTCGACTGGAAGAAGTTGAGATAGGCCTCGACCTGGAAAACCGTCAGCGTATTGCCGGGTCCGCCCTGCGTCATCGCGTAGATGATGTCGAACTGCTGGATGCTGTCGAGCAGCCGGAACAGCGTCGCCGTCAGGATATAGGGCGTCAGCATCGGCAGCGTGATGCGGAAGAACACGAAGGTCCGGGGCACGCCATCAAGGGCAGCCGCCTCGAAGGGCTGGGTCGGCAGCGAGCGCAGGCCGGCCAGAAGCAGGATCATGATGAAAGGCGTATAGACCCAGATATCGACGAGCACGACGGTGAACAGCGCCGTATCGGGCGACGAGGCCCAGCGGAAATCCTGCAGGCCGATTTGGCTCGCCAGATAGCTGAGGATACCGAAGCTCGGATTGGTCATCAGCTTCCACATCAGCGCGGCCAGCGCCGGCGCGATCATCAGCGGCAGAAGCAGCATGATCGAGATGAAATTGTTGATGGTCGAACGCTTCTGCAGAAGGAGCGCGATACCGAGGCCGAGCAGCAGCTCGAGCGTCACGGTGAAGCCGGCATAGAGCAAAGAGACCTTGACCGTGTTCCAGAAGCCCGGGTCGTTGACCACGAAGTTCCAGTAGTTTTCACCCCAGTTGAACTGGCGCGACCAGGGCTGGCTCAGCCGGTAGCGCTGGAACGAGTAGATGACTGCGGTGATGAAGGGAATGAGGATGCCGATGCAGACCAGAAGGGCCGGAAGGCTCAGCACATAGGGGAGCGCTTTTCTGCTGATCCTGAAACCGGAGGCGGGCTTGCGCGGGTTTGACGTTGAAGCCATTGGAAGCTCCGTTCTTTTTCTTGATGGGAAGAAACCACGCGGGGCGCACCTCTGGACATGTCCAGCGCCTGCCAACGGCATCTCGATTGGTGTTAGGCCTGAGCCGGTGCGCGGGATACCCGGCGCTTTCGCGCCGGATATCTGCCTTGGGAGGCGTATCAGCCGAGACCGGCTTCCTTGAGCTGCCTGTCGATGCTTTCGACCAGCTGGTCTAGACCTTCATCGACCGGCACTTCCTTGGCGACCATCTTCTGAAGCGTTGCCGCCCATTCGGTGGTGACGTCAAAGAACAGCGGCTGTGGCGTGAACTTGATCGAAGCGCCGGCGGCCGATGCGTCGAACATGTCGACATAGCCCGGATACTTGTCGAGCTTGGTGCGGAACATCTCGTCCTTCCAAACCGACTGGCGGACCGGATCGACGAAGTCCATCTTGGTGGCGCCGAACAGAGCGTGCTCGGGACCGGTTGCCCACTGCAGGAAGTACCAGGTTGCGTCCTTGTCCTTCGAGAAGTTCGACATGGCCAGCGACCAGATCCAGATGTTCGGCGTCGAAGCCGTTGCATCCGGGTTGGCGGTAAAGGCGGCATAGGACAGCTGTCCGGCCATCTTGTTGTCGCCGCCGTTCATGAAGTAACCCAGGCAATCGGCGTCGAAGATCATCGCCGATGCGCCGGCGCCGAGATCGGTACCGACCTGATACCAGGTGTAGGTCGACCAGTCCTTCGGGCCGCTTTCCTGGATCATCTGCACCCACTTGGCGTGGAAGGCCTTGGAGCCGGCCGTACCCATGGCTGCAGACAGCTTGCCGTCGGTGACGTTGAGGTCCTTCTCGTTGAAGTTCGCGTAGGCCGACAGGAAGCCCGGATGGATCGTCGCCCAAGAGCGCGAACCGCGGACGCCGATGCCGTAGATGCCGCCGACGTCCTTCTGCAGCTTGGCAGAAACCGCGATCATGTCATCGAGGTTCTTCGGCACCGAAACGCCGGCCTTGTCGAACATCGCCTTGTTATAGGTGATGTTGTTCTGCTCGAAGGCCCACGGAATGCACCACTGCTTCGCATCGTCGGAACCGAGCGCGCCGCCGGGCTGGCCGTTCCAGGCGCAGGAGTTCTTAACGCCGGGCAGGAAATCGTCCCAGGCGTAGTTCGGGTTGGTCTTTTCCGGATCGTTGATCCATTCCTTGAGATCGGTGATCCAGCCGGCCGGACCATAGGTCCAGGTCATGTAGGCGCCAGTCATGAAGGCATCATATTCGGTCGAGCCGGACGACAGGGCCGCCGTCACCTTGTCGAAGTAGACGTCTTCCGGGAAGACGTCATAGGTGACCTCGATGCCGGTCATGTCCTTGAACGTCTGCAGGTTGGCGATCATGGCATCGGCATAGGGGTGCTTGTTCAAAAGCAGCTTCAGGGACTTGCCCGAATGCTTCTTCCAGTCGAAGTCGGCCGCATGGGCCTGCGTCGACATCATGTTCATCAGCGTGCCGGCAGTGCCGGCCGTGATGCCCATGGCGCCGAGGCCTTTCAGCATGCCGCGGCGATCCACCTCTCCGCGCAGGAACGCGCTGATCAGGTCTTTTTCCTTCTCATACATTGGTCTTCTCCTCCTTCAGTGGGTAATACGAACTCAGATGAGCCTCACCGGTACCCAGCCGGTATTTCCTCCGAAGACCGGCGCGCGTGCGTCGGCCCTCCCAAAACCTGTTCCCTTTTTCAGCGCCGGTTGTTTTCGGCGCCGTTTTCCTCTGCCCGTTTCAGCGCTTGTCTCCCGCAAGCAGCCGGGCCGTCTTTTCGTCTGTTATCAGCCCGCTCAGGCACTTGCTTTCGAGCACGGCGCCGATCGCCCGGACCTTCATCTTGCCGCCGGCGACGGCGACGATGCGGCGGTTCATTAGGCTTTCGCGGCTGAGCGTGAAGGTGCGGTCCGACAGCGTCGTCTCGATCGCGTTGCCCGCCTCGTCGAAGAAGTGGCCGAGCAATTCGCCGGCACCACCGGCGGTCTTGATGTCCTCGATCTCGCTCTTCTCGATCATGCCGGTCGCCACCAGCGACGCTTCGCGCTCGACGGTGCCGATACCGACCATCAGCAGATCGGCGGTGGCGGCGAGATCAAAGACCTCGCGCACGCCGCGCTGGCTGAAGAGCACGTCGCGGTCTTCCACCGTGTTGGCGAAGAACGGCACCGGCATGACATAGGCCTCGGCGCCGGTGCGTTCGGCCAGCCGGTGGATAACATCGTGCGGATTGGCGGAAAACTTGCGCGTCAGGCCGCCGAGCAGCGAGACGAAACGAACCTTGTTGTTGGCGGTGCGCGGCAGATATTCGACGCAGGCGGCGAGCGTGCGGCCATGGCCCATGCCGATCAGCACCTCGCCCTCGCGTTCGATCTCGCGCTTTAGGAACTGCGCCCCGGCAATGCCGAGCGCCTTCAGCGGCAAGTCTTCCGGATCGAAATCAGGAACGACTTCGCAATAGTCGAGCCCGAAACGCTCGGACAGCTTCTGCTCGAGTTCGACGCATTCGGAGACTTCGCCGTCGATGTAGACTTTGACGAGGCCATCCTGGTTGGCCTTCATGATCAGGCGGTGCGCCTTGAGCGAGGTCAGCCCCAGACGCTTGGCGACCTCGGCCTGGGTCAGGCCGCCGGCGTAGTGAAGCCATGCCGCCCGCGCTGCCATGCTCGACTCTTCCTCGCGAAGAGATCCTCCACCCATGACCGCCATCGTCTCCACCCCGGCTGATATTTTTTTCTATTGTTGAAAATAATTTCATCCGCTGAAAAAAATGTCAAGCGGCAGCGCAGCACACTTCAGCGTGCCGTGACGGCATTGGCAGCGAAATCTGAAAGCACGGACTGCGGCTGAACGGCCGGTGGGACGATTAACGCAGCGGATTCAGGCGCTTCCCGCGTCGCAACAGAAACGCAAAAAAATAAGGTAAAAACCGGTGAGAATCTTCAATTGCGGCCGGTTTTGAGCGGGAAAAACGTGGGAACCGTATAAGATTTCCGCGTTACCAGTCCGAAATCCGGGAAACGGATTCGTATCGGAAATGGATAGGATTAAATCCTACTCGATGATAAAATACATCGAAATCGAGGATCCAATCATGAGAACGACGCAAGCATTGAGCATCACCCTGCCCCTGGAAATGGCCCAGATGGTCAAGGCCAAGGTCGCCTCCGGCGAGTACGCCAGCGAGAGCGAAGTCATCCGCGACGGCCTCAGAACCCTCGCCGCCCGGGATGCCGCCATCGAGAAATGGCTGCACGAGGAGGTGGTTCCGACGATCCGAGAGCTTGAGGCAAATCCTGATAACGTCCTCACTGGTGACGAACTGCGCCAACAGCTGCACGCCTATATGGATTCCCGATCGAATGAGACCGCGAGAGATGAGCTATAGGGTCCTATTCCAGCCGAGGGTTCGAAAGGACCTGAAAGAGCTTTACAGCTATTTTTCACCCAATGCCGGCCAACGCGTTGCGCGCGCCTATGTCGATGACATCATCGACTATTGTCTGGCCTTGAAAACATTCCCCGAGCGCGGCACCCGCCGGGACGATATCAGCCCGGGCCTCCGCCTCGTTGGCTATCGCCGCAAGGCAACCATCGCCATCCGGATCGACGATGACACTGTCACGATCCTGCGGGTCTTTCACAAGGGCCGCGACGTCAGTTTCCCCGACAACGACTAAATCCAGCATCGGCCGCCGCCCTCACACCGCAATATACCCGATCCCCTTCTTGGCGATCTCGTCGTGGGAATCCTCGTATCCGGCGTCGGCATAACGGATGACGCCCAGCGACGTGTCGTTGGTGAGCGCATGGTCGAGCCGCTCAGTGCCGCCCTCGGTACCGTCGGCAACGACGGTGACGCCGCAGCTGGTCATATAGCCGGCATAACCGCCGCCGCCCGAATGCACCACCACAAGATCGGCCATCGAGGCGCAGAGCACCATGGCGTCAAGCAGCGGCCAGTCGGCGATCGCATCCGATCCATCCTTCATCCGCTCGGTCATGATGTTGGGGTGCGCCATGGCACCGGCATCGAGATGGTCGCGGGAAAAGGCGATCGGCCCCTTGAGCTCACCGGATGCCACCAGCCGGTTGACCGCCAGCGCCAGCTCGGTACGCTCGCCGTGGCCGAGCCAGGCGATGCGGGCCGGCAGGCCCTCGAACGGAATGTATTTCCGGGCAAGCGAAATCCAGTTGGTAACGATCTTGTTGTCCGGAAACATCTCCAGCAGCAGATCGTCGATCCGGGCGATATCGCTTTCCTCGCCTGACAGCGCCATCCAGCGGAACGGCCCGATGGCGCGCGCAAACAGCGGCCGCAGATAGGCCTCGGTGAAGATGCGGATATCGAAGGCATTGATTACGCCGCCGTCGCGCGCATGGGTGCGGATGAGGTTGCCATTGTCGAAAACTTCCGCGCCCTTGTCCTGAAACGCCAGCATCGCCCGCACATGATCGACGATCGAGGCACGGCTGGCGGCCATCAGCTGGCCCTGCCCGTCCTCGCGCAAGCGCTTGACCTCATCGAGGCTCATGCCCTTCGGCACGTAGCCATAGACAAGATCATGGGCCGAGGTCTGGTCGGTGACGATATCGGGCACGATGCCGCGCTTGACGATTTCGGGGTAGATATCGGCGGCGTTGCCGACCAGCCCGATCGAGGTCGCCCGCCTGTCCTTCACCGCCGCATCGATCATCGCCAGTGCCGTGTCGAGGTCCGGCGCCACATGTTCGAGATAGCCGATCGCCTTGCGCTTTTCCGCCCGCTCGGCATCGATGTCGATGCAGAGAATGGCCGCGCCGGCCATGCGGCCGGCCAGCGGCTGCGCCCCGCCCATGCCGCCGAGACCCGCCGTCAGGATGAAGCGCCCGGCCAGATCGCCGCCAAACCGGTTTTCGGCAATGCGCATGAAGATTTCATAGGTGCCCTGAATGACACCCTGGCTGCCGATGTACTGCCAGGCCCCGGCCGTCAACCCGCCCCAGCAGATCAGCCCCTTCTTTTCCAGCTCGTAAAACACCTCGGCCTTGGCCCACTGGCCGACGATGTTGCAATTGGCCATGATCACCAGCGGCGCCTTGGCATGGGTCTTCAGCAGCGCCACCGGCTTGCCCGACTGGATCACCAGCGTCTGATCCTCGTCCATCTCGGTCAGCGCCTTGACGATCGCCCTGTGAGACGCCCAGTTGCGTGCCGCCTTGCCGAGCGCCGCATAGACGATCAGCCGCTCCGGATCTTCCCCGACCGACAGCACGTTTTCCAAGAGACGCAACAACGTCTCCTGCCGCCAGCCCTTGGCACGAAGCTCGGGCCCGCCGGGGATCGGAAAGTTCGGATGGCGCGGGTTGGGTGTGGGCATGGCCGTGTTCCTCGTTAACGACGTTTTGTGGAGGCTTTACCCCCTCTGTCACCGTTGGTGACATCTCCCCCTCAAGGGAGGAGATCGGTCTTTTCATGATGCGCTCAAAGCCTGCGGCCAATCTCCCCCCTTGTGGGGGAGATGTCGGCGTCGCCGACAGAGGGGGGTGGCCGCAGTCTCCGAGTGTCAGCTCAACGCATATTTTGCCAGCTCGATCCCCATCGCCTTTTCCACTGACGGATAGACGCTCGGGTCGAGCACGCTGGAGGCGAGCGGAATGACGCTCTTGGGCACATGCAGCACGAAAATCGTCATGCCGACCTGCAACTGCCCGACGCTGAGCGGCTCGCCCTCAGGCGACAGCGTCGTGATGACGTCGGGGAACGTGGCGAGCCGCGTGCCTGCCGCAGAGTCAACCGCCATATATTCGTTCATGATGTGCAGCACCGTTGCGGCATCGCCCTTGCCCAGAGTCACCGTGCCAATATCGAAGGCCTCTTTGGTATAGACCACCGATTTGTCGGTGATCGTGCCTTCCGCAAGGATGGCCCCTTGCGTGACCTTGACGATCGCGTCGATGATCGCCGGGCCACCTCTGGCTTCCGCAGCGATGATCGCCTCGCCCAGCGCCAGCGCCAGCGATATGCCGCCGAGCGCGGCGTTTTTTCTCACATAGGATGCCCGCAGCGGATTGCGGCACGATGCGATGAAGCCGCCCGACATGTCGGATGCCGTGCGCAGGATCGGCGAGACCTTGGCGGTGGCGCCGCGCACCACCAGCTCGATGTAACGGTTCTCGTCGCGGTTGCCGCCGACGGCCGTCTGGATCATCTGTTCGGGCGAACCGGCCATGCCGATCGAGCCCATGTCGCCGGTCGGATGCGCCCGCATGTCGCCGACCGCATCCAGCACCTTGGTGCCGAGGATGGCCGAGGGCAGCCAGCCGTTGAGGGTCGAGGATTTGCCGTTCTGGCCGACCATCAGCGCCGCAACCTTTTCGCCCAAAGCCTCCTGCAGCAGCTCGACCGCCTTGACGTAATCGACGCCGCGCATCTCCCAGGGCGTGGTCGAGGCCGGTGCGCCGATGGCGGCGGCGGTGGCCACCCAGTCGTCATCGGAAAGCTCGCCGATCGACACGAGTTCCGGCTTGCCGATCGACACGGCCGCATAGCCGAGCATGCGCCCGTGATCGGCCCAGCCGCCGCCACCGGCCGCATAGACCGAGCCGCCCTTGACCGCAGCCTCGACGTCTTTTTCCTTTAAAATCCGTCCCATTACGCGGTCTCCTGAATCGAAATCTGAAGGTCTTTGTCGAGTTGAATCACCGCATGCAGAAGCACGGCGGTGCCGAGCGCGATGTCATCCGTCTCGGCCCACTCGTCGGCCGAATGCGAGCGGCCCTCGCGGCAGGCGATGAAGATCATCGCCGACTTCGTCACCCGCGCCATCCACGCCGTGTCATGCCCGGCGCCGGACGCCATGCGCCGGTGGCTCGCCCCCGAGGTCTCGCAGGCCTGCGTCAGCACGCCGAGCAGCATCGGATCAGCCGGCGTCGGCGCATTATCGGAAAGGCCCTTGGGCGTGGCGATCGTCACCCCGGTCGCCTCGGCCATCCATTCGCAGAGTTCCCGCACATCGGCGACGAAGACATCCATGTCCGGCCGCAGTTCCGCCCGCGCATCGATCAGCAGCCGCGCCCGCGAGGGCACGACATTGGCGGCATTCGGCTCCATCGAGAATTCGCCGACGGTCGCGGTAAAGTGCCCGGCGCCCTTGGCGCGCTCGGCCGCCATTTTTTCGATCGCCACCACCAGCCGCGACGCGGCCACCAGCGCGTCCTTGCGGCGGCCCATCGGCGTCGTCCCGGCATGGTCCGCCCGGCCCTCGACAATGATCTCGATGCGGGTGATGCCGGATATCGCGGTGACGATGCCGACGTCGATCTTTCCAGCCTCCAGCACCGGCCCCTGCTCGATATGGAGCTCAAGAAACGCGGCGATATCCTGCCGCTTGGCAGATGCGATCCCGGCGGGCGAACCTCCGGCGTCGGCAATACCCTGCTCAAGCGAGAGATCGCCGTTGGTGCGCGACAACCAGTCCGGCGGCAGCACCCCTGCCATGCTGCGGCTGCCGATGCAGGACACGCCGAAGATCGACACTTCCTCGGCGAGAAAATCGACGACCTCGAGATCGTGATTAAGCTGAATGTCTTGGTCCGCCAGCGCCTGCGCCACTTCGAGCGCTGCCGCTACCCCGGCGATCCCGTCGAAGCGGCCGCCCTCCGGCACCGTATCCGAATGGGAGCCGAGCATGATCGTGCCGTGACCGGCAACCCGGCCGGCGCGTCGGCCGATAAGATTGCCGCCGGCATCGATCCGTGTTTCGAGACCCGCATCCGCAAAACGCTGCGTCAGATAGGCCCGTCCTTCGAGAAACATCGGCGAGAAGGCACGCCGCGTCCACGGGCGCCCGGGCTCGGTGATGGCAGCCAGCGCATCTATGGTCTCGGCGATGCGGCCGGCATTGACCGGGAGATTGCTCTTCAAGCCAGAGCCTCCGCCAGTGGCAACGAGGAAAGCGGTCGCACGAAGGCGCCGGTACCGGGTTCGGAGACAACCGATGTTCCGTCGAAGGCCAGCGCACCGCGCAGATACGTTGCCGAAACCCGCCACGGCAGGCGGATGCCATTATAGGGCGACCAGCCGACGACATTGTGGCCGCTCGCCGCCGCATCGTATGTGTAGGGTTCGGGCGTCAGCACGGTGATATCGGCATCCTTGTCCACCTGCAGCGCACCCTTGACGTGATCGAGGCGGAAATGCCGGGCCGGGTTCAGGCTCATCAGCTCGGCCGCCCGCGTCAGCGGAATGCCGCGCTCCAGCGCGCCCTTGACGAACAGCGGCACCATGACCTCCAGCCCCGGCACACCGGAGGCATTGGCCAGCATGTCCGGATTGGTCTTGCGGTTTTCCGACCAGCTGACATGGTCGGTCGAGACCAGCGTCACATTGCCGTCGGCCACATGCCGCCAGAGCGTCTCGACCTCGGCGCGGGACCGGATCGGCGGATTGATCTTGGCCTTGCCGCCGAGCCGCGCCACGTCGTTTTCCTCGTCCAGCGTCAGGTAGTGGATGCAGCATTCGATCGTGGCGCGATAGCCCTGGCGGCGATAGGCGGCGGCGATCTCGTAGCCACGCCCGAGCGAGCAGTGCACCACATGCGCCGGGCAGCCGGTGGCAGCCCCCGTCTCGTAGATCTGGTTGGTCGCCAGAAGCTCCGTCAGCGGCGGCCGCGACAGGCCGTGTGCCCTGTAGTCGCTGATACCAGCGGCCTTGACCTTGTCGATCGCCGCCCGCACCGCCTCGTCGTCCTCATTGTGCACCCCGGCGGACAGGCCGGTCGGCGCGATGGCGCGGAAACAGTCCTCCAGCAGACCGGCCGGAATGCGCGGAAAACGTTTCGGATCGGTGCCGAAGGTCGAGAACTTGAAGGCGGCAACCCCGGCGGCAACCATTTCGGCAATGCGGGCCGGCCCTTCTTCCGGGTCGATCGTGCCGTAGAGCGCATAGTCCACCCGCGCCTGCGGCCCGGCCTGGGCGATCTTGATGCCGACCGCCTCGGCCGAGCAGACGAGATTGCCCTCGTCATAGGGCATGTCGACAATGGTCGTTACACCGCCGGCCGCCGCCGAACGGGTCGACCAGAGGAAATCCTCCTGGTTTTTCTGGCTCAGCGAATGCACCTGCGCATCGATGGCGCCGGGCAGAATCAGCGCTCCGCCGAGATCGTGCCGCTCCTTGGCGGCGGGCATGGCGCCCTGCCCGACATGAACGACCTTGCCATCGCGCACGGCCACATGGCCGGCCTCGACGATCCGGTCGGCCAGAACGACGGTTCCCTTCAGCACCAGATCGAAATCGGACATGGTCTAAGCCTCCTCAGAAATTACAGCCCGAGGGCGAAAAAGTCGTCGAATTCCGGCATCGGCGCCGCCATCACGAAATCGCGGCGCAGCTCGGCCGAGGAGAAGTCCGCCTGCAACGCCTCGATCTCCTTCGAAAGCGGCCGGTCCCTGCCGTAGAACGGGCTGATGGCCCGCACCCGCTCATAGACCCGCGCCGACACGCCATCCGGTACATCGCCGGTGAGATCGATCGCCTGGGCCGACAGCATGGCCTCGATCGCCGCCATCTGCCGCAGGTCGCGCACCTGCGTTTCCATGCGCTCGACGATCAGCGGCAGGAAGGTCGCCTCTTCCTCGAGGCCACCGGCCACCACGATCGACTGGGCCGACAGCGGCACGGCCATCGACTGAACGCGCATGTAGAGCTCGACCACCAGCTTCATCACAGGGCCGAAACCGGTGGTGATTTCGCCGGGCGCCACCAGGTTCATCGGCAGATTGCGCCGCACGCCGTTCGACAGGAGGACGCAGCGGTTGAGCACATTGCGCGCCACATGGGCAAAGCTGGTCTGGGCGGTTTCGATATAGAGCGTCGTCGTCAGCGGCAGCGACGCGCCGGACGCGTGCACGCCGCCGGCAAAGACCACGGGATTGTCATCGGACAGATAGGTTCCGTCGATCAGCCGTTCGGCCGCCACCAGCAATGTATCCAGCGTCGCGCCGAACACCTGCGCCGTCATGCGCAGGCTGAGCGGATCGTGGATGGCGGTCGGCAGAGGCCAGTCGACACAGCCGGACTGGCCGTAGAGCCAGGAGCCTGCCAGCGCCTCACCGCGCGTCGACAGCGCCGCAGCCACCCGCCACGGATCGGCCGAAGCGCCCATCGCCATCGAGGACATCAGCCCCGTCACCAGCAGCATGCGCACCGTCGAGGCCGCCTCGCGCAACACATCGGCTGAGGCGGCATAGGCGATGGCATTGACGCTGAGCGAGGCCAGCGCATCGCGCGGCTGCATGACGAAGGGCTCCAGACCGGCCCGCTCCAGCGCTTGCGGCGCGGGAATAAGCTCGCCCCGGTAAAAGGCATCGCCCGCCCCTGTCAGCACCGAGGCGATCTGCCCCATCAGGCCGATATCGGCGCAGCCCATCGAGCCGTTGCGGCGCACGGCCGGAACGACGCCCCGGTCGAGCAGCGCCAGGAAGGCGTGAACCAGATCCGGGCTGCAGCCCGTGTGGCCGCCGAGCGCCGTATTGACCCGGATCGCCATGGCCTTGCGCACGATCGCCTGCGAGAAGAACGGACCCGTGCCGAAATGATGGGCGAGCACGAGGCCGTGGTTGAATTCGGCAAGATCATCGGCCGTCCACAGCCTGTCCTTCATCGAACCGACGCCGGTGTTGGAGCCATAGACCGGCAGGCCCATGGCGATGCGGTCGGTGATGACCTTGCGCGCCTGCGCCACCTTTTCCAGCCCCTCGCGGCTGGCGACCGGGACAGAAGAGCCCGAGCCGATCGCCTCCAGCGTGGCGAAGCCCAGCGGTCTCCCGTTCAACACGGTGGTCTTTGGCGAAGCGAGCATCGATATCCCTTTTTTCTTGCAGTCTAGGCAGAATGCTGCGCCATATGGATATCCCAAAAACCGAACACACGATGCGCCATACAAGACATGAAATGGCGGCCGTTTCGCCGGACGAGAGAGCCACCTTGGACATCGCGACACTGCATACGGTGCACACCATTCTGAGCGAACGCGGCATTCGCAAGGCATCGCGCCTGATCGGCCGGCCGCCGGCTAGCGTCAGCGCCGCATTGCAGCGATTCGAACAAGCCATCGCCGTGCCGCTGGTCCGCCGCGAAGGCGCGCTGCTGGTGCCGACGCTGGAGGCACAGGCGCGCATGGCCGATCTCGACGCCGCCCGCACCGCCATTGCCGAGCTTATGGCCCCTGGGTGCCAGCCGACCTCCAAACCCGTTCCCTCGATCAGCCTATCGACGCTCGGCCGTTTCGTCACCGTCGCCCGTTCCGGCAGCATTCGCGGCTCGGCAAGAACCCTAGGCCTCGGCCAGCCGCAACTCACCCGCGACATCAGCGCGCTCGAACAACAGCTGGCCTATCCGCTGCTCACTCGCTCTCCATCCGGCGTCACCTGCACCGATGACGGCATGGCGGCGATCGCCATCTGCGAACGGCTCGTCGACATCTGGGCGCGCCTGTCGCGCGCCTCGGCCGACCGCTTCCGCAAGACGGCCGCCACCTGGCGGCTCGGCGCCGTCATCCCCTTCGGCCACGAAAGCGACATTGCCGCCATGCTCGCAAGCCTGACCACCGGCTGGATGAAGGCCCGCCCGCGCCAGCCGCTGTTCCTGTCGAGCACCACGGCCGACGAGTTGATCGCCGGCCTGAAGACGCGGCGCTTCGATGTGGTGCTGATCGACATGGCCGATTATCCGGCCGAATTCGAAGGCGCCCTCGTTGCCCGCTCCGGCCTGGCGCTGGCCGGTGGCACGGCGAGGTCTCCCGAACAATCCAATGACCTAAGCGACATCCTGCTCACACACCCGATCGCCGTGCCCAGCGCCAAAAGCGGCCTGCGCCGGGAAACCAGCCGCTTTCTGGAGCGTACCCTCACCGAAGCCCAGCGCAACCGCCTGACGCTGATCGAGGTCGATTCCATCCCTGTGATCATCAACCTCGTGCGCAACCACGGCTTCCTCTCCGTCCTGCCGCACGCCTCGATCGCCAACATCGCCGCTCCGCCGCCACTGATCAATCTCGGCCCGGATTACGTCCAGTCGCTGTCGCTGGTCTGGCAGAAAAACGCCCTGTCGCGCGAGGCGGGACAAACGATGCTCGGCATCATGGGGCGTTGAATCAGACTCTTTGCTTCCACCGACAAAATACTGTTCCGACTCCAGAAATTGAACCTGACACATCACCCCGCCAGGCGCAGCCGCCGCCGGGTGTCGCTCGGGCTCTCGTGATAATGCGCCCGGTAGCTGCGCGAGAAGGCCGAGGAGGAGTTGAAGCCGGTGATGGCGGCGATGTCGGCGAAGTCGGCGCGGGTTTCGATGACCTTTCGGCGGGCGGCGTTCAGCCGAAGCGCCAGATAGTGTACATGCGGCGCCACGCCCATGATCTCGTGAAACAGGTCCTGCAGGTGCCGGGCGCTGATGCCGACGCGGCGGGCGAGGCGCGCCAAAGTTACCGGCGCCTCCACCGTCTCCTCCATCAGCCGCACTGCATGGCCGACGCGTGGATCGGCGATGCGCATGTTGCCGATCGACGGCACCTGCAGCAGGCCGCCGGAGGCGCGCTCCTGTTCGTAGATAAACAACCGGGAGACTTCGAGCGCCAGCGAATAGCCCTGCCGCCGCCGGATGATTTCCAGCATCAGGTCGAGCGTTGGCAGCGAGCCGCCTGTCGTGATGCGCTTGCCGTCGATGACGAAGCGCTCGCGCACCATGGTCGTCTGGGGATAGGTCGCGGCAAAGTCCTCAAAGTCCTCCCAATGTATGGTCACCGAGCTGCCCTGGAGCAGGCTGGCCTCGGCCAAAAGCCAGGAACCGGACTCGATCCCCGCCATCATTACCCGGTGCCGGGCCGCCTGCGACAGCGCCATGCGCAGGATGGGCGTATCGCTGCGCTGCCAGTTGTAGCTCGACAGCACGAACAGCGGCGCAGTCTCGCGGCCCGCCTCGAACATGCCGCTGACCGGGATCGGAATGCCGCTCTTAGTCTCCACCGGCGCACCATCGGCACTGAAAATCGTCCAGCTGTAGAGCTCCCGTCCGGCGATGCGGTTGGAGGCGCGCAAGGGTTCGATGACTGACGCGACCAGAATGAGATTGGTCTCCGGCAGCACCAGAAGGTCGATATGCAACGGATCGGACGAGGGTGAAAGCATGCGGTTTCCAGCAGTTGAATTCCGATAATGTATAGAATGATTCCGGGAATGCAAAGCATGCGGCATTTTCTTGGGTCGTAATGCTTGCAACAACAAGGGGAGAAAAACCGTGCCGCTAGCCATGAACCGCGATGTCTTCATCACCGCCGCTGTCACCGGCTCCGGCGACACCGTGTCGAAATCATCGCATGTGCCGATTACCCCGAAGCAGATTGCGGACTCCGCCATCGACGCCGCCAAGGCCGGTGCCGCCGTCGTGCATTGCCATGTCCGCGACCCGCAAACCGGTGCCCCCAGCCGCAGGCTCGATCTCTACAGGGAGGTCACCGACCGCATCCGTTCCGCCGAGATTGACGTGGTGCTCAACCTGACGGCCGGCATGGGCGGCGATCTGGTGTTCGGCAATGTCGAGGCACCTTTCCCGCTCAACGAAAAAGCCACCGACATGGCTGGCGCCACCGAGCGTGTCGCCCACGTGGCCGAATGCCTGCCGGAAATCTGCACGCTCGACTGCGGCACGATGAACTTTTCGCTCGGCGACTATGTCATGACCAACACGCCATCGATGCTGCGCGAAATGGCCCGCCAGATGACCGCACTCGGCGTCCGCCCGGAAATCGAAGCCTTCGACACCGGCCATCTCTGGTTCGCCAAGCAGCTGGTCGAGGAAGGCCTGATCGAAGACCCGGTGCTGATACAGCTCTGCATGGGCATTCCCTGGGGCGCGCCCGACGACCTCAACACCTTTATGGCCATGGTCAACAACGTGCCGGCCAGCTGGACCTTTTCCGCCTTCTCCATCGGCCGCAACGCCATTGCCTATCCGGCAGCTGCCGTGCTTTCCGGCGGCAATGTTCGCGTCGGGCTGGAGGACAATCTCTATCTCTCGAAAGGCGTCCTCGCCACCAACGCCCAGCTGGTCGAGCGGGCCGTGACGGTGGTGGAAGGCATGGGCGCCCGCATCATCGGCCCGGCCGAGGTGCGCGAGAAGCTGAAATTGGTCAAGCGGTAAAGACCCTCCCAACCCTCCCCGCAAGGGGAGGGCTTAATGTGCCGCACCTTTCGATCAAAATCGCACGTGAGGTTTCATGAGACAGCGGCGGCAGATTGGGGGACGGATCGAAGTGGAAATGACCGGGAGCCCCCAAATCCCTCCCCCTTGTGGGGAGGGTGGCCCGAAGGGTCGGGAGGGGTTTTCACGACGAACAAGAGGCAGGATAAGCAATGACAAAAATCACCAAAGCGGCCTGCATCGGCGGCGGCGTTATCGGCGGAGCCTGGGCGGCACGGTTCCTGCTGGCCGGCATCGATGTCAACATGTTCGATCCGCATCCCGAAGCCACCCGCATCGTCGGCGAGGTCCTGGCCAATGCCGAGCGCGCCTATGCGATGCTGACCATGGCACCCCTGCCGAAGAAGGGCACCCTCACCTTCGTCAAGAGCATTGAAGAAGCCGTCGAAGGCGCTGACTGGATTCAGGAAAGCGTGCCCGAGCGCGTCGATCTGAAGCGCAACGTCATCACCCAGATCGACGCGGCCGCCTCGCCCACGGCGCTTATCGGCTCCTCGACCTCGGGCATCATGCCGACCGAGCTGCAGCGCGACATGAAACATCCCGAGCGCATGTTCGTCGCCCACCCCTACAACCCGGTCTACCTCTTGCCGCTGGCCGAACTGGTCGGCGGGGAGAAGACGGCGAAATCGACGCTGCAGGACGCCAAGGCCAAACTGGCGCCGATCGGCATGAAGGGCGTCATCATCAACAAGGAGATCGAGGCCTTCGTCGGCGACCGCCTGCTTGAGGCCGTCTGGCGCGAAGGTCTTTGGCTGATCAAGGACGACATCTGCGACACAGAAACGCTCGACGATGTCATCCGCTATTCCTTCGGCATGCGCTGGGCGCAGATGGGCATGTTCGAAACCTATCGGATCGCCGGCGGCGAAGCCGGCATGCGCCACTTCCTCGCCCAGTTCGGCCCCTGCCTGTCCTGGCCCTGGACCAAGCTGATGGACGTGGTCGATCTCGACGACGACCTGGTCGACAAGATCGCCGGCCAGTCCGATGCCCAGTCCGGCGCCCGCGGCATCCGCGATCTCGAGCGCATCCGCGACGAAAACCTCGTCGGCATCATGCATGCGCTGAAGAGCGGCGATGGCGGCAAGGGCTGGGGGGCGGGCAAGCTGCTCGCCGATTTCGAACAGAGCCTCTGGGCCAATGCCGAAAAGCCCGAGACCGATCTCGGCCAGGCGGAACCCATTCGCATTCTCGACACCAAGGTCAACGCCGCCTGGGTCGATTACAACGGCCACATGACCGAGCACCGCTACCTGCAGGTTTTCGGCGACACATCCGACGGCCTGCTGCGCCTGATCGGCGTCGATCTCGACTATGTCAAGAACGGGCACAGCTACTACACGGTGGAAACCCACATCCGCAATCTCGGCGAAGCCAGGCTTGGTGATGCGCTCTATTCCACCTGCCAGATCCTCTCGCACGACGAAAAACGCCTGCACATCTTCTCGACCATCTACAATGCCGCCAGCAACGAGCCGGTGGCCACGGCTGAACAGATGCTGCTGCATGTGGATTCGAAGGCCAGCAAGGCCGTGCCGGCCCTGCCGGAGGTGATTGCGAAAGTCGAGGCAATCGCTGCCGCCCATGCGGGTCTGCCGGTGCCGGAGGGTGTCGGGCGAAGTGTGGGGCAGAAGAGAGGGTAACAAAATGTTGGAATTCGCCGCTGTTCACCCCCCTCTGTCACTGCGTGACATCTCCCCCACAAGGGGGGAGATCGTTCTCTTCCAACGGCCTTCTTCGGCGAACCTATCCAACGTTCAAACATCAACCTGTCAGGGGCGTAAAAAGCCGTCGGTCAATCTCCCCCCTTGTGGGGGAGATGTCCCGGAGGGACAGAGGGGGGTAAGCGCCAAAGCCAGTGTGCCTTCCAATGAAAATGGAGGGAGGCACCCATGAATTTCGCATTGACCGAAGAACAGCAGATGATCGTCGATACGGTGCGCGGCTTTGTCGAGACCGAGATTTATCCGCATGAAAACGAGGTCGAGCGTACGGGCATCGTGCCGAAGGAACTCGGCGATGAAATCAAACGGAAATGCATCGACCTCGGCTTCTTTGCCTGCAACATGCCCGAAGAGGTCGGCGGCGCCGGGCTCGACCATCAGACGTTTACGCTGGTGGAGCGCGAACTTGGCCGAGGCTCCATGGGCCTCACCGTGTTTTTCGGCCGCCCCTCCGGCATTCTCATGGCCTGCAACGACGAGCAGCGCGAAAAATATCTCATCCCTGCCGTCAAGGGCGACAAGTTCGATGCGCTGGCCATGACCGAGCCGGACGCCGGCTCCGACGTGCGCGGCATGAAGTGTTTTGCCAGGCCCGATGGCGACGACTGGATCGTCAACGGCACCAAACATTTCATCAGCCATGCCAACATCGCCGATTTTGTCATCGTCTTCATCGCCACCGGCGAGGAAGACACGCCGCGCGGCCCGAAGAAGAAGATCACCTGTTTCCTCGTCGATCGCGGCACGCCGGGCTTCGAGATCCGCGAGGGCTATTCCTCGGTTTCCCATCGCGGCTACAAGAACTGCATCCTCTCCTTCGACGATTGCCGCCTGCCCTCGGCCGCCATTCTCGGCGAAGTGCACAAGGGCTTCGACATCGCCAACGACTGGCTCTACGCCACCCGCATCACCGTTGCCGCCACCTGCGTCGGCCGTGCCCGCCGCGTGTTCGATTACGCCCTGCCCTATGCCGCCGAGCGCAAGCAGTTCGGCAAGCCGATCGGCGCCAATCAGGGCGTATCGTTCAAGCTCGCCGACATGATCACCGAGATCGATGCCGCCGACCTCCTGACGCTGAACGCCGCCTGGCGGCTCGACCAGGGCCTGCCCTCCAACCGCGAGATCGCCTCGGCCAAGCTCTATGCGTCCGAAATGCTCGCCCGCGTCACCGACGAGGCAATCCAGATCTATGGCGGCATGGGCCTGATGGACGACCTGCCGCTCGCCCGCTTCTGGCGCGACGCCCGCGTCGAGCGAATCTGGGACGGCACAAGCGAAATCCAGCGCCACATCATCAGCCGCGACCTGCTGCGGCCGCTGGGAGCATGAGGATGATGCTGATTTTGTTTCAGACGAGAGGCTGCGCATGACCCGCGATCTCTCCCGCCTCATCCGTCCGACCTCCATTGCCGTCTTCGGTGGCAAGGAGGCGCGGCGGGTGATCGAGCAGTGTGACAAGATGGGCTTTACCGGCGAGATCTGGCCGGTGCATCCGCGCGAGGACGAGATCCTCGGGCGCACCTGTTACCGCTCGGTGGCGGATCTGCCCGGCTCGCCGGATGCGTCCTTCGTCGGCGTCAACCGGCAGCTGACCATCGAGATCATCCGCGACCTCTCCGCCCGCAAGGCCGGCGGCGCCGTCTGTTATGCCTCGGGTTTCCGCGAAGCCGTCAGCGAGCTGGCCGACGGCAACGACCTGCAGGAGGCGCTGGTGAAGGCCGCCGGCGACATGGCGATCGTCGGTCCCAATTGTTACGGCTTCATCAACATGCTCGACGGTGCCCTTCTCTGGCCGGACCAGCACGGGATGGTGCGCGTCGAGCGCGGTGTTGCTGTCCTCACCCAGTCCTCCAACATCGCCTGCAACGTCTCGATGCAGATGCGCGGCCTGCCGCTCGCCTATATCCTGACGGCTGGGAACCAGGCCCAGACGGGCCTGTCGGATCTCGCCTGCGCCGTGCTCGAAGACCCGCGCGTCACCGCCGTCGGCCTGCACATCGAAGGTTTCGACAGCATCGAAGCGCTGGAACGGCTGGCCAGCCGCGCCCGCGAGCTCAACAAGCCGGTCGTGACGCTGAAGGTCGGAAAGTCGGAGGCAGCGCAGCTGGCCACCGTCTCCCACACGGCATCGCTCGCCGGTAATGATGCAGTCTCCTCGGCCCTGCTCGAACGGCTCGGCATCGGCCGGGTCAACACGCTGCCGGAGCTTCTGGAAACACTCAAGCTCCTGCATCTGCACGGACCGCTGAAAAGCTTCGACATTTCCTCGATGAGCTGCTCGGGCGGCGAGGCATCGCTGATGGCCGACGCCGGGGAAAAACGAAAGACCGTGTTCCGCGCGCTTAAGGACGAGCAGCGCCTGCCGCTGCGCCAGAGCCTCGGCGAGATGGTCACCATCGCCAATCCGCTCGACTATCACACCTTCGTCTGGGGCAACCGCGAGAAACAGACGGAGGCCTTTTCGGCGATGATGAAGGGCGGCTACGCGCTCAATCTCATCGTTCTCGACTTTCCCCGGCAGGACCGCTGCGACGCCACCGACTGGGTGACGACCTGCGACGCCGTCATCGACGCGGCCAAGGCAACGGGCGCCGTTGCCGGTATTGTTGCCAGCCTCGGTGAAAACATGCCCGAGGACACGGCCCTCTCCCTCATGGCATCCGGCGTGATCGCCTTTTCCGGCATCGACGAGGCGCTGGCTGCAGCCGAAACCTCCGCCCTGATCGGCGCCGCCTGGTCGAAACCCGCCCCCGCTCCCTTGCTGAAAACCAAAGCATCTGGCGGCGAGATCGTCACGATTTCGGAACATGACGCCAAGCGCGAACTGGCCACCTTCGGACTGACCATCCCCGAAGGCCTGACGGCGGCAACCGCGGCGCAAGCGGCCGATGCCGCCGGAACGCTCGGATTTCCGGTCGTGCTCAAGGGCCTCGGCGTCGCCCACAAGACCGAGGCGGGCGCCGTCCGGCTCAACCTTGGCAGCCGCGAGGCAGTGATTGAGGCGGCAGAGGCCATGGCCGGTGTCGCATCCGGCTATCTCGTTGAAAAAATGATTGCAAAACCGGTCGCCGAAATCATCGCCGGCGCCTTCCGCGACCCCGTTGCCGGACTGGTGCTCACCATCGGCGCCGGCGGGATTCTGGTGGAATTGCTGGAAGACGCCGCCGTTCTGACCCTCCCGGCCTCCGAAATCGCCATTCGCGCGGCGATATCCGGCCTGAAGATCAGGAAATTGCTCGATGGCTATCGCGGTGGCCCGAAAGGCGACATTGAGGCGCTGGTGGCGGCTGTCGCTGCCGTGGCATCCTATGTCGCATCGGTGGCCTCACAGCTCGAGGAACTGGATATCAATCCTATCATGGTGCTGCCCGACGGCGACGGTGTCGTCGCTGCGGATGCCCTGATCAGGCGAAGGACAACTTAGCATGACAGGACCGATCAAGACCCGCCGCGAGGGCGGCATTCTCGAAGTCACCATCGACCGGCCGAAGGCGAACGCCATCGATCTGGTCACCAGCCGGATCATGGGCGAGATATTTGCCGGCTTCCGCGACGACGACGGCCTGCGCGTCGCCATCATCACCGGTGCCGGTGAAAAATTCTTCTGTCCGGGATGGGACTTGAAGGCAGCCGCCGGCGGCGACGCCGTCGATGGCGACTATGGCATCGGCGGCTTCGGCGGCCTGCAGGAATTGCGCGATCTCAACAAGCCGGTCATCGCCGCCATCAACGGCATCTGCTGCGGCGGCGGTCTCGAAATCGCGCTCTCGGCCGACATGATCCTCGCCGCCGAACACGCCACCTTCGCCCTGCCCGAGATCCGCTCCGGCACGGTCGCCGATGCCGCCTCGATCAAGCTGCCGAAGCGCATCCCCTACCACATCGCCATGGACCTGCTGTTCACCGGCCGCTGGCTGGATGCGGCCGAGGCGCACCGCTGGGGCTTCGTCAACGAAATATTGCCTGCGACAAAGCTGATGGAACGGGTCTGGGAGCTCGCCCGGCTGCTCGAAAGCGGCCCGCCGCTGGTCTATGCGGCGATCAAGGAAGTCGTGCGTCATGCAGAAGGAAACGACTTCCAGACGACCATGAACAAGATCACCAGGCGGCAGTTGAAGACCGTGGACATTCTCTATTCGAGCGACGACCAGCTTGAAGGAGCACGCGCTTTTACAGAAAAACGCGATCCGGTGTGGAAAGGCAGGTAGTGCACGCGCAACGGGCGGAAAGATTCGTACTTTCAATTGCTTGAGGCATCCATATACTACCTCCAAGAATGCCCGCCAGCGTCACTAAATAAGAAACTTGTAAGACAAGCAACGCAACAAACGGCAAAAACAAAAAGGAACAGGGGAATGACGGAGTACAAGAATTACCTGATGAACCAGGTCATGAACGGCAAGATGAACCGGCGCGAATTCATCGGCCGGGCAACAGCCTTCGGCCTTTCGCTCTCGGCCGCCGGCACGCTGTTTTCCACCAGCGCCCAGGCGCAGGAGCCCAAGCGCGGCGGCAACCTGAAGCTCGGCCTTGAAGGTGGTGCAGCCACTGACAGCCTTGATCCGGCCAAGGCGCTGTCGCAGTTCCTCTTCGTCGTCGGCCGCAACTGGGGCGACATGCTGGTCGAATCCGATCCGCTGACCGGCCTCGCCGTTCCGGCGCTGGCCGAAAGCTGGGAGCCGTCGCCGGATGCCGCCGTCTGGACCTTCAAGATCCGCAAGGGCGTCACCTTCCACGACGGCAAGGAGCTGACCATCGACGACGTCGTCAAGACGCTGCAGCGCCACACCGACGAGAAGTCGGAATCCGGCGCGCTAGGCGTCATGAAGTCGATCAAGATCATCGAGGAAAAGGGCGGCGATCTCGTCCTGACGCTCACCGAAGGCAATGCCGACCTGCCGCTGCTCCTGACCGACTATCACCTGATCATCCAGCCGGGCGGCGGTTATGAAAACCCGCTGGCCGCCATCGGCACCGGCCCCTACAAGCTGACCAGCTTCGAGGCCGGCGTTCGCGCCACCTTCGAAAAGAACGCCAACGACTGGAACCCGAACCGCGGCTATGTCGATACGGTCGAAATCATCGGTATGAACGACGCCACCGCCCGCATCGCGGCGCTGTCGTCCGGCCAGGTGCATTTCATCAACCGGGTCGATCCGAAGACCGTGTCGCTCCTGAAGCGCGCCCCGACCGTTGAAATCCTCAACACGTCCGGCCGTGGCCACTACGTCTTCATCATGCATTGCAACACCGCGCCGTTCGACAATATCGACCTGCGCATGGCGCTGAAATACTCGATGGACCGCGAGAACATGGTGCAGACCATTCTCGGCGGCTACGGCAAGGTCGGCAACGACTTCCCGATCAACGAGACCTATGCCCTCTTCCCCGAAGGCATCGAGCAGCGCGCCTATGATCCGGACAAGGCGGCCTTCCACTACAAGAAGTCCGGCCACAGCGGCCCGGTTCTTCTGCGCACCTCCGATGTTGCCTTCCCCGGTGCCGTCGATGCGGCGGTTCTCTACCAGGAAAGCGCCAAGAAGGCGGGCATCGAGATCGAGGTGAAGCGCGAACCCGGCGACGGCTACTGGTCGAACGTCTGGAACGTCCAGCCCTTCTCCACCTCCTACTGGGGCGGCCGCCCGACCCAGGACCAGATGTACTCGACAGCCTACCTGTCGAAGGCAGACTGGAACGACACGCGCTTCCTCCGCGAGGATTTCGACAAGCTGGTGCTGGAAGCCCGCTCCCAGCTTGACGAGACCAAGCGCAAGGAAATGTACCGCACGATGGCCATGATGGTGCGTGACGAAGGCGGCCTGATCCTGCCGATGTTCAACGATTTCGTGAACGCCTCCACCAAGCAGGTGAAGGGTTACGTCCACGACATCGGCAACGACATGTCGAACGGCTACGTCGCCACCCGCGTCTGGCTCGACGCCTGATGACCGGCGCTGGACCCTCAAACGGTCCGGCCCTGCCCAACGGCGTTCCGGGGGCTGACACTCAGTCCCCGGCTGCCGTCGTTGGCGGCATGCCGGCGCTTTCGCCGCAGACGATGACAGCACCGGTCGGAGGCACCTTCTGGCGCCGCTTCGTGCTGCGCCATCCGCTGTCGGCCCTGATCGTGCAACGCCTGGCGCTCAGCCTGGCGCTGCTGGTGGCCGTCTCCATGCTGATCTTCGGCGGCGTCGAGGCCCTGCCCGGCGATTTCGCCACCACCTATCTCGGCCAGTCGGCAACGCCGCAGGCCGTCGAAAACATCCGCAAGGACCTCGGCCTCGACAAACCTTTGACAGAGCGTTACCTGACCTGGCTCGGCGGCGCCGTGAAGGGCGATTTCGGCAACTCCTGGGCCAGCCGCAATTCCGTCAGCGAACAGATCGGCAAGCGTCTCGGCAATTCGCTGTTCCTCGCCTTCTTTGCCGCCATCATCTCCGTGCCGCTGGCCGTTCTTCTCGGCATGCTTGCCGTGCAGTTTCGAAACCGGCTGCCGGACAGGATCATCAACGTCGTCTCGCTGGCGGCGATTTCCCTGCCGGAATTCTTCATCGGCTACCTGCTCATCCTGTTCTTTGCCGTCCAGCTCGGCATCGCCACCTTCCCGGCCACCGTCTATGACAGCATGACGCTGGTCGAACGCCTGAAGGCCATCGCGCTTCCCACCGCCACGCTTGTTCTCGTGGTGCTGGCCCACATGATGCGCATGACCCGCGCCGCCATTCTCAACGTCATGGCATCGGCCTATGTCGAAACAGCGGAACTCAAGGGCCTCAGCCAGTTCCGCATCATCGCCAAACATGCGGCACCCAACGCCATCGCCCCCGTCATCAACGTCATCGCCCTCAACCTTGCCTATCTCGTCGTCGGCGTCGTCGTCGTCGAGGTCGTCTTCGTCTATCCCGGCATGGGCCAGTACATGGTCGACGCCGTGACCGTGCGCGACATGCCCGTGGTCCAGGCCTGCGGCCTGATCTTCGCCGCCTTTTACATCCTTCTCAACATGGCCGCCGATATTCTGGCGATCCTGGCCAATCCCCGCCTGAGGCACCCAAGATGAGATTGAGAGCCATCCCCATCAGCGCCTGGATCGGCATCATCGGCATTCTGATCGCCGTTTTCTGTGCCGTCTTTGCCCCCTTCATCGCCCCGCACGGCGAACGCGAAATCGTCGGCGACATCTGGCTGCCCATGGGCGGCGACTTCCTGCTCGGCACCGACAATCTCGGACGCGACCTTCTCTCGCGTCTGATCTACGGCTCGCAGACCACCATCTTCGTGGCTCTGGCCGCCACGGTCCTGTCCTTCTCGCTCGGCATGCTGCTGTCGTTCACCGCAGCCGTCACCGGCGGCTTCCTCGACCAGCTCCTGTCGCGCTTCAATGACCTGATGATGGCGATCCCGACGCTGATCTTCGCGCTCGTGGTACTGGCCGTGCTGCCGCAGCAGCTGTGGATCCTGATCACGGTCATGGCCGTGCTCGACAGCACCCGCGTCTTCCGCATCGGCCGCGCCGTGGCGCTCGATGTGGCGGTGATGGAATTCGTCGAGGCGGCACGGCTGCGCGGTGAAGGCTCGATCTGGATCATCTTCCGGGAAATCCTGCCGAACACGCTGTCGCCGCTCCTGGCCGAATTCGGCCTGCGTTTTGCCTTCTCGATCCTGTTCCTCTCCACCCTCTCCTTCCTCGGTCTCGGCATCCAGCCGCCGGCCGCCGATTGGGGCGGCATGGTCAAGGACAACAAGGACGGCATCATCTTCGGCATTTCGGCAGCCCTGGTTCCGGGCGCTGCCATTGCCACGCTGGCCATCTGCGTCAACCTCGTCGTCGACTGGCTGATGAAACGCACCTCGAGCCTCAAGGGAGGACGCGGCGATGCATGAACGTTCGAACACCCTGCTCTCCGTCAAGAACCTGCGCATCATGGCCACCAGCTATCCGCCCGGCGAACCGCCGAAAACGGTGACGCTAGTGGACGACGTCTCCTTCGACCTGCAGAAGGGCAAGGTGCTCGGCCTCATCGGCGAGTCCGGCGCCGGCAAATCCACCATCGGCCTCTCCGCGCTCGCTTACGGCCGCGGCGGCGCCTCGATCACCGGCGGCCAGGTGCTGCTCAACGGCCGCGACATCCTGCAGCTCGGCAAGAACGGCATCCGCACCGTGCGCGGTGCCAGCGTCTGTTATGTTGCCCAGTCTGCCGCAGCCGCCTTCAACCCGGCCCACAAGCTCGGCGATCAGGTCATCGAAGCGTCGCTGCGCCACGGCATCATGAGCAAGGACGAGGCGCGCAAGCGGGCGCTCTATCTCTTCACCGTGCTCGGCCTGCCCAATCCGGAAACCTTCGGCGATCGCTACCCGCATCAGGTCTCCGGCGGCCAGCTGCAGCGCGCCATGACCGCCATGGCGCTCTGCTCCAATCCGGAACTGATCGTCTTTGACGAACCGACCACCGCCCTTGACGTCACCACCCAGATCGACGTTCTGGCCGCCATCAAACACGCGATCGAGGCAACCGGCACGGCCGCCCTCTACATCACCCACGACCTTGCCGTCGTCGCCCAGATTTCCGACGACATCATGGTGCTGCGTCACGGCAAGATGGTCGAATACGGCACGACCCAGCAGATCATCGAAGCCCCGATGCAGGACTACACCCGCGCGCTGGTCAACGTCCGCCAGGAACGCCGCGAGGAAGCCACCGACCAGACCGGCGCGATCCTCAGGATCGACCGGGTCAGCGCCGGCTATTCCAACGGCTTCAAGGTGCTGCACGATGTGTCGCTGCATCTGCCCAAGGGCCAGACGCTGGCCATCGTCGGCGAAAGCGGATCCGGCAAGTCGACGCTCGCCCGCGTCATCACCGGCCTGCTGCCGCCGTCCGAAGGCACGATCACCTTCGATGGACAGGGGCTGCCGCGCGCGCTGTCCGGACGTAACAAGGACCAGCTCCGCCGCATCCAGATGATCTACCAGATGGCCGACACGGCGATGAACCCGCGACAGACGGTGCGCGACATCATCGGCCGGCCCCTGACCTTCTATTACGGCCTGCGCGGTGCGGCCAAGACTGCCCGGGTCAAGGAACTGCTCGACCAGATCGAGATGGGCGGCCGCTTTGCTGACCGCTATCCGGCCGAATTGTCCGGCGGCCAGAAACAGCGCGTCGCCATCGCCCGCTCGCTAGCGGCAAAGCCCGAGCTCATCCTCTGCGACGAACCGACCTCGGCGCTCGACCCGCTGGTGGCCGAAGGCATCCTGAATCTGCTGATGAAGCTTCAGGAGGAAACCGCTGTTTCCTATGTCTTTATCACCCACGACATCGCCATCGTCCGCGCCATCGCCGACTCGGTCGCCGTCATGCACAAGGGCAAGCTCGTCCGCTTCGGCCCAAAATCGAAAGTGCTGTCGCCCCCCTTCGACGACTACACCGACCTCCTCCTCAAATCCGTCCCCGAAATGGAAATCGGCTGGCTGGAACGGGTGCTGACAACCCGGCGCATGGCCAGCGCCGGGAATTGACGGCTGAGAACCATCGGACTAATATGACCACAGTGGTCATATCGGGAGATGTCGATGAACGAGATCCAGTTGAAGGATGCCAAGGCAAAACTGTCTGCGGTAATCGACGACGCCGTCAACGGCAATGGCGCCATCATCACCCGCCATGGGCGCAAGGACGCGGTCGTGATTTCCTACAAGGAGTTCGAGCGCCTTTCGAAAAACGTACCAAGCTTTGGCTGGATGCTGACGCACGCGCCCATCGAGGAAGGAGACTTGCCGGACCGGCAGCCGACACCCGGCTTCGGCAGAGATCTTTTTTGATGTTTCTGCTTGATACCAACATCATTTCGCTGCTGGCGCCACAACGCCAGCATGGAGCGATCGAAGGAGAAATTGCGGCGTGGATAATGCAGCTTTCGGACGACCTTTATCTATCGGTGATAACGGTAGCTGAAATTGAGACGGGCATTTCCAGGTTGCGCCGGACAGGCGCGAGTACAAAAGCCTCCGCCTTCCAAGGCTGGTTGGACGGTATCGTTCATCACTACGCCGCACGCATTCACGCGCTCGATCTGGAGACCGCCAAACTGGCCGGCCAACTTTACGACCGCGCCATCGCAAAAGGCAGCAACGCTTCGTTTCCTGACGCGGCGATCGCGGCAACCGCAGCTATGCACGATCTTACCGTTATTACCCGAAACAGCGCACACTTCAGCCATTTCGAGGTGCCGTTCATCGACCCGTATGATGGATTGCCGGCCCGATGAGCCTCTCTAGCTGCGCCTCATTTCCCCGTACACGCCACGTCGCCGAGCCGCTGCGTCGCCTGGCCGTTGGCGATCACCGTGTCGTCGCCCCGGGTCGTGCAGTTGCCCTTCTCGCCGGTGCCGGAGCGCACCCGCACCAGCGGCTGGCCCTCGATCATGATGCCGGGGACGATCTCATAAAGTTCCGCCGGGCAGTTGACCACGTCGGCAAGCCTGAGCGCCGGTGCGCCGCCGATGAAGACGCTGGTGGCGCCGGAGAGCGCGCAGCCGGCCAGCGGCGACGGCGCATCCTCAGCCTGCACCATCGCCCCATTTCCCATCAGCATGAGCGCGCCTGCGCCAAGTCCCGCCATCATCGTCCGCATAATATCGATCTCCACCTCACATCGGCCCGATCCTAGTGGTCGAACGCCCAGGCATCAAGAACACCGAAAGACCTGCCATGCCCCGCACCTTCTCCGTCATCGAAAACCAGTGGATCACCCTTGCCGACGGCACGCGTCTGGCAGCCCGCATCTGGATGCCTGAGGGAGCCGAGGCCGATCCGGTGCCGGCCGTGTTCGAATTCCTGCCCTATCGAAAACGTGACGGCACCAGCCCGCGCGACGAATCCACCTATCCGGTCTTTGCCGCTGCCGGCATTGCCGGTGTGCGCGTCGATATCCGGGGCTCGGGCGAATCCGATGGCGTCATCGACGGCGAATATACCGAGCTCGAACTGGCCAATGCCTGCGAACTCATCGGCTGGATCGCCGCCCAAAGCTGGTCGAACGGCTCCGTCGGCATGATGGGCATTTCCTGGGGTGGCTTCAACTGCCTGCAGGCGGCGGCCCTTCGCCCGCCGGCGCTGAAAGCGGTGATCTCGATCGCCTCGACCATCGACCGCTACAATGACGACATCCACTACAAGAACGGCACGCATCTCTCCGCGCAGCTCTCCTGGGCTGCCACCATGCTCGCCTACCAGTCGCGTGCACCCGACCCGGATATCGTCGGCGACCGCTGGCGCGAGATGTGGATGGAGCGGCTGGAGGGTGAGCCTTTCTTCATCGAGGAATGGCTGCAGCACCAGCGCCGCGACGCCTTTTGGAAACACGGCTCGATCGGCGATGATTTTTCTGCTGTCGAGATGCCGGCCATGATCATTGCCGGCTGGGCAGACGGCTATCGCAACACGCCGATGCTGGCGGTCGATGGTCTGGGTGAGAAAGCCAAGGCGATGATTGGCCCCTGGGTGCACAAATACCCGCATTTCGCCTGGCCGAAACCGCGCGTCGATTTCCATGGCGAGGCGATCGCCTGGTGGAACCGCTGGCTGTGTGGCGAGGACACCGGCGTCGAGACGCTGCCGCAGATGCGCGCCTATATTCTCGACGGTCCGCGCCCGGCAACCCGCCGCGACCGCGATCCGGGCTTCTGGATCGCCAAGGACCACTGGCAGCAGCCGGACATGCAGAGCCTCTATGTCGACCAGTTCGGCACCCTGCAGCACGGCATGCCGATCGCCGGCGCGTCCGGACAGGATGTATACATCAAGTCTCCGCTCGACACCGGCACGGCATCGGGCGAATGGTTCACGCTGAAGCCCGATGCCGAAATGGCCGGCGACCAGCGAAACGATGACGCCGGTTCGCTGACCTTCCAGACAGCCCCGCTTAACGCCGCTGTCGATTTTCTCGGCCAGCCGGTGCTGGAACTGGAACTCGCCTGCGAGGCCGACTGGGCCAATCTCATCGCCCGCATCGTCGATATCCACCCGGATGGAACCGCCACCCGTGTCACCTTCGGCGTGGTCAATCTCGCCCACCGCGACGGCAACGAAACGCCCATGACCATGGTGCATGGAGAAAAAACCAGGATACGGCTGGTGCTCGACGCCATGGGCTACCGCTTCAACCCCGGCCACCGCATACGCCTGTCGCTGTCGACCGCCTACTGGCCGATGGTGCTGCCCGCCCCGTTCGATCCGGGACTCACCATCGACACAGCCTCGATCGGCCTCGCCCTGCCCCTGCTCGGCGATCATCTGAAGATCAATCTGCCGGAACCTGAAAACACCGATCCGCTGCCGCAGTATATCGAGCGCCTGCCCGCAGAGACCGCCCGCAATGTCGACCGCGACATGACAAACGGTGTTACCGAATATACGATCTACGAGGACACCGGCCTGTTCGAGCATCCCGGCACCGGGCTTTCCACCCGCCAGGTCCGCGACGAAGTCTGGTCGATCGCCAACGACGACCCGCTGTCGATGAGCGGCCTGTCGATCTGGACCTGCGACATGGAACGGCCGGGCTGGTTCGTGCGCACCATCTGCACCGCCTCGATCTCCTGCACCGCCACCGAATGGCAGGTCTCGGCGACGATCAAGGCGTTCGAGGGCGAGGCCGAAGTGTTAGAGAAGGTTTTCGCAAAAGCCATTCCGCGCGATTTCATGTGAGACTTAGAGCAGCCGCGCGATGCCCTGGCAAAGCGCTGCAAAGCCGGATTTCGCACCCTCGCTCATATGCCGGGCCCGTAGCCAGGCATGGATCATCTGCGGCTCTTCACGGTAGGTAACATCGACACCCGCCAAGGCAAGGCGTGACGCATAGGCCCGCGCATCGTCCCGCAGCGGATCGAAAAACGCGCCGCTGATATAGGTGGGCGGCAGGCCCGATAGATCGGCGGCCTGCAGCGGGAAGGCATGTGCATGCCCCCATGGGGCCTGCAAAACCTCGCGGTAATAGGCGACATCGGCCGTCGACAGGCCCGGGGGCTCGGCCATCTCGACATAGGAACCCGACACCAGATCGCCGCCCAGACCCGGATAGATCAACGCCTGCCCGATGATGCCGGTTAAGCCCTCGTCGCGCGCCCGCAGCGCCACGCCTGCGGCCAGATTGCCGCCCGCGCTGTCGCCGACAACCACCAGCGGGCGACCATCCGATAGCAGCCAGTGCGCCACTGCAAAACAGTCCTCGAAGGCCGCCGGCCAGACATGTTCCGGCGACAGGCGATAGTCGACCGACACCAGCTCCGCCTTTGCCGCATCGGCAATCTCGGCGCAGATCGCATCATGGCTGTTGAGCGATCCGACGACGAAACCGCCGCCGTGCATGTAGTAGAGCCGCGTCTCAGTGGCGATCTCGCGCGGCCGGTAGCGCCGCACCGGAATGCGCCCCGCCACCATCGCGTCCTGCCGCGTCAACCCTTCCGGCGACGGCGCATCGAAGGCGGCACAGAGCGCATCGTACCACGCTCGCTGCTGGCTGATTGGAGCCTCCACCGCATCAACAGGATAAAAATCCTCGCAGCGCTTGTGGAAGGCAAGAATGCCGGTCTCGGTGGGCAGTGTTGGCAGTGTCTTGTCCATACTGTCTCGCCGATCGGCGCGCAGACGCCGCGCTAGCCGCGCCAGACCGATCGTGGGCCGCGCAGATCCGTATATGCCTTAAGCCCGGGCAGATTCCCAGATGCTTTCTGTTGCGCCAGACTTGACAGCAGCCGCCCCTGAAGCCACCAGCCGCCGAGGCCGAGCGCGATCCCGCCGGAGATCGAGAGCAGCCAGAAGACCGGCAGCGGCACCGCGTCCCGCAGACCGGGCAAGGCCAGTTCCGGCACGAAGCGGTGGAGAATATAGATGTGAAAACTCGCCGCTGAAACCGGCAGGATCAGCCGCTTCAGCGCATGCGAAACACGTGGCCGTGGCAGGTACAAGAGCGCCCCCAGCACAGCCACCTGCAGCAGATATTTCACCGTCGTGCCGATCCAGACGCTTTCGCAGAAGGCGAGATAGACGAACAAGGCGCTGCCCATCGCCATCACCAAAAGACGCTTCCTGCCCGTATCGGCAAAGGCCGCCGACCAGCCGATGGCGGCCAGATAGAAGATCCACGGCAGCGTAAAAATCTGCCGGTTGGCGGTCATGATCCAGAAACCGGGAACGATGAGCCGCACGGCTATGGCGGCGGCGATCATCAGCAGGCCGAGCCGGAACGGCGAAACGCTTGCCAGCCGCCGGACGGGCGCCAGCATGAACAGGCCGATGAACAGCAGCAGCATCTGGAAATAGGCTTCTATGAACCAGTAGAGATAAGGCACCATGCTGTGGCGCACCGGATCGGCAAGCCCGAAATTGCCAACCAGAAGCACGGATGCCCACGGGACATCGCCCCACACAGCAGCATAGGCAAAAACGATGAGATAATAAGGAACCAGCACATGCATGGCCGGCCAGAGCACCGCCCCGATATCGCCGCTCTTCAGCGCCCCGAGCTTGAAGCGCGCCAGACTGAAACCGGCCAGCAGCACCATGGCAGCGGACCCGCCGGGCACCGGCCACAGCGTTTCATGCTGGATCACCACCAGAAGAATGGCAAAGGCCCGGATGAGCAGATCGGTGCCGACGGTGCTTTCAGCGCGCGGGCGCGGCACCCGCGCCGAGAGCGAGCCGAGCGTCATATGCTCCCATCCGTCAGGCGCCTCGCCAAGCGTGCGCTCCAGCGCCAGCGACATCTGCACGAAGCGCAGGGAATCGCCATCCAGCGAGACGAAACTGTCCCGCTCTTCGACCTTCCTCGGGTAAAAAACCTGCTCGAAAATCGCCTTCAGACTGTGCCCGGGGCCGATGGCGGGCGCGTCAACGTCGGCAAGACCTTGCCGGAGCGCAGCATAGTCGATCTTGCCGGAGGAGAGCCGGGGAAAGGCCGCGAGATGCGAGGCTCCGGCCTGCAGCAGCGTCAGCCCGCTCGCCGCCGCCAGAACCTTGCGCACCGCGTCGCTGTCCGCCCCATCCTGGAAAAATGCGTGCACGCCCCTGTCGTCGCCCACAACGGCGGCGGAGATACCCTGCTTGCGCAAGACCTCTTCCAGCCCGTCATGGCTGATGCGGCGCCCCGCCACCTTGGAAATCCGCTTCAACCGCCCGCGAATCCGAAACAGCCCGGCGGCATCGATCTCGGCCAGATCGCCGGTCCGCAACGTGCCACTGCCACAACCCTGCGCCAGGTCAGCACGGGACGCGGCATAGCCCATCATTACGTTCGGGCCGCGATAGACCAGTTCGCCCACCTCTCCCGTCCGGTAAATGGGCGCGCCATCCTCCGTCTCCAGCGACAGCGTCCCGCCGGGAATGGCGATGCCGATCCGGTCCTCATTGCCCTCAAGCAAAGCAGGCGGCATATAGGCGATCCGCGCCGTGGCCTCGGTCTGGCCATACATCGCAAAGAACGTTCCGCCCTGATCGCGCATATGCCGGTTGTAAAGCCGCACCCGCTCCGGATCGAGCCGCCCGCCGGCGACCGTCATGAAGCTGAGCGAACTGGCGCGCTGGCGGAAGCCGATGGTTTCCAGGAGGTCGAACGAATAGGGCACGCAGGCAAGATTGGTGCAGCCGGCATCATTCAGCCCGTCGACAAAGCCCTCATCGAGAATGGACTTGCGCGGAAAATAAACACTGGCGCCAACGGCCAGATGCGAATTCAGCACCGACAGGCCGTAGGAATAGTGCAAGGGCAGCACGAGGCAGGCGCGGTCGGCCGGGGTCAGCCCCAGGTATTGCGCGATCGAGCCCGCATTTGCATCGAGATTGGCAGAAGACAGCCTGACACCGCGCGGTGCGCCCGTGCTCCCGGACGTCATCAGCAGCAGCGCCAGATCCGGATGCAGCTCCGAACCACGCTCAAGAGCGTGCGTGGCCTCGACAGAAGTCCAGCGGTCACCGATTCTCCGGTAGACGATATCAGGCTGAAAAGCCGTCTCGAAAGCATCCCTGCCCGCACCGCAGCCGGGTGTCACCATGGCCACTGCATGGCCACCGGCCCGCGCCGCCAGATAGGCGATGACGGCGTGTTCGGAATGTTCAGCCTCGATGGCGATGAGCTTTTTGGCAGAGTGTAAGTTGGCATCACCGAAAGCCGCCACTTGGCGGGCCACCCTGTCTGCCAGTTCTTCGTAGGTGATGACGGCACGGCCGGGGAAGATCAGCGCCGGGGCCGATCCTCGCTCTCTAAAGGCCGATGCGACTGTCTGGGCCATCCCTGCGATCTCTTCGATTTATGAATACAATAATCAAGTTTTTTCCAAGATCGCAAGCGCACCTTTTCGCGGCAGGCCCCTCGCGCCATCAACCGCCTTGCCACGCGCCCCGCCGCTGGCTTAATTGAGACCATGGCCTTCACCCTCCGTCAGTTGCAGTACTTCGTCGCCGTCGCGGAACAGGGTTCGGTCACCCGAGCCGCACAGAACCTGTCGATCTCGCAGTCCTCGATCACCGAGGCGGTGAAAGAACTGGAAACCGATCTCGGCGTCGTGCTGTTCGAGCGCCACTCGCGCGGCCTGCACATCACCCACAATGGCCACCAGTTTCTGCGCCATGCGACAAAGATTCTTTCGGATGTTTCCGATGCTCGCAGCTTCTTCTCGCAAGGCCAGCCGCAGACCGGCGGCAAGCTCAACCTCGGCGTCACCTCGCTGGTCGCAGGCTACGTCCTGTCCGACCTGCTTGCCCGCTACCGCCGCGCCTATCCGGGCGTCGAGGTCAGCGCCATCGAGGACAATGGGTCCTATCTCGAACATCTGTTGATCGGCGGCGAACTCGATGTCGCCGTCATGGTCATCTCCAACCTGCGCGACCGCATGGCGCTGCAGGCCGAAATCATCGAGACCTCTCCCTATCGCCTCTGGCTGCCGCTCGGCCATCCGCTGGTCTCGGCCGACATCATCTCGGTCAGCGACATCGCCAAGGAGCCGCTGATCATGCTCACGGTCGATGAAATCGAGGAGAACACCGGCAAACTTTTGTCGGCACTCGGCGCCCGCCCGCATGTGGCCTTCCGCACCCGCTCGGTCGAAGCGGTGCGCAGCCTGGTCGCGACGGGCGCCGGGATCGCGCTGCTGCCGGATCTCGTCTACCGCCCCTGGTCGCTTGAGGGCGACCGCATCGAAAGCCGCGATGTTTCGGGCGCACTGCCCGTGGTTCAGGTCGGCATGGTCTGGCGCAAGGGGTCCGGCCTGCCGCAGGCGGCCCGCGACTTCATCGGCGTGGCGGAGGCGTTGCGATCCGGCCGGCCACGCTAGCGGACAGATATCGGAAATTCCGATATCGCCTTTCTGATTAATGAATTTGCGAAAGCGGCAATTTCACGGCACCTTTCGTCCCGGGAACAAATCGCAAAATGCGAACCAACCGGGAGACTGTCAGATGAAGCAGATTTTGAAATCCTGCACGGCCCTTACCCTGTCCTTGGCCTTCGTGTCCTCAGCGCTTGCGCAGGAGCCGCTGAAGGAACTCGGCAAGGGTGAAGGCGAACTTTCGATCGTCGCCTGGGCCGGCTACATCGAGCGCGGCGAGACCGACAAGGGTTACGACTGGGTCACCGGCTTTGAAAAGGCCACCGGCTGCAAGGTCTCGGTCAAGACTGCCGCCACGTCGGACGAAATGGTTGCTCTGATGAACGAAGGCGGCTTCGACCTCGTCACAGCATCGGGCGACGCTTCGCTGCGGCTCGTCGCCGGCAAGCGCGTCCAGCCGATCAACACCGCCCTCATCCCGAGCTGGTCGACCATCGACGAGCGCCTGCAGAACGCACCATGGCACACGGTCAAGGACGTGCATTACGGCACGCCCTATGTCTGGGGCCCGAACGTGCTGATGTACAACACCGAAGCCTTCAAGAACGAGGCGCCGAAGAGTTGGAAGGTTGTCTTCGAGGAAATGACGCTGCCGGACGGCAAGTCGAACAAGGGCCGCATCCAGGCCTATGACGGCCCGATCCATGTGGCCGATGCCGCCAACTACCTGATGTTCCACAAGCCGGAACTCGGCATCAAGGACCCCTACGAACTCAACGAAGACCAGTACAAGGCAGCGCTCGACGTGCTGCGCGTCCAGCGCACGCTGGCCGGCCGCTACTGGCACGACGCCATGATCCAGATCGACGATTTCAAGAATGAAGGCGTCGTCGCCTCGGGCTCCTGGCCGTTCCAGGTCAATCTCCTGAAGTCCGAAAAGCAGCCGATCGCCTCGGTCTTCCCGGAAGAAGGTGCCACCGGCTGGGCCGACACCACCATGCTGCACGCCGAAAGCGCACACCCGAACTGCGCCTACATGTGGATGGAACACACGCTGTCACCGAAGGTCCAGGGTGACGTCTCCGCCTGGTTCGGCACGGTTCCCTCGGTTCCGGCCGCCTGCAAGGGCAATGAACTGCTGACCGACGAAGGCTGCGCCGCCAACGGCTACAACGACTTCGAGAAGATCAAGTTCTGGAAGACGCCGGTTTCCAAGTGCGAAAGCCAGAGCGAGTGCGTGCCCTATCACCGCTGGGTATCGGACTACATCGGCGTCATCGGCGGACGGTGATGCACTTTTTCCCTCTCCCTTGTGGGGAGGGTGGCCCGAAGGGTCGGGAGGGGTTTTCAGTCTGAAAAGAACCCCTCCCCAACCCTCCCCACAAGGGGGAGGGAGTACTTGTGCGGTTGACGCCCCTCTCGTTCTCATCATCGGCTGAACCCGGCCAAGCCGCGCGTAGCAATCGGAGCCCCTCATGACCGCTGCCGTTCTCTTCGACAACGTATCGCGCCATTTCGGCTCTGCGTCAGCGCCGGTCAAGGCGGTGGACGCGGTCAACCTTCGCATCGCCGAGGGTGAATTCTTCGCGATGCTGGGCCCGTCCGGCTCCGGCAAGACCACCTGCCTGCGGCTGATTGCCGGCTTCGAGCAGCCGACCGGCGGCCATATCGAGATTTTCGGCGAAACCGCCGAGGGCGTGCCGCCCTACCGGCGCAACGTCAACACCGTCTTCCAGGACTATGCCCTCTTCCCGCACCTGAGCATCCTCGACAATGTCGCCTACGGCCTGATGGTCAAGGGTGTCGGCCGCGAAGAACGCCGCCGTGCCGCAGAAGATGCGCTTGCCATGGTCAAGCTGCCGAACTATGGCGCCCGCCGCCCCGGCCAGCTCTCCGGCGGCCAGCGCCAGCGCGTCGCCCTCGCCCGCGCCCTTGTCAACAAGCCGCGCGTGCTGCTGCTGGACGAGCCGCTCGGCGCGCTCGATTTGAAACTGCGCGAACAGATGCAGGACGAGCTGAAGAGCCTGCAGAAATCGCTGGGCATCACCTTCGTCTTCGTCACCCACGACCAGGGTGAGGCGCTCTCCATGGCCGACCGCATCGCCGTCTTCAACGACGGCAAGATCCAGCAGTTCGGCTCGCCGGAAAGCATCTACAAGCGCCCGCGCACCCGCTTCGTTGCCGATTTCGTCGGCTCGTCCAATGTGCTGCCGCCGGAGTTCATCACCCGCCTGCATCTGCCGGCAAACTATGCCAGCCTGCGGCCCGAGGCGATCCGCATTGATGATCCGGCCGCAGGCCATCTGCGGCTTCCGGCCACCGTTATCTCGCGCAGCTTTCTCGGTGCCTCGAACCGCATCACGGTCGAGACCGGAGGCACGCGCCTGTCGATCTCCTCGCCCGCCCACGCCGCCGTTCCGGAGACAGGCAGTGCCGTGACCATCAGCTTCGACCCGGCCGAACTCCACATGATGGATGCCGCATCATGACGGCGGCCACCCCCTCGATCATCAGCGGCCGCAGTGGATTGACCGGCCGCCTGTCCGATTTCTTCTGGCGCAATCCGTCCGTCTTCCTCGCCCTGCTGCTCGCCCCGCCGCTGCTCTGGCTGGGCATCATTTACCTCGGTTCGCTCTTCGCCCTGCTGCTGCAGAGCTTCTTCTCGATCGACGATTTCTCCGGCCTGATCAATTATGAGTTCACGCTCTGGACATACAAGCAACTGCTTGTGCCGTCGAATTTCGATATCATCGTCCGCACGGTCACCATGGCCGTGACAGTTACGCTGCTGTCAGCCATCCTCGCCTTCCCCGTCGCCTATTATGCCGCCCGTTATGCGCAAGGAAAATGGAAGGCCGTCTTCTATCTCGGCGTCATGCTGCCGCTCTGGTCGAGCTACCTCGTCAAGGTCTATGCCTGGAAGCTGATCCTCGCCAAGGAAGGCATCCTCACCTGGTTTTTTGCCAAGCTGCACCTGCTCTGGCTGCTCGATGCCTGGCTGGCATTGCCCATCGTCGGCGGAAACTCGCTGTCGATCAGCTATACCGGCACCTGCATCGTCTTCATCTATGTCTGGCTGCCCTTCATGATCCTGCCGATGCAGGCCTCGCTGGAACGCGTGCCGGGAAATCTGCTGGAAGCCTCGTCCGATCTCGGCGGCACGCCCGGCCAGACTTTCCGCCACGTGCTGTTTCCACTGGCATTGCCCGGCATCGTCGCCGGCTCGATTTTCACCTTCTCGCTGACCCTGGGCGATTACATCATCCCGCAGATCATCGGCTCGTCGCGCCTGTTCATTGGCCAGGCGGTCTATGCCCAGCAGGGCACCGCCGGCAACATTCCGCTCGCCGCCGCCTTCACCGTCGTTCCTGTCGTCATCATGGGCCTCTATCTCTGGATGGCCAAGCGCATGGGGGCCTTCGATGCGCTCTGACCGCTCCACCTCCGCGCCGCTGGCGCTGAAGATCGCCGCCGTCGGCGGGCTCGCCTTCATGCACCTGCCGATCCTCTTGATCTTCCTCTATGCTTTCACCACGGAGGAAAAGAGCTACCAGTTCCCGCCGCCCGGCCTGACGCTGCAATGGTTTGCCGTCACCTGGAACCGGCCGGATGTCTGGGAGGCGATGATCCTTTCGGTGAAGGTCGCCTCGATCTCCACCGTCATCGCGCTGGTGCTGGGCACGCTCTGCGCCGCCGCTGTCAGCCGCACGGCCTTCTTCGGCCGCGAGGCGGTGTCGCTGCTGGTCATCCTGCCGATCGCCCTTCCCGGCATCATCACCGGCATCGCGCTGCGCTCGGCTTTCTCGCTGGCCGAAATTCCCTTCTCGTTCTGGACGATCATGCTTGGCCACGCCACCTTCTGCGTCGTCGTCGTCTACAACAATGCCGTCGCCCGCTTCCGCCGCGTCTCCGGCTCGCTGATCGAGGCCTCGATGGATCTCGGCGCCGACGGCTTCCAGACCTTCCGCTATGTCATCCTGCCCAACATCGGCACGGCGCTTCTGGCCGGTGGCATGCTCGCCTTCGCGCTCTCCTTCGATGAAGTCATCGTCACAACCTTCACCAGCGGCCAGCAGGCGACGCTGCCGATCTGGATGCTGGAAGAACTGGTCCGCCCGCGCCAGCGCCCGGTCACCAATGTGGTGGCCATGGTCGTGGTGCTCGTCACCTTCCTGCCGATCCTGGCAGCCTTCTATCTCACCCGCGACGGCGACCAGATAGCCGGAAGCGGAAAGTAAAACGTGCGAATGGGGAGTGGCGAGTAGCGAATAGGGGTTCTCAAGGCAGGCCGCTGTCACGCCCCATTCGCCATTCGCTATCAGCCACTCGCGCCATAAAACCAACGGAGACAATGCCATGGACACGCAACTCTTGATCGGCTCCAAATTCGAAGCTGGAACGGAAGTCGAGGAGCACATCCTGAACCCGAAGACCGGCGCCACCATCCTCGAACTGGCGGAAGCCTCGCTGTCGCAGGTCGATGCGGCGGTGGATGCAGCCGAAAGAGCCTTCGTCTCCTGGTCGATGACGACGCCGGCCGAACGCTCCGGCTACCTCCTCAAGATCGCCGATGCGATCGAGAAGGACGCCGCCGGTTTTGCAGCGCTGGAAGCGCTCAACTGCGGCAAGCCGATCAATGCGGTGCTCAATGACGAGCTCCCCGCCATCGTCGACTGCTACCGTTTCTTCGCCGGTGCCGTTCGCTCGATGCAGGCGACCGTGGCCGGCGAATATCTGCCCGGACACACCTCGATGATCCGCCGCGACCCGGTCGGCATCGTCGGCTCGATCGCGCCGTGGAACTACCCGCTGATGATGATGGCCTGGAAGCTCGCCCCGGCGCTCGCCGGCGGCAACACCGTCGTCTTCAAACCCTCCGAACAGACGCCGCTGACGGCCCTGAAAATGGCCCGCCTGCTCGCAGACATCCTGCCGGAAGGCGTCGTCAACGTCGTGCTTGGCCGCGGCGAAAGCATCGGCAATGCGCTGATCAATCACCCCAAGATCGGCATGGTCTCGATCACCGGCGATATCGCCACCGGCAAGAAGGTACTGCAGGCCGCTGCCAAGACCGTCAAGCGCACGCATCTGGAGCTCGGCGGCAAGGCCCCGGTTATCGTCTACGACGACGCCGATCTCGAGGCCGTCGTCTCCGGCATCCGCACCTTCGGCTATTACAATGCCGGTCAGGACTGCACCGCCGCCTGCCGCATCTATGCGCAGGGCCGTATCTACGAAAAGCTGGTGGCGGACCTGTCGTCGGCAGTCTCGACCATCGCCTACAACCGGGCCGACGACACCGAAAACGAGATCGGCCCGCTGATCTCCAAGCGCCAGCGCGACCGCGTCGCCAGCTTCGTCGAGCGTGCGGCCGAACAGAAGCATATCGAGATCACCACCGGCGGCGCACTCGGCAGCGACAACGGCTTCTTCTTCCAGCCGACGGTGGTGGCCGGCGCCACGCAGGACGACGAGATCGTCCGCCGTGAAGTCTTTGGGCCCGTCGTCTCCATCACCCGCTTCACCGAAGACGACCAGGCGGTGAAATGGGCTAACGACAGCGACTACGGCCTCGCCTCCTCCGTCTGGACGAAGGATATTTCCAAGGCGATGAAGGCAGCCTCCCGCCTTCAATACGGCTGCACCTGGATCAACACCCACTTCATGCTGACCAACGAGATGCCGCACGGCGGCCTGAAACAGTCCGGTTACGGCAAGGATATGTCGGTCTATGCGCTGGAGGATTATACCGCCGTTCGCCACGTCATGATCAATCACGGCTGAGGGGCAAACGTGGCCGGGGAATAATCTCCCCGGCGCTTCCTTCAAGGGTCCGCACCTCCTATATACGTGGGGAGGAGGACGTGAATGATTTGGCTTGTGGCTGCGTGTGTCGCGCTGGGGATTGTCTATTTGGCGCGTGGAGCGAAAACGGCAGGTGACCTGCTGATACCGGCTCTGTCTCTCGTCGTCGCAGCAGCCCTGTTTGCGGCCTTCATCGTCTGGCTCAGCGAAGACAGCGGCCGCACCGGCAAGCCGCAGGCAGAACCCCAATCTTCGTCCTCGATCACACCGGAGCAGCTGGTGCTGGTGGATCCGCGCATTGTCCAGGGCACGCCGAAGACCGCCTATCATGTCACCGGCACCATCCGGAACGACAGCGCCGCCGTACTCGATTATTTCACGCTCGCCGTGACCATGAAGGACTGCCCGGAGGGTGCCTGCACCGTGCTGGGCGATGACACGGCCCTGATCCTCATCCGCGTCGCTCCGGGCCAGACGCAGGTTTTCCGCACCACGCTGACCTTCCCCGACCAGACTCTGTCGCCGCCCAAGGCGCTCACCTGGGATTTCCGGATCGAGAACGTCCGCGCCGCCCGCTGAGGCCCGTCGATCACATGAGGCGCGAGGCGCGTCATCAGGATGCGCCGGGGCTAATCATCAAAAATATTTAGGTGTCGTCTGTCGGTATCGGCGCTACTCATTCGTTCTTTGTCAGACGAACCGGGAGCGATCCATGCTGTACGCCATTCTTTGTTACAATGACGAGACCGTCACCTCAGCCTGGTCCGAGGAGAAGGACCGGGAGACCATGGACCGGCTGGCCGCCGTCGAGGGCGCGCTGGCGAGCGCCGGCCGGCTCGGCCCGGTCGCCCGCCTGCTGCCGACCACCTCGGCAACCACCTTGCGCAAGGGTCACGGCGAACTGCTGGTTCTCGATGGGCCCTTTGCCGAGACCAAGGAGCAGCTTCTCGGCTTCTTCATCGTCGAGTGTGTGGACCTGCAGGAAGCCCTCGACGCGGCCCGTGACCTCGCCATCGCCAATCCCGAAGGCGGCGCCTACGAAATCCGGCCTCTCGCCATTTTCAAACCCGGAGACCCGAAAAAATGACCGACATCGCCTGGATCGACAAGGCTCTTACCTCTGCCCGTCCCCAGGCGATGGGCGCGCTCCTGCGCTATTTCCGCAACCTCGACACCGCCGAGGAAGCTTTTCAGGAAGCCTGCCTGCGGGCCTTGAAGAACTGGCCGGACAAGGGCCCGCCGCGCGATCCCGCCGCCTGGCTGATCTTCGTCGGCCGCAACTCCGGCATCGATACGATGCGCCGCCGTTCGAAGCAGGTGCCGCTGCCGCCCGAAGACATGCTGTCCGACACGGACGACGCCGAGGCCGATATGGCCGAACGGCTCGACGGCGAACACTATCGCGACGATATCCTGCGGCTGCTCTTTGTTTGCTGCCATCCGGATTTGCCGAAAACCCAGCAGATCGCGCTGGCGCTCCGCATCGTCTCCGGCCTTTCGGTGGTGCAGATCGCCCGTGCCTTCCTGGTCGGCGAAAGCGCCATGGAGCAGCGCATCACCCGCGCCAAGGCGAGGGTCGCCGCCGCCGGCGTGCCCTTCGACATCCCGAACGCCGATGCTCGCGCCGAACGGTTTGCTGCGGTATCGGCGATGCTCTACCTGATCTTCAACGAAGGCTATTCCGCCTCCGGCACCACCAGCCAGGCCACACGCCCGCTCTGCGACGAGGCGATCCGTCTCGGCCGCCTGCTGCTGCGCCTCTTTCCCGCTGAGCCTGAAATCATGGGTCTGGTCGCGCTGATGCTGATCCAGCATTCCCGCGCTGCCGCCCGCTTTGATGCCAGCGGCGCGCTGATTCTGCTGGAAGAGCAGGACCGCAGCCTCTGGAACCGGCCGATGATCGGCGAAGGCCTGTCGCTGATCGACAAGGCCATGCGCCACCGCAAACCCGGCCCCTACCAGATTCAGGCAGCCATCGCCGCCCTGCATGCCCGCGCGCTTCGCGCCGAAGACACCGATTGGAACGAGATCGACCTGCTCTATGCCGGGCTGGAGCGCCTGCAGCCCTCGCCGGTCATAACGCTCAACCGCGCAGTCGCCGTCGCCAAGACGAAGGGTCCGGCCGCAGCGCTCGATTTGATCGAACCGCTCGCCGAACGTCTGAACAGCTATTTCCACTTCCATGGCGTCAAGGGCGGGCTGTTGCTGCAGCTCGATCGCCCGAACGAAGCCCGCATCGCTTTCAACCGCGCCATCGCGCTCGCCAACACCGCAGCCGAGGCTGCCCATATCCGCATCCACCTCGACCGCCTCGCCAGGGACAACGCACCTGCATCCGTGCAATAAATTTGATCCCGCCTGTCGGAACGGCGCTTCGTCGTTCGTCCTTGGAGCAGAGACGAAAACCAGAAAGGAAACTGCCATGACCGACACAATCACCCCCGGCAACGACCGCGAACTCGTTCTGACCCGCCTGATCGACGCGCCGCGCGAAATCCTGTTCAAATGCTGGACCGACGCCGAGCTGATGAAAAAATGGTTCGTGCCCGCCCCCTGGACCATCGCTCATGCCGAAGTCGACCTGCGCACCGGCGGCGGCAATCTCATCGTCATGGCTGATCCTGACGGCAACGAGTTCCCCAATCGCGGTGTCTATCTCGAGATCGTGGAGAACGAGAAGATCGTCTTCACCGACGCCTACACGGCCGGTTGGGAACCGGCGGAAAAGCCGTTCTTCACCGGCATCATCACCTTCGAGGATGAAGACGGAAAAACACGCTACACCGCCCGTGCCCGCCACTGGACGGTCGAAAACCGCGACAATCACGAAAAGATGGGTTTTCACGAAGGCTGGGGCCAGTGCGCCACCCAGCTCGAAGCCCTCGCCAAGACGCTCTGAGCCGGCAAGAGGAGACCGCCATGTCCGTACCCGTTCAGAACCCGAAAGCCATGACCATCGCCGGTTACATCCTCAGCGGTCTCGTCATCCTCTTCCTGCTCTTCGACAGCGTCATCAAGCTGTTTCCCCTGCCCGTCGTCATCGAGACGCTCACAGGGCTCGGTTATCCGCCGTCGGAAAATCTTGCACGCGGGCTCGGCATCGTCACCCTGATCTGCCTGGCGCTCTACGCCGTGCCGCGCACCGCACTGCTTGGCGCTGTGCTGCTCACAGGCTATCTGGGCGGCGCAATGGCCACGCACCTGCGCGCCGGCAGCCCGCTGTTCTCGCACCTGCTGTTCGGCTTTTATGTCGGATTGCTTTTGTGGGCGGGACTGTGGCTGCGCGACCCGAAAGTGCGGGCTGTCATGCCGTTTCTGAGGCAGGCGCCTTAGCCCTTCTGAAACGCCAGATGCAGGCCTAACCCGACCAGCAATCCGCCGCCCGCCCGCTGGACCATGCGCTGTGCGCGGCTGGAACGCTTCAGCCGCGCGATCAGCACACCGGCCAGAAGCACGCAGACGATATCGGCCGACGAGAACATCAGGTTGACGATCGTTCCGAGAAGGACGAATTGCAGCCAGACCGGAAACACCGCCGAGGCATCGATGAACTGCGGCAGGAAGGCGACGAAGAACAGCGCCGTCTTCGGATTGAGGATCTCGACGGTGATGCTTTCGAAGAAGGCCCGCCAGCCGGATTTTGCCGCGATCGACGGCAGGTCCGTCTCGCCGCGCGCCTTGGCCCGGAACAGCGAAATGCCGAGCCAGACGAGGTAGGCGGCGCCCGCCAGCTTGACGGCGAGATAGAGCGCCGGCACCGCATGAAACAGCACCGAAAGCCCGGCCGCAGCCGCAAACACATGGGCATAACCGCCGAGATGAATGCCGAGCGAGGCCATCAGCCCCGACCAGCGCCCGCGCGCCATCGTCTGCGCCGCCGCATAGAGCATGGCCGGCCCCGGAATATAGGCAAACACCGCCGTCGTGACGAAAAAGGCTAGCAGAAGCTCGGTCGATGGCATGGTCGCAATCCTATCTTGCAAGGGCTTCACTAGACAGGGTATTCCGGCCCGGTGCAAGGAAGCATCGACGCCATAGGAACGACCAAAACTTTTTCTCGAATCGCTCGGAACCTTTCATGTGATCATGCGTTGCAAGCTGACTGTGGGTTTGACGACACTGGAGCCGCCTCATCCCAATCCAGACATGCAGGCTCCAGGGAATCCGATGAATGTTCCAGAACGGCGGCGCGTGCGGGCGTCTATTCCGCGAATTCGACTGGAACCTGTCTCCTCTCGGACGGCCTGAGCAATGGCCGAGCGAACTTCGCACACTGGTGAGCGTCATGCTCGGCTCGCTGCAGCCGATGTTGATCGTCTGGGGCCCGCAGCAGATTACCCTCTACAATGACGGCTATGCCGCCATGTGCGGCAACCGCCATCCGGCCGCCTTCGGTCATCCGTTCCACGATCTCTGGTTCGACATCTGGGATCAGGTCGACCCGATTATATCGGCCGCCTATGCCGGCAAGGGCACGTCGATGGACGACATCCAGTTCACCATGCATCGCAAGGGCTATCCCGAGGAAACCCACTTCGCGTTTTCGTATACGCCGGTGCGCGATATGGCCGGCGAGGTTCTCGGCATGTTTTGCGCCTGCGTCGAGACGACGGGCGAAGTGATGATGCGCCGCGAGAAGATGACCCAGCGCGAACGGTTGTTGCAGGTCTTCGAACTGTCCCCTGGCGGCATCGCCATGCTGGTCGGCCCCGACCACATCTTCGAGTTCGCCAACGAGGAATATTATTCGATGATCGGCAATCGCGAGATCATCGGAAAATCCGTCGCCGACGGTGTCGCCGAAGTCGTGCGCCAGGGGTTCGTCGACCTGCTCGACACGGTCTACCGCACCGGCGAGCCCTATGTTGCGCGCGGCATTCCCGTCGAGCTCAATCGCGGCCCGGCCGGTGAGAAACAGGACCGGTTCATCGATCTTGCCTATCAGGCCATGCGCGACCAGTCCTCCGGTGAAATAACCGGCATTCTCGTTCAGGCCCAGGACGTCACCGAACGGCTGGCCGAGGAAAAACACCGTGATCTTCTCTCCCATGAACTGGGCCACCGGCTGAAGAACCAGCTGGCCATGGTCCAGGCGATCGCCTCCCAGACCCTGCGCAGCGCCCGGGACATGCCGACCGCGCGGCGCACCCTGTCCGATCGAATCGCCGTGCTCAGCAGCGCCCACGACACCGTCATCCAGGGCGGCACGGGCTCGTCCAAGGTGGTGGAACTGGTGCAGCAGATGCTGGCGCTGCACGACGACCCCACCGCCTCCCGCTTCCGCATTTCCGGCCCGGACATGAAGATCGGCTCGCGCTCGTCCTTGTCCATGTCGCTGATCCTGCACGAACTCGCCACCAATGCCGCCAAATACGGTGCGCTGACCGTTCCGAACGGGCTGGTCGATATCGAATGGGGCATCGTCGGCCCGGCGCGCGACCGCGTCCAGCTGGTCTGGAAGGAGCACGGCGGCCCGGCCGTGAGCAAGCCCGAAACCGAAGGCTCCGGCTCGCGCCTTATCCGGGCCGGGCTTGCCGGAGCGGCCGACAGCCGCGTCGAGCTTGCCTACGAGCCGGACGGCCTGCGCTGCACCGTGTCGGCCGATCTCGCCGGCTTCCAGATGGAGCATTGAGCGCATGGCGGCAGCACCCGACAAACCTGCCCTTCTCGTCGTCGAGGACGATGGCCTCATCCGCCTCGATCTCGTCTACACGCTGGAAGACATGGGGTACGGGGTGCTGGAGGCGGCCAATGCCGACGAGGCCATCAAGACGCTGGAAAAATCCCCCAACATCGTCGCCGTGCTGACCGACATCGACATGCCCGGCCCCATCAACGGCCTGACGCTTGCCAAGATCGTCCACGACGACTGGGCGCACTGCAAGGTCCTGGTGATCTCCGGCCGCTACCACCCGTCCGAACACGTGCTTCCGCCCGGCGCCCGTTTCCTCACCAAGCCGATTTCCGACACGCTGCTCGGCCGCGTCCTGGCCGAGGCCGGCATCATGCCCGGCTGATCTCGTCCAGATACCAGTTGATGTAGCGCAGCTCGTTCTGCTCCATCGGCGCGATCGGGCCTGGCACGAAATAATGCGAGCGGACGCCGCGCGACGTGTGCTCGATGATCGTCTTGTCCTCGTCGGTGGTCACGGTCCACAGCCATTTCAGCTTTTCCAGATCGTAGTCGCGACCCTCTTGCGCTGCGCCGTTGACCAGCCAGATCAGCTCCATCTCGCAGGCCTCCGGCCCTTTCGGGATGAAGCGGTAGATCATGCCGTGGTCCGGGTAGCAGACGAGGAACGACGTGCCGCCGAGATGCACCGAGGTGACGCCGCCGTCGAATTCGGAAAACCGGCCCATCAGCATGCTCAGCGGCGAACCATCCTGGCTGCCGGTCTTCACGCCGTCATAGAGCGCATAGCGGAAGGCGTGGATGGTCTCTTTCCCCGTCTCCGACGTCTGCCAGTGATCGCCGGAGCCGATCTCGATGCCGAGCGCTGAGGTCCGCGCCTCCATCGCCGCATTCAGCGCCTCGATCATGTGCAGCGGCTGTTCCAGCGCGTGGGTCTCGGAATATTCCGGATGCGCCGGCCCGCAATGATAACACTCGACATAGTTCTCGACAGCCAGTTTCCAGTTGGCATCAACCGGATAGCTCTGCCGGTGCGCGACCTTGGCCGAGGCCCAGCCATACTGGCCGCAGGTGGCGTGCAGCAGGTTTTCCACCTCGCTGAAATCGAGCGGATGGTCGGCAAAGGAGATGAACACCAGCCCTTCGACGACGCGCACATGCAGCTTTTTCAGCCCATGATCCTCGCGCTTGAAATCCTTCGGCATCAGCCGCGCGGCCCGCAAGGAGCCGTCATTGCCATAGGTCCAGGCGTGATAGGGACAGACGAAGACGCGGGCATTGCCCTTGTCCTTGGTGCACACTTCAGCGCCGCGATGGCGGCAGACATTGAGGATCGCATGCACAGACCCATCCGCATGCCGCGTCAGGATCACCTGCTCGGACGCCATGCGAAACACCTCGAAATCATTGGCATTCGGAATGACGCTCTCATGCGCGACGCAATGCCAGTGCCGGCGGAACACCCGCTCCAAGTCCCGCTCGTAGATGTCGGGGTCCCGATAGAACGCCCGCGCCAACCCATGCCCCGGCCGGTGCGAGGCCACGAGCTGGTCGATGCGGTCGGGGGATGTGGATGTCGTGCTGATCTCAGGTGCGAGCATGGGAATTCCTCCAGGCTGAAGAGCGCGTGGCGCACCCCCCTCTGTCACTGCGTGACATCTCCCCCTCAAGGGGGGAGATTGTTCTTTTCCAACAACTCGCTTTATCAAGTGCAAGCTGCTGCAACGCGGGCAGAAGGCGTGCAGTCAATCTCCCCCCTTGAGGGGGAGATGTCACGAGAGTGACAGAGGGGGGTGCCGCCGCATGCACGAGCTCAACCACCGTCATACCTTCACCCGCTCCGCCTTCGGATCATACATCGGCGTCAGCGACACCGCTGCCGCCACCCGCGTGCCGGCAATCTCGATCTCATAGTTCGAGCTCAGCACTTCCGCCTCGCTCTCGCCGGCACAGGGCACATAGCCGAGCCCGATCGCGCCGCCGAGGTGGTGGCCATAGTTGCCGGATGTGATGGTGCCGACGATCTTGCCATCGCGGATGATCGCTTCGTTGTGGAAGAGTAGCGGTTCCGGATCGCTCAACTTGAACTGCACCAGCCGCCGCTTCAAACCTTCTTCCCGCGTCTTCAACACTGCATCGCGGCCGATGAAATCGCCCTTGCCGGTCTTGACCGCAAAGCCGAGGCCCGCCTCCAGCACATGGTCCTCGTCGGTAATGTCGTGGCCAAAATGCCGGAAGGCCTTTTCCAGGCGGCAGGAATCGAGCGTGTGCAGCCCGCAGAGTTTCAGGCCGATGTCCGCTCCGACCGCCTCCAGCGCCTCGAACACATGCGCCGTCTGGTCGGTCGAGACATAGAGTTCCCAGCCGAGTTCGCCCACATAGGTCACCCGGTGCGCCCGGGCGAGCCCCATGCCGACCTCGATCTCGCGGGCCGTACCGAACGGATGCGCCGTGTTGGAAAAGTCGTTGGGGCTGACCTTCTGCATGAGATCCCGCGCCTTCGGCCCCATGACGCACAGCACAGATTCGGCCGCCGTCACATCGGTGATGACGACGAATTCGTCGCTGAGATGCTTCCGCAGCCAGGCAAGATCGCGCTGCAGCGTCGCGCCGGGCACCACAGCCAGAAACGCCGTGTCGGACAGCCGTGTTACCGTCAGGTCGCTTTCGATCCCGCCCCGCCCGTTCAGCATCTGCGTGTAAACGATGCGGCCGGGCTCGACATCCATCTGGTTGGCGCAGAGCCGCTGCAGGAAGGCAAGCGCGTCGCGGCCCTCGATGCGGATCTTTCCGAAAGACGTCATGTCGAACAGGCCGACACCCTGGCGCACCGCCAGATGTTCGTCGCGCTGGTTGTCGAACCAGTTCTGCCGCTTCCAGCTGTAGCGGTATTCCCGCTCCTGGCCGTCCCTGGCAAACCAGTTGGCCCGCTCCCAGCCCGCCACTTCACCGAACACCGCGCCGCGCGCCTTCAGATGTTCGTGCAAGGGAGACCGGCGAACGCCGCGCGCGGTTGCCATCTGGCGATAGGGGAAGTGGTCGGCATAAAGCAGGCCGAGCGTCTCGGTGACACGCTCCTTCAGATAGGTGCGGTTCTTCTGGAACGGCTGTGCCCGGCGGATATCGACCTCCCAGAGATCGAAGGGCGGCTCGCCGTCGTTCATCCACTGCGCCAGCGCCATGCCGGCCCCGCCGGAAGAAACGATGCCGATGGAATTGTACCCGGCCGCCACCCAATAACCCTTGAGCTCCGGCGCTTCGCCGAGATAGTAGCGGTCGTCGGGTGTAAAACTTTCCGGCCCGTTGAAGAACGTGTGGATGCCGGCCGTTTCCAGCATCGGCATGCGGCCGACGGCCTTTTCGAGGATCGGCGCAAAATGGTCGAAATCCTCCGGCAGCTGATCGAAACAGAAATCCTCGCTGATCCCGTCCATGCCCCAGGGCTTGGCTTGGAGCTCAAAAGCGCCCACCAGCATCTTGCCGGCATCTTCCTTGTAGTAAGTGCATTCGTCGGGCACCCGCAGCACCGGCAGGCGCTGCAGCCCGGGCACCGGCTCGGTGACGATGTAGAAATGCTCGCAGGCATGCAGCGGCACGGTGACGCCAGACATCAGCCCAAGCTCCCGGCCCCACATGCCCGCCGCATTGACGACATTGTCCGTGTCGATGGTGAAGATCTCGCCGTTCTGCTCGCAGGTGACGCCGGTAACGCGGCCGTCCTTTTTGGATACGCCGGTGACCTTGACGCCTTCGAGAATGGTCGCGCCGTTCTGCCGCGCGCCCTTGGCCAGCGCCATGGCGATGTTGGCCGGATCGCACTGGCCGTCGAGCGGCAGATGCACGGCGGCCACCACATCCGAGGTGTTCAGATGCGGATACATCGCCTTGACCTCGGCAGGCGAAATCTCGCGCACATCGACATTGAAGGCGCGCGCCAGCGAGGCCTGCCGGTAGATTTCTTCGCGGCGCTCCTCGGTCAGCGCCACGGTGATCGAGCCGCATTGCCGCATGCCGGTGCCGATGCCGGTTTCGGCCTCGAGCTTGGTGTAGAGATCTGCCGAATATTTCGCCAGCCGGGTCATGTTCTGGCTGGCCCGCAGCTGGCCGATCAGCCCTGCCGCATGCCATGTCGTGCCGGAGGTGAGCTGTTTGCGCTCGAGGAGCACCACATCCGTCCAGCCAAGCTTGGCCAGATGATAGGCGACCGAACAGCCGGAAACCCCGCCACCGATGATGACGGCACGTGCTTTGGTGGGGATCGTCTTCGTCATGCGCGCAGCCTTTCATTGGCAGGGTCGAACAGCGGCTGATCCGGCTGCACCACAGCCCTGAAGCGGTCCCCGAAAATCTCGACCTCGATTTCCGTGCCGGGCTCGGTGAGATCGGCACGCAGCATGCCGAGCGCGATCGACTTGTTGACGCGGTAGCCCCAGTTGCCCGAGGTCGTTTCGCCGACAACGGCGCCGTCATGCCAGAGCGTCGACATATAGGGCGCGTCACAATCCTGAGCGTCGACCACCAGCGTCACGAACCGCTTCGTCACACCTTGCTGCTTCTCCCGCGCCAGCGCCGCCTTGCCCTTGAAATCGGGCTTGGCCCAATCGACGAATCGTTCCAGCCCGCCCTGGAGAATGGTGTAGTCGGTCGAAAGATCACCCTTCCAGGCGCGATAGCCCTTCTCGATGCGCAGACTGTCGAGCGCCTCCATGCCGAAAGGTTTCAGCCCATGCTTCTGCCCGGCATCCCAGACCGCGTCGAAAATAACCGCCGTGTCATCGATCTTCGAATGGATCTCCCAGCCGAGTTCGCCGGCAAAAGACACCCGCACCAGCTGGCACCAGCGCCCGGCGATCTGCACCGATTGATGCGTCAGCCAGCCCTTGGACAGATCGGCGTCTGACACCTCGGCCAGAATATCACGCGACTTCGGGCCGGAGAGTATCTGGCAGGAAAAGGCCTCCGTCACGTCAGAGAGCGCAAACGCGGCGTTCTCGGGCCTGTGCGCCTGCAGCCATTCGAAATCATGCCACTGAGCAGTTGCCGCCGTGATCAGGAAGAAGAAGTCCTCAGCCAACGCCATGACCGACATTTCAGTGACGATCCTGCCCTTGTCGTCGGAGAAATAGGCAAGCCCGATGCGGCCGGGTTTCGGGATCTTGCCAGTGGTGAGCCCGGCCAGCCAGGCGCGCGCGCCCTCGCCCTCGATGCGGAAGCGCGAAAAGCCCGGCAGGTCGAGAATGCCCGCAGCCTCGGTCACCGCCCGGCATTCCGCTTCGATGCGCGCCTGCCAGGGCCCTGCCCGGTTCCAGGTCTGCGTTGCGGCCTCAGACAGATCATCGCCGGGGCCGGCATACCAGTTGGCCCGCTCCCAGCCGTTGTAGGGCTTGAACTGCGCGCCGAGTGCGGCGATCCGGTCGTGGATCGGCGACAGTTTCTTGTTACGGCCTGCGGGCCAGGCGTGTTTGGGGAAATGCATCGCATATTCATGGCCATAGATTTCCATGCCCTTGGCGATGCAATAATCCTGATCGGTAAAGCTGGTGAAGCGGCGCGGATCGCAGGACCACATGTCCCACTCGGTCTGGCCCTCGGTCACCCATTCAGCCAGGACCTTGCCGGCACCGCCCGCCTGGCAGATGCCGAAGGTGAAGACGCAGGCCTCGAACGCGTTTGGCACGCCGGGCATCGGTCCGATCAGCGGATTCCCATCCGGCGCATAGGGGATCGGCCCGTTGATCATCCGCGACAGGCCGGCGGTGCCGAGGATCGGTACGCGCTCGACAGCGTCGTTCAGGTACCATTCCAGCCGCTCCAGATCGTCAGGGAAGAGCTGGAAGGAAAAATCCTCCGGCATCGGATCGTCGGGGGTGATCCAGTGCGCCTTGCAGTTCTTCTCGTAGGGACCGAGGTTCATGCCGGTCTTTTCCTGGCGCAGGTAATAGGACGAATCGACGTCGCGCAGCAGGGGCAGCTTGTGCCCCGCTTCCTTCGACCAGGCCGCCAGCTCCGGAATCTCCTCAAACAGCATATATTGATGGCTCATCACCATCATCGGTACGTCGCGGCCGAACCACCTCCCGACCTCGCGGGCGTAATAACCGGCGGCGTTGACCACCTTCTCGCAGCGGATTTCCCCTTGTGGCGTCGAAATCACCCATTCGCCACCGTCCCGGCGGGCGCCGGTGGCGGGACAGAAGCGAAAAATCTTTGCGCCCAGATCGCGCGCGCCCTTAGCGAGCGCCTGGGTCAGCTGCGCCGGATCGATATCGCCGTCGTAGGGATCATAGAGTGCGCCGGTGAGATCATGCGTCTCGACGAAGGGATATTTCGACTTGATCTCGTCGGGCGACAGGATATCGAGATCCATGCCCTGATAGCGCCCCATGCCGGTGACGCGCTTGAACTCGGCCAACCGCTCCTTCGAATGGCCGAGCCGCACAGACCCGGTGACGTGATAGTTCATCGGATAATCGACAAGCGCGCCCAGCTCCCGGTAGAGCGAAGCGGAATAGCGCTGCATGTTCATGATCGACCAGGAGGACGAAAAGGTCGGCACATTGCCCGCCGCATGCCAGGTCGAACCGGCCGTCAATTCGTTCTTTTCCAGAAGCACGCAATCGGTCCATCCGGCCTTGGCCAGATGATAAAGCGCCGACGCCCCGACAGCGCCTCCCCCGATGATGACGACGCGTGCGGTGGCCGGCAGTTTCGACATGTCTGTTCCCTTGTTTTGCGCTCATTTTTCGCAACGAACCGGGACCGCATCAAGCCGCAGATTGGGGGTTTATTGATCGAAGAATTCGATTAGATTGGGATTAGATTAAAAGACCCCTCCCCAACCCTCCCCACAAGGGGGAGGGAGTTGCCCGAGCAAGCCCAACCCCCGAAGCTAACCGTCATTGTTGGTCACTAGGAATGCGCCTCAGGCGAGGTCACCCCCTCCCCCTTGTGGGGAGGGTTGGGGAGGGGTCTTACCCACAAACTGAAAGCCGCCCCATGCAGATCGACCTCATAGAAACCTTCCTCGACCTGATGGAGACCCGAAGCTTCAACCGCACGGCCGAGCGGCTGAACATCACGCAGTCGACGGTCTCGCACCGGGTCAAGACGCTGGAGGCGCAGTTCAACCGCAAGCTCTTCACCCGCAACAAGGGCGGCACCGCGCCCACCGCGTCCGGCCTGCGCTTCCTCGATCACGCCAAAGCCCTGCAGCATCAATGGCACGAAGCGACGCGGGCGGTGGAGAGTGCCGGCGCCTATGAGCGCTCCATGCGGCTCGGCATCCAGCACGATCTGGCCGAGGCGGTGGCCGGACAATGGCTGTCGGCGGTGCGCAGCGAATTGCCCGGCACCTCGATCTACATGGAGGCCGATTATTCCATCCAGATGAACCGCGATCTGGCCGCTGGTGATCTCGACCTCGCCATCCTCTACACGCCGCATTACCTGCCCGACCTGCACTATGAACGGATCGGCGATCTCGTTTACACGCTGGTGAGTACGCAGGCCCGGCTGGTCGCCGACGTGAAGCCCGAAACCTACATTCAGGCCGTCTATTCCCCCGCCTTCGATCGCGCCCACCGGCTGGCCCTGCCCCAGCTTTCGGCTGCGCCGATCGCGTCCGGCCAGAACGGCGCCATCACAGATCTGCTGCGAACGCTCGGCGGCGCCGCCTATGTCACCCGCAGCACCGCAGCGCAACTGGTCGATACCGGCGCCGCCACCGCCGTCGAGGATGCGCCGCCGATTGCCCAGGCCGTCTACGCCGCCACCAGCATCCGCACCCGCCATGCCCATCAACACCAGCGCATCATTGCGGTCATGGCCGGCTTGCTCAACCCGTCGGGGTGAGCCCACGAGGTGATCCGACATGTGCATTGGCATCAGGACGTTTCGCTCGTAGGGTGTCTGCACAATGAATAAGCAGGCATGAAGGGAATACACGATGCGTCTTTGGTCCATGGCAACGGCCGCTATCCTTGCGACCGCCATCCTCACACCGGGCCTTGCCATCGCCGGCGATGTGACGACGACGGTGAAATTCCGCGCCGGCGCCAGCTCCGCCACGCTGAAAGGCACGGTCAAGGGCTATGACACGGCGCGCTACATCATCGGCGCTGAGGCTGGCCAGGTGATGTCCGTGCTGTTCTCCCCGGGCAACAGCAGCTGCTACTTCAACGTGTTGCCGCCTTCGGGCGGTGACGCCGTTTTCAACGGGTCGAGCTCTGGCAACGAATACAGTGCCAATCTCCAGAGCAGCGGCAATTATACCATCCAAACCTACCTGATGCGAAACGCCGCCCGCCGCAACGAAACATGCAAATTCTCCCTCACAATTGAGATCGGTGGCTGATCATGACCGCTCCCCATCCGTCCAAGACCCATATCGGCAATCACAAGCTTCATCCCGAAACGCAGATGCTGAACTATGGCTACGATCCGGAACTGTCGGAGGGCGCCGTCAAGCCGCCGGTGTTCCTGACCTCGACCTTCGTCTTCAAATCGGCCGAGGAAGGCCGCGACTTCTTCGATTTCGTCTCCGGCCGCCGCGAGCCGCCGGCAGGCACCGCCGCCGGCCTCGTCTATTCGCGCTTCAACCACCCCAACAGCGAAATCGTCGAGGATCGCCTGGCGGTCTACGAACAGACCGAAAGCTGCGCCCTGTTCTCGTCCGGCATGTCGGCCATCGCCACGACGCTGCTCGCCTTCGTGCGCCCCGGCGATGTCGTCTTACATTCCCAGCCGCTCTATGGCGGTACCGAAACCCTGCTGTCGAAAACCCTGTTCAACATGGGCATCGCCGCCACGGGCTTTTCCGACGGCGTCAACGAGGCGGCCGTCCAAGCGGCGGCAGACGAGGCCATGAAACAGGGCCGCGTCTCGGTCATCCTGGTGGAGACACCGGCCAACCCGACCAACAGCCTTGTCGATATCGCCCTGATGCGTCGTGTCGCCACTGAGATCGGCAAACGGCAGGGCCATACGCCCATCATCGCCTGCGACAACACCCTGCTCGGCCCGGTCTTCCAGCGGCCGATCGACCACGGCGCCGATATTTCGCTCTACTCGCTGACCAAATATGTCGGCGGCCATTCGGACCTGATCGCCGGGGCCGCGCTCGGCTCGAAGGCCGTGATGAAATCGGTGAAGGCGCTGCGCGGCGCCATCGGCACGCAGCTTGATCCGCATTCCTGCTGGATGCTGGGCCGGTCGCTCGAAACGCTGTCGATCCGCATGGAAAAGGCCAACACCAATGCGCTGGCCGTCGCCGATTTCCTGCGCGCCCACCCGAAGGTCGAGACGATCCACTACCTGCCCTACCACGACCCGGCCTCGCCGCTCGGCAAGACCTTTGCCGCCCAATGCACCGGCGCCGGCTCGACCTTCTCCTTCGACATATCAGGCGGACAGGGACCGTCGTTCCGTTTTCTCAATGCGCTGCAGATCTTCAAGCTCGCCGTCAGCCTCGGCGGCACGGAATCGCTCGCCAGCCACCCGGCGACCATGACCCATTTCGGCGTGCCGCTGGAGGTCCGCCAACGCATCGGCGTGCTCGAATCCACCATCCGCCTGTCGATCGGCATCGAACATCCCGATGATCTGATAGCGGATTTGACGCTGGCGCTGGATGCGGCGTGAATCAGTGAGTAGTGAGTAGTGAGTAGTGAGTAGTGAGTAGTGAGTAGTGAGTAGTGAGTAGTGAGTAGTGAGTAGTGATGCCGCCAAAAATACCTCTCTGCAACAACTATCCACTAACGCCTAACCACTAACCACTAACCACTAGCCACTATTCCCTACTCGCCACTCGCCCTACGCTGCCAAAGCCGGCAACACCCTATCCCGGCCGCTGCGTTTTGCCTGGTAGAGCGCACGGTCAGCCTCACGGATTAGATCCTGCACATCGGCCATCTCTTCGTTGCCGGAACAGGTTGCGATACCGGCGCTGATCGAGACGATGCCAAGATCGCTGCCCCGGTGCTCGATGCCAAGATCCTTGACCCCGGCGCGGAAGGCTTCGGCAACGATGAGCGCTGCTTCGGCGCCCGTGTTGGGCAGGATGGCCACCAGCTCCTCGCCACCATAGCGGCAGCCACGATCAGACGAGCGCCGCAACACTGTTTTGAAAACACCGCTGATGCGGCGCAGGCAATCGTCGCCCGCCAGATGCCCGTAGGTATCGTTGTAGGATTTGAACCGGTCGACATCAATCATGACGATGCTGAGGGCCGTACCGTCACGGCGGCGGCGTGCAAATTCCTGCTTCAGCGTCTGGTCGAAAATCCGCCGGTTCGCCAAGCCGGTCAACCCATCGACCGAGGCCAGCTGCTCCAGCTTGCGATTGGCGTCGGCAAGTTTTTCCTCACTCCTTCGGCGCTCTGTGACATCGGCGACCGTTCCCTCGCAATAGGGCGCTTCCTCGTTCGACCCGTGCACCATCCAGGCCGTTTCCGAAATCCAGATCCGCTCACCGGTCCGGTGCCGCCGAACCTCCGAGACAAAGTCCGTCACGAGCCCGTTGCGGTCGATCAACTCCAGGAATTCTTCCCTGCGGCCTGAATCGATATACCAGTCGGCATGTGAATCCCGCGTCGCCTCAAAGAATTCCGCTTCCGTATCGTAGCCATGAAGGCGCGCCAGCGCGGGATTGACACGCAACAGCGTGCCCTCCGCCGTCGCGCGAAAGATGCCGCCAACGGAATTCTCGAACAGTGCACGATACTCGGCTTCTGCTCCCTTAAGCTCGAGCTCCGCCCGGCGCTGTTCGGTAACATCGGAGATGATGAACATCACGCCCTGCTTCACACGCGAGCTTCGCAACAGCAGCCACCCGCCGCCTGCCTTTGGAATGACCGCCGTCGTGCCGTCCTCGGGGACGCTGGTGTGGTGCGCGCCAGAGAGCGGCCGCCTGCCCAGCACGGCATCCCGCAGGATATCGGGAACGGGTTCGCCCCCCACCCGGGAACCGCCGGCTGCCGGGAAAAAAGTACGGTACTGGATGTTGGAGTAGAGAAGCACGCCGTTTTCGTCAAAAATCACCATCCCATCGCTCATCTTGCTCATGGCGTCGTTCAGACGTTCGCGCGTCGTATCCAGTTCCTGCTGCAGCCGTTTCTGTTCGGTAATATCCCGGTTGTGGGTGATCAAACCCATCAGGTTGCCGTTGCTGTCGCGCAGGGGCGCCTTCAGTGTCGACAACCAGATTGTCGGCCCCCGGTCAAATACGACACCGTGATCATTGGTGACGGTCATGCCTGATGAAATGACCCGTTGTTCATCGTGCTTGAAGGCGTCCGCTGCTGCTTGGGAGTAGAAATCAAAATCGGATTTTCCGATCAGATGCTCGACGGATTTTGCCCGCATCAGACGTGCGGTTGCCGGATTTGCCGCCAGGAACCGGCCGTCCGTATCCTTGACGTTCAGGCAGTCAGGTAGTGCCTCGATCGTCGCCCGATATAGCAGATTGCTGTACATCAGCTGCCGCCGACGCTGCTCATGCAGCAGAACCATGCCAGCCATCAGAGTCGCGAAGAAGTTGAGGACAATCAGAGGCAATCCGATTTCCAGCAAATTGTTCGACCACACGGCATGAGGAAGGGCGAAAAAACTGAGAAAATTGGCGGGTGCCGTAACGACTGCCAACCTGAATATATGTTTCGAAACGATCGGGCGGCCGCCCAGAAGATGATAGCCGGCAATGCCGATCAGAAAGCTTACGAGGATGCTGACGCTGCCTGCCACAACACCGGCTCCACCCAGAAAAAGCCGATAAGCCAAGGTGGCAACAGCAGCGATAACAGCCGAGATCGGACCTCCGAAAAACCCGGCGCAGGTCAGGAGTGCTGCGCGGGAATCGAAAATCATTCCCGGCATGAGCTCGAAGGGAACCATCATCTGCAGAATGGTGCCGCCCCCCAGGATCAGGCCGAAAATCGCCGACTTATGCGGGCTGCGCAGTGGCTCCAGGTAATCTTGAACGATGGTCCAGACAAGCAAAATACCAGCTAATGCGACAAAATTAATGAGCAATTCATGCCAGTGTTCCGACATCCGTCATCCTACCCTGGTATCGTCTTCTCTTAAATTAGCATCGATGTATACTCTAATTTTATGGGGGTGGCAGCAACGAACATCCGCTATCCCGTCTCCAGGCAGCGTTTATATGTAAGCAACCTCTACATTCAGTTAAGTTAGCCATCGCGAATTTACGGGCATGGAGCGCCGGCGAATATACAATGGCAGGATTTTTCCCTATCGGCCGGCTGCAGGGCGCGCTTTTGAGCAGCCCTGCAAGAGCTCAGGCAGTTTTGAACGCCATGATGAACAATCCGAGCGCAGCGACGCTGGAGACGGTGCGCACATGGTTCCAATTGACCCATGTTACCAGGTAATCGGCCCACAGACCGGCTGCAATGTCGCTGCCCGGCACGGCAGCATCGAGCGCCTCGTTCATGGGCACGTTAAAGACCACCGTCACCACGAACATGCCGAAGAAAAACAGCAGGCCGCCCGAGATCAGGTAGAGCCGCGCCGGGCCGCCCGCCAGAAACCCGCCAATGGCCAGAACCAGCGCCAGCAGCGATGTTCCGCCGAAGACCAGGAAGAACACCGGGTTCTGGATCACCCGGTTGATCGACTGCATCGCCGCCATGCCCTGCGCCGGCGGCAGCCGTCCGAGCGCCCCCATGATGCAGACCGAAAAGATGAAGAACAGGCCGGCATTAAGACCGGCGCCAAGGGCGGCAACGAAGGACAGTGGCGAAACAAGTGCGGATATCATGGCAAACCTCCCGTTTTGATCGGCGCCAAAATAGGAGAACTCCGCGTCTTTACAAAGACGAAAGCCAGCCGCCGCCGAAACCGGCCCGCTCCAGGCCCAGCCGGATCACCGGCGAGCGCCGCATCAGGTTCCAAACGAGCCCGCTGCGCCGGTTTTCGATCATGGTCACCAGAAGCCCCTGATCGATGCCGACCTCGCGGTCCTCGACCCAACCCTCCGGCCCCGTCCCCGGCAGGCTGGGGTTGAACGAGCCCGGAAACCGGTCCGCCGTCAAAAGCGCCGGATAGGCGGCCAGCACCGCCTTCACCCCGTCCATCGCCGCTTCGGGCGCGAAGGGCAAACAGGCGAGTGCTGCCCAGGGCGCCAGCGTCCCGTCATCCGGGCCGAACGGTGCGCCGCGCGCCGTATAGGCAAGAAACGCCTGGCGCCGGCCGTCGCGCATGCGCCGCGTGCCCGTCGGACCGCCATGGGCCGTCAGTCCCCAGACATCGGCGGAATAGCCGAGAAAGGAGTGCGGGTTTTTTGCTGCATAGTGCCGCTGGCTTTCGATGGCCAGCTGCGTGTTGCGGAAATAGTCGCTCCTGTGCTGCGCCATTGGACCGTCGTGGATGCCGCGAAAATCGATCCAGATATGCGAGAACAGGTGGATGAACAGCGGCCCCGCATAGAGGTAGGGTTCGCCGTCTTCGCTCAGCCATTGGTAAGCAGACGTGAACGCCCGGTAGCTGCTTTCCGGAATGGCGTGCCGGGGCGATGCCAGCGCCAGCACATAGAGAATGATCGCCTCGCTGTAGCCCTGCCAGCGCCACTTGATGAAGCGGCAGCTCGGCCGCCAGCCCATGGTCAGCGTTTCGCCCCGGTTCAACGCCCAGTGCCAGTTGACCCGGGCATGCAGTTCGGTGGCGAGATCGCGGATCTCCCGCTCCTCCGGATGGTCGCCGTCGAAATAGGCCGCCGCCGTCAGCATGCCGGCAATCAGCAGCGCCGTGTCGATGGTCGACAGTTCTGAACGCCAGACGCGCTTGCCGGTCTGCATGTCGAGAAAGTGGTAGTAGAGCCCCTTGTGCCCGGTGCCATCGCGCTTGCCGCCCTGCTCGCTGTTCGTGAAGAACCGCAGCGCCGCCAGCGTCCGGGCGATCGCCTCCCTGCGCTCGATCCAGCCCCGTTCGACCGCGACAGGATAGGAGGACAGTCCAAAGCCCGTCGCGGCGATGCTGCAGGGGCTGGTGGGCAAAGAGTGATCGGCAACCAGCCCATTGGCCGGATTGGTGTAGCGGGCGATATAGTCGAAGGCCGCCTTCTGCAGCCGGTCGACCAGGTGCTCGTCCGCCGTTGCATCACGCTGAAGCATCAGGCTTCCATTTCATCAGGCTGCTGTCTGGGCTGCGGCTACACCACAGGCCGCCGACATTGGCAAATCAACGATTGTTGAAGGGTTTACGCCGCATGCCTCTCGCCGGTTTTCTATCCTGTGCTACATTTTCGGTGACCGTACCAGAGCGATGGAACAGTGCCATGATCACGACACTCGCAGTGCTTCTCAGTCTTGCCGGCGCGGCACCGGGCCAGATGGCCACGGCAGTAGCAGGCAGCAGCGAGGTCGATGTCGAACTGGTGCTGGCGGTCGACATGTCCGGATCGATGGACATCGGCGAGGCGGAAGTGCAGCGCTCGGGTTATATCGAAGCGATCCGCCACCCCGATTTCATCAAGGCGGTGCGCTCAGGCCTCACCGGCCGCATCGCCATCAGCTATTTCGAATGGGCCGGCAGCGTCAACGACAGCTCGGTGCTGCAATGGCAGATCATCGAAACGCCTGACGATGCCTTAACATTCGCAAGCCGGCTCGAGGCGCAGCCGGTCACCACTTGGCGCGGCACCTCGATTTCCAAGGCCGTCACCTATGGCGCATCGCTGATCGAGGGCAATGCCTTTCAGGGCCTGCGGCGCGTCATCGATGTCTCCGGCGACGGCCCCAACAATGCCGGTCCGCCGGTCGGGCCTGCGCGCGATACTGTCATCGCCTCGGGCATCGTCATCAACGGCCTGGCAATCCTGATCCGCCCCTCCTCCGCCGTTCGCGCGCTGGATGACTACTATACCGATTGTGTCATCGGCGGGCCCGGCTCCTTCGTCCTGCCGGTGCACAGACCGGAAGATTTCGCCGTCGCTATAAGGCAGAAGCTTGTCATGGAGGTCAGCGGCATAGAACCGGACAACCGTCCGCTCCCGGTTGAGACCCGGCCCCGGTCCAACTGCCTGGCCGGAGAAAGCTTCCGCCAGTTCTTCCTCGCCCCTTGACCGGAACTCTCATCCCCGGGGCGAAAAAACCGCCATGGCGCCGCTGTAGGATTTTGCCAGCGGCGTCGCATAGGAGCCGCGTTTGCTGGTCGACAGCCGCTGCGCGATCAATGCCTCGGCCTGTTTCACCGCCGCCGAAACCCCGTCAATCACGGGCACGCCGTACTCTTCCTGGAGCGCGAAGGCGAGATCGGCCATGCCGGCACAGCCAAGCACGATCGCCTCCGCCCCGTCTTCAGTGAGCGCCAGATCGATCTGGTGACGCAGCTTGCCGATGGCACCGGAGTTTTCATCCTCCAGTTCGAGCACCGGAATATCCGCCGCCCGCACCTTGGCCCGCCCGCCCATCCCATAATGGCGCGACAGGTTTTCGAGCAGAACCCGCGAGCGCTCCAGCGTCGTCACCACGGTAAAACGCTGCGCCAGGAACGAGGCCGTCACCAGCGCGGACTCGCACAGGCCCAGCACCGGAATGCCGGCCATGGAGCGCGCCGCCTCCAGCCCCGTATCGTCGAAACAGGCAATCACCGCCGCCTGCGCCCCGGCCGCCTCCGCCGCCATGATTTCGGCCATCAGCCCCGGTAGCGCCAGCGCCCCGTCATAATGTCCCTCGATCGAGGCCGGTCCCATCTGTGAGGTGGCGGCGATGATCTCGGTGCCGGTGGCCGCCACCGCGCGGGCGGCCCCTGCGGCCTTTTCCGTCATGGAAGCGGTCGTGTTCGGATTGACGATGAGAATGCGCATGGCTGGGCTCAGACCACCTTGGCTTGTCTGTGGCGCATGACCAGAATGATGCCGAGTGCCAAGAGAATGATGGTGAAGGAGAACAGCGTCGTCACGGTGCCCAGCGCATAGAGCACCGGCGTCGTGACGTTGGTGGTCATGCCGTAGATCTCCAGCGGCAGCGTGTTGTAGGTGCCCGAGGTCATCAGCGTGCGGGCGAACTCGTCGTAGGAGAGCGTGAAGCCGAACAGGCCGACGCCGATCAGGCTGGGCGCGATCATCGGCAGCAGCACGTGGCGAAACGTCTGCCAGGACGAGGCGCCGAGATCGCGCGCCGCTTCTTCGTAGGACGGTGAAAACCGGTTGAAGACAGCGAACATGATCAGCACACCGAAGGGCAGCGTCCAGGTGAGATGCGCGCCGAAGGCCGAGGAATACCAGGCCGGCTTGAGCCCGCCCTGCTGAAAGACGACGCCGATACCGAGCGAGATTATGATCGACGGCACCACGAGGCTGGCAACGGTCAGATAGAACAGCGTCGTCGAACCCTTGAACTTGTGGCGAAACGCCAGCCCGGCCAGCAGCGAGACGACGACGTTGACGATCATCACCATGATGCCGAGCGAGAAGGAGCGCTTGAACGACGCCCCGAAATCGCCGACCGCCTGCTGCTCGAACAGGTTGAAGAACCAGTGCAGCGACACACCGTTGAGCGGGAATGTCAGGCCCCCGTCCGGCCCCTGGAACGACAGGATAAGCACGGCCGAGAGCGGGCCATAGAGGAACAGCACGAAGAGGATGAAGAAGGCCGAGAGAAGGTAGAATTCGAAATTTCGTTTTTCAAAGCTCATCTCACAGCTCCTTGCGGATATCGACGACGCGCAGGATGGCGGCGACCATCAGGAGCACGACGATCAGCAGCACCACGGCATTGGCGGCAGCAGCCGGATATTGCAGCAGCGACATCTGGTTCTTCATCATCAGCGCCACCGAGGCGCTCTGGCCGCCGGACATCACCTGCACGGTGGAAAAATCCGCCATGACCAGCGTCACCACGAAGATCGAGCCGATGGCGATGCCCGGTTTGGCGAGCGGAATGACGACATTCCAGAGGATCTGCCAGCTGGTGGCGCCGGCGTCGCGCGCCGCCTCGATCAGCGACTTGTCGATGCGCATCAGCGTGTTGAAGATCGGCGTCACCATGAACAGCGTGTTCAGATGCACCATGGCCAGCACCACGGCGAAATCCGAATAGAGCAGCCATTCGATCGGCTGCGGAATGATGCCCATCTCGATGAGCGTCGAATTGACCAGTCCGTTGCGCCCGAGAACCGGGATCCACGAGATCATGCGGATGATATTCGAGGTCAGGAACGGCACGGTGCAGACCAGAAACAGCACCATCTGCATCGTCGTCGTACGGATGTGGAAGGCAAGGAAATAGGCGACCCAGAAGCCGATCAGCAGCGTCAGCGCCCAGACCATGGCGGTGAATTTCAGCGTGTTCAGATAGATCTTCCAGGTCACCCACGAGCCGAGCGTGTCGGTATAGTTGGTGCTGAGAAAATCCGGATAGAGACCGGCGAAGTCATAGTCCCAGAAGCTGACGATGGCGATCGTCAGGATCGGCAGCAGGAAGAAGAAGCCGAGAATCAGCGCCAGCGGTGCTGCCTGCAGATAGGCAATCGCGCCCTCGGGGATGCGCCAGCTGCGGGCCGGTGCCGGTTCGATCGTTTCGGGAGATATCACTGTCGACACCGATTGGCCTCCGGGCTGATTGAATCTGTACCTCCCCCTTGAGGGGGGAGGTCGCAGCGAAGCTGCGGGTGGGGGTGATCCGTTGCGTTACTCAGAACATCACCCCACCCCGGCACTGCGTGCCGGCCCTCCCCCTCAAGGGGAGGGTCAAGATCGTTAAGCGGCGATAAACTCGTTCCAGCGCTTCACCATGTACCGGTCTTCGTCCATGACGGAGTTCCAGCACGCGACCTTGCCCATGCGCTCTTCGAACGAGCCGCCATCGCGCACCGCACCGGCCTTCTCCATGACTTTGCCTTCCGGAGACATGATGTCGCCGGTGGCGGCCTTGCCTTCGATCCAGTAGCCCCATTCGTCGGGCGACATGAATTCCTTGGCCGTGTCCATCGCCGCCGAGTAGTAGCCCTGGCGGTTGAGGTAGCCGCCGACCCAGCCGGACGTGTACCAGTTGATGTATTCATAGGCCGCGTCAAGCTGCGCGCCTTCGAGATGGGCGGCCAGACCGAGACCGCCGCCCCAGGAGCGGTAGCCTTCCTTCAGCGGCTGGTATTTGCAGGCGATGCCCTTCGAGCGCACCGCAGCAACGGCCGGCGACCACATCGACTGGATGACGACTTCGCCTGATGCCATCAGGTTGACGCTCTCGTCGAACGACTTCCAGAAGGCGCGGAACTGGCCGTCCTGCTTGGCCTTGATCAGGAAGTCGATGGTGGCATCGATTTCCGCTGTCGTCATGTTGCCCTTGTCGGCATATTTGATGTTGCCCAGGGCTTCCATGATCATCGCCGCATCCATGATGCCGATCGACGGGATGTTGAGGATCGAGGTCTTGCCCTTGAAGGCCGAGTCCATGATATCGGCCCAGGAGGTGATCTCGCGGCCGACGAGGTCGGGCCGGATGCCGAGCGTGTCGGCATTGTAGATGGTCGGAACCATCGTGAAATACTGGGTCTCTTCCTTGGCAAACGTCTTGTCGCCGGGCTTTTCGACATAACCGACCGTGTGCGGTGCGGTGCCCTGGGCGATGACGCTGTCCGGCTTCAGCTTGCCGTTCTTGAACAGCGGCACGATCTTGTCGTAATATTTCAGCTTCTTGATATCCATCGGCTGGATGACGCCGGCCGGGAACACCTTCTTCAGGATCCAGTATTCGATGTCGGCGACGTCGTAGCTGTCCGGCTGCGTCACGGCGCGCTGGGCGGCGGCGTCGGAATCGGTGGCGGTCATTTCGAGCGTGATGCCGAGGTCGGCCTTGCACTTCTCGGCAATGGCATTGATGTTCGACACGCCGGTCCCGAACTGGCGCAGCGTGATCGGGTTCTGCGCCCAGATGGTCGGAAAGCCGGTGATCAGGCCGGAGCCGAGCACGGCGCCGGTGGCCGCCGCACCCGTCTTCAGCAGCGAGCGGCGGGAAAGCCCGGCGCTGGTCTTGGTTACCTTGATATCGTTTGTCATGTCCGTTCCCTTTTTTGTTAAGACGATCAGGCAGTTACGCGGCCGAGAAGGATCACGTCCTCCTCTGCCCAACTCAAAGACACCGCATCGCCGACGGCGACCGGTTTGGCGTAGAAACTGGAATCTCCAACGATCACGGTGAAATCGTCGCTGCCGGCGCCGAGCACGGTGATCTTCACCGAGGCGCCGCGATATTCGATGTTGGAGACGACGCCGTTGAAGCCGAGCCCCGGCTTCGACGCCGGTTCGATGCGCACGCGGTCGGTGCGGATGCCGATATCTACGGGCGTGCCCGCCTCATGCGCCATGCCGGTGACGGCGAATTTCAGCCCCTCCGGCACTTCCATGATCAGCTTGCCGTCACCGAAGCCGTTCTCCGCCGCCACGGCGCGGCCCGACAGCACATTGTGATCACCCATGAACCGGGCGACGAAGGCCGTGGCCGGACGCTCGAAAACCTCGCGCGGCGGCGCTGCCTGCTCGATGCGGCCGTCGTTCATGACGACGACGATATCGGCGAGCGCCATCGCCTCTTCCTGGCTGTGGGTGACGTGCACGAAGGTGATGCCGAGGCTCTTCTGCAGCTTCTTCAGCTCGGCCCGCATGCGGATCTTCAAAAACGGATCAAGCGCCGACAGCGGCTCGTCGAGCAGCAGCGCTTCCGGATCGGTGATCAGCGCCCGGGCCAGCGCAACGCGCTGCTGCTGGCCGCCGGAAAGCTGTGCCGGACGGCGGGTCGCATAGCCCTCCATCTGCATCAGCTTCAGCATCTCCAATGCCTTGGCCCGGCGCTCCTCGGTCGGCACACCCTTCATCTTCAGGCTGAAGGCGACATTGTCGATCAGGTCGAGATGGGGAAACAGCGCATAGGACTGGAACATCATCGCCGTGCCACGCTGGGCCGGCGGCAGGTCGGTGACGACAGTATTGCCCAGCCGCACATCGCCCAGAGAAATACTTTCGTGCCCGGCGATCATCCGGAGCGTCGAGGATTTGCCGCATCCGGACGGCCCGAGAAGGCAGCAGTAGCTGCCCGCCGGGATTTTCAGGCTGATGGCATGGACGGCGGTCGTATTGCCGTAGATCTTCGAAACAGAAACGATATCGATTTCGGAGGCTTTGGACATGTTTTGTGTTCCCCACTCATTGAGAAACTACAAAGCATCAAGCGTGCCAGTTCGATACGAACCGCGTAAGCGACTGCACTGTCTGTCATATTAGAACCATCCTCAGAAAAGCGCATTCTTGAGCAGCGTTTCGCACTGCACATAAAATAAGCGTTTTGTTTTCAATGAAGGCATTTATTGTATACGATTTAGCCGTAAACTGGAGACAAAATCCGAGTTAACTTTGCGTGGAAACTGCGGTAAGACTGGACCATGTTAGGACACGCTGAACGCCAATGACCGCCGCCAAAACCGTTTTCACCGGCAACACGATCGACACAAGCGCCAACGACATCCGCATCGCCATCCGCGATGCAATCGTAGAGCGGCGCCTGGCGCCGGGCACCAAGCTGACGGAAACCGATGTCGGCGACCTCTTCAATGTCAGCCGGACGCTGGTGCGCGGCGCCCTGCAGGCCCTGTCCTACGAAGGCCTGGTCAGCGTCGAGAAAAACCGCGGCGCCTTTGTCGCTTATCCCTCGCCCGATGAAGCCCGCCAGATCTTTGCCACCCGCCGCCTGATCGAGCCGGGCATTCTCGGCGAGGCGATGAAAAACATGACGCCGAAGGACATCGTCGATCTGAAAGGTCTTCTGCTCGAGGAGGAGCGGCTGACCTCCGAGCGCGGCCAGACCGCGCGCCGTGCCGAAATCAAGGCATCCGGCGATTTTCACCTGGCGCTGTCGGCCATTGCCGGCAATGCCATCATGCTGCGCTTCATGGATGAGCTGGTCGCCCGCTCCTCGCTGGTCATCGCCGTCTACGGCCAGTCGAGCATTTCCAGCTGTGGCCACAACGATCACCGCGACATTGCGGACGCGTTGGAAAACCAGGACCTGCCGACCGCCTGCCGGCTGATGCTCCACCACATCGACCACATCGAAGCCGATCTCGATCTGCGCGTGCGAAACAGCGCCGGTCTCAAGGAAGCCTTCAATCTTTAGGCGGCACCTGCTTGGCCTGCTTTATGATCTGCACCCCGGCAAAGATGATGCAGGCGTTGATGGCGATGCCGAGCAGGAAGCGGACCGGCGCCGCCTGAAAACTCATCGGCGCATCCGGATTGTAGCCCAGCGACGCGAGCCCGCCCATGTCGTTGCTGATGACGCCGGACAGCAGGTAAAACGCGCCGATTGCGATGAAGAACCAGCCAAGCAGAGGTTTTTGCATGATGTTTCCAATCTTCAGATGTCTGGGGATGGTTTGCGCAAAAGTCCCTTCGGCCGCCTTCGTTTTCCTGTCATGCGAATCCCCTATTCACACGCCACGCCCTGCAGATCAGCGGCTTCCTGGTCATTCCGATTTTCGCTTTACAATCAGAAGCAAAATGAATTTTACCACGGAACCTTTCTGAATTCCCGGCGTTTTTTGGTGGCTTCACGACGGCTGGTTTTTGACCGCGCCGTGAGGCCGGACTGAAATGTGCCAGAGTGCATTGTGAATGAGGAATGCCGTGAGTTACAAGAGTTTTCCAAAGCCTGTCCGCCTGCTCGTCCGCAATGCCGGCAGCGCCATCATCACCAATGCCTGGGAGGCGGTCGAATCGCTTTCCACCTGGCCCGAACGCGGCAGCCGCGAATACCGGATCGCCCTTCAGCATTGCCGCGACGCGCTCGACGGTCTGCGCCCCGAAGGTCACGCTTACCGCTCCTTCACCGCCGCCGCCAGCAAGGCCGGCATTCTGGTCTAACCCCCGAACGCTCCGACTTGAATCAAATCGGAGTGTTTGGCTTAGCCTGACATCAGCCAACCTACCTTGAAACGCATGACGTTTATGTCATGTTCAGATACAATCTGGAGATGATCAAAGCGGCTGTTCTCTTTGCTGTCATATCCGGCGTCATGGTGGTCGACACCTACGCCAACAACGGCCACTATTCCGCCAAAGCCTGGTACGCTTTCAGCCGCAGCGCCACTGACCTGCTCTACGCCATGGACGACCTGCGCAAGGAATATTTGTGAGCTGAGGCTGCGTTCAACCTCTTCTCTGCAACGGGGAAAGGTGGCCCGAAGGGCCGGAGAAGGGCGAGCCACAGGCTTTGAGGTTGCGGCCCCCCCCTCAACTGTCCTTCGACATCTTCTCCCCAACGGGAAGAAGAGAAAAAGTCACCGTCCCGCATTCGCGAATCCCCCCAGAAACGATGTCAGATTGTCCGAGAGTTCGTCGCAGAGATAGCCGCCCTCCTGGACGATGACGGTGGGGAGCCCGAGATCGGCGATGGCTGCGGCGATCCGCGCAAAACCCGGCGTCGAGACCGAGAGGCCGCCGAACGGATCGCCCTCGAAGGCATCGAGCCCCAGCGCCACCACCAGCACGTCCGGCGCATAGGCCGAAATGCGTTTTGCCGCCGCCGTCAGCGCCTCGAGAAAGCCGGTGTCGCCGGTCTTGCGCGGCAGCGGCAGGTTGTGGTTGTAGCCAAGCCCAAGCCCCTCGCCGCGCTCGTCCGCGTGGCCCCAGAAGAACGGATAGAAGCGCACCGGATCCGCATGCAGCGACACCGTCAGCACATCGGCCCGGCCGTAGAAAATGCCCTGCGTGCCGTTGCCGTGGTGCAGGTCGACATCGAGGATCGCCACCCGCTTGCCGTCCTTCAGCAGATGTTGCGCGGCAATGGCCGAATTGTTGAGAAAGCAGAAGCCGCCGGCCACATCGGCAAAGGCGTGGTGCCCTGGCGGCCGGCAGAGCGCATAGGCTGCCCGGTCGCCGGCAAGCACGGCGTCCGCCGCCTCGACCGCGCTCCAGGCGCTCCAGCAGGCGCTGTTCCAGGTATCGGCTGAAATCGGGCAGGCCGTATCCGCCATGTGATAGCCCGCCTGGCCGACGGCCGAGGCCGGATAACGCCCGCCTCGGGCCAGCGGATGAATGTTCGGGATGACCTCCGGCGAGGCGCCCTCGATCCGCTGCCAGCGCAGAAAGATGCCCTCAAGGAACTCCAGATACTCCGGCGTGTGCACCGCCGCGATCGGCCGCAGGCCATGGTTGCGCGGCCGCACGATCTCCGAGCCCGCCGCAATCGCGCCGGCCAGCAACCGCTCGATGCGCTCAGGCACCTCCGGATTGGGCTGGGCCGCACCACTCGACAGGAACATCTTCGGATCGTGGCTCTTCTGTTCGTCCGCGTAAAACGTCTTCATCTGAACCCTCTCTCGGCCATGGCTTCAAACGCCGCTTTCATGCTGGCCCGCAAGTGCCTGGAAGGACTCGCCATAGGCCGCATGAAGGCGCTCCTCCTGCGACCATTCCAGCCCCAGCCGCGTGTAGAATTTTTGCGCCTGAACATTGGCGGCGTCGACGGACAGCCGCAGATAGGCGCCGCCCGCATCCCGCACATGGGCCGCCGCTGCCCTCAGCAGCGCAACGCCGATGCCGTGGCCGCGAAAACGCTGATCGACGACGATGTCCTGGACATAGGCGCCCCGCTGCCCACGCCAGGTGGAAAAACTATCGAAAAACAGAACCATGCCGGCAAAGTCTGAATCAATCTCTGCAATCAGCACCGTGAAGGCCGGTTGCCCGCCAAACCCGTGCCGGCGGATATCCTCGACTGTCGAGGTCACCTTGCCCTCAGAACCCAGATGCGCGGCAATCATCAGGAGGCCCGCATGGATTGCGCCTGCATCGTCAGCATGTGCCAGCCGGATCTGCATCGTCCCCTCACCCATCAGAACGCCACCCGGTCGCCGCCCTTCAGCGCCAGCATGGCGCGCGCCTCGTCCGGCGTGGCGATCTCCAGCGACAGGTTTTCCAGAATGCTGCGGATGCGCGCCACCTGCGCGGCATTGGATGGCGCCAGCTCGCCCCGGCCGAGATAGAGGCTGTCTTCCAGCCCGACCCGCACATTGCCCTTCATCGCCGCTCCCATGGTGATCAGCGGCATCTGCTGCCGCCCGGCTGCCAGAACCGAGAATCGATACTGGTCGCCAAACAGCTTGTCGGCAATGCGTTTCATGTGCAGCAGGTTTTCCGGATCTGCGCCGATGCCGCCGAGAATGCCGAGCACGAACTGGACGAACAGCGGCCCCTGCACCAACCCGCGATCGTAAAAGTGTTTCAGCGTGTAGAGATGGCCGACATCGTAGCACTCGAATTCGAAGCGCGTGCCGCAGCCTTCGCCGAGCTGTTTCAGGATGCTTTCGATATCGGCGAAGGTGTTCTTGAAGACCGTCCCGCGCGTCGCTTCCAGCAGCTGCGGCTCCCAGTCGTGCTGCCAGACCATGTCGGGTTTTGCTAGCGGAAAGATGCCGAAATTCATCGAGCCCATGTTGAGCGAACACATTTCCGGCTCGGCCAGAAGCGCCGCCGCCAGCCGCTGCTCCAGCGTCATCAGCGAACTGCCGCCGGTGGAAATGTTGATGACCGCCCCGGTCGATTGTTTGATGCGCGGCAGGAACTGCATGAACACATCGGGGTCCGCCGTCGGCCGCCCGTCCGCCGGGTTGCGCGCATGCAGATGCAGGATCGAGGCGCCGGCCTCCGCCGCCGCGATCGCCTGTTCGGCGATCTCATCCGGCGTCACAGGCAGATGCGGGCTCATCGACGGCGTGTGCACCGAGCCGGTGACGGCGCAGGTGATGATGACCTTGTTCTTCATGCTGGTGCCCTCAACCGTTCCCATCACCCATTCCCATTACCCATTCATTGGCAGGTCGAGTTCCCGCGCCAGCACCGCAAAGCTGTCACCGAGGATCGACACCATCTCGCCGATCTGCTCGGCGGTGATGATCAGCGGCGGCGCCAGGATGAAATTGTCCGCCTCGACGCCGTCACCGCGAATGCGGCGCGAATAGATGATCAGACCGCGCTCGTAGCAGAGCTCGAGCAGCCGCTGGTTGGCAGCCTTCGCCTTCGGCAGCGAGGCGAATGTTTCGGGATCGGCGACCAGATCGGCGCCAAGCAGCAGCCCCTTGCCGCGCACCCCGGCAATGAACGGGAACCGCTTTGACAGCGCCTCCATCTCGCCCTTCAAAAGATCGCCCATCACGGCCGCATTGCCGGCGCAGTCGAGCCGCTCCATCTCGTCCAGCACCGCCAGACCGGCCGCGCAGGCAAGCGGATTGCCGGCATAGGTATAGCCGTGCTGGAAGCCGCCCATGTCGAGCACCGGCTTCACCAGCCGCGCCGACGCCGCCATTGCCCCGAGCGCCGCATAGCCCGAGCCGATGCCCTTCGACAGCGTGATGATATCGGGCCTGCAGTTCCAGTGGTCGCCGCCGAGATATTTGCCCGTCCGCGCCGCCCCGGTCATCACCTCGTCGTGGATGAGCAGGATGCCGTAGCGGTCGCAGATTTCCCGGATGCGGGCGAAATAGCTGTCGGGCGGCACCAGGGCTGCCGTCGCCGCCCCGCCGATCGGCTCCATGATGAAGGCGACGACACTGTCCGGCCCCTCCTCGAGGATCTTTTCCTCAAGCATATCCGCATAACGAAGCCCGCGCTCCTCCATCGAGAGATTGTCGCGGTCGCGATAGGCGGTCGGCGCCTTGATGGCAGGCATCGGCTGGATCTGCGGCGAAAACGTTTCCGTCAGCGCCAGGTCGCCGGTCACACTGAGCGCGCCCATCGTGCCGCCATGATAGGACGGAAAGCGGCTGATCACCTTCCAGCGTTTCGGCTGGTTGGTCGCCACCGCCCATTGCCGGGCCAGCTTGATCGCCGATTCCACCGCCTCGGAGCCGCCGGAGACGAAGAAGATGCGGTCAAGATCGCCCGGCATCTTTGTCGCCAGCCGCCGCGCCAGATCTTCGGCCGGTTCGTTTTCGAAATGCAGCCGGTAGGCAAAGGTCGTCTTCTCCATCTGCCGCTTCATCGCCTCGATGACATGGCGGTTGCCGTGGCCGATGTTGCTGACCATCGGCCCGCTCGACCCGTCGATGAAGCGCTGTCCATCCGCCGTCCAGAAATAGATGCCCTCGGCGCGCTCCACCAGCGGACGCCGCAGCCGTGTGACGTAGAAGAGATGCGAGGCCGGGCGCTCGTCCTGGATGGCGGGGATCGAAGGAACGGATGGAGATGCCATGAAAATCTAGACCTTGCTGCCAAGAAAGCGGTTGAGAACATTGGCGGTGATACGTTCGACCATCGGGTCGCGGCGGAGCAGGCCCGCCACCCATTCGCAGCTGCCGGCGTGAAAGACCTCGCCTCTGCCGCGCTGGAAATGCACGATCATGCCATTGCTGCGTTTGACCTTGTCGAGATTTTCAGCGCTGGCCGAGCCATAGAGCGTCTCGGCGATGAAGCGGCCGTCCTCGTCGCCGAAGAAATTGTCCTCCAGCGGCAGGTCGCGGCTTTCCTCCACCTGGCTTGCCATGCCGACGGCAAGGATTTCCAGCCCCGCAGGCGCGAAGCTGCCCTCGGCCGGATAGGGAAGGCCGTGGCGCAGATCGTAGCGCAACCCGTCGACCTCATAGCCGAACACATGCGAATCCGCCCCGATCAGATCACCGTAGAACAGGCCGGTCCCGTCGAAGGCCCAGTGCTCCGGCCGGTAGACCGGAAAGCCGCGCACGCCGCGCGGCGCGCAGCCGCCCCAGCCCGCATAGACGCCATCGGTGGCATTGAGCCCGAAGGTCGAAGCGCCCGGCCGGCCGATCTCCGGCGCTTCCCAGGAGTTGGTGGCGCGGGTGACGTCGCCGCCCCGGTAGACCGGGTCGTCGGTGCGGGCGATATATTTGTAGCAGACCTGCCGGCGGCCTTCGTCTTCCAGCCGCGTCTGCCACATGAAATTGCCGGCGAAGCGCGCCACATGCCCGCCTCTGTCGACATAGGCGTCGATGGCGTCGCGCATCTCCCAGGTCCAGTATTCGTCATGGCCAACGCAGACGACACAGTCGTAGCCCTCGAGCAATTCGGGGCGGAAATGTAACTCGTGCTGGCTGATCAGATCGATGCCAAAACCTTGCCCCTCGGCCCAGCGAAAAAAATGGCTGTCGTAGCTCGCCCAGCCGGCCGACGCATATTTCTTCGAATAGCCGTTGGCGAGCGCCCATTCCATATGCGGATACCGCGGCGAGACGCCAGGCGGCAAGGACACTTCGAGCGGCACGCGTGGCGCGCCCTCCGGCAGCACCACAAAACCCCGGCACCAGGGCCGCTCGATGCTGACGGTGGTGGCGAACTGGTCGCCGTTCGGCCCGGTGATGCCCTGGTAATGGTTGGAGCCGCCCCAGGTGTTGTAGGCCGTCCACGACCCGGTCGCCGCCACCTGCAGGATGCGGCCGGGCTTCGGCCCCGGCTCCGGCAGCACGATGAACAGGTGATGGCAGCAGATCGCCTGCCCGTCCCGCCCCTCAGCCGTCAGGGTGATGCGATAGGCGCCCGAGGCCCAGTCGTCCCCGACCACGAACCGGAACCCCGCCTCCCAGCCGCAGCCGGCCACCGACACATCATCCGGCGTCTCCTGCCAGCGCGTGCCAATGCCGTCCTCAACCATCACAACAGTCTCGGAGCCGCCATCGCGAACGATCTCCAACCGGCAGACATCCGCCGTCGAACTGATATGAAGATCGACGGCAGCCCCCCGGCGATAGGCAAAATCCCGCGTATAACACCAGATCTCGCCGCGCGCCCCGTCCATCCCGGGCACCTCGTAATAATGCCCCCGAACCGCAAACCGCCGCTCGGCTTCGCTCAGCCCGAAATCGGGAAACACATCCCCCCGCCCCATCGAATCCCCCGCCAAGCGTAAGCAATGACCATCGCTGGAAGGGAAGAATCAATCAACTGGAGAATTGCAATGTGGGGGATTGTGGGGAAGGCTTATATACGAGGTAATTTAGTGAGATGCTTATAAACGAGACTCATATGCTAAGATCAAGGAAGCGGAAGTTCGATTGACTATCCTGGAGGTCGGTGGAACTCTACAGAAAGTTGTATAGAGAGGAATCCGAGTGAAGCTGTCACCGAATGAATTGGTCAACGAATTGGAACGCGTGCGCACCAATAATTACCGTCAGTTTGTTAAAAGAGTGCGTCTTAAAAATGTTAGAGGATTCCATGATGAAACAGTTGAATTTAAGGCTCCGGTGACTGCACTTGTCGGGACAAATGGTGGAGGAAAATCCACTATTCTCGGTGCCGCAGCACTTTCTTACAAGAACATGCGGCCGGGCCAGTTCTTTCCTAAAGCGTTTGTCGGCGATGAGAGCATGGCTGATTGGGCTGTGGAGATTGAACTTGTGGATAAAAATACGGCACCAGATCGAACTATTACGCGCACCGCAAAATTCACCCAATCAAAGTGGCGAAGAGACGATTTTCCCGAAAGACATGTTGCATACATCGAGATTCAACGAACCGTACCCGCAGGAGAGCTTACACGTTTTCGAAAGTTTCTGGCGGGAAACCCAGAAGAATTCACGGTATCTGTACTAAATGTAAATACAATTACATACGACACCGCAGTATTAGACAAAAGCATAGAGCATTACAGAGTTCTAACATCAAATGAAAATCCTAATGCCAAAATGTATATTGGCGCCACAAATAATAATATTGGATACTCTCAGTTTCACTTTGGCGCAGGAGAGGCTTCGGTCATTGAAACGATAGACCGTATAGAGACTTCCCCGGACAATTCCCTAGTTCTTATTGAGGAAGTGGAGAATGGACTTCATCCAGTCGCAGTTCGGCTCTTTGTGCAGTATCTCCAGAGTGCGGCGAGACGGAAACGTCTCCAGGTTATCTTCACGACACATTCCCAAGATGCTGTGAATGAACTTCCAGCCGAAGCAGTGTGGGCATCTATCAACAAAAGAACATGGAATGGCAAATTAAGTATCGAGAGCCTGCGCGCTATTACCGGCAATGTACCAAACACTAGGGCAATTTACGTTGAGGACAATTTCGTAAAGGAATGGGTTGAAAACGCCATCGGCCGCTACGGAGAAGGACTCGCCCAAACCACAAAGGTATTTGCGGCCGGCGGATATCCAAATGTTGTTAAGGTAAGCCAATTTCACAACGAAAATCCAATGATTCATATCCCGTCCGTGGCGTTAGTTGACGGCGACATATATGATCCCCAAGGGAATCCACTTCCTGAGCACGCTATATTTTTAGGTGATGGAACGCCCGAAGACATAGTATTTCGCTTCATCTTTCACAACAGTAACGAGCTTATTTCTCTTGTGCGCCAACGTAGTTTCCTTTCACAATTTAGCGAAGATAGAATTCTAAATGCTATACAAGGTGTGCGAAACTCGGCTTGCGACGCTCATGTCGTATTTTCAGAGTTGAGCCAGCGACTTGATTTTGTGTCGGCTATTTATATTCGCGCGGGGATGATCGATATTTTCAACGAGCGTAATCCGGATTTTTGGGCGCCAGTCGTAGCTTTTGTCCGAGAGCGGGTCCAAGCTTAGCAAAGTCGGACGCCGACTTGCTACACTGTTAACTCTTTCACTTATTTGGCTCGCTGCTTTGAGGTTCGGGAAGCGGCCAAACACTGGCAAAAACGAGTTAATCGGTAATTGTCCCCACAAATTCGACAAGAGAAATACCGAACACGCACTCGAAAATCAGTCACTCATTTATTTGACAAGAAGCTAGGATGCTGATTAACTACCAACTCATTGATTTTAAAGGAAATTGGTGGGCCCGGAGGGACTCGAACCCCCAACCAAGCGGTTATGAGCCGCCGGCTCTAACCATTGAGCTACAGGCCCTGGCCGGATCCTATCCTGCCGGTTGCGGGACAATGGTTTCCCGCGAGGCTTCGATTAGCGGAAATCGGCCTTCCTCACAAGCACTGCCGCAATCCCTACACAATCAAACTTCACAAGGTGATCATCATAAAAACACGAACCGAAAGACCAAGATGATGAATCCAGTTTCCCTTCGCCGTGGCCTGAGCCCAAGTCTGCGTGCTGGCCTTCGCAGCGGCCTCGTTGCGGCCGCGATGCTGGGTGGCATGGCTGCCGTTTCGGGCGCCGCCCTTGCCCAGCAGCCGGCCGCCGCCGCCCAGCAGCGCGAAAGCACGATCACCGTGTCCGGCGAAGGCCGCTCGGCCATTGCGCCCGATATGGCTGTGATCACGCTGAGCGTGCTCAAGGACGCCAAGACCGCCCGCGAGGCGCTGGATGCCAACAACCTGGCAATGGCCACCCTGCTGAAGGCGCTGAAGGAGCGCGGCATCGAGGCGCGCGACCTGCAGACCTCGGGCTTTTCCATCAGCCCGCAATACAGCTATCCCAACAACAGCGACGGCCAGAACCTGCCGCCGCAGTTGATCGGCTATCAGGTGTCGAATTCGCTGACGATCCGGGTGCGCAACCTGTCGAAGGTCGGCGAGATCATCGACCAGTCGGTGACCTTGGGCATCAACCAGGGCGGCAGCATTCTCTTCACCAACGAAAAGCCCGACGAGACGATCACCGAGGCGCGCAAGGCTGCCGTCAAGGATGCGAGCGCCAAGGCAAAGACCCTGGCAGAGGCCGCCGGCGTCAAGCTCGGGCGTGTCATCGACATCAGCGAGACCTTTTCGCAGCCGCAGCCGATCCTGATGGCGCGCTCGATGGCCAAGGATTTTGCCCCCTCGCCGTCGGTGCCGGTCGAAGGCGGTGAAAACAGCTATACGGTCAACGTGACGATCACCTACGGTCTCGACCAGTAAGCCAGAGCCAACCGGCACAAACGCCGCTCGTCTCCGGATGGGCGGCTTTTTTGCGCCTGGCCGGAAAACAAAATCGCCCCCCGCATGTTTGACACATGCGAGAGGCGAAACCGTTCGGCGGCCGGGGGAGACTTGCCGAACGGTGTCTGGAATTTTTGGGCGTCGATCAGAAGCCGCCGAGGGTTGGGCAACCACGATCGTTGGCGAAGGCAACGGTCTGGATGCGGCCGTGACGGCGGCCTTCGACGATGACGCGGCGCGGCGTTACGTCGACGACCTGGGCACGGCGCAGGCCGAAGCGGTCGCGGGCCTTGTCTTCGGCCATCCACGGGGCGCAGCGGCCACCGCGATCGTGACGGCGCCAGCCGCCGTTGCCGCGTTCCCGATCACGCCAGCCATCCCGGTCGCGATCGCGCACTTCGACGCCGAAGCCGCCGTCGCGGCTGATGCCGAATTCGATGCTGTCGGCCGATGCTGTGGTGGCCGTTGCGCCGAGACTGCCAAGGCCGATGAGAGCGGCAAGAGCCGCCTTTGCAAAAAACTGTGTCATGGTGCTTCTCCACTGAGTTGGTTTTGAATTCCCGCTGTCCTTGTTTCAGGGCCTCGCGGCAATCACTGTCCCGAGCGATTGAGTGGAGATTAACCGGATCAAGCTGAACCGATCCGGAACCGCACGTTCATGTGCGGTTCAGGCGGATATACTTTTTCATAAATCATTGAATCTATTGATAGAAAAATGCATTCAGGCAGACAGAACGCGGGCAAAGACCGCCGTGTTGCGGTAATGGCTGATGCGCGTGATGGCGCCTCCCTCGATCTCGAAGACGAAGACGGCGGGGATGGCATAGGACTGACCAGAGGCGTTGGACAGGCCGGCCAGCGTCTCGCGGTAGTGGCCATTGGCGGTGACGTCGGCAGCAATCCGCTGACCGAACGCGTCGCTCATCAGCACGATATCGAGGAACTGTTCGTCGAAATGACGGAAATATTGCGCCACGGCCATGCGCATCGGCTCGGCACCGATGGTGCGCTGGCCGACCATCGTATCGAGGGCCACATCCTCGTCGACAAGGGCGGCAAGCTTGGAAAAATCACGCTGGTTCAGTGCCTCGAGAAAGCTGCTGGCCAGTGTCTGCGTCTTGGTCATGAAGTCCTCCCGTTTGTCCCGGCAATGCCGGTTGGGCCCAACGTCGCAGCGCCGGCTTGGTTCCCGGTCTCCTGCCCTTCAATCGCCTCTTCTAGCACAACCAGGGCCGGGCGCAGCGCAAATTGCCGGACCAGCAATACGATGACAAGGCTCAGGGCCCGAGATGCAGAACGACCTCGCGCCGGTGCGGCATCTGCCGGTGTTCGAACAGGTAGATGCCCTGCCAGGTGCCGAGCGCCAGCCGCCCGTCGAGGACTGGAATGCCGATCGACACGGATGTCAGCGCCGCCTTGATATGGGCAGGCATGTCGTCGGGACCTTCTGCCGTGTGGATCACCCAGCGCATCGACGGATCGTCCGACGGCGGCACCAGCCGGGCAAAGAAGCCATCGAGATCGCGCCGCACATCCGGATCGGCATTCTCTTGGATCAGCAGTGAACAGGACGTGTGGCGCACGAACACTGTGAGCAGCCCCTCGCCCATGCCGGATGTTTTGGCTGACTGGCGCACGAAAGCCTCGGCCTGATCGGTGAATTCGTAAAGGCCAGGCCCACGCGTGGCGAGCACAAGTCGGGTCTGGGGCATGGATCGTCTCGCTTTCGGCAAGGGGGCGTCGGACGTTACGTTGGCCAGGAACGATGCGCCGTCAAGGGGCTTGGGACTAGACGCCGCCTCGGGGCAAGGAGAGCCCCGTGGACCTTACCAAAAATCAGCGCGCCGCGCCCCTCCACAGGCACACAGACAGCCAGACCAGCGCGACCGCCAGTCCCGCCAGGCCGAGGTCGAGCAGCCATTCCGGCACGAAGGCACGCAGTGCGATCGGTGTTGCACTGATGGCGTAGAGAACGAGAGGGATGCGCGGCACACCCTTTGCAATGATGAGCGACAGGACGAAGGCCAGCGACGCGATCAGGAACAGCATCGAGCTCACCTTGAAGACGAGGCCCAGCGGTCCGGCCAGCAGTTCCGCGATGACAGGCATGGGAAGTTTTGAGAACACCAGGTTGATCACCATTTCGACGCCAACAAGGCTGGCGAGCGCGACAAAGTTGACGGCAAAAGCGATGGTGCCGAACAGGCCCGCCCGGCGGCCGGCGGCAAAAAACAGGCCGGTGACGGCACCGAGCGCCAGAATTTCCGCCAAAGGCGCGAGGATCTGCGTCAGGTCGCTGGCCGCGATCAGTCCGCTTCGTTTGGCGGCATTTACCAGAAGAATGAGCGCACTCCCCAATCCGGCCACAGAGGCCAGACGGTAGAGGCCAAGGGTTTGGGACCGCATGCTGGATGAAAGGACCTCCGTTGTTTCGTAGGGCCGGGCTTCGGCTTGTGTCATGAGCATGATCGTCTCCCAATGGACGCAAGGCGGCTGCGAGGATCGCAAGCCCGTGCCTTTGCCATTTGTAATCACTGCTTACATATATTTACAGCGGGTGTAAACAGCGATTACATTTGCTTTAGTTCTGTGCTATACGATCGCCGTTTGAAGATCGGAAAGCCCATGAAAAAAGACGAGGCGGCAGATCGCGGCACCTATCATCACGGCAACCTTCGGGAAGTCCTGATCCAGGCCGCCGTGCAACTTGTCGAGGAAGAAGGGCCGGCCAATCTCAGTGTGCGCGAAGTGGCAAAACGCGCCGGCGTCTCCCCCGGCGCGCCGTTTCGCCATTTCAGCAACAAGACGGCGCTGCTGACGGCGGTCGCCGAACAGGCGATGGCGCGGTTTCGCCTGGAGATCGTTGCGGCTGTGAACGCTGTGACCAACGGCGATCCGGTCGATAGATATGCCGCCGTCGGCATTGCCTACCTGCGCTGGGCCATTCGCAACCCCACCCATTTCCAGATCATCTCGACCCGCAGCCTCATCGACTGGGAAGGATCCGAAGCCCTGCGCCAGGACAATGAGGCCGTGCGGGCGCTGATGGAAGAAGCATTGATAGAGGCACAGGTGAAAAAGCTGCTGCGATCGAACAACCTCGCCGAAACGCAAATCGCCGGACGGGCGCTGGTCTACGGGCTGGCCCGCATGCTGATCGACGGCCATTTCGCGCAATGGGGCGCCACAGGCCAGACCGCCGAAGAAACTGCCCAGACCGTGCTCGGCCATTTTATTGAGACGATCCGCAGCGATGGAAAAGCCTGACTTGCTCTGAAGAGGATAAAGGAAGAGCGCAACCCGCAGCGGCCCAAACCCCATCCCCATCCGTTGCATTTCACCGAAGCCCGGCAATAGTATCGCACATGAATGTCGGAATCCGGTTCGCTCAAGCGTCTTCAGCACAGGCAAACCAGGGAGAAGAGCGATGACCATCACCATCACGGCATTTGAAACATCGCCGGATCGCGGCCGGGGGCTGGCGCGAGACATGCGCATTCGCTGGGCGCTGGAAGAGGTTGGCCAGCCCTATGAGGTGCGGCTGGTGTCCTTCAAGGCGATGAAAGAGCCCGCCCATCTGGCACTCAACCCCTTCGGGCAGATTCCGACCTATGAAGAGGCCGATCTGGCGCTGTTCGAATCGGGCGGCATCGTCTTGCATATCGCCGAAAACCATCCGGGCCTGCTGCCCGCAGACGCGAATGCAAGGGCCCGCGCCATCACCTGGATGTTTGCCGCCCTGTCCACCGTCGAGCCGCCGATCGTCGATCGCAGCACCGTCCAGCTTCTGGAACGTGGTGAGACCTGGTACGACGAGCGCCTGGCCATGGTCGACAGCCGCATCCGCACGCGGCTCGGCGAACTGTCCCGCCATCTTGGTGACGCCGAATGGCTGGATGGCGCCTTCAGCGCTGGCGACCTGATGATGGTGCACGCGCTGCTGCGCCTGAAAAGTTCAGGCATTCTGGAAGAATATCCCAACCTTTCTGCCTATACCGCCCGCGCTGAGGCCCGGCCGGCTTATCAGCGCGCCTTTGCCGCCCAGCTCGCCGTCTTCGCCGCCGCTTCGTCCGGCTGACGCTGTTTCCGCGACTGCCTCTTGCGGGTCGCGATCATTCGCGCTATTGCACCATTTCAATATTTCAAGGATTATTGAAATTATGGATGAACAACAGGCCCTCCCCGCCTTTGCTGCCCTGTCGCAGCAGACGCGGCTGCAGATCGTGCGGTTGCTCGTCGTCGCCGGGCCGGACGGGCTGGCGGCTGGTGCGCTCGCTGAAAAGCTTGATGTTTCTCCCTCCAACATCTCGTTTCACCTGAAGGAACTCGATCAGGCGGGACTGATCCGCCAGCAGCGGCAATCGCGCTCGATCATCTACAGCGCCAGCTACGAGGCGCTCGGCGGGCTGGTGCGTTTCCTGCTGGAGGATTGCTGCGGCGGACATCCCGGCATCTGCGCGCCTTTGCTGCCGGCCGCCGCCTGCTGTGGTGCCGAATGAGCCCGTCGCGCACCCGCAGATGTGTTGCCGAAGGTCTTGGGACGGGCATGCTCGTCGCCACCATTGTTGGCTCCGGCATCATGGCCGCCCGCCTGACAGCCGACGGCGCCCTGGCGCTGCTGGCCAACACGCTGCCGGTAGCAGCCGTGCTCATCGTGCTGATCTCCATTCTTGGCCCGGTTTCGGGCGCCCATTTTAATCCCGCCGTCACCGTCGTCCTCGCCCTGCGCCGCGCGGTGCCGGCAAGAGATGTCGCGCCATATCTGATCGCTCAGTTGACCGGCGGCATTCTGGGCACCTGGCTTGCCCATCTGATGTTCGAGCTGCCGCTGCTGCAGGTGTCCACCACCGTCCGCACAGGACAGGGCCAGTGGATCGCCGAATTCACCGCCAGTTTCGGCCTGCTGCTGACCATCCTCGGGGCCGCGCGGCTGAAAGCCGAGGCGGTGCCGGCCCTTGTCGGCCTCTACATCACCGCCGCCTACTGGTTCACGGCATCGACCTCGTTTGCCAATCCGGCCGTCACCATTGCGCGCAGCCTGACCGATACATTCTCCGGCATCCGTCCCGCTGATGCGCCTGCCTTCGTCCTCGCCGAGCTTGCCGGTGCCCTTGCCGCCGCCATGCTGGCGGGCTGGCTGTTTGCCGGCCCGCTCTCCCAGCCATCTGCTGTTTCCGAACACGAAAGGGCGTGACCATGGACGTCACCATCTACCACAACCCCGCCTGCGGCACGTCGCGCAACACGCTGGAGCTGATCCGCAATGCCGGGATCGAGCCGGTCGTGATCGAATATCTGGTCACACCGCCATCGCGCGAAGCGCTGGTCCGGTTGATCACCGACGCCGGGCTGACGGTGCGCCAAGTGATACGGGAAAACGGCACGCCCTATGCCGAGCTCGGCCTCGGCAACCCTGACCGCACCGATGACGACCTGCTCGACGCCATGTTGAAAGATCCGATCCTGATCAACCGCCCCTTCGTCGTCACGCCGCTGGGCACGCGCCTGAGCAGGCCGTCGGAACTGGTGCTCGACATTCTTCCCGCCAGCCAGAAGGGTGCGTTTTCCAAGGAGGACGGCCAACAGGTCATCGATGCGGAGGGCAAGCGCCTTGTCTGACCTGCAGGCCGACGCCACCCATCTGCGTTTGCCCGACCTGCAAGCGCTCCGCCCGGCGCTCTCCACGCACAGGCCGCGCATCCTCATCCTTTACGGGTCCTTGCGCGAGGTTTCCTACAGCCGCCTGCTGGCCAACGAGGCTCGCCGCCTGCTCGAACATTTCGGCTGTGAGGTCAGGCTTTTCGACCCGAAAGGGCTGCCCCTGCCCGACGAGGCGCCGGCCAGCCATCCCAAGGTGCAGGAGCTGCGGGCGCTGTCGGAATGGTCCGAGGGTCAGGTCTGGGTCAGCCCGGAGCGCCATGGCGCAATGACCGGCATCATGAAGGCGCAGATCGACTGGATCCCACTGTCGATCGGCTCGGTGCGGCCGACGCAGGGCAAGACACTGGCGGTGATGGAAGTGTCGGGCGGCAGCCAGTCGTTCAACGCCGTCAACCAGATGCGCATTCTCGGGCGCTGGATGCGGATGATCACCATTCCCAACCAGTCCTCGGTCTCCAAAGCCTTTCAGGAATTCGGCGCCGACGGCCGGATGAAACCGTCAGCCTTCTACGACCGTGTGGTCGATGTCTGCGAGGAGCTGGTGAAATTCACGCTGCTCACCCGCGATGCCTCCGCCTATCTCACCGACCGCTACAGCGAGCGCAAGGAGGAGGCGGACAAGCTGGAGGCACGCGTGGCGCTGGCCTCGATCTGAGGCCGGCCACGCGCTGGAATGAGTCAGCCGCGCCGGGCCGCCTCGATGGCGGCGACGTCGAGCTTCTTCATGGTCAACATCACATCGAAGGCCCGCTTGGCCTCAGCGCCGCCGGCCGCCAGCGCCTCGGTCATGACGCGCGGGGTGATCTGCCAGCGCACGCCCCAACGGTCCTGACACCAGCCGCACTCGCTTTCCTTGCCGCCGTTGTTGACGATGGCGTTCCAGTACCGATCGGTCTCCTCCTGATCATCCGTGGCGATCTGGAAGGAGAATGCCTCTGTGTGCTTGATGTTGGGGCCGCCATTCAGGCCGATGCAGGCAACGCCCGCCACAGTGAATTCGACCACCAGCGGGTCGCCTTTCTGGCCGGATGGGTAATCCCCCGGCGCATAATGCACGGCACCGACGGAACTGTCGGGGAATGTCTCCGCATAGAACCGGGCCGCAGCCTCGGCGTCCTTGTCATACCAGACGCAGATCGTGTTCTTGGCCATTGTGGGTTTCTCCTCTTCGGGTTTTTCAGGATAGAGCCAAAGGCGGCTTTTTCCAGACCTTATTGGCAGATTAACGTCATGTGGCCACCGGGCCGGATCTGGCGACCATGACGATCCCGGCCAGCGAAACGATAAGCCCTACCGCCATGGCCCAGGACAGCGGCTCGCCGAACATCACGAAGGCCCAGATCATCGTCACCGGCGGGCTGAGATACAGCGTTGCCGTCACCCGCGCGGCTGAGAATTTGCGCAGCGCGATATAATAGAGGCTCCAGGAGCCGAAGGTGGCGACAAAGACCAGCCACAGAATGCCGCCGATGAAACCCGTGTCGAGCACCGGCAGCACGCTGCCTTCGTGCCAGGCAAAGAGCGCAAAGATCGCGGAGGCCGACAGGCACTGGATGCACAGGCTCTGGTAGACAGGCATGGCACCGGTGGCGCTGCGTTTCTGCAGAAGCGTCGCCAGCGCCAGCGACAGGGTGCCGAGCAGCGGCAGCCCGTAGGCCCAGAGCGGCACGTCGCCCAGTTGCAGCGACCAGCCCGACGCGATCACCACGCCCAAAAGCCCGATGAAGGAGCCGGTCCACTGGCGCCCGGTTAGTGCCTGCCCGAGCACCGGCCAGGACAGGATAGCGACGGCCAGCGGCAACATGTCGGTGATGAGCGCCACGAGCCCGGTCGGCACGCCGAACGAGATCGCCAGCGCGAAGCCGGCGAGATAGCCGGACATCGCCAGCGCCCCGAACAGCATCTGCGGACCGATGTCTTTCCAGCGCATCTTCGGCCCGAAGGCGAGCGCAAAGGGCAACAGGATGAGGCCGGAAGCAAGACTGCGCCAGAGGAGAATAAGGAAGATCGGCGCGTGATCGATGGCAAAACGGATGCCGACGAAACCGGCGCTCCAGGTAACGACCAATGCCGCTTCGAGCAGGATCAACACGACAAGCGCCGACAGCGTTTTGCGGCGGCCGAGCGGTGCGGCAATGACGGCCTCTCTCATAGGTTTTCCAGCATCGAAACGGCAATCCGGCGCGCCGCTATCAGCCGCCCGTCGTGCCCCTCGAGCCCCGCCCGCGCCATGGCGCCTTCGAGCACGAAGGACAGATGTTCCGCCAAGTCGGCGGCTTTTTCGCCGGCCAAGCCGAGGTCGAGCAGATGCGCGTAGAACAGCCGCTCGGCCTCCTCCTTCTGAAACGCCACCGAGGCGCGGCCGGGATCACCCACCGGCAGCTCGGCCGCCGCATTCAAAAGCCCGCAGCCGCGAAAGCCCCAGCCATAGGCCAGGGCGGCGTGATCGGTATAGGAATCAAACACCGCCAGCACCCGCTCCTTCGGCGTCGATGCCATCGCCAGCCGCTCCTGATACAGCCCCTGCCACTCGGCCAGCCGCCCGAGAATATAGGCATTGACCAGATCGCCCTTCGACGAAAAATTGTTGTAGAGGCTCATCTTGGCCACCCCGGCCCGCGCCGTGATCGTATCGATCCCCGTGGCGCCGACACCATCGGTGTAGAACAGCTCGGCAGCAGCATTGAGCAGGCGCTCGCGGGCGGGGGATTTGTCGGTCATGCTCGGGCTCCTAATTATTAGGTAGACCGATCTACCTAATTTCGAGCCGCGTCAAGGGGGATGCGTCACCTTGCCGTCCGGTGTAGGACAAATGTCAGCACGAACAGGAGGCCGCCACCATGAGCACATCCTCGATCTTCCACGGCCTGTCCGCCTTCCCGATCACGCCCTGCGCGGCTGACGGGCGGGTTGAAGCCGACGGGCTGGTGCGGCTTGTCTCACGGCTGGCGGAGGCCGGCGTCGATTCCATCGGCTTGCTCGGCAGCACCGGCACCTATGCCTATCTCAGCCGCACCGAGCGGCGGCGCGCCATCGAGATTGCGGTGCAGACCGTGGGCCGCAGCGTGCCAGTGATTGTCAGTGCCGGGGCGTTACGCACCGATGAGGCGGAAGAGCTCGCCCGCGATGCGGCCGCCGCCGGAGCATCGGGTCTGCTGCTGGCGCCGATGTCCTATACGCCGCTCAGCGACGAGGAGGTCTTTCAGCACATAAAGGCTGTCGCGCAGGCGACCTGTCTGCCGCTCTGCCTCTACAACAATCCGGCAACGACGCATTTCACCATCGGCAATACCCTGATCGAGCGGCTGTCGAAGATCGAAAATATCGTCGCGGTGAAGAACCCGGCCGTGCCGGCTGCAGACATGGCCGCAGTCCTATCCCCTTTGCGCCAGATGCTGCCCGAAAGTTTCGCCATCGGCTACAGCGGCGACTGGAATGCGGCCGGTGCGCTGCTGGCCGGCGCCGACGCCTGGTACAGCGTTGTGGGCGGCCTGCTGCCCGCCCCCGCCCTCGCCCTGACACGGGCGGCGCAGGCCGCAGATCACGCCGCAGTGGCGCGCATCGACGCACAGTTCCAACTTCTCTGGAGCCTGTTCAAGGAACTGAGCAGCCTGCGGGTCATGTATGCCGCTGCCGGAATTCTGGGCCTCACCCGCGCCGAACCGCCCCGCCCGATCCTGCCACTCGGCAAGGACGATCAGCGGCGGGTGGAGCAAGCGCTGGACGGGTTGATCTGATGCGGATCGAAACCCATCAACCGATGGAAAAAACATTCAGCCCGGACACATCGCTTTCGATCTGCTTAAAACCACGCGCCAGATAGTAAGGCGAATTGTCAGGCGTTGCACAGAGATAGCAGGTGGCAAAGCCGCAGGCCGCAGCCTCGTTGCGCGCAGCCTCGATCAGCCGTGCCGCAATGCCCTGTCGCCGCATGGCGAGCTCGACCCACAGAGCCGCAATCCACGGCCTGTATTGCGGCCGCTCCTCCAGGTCATTTTCGATCAGCAGAACCGAGCCGAGATAGGTGTCCCGTTCATGAGCGACGAGCGCCAGCGGGATGGCCGTGCCGGACATCATCGGATCGAGATGCGAACGATAGTCGGCCAGTGGCACGCCGCTGTCCGTCCACCAGGCAGTCCAGCCGCGCTCGGCAACAATATCCGCCCACAAGGGCTGTGTTTTCAGGTTGGAAATTTCCACCGGTTTCCTGTAAATTAGAGACGCCTGAAACCAGGCTAACACCGTCCGCATCCCGGGCCAATCGTCTCTGGATCAACGGGTCCCCGACCCAAGCAAACAGGTCTTTCCAATGATGCATGGCGCAGTTATCAACTGGCTTCTGAGCTCCGACCCGTCCATCCGCTGGCAGGTGATGCGGGATCTGCTCGACGCTCCCCAGGCCGAGTGGATGGAAGAGCGCGCCAAGGTCGAGACCCAAGGCTGGGGCGCCAGGCTGTTCGCCCACCAGGATGCGGACGGGCAATGGGCTGGCGGCGCCTTCCTGCCGGCCGACTTTGAGGAGCGCGAGTGGCGAGGCCGGGCAGCCCTGGACGGCCACATATTATGCGCTGCGGCAGCTTCGGGAGTTCGGTCTCGACCCCACCTCGGACCGGGCCCGGCGAACCGTCGCCCTCATCGGCGAGAACTCGCGCTGGAACGAGGGCAATCAGCCTTACTGGGAGGGTGAGACGGAGGAATGCATCAACGGCAATACCGTGGCCGACGGCGCCTATTTCGCGGTCGAGGTCTCGCCGATCGTCGAACGGCTTCTCGGCGAGCGTCAGGGCGACGGCGGCTGGAACTGCGAGCGGTGCAACGGCTTGCAGGTCTCGTCCTTTGCGACCACCATCAACGTCCTTGAAGGGCTCCTGGAATACGAGCGAGCGACCGGCGGCAGTGCGGACTCACGCCAGGCGCGCCGGTCCGGCGAAGAATATCTCCTTAAACGCTATCTGTTCCGCCGCCTTGGCACCGGCGAGCCAGCGGACGACCGGTTTCTGAGGTTCCTGCACCCGAACCGCTGGCGGTACGACATCCTGCGTGCACTCGATTATTTCCGCGCGTCCTCGCTCTTGAACGGCACTGCCCGCGATCTGCGGCTCGGCGACGCGGTCAGCCACCTTCGGTCCAGGCAACTGACAGACGGCACATGGCCGCTCGACTGGACCCTGCCCGGACGCGTCTGGTTCGACGTTGACGGCGAGCCAAGCAAACCGTCGCGCTGGGTGACGCTCCGGGCCCTGCGCGTGCTCAAATGGTGGGATGAACAGGATCCGTGACAACAAAGGCGCCACTGCCTCGGACGACCGGCGGCACCTCGCGCAGGCGCTGAAGCGGGGGAACCCTTAGAACCGCACGAAGGGCACGAAACCGCCGTAGATCATGCGTTTGCCGTCGAACGGCATTTCCCAATTGTCCATGCGCGGGTCGGCCATGACCTTGGCGTTGATCTCGTCGCGTTTTTCCTTGGATTCGTAGGTGATCCACGAGAAGAACACGACCTCGTCTTCCTTCATCTGAACCGCACGCGGGAACGAGGTCAGCTCGCCATAGGGCACGTCGTCGGCGATGCATTCGACATAGTCGATCGCGCCATATTCCTTCCACAGGGCGGCGCCCATTTCGGCCATCTTGCGGTAGGCCTCGATATTTGCCTTCGGCACGGCGAGAAGAAATCCATCGACATAATTCATGACACGTCCTCCTGTTGCTCGTCCCTCAAGGACGAAAGAACAGCAGAAGTTCCGACAGGGATCAAACTTTTTTAAAACAAAAAACCCGGCAGGCTTTCGCCAATCGGGTTTTGAGCTGTCTGTGAAGCGCGCTTTTAGCTGTCCAGGAAGCTTCTGAGCTTTCTCGAGCGGCTCGGGTGCTTGAGCTTGCGCAACGCCTTGGCTTCGATCTGACGGATACGTTCGCGGGTGACCGAGAACTGCTGGCCGACCTCTTCGAGCGTGTGGTCCGTGTTCATGCCGATGCCGAAGCGCATGCGAAGAACGCGTTCTTCGCGCGGTGTCAGCGAGGCGAGCACGCGGGTCGTCGTTTCGCGCAGGTTCGCCTGGATGGCGGCGTCGATCGGCAGAAGCGCGTTCTTGTCCTCGATGAAGTCACCCAGATGGCTGTCTTCTTCATCGCCAACAGGCGTTTCGAGCGAGATCGGCTCCTTGGCGATCTTCAGGACCTTGCGGACCTTTTCGAGCGGCATGGCCAGCTTCTCGGCCAGTTCTTCCGGCGTCGGCTCGCGGCCGATCTCGTGCAGCATCTGGCGCGATGTGCGGACGATCTTGTTGATCGTCTCGATCATGTGCACCGGAATGCGGATCGTGCGGGCCTGGTCGGCGATCGAGCGGGTGATCGCCTGGCGGATCCACCAGGTCGCATAGGTCGAGAACTTGTAACCGCGGCGATATTCGAACTTGTCGACCGCCTTCATCAGGCCGATGTTGCCTTCCTGAATGAGGTCGAGGAACTGCAGGCCGCGGTTGGTGTACTTCTTGGCGATCGAGATGACGAGGCGCAGGTTGGCCTCGACCATTTCCTTCTTGGCGATGCGGGCTTCGCGCTCGCCCTTCTGCACCATGGAGACGATACGGCGGAATTCGGCGATCGAAATGCCGGTTTCCGTTGCGAGATTCTGGATTTCCTGGCGGATGTCGCGGATTGTCTGGTTTTCGCTTTTGGCGAATTCCTTCCAGCCCTTGGTGGCCAGATTGCCGATCGACTTCATCCAGTTCGGATCAAGCTCGGCGCCCTGATACTGTTCCAGGAACGAGTCGCGCTTGACGCCGTAGCTTTCGGCGAGACGCAACAGGCGGCCCTCGTTCTGCATCAGGCGCTTGGAAATGTCGTAGAGCTGCTCGACGAGGCTGTCGACGCGGTTCTGGTTCAAGGACAGCGATTTGACCGCCTTGATCAGTTCGTCCTTCAGCTCCTTGTAGCGGCGCTCCTGGGCCGGCGACAGGGTACCGGTCGCCTGCAGGCGGGCTTCCACCTGCTGATCCTGCAGCTTGCGCAGCTTCTTATAGGTCTCGGCGATGATGTCGAGCGTTTCCATGACCTGCGGGCGCAGTTCCGCTTCCATGGCGGCGAGCGACAGGTTCGACTCGTCGTCGTCCTCTTCCTCTTCCTCCATCGGCTGGCCTTCGCCGCCGACATTGGTGACGTCGTCATCACTGACGCGGGCGCGGCGGGTCTTTTCCTTTTCCTCGGCCACCTTGCGGTCGGCCTCGATCTTTTCCGGGCTCTGGAACTGCGGCGCAGCCTTGGCCTCGGGACCGGAATAGGTGGTTTCGAGATCGATGATCTCGCGCAGCAGCGTGTTGCCCTCGTTGAGTTCGTCGCGCCAGATGATGATGGCCTGGAACGTCAACGGGCTCTCACAGAGGCCGGCGATCATGGTTTCGCGGCCAGCCTCGATGCGCTTGGCAATGGCGATTTCGCCCTCGCGCGACAGAAGCTCGACCGAGCCCATTTCGCGCAGATACATGCGCACCGGATCGTCGGTGCGGTCTGTCGGTTCTTTCTTCTTGGCGGTCGCCAGAGCGCTGCCGGTCGAAGGCGCGACTTCGCCGCCTTCGCTCTCGCCATCGGCGTCGTTGTCATCGTCTTCGGCAGGCGCCGGACCTTCGTCGGTCTCTTCGTCCTCGACGACGTTGATGCCCATATCGGACAACATCGACATCGTGTCCTCGATCTGCTCGGAGGTCACTTCTTCCGATGGCAGGACAGAATTCAGCTCGTCCATGGTCACATAGCCGCGCTTCTTGGCGGCCTTGATCATCTTCTTGACAGCGTCATCCGAAAGATCGAGAAGCGGTCCGTCCGGTGCACCTTCGCGTTCAGAGTCCGCTTCTTCGTTTTCTTTGACTTTGGTTGCCATGTAATCGTCGCTTTCCCTGACGCAGTCTACTTTTTAAACGGTACAGGCCTTTGAGAGGCCGGAGCGCTTGCGCGCTCGCCGCGAATCATTTCCGTTGACCTAACGGGAGGAGATTTAATTCCCGATTAACCACGGCTTTCACCACAGCCGCAAGGGCCCGCGCAGCCCTGAAAATCCTGTTGAAGATTTTCCGATCCGACGTGCCCATTGATAACCTGCATTGCTGGAATGGTGATTCCCAGATTTTTCGGTCCCGTCAAGCTTTTCCGGTAAAAAACAGCCGATTTCGCGCAATTATCGCTTGACGGCATTTACCTGTGGATTTCGGTCGTGGGCAGGATGTAAGAGCCGGACGCCAAAAAACAAGGGCTGCCGCCGCAAACGGACGATTCAAAGGCCGCAGGACAAACAGCCGATATCGCTCAATCCCAGTCCATCACCACCTTGCCGGAATTGCCCGAGCGCATCGCCTCGAACCCGTCGCGGAATTCGGCGATGCCGATGCGGTGGGTGATGACCTGGGAGAGATCGAGCCCGCCCTGGACGAAGGCGATCATCTTGTACCAGGTCTCGAACATTTCGCGGCCATAGATGCCCTTGAGCGTCAGCATCTTGAAGATCACCTTGTTCCAGTCGATGCCGAAACCCTCGGGCGCGATGCCGAGAATGGCGATCTTGCCGCCATTGTTCATCGTGTCGATCATCGAGCGGAAGGCCGGCGGCGCGCCGGACATTTCGAGGCCGACGTCGAACCCCTCGGTCATGCCGATCTCGCGCATGACCTCAGTGAGGTTTTGCCGCGACGCATCAACGACATGGTCGATGCCAACTTTCTTGGCCAGCGCCAGCCGCACCGGGTTGATGTCGGTGATGACAACCTTGCGGGCGCCGGAGCGTTTTGCCACCATCGCCCCCATGATGCCGATCGGCCCGGCACCGGTAACAAGTACATCCTCGCCGACCAGATCGAAGGACAGCGCCGTGTGCACGGCATTGCCGAACGGATCGAAGATGGCGGCGATCTCGTCGGGCACGTCATCGGGGATCGGCACGACATTGGCCTCGGGAATGCAGACGAACTCACCGAACGAACCCGGCCGGTTGACCCCGACGCCGAGCGTGTTGCGGCAGAGATGCCCGCGCCCGGCCCGGCAGTTGCGGCACTTGCCGCAGACGATATGCCCCTCGCCCGACACCCGGTCGCCCACATGATACTTGGTGACGGCAGAGCCCACTTCGGCGATCTCGCCACAGAATTCATGACCCACCACCATCGGCACCGGAATGGTCTTCTGCGCCCAGCTATCCCAGTTCCAGATATGCACGTCGGTGCCGCAGATCGCCGATTTCTTCACCCGGATCAGCACGTCGCTGGGGCCCACCTCCGGCACCGGAACGTGTTCCATCCAAAGCCCGGTTTCCGGTTTCGATTTGACGAGAGCGCGCATCATATTGGACATCAGGGCATCTTCATAAAGGGTTCTGTTACCAAGACTTCGTTTGCATTCACCGGCTCCGGTGGATTTATGTATTTTTCATATTCATATAGCCTAATACAACCATTGATGGATTAAGCTGGATGGGAGTGCCATGAATTATCTCTTCGGTATCCGAGGCCGTGTCGGGCGCCTGCAATGGTGGGGCGGCCAAGCTATTGTCTGGACGATTATCATAGGCACTTTCTTGTGGATCGGCCTTAGCTTAAAGGGGCTGGATTCGAGTAAAATGAAAGAGCATATGGCGCAAAGCGGAACAAGTATTTTGCTTGTTGTCGCAATAGCCTCCGTTCTCTGTGCCTGGATCAACATCGCAACCACGGTCAAACGCTACCATGACCGCAACAAATCCGGCGTCTGGTTTTTCGTTGCCTTCGTGCCCTTCATCGGCGGCATCTGGCAGATGTTCGAATGCGGCTTCCTTTCCGGGTTGCTGGGTTCCAACAATTATGGTTCGCGCGACAGCAGCAACACCCATGGCGATCTTTACGGCTCGACACTTGAAGAGGCCCGGCTCAATTCCCTTGATGCCAAGATCGAAGCCATGCGACGCGAAAGCGCCATGAACGCAGGGCGCCAGCAAGACCAGAGCCGAACCGTTGTGCGAACCCGACGCGAGCCGTCCGAGATCGGCCGTATTCAGCCCGCCGGGTTCGGCAAACGCGGACGCTAGACCTCGCCTGCGCAGAGGCTCAGCCGATCACGCCCAGGTCACGCCCAACTTCTTCAAATACCGCAATCGCCTGCTCCACATCCTGCCGCGAATGCGAGGCCGACATCTGGGTGCGGATGCGGGCCTGGCCGCGCGGCACCACCGGGAAGGCGAAGCCGACGACGTAGACGCCCTTGGCCAGCATGCGCGAGGCCATCTCCTGCGCCAGCGTCGCCTCGCCGAGCATCACAGGAATGATCGGATGCCCCTCGCCGGCCAGCGTGAAGCCGAGCTTGCTCATTTCTTGGCGGAACAGCGTCGCGTTCGCCTCCAGATGCCGGCGCAGTGCATCGCCGTTCTCGATCAGGTCGAACACCTTGAGAGAGGCCGCCGCGATGACCGGCGCCAGCGTGTTGGAAAACAGATAGGGCCGCGAGCGCTGCCGCAGCCATTCGACCACCTCGGTCTTGCCGGACGTATAACCGCCCGACGCACCGCCCAGCGCCTTGCCGAGCGTGCCGGTGATGATATCCACCCGGCCCTCGACGCCGCAATATTCCGCCGATCCGCGGCCGTTTTTGCCGACGAAGCCGACCGCATGGCTGTCATCGACCATGACCATGGCGCCGTATTGTTCGGCCAGGTCGCAGACGCCCCCGAGATTGGCGATGATGCCGTCCATCGAGAAGACGCCGTCCGTGGCGATCAGCTTGAAACGCGACCCTTCGGCCTTCTTCAGCTCTTCTTCCAGTGCCGCCATGTCGTTGTTGGCGTAGCGGAAGCGCTTCGCCTTGGAGAGCCGGACGCCGTCGATGATCGAGGCATGGTTGAGCGCATCGGAAATGATCGCGTCTTCCTCGTTCAAAAGCGTCTCGAACAGCCCGCCATTGGCATCGAAACAGGAGGAATAGAGGATCGTATCCTCGAGCCCGAGAAAGGCGGAAATCCGCGCCTCGAGCTGCTTGTGCTCCTCCTGCGTGCCGCAGATGAACCGCACCGAGGCCATGCCGTACCCATAGCGGTCGATCGCTTGTTTGCCCGCCTCCATCAGTTCGGCATTGTCGGCAAGACCGAGATAGTTGTTGGCGCAGAAATTTAGGACCCGCGCGCCCGAGGCAACATCGATCGTGCCCGCCTGCTTGGAGGTAATGATGCGCTCGGACTTGTACAGCCCTGAAGATTTCAGGCCGTCGAGTTCGGATTTCAGATGATCGATGAACGCCGTGGTCATGGAGCCGCTTTCACAGGACGGAAGGGAAACAGGTCTGATCAAGACCTAGCACGGCCGGGCCCACCCTGTCGCCGGGCAGCAGCGGCAGGCGGCGGCGCGGCGGAGATATTTGTGGGGGTTTTCACCTTCTCCCCGCAGGCAGAAGATGGCGCGCAGCGCCGGATGAGGGGGAGCCAAGACCTCACAAGTCTGTCGATAGCCCCCTCATCTGTCCTTCGAACATCGTCTCCCCGCCGGGAAGAAGAGGAACCAACAGCACCCTCACATCGCCTGATATTCCGCAATCAGCGCGCCAAACGCCTCCATCAGCGGGAATTTTTCAAAGCTGTGTTTGGCCGGCGTCGTTGCCCATTCCAGCTTTTCGCTCGTATAGGTCTCGACCAGCGGGCTGAACCAGCTGGTGTCGTCGAGCGTCGTTGGGCGAAGGTTGACGAAGAAATCCATACCCTTCGACTGCGTGAACAGCCAGCTCAGGCAGTCCGGGCAGAAATGGTGCCCGGCATCCGGATTGGCACCGCCGATGACCGGCGAGCCTTGTACGACCTTGAACCCTTCGGTCGGGACGGCGGCGCTCAGCGAATAGGCACTGCCCGACATGCGCTGGCAGCCGGTGCAGTGGCAGGCAAGCGTCAGAAGCGGCGGCGCGCTGACCTCTATCCTGACGTGGCCGCAGCGGCAGGCCCCCTTGAGCGGCAGATTGAGCTTGGGCATGGCGGTTCCTCTCTCCCCGTTTCGGGGAAACATAGAAGGACGGACGGCGATGTCAAAGCGGCAGGCTGTCTCAGGACCGATCGACATTCAGCTGAGGCTGAGGCGAAAACGGTGAGTTTCGAGAACCGGCGCGCAGCGTACTCAAGGTACGTGAGCACCGGAAGCGCTGAAAATCGGCGTTTGCAGTCCAGCCTTGGCGGAATGCCGGTCGGTCCTAGCCTGCATGTTCGCGAATAACCGCCAGAAACGCTTCGCCGAACTTCTGCAGCTTGGCCTGGCCGACGCCCTGGATGTCGAGAAACTCGTCCTCGTCGCTGGGGCGTTCGCGGGCGAGCGCCACCAGCGTCGTGTCGGGAAAGACCACATAGGGCGGCACGCCGAGGTCTTTCGAGATCGCCATGCGCTCGGCCCGGAGCGCCTCGAACAGCTCCAGATCATCGCCGGTGAGATTGGATTTCCCGGATGACGATGGGCCGCCGGAGCCGCTGCGCGCCGCCTTGCCTGTCGTCGGCCGGTCCTTGCGGAACATCAGCTGCCGCTCGCGCTTGAAGACGGCGCTGGCCCCGGCATCGAGTTTCAGCGCGCCGAAAGCCGTGTGATCGGTGAAGAGCAGGCCGGAGGCGAGCAACTGCCGGAACACCGACTGCCAGGTCTTGGCCGCGATATCCTTGCCGGCGCCGAACACCGGCATGTCCGCATGGCCAAAGCTCTTGGTCTTGTCGGTGACCTTGCCCATGAGCACGTCGATGATATGGCCCGCGCCAAACCGCTCGCCGGTACGGTAGACCGCCGCCAGCGCCTTGATCGCCGCCTCCGTGCCGTCCCAGGTATCGACAGGCTTCAGGCAGGTGTCGCAATTGCCGCACTGGCCGCCATGGGCCTCGCCGAAATGTTTGAGAATGGCCTGGCGGCGGCATCCGGCCGTCTCGCAGATGGCGAGCAGCGCATTCAGCTTGGCCCGCTCGACGCTCTTGATCTCGTCGACTGCCTGGCCCTCATCGATCATCCGGCGCCGCTGGATGACGTCGGCCATGCCATAGGCCATCCAACCCTCGGACGGCAGGCCGTCGCGCCCGGCGCGGCCGGTCTCCTGATAATAGGCCTCAACGGAGCCGGGAATATCGAGATGCGCCACATAGCGCACGTTCGGCTTGTCGATACCCATGCCAAACGCAACAGTGGCGACGAGGCAAAGGTTTTCTTGCTTCAGGAACGCGTCCTGATTGGCATCGCGCACCGCCCGGTCGATGCCGGCATGATAGGGCAGCGCCCGGATACCTTGCCCGCTCAACCACTCCGCCGTGTCTTCGACCTTGGCGCGCGACAGGCAATAGACGATGCCGCTCGAACCCTTGTGGCGGTTGAGAAACGTGAGCAGCTGCTGGCGCGGCTGGTCGCGCTCGACGATCTCGTAGGAAATGTTCGGCCGGTCGAAGCTCGTGGAAAAGACCGTGGCGGTCCTGAGCCCGAGCTTGTCGATGATGTCTTCGCGCGTGTGCGGATCGGCGGTCGCCGTCAGCGCGATGCGCGGCACGTCGGGAAACATCTCGCCGAGCCTGCCGAGTTCGCGATATTCCGGGCGGAAATCATGGCCCCACTGCGAGACGCAATGGGCCTCGTCGATGGCAAACAGCGAAATGTCGGCACCCCCGAGCATGTCGAGAAACCCCGGCGTCAGGATGCGCTCGGGCGTCACATAGAGAAGATCGAGCTCGCCCATCCTCAGCGCCCGGCGCACCGCGTCGGCCTCCTCGCGCGACAGCGACGAGTTGAGCGCGGCAGCGCGCACGCCTACCTGCTTCAGCGCTTCGACCTGATCGCGCATCAGGGCTATCAGCGGCGACACGACGATGCCGGTGCCGGCACGGCAGAGCGCCGGGATCTGGAAACAGAGTGATTTGCCGGCCCCGGTCGGAAACAGCACGACGGCATCGCCGCCCGCCACGACATGCTCCACCACCGCGCCCTGCTTGCCGCGAAAGGCGGAAAAACCGTAGATGCGTTTCAGAATATCGAGTGGGTTCGACGCGCCTTCGTGCGAGAAAAGGCGGTCGGTCTGGGCATGGGGCATGGAATCACGGACGTCATGAGGAACAGTGGACAGGACTTTCGGCGGCGATGCAGGCGAAAGCAAGTCCGCAGGCCGCCAAGTGGTCGTTTGCCGGTGGATAGGATTTTTTATCCGGCCGCCTGTCGGGAACGCGACGCCTGCTTCGTCCTTGGACATCTGCCACGTCAGACATGATCGGAAAAGGAAGAGACGATGAAGGTCACACAGCATCTCTGGTTTGAAAAAGACATGGAAGCGGCCATTCGCTTCTACACGTCGCTGATCTCAGGCTCCTCGGTCGAATGGATCTCCGCCATTCCCGCCGAGACGCCGAGCGGACCGGCCGGCTCGGTCACGCTCGCCGGTTTCATGCTCGGTGACCAGCGCTACATGGCGATCGAGGCCGGGCCACTCGACCCGTTCAACCACAGTTTTTCGATCATGGTCGAATGCGAAACGCAAGGCGAGATCGACCGGCTGTGGGAGGCGCTGAAGGACGGCGGCTCTACCGAACAATGCGGCTGGCTGCGCGACCGCTGGGGTCTTAGCTGGCAGATCACGCCGAAGCGGCTGGGCGAACTGATGAGCGACCCTGACCCTGAGACGGCAAAACGCGTGACCGAAGCCATGCTGAAAATGGCGAAATTCGACATCGAAGGGCTGGAAGCCGCCGCACGCGGCTGACCCGGAACCTGTAGTCAAGCGCCGCGCGACGACACGATCGCGCGGGCAATCGCATCGGCCTCGCCCTGAACCTGGAGAAAATAGCTGGTCAGGCTCGCCCGCATGCCCGCCAGATAGAGGCCGGGAACAGCGGTTGCACCGGGTTTTCCAGGCATGATCGGCGCGCCCTTGGCGTCGATGACGCCCAGCGGGCCTAGTAGGCTCTTCAGCGACGGCAGATAACCGGCCGCCGCAATGACGACATCGGGTTTGATCGACCGCCCGTCGGAGAGCAGCGCTGCTGAGACCGAGAACGAGACGACATCGGCAACCACAGTGATCTGCCCGCGCTTGATGGCGTTGATGGCGCCATCATCGACGGCAATGGCGATATTGTCGCGGGCAAGCCGCGTGGCGGCATCGACGCGGCCCGGCGGAAACCCATGGCGGGAAAGATCGCCAAAGGCGATGCGCTGCGTCATGGCGATCAGCCAGTCCGCCATCCGGGTCGGAAGCCGGACCGTCAGCGGCGACAGCCGGTGCACGGCAAAACGGCCAAGCCGTTTCGGCAACAGGCCGGGACTGCGCCGCAGCGACAGCCAGACCTCGCCCGTCTTCACCCGGCTTAAGTGATTGAGGATGTCGAAGCCGGAATTGCCGCCGCCGACGACGAGAACGGCGTGCTCGGCATAATCGGCGGCATCGCCGAAATCGGCGGCATGCACCACCCGCCCCTGAAACTGCTCGAGGCCGGGCCAGGCCGGTATGCTCGGCACTGCATCGCGGCCGGTGGCGACGATGAGATGGCGGGTCTGAAAGCCACCGGCAGTGGTCTCGACCAGAAACCCGCCGCCCTCCCGCGTGATCGACAGGGCCTCGACGCCATGGCGGATTTCGAACCCGTGGCGGTCGCGAAAGGCCTTGATATGCGCGACCACAGCATCGCGCTTGGGGAAGGCGCCGGTGCCGGGCGGATAGGCGAGGCCCGGCAGCGCCGAGAGGTTGCGATGGGTGTTCAGGGTCAGCTGCGGATGCCGCCGTGCCCAGGAGGCGCCGACATCGGCCTCCTTTTCGAGGATCAGGGCGTCGATGCCTCGGCTCTTCAGCGCATGGGCCACCGTCAGGCCGGCAAGCCCCGACCCGATCACCACAACATCCCGGACCACCGCTGCCCTATCCATCCTCGTCCAATCCGGGAGAAACCCTCTTTAAATCCATCCGGTATCTGTCAATGTAGAAATGAGACGTCAAGCCGCACGGCCGTAATATTTTCAAGTACGCATTCAAGATAACGCTAAATTAAAGCCAGACAGGAAAAGCAGTGAATGCCCAACTTCAGGAAGATGCTGGACCGACTGCTTGATTCGTACCTTCCCAAGTTTCCGCCCTTCGCACCGGACCTCAACGAAAAGCTTGCACTCTGTCAGCGCTACGGCGATTTTTCGCTCGCCTATTCCACCGCCGTCCAGCCCGATCTTCACTATTTCGGCGATGCCGACGGCTACATCGCCTATGCCACGAAAATGGGCCACACCTTCGTGCTCGGCGACCCGGTCGCGGCACCGGAGCGGCGGGAAGACTATATCCGCCGCTTCGTCGCCTTGGCCGGAGGCGCCTGTTTCGTCCAGATCGGCACTGACACCGCAAGGGTTCTGGCAACACTCGGCTACAAGATCAACCAGATGGGCGTCGACACGACGCTGCCGCTCGACGCCAATTCCTTCGCCGGCAAACGCAACGAGACCGTGCGTTATTCGGAAAAATGGCTGCTGAAGAAGGATTACCGGCTGCTCGAATGCGACGGCTCGGTCGCCGCAGCCGAGCAGGTGCAGGCCATTTCCAACAACTGGCGCAGCGGTCGGATCGTCAAACGCCGCGAGATGCGGTTCCTGAACCGACCCTTCGAACTCGAGCTGGCGCCGCACATGCGCCGCTTCATCGTCGTCGATCCTGGCGGGCAGCCGGTGGCGCTGCTCGATTTCGACCCGATCTTTCGCGACGGCACGGCCGTCGGCTACACCACCGCCTTCAAGCGCAAGCTGACCGGCACGACGCCGCATGCCGAAGTGGGCCTGACCAAATATGCCGCCGACCGGTTCCGCGAGGAAGGCCGCTCCCATGTGACCTTCGGCCTGTCGCCGCTGGCAGCCGTCGAGCCGAGCGGCTATGCCGAAAGCCGCATCTGGCGCAACTGCCTGCAGCGGGCCTTCCGCTCGAAACAGGTCAATGCCCGCATCTTCAACCTCCAGGGCCAGGCCGCCTTCAAGCGGCGCTTTCACGGCCAGGAAGAACCGACCTATATTGCCTTCAGGCGCGGCAGCCCGTTTAAGGTCTGGGCCCTGCTCCGGCTTTTGAAGACATTGTAAGTAGGCAGCGAAACGATCGACCATGCGCAATCTCGCTGTCCACAGTCAGCTTCTTGCGGGTTCTTAGATCGCCATCGATAGAAGCATCCGGCCGCTCACGGAAACGTCTCGCCGCGCGACAGCATGCCGATCATCTTCACCGTCAGCTTCTGCCGCGTCTCCTCGCGTTTGGCTGTCTGCAGGCGGTGATAGAACGAAAAGAGCTGGCGGCGCGTCAAGCTGTCGAACGTTTTTTTGGCGGCCGCGTCTTCAGCGACGGCGGCAAGGAAGGTTTCTGAAAACGCCATCGTCGCACTGCCGGCATAGGCGGCCTCCCAGCGGCCATCGGCCTTGGCGGCCGCCACGGCATCCAGCCCCGGCGCCTGCATCCGGCCCTCGGCGATCAGCCGTTCCACATGCTGCCGGTTGATCTTCGACCAGCCGGACTTCGGCTTGCGCGGAGTGAACCGCTGGAACCACGAGACCTCGTCGTTGGATTTCGCGATGCCGTCGATCCACCCCCAGGCCAGCGCCTCAACGACCGCCTCGGCCCAGGTGATGGAGGCAATCCGCGACGACTTCTTGTAGAGCTTCAGCCAGATCTCCCGCTCGTCGCCATGATGTCCGGCAAGCCACGCACAAAATTCAGTGGGCGTCGCAAAGGCATGAACACGGGTTAGATCGACATCCATCGCGGTAAACTCCTACTTCCCCGCCGGGCCCTTGACGCGGCCCGACAGCACGCCGAAGCCGTCGATGATGGCTTCCTGGTTTTCCAGCCGCGTCACCTCAAGCTGCACCTCTTCCAGCGTGCGCAGGATGAGCGGCACGGTTTCCTGGTCGGCATCCTCGATGGCGACGGCGAGTTCGCGTTCGAGCTCGTGTTTCTGCCAGAGCAGAGCCTTGGTGCGCTGGTGCAGCGCCAGAGCCTGCAGGTAGCCTTCGCGCGCATCCTCGTGGGCGGCGGCCGATGTCGCGGTCCACAGGCGGGCAAAACGGATCTGCTGGTCGAGCGATTTCAGCATGGCGCCGTAGCCCGCCTCCTCCAGCTCCTCGATCAGCCGCTCGCGCGTCAGGCGCGGCCCGGCGGCTGAGGCGGCGTTGAGCACGGCCGACCAGAATTTCTGCAGGTCGCGGCTTTCGTATTCGATCGAGGCGATATCGTCATATTCCTCGAACAGCAGCTGCGGATGATTGACGACGGTCAGCGCCAGCACGCATTCGCGCAATTGCGGCAAGGCATGGTGCCCCTGCACCAGGCCGGAGCGGGCCAGCGCATCGGAAATGCCGGTCGGCGCGTTCTGGCGGTTGTTGTTGCTGCCGCCGCGATTCTGCTGGCCGTTGCGGTTGCCGCCCTGCTGCGGCCGGTTGTTGCGGTCGAAACTGCCGCGCTGGCCGCCGCCTTGCGATCGCGCCCCTTGAAAGAACTGGTTGAGCCGGTCGCGCACGTCCTGGCCGTAATGGCGGCGCACGCTCTCGTCGGCGATCACATTGACCACCTGCTTCAGCTTGGCTTCAAGCTCGGCCCGCTTTTCCGGCGTGTCGAACTGGCCGGCCTGAACCTCGCGCGACCAGACCATGTCCGACAGCGATTTGGCCGCCGCCATCACCTTGTCGAACGGCGCCCGCCCCTCGTGGCGGACCAGATCGTCCGGATCCTTGCCGTCGGGCAGCATGGCGAAGCGCACGGAATAACCGGGCTTCACATGCGGCAGGGCGAGATCGACGGCGCGGTTGGCCGCCCGGATGCCGGCGCCGTCGCCATCGAAGCATAAAACAGGCTGCTGCGTCAGCTTCCACAACAGCGCCATCTGGTTTTCGGTCAGCGCCGTACCGAGCGGCGCAACCGCATTCTCAATGCCGGCCTGATGCAGCGCGATCACGTCCATATAGCCTTCGACGGCAATGATCGTTCCCGCGCCATTTTCGTTTTGCCCGGCTGCGCCGGTGCGGCTGGCCCCGGACATCGCCCGTCTCGCACGGGTGAAATTGTAGAGCACATTGCCCTTGTGGAAGAGCTCGGTCTCGTTCGAATTGAGATATTTGGCCGGCGCATCGGCCGACATGGCGCGGCCGCCGAAGGCGATGACCTTTTCGCGCGACGACAGGATCGGGAACATGATGCGGTCGCGAAAACGGTCGTAGGAGACAGGGATTTCCGGCCCGTGCACGACGAGGCCGCAGGCCTCGATCTGATCCTTTGGAATGCCCTTGCCCGCCAGATGCTCCTTCAGCGCATTGCGGCTTTCCGGCGCAAAACCCAGCCGGAAGGTCTCGATCGTCCGCCCCGTCAGCCCCCGGTCGCGCAGATAGGCGCGTGCCTTGGCGCCGTTGGCTGTCTGCAGCTGGTCCTGGAAGAACTGCGTCGCCAGCTCCATGACGTCGAGCAGCGTCGTGCGCTGCTTATCGCGCCGCTCCGCTTCGGGATCGGGCTGCGGCATGGCGACACCGGCCATGTCGGCGATCTGCTGCACGGCTTCCGGAAAACTCAGGCCCTCCAGTTCGGTCAGAAAACGGAAATGATCGCCGGTGACGCCGCAACCAAAGCAGTGATAGCGGCTCTTGCGGTCCTCGCAGTGAAAGCTCGGTGATTTTTCGCCATGAAACGGGCAGCAGGCCCAATAATCGCCGCGCGAGGTGTTGGTTTTCTTCCTGTCCCAGGAGACACGGCGGCCGATCACGTCCGAAATCGGAACGCGGTCGCGTATCTCGTCGAGAAAGGTCGGTGAAAAGCGCATAATATCCTCAGCTGTGGCCTTCATATAGGCTGGCGACGGCAGACTTGCCAACAGCTTGGCAGACGATGCCCGCTATCCACAGGGCTTGACAGAATACAATGATTTGTATATACAGGGATATACACAAGTTCTGTCGATCTGGCGCAGCACAGGTTGCAGGCACGCGCTGTCGGAGCTCCTGAAATGGCGGCTGCCAACCAGACGTTTTCATCCTTCGAATGGGATGAAAAGAAGCGGATGCAGAATATAGCGAAACACGGAATCGATTTCGAGGATGCGCTCCTTGCTCTTGAGGAACCGCATGTCGAAATTCGCTCCGACAAAAACGGAGAGGTGCGCACGCTGGCCATATGCCCGGACACAGACCGCCTCATCACAGTCGTCTACACGATGAGAGGCGAGACCTGCCGGATCATTTCCGCCCGTGCGGCACGAAAGTATGAGCAAAAACTCTATAACGACCATTACGCCCGATGAGATTCGCCGGAAACGTGCGCGGGGCGAACAGAGCCTCACCGACTGGGCGCGCGTCGATGCCATGACCGACGCCGATATCGAGCGCAACATGCGCGACGATCCGGACTGGGCCGAGTTCCTGGATGTCGACTGGTCGAAGGCTGTGATGGTCTATCCCGTCACCAAGAAGGCCGTGTCCATCCGGCTGGACGACGATGTCATTGATTTTTTCAAGGAAACCGGCAAGGGTTACCAGACCCGCATCAATGCGGTTCTCCGCCATTTCATGAACGAGCAAAAGAATCGGAAGAAGGGTGCCTGACGTGGCGCGTAATATTCGCTCAGCCCTCCGGCAGACCGCATGACCGGCAATCCATCGGGCGGATTTCCGGAGAACACGCGCCGCTATGTGCTGATCACGGCGATCCTCGCCTCCAGCATGGCCTTCATCGACGGCTCCGTGCTGTCGATCGCCACGCCCGCGATAAGGGCCGATCTCGGTGCCAGCCTTTCGCAGGCGCAGTGGATTTCCAATGGCTACATGCTGCTGCTCGCCTCGATGATGCTCATCGGTGGCGCAGCCGGCGACCGGTTCGGCCTCAGGCGCGTCTTCGGCCTCGGCATCGCTGTGTTCACTATTTCATCCGGCCTCTGCGCCTTTGCTCCGAGTACGGTGATCCTGATCGCCGCCCGCGTACTGCAAGGGCTGGGCGCCGCTCTGATGGTGCCGGGCAGCCTTGCCATCATCGCCAAGGCCTATCCGAAGGACAAGCGCGGCCAGGCGATCGGACTCTGGGCAACCGCCTCCTCGCTGATGTCGATCCTTGGCCCGGTCATTGGCGGTTTCGTACTGACCGCCCTTGGTGACTGGAGCTGGCGGCTGGTCTTTGCCATCAACCTGCCGCTCGGGCTTGTAGCCCTTGCCATGCTCTGGCTGCGCGTACCGGCCGATCCGCCGTCCGAGAGGCGGAAGCTCGATCTGATCGGCGGCGGGCTGGTGACGGCAGCCCTGCTCTTGATCGCGCTTGGGCTGACCGGCGAGCCGCGCGCCGATGGCACCACCGACCTGTCGCGGGCGCTGATCTTCTGCGGCACGGGCATTGCCCTGTTCATCGCCTTCATTGTCTGGGAAAGCCGCACGGCCTCGCCGATGCTGCCGCTCCGGCTTTTTGCCAGCCGCGGCTTCTCAGGCGCCAACGCCCTGACGTTCACACTCTATTTTTTGCTGTCTGCCATCATGTTCTATCTGCCGATGGCGCTGATCGGCGGCTGGGGCGTGACGCCCGCCAATGTGTCGCTCGCGCTGCTGCCGCTCGGCATCCTGCTCACCCTGATGTCGAGCTTCACCGGCAAACTTGCCGACCGCTTCGGCGCCGGTCCGCCGATTGCCGGCGGCTCGCTGATCGTGGCTCTAGGTTTTGCCGGGCTGGGGCTGAGCGTGCCCTTTCACAGCCTCTGGCTTGCCGTGACGCCGATGATGGTGCTGATCGGCATCGGCATGGGTTTTGTTGTCTCGCCGCTGTCGACGGCCGTAATGGTCTCGGTCAGCGATGAGGACACCGGCGTCGCCTCCGGTGTCAACAATGCGGTCGCGCGTGTCGCAGGTCTGGTAGCGGTGGCCGCAATGGGGGCCCTGGTCGCCTTCGTCTTCGAGTACAGGATGAACGGCGTCACCGGCCTGTCCTTCGGCCAGGCGGCGGTTGCTGCACGGAACACCGAGGCGCTGCGCGTGGCAGCCACCGACGGCGCCTTTGCTGCGGTGGCTTACGTGACGGCGATCCTGTCGCTGGTCTCCGCCGTCATCGCCTGGACGACGCTGGCGCGGACAGCAACCATTAGTTGATTTTATTTTAGGGATACGCGTTGTTATCTTGGGGACAGGTATTCTTAAAGGCTGATAGAAACCACCGGGCCGGGCGGCGCGTAAACCTTACCGGTCAACCTTAAGGCCAGAAAGAATTTGACTTTAACCGGCAGGGATGGCGAAGAGTTGGCCACCACTGCAGCAGAGCACACACCCATGGCCTTTACGGCACACGATCTTTTGCAAAGCCCTGCATTCTCAGCTGTTCTCCCGCCGCTCTCGGGACAGCTGATTGCGATCTATGCGGAAAATCCGCGCATGACCTCGACCTTCGCCTCGCACCAGCGCTGGCTGCTGGCGCAGTCGGGTTTTGCGCTCTATTGCAGCCGCGATCCGGCCGATCCGACCTCCGGCCTCTATGCCGCGCGTTTCATCGACCTGATGGTCGAACACAAGGTCGCCAGCCGCAACACGGCGGCGGCATTCCTGCAGGAAATGCAGGCCTACAAATTCCTGCAGCCGTCGCCCGACGCACCCAACCGCCGCACCCGGCCGCTGGAACCGACCGCCGTCGCCATCGGCGGCATGATGACCTGGCTGACGGCGCATGCGGCGATCCTCGACCATCTCGACAGCGGCCGGCGCAACGAAACGATTGCGGCCCATCCCGAGCTTTTGAAGCTGAGCCAGCCAAAGATTGCCGCCGGCATTGTCCGCAGCCCGAACATCCGCAGCCCCGGCACCATCTTCGACCTGTTCGGCTGGGCCAATTCCGGCAGCCTGATCATGGACTGGCTGGTCGCCAACATGCAGACCGGCCGCAGCGGCGGTTACACGATCCCGGTGACCAACATTTCCTTCAGCGACATGTCGTCCCGCTTCCTGATCTCCAAGACGCATCTGAAGCGGCTGTTTCACAAGGCGGCCGATCTCGGTGGCCTAGGCTGGAGCGGCGAGCCGGGCCGCAGCGAAATGTGGATTTCGCTTGGCTTTTTCGGGGAATTCCGGCTCTACCAGGCGGAAAAGTTCGCGATCGTCGATAAGGCGCTCGGCGAGGCCATCGAAAAAGCGGGTTTTGCACCCGCCCTTCCCGAGCCTGTTGGCGCGCCCCTGTCGCGCCACGGCTGAACCGTGGCCTGAGACTTACTTCAACAGATCCTTCAGGATGCCGGACGCCTTGGCAAAGTCGATCTGGCCTGCATAGCGCTCCTTCAGCACCGCGACGCATTTGCCCATGTCTTTCAGGCCTGCAGCACCCAGCTCGGCGATGACGGCGGCGCAGATCTCGCGCACCTTCTCCTCCGAAAGCTGCTCGGGCAGGAACTCGTTGATGATGACGATCTCCTCGCGCTCGTGTTCGGCGAGTTCCGGACGGTTGGCATCGGCATAGATCTTGGCCGATTCCTCGCGCTGCTTGATCATTTTGGCCAAGAGCTGCATGATTTCGTCGGTCGTGGCCTCGGGCTTGCCTTGGCCGCGATTGGCGATGTCGCGATCCTTGATGGCGGCCTGAACCAGCCGCACGGTCGAAATCCGGCGGGTATCCTTGGCGCGCATGGCGTCTTTCAGCGTATTGGCGAACTGCTCGCGCATCGTCGTGTCTCCATGTCTGAACCGCCGTCGCATGTGGGCGTGACGGCCTGTTCGCGTGTCGTTAAAGTGGGTTCTCATAGACCGGCAGGATGGGTGCAATCAAATGGATTGCACAAGCCCATGAAAAGAAACGGTTTTTATTTCCAGACTATCCACAGCCGGGAATTGACCGGTGGCACGGCTTTGTCTATTTTCCCGCACCTAGCACGAATTCGGCAGAATAGCACCCAACGCGGGTTTCCGCGCGCCCCTGCCCACGCCTTCAAATGGCCATGCAACCCCAGGCTTTCAAGCCGGGTTTCAGGCCGGAAACGGGATGACCATGACCACGACAGCCCCCTGGACCACACAAAAGCCGACCGCCCTTCTGGTTCTCGCCGATGGAACCGTCATCGAAGGCAAGGGCATCGGCGCCACCGGCAAAGTTACTGCGGAAGTCTGCTTCAACACGGCGCTGACCGGCTATCAGGAAATCCTCACCGACCCGTCCTACCTCGGCCAGATCGTCACCTTCACCTTCCCGCATATCGGCAATATCGGCGCCAATGACGAGGACATCGAAGACCTGACACCCGCTGCCCGCCACGGCGCCGTCGGCGTCATCTTCAAGGCCGACATCACCGAGCCGTCGAACTACCGCGCCGCCAAACATCTCGACACCTGGCTGAAGGCGCGCGGCATGATCGGGCTCTGCGGCATCGACACGCGGGCGCTGACCGCCTGGATCCGCGAGAACGGCATGCCGAACGCGGTCATCGCCCATGATCCGAACGGCGTCTTCGACATCGACGTGCTGAAGGCCGAAGCCAAGGCCTGGAGCGGGCTCGAAGGCCTCGACCTCGCCAAGGTCGCGAGCTCCGGCCAGTCCTCGGTCTGGAGCGAGACGCCCTGGGTCTGGAACGAAGGCACCGGCATGCTGGAGCCTCAGGATGCTGCCTACCACATCGTCGCGCTCGACTTCGGCGTCAAGCGCAACATCCTGCGTCTGTTCGCGGGCCTCGGCTGCAAGGTCACGGTCATGCCGGCAACAACAAGCGCAGATGAGGTTCTGGCCCAGAAGCCGGACGGCATTTTCCTCTCGAACGGCCCGGGCGACCCGGCCGCGACAGGCGAGTATGCCGTGCCTGTCATCAAGACGCTGGTCGACAGCGGCATTCCGCTCTTCGGCATCTGCCTCGGCCACCAGATGCTCGGCCTGGCGCTCGGCGGCAAGACCATGAAGATGCACCAGGGCCACCACGGCGCCAATCATCCGGTCAAGGACTACACGACCGGCAAGGTGGAAATCGTCTCGATGAACCACGGCTTCGCCGTCGACAAGGCATCGCTGCCTGACGGCGTCGAGGAAACCCACGTCTCGCTGTTCGACGGCACCAATTGCGGCCTGCAGCTGACCGGCAGGCCGGTCTTCTCCGTCCAGCACCATCCGGAAGCCTCGCCGGGCCCGCAAGACAGCCACTACCTCTTCCGCCGCTTCATCAATCTGGTGCGCGAGAAGAAGGGCGAACCGGCACTGGCTGAGCGGTAGGATTTCCACACTCACCGTCAGGCTAGGCTTGCCGCGCGTCTGCTTTCCCATACAGCCATGACGCGATCGGCCACCTGCTCCATCGGTTGGCTCGTATCGACCTCCAGATCATATCTGCAAAAGCCGTGGGTCTTCAGGTGAAATCGCGCTTCACCGATCTGCCGGTTCCCACGCTCGCGCTCGCGACGCTCGATCTCTTCGATCGGCGCGTGCACGCCGATCCAGAATACGTCGACGCCTGACAGCAGCGTCGTGAGATCATCGGCCCAGCTCTGTTCCTCGACGATATGTTCGACGATGAGATCATTTCCAGCCGCAGCGAAGGCGGCGATGGAGCGGTGGAAGCCATCGAAGAACCGCCGGCGCTCGCCCGATGCGGGATCATGCCGGATACGGCGCTTGATGGTCCGGAACCCCGCATCGGCAAGCTGGTCGGACGCGAAATAGCAGAACGGGTCTTCCAGAACTTTACGAAGAGCATGCGCCAGCGTCGTCTTGCCTGCGCTTGAGGTGCCGTTCAGAAAAATGATCCGGCCGGTTGGCATTTTATCAGTCCTCCCTAGCAGCCCCACGGGACGAGATCGAACAGGCAGAAATCCCAACCTCACCCCCGCGCCGCCTTCACCGCTTCCCAGGCGTCGCGTGTCAGCCGGAAGCACATCCAGTTGACCGGTGAGCCGGAAATGTCGAGCACCGCGTCATAGGCGTGCACGGCGCCGAGCTTGGCAGTGGCTTTTTGCGAGCGGATGTTGGTCGGGTCGATGTGGAACCAGACGTCGTCGACGGTCTTGAAGGCGTGGTCGAGCATCAGGCGCTTGATCTCGAAATTGGTGCTGCCGCCCCAATAGGCGTTGTTGAGAAATGTGAAGCCGATCGCGATCGCCTGGGGCTGATCGGGCGCTACGTAGTAACGCGAGCAGCCGATCGGCTTGCCGTTGGCCCGGTCGATGAAGATGAGCGTACTGCCGCTGGCCATCTGCGCGTCGAAATAGGTGCGAAAGGCCTCTTCCTGGTAACGGTTTTTCGCTGGATGCCCGGCCCAGACGGCCGGATCGCTGCCGGCGGCATAAAGCCCGGCGAAATCGTCCGATGTCAGCGGCCGCAGGATGAGCCCTTCACTGAACAGTTCCGGCTGAAGGTCCAAGGTGTTGTCGGGCATGTCCGTCATCCTGTTAAAAAATTATTCTGCGGCGGCCAGAATCTTGCGCTCGGCAGAGAGAAACCGGAAGAAGCGCCAGTTGAGCGAGATGGCGGCGGCGGCAAGACCGATCAGGAAGCCGTACCAGACGCCGATGCCGCCGAGCCCCATCGGGAAGGCCAGCACATAGGCCGAGGTAAAGCCGATCGCCCAGTAGGAAATCAGCGCCAGGATCATCGGCACGGTCGTGTCCTTCAGCCCACGCAGCATACCGGCGGCCAGCGCCTGCAAGCCGTCGACCACCTGAAAAGCGCCGGCGATGACGATCAGCGGGCCCGCATAGGCGAGCACGCTGGCAGCGTCCGCGCGCGATGTGTCGAGATAGAGCGCGGCCAGATCGAGCGGGAAGAGCGCGAAGATGATGCTGCCGATCAGCGCGATGACGCAGCCGATCACCAGCACGGCAATCGCCGCCCGCTTGATACCCTCCGCGTCGCGGCGGCCATGGGCAAGGCCGATGCGCACGGTGGCCACCTGCGCCAGGCCGAGCGGGATCATAAAGGCGATGGAGGCGAACTGCAGCGCGATGCCGTGCGCCGCCAGCTCGACCGTGCCGATCATGCCCATCAGCAACGAGGCGACGGTGAACAGGCTGACTTCGGCCAGAATGGTGATGGCAATCGGCAGGCCGAGCACCACGACCTCCCAGAAAGCCGTCCAGTCGGCCCGCCAGAAGCGGATGAACAGTTCGTAGGCGCGGGTCTCGTCGCGCGTCTCGATATAGATCAGCGCCATGACGAAGGAGAGCGTGTTGACGATCAGCGCGGCGATCGCAGCCCCGATGATGCCGAGCGCCGGAAAGCCGAAATTGCCGAAGACCAGCACGTAGCAGAGCGCCGCATTGAGCACGAGCGTCGCCAGCGTCACGTAGAGGATGATGCCTGCCCGCTCGAGCGCGCTCAGAAAGCCGCGCAGCACCATGAACAGAAGTGCGGGGAAAATGCCCCACTGCGCCACGCGCAGATACGAGCCCGCCAATGCCGCCACATCCGGCTGCTGGCCCATAAACAGGAGAACGGCTTCAGCGTTCCACAGCACCGGCGCGGTGATGATGCCATAGGCGATCACCACCCACATGCCCATGCGCACGGAGCGGCGCACGGAAACGGGATTGCCCCTGCCCTGCGCCTGCGCCACCATCGGCACAACGGCATTAGCGAAGCCGGAGCCGAAGATGAAGACCGTGAAGAACACCTGCGCCGCCAGAACCATGGCGGCAAGCTCCACCGTGCCGAGCCGGCCGACCATCAGCACGTCAGTCGTGTGAATGGCGAGCTGGGCCAGCTGCGCACCGACGAATGGCACGCCCAGAATGAAGCTGGCGCGGTAATGCGCGGCCCAGGAATTGTCCGCACGGACGGTATCGATCTTGGCTGTTGGCAAGGTCATCGGGGATAGGCTTTCCTGATGCGGAAGGGCCCGAAAAAATGCCCGCGTCGCAATCACATGTTGAGAATTGCCAATACGCGAACCCTGCCAAAAGCACCAGCAACAAAGCTCAAGCTGCTATAAAATTCATCGAAACATCAAAAAACTTGATCCATTTCGGCTCGGTTTGCGGTTTAGGGCGCAGAATTGCGGTTATCCAGCTTGATGAAATCAATGAAGGCCCTGAGCGGCACAGGCACCAGCCGCCGCCCGGGATAATAGAGGAACGGGCCGGAAAAACTCGGCCACCAGGTCTCCAGCACCGGTTCCAGCGCGCCGCTGTCGAAAGAGGGTTTGAGCCAGTCCTCGAACAGCGCCACGATGCCCGTTCCGGCAATGGCCGCCGCGATGCGAGGTCCGAGCCACCGCCGGCCTGCACCACCAACTGTCCGGGCGGATCGACGGTCACCACTTCGCCGTCGCGCTCGAACTCCCAGGCCGATATGGCCCGGCCGGCGAACCGGCCCCTGATACAGGCATGCGACAAGAGCTCGCGCGGATGTTCCGGCCGCCCGTGCCGGGCCAGATAGTCCGGCGACGCACCCAGCGCAAAACGCTGCAGGCGCGGGCCGATCGGCACGGCGATCATGTCCTGTTCGAGCCGCTCGTCATAGCGGATACCGGCATCGCAGCCAGCCGCGACGATATCGACGAAACGCTCGTCGGTAAGGATTTCGACGCTGATGTCGGGATAGGCGGCAAGGAAGGCCGGCAGAATGCGCGGCAGCACCAGCCGCGCGGCACTGACGGGCACGTTCAGCGTCAGCGTTCCGGCCGGGCGATCGCGCAGAGTCTTGGCATGGTCGAGCGCCGAGCGAATTTCGCCGAAGGCCGGGGCAAGCCGCTCGATCAGCCCCTTGCCCGCCTCGGTCGGTACGACACTGCGGGTGGTGCGGTTCAAAAGCCGGACGCCAAGCTCCGTCTCCAGCCGCCGCACCGCGTCGCTGAGCGCCGACGAACTGGTGCCGCTTGACCGCGCCGCCTGACGAAAGCCGCCGGCGCGCGCCACGGCGAGGAAGGCGCCGACGTCTCCCATGTCAGGCCTGCTCTGCGTCACCTTCGGTACCTCCCACCGTTGTCCGCCATTCCGGACAGCCTGTGCGGATTATAGATGATTGTCGCAGCAATGATACGGCCCTATCTCCGCTCTGCATCCATCAGGAGATCAGATCATGTCTACAGTCGAAAAGTCCGGAACCTTCAAACTCGGCGGCCGCAGCGTCAGGCGGCTTGGATACGGCGCCATGCAGCTCGCCGGCAAAGGCGTCTTCGGGCCGCCCAGAGACCGCGCGGAAGCGGTTGCCGTCTTGCGCGAAGCGGTCGAAAGCGGCGTCGACCATATCGACACAAGCGATTTTTACGGACCCCATGTCACCAACGAGATTATCAAGAAAGCGCTGCACCCTTACGGCGACGATCTCGTCATCGTCACAAAGGTCGGCGCGACAAGGGGCGAGGACGCCTCCTGGAACCCGGCCTTCTCCAAGCAAGACCTGACCAAGGCGGTCCAAGACAACCTGAAAAATCTCGGGCTTGATGTCATGGAAGTCGTCAACCTGCGCGCCATGTTCGACATACACGGACCGGCCGAGGGCTCGCTGGAAGAACCGCTGTCGGCGCTCGCCGAACTCCAGAGCCAAGGCCTGATCAAACATATCGGCCTGTCGAACGTCACGGCAAAGCAGATTGCCGACGGCCGCAAGATCACCGAGATCGTCTGCGTCCAGAACCAGTACAATCTGGCCAACCGCAGCGACGATGCGCTGATCGACCAGCTGGCAGCCGAGGGCACCGCCTATGTGCCCTTCTTCCCGCTCGGCGGCTTCTCGCCGCTGCAATCCTCGACGCTGTCGGATGTGGCGGCTCGCCTGGGTGCAACGCCGCTGCAGGTAGCCCTGGCCTGGCTGCTGAAACGCGCGCCGAACATCCTGCTCATCCCCGGCACCTCGTCGCGCGGCCATCTGCGCGAAAACCTCGCCGTGGCGGATATCGCGCTTTCGCTGGAGACCATGGCCGAACTCGACGGCATCGCCGCCTGATCTGCAGAACGGAAAGGGGAAACTCGGCCCGTCCGCCGCGTCTCCCTGTGCCCGTAACGGCCCGATCAGCGGCGAAGATTTTCCCATGGCCTGGAACCCTGTCCTGCCATAATATGTTTCAAAACTTTATCCCTGTTTGACAAGGAGAGTGGTCATGGTCGTTCGAGATGGCGGTTGCAGCTGCGGCAAGGTGACGTTTTCGGTCAAGGGACCGCCGGCACGTGTCGGCATCTGTCACTGCACCGACTGCCGCAATGAGAGCGGTTCGGCCTTTACCTATTACGGCGTCTGGCCCGCCCTGGCCTTCTCCACCAACGGAGAAACGGCTGACCATGACGGCCGCAGCTTCTGTCCGTCCTGCGGCTCGCGACTGTTTTCCGCCGACAAAAACGAGGCGGAGATCAAGCTCGGCAGCCTCAGGGACGCGCCGACAGGCCTTGTTCCCACTTACGAACTCTGGATCAAGCGGCGCGAGCCCTGGCTTGTCCCGGTCGTGGGTGCAAAGCAGTTCGACGAGGACGCCAACTAGCCAGCGCTCGCCGCCGCCGGTTCCTGCAGCTTCGGCCGGCGAACCTTGAAAACAAACACCGCGATACCACCAAGCAGAACCACGGCCGCCACCGCATAGGGGGCACCGCCGAAGGTGACCGGCGTGGATGGACCCGTGAAAAAGCCGAACATCTGCGTGAACAGCAGTGGGCCGATGATCGTCGTCAGGCTCGACAGGCTCGTCATCGCCCCCTGCAGCTCGCCCTGCGCCGATGGCGGCACCTTGGCGGACGCGATGGAGCGCAGCGGTGGATCGGCAAGGCTTTCGAGCGCCGTGACGACAATGACCGCATAGACCATCCAGCCTTGCCAGGCGGCCGCATATCCGGCCAGCCCGAGCATGGTGAAGCTCAAACCCAGCAGCGCCGTGCGCCACTCGCCGAGAACCGGCAGCACGCGCGGCAGGATGAAACCCATGACCAGCGCCCCGCCGACACCGAAGATGCCAAGCGACAGGCCGATCTGCCCCTCGCTCCAGCCGTAGCGATAGGCCGAGACGAAGGACCAGACGGCCGGATAGACCGAATGCGCAAGCCACAGCAGGAAGAACACCAGCCCGACCCAGCCGATGCCTGGATAGTTGCGCATCTGTTTCAACGCGCCGAGCGGATTGGCCCGGCTCCACTCGAACCCGCGCCGGTTCTCGTGCGTCAGTGTTTCCGGCAGGAAGAACAGCGCCACCATGAAATTGATGAAGGACAGAAGGGCGGCGCCATAAAATGGCACGCGCGGCCCGAACTCGCCAAGAATGCCGCCGAGAACAGGCCCGAGCGCAAAGCCGGTGCCGAACGCGATGCCGATCAGGCCAAAGTTCTTGGCGCGGTTCTCATCATTGCTGACATCGGCGATATAGGCGGCCGCCGTGCCGAAACTGGCGCCGCTGATGCCGGCCAGCACCCGGCCGACGAACAGCATCCAGAAACTGGTGGCGAGCGCGCAGATGAGATTGTCGAGCGCAAAGGTCAGCACCGAGGCGAGAAGCACCGGGCGGCGGCCGAACCGGTCGCTGAGATTGCCGATCAGCGGCGCGAACAGGAACTGCATGCCGGAATAGACCAAAAGCAGCCAGCCGCCATCGATCGCCGCCTCGCTGATCGAGGCCCCGGTCAGTTCCTCCAGGTAGGTTGGTAGAACCGGCACGATGATGGCAATGCCGATGATATCCAGAAACATGATGGTGAAGACGAGACTGAGGCCGCGCCGGGCCGAAATGGCATCGATCATGGATTGGTTTCCCCGCAACAGCACCCGGTCACCCGGCGGCGTGTCTTAGATCAAAAAATCCGAGGGAACAATCAACGAACAAATCAATTGTCCTGATAACGACGCGCAGAACATTGATGGGAAACCGGAACACATGCAGACTGGATGTTCCCCCCATAGTCATTTTCACCCTTTGAAAGACACCATCGAAGGAGGAGGCCATGCCCCAGGACCTTCTGGCCCGCGCCCGGAAAAGCTACCAGGCCTATATCGACAAGGACCGCGGCGCCATCGAGGCGCTGATGGCGCCGGACCTGCATTTCACCAGCCCGCTCGACAACCGCATCGACCGCAAGACCTATTTCGAGCGCTGCTGGCCGAACAGCGAAACGATCGCCAGCTTCGAGATCATCAGCCTATCGCAGGACGGCGCCCGCGTGCTTGTCACCTACGACTGCCTGACCACGCAGAAAAAACGTTTCCGCAATACCGAGATCCTGACATTTCGCGACGGCCAGATTATCGACGTCGAAGTCTATTTCGGCTGGACCATTCCGCACGAAGCCCCGCCCGGCGGCTTCAAAGAAGCTTGAGGAGCACAGACATGTCGATCAACAGGATTTACGCCCATCTCAGCTGCACCGATCTCGACGCCAGCATCGTCTGGTTCGAAACGCTGTTCGGCAAAGCGCCTGATGCACGGCCGATGACCGGCTTGGCCGAATGGCATCATGCCGGCACGGCGGGCTTGCAACTGTTCGAGAACGGTGCCGATGCAGGCCACGGCACGTTGACGGTGATCGTCAGCGGTTTGTCGGATGAGCGGGAAAGACTGGCCGATCTGCAGCCGGGAGATATCGAAGAGGCAACAACCACCAGCATCTTCAGACTACAGGACCCGGACGGCAATCTGGTCGTGCTGGCCGAGCCGAAGCAGGCGTGACAATAACAGAAAGGGGCAGCACCGGCCGGTGCTGCCCCCGTTGTGATGTCTGGGATATGATCAGGGGTTCTGGTTGAACGTGTCGCAATCGGCGACGCGGCCGCTGTCGAAACCGCGCTTGAACCACTTCTGGCGCTGCGCCGAGGTGCCGTGGTTGAAACTCTCAGGTACCACATAACCCTGGCTGCGGCGCTGCAGCGTATCGTCGCCGATCTGCGTGGCGGCATTCAGCGCCTCTTCGAGGTCGCCGCTTTCCAGCAGACCCTTCTGCTCGGTGTACTTGCCCCAGATGCCGGCGTAGCAATCGGCTTGCAGCTCGACGCGCACGGACATGGCATTGGCGTCCGCCTCGCTCATCGACTGGCGGGCCCGGTTGAACTTCGGCAGCACGCCGGTCAGGTTCTGGATGTGATGGCCGACTTCGTGGGCCAGAACGTAAGCCTGGGCGAAATCGCCCGACGCGTCGAATTTCTGCGCAAGCTCGTCGAAGAAGCCCATGTCCAGATAGACCTTGCTGTCGCCGGGGCAATAGAACGGGCCTGTCGCCGCCGAGGCAAAACCGCAGGCCGAATTGACTTGGCCGCGGAACAGCAAGAGCTTCGGCTCCGTATAGGTCTCGCCCTCGGCCTTGAAGATGCCGTTCCAGGTGTCTTCGGTTTCAGCCAGGACGGTCGCCATGAAGGCCTTGCGCTCGGCTTCCTCAGGCGTTTCCGTCGCCTGTTCGCCGGTTGTCTGCTCGAAGGACGGATTGGTCGTTTGCCCGCCGCCGTCCATGACCTGCAGGAGATCGATGCCCATCATCTTCAGGACGAAATAGATGACGACGAGAAAGATGATCGTGCCGATGCTCATGCCGCCGCCGGCACGCCGCCCACCACCGCCTGGAAACTGAAATCCGCCGCCCCGTCCGAAAGGATTGTTGCCGAGCCCGCCCGGCGACGGCGCCGAGGGACCGCGCTGATCTTCGACATTGTTTGACTGGCGGCGGCCTTTCCATTCCATCGAAAATCTCCTTGGCAAATGCGGGCGCGAATGGCGTCTGGAACGCGCCACCCGGCAGGAAAGCTTATAGCCTCTGTTCGGTTCCTTTGTAAAAGCCAGATTGGCAAAGAAAGATGATGGCCCGCGGCGCTGAGCCCTATCCGAACCTGAAGACCAGCTCGAGATTTGGCAAGTGACAGCTGACACATCGCCATGCCATTGTGCCGGAATATTGTACGAATTCATTTTGGGAGGAATGATTTGATGAAGGCCATGCGTCTGGAATCCATCGGCAATCTGTTCGTACGCGAGGTCGACAAGCCCGTTCCCGGGCCGGACGATCTCCTGGTCAGGGTCGAGGCCTGCGGCATCTGCGGCACCGACCGGCACCTGTTGCATGGCGAGTTTCCCTCCACCCCGCCGGTGACGCTCGACCACGAGTTCTGCGGCATCATTGAGGCCATGGGAAGCGAGGTCACAGGCTTCCAGCTTGGCGGCCGCATCACCGGCGACCCCAACATTTCCTGCGGCCGCTGCCCGCAATGCATGAACGGCAAGGTCAATCTCTGCCGCAAGCTGAAGGCCATCGGCATCCAGATCGACGGCGGCTTTGCCGACTATGTGCTGGTGCCGCAGAAGCAGGCCTTTGACATTCCACTCAGCATGAAGCCGACCCATGGTGCCTTCTGCGAGCCGCTGGCCTGCTGCCTGCACGGCATCGATATTGCTCAGATCAAGGCCGGCTCCTCCGTCGTCGTGCTCGGCGGCGGCGTCATCGGTCTCCTGACCGTGCAGCTGGCAAAACTGGCCGGCGCCACCACCGTCATCCTGTCGACCCGACAGGCCTCGCGCCGCAAGCTGGCTGAAGAGATCGGCGCCACCGGCAGCGTCGATCCGTCCTCCTCCGACATCATTGAGGAGATCACCGGGCCGAATGGCCTCGTGCCCGGTGGCGTCGATGTGGTCATCGAATGCGCAGGTGTTGCCGAAACAGTGCAGCAGACGACGCGGCTGGCCAAGGCCGGCGGCACCGTCGTCATCCTCGGCGTCATGCCGCAGGGCGTGAAGGTCGAACTCGAACCCTTCGACATTCTCTTTCGCGAACTGCGTGTGCTCGGCTCCTTCATCAACCCCTTCGTCCACCGCCGTGCCGCCGACCTCGTCGCTTCAGGCGTCATCGAGATCGACAAGCTGATATCACGCGAAATCTCGCTGGACGAGGCTCCGGAGGTGATCCGCAACCCGCCCGCACCGGGCGAGGTCAAGGTGCTGGTGGTGCCGGGGAGATAGCTCTATACAGCGATCATCAACAGCCCCCCAGAAACACATCGGGAATCAAAACCATGTCCGTAGAAAAAGTAGCAGTGATCACCGCCGGCGGCAGCGGCATGGGTGCCGAAAGCGCGAAACGCCTGGCAGCCGACGGTTACAAGGTCGCGATTCTCTCCTCCTCCGGCAAGGGCGAGGCCCTGGCTGAGGAACTCGGCGGCATCGGCATCACCGGCTCCAACCAGTCGAACGACGATCTGAAGCACCTGATCGACGTGACGATGGAAAAATGGGGCCGCATCGACGCGCTGATCAACAGCGCCGGCCATGGCCCGCGCGCCCAGATCGTCGAGATCACCGACGAACAGTGGCACACGGGCATGGACGTCTACCTGATGAATGTCGTGCGTTCCGTGCGCCTCGTCGCCCCGATCATGCAGGCGCAGAAATCCGGCGTGATCATCAACATCTCGACCGCCTGGGCTTTCGAGCCGTCGTCGATGTTCCCGACCTCGGCCGTCTTCCGCGCCGGCCTTGCCGCCTACACCAAAATCTTCGCCGACACCTATGCGGCGGACAACATCCGCATCAACAACGTCCTGCCGGGCTGGATCGACAGCCTGCCGGGCACCGACGAGCGCCGCGATAGCGTGCCGATGAAGCGCTACGGCACCAGCGCCGAAGTCGCCGCCACCGTCGCTTTCCTCGCCTCCGATGGCGCCGGCTACATCACCGGCCAGAACCTCAAGGTCGACGGCGGCTTGACGCGGTCCGTCTAATGCATGTTCCCAAAAGTGTGCGCGGTTTTGGGATAAAGACATGCATAAGAACAAAGTCCTACACGCCGGCCTGCACCTGCAGGCGCGCAATGTCACGTTTCGGCGGCGCGCTGAAAATGCGGGTGTAGTCGCGGCTGAACTGCGAGGGGCTGTCGTAGCCGACACGAAAACCGGCCTCGGCGGCAGATATGCCGTCGAGCATCATCAGCCGCCGGGCTTCCTGCAGGCGGATATGCGTGCGGAACTGCAGCGGGCTCATCGTCGTTGCCGAGCGGAAATGCTCGTAGAACGACGATGGGCTCATGCCGGCAATCGCCGCCAGATCCTCAATGGCAAAGGCTTCCCGGTAATTGCTGCGCATGAAGGACAGCGCCCGCGCGACCTTGCTCAGGCGGCTTTCGCCATTGGCGATCTGCCTCAGGATGCGACTCTGTGAGCCCTTCAGGAGCCGGTAGAGAATTTCCCGCTCGGCCATCGGCGCCAGCGCCCCGATATCTTCAGGCGCATCGAGAAGCCGCAGCAGCCGGACGGCCGCATCCATCAGCTCCGGAGTCGCCTGACCAAGGCCGACCGTGGACAGGCCGGCGGCGTCAGGCTCGACCGGATGATCGAGCAGCAGCCCGGCCAAAAGTTCCCGATCAAGCAGCAGCCGCACGCAGAGGAACGGCTCCTCCGGATTTGCCTCGATGACCGCGCCGATGATCGGCAGGTCCACACCGACGACCAGATAATTGCTGCTGTCATAGACATGCGCATGTCCACCCACCGTCGCCCGCTTGCGTCCGCGCGCCACCAGGCAGAAGGACGGCTCGTACAGCGTATGAACCGGCTGGGTGACCGCCGACGATCGGACAAGACCGACACGGGGGATCGCGGTCTCGAACGTGCCGTCCAGGGGTGCGTTGCGGGCGATGAGGGATGCGAGTTCAGAAGCGTTTTCCATGCTGCATCATCAACGCCATGCATGCGCTTGCCAATGGTCCCTCCTTTATATTCGGAGGATCGTGCAAGACTTCCGGAGAAGCGTTCTACCGCCCCGGCCGCCGGGAATGCGAGTTTGGGTCATGACGGAAACGGCAGAGACGCTGTACCCCGCATGATCAAGACACAAGGACATTCCCCATGACGAACGCAACAATCCTCACCGGCATCAAAGACAAGGTCGTTCTCATTACCGGCGCCAGCAGCGGCATTGGTGCCGGTATCGCCCGCGAACTCGGCGCCGCCGGCGCCAGGCTGGTCATCGGCGCGCGGCGCACCGACCGGCTCGAAGAACTGGCGCAGGAGATCACCGGCAGTGGCGGCACAGTCATCAGCCGAGCACTCGACGTCACGAGCAGAAGCGATATGGACGCATTCGCTGCCGCCGCGATGGAGGCCTTCGGGCGCATCGATGTCATCATCAACAACGCCGGCCTGATGCCGCTGTCGCTAATGTCGTCGCTGAAGGTCGAGGAATGGGACCGGATGATCGACGTCAACATCAAGGGCGTGCTCTACGGCGTCGCCGCCGTGCTGCCGGTCATGAACGCGCAAGGGCACGGCCAGATCATCAATGTCTCCTCGATCGGCGGACTTTCGGTCGTCCCGACGGCCACGGTCTACTGCGCCACCAAATATGCGGTGCGGGCAATTTCCGACGGATTGCGGCAGGAAAACGCCAAGCTGCGCGTCACCTGCGTCTATCCCGGCGTGGTCGAATCGGAACTGGCCAACACCATCACCGATCCGGTGGCCGCCGAAGCAATGGTCGCATATCGCAAGATCGCGCTGCAGCCCGGCGCCATCGCCCGCGCCATCCGCCATGTGATCGAACAGCCGGCCGATGTCGACACCAACGAGATCGTCATCCGCCCGACCGCGACGGTCTGAGGCGATGCAGCCCCTGATCCGCGCAGCCCTCACCGGCTGCGCATGTCTCGCAAGCTCGATGACATTGGCAGAGGAGACAAAAATGCAAACCCACCCTTACGAAGGCATGTGGATCACCGCCGACGGTCATGTCAGACACAATCTTCTGCCGGGCGGCCGCTATGACGAGGCGCGGGGCAGACGCGAAAGCGCCTATCGCGGCCGCTATGAAGTAAGAGGCGATCACGTCGAATACTGGGATGATACAGGCTTCGCCGCCGATGGTGATTTCATCGATGGCGTGCTGCACCATGGCGGCATGATCCTCTACCGCGATGGCGCCGGGAAACCGTAGATCAGGAGAATAAGCCCCGCCAGCCGATCCTTGGCCTTCAGTGCCGCGAACCGAATCGCGATTGAACCCCTCCGGCCGTTCAGGCAACATATCCCGGCCATGAATCGAGGAGCACGATCATGATCTCCATCAATACTGCAGACGCAAGAGCCCGCTTGCACGAACTTATCCGTCGAGCGAAACCCGTGAAACCGTCTACATTTTACGCCGGGGCAAGAAGTTTGCACAGCTGTCGGAGGTCAGGCAGATAAAAACACCGATAGACCGATCTCTGATGCAGGCTGTAACGGCTTCAATGCCGTCACCGCCCGATGACGGAAAAACCTTCGTGCGCAACATACGGGATGGCGACCGCTACTGATCTTTCACATCGAAAGCCGGCTCTCATCTCGGCCCTGACCTGATCGGCGCAAGCTTCGGCCACACCGCCAACTTTCCTGTCCAAACCTGAATTTTCGGGGTTCCACTTACCCCTGCATTTCCCTATAAGCCGCTTCTAGCCTTAAAAGACGACGGATGCGCATCCGGCCGGTGGGATTCCACCCTGGCCGGTTTTTGTGCACGCGGAAAGACGGATAGAATCATGCCAAAGCGCCAAGACATCAAATCGATCCTCATCATCGGTGCAGGACCGATCGTCATCGGACAGGCATGCGAATTCGATTACTCCGGCACACAGGCCTGCAAGGCGCTGAAGGAAGAGGGTTACCGGGTCATTCTGGTCAATTCCAACCCGGCCACGATCATGACCGATCCGAACCTGGCCGACGCCACCTATGTCGAGCCGATCACGCCGGAAGTCGTCGCCAAGATCATCGCCAAGGAGCGCCCCGACGCGCTGTTGCCGACCATGGGCGGTCAGACGGCGCTGAACACCGCACTGTCCTTGAAAAGAATGGGCGTGCTCGACCGGTACAATGTCGAGATGATCGGTGCCAAGCCGGCCGCCATCGACATGGCCGAGGACCGGGCGCTGTTCCGCGAAGCCATGTCCCGCATCGGGCTGGAAACACCGAAATCGCTGCTGGCCAACGCCACCGACATCAAGGATCACGACCGCAAGCTGCATGTGGCCGAGCGCGACAAGCTGAAGGCATCGCTGTCGGGCGGCGCCCTCGACACGGCGCTGGACGATCTCGAAAACACCTGGAACCTCGGCGAGACCGACCGCAAGCAGCGCTACATGAGCCACGCCATGGCGATCGGCGCCCAGGCGCTCGACACCATTGGGCTTCCGGCCATCATCCGCCCCTCCTTCACCATGGGCGGCACCGGCGGCGGCATTGCCTATAACCGCTCGGAATTCTTCGAGATCATCAACTCCGGCCTCGACGCCTCGCCGACCACGGAAGTCCTGATCGAGGAATCGGTGCTTGGCTGGAAAGAATACGAGATGGAGGTGGTCCGCGACACGGCGGACAACTGCATCATCATCTGCTCGATCGAGAACATCGATCCGATGGGCGTGCACACGGGCGATTCGATCACTGTCGCCCCGGCCCTGACGCTGACCGACAAAGAATATCAGATCATGCGCAACGCCTCGATCGCCGTGCTGCGCGAGATCGGCGTCGAGACCGGCGGCTCCAACGTGCAGTTTGCCGTCAACCCGAAGGACGGCCGCCTCGTCGTCATCGAGATGAACCCGCGCGTCTCGCGCTCCTCGGCGCTGGCCTCCAAGGCCACCGGCTTCCCGATCGCCAAGATCGCCGCCAAGCTCGCTGTCGGCTACACACTGGACGAACTCGACAACGACATCACCGGCGGCGCGACGCCCGCCTCGTTCGAACCGTCGATCGACTATGTCGTCACCAAGATCCCGCGGTTTGCCTTTGAAAAGTTCCCCGGCGCCGAGCCGACGCTGACGACGGCGATGAAGTCGGTCGGCGAGGTCATGGCCATTGGCCGCACCTTTGCCGAATCGCTGCAGAAGGCATTGCGCGGGCTGGAGACCGGCCTCACCGGCCTCGACGAAATCGAGATCCCCGGCCTTGGCGACGACCCCAACAACAAGAACGCCATCCGCGCCGCCATCGGCACGCCGACGCCTGACCGCCTGCGCATGGTCGCCCAGGCGCTGCGCTTGGGCATGAGCGAGGAAGAGGTCCACGACGGCTCGAAAATCGACCCGTGGTTCATTGCCCAGTTCAAGGCGATCGTCGACATGGAAGCCCGCGTGCGCGAACATGGCCTGCCGGACGACGCCGAAAACCTGCGGTCGCTGAAAGCCATGGGTTTTTCCGACGCGCGGCTGGCCACCCTGTCCGGCAAGCGCCCGAAGGAAGTGGCCGAACTGCGCAACGGCCTCAATGTCCGGCCGGTCTTCAAGCGCATCGACACCTGCGCCGCCGAATTCGCCTCGCCGACCGCCTACATGTATTCCACCTATGAAACACCCTTCGTCGGCCAGGCCCGCTCGGAAGCGCAGATTTCCGATCGCAAGAAGGTCGTCATCCTCGGCGGTGGTCCGAACCGCATCGGCCAGGGCATCGAGTTCGACTATTGCTGCTGCCACGCCGCCTTCGCGCTGAAGGATGCCGGCTTCGAGGCGATCATGGTCAACTGCAACCCGGAAACCGTCTCGACCGATTACGACACCTCCGACCGCCTCTATTTCGAACCGCTGACGGCCGAAGACGTGATCGAGATCCTGAAGGCCGAGCAGACCAATGGCGAACTGGTCGGCGTCATCGTCCAGTTCGGCGGCCAGACACCGCTGAAACTGGCCGAAGCGCTGGAAAAGAACGGCATTCCGATCCTCGGCACCGCCCCCGACATGATCGATCTGGCCGAAGACCGCGACCGTTTTCAGAAGCTTCTGATGAAGCTGGACCTCAACCAGCCGAACAACGGCATCGCCTATTCGGTCGAACAGTCGCGCCTGATCGCCGCCGAAATCGGCTATCCGCTGGTCGTGCGCCCGTCCTATGTTCTGGGCGGCCGCGCCATGCAGATCATCCATTCGGAAGGCATGCTGCAGAGCTACCTGCTCGATACGGTTCCGGGCCTGGTGCCCGAGGATATCAAGCAGCGCTATCCGAACGACAAGACCGGCCAGATCAACACGCTGCTCGGCAAGAACCCGCTGCTGTTCGACACCTATCTGACCAATGCCATCGAAGTCGACGTCGATGCCATCTCCGACGGCACGGATGTCTTCGTCTCCGGCATCATGGAGCACATCGAGGAAGCCGGCATCCATTCGGGCGACAGTGCCTGCTCGCTGCCGGTGCACACGCTGTCCTCCGAGATCGTCGATGAACTCGAGCGCCAGACCAAGGCCATGGCGAAAGCCTTGAACGTCGTCGGACTGATGAACGTGCAGTTCGCCATCAAGGACGGCACCGTCTACGTGCTTGAAGTCAATCCCCGCGCCTCGCGCACCGTGCCTTTCGTCGCCAAGACAATCGGCGCGCCGATCGCCAAGATCGCCGCCCGCATCATGGCCGGCGAGAAGCTGGAGCCGGCGATTGCCGCCTATGGCAAGAAGCCCGATCCGCGCAACCTGCCGCACATCGCCGTCAAGGAAGCCGTGTTCCCGTTTGCCCGCTTCCCCGGCGTCGACATTCTGCTCGGCCCGGAAATGCGCTCGACCGGCGAGGTCATCGGCCTCGACACCAGCTTTGCCATGGCCTTTGCCAAGGCACAGCTCGGCGCCGGCGTCGATCTGCCGCGCGACGGCACCGTCTTCGTCTCCGTGCGCGACGAGGACAAGGACCGCGTCCTGCCGGCCATCACCCTTCTGGTCGAAAGCGGCTTCAAGGTCATGGCGACGGGCGGCACCGCGCGTTTCCTCGCCGCCAACGGCATCACCACGATCAAGATCAACAAGGTCCAGGAAGGCCGCCCGCACATCGAGGACGCCATCCGCAACCGCCAGGTCCAGCTGGTGATCAACACGACCGACGGCTCCAAGGCGATCTCGGACTCGAAGTCGCTCCGCCGCGCCGCGCTGATGCAGAAGGTGCCCTACTACACCACCATGTCCGGCGCCGTCGCCGCCGCCCAGGCAATCAAGGCGCTGAAGGCCGGAAGCCTGGAAGTGCGGCCGCTGCAGAGCTATTTCTGAGGGTTCCATGCTCAAGCTGATCCGATTTCGGCGCATGCAGAAACCGTCATACGGGGGCGCGGGCTCGAACGAAGCTGGGTCGAAATAGCCGCCCGCCAACCCGATTGGCGGACGGATGATCCGAATGAAGCATCCGTAGAACGGCGATATCGTCGTCTGCCAGAGCATTCTGGAAAGCGAAGAAGTCTCCGCTGGCATCGTGCTGGATTACGAAGATCAAGGCCGCATCGTCGGTATGGAAGTGCTGGACGCGCGTGCGAACCTGCCACCAGCCATGCTGAATGAAGCAGCCTGATGGTTGAATGCGTCGACAATTAAGGACGCAGAGCACCGAAGTCCGGAAGCCTTAACGTGCTGCCCCAGCAGAGCTATTTCGCCCGATCTTGCAGGGCGCCCAGAGGCGCCCCTCATCGTTCCATCTGCCGTCGAGCATTGCCATCCCCAAACCGGCAGGCCAAAATGCCCCGTTTGATGGGGGAGACGGCGGATGCAGCAGAAGATGGAAACAGGCGAGCGGGCCGGGCGGCGCGAGTGGGTCGGGCTCTATGTCCTGTCGATCGCCTGCCTGATCTATTCCATGGATCTGTCCGTCCTTTTCCTCGCCATGCCGGCGATCGTGGCGGATCTCGACCCGAGCCCCTCGGAACTTCTCTGGATCAACGACATCTATGGCTTCATGGTCGCCGGTTTTCTGGTGACGATGGGGACGCTGGGCGACCGGGTCGGGCGCCGGCGCGTGCTTCTGGCAGGCGCCCTCGCCTTCGGGATCGCCTCTGCGCTTGCGGCCTTTTCCGCGACCGCGCAACAGCTGATCGCCGCGCGGGCCCTGCTCGGCATCGCCGGCGCGACGGTGGCGCCCTCGACCCTGTCGCTGGTCGTCAATCTTTTCAAGGATGAGGGCGAGCGCAACCGCGCCATCGGCATCTGGGGCACAGCCTTTGCGCTGGGTGGGCTCGTCGGCCCCTTGCTCGGCGGTTTCCTGCTGCAGTATTTCCACTGGGGGTCGGTGTTTCTCATCAACATCCCGGTCATGCTGGCCCTCCTCATCGTCGGCCCGCTGCTCCTGCCGGAATACAAGAACGACGACGGCGGCAGGCTCGACCTCGTCAGCGTGCTGCTGTCGCTGGCAACGGTGATGCCCATCATCTACGGCTTCAAGCACATGGCAGCCTATGGGTTCGGACTGGATCAACCGCTGGCGGTCGCCATCGGCCTGGCGTTCGGCTACGCCTTTATCCGCAGGCAGAAGACGCTTGCCCAGCCGCTGATCGACCTGCAGCTCTTCCGCATCCCGGCCTTCACCGCCTCCCTCGCCGTCAACCTCGCCGGGGTCTTCTTCATCTTCGGCATCTTCCTCTATCAGAACCTTTTTCTGCAGCTCGTCGGCGGCCTGTCACCGTTTGAAGCGGCGATCTGGTCTATCCCGTCATCGCTGGTATTCACCGTCATGTCGCTGCAGTCCTATCGTTTCACCAGCAAGCTCGGCCCTGTTCGCACCGTCCTGATCGGCCTCCTGGTCAATGCCGTCGGCGCTGCCGCCATGGCGATCGCCGCCTATTGCGAAACGGTGGCCGGCGTTCTCGCCGCCAGCATGATCCTCGGCCTCGGCTTCGTGCCGGTCATCCTGACGACGACGGGCCTGATCGTCGGCACGGCGCCGCCGGAACGGGCGGGCTCGGCGTCGGCACTCTCGGAAACCAGTGCCGAATTCGGTGGCGCGCTTGGGGTCGCCTTGCTCGGCAGCCTGGGCACGCTGGTCTACCGGATGATGATGAGCGGCGTCGACCTCTCCGGCCTTTCGCCGCAGCAGGCCGAAGCCGCTTCGGCAACGCTGGCAGGCGCGGTCGAGACGGCAAAGGCGCTCGGCCCGGACATGCCAGCCTGGCTCGACCCCGCCCGCAGCGCCTTCTCGCTCGGCTTTGCCCTGTGCTGTGCCGTGGCAGCCGTGACGCTGCTGGTGCTGACGCTGATCGCACGCCGCGTCTATGCCCGTGCACATCTCGACGAAAGCGCGCTGACGGCCCATTGAGCGATCAGAGTGTGCCTTTCGGCATGGACAGCCGCACCGCCCTGATCCCGAACACCTCCGCAACCGCAGCGACCGCACAGGCCGCAGTGAAGACCGTGAGCAAGGCACTGCGCAACACTGCGTCGCTTGCTGCTTCGTCAAAACCCCTGAGATTGGCCACCAATCCGAAGACGGCGGCGCCGATGGCGTAGCCGGCCGATTGCAGGGTCGGCAGCATGGCCGAGGTGCGGTCCCGTTCCTCATTGGTCGAGACATCCATCATCAGCTGGCTGAGCGTGCCCCAGCTGATGCCGAAACCGGCGCCGATGGCCAGCTGGCCGAGCGCTACCAGCCAGAGCGTACCGGTGGCCATGGCCACGAGCAGCGACGTCAGACCGGCCAGAAGCAGGACAGGCCCCAGTTGGATGATGCGGTTGCGTAGCGCCTGCGAACGCAGGCTGGCAACGACGATGGCGGTGCTGCTCCAGGACATGGCCATGACAGCGCTGAGGAAACCGGCCGCTGTCGGCCCGAGCTGCCAGAGATGCTGCAGGCCGTAGACGAGAAAGACGGCGGCCGCCGCCTGGGCCAGTGGCATCAAGAGGATGATCCAGAAACCGGAACCGAGCGGCGTGCCGGTGGAAAAGGCCCGGCGCGGCAAGACCGGGTTGCCAGATCGACGGTCGAGATGGACGACACCCAGCAGGATCATGGCGGCCAGCACCAGAAGTGTCGCCATCAGCCCGGTGCTGGCAACCGTGCCGGAAAGCGAAATCAGCAGAATGCCGAAACCGGCCGCCACCAGGCGAAGGTAGGGGATGGTCGGTCCGCTCTGTCTGACCGTGCCGGCGCGCGGCACGATGAACAGCACCAGCGCGATAAAAATTGCGGCGACTGGAACATTGACGAAGAAGGCCGCCCGCCAGGACCAGTGTTCCGTAAGAGCGCCCGAAATCAGCGGCCCGAGGAACGCCGCCGTCGCCCAGACGATCGCCTCGGCGCCGAAGATTTTCGGCACCAGCCGAGAGGGGAACAGTTCGGGAATGAGCGCATAACACAGCGCAGCGACAACGCCCTCGCCCGCCCCCTGCAGCAGCCGCCCGGCCAGAACCTGCGGCATGCTGGCGGCAAAGCTGGCGAGCAGCGTACCGGCAATGAACACGGTGGCCGCTGCCAGAAGCGTGTTGCGCGCGCCGAACCGCTGTTTCAGGTTGGCCGCCACCATGCCGCCGACAATCGCAAAGACGAGGTAGAAGGTGAACGCCCAGGACAGCAGCGCCGCGCCGCCCAGCTCCCGCACGGCCGATGGCAGCGCCGTCGAGATGAAGAACTCATTGAAGGCGAAGAGGGCAACGCCGAGGCAGAGCGTGACCGTGGCGGCAAGATAACGTGGACGCAGCAGTTCGCCCCATGTGCCCGCTTCCGATTCTCCACTGCCTTCGCGTGCGGCCGGCGCCGTCTTGTCGCTCGTCATCATCCATCTCCACGCCGTGTCATGCCGGCACCGGACTGTTACGACCTCAACCACGGTTGAGGCAAAGCGCTTTTTATTGCGCGCAACGGTTTTGTTGCCATCAAGAGCGAAAATGTGGCCCGGCTGGCACGGCTGGGAACAAAAACATATAAACACACCATCTCGCGCGTGTTCGATGGGAGAAGGCCCTTGCCGCCACGCTTGGGTTCGGCGAGCATGCGTGGCTTAGAGGTTTAGAATATAAAAGGAATTTTTGATGAAGGCCGGCTTTCGGACCTTGGTTCATGCGGTGTTGGTGGCAGTGATCGCCGTGGCCGGCCTGTTGGCGGTCTCCGCAGCACCCTCGTCGGCCAACACGCGTGTGGCATTGGTCGTGGGTAATTCCGACTATGCAAGCGTGCCCAAGCTGCCGAACCCGGTCAACGATGCAGCTGCCATCGGTCAGAGTCTGTCGCGGCTGGATTTCGACGTTACCGTTACAACCAATCTCGGCAAGGCCGATCTCGAACGCCAGCTCGCCGATTTCAGCGACAAGGCCCGCGATGCCGACATCGCCGTCGTCTTTTATGCCGGCCATGGCATCGAGATGGGGGGCGAAAATTATCTCATCCCGGTTGATGCGACGCTGAAATCCGACAACCGCATCAAGTTCGAAACCGTATCGCTCAACGATATCCTATCCACCATCGAAGGCGGCAAGGGGCTGAAACTTGTTCTGCTCGATGCCTGCCGCGACAATCCGTTTGCAGCCGCCATGACCGGCAGCAAGATCCGCTCGGTCAAACGCGGCCTTGCCCGTGTCGAGACCACGCCCGGTGTCTACGTGAGCTATGCCGCCGCCGCCGGAACCACCGCCGACGATGGCGATGCCAAACATAGCCCCTATACAGAAGCGTTGTTGGCAAATCTGGAGCAGCCGGGCGTCGAGCTGAATTTCCTCTTCCGCAAGGTCGCGGCCTATGTCCACCAGAAGACCGCCGGGCGGCAGACGCCGTTCGAATACGGCCGCCTTCCGGACGAGAGCATCTTTCTGAAAGCGCCGGTCGCGCTGCCCGAAGTCGTGCCTGTCGCGGCCGACCCCTGCCGTGATGCCGCCGTTCACTGGGCCGCCATCGAGGACAAGGGCAATCGCACCTTGTTCGAAGATCACTTGAAGCGCTTCGGAACCTGCTCATTTGCAACGCTGGCCCGTGCTGCCCTGGATCAGATGACGGTGAACGCGGTGAAGCTGCAGCCACAGAACGACAAAACGGCGAATGAGCGGACGGTGGCTGAAAATACCGCTGCATTGGCCGGAGACGAAGCGGACAAGCCGGAGACCCAATCGATCGCCGCGTTGACGACGACGCCGGCAGATCTGACCGCAGAAACGGCACCTGAAGACACGACTGCGCTGGTGCGGCAAATTCAGGAGCAACTGAACCGGGTCGGCTGTAGGGTCGGCAACCCTGATGGCGAATGGGGCCCGCGCTCGGTGCGCGCCCTGAACAAGTTCCGCCGTCTTGGCGGGACAAAGCTTGAAACGAGCGATCCGTCGCCGGACATGTTGCTTGCTCTAAACGCTGCAAACGGCACCATCTGCCCGCTCGAATGCGGTGCCGCACAGGTCCTGAAGAACGGCCAGTGCATCGCCAAGACCTGCTCGGCCAATAGGGTTCTATCAGCGGCAGGACTATGCGTGAGGCAGAATATCAAGGAAGCGGAAACGGAGCGCAAAAAAGTCGATCGTCCGCAACCCAAGGTCGTTGAGCAGCCTATCAAGCAGAAGAACGTAAGCCGCAAAAAGCCCTTCATCGTCGAGAACAACGGAAAGAAAAGGCAGTTGGACCCTGACGAGGCCGGCAGAATGAAGTGCCTGCAGCATCGTTTCCGCTTTGAGTGCGGTTGATACTGAGTGCTTCGACACGCCCAGGGGAAGCTGCCAAGCAGCGTCAGCTCGCTGTATTCATCGGCAGAGTCCCGGATGCCGAGCGTGGATTTTCCTGAACGGGGGGACGGCATCGAGATGAACAAAGTCTGCAGGTTCGATTTGCAAAGACGATGCGCCACTGCTTCGGACGCCAGCAAGGCCGCCGAAAAATCTGGCTTTCGGGCTGTGGTTTCTGCTATATGTGCCGGTCTAACGATTTTGACGGTTCCGGGGTTCACGCCCCGGTGACCGTTTTTCTTTTGTGTAGGCGCAGGCTGAGAGCTTTGCGCCGCACGACCCGAAGGACAGTGAAATGGTCGAAAAAGTACCGATGACGCATGACGGTTTTATAAAGCTGCAGGAAGAACTGCGCTTTCGTCAGCAGTCCGAGCGCCCGAGAATCATCGAGGCGATCGCCGAGGCGCGTGCCCATGGCGACCTTTCCGAAAATGCCGAATATCACGCTGCCAAGGAAGCGCAGAGTCACAATGAAGGCCGCATCGGCGAACTGGAAGACTATGTCGCCCGCGCCGAAGTGATCGACCTGTCGAAAATGTCCGGCTCGAAGGTAAAATTCGGCGCCACCGTCAAGCTGATCGACGAGGACACCGAGGAACACAAGAGCTACCAGATCGTCGGCGACCAGGAAGCCGACGTGAAGCAGGGCCGCATTTCCATCTCCTCGCCGATCGCCCGCGCGCTGATCGGCAAGGAAGTCGGCGATTCGATCGAGGTCAACGCGCCTGGCGGCGCCAAGGCCTACGAAATCCTGGCGATCAACTGGGGCTGATGCCGGCTGGCGGCCGGTTTCACCCGGCCGTGCGCCTGCCTTGAAATCCGTGATGATCGGGAAAATGCGATGAACGACGGCAAGGTCGATATGGACGGCGTCGAGGTCATCGCGCCGAATTTCAAGCGGCGCCTCTCCGGCGTCACTTCGACCATCATCCAGCTCGTGCCGGTCCAGCGAAGGCTCGGCCAGAAGGTGGCAAGTCTCGGCCCCGGCCTTCCGGCCACCCTCGCCCATGTCCGTTTTCGCGATCTCGTCAAACTCTGGACCCGCCCCCAGGGACGGGCCCGGCGTGTCTGGCATGCGCGGCGCAATGTCGAGATGCTGCCCGCCATCGTCCTGCGCGCACTCGGCGCAAAAATCGGCATCGTCTTCACCTCCGCCTCGCAGCGGAAACATTCCGGCTGGACGAAATTTCTGGTGCGCCGGATGGATGCGGTCATCGCCACCAGCGGCAAGACCTCCACCTATCTCGAAGTGCCGAACACCGTCATCCGCCATGGCATCGACACGGAGCGCTTTCATCCGCCCAATGACAGGGCCGCCGCCCGGCGCGCCGTCGGCCTGCCGGAAGCCTGCCGTGTGGCCGGCTGTTTCGGCCGCGTCCGTCACCAGAAGGGCACCGATCTCTTCGTCGACAGCATGATCCGCCTGCTCCCCGAACGGAAAGACTGGATCGCCATCATTGCCGGCCGGGCGACTGCCCAGCATCAGGCCTATGAGGCCGAGCTGAAGGCCCGCATCGGCAGGGCCGGCCTTGCAGGCCGAATTCTCTTCGTCGGCGAACACACCAATATTCCCGACTGGTACCGGGCGCTGGACCTGTTTGTGGCGCCGCAGCGCTGGGAAGGGTTCGGGCTGACGCCGCTCGAGGCTATGGCAAGCGGCGTGCCTGTCGTGGCAACCGGCGTCGGTGCGTTTCCCGAACTGCTGGTCGAAGGCCCCAATGAAACCGGCATCCTCGTGCCCGCAGACGACCTCGACGCCATGAGCCGGGCGGTAGCCGCGCTGATGGACGACCCGGCGCGCACGGCCGAAGCCGCGAAAAATGCCTGCAACCATGTCGCCAACAATTTCCGGATCGAGGCGGAAGCGACGAGCATCGGCGCAATCTACGAGCGACTGATGGGCAGCCGCAATGCTTGAGACGCTGATCATCGGCAAGGACAGCAAGTTCGGCCTGACCAAGGACATCACCATCCTCGAAGATGCAATCCGCCGGGCTGGAACCACGAGCATCGACAGTGTAGGCATTCGCGATCGCTCGCTCATCGATCGGTTGCTGCGCCGGAAGCGAGCCGGAACCGCCATCCATATAGAGCGGGTCTTTCCGCGCTGGCTGAGCGCCGCCGATCGCCACATTCTCATCCCCAATCAGGAACGTTTCCCACACCGGCATCTCCGCCGTCTGCGCAAGATCGACCTGGTTCTCGCCAAGAGCCACCACGCGGTGGAAATTTTCCGGTCCCACGGCGCCACCACGGACTATCTCGGCTTCACATCCGAAGACCTGCTGGATACCTCGGTCGAGCGCGACTGGGACGGTTTTTTCCATCTGGCCGGGGGCAGCACACTCAAGGGCACGGAAGACTTGCTGGCACTGTGGGACAAACACCCCGAATGGCCTATGCTGACCGTCGTCCAGAAAGAACACCTGAAGCCCGCCCATATTCCCGCCAATGTCCACCACATCAGCGCCTACGTCAGCGACCAAGACCTGCGTGTCCTGCAGAACCGGCTGGGCATCCATCTCTGCCCCTCACGCGCCGAAGGCTGGGGACATTACCTGGTCGAAAGCATGGCGCTCGGCGCCCTGATCCTCACCACCGATGCGCCACCGATGAACGAACATGTCAGTGCCGAGAGTGCCGTCCTGGTGTCCTATGACCGCACCGAGCCTCGCCGCATCGGCACCAGCTTCTTCGTTGATCAGGCCGCGCTCGAAGCCAAGATCGAGATGATCATCGCCATGCCGCTTGCTACCAAACAGGCCTTCGGCGAAGCGGCGCGCAGGGCCTATCTCGAGATAGACCGGGACTTTCATGCACGGATCAAAACGTTCGTTTAGGACTGACCGAGATTCAGCTCAGGCGTTTGCACCTCAGCCTTGGCCGAATGCCAGCTGATCCTAATGCATGTCTCCCAAAAGTGTGCGCGGTTTTGGACCAAAGACATGCATAAAAACAAAGATCTAAAGCACGTTGCGTGAATCCGTTTTCACGCAACGTGCTTTAGATCTCGACCAGTCCGAGACGCTTCACCTGCCGGATGGTCAGCATGGTGCGCACCGTATCGACCTGCTCGTTGGCGGTCAGAACCTCGATGACGAAATCCTGGAAGGCGGTGAGATTTTCGGCCACGCAATGGAGCAGGAAGTCGCTGTCGCCCGACACCATCCAGGCTTGCCTGACCAGAGGCCAGCCGCCGGTGGCTGTCGCAAACGACTTAAGGTTGGCCTCCGACTGATGTTTCAGCCCGACCATGCAGAAGGCGACCAGATCCAACCCGAGGACCGGACCGTTCAGAATCGCGCTGTAGCCCTCGATAATGCCGGTTTCCTCCAGCCGCCGCACACGCCTGAGGCACGGCGGCGCCGAGATGCCGACGCGGGTGGACAATTCGACATTCGTCATCCGGCCGTCAGCCTGCAGCTCACGAAGAATTTTGATGTCGATCGCATCGAGGTCGGCGCGAAACATGGACGTGGATCCGGTTTGGAGGTTTGCATATGTGACCAGAAAGCGCTGTTCCGCGCAAGAAAATTTCACCATCGCGCACATTTGCCCTGCCCACGGTCCCCAGACCTGTTGGTAAAGGCCTTGCCGGTCTTGAACATCAGGGGGCTTCGAACATAAATACGGGTTGAAATTCGTGACCGCCCGTGGTCCTGCCCGCCCGTGTCGCGCGCCGGCATCCGTGGCGTCGAAAACAAGGATCGCCGCAATGTCTTCCCGCCACACCAAAGTTCTTATCATCGGCTCCGGCCCGGCCGGCTACACCGCTGCCATCTATGCGGCACGCGCCATGCTGCAGCCGGTGCTGATCGCCGGTATGGAACAGGGCGGCCAGCTGATGATCACCACCGATGTGGAAAACTATCCGGGGTATGCCGATCCGGTTCAGGGCCCCTGGATGATGGAGCAGATGCTGAAGCAGGCGATGCATGTCGGCGCCGAGATTGTCAACGACCTCGTCACCAATGTCGACCTGTCCGTGCGGCCGTTTCGCATCGCCACCGATAGCGGCACCGACTGGACCGCCGATTCCATCATCATCGCCACCGGCGCCAAGGCCAAGTGGCTGCACATCGAAAGCGAGCCGACGTTCATGGGCTTCGGCGTCTCGGCCTGCGCCACCTGCGACGGCTTCTTCTACCGCAACAAGGACGTGATCGTCGTCGGCGGCGGCAACTCGGCCGTCGAGGAAGCGCTCTACCTGTCGAACCTCGCCAAGACCGTCACGGTCGTGCACCGCCGCGACAGCTTCCGGGCGGAAAAGATCCTGCAGGAACGCCTGTTCGCCAAGCCGAACGTCAATATCCTCTGGGACCATGAGGTAACGGAATATACCGGCACGCCGGCCAAGCCGCCGATGCCGGCCTCGGTCAGCGGCGTCAGACTGCGCAACACCCGCACCGGCGAAACCTCGGAAATGCCGATCGACGGCGTCTTCGTCGCCATTGGCCATGCTCCGGCCATCGAACTGTTCGAGGGAAAGTTGCGTCAAAAGCCCAACGGCTACCTCTGGACAGCCCCCGATTCAACTGCCACTGATGTAGCAGGCGTTTATGCAGCAGGCGACGTAACCGACGACATCTATCGCCAGGCGATCACGGCGGCCGGAATGGGCTGCATGGCGGCCCTGGAAGTCGAAAAATACCTGGCAGGACATATGCCTGTCGCAATTGCGGCCGAGTAAAAGCCGCCAAGAAAAGGGCACCGGATCAATCCGGGCCCAGGACGTGGGAACAGGATCAGCAAAAACGAACCCGGGGCGGGGCTGCCTTCCGGGTCGTAGACTTTTTGGGGGAAACGATGCCGCTCGACTGGGACAAACTGCGCATTTTTCATGCGGCAGCCGAAGCAGGCTCCTTCACCCACGCCGCCGACAAGCTGCATCTGTCGCAATCGGCCATCAGCCGCCAGGTTAGCGCGCTCGAACAGGATGTCGGCATCAAGCTGTTTCACCGCCACGCCCGCGGCCTGATCCTCACCGAACAGGGCGAGATCCTCTATCGCACCGCCCATGAAGTGCTGATGAAGCTCGAATCCGTCAAGGTCCAGCTGACCGAAAACACCGACAAGCCGAGCGGCAAGCTGCGCATCACCACCACGGTCGGCCTCGGCCAGGGCTGGCTGACCGACAAGGTGCAGGAATTCGTCTCGCTCTATCCCGACATGCAGGTGCAGCTGATCCTCGACAACGAGGAGCTGGACGTCAACATGCGCCATGCCGACTGCGCCATCCGCCTGCGCCAGCCACAGCAGTCAGACCTCATCCAGCGCAAGCTTTTCACCGTGCACATGCACGTCTATGCGGCGCCCTCCTACATCAACCGCTATGGCGAGCCGCAGTCGATCGACGATCTCGACAATCACCGCATCATCACCTTCGGCGAGCCGGCGCCGAACTACCTGCTCGACGTCAACTGGCTGGAAATCGCCGGCCGCGAATCAGACAACCCTCGTCCGTCGCATCTGCAGATCAACAGCCAGACCTCAATCAAGCGCGCCTGCCTGCTCGGAATGGGCGTTGCCATGATGCCGGACTATATTGTCGGCCGCGATCCGGGACTTATTCAACTGCCGATCGGCGCCGAAATTCCGTCCTTCGACACCTATTTCTGCTATCCGGACGAAATGAAAAATGCTGCAAAACTCAAGGTTTTCAGGGACTTCATCGTCGCCAAGGCGCGCAACTGGAATTTCTGAATATTCTAGTTTTCCGCTCGAATGAGTAGGAATGCGCCATTCGCATGGCTGTCATGCATATTAAATAGTTGCCGTTTGCATAAAAAACTACCATATAAGAAACAGCTGATGCACATGGTGGCTTTTTTCCTCCCAGTGCCACCGCAGCAGCTGTTCCCCTCTGGAGGTTTTTTTGACCTTCATAACTATAAAGGGCCCAAGTTTTCTTGTGGCCCTCTTTTTTTGCCAAAAATTTCCCATCACCTGGCGATATCCGTCGCGGCCGTCCCAAGCGCTCACGCCTTCGTGACTTGTCATATCGTTTTTCATCGATATATGTATCGTCATATCGCGATACATCGATACGGATGACAGGCATGGATACCGACGAAATTCTCAAAGCCCTCGCGCACCCTGCCCGGGTCGACATTCTCACCTGGCTGAAAAACCCGGATGAGCATTTCACCACGCAGCAGCACCCGCTGGATCTCGGCGTCTGCGCCAGCCAGTTCGAGCGTTGCGGCCTGTCGCAATCAACCGTCTCCGCCCACCTGTCGACACTACAGCGCGCCGGGCTTTTGACCACCAGCAAGCTTGGCCAGTGGGTCTTCTACAAGCGGAACGAAGACACGATCGCCGCGTTCCTCAAGCATCTGAACGGCGCGCTGTAACCGGCGCCTTTCGAATTTCTGCGGTCAAATTCCCGCCAAAACCCTCCCATCCAGACCCCGAAAGGACTTTTCATGACCTCCCTTTTCGACCCGATCAAGATCGGTGACATCGAAATCGCCAACCGCATCGTCATGGCGCCTCTGACGCGCAACCGCTCGCCACAGGCTGTGCCGAACACGCTGAACGCCACCTATTACGAACAGCGCGCCACCGCCGGCCTGCTGATCACCGAAGCCACCGCCATCACCCATCAGGGCCAGGGTTACGCCGATGTTCCAGGCCTCTACACGCCGGAAGCTCTCGCCGGCTGGAAGAAGGTCACCGACGGCGTGCATCAGGCCGGTGGCAAGATCGTCGTACAGATGTGGCATGTCGGCCGTATCTCGCACACCTCGCTGCAGCCGGACGGCGGCAAGCCGGTGGCACCGTCCGCCATCGTCGCCAAGTCGAAGACCTATCTGGTCAATGAAGACGGCACCGGCAGCTTTGCCGAAACCTCGGAGCCGCGCGCGCTCGAATTTTCCGAAATTCCCGGTATCGTCGAGGACTACCGCAAGGCCGCCCGTGCCGCCATCAAGGCCGGATTCGACGGCGTCGAAATCCACGCCGCCAACGGCTACCTGATCGACCAGTTCCTGCGCTCCGGCAGCAACACGCGCACGGACGCCTACGGCGGCCCGATCGAAAACCGCGCCCGCCTGCTGTTCGAGGTCGTTGATGCCATCACCCAGGAAATCGGCGCCGGCCGCACCGGGATCCGCATCTCGCCGGTGACACCAGCCAATGATTCCACCGATACCGATCCGCAGCCGCTGTTCACCTATGTGGTGGAAAAGCTTGCCGCCTACGGCCTCTCCTACATCCACGTCATCGAGGGTGCCACCGGCGGCCCGCGTGACTTCAAGCAAGGCGACACGCCGTTCGACTACGCAGCGCTGCGCGCCGCCTACACCGCCAAGGGCGGCAAGGCGGCCTGGATGACCAACAATGGCTATGACCGCGATCTCGCCATCGACGCCATCGAAAACGGCAAGGCCGACCTCGTCGCCTTCGGCAAACCCTTCATCGCCAACCCGGACCTCGTCCAGCGCCTGAAGGACAACACCGTCCTCAATACCCCCGACCAGGCCACCTTCTACGGCGGCGGCGCCAAGGGCTATACGGACTATCCGACGCTGGAACATGCGGCCTGAGGCATTCGTTGCTGTGAGGGTTTACCCCCTCTGTCACTGCGTGACATCTCCCCCTCATGGGGGGAGATTTTTCTTTTCCCTCGCCGGCTCAAGAGTTACGGGCACAATACGCGCGGCCAATCTCCCTCCTTGAGGGGGAGATGTCACGATAGTGACAGAGGGGGGTGAGCCGTCACAAACACCCCACGCATCGACCCGCCGAACAGAATCATTCTCTCAACTCCCCGTTCAATGCTATGACACCGGCTCGGCGCCGACAGTGCGCCATCACGAGCCTGGCATCGATGACAAGCACAGCCATTTCGCAGACATGCCTGAAGCGCCCCGCAGCGTTCTGTCTTACCGTGATGATGTCGGCCACGAGCTTCAGCACCTTTGCCTCGGCCCAGCCGGAATGGTCGGCGCCGGCGCGCCCGGTCTGCCTCTACTCGGCGCAATCGAGGACAAACCCCGGCAGCCCGCTCTGCATCCGCAAGGAAAGTTTTGCCCGCGACATCTGCACGGCCATTGAGGAATTTTCCGTCGAGCATACCCTGCCACCGGATTATTTTGCCCGGTTGATCTGGAAGGAAAGCCTGTTCGATCCGAACGCGGTCAGCCCCAAGGGCGCCGAAGGCATTGCGCAGTTCATGCCCGGCACGGCGAAACTGCGCAAACTCTCCAACAGTTTCGATGCACTCGAAGCGCTGCGTAAATCCGCCGAATATCTCGACGAACTGCGCGACCGCTTCGGCAATCTCGGCCTGGCGGCAGCGGCCTACAATGCCGGGGAAGCCAGGGTGAGTTCCTTCCTCAACGATGGCTCCCTGCCCTATGAGACCCGCGACTATGTTCTGTCGATCACAGCATTGGCGGCCGAGGACTGGCGCGACAACCCGCCGCAGAGCTTCGATGCGCGCCTCGACAAGGAAAAGACCTTCATCGATGCCTGCGTCGTGCTCGCCAGCACACGCCGGATGAAGGAACTGAATGCCGGTGGTGAAGGCGTCTGGAAGCCCTGGGGTGTCCAGCTTGCCGCGCATTTCCAGAAGAACGTCGCAATGCGCCTCTTCACCATGGCAGTGAAAAAACTGCCCGCACCGATCCGAGACGAGAAGCCGCTCGTCCGGCGCGAGCGCAACCGGCATATCGGCGCACGGGCGCGTTACACCGCCCGCATCGGCCGGGATTCGCGCGCTGAGGCCGAGACGCTCTGCGGCACGATCAAAGCCAATGGCGGCGCCTGCGTCGTCTTCAAGAACTGAGATTTTGGCGGGCCTGTACAACAGGAACCGTCCGGCTTAGGAGTCTCCGGCACCTCTGGAGACACACATGCACCTGCGCGACGCCGAAGACAAAGACCTCATCGAAATCCGCGACATCTACAATGATGCGGTCGTCAACACGACGGCGATCTGGAACGACACGCAGGTCGATCTCGCCAACCGCGCCGCGTGGTTTGCCGAGCGCAGGCGGCTGGGCTATCCGGTGCTGGTGGCGGTGACGGACGATGGCGTGGTCGCCGGTTACGCCTCCTTCGGCGACTGGCGTGCCTTTGACGGCTATCGCCATACGGTCGAACATTCGGTCTACGTCCAGAAGGACCAGCGCGGCGGCGGCATCGGCCGGCTGCTTCTGGAAGCGCTGATCGAACGGGCGGCGGCGCTCGACAAACACGTGCTCGTCGCCGGGATCGAGTCCGGCAACGCCGCCTCCATCCGACTGCACGAAAAGCTCGGCTTCGAGATCACCGGCCAGATGAAGGAAGTCGGCACCAAGTTCGGCCGCTGGCTCGACCTGACCTTTATGCAGCTCACCCTGCCGGAAAAATCCGTCTCCGAATAAGCGCGTTCAATACCAGAGATCGCGCTCCTGCACCGGCCGTCCAACATTCCGGCGGTCGAGACTCGAGCGGTCAAGGCCGATATCCCGCAGCAGATGGTCGTTGCGGCGCCAGGCAGGCAGTTGCAGGTCATCCGGCCGCCAGGGACCCCGCCACGACAGCAGCCGGGCCCACAAGCCTGGCGCGCGAACGGTGAGTAATTCCGGCGCCTTGTCACCCACTCTTGCCAGTATGGCGCATTCCTCCGAACCGATGGCGGCCAGTATCGAACCTTCGTTGACATTTGACAAACGAATTGAAACAATGCCTGGCATTCGATTTACTGATGGAAGCATCCATGGCCGTCCAGCTTGAAAGCGACCTGCTGCGCACCTTCGTTGCGGTCGTCGACACCGGAAATTTCACCAAGGCGGCTGAGCAGGTCGGCCGCACCCAGTCGGCCGTCAGCATGCAGATGAAGAAGCTGGAGGAGGTCGTCGGCGAGATCCTGTTCGAGCGCGGTTCGCGCGGCGTCGTGCTGACGCGCCATGGCGGCCAGCTGCTCGGCAATGCCCGCCGCGTCGTGGCGCTGCTCGACGAGACGGCCGCCTCGATGCGCATGCCGCAGCTGAGCGGCACGGTGCGCATCGGCTTGCCGGAAGAATATCTCCACTCGGTGCTGCCGCGCGCGCTCGGCGCCTTCGACAAGATGCATCCGGACGTGGAAATCACCGTCAAATACGGCCGCTCCGCCGTCAACATCGCCGCACTCGAGCGCGGCGAGCTGGACATTGCCGTGGCCTACGAGCAGGGCAACGACACGCGCAGCGAGGTCCTGATGACCGACCCGACGGTCTGGGTCACCTCCGACCTGCACTCGGTGCATGAGCTGAGCCCGCTGCCGGTGGCCATGTACGCCGTGCCCGGCTGGTGCGTCGATCTTTCGCTGCAGACGCTGGAGCAGCGCCGCGAGCCCTACCGCATCGCCTACTGGAGTGATACGAGCATCGGCCTGCTTGCCGCCGTCACCTCCGGCCTTGCCATCGCACCCCTGTCGCGCAGCAGCATACCGGCCGGCTGCCGCGAGCTGACGACGCTCGAGGGTTATCGCATCATCGACTTTTCCAACGTCATCCTGCGGCAGAACAGCCGCCGCCACGACAAGGCCGTCGAGGGCATGGCCAGCGCCATTCGCGAGGCCTTCCAGTCGAGCTTGGTGACGGTCCAATGAGAAGCGCGGTCGGCCTCGGCATTCTCCTGACATCGCTGGCCTATGCGCTGTTCACCTTCCACGATGCAGCCATCAAGTGGATGGTGGTCGCACTGCCCGTGTCGCAGATCCTCTTCATCCGCAGCCTGACGATCCTCACCATGTGTCTGGCCGCCGGGCGCGGCACGCTGATCCGCCGCACCATCGCCTCGCCGATCAAGAAACCGATGCTCCTGCGCAGCTTCCTGCTCTTCAGCGCCTGGCTGTCCTATTACAATGCCGCCCGCACCCTGCCGCTGGCCGAACTGACGACGCTCTATTATGCCGCGCCGATCATGGTCACCATTCTGTCCATCCCGATCCTCAAAGAGGTCGTGCCGCTGCACAGCTGGGCGGCCGTGGTCGTCGGCTTCATCGGCGTGTTCATCGCCTGCAACCCGGTCGGCATCGGCCTCAGCTGGCCGGTCTATCTGGCCCTGCAGGCAGCCGTGCTCTGGTCCTTCTCGGTCATCCTGTTGCGCAAGTCGGCGCTGGACGAAATCACCACCGTCCAGATGGTCATCTCCAACGGGCTGCTGGTGATCTATACAGGCGTCATGCTGCCGTTCGAATGGGCGCCGATCAGCCCTGGCGGCCTGTCGCTGCTGGTCGGCACCGGCGTCGTCGCGGGCCTTGCGCAATATGCGCTGTTCGAGGGCATGCGCCGGGCGCCCGTCTCGGTGCTGGCGCCGTTCGAATATTCCTCGCTGGTCTGGGCCTTTCTGCTCGGCTTCCTGATCTGGGGCGATATCCCCCGGCCGGGCGTCTTCATCGGCGCGGCGCTGATCTTTGCGGCCGGGATGATCATCGTCATCTTCGAGCGCTGGCGCCGCCCGGTTCTGCCCGCTCCCGCGCCGGAAGTCGCTCAGTAGTAGAGCTTCTCGCCCTTCATATCCGCATAGAGATGCGCCACCTGCTGGCCATAACCGTTGAACATGTCGGTGCGGCGGTAGGTGCCGGTGTGCAGGATCTTCTCGCTGTCCTGCCGCCAGCGCGGATGCGGCACGCCGGGATTGACGTTGGCCCAGAAGCCGTACTCCGCAGGCGCAACGCTTTCCCAGAAACTCACCGGGCGTTTGTCGGCAAAGGAAATCCGGCGGATCGACTTGATCGACTTGAACCCGTATTTCCACGGCAGCGCGAGCCGGATCGGCGCGCCCATCTGCCGGGCCACCGGCTTGCCATAGGCGCCGGTGACGACGAAGGCGAGCGGGTTGGCCGCCTCCTCGATCGTCATACCTTCGGCATAAGGCCACGGATACCAGGACTGCTGCTGCCCCGTCGCCACATCCGGATTGAGAAAGGTCTCGAACCGCAGGTAGCGCGCCGATGCCAGTGGCTTGGCCAGCGCCACGAGATCGGAGAGGGCAAAGCCGCTCCACGGCACCACCATCGACCAGGCCTCGACGCAGCGATGCCGGTAGATGCGCTCTTCGAGCGAAACCTTCGCGAGGAGATCGTCGAGGCCGATCTTGAACGGCACCTCGACCATGCCGTCGATGGCAATCTCCCAGGGCCGCACGGCCAGCGCCTGCGCCGCCTCGCCGATTTTCTTGTGCGAACCGAACTCGAAGAAATTGTTGTAGGTAAGATTGAACTCTTCCGGCGTCGTCTCGGTGCCGACGTCATAGGCACCGTTGCGCCGGGCCGGGTAAAGCGATGCGCTCGGGTCGGCCACCGCGTCTGCCAGCGCCCGCGTGCTCAGCCCGGCAAGGCCGAGCCCAGCAAAACCGGCCGCCTTGATCAGCGCCCGTCGATTGAGGAAAACCTCTTCAGGCGTCGCCTCGCTCTCGGGAATGGACCACGCCGGCCGTCGCGGAAACATGCTCACCCGTTCACCCCCATTCCCATGCTGCAGGATAGCGGGCGCCCGCCCGGGAGCAAGGGGCGGGCGATCACGAATGTGTGGCCACCACCAAGACCGAACCCGGAAAACGATTCGATCCCAGTCACTTGCGGCGACCGTTTGAATCGGTTTCGCCAGACCCTGAATCAGGACGTGAAGCAGCGCCTCATGCGGCCCGCGCCAGCTCCTCTTCGTTTTCGGGCAGGCATCCGAGCCCGGCAAGCGTTGCCGTAACGGCCTCGTCGATCGGCGTATGCGGCTCGAAGCCCAGCTCGGCGACCAGCCGGTCGTTCGGCATGCGCAGCGGCTGCTGCCAGAGATAGCGCATCTCCTTGAGCTCGCGCATGAACACCGAAAAGGGAGAAGCGAAGGGTATGACCCACCAGGGAAAATGCCGAACAATGAGTTTGGTCCGGCCCGCCGCCCGGCCGATGGCCTCGATCATGCCGGTGCCCGTCGCGTCCCAGAAGCCCTGCATGTGGTAGACGGCAAAGGCCGGGAGACGTGTCCCGCGCTCGACCAGCCGCACCATCGTCTCGGCCACGTCAGGCAGATAGGCCCATTGATGGCCGACACCCTGACTGCCCGGGTACATGACACCGGTCACCGGCTTTTGCGGCGTGACCATGCCTTGCGAGAACCAGTTGTTGGCCGCCTGCGGCCCGAAAAAATCGCCCGCCCGCACGACAATGGCGCGCAGGCCTTTCTCCGCGCAGGCAGAATGCAGGCGGCGTTCCATGTCCACGCGGATCTTGCCCTTTTCGCTCTTCGGGTTCTGCGGTGCATCCTCCGTCAGCAGCGGAAAGCTGTCAGGCCCAAAATTGTAGACCGTGCCGGGCAGCAAGACGGTGGCGCCTGTGGCGAGCGATGCAGCAATCGTGTTGTCGAGCATCGGCAGCACAAGTTCATCCCAGTTGCGATAGCCGGGAGGGTTGACCGCATGCACGATAAGGCGCGCACCTTGTGCCGCCGCCAGCACGTCGCCGCGTTCCATTGCATCACCCCGAATCCAGGTGAAGGACGGATCGCGGTTCGCGCCTGCGGTGCGGTTGAGCGCCCGCACGGTCCAGCCGCGCGCCACGAGCGTCCGGGCGACCGCACCGCCGATGCCGCCGGTGGCGCCGAGAACCAGCGCGATGGGTTTGGTCTGAAGAGCAGAGGTCATGATTGTGTTCCTTGTTGGCGTTGAACCAAGGTAAGGCGCGAAGGCGATAAACAAAATTGCCTATTAATCTTGAGCCACTATACTAAAATGCATGAGTGCTGCCGATCTGACCTGGGACCATTATCGCACTTTCCTCGCGGTGCTGCAGGAAGGATCGCTGTCTGCGGCTGCCCGCGACCTCGGCCTCACCCAGCCGACCGTCGGCCGCCATGTCGATGCGCTGGAGGCAGCTGTCGGTTTTGCCCTCTTCACCCGTTCGCCACAAGGCCTGCTGCCGACGGAAGGCGCCCTGGCGCTGAAGCCCTATGCCGAAACGCTGGCGGCAACCACTGCGGCGCTGATCCGCACGGCCTCGGGCGAACGGGACGCCGTCAAGGGCACGGTGCGCATCAGCGCCAGCGAGGTCATCGGTGTTGAGGTGCTGCCGCCGATCCTGGCCGCCCTGCAACAGCGCTACCCCGGCCTGGTGATTGAACTGTCGGCCTCGGATGCGATAGAGGATCTGTTGCGCCAGGGCGCCGACATTGCCGTGCGCATGGCCGAACCAGTGCAGGACGCGCTGCTCATCTGCCGCATTGGCGATATCCAGCTCGGCTTTCACGCCCATCGCGCCTATCTCGAACGAAGGGGCCAGCCGCAGACCATTGTCGACCTCGCGGATCACGATCTCGTCGGCTATGACCGGGAGACCGCCTATATCCGGACGATGATGAAGCGCTTTCCGGAACTCGGCAGTCCGGCCTTCAGCTTCAAGTCGGACAGCTCGCTGGCCCAGCTTGCCGCCATCCGCGCCGGCATCGGCATCGGTCTTTGCCAAATTGGCATTGCCCGGCGCGATGCGGATCTGGTTCATGTTTTGAAAGAGGTCGAGGTGCCGCTGAGCACCTGGGTCGCCATGCACGAGAACTTGAAAACCTCACCACGATGCCGAGCCACCTTCGACGCGCTCGTCGAAGGTCTGCTCGATTATGTCGGCAAATGACGGCTGGCGTCAGGCCGAGGGCGCCGCTCGAATGCCGTCGATCACCTCGGTCTCCGGCCGGTCGCCACCATCGGCATGCTCCTGGCGCCAACGGCCCTTCTCGTCCTGATAGCTGATCTCGGCCGTTTCGCCGCCAACCTGCTGCTCGGCAGCGACGGCATGAACCGCATGCATCGCATCATCGTGTGTGGCAAATGTCTCGGAATAAACGTCGCCGAGCCGGTAGGCCCAGCCGCCGTCATGCGGAACGATCTCATAGGTGATCTTCACCATCTGTCTCCTCCTTGCGTGTGAACGGGCTTGTGGATGAACGGGGTTCACCCCATCCGATATAGGCCGCGATCAAGGCGCGGACAGGGCCGGATCTAGCGGCGGTTCACGCCGCGGTAATATTCGCCCGGATCGTTGCGATAGCTCTTGTATTTTTCTTCATTGTTGAAGAAATAATCGAAGGGCGTACGAACCTCGGAGCCTTCGTTCGCAACGACGTAGGACCGGTCTTGCGCCGCATGAACGCGCTTTTCGCTGTGTCCATATCTCTGGCCGGAACTGGCCGTCCCGGCCGCTGCAACAACCGCAGCCGTGCAGAGCAAAAGGGCCATTCCACGTTTCAAAGTCGGCATATCAACGCTCCTAAGTCTGAGTATCTGCTCCGTATATTGGGTCTGGCGTGGACTTTTGCAGCCCGGCCGGAATAAAAAAACCCGCCGGCGAAGGCGGGCTTCTCGATCAGGCAGTCGGAAGCTTTACTTGCAGGCGGCGCAGAAGCGCTGGATGCGCTTGCAGGCTTCTTCGAGCAGCGCTTCGGAGGTCGCGTAGGAGATGCGGAAGTTCGGGCCGAGACCGAAGGCCGAGCCGTGCACGACGGCGACGCCTTCGGATTCCAGCAGTTCCGACACAAAATCCTCGTCCGTTTCGATGACCTTGCCTGTCGGCGCCGTCTTGCCGATCAGGCCCTTGCAGGACGGATAGACGTAGAACGCACCTTCCGGCGATGGGCACGAGATGCCCTTGGCCTGGTTCAGCATCGAAACAACCAGATCGCGGCGGCCTTCGAAGATCTTCTTGTTCTCGGGAATGAAGTCCTGCGTCCCGTTCAGCGCCTCGACGGCCGCCCACTGGGCGATCGAGCAGGCGCCGGACGTCTGCTGGCCCTGGATCATGTCCATCGCCTTGATGAGGGCAAGCGGGCCGGCGGCATAGCCGATGCGCCAGCCGGTCATGGCATAGGCCTTCGACACGCCGTTCATGGTCAGCGTGCGATCGTAGAGCTTCGGCTCGACCTCGACCGGGGTGGCGAACTTGAAGTCGCCATAGGTCAGGTGCTCGTACATGTCGTCGGTCAGCACCCAGACATGCGGGTGCTTCAAAAGCACGTCCGTCAGCGCCTTGAGTTCGGCATGGCTGTAGGCCGCACCCGACGGGTTCGACGGCGAGTTGAACAGGAACCACTTGGTCTTCGGCGTGATCGCCTTGTCGAGATCTTCAGCCGTCAGCTTGAAATTGTTCTCCTGCGCCGTCGCCACGAACACCGGCGTTCCGCCGCAGATCGACACCATCTCCGGGTAGGAGACCCAGTAAGGTGCTGGGATAACGACTTCATCGCCTGCATTGATCGTCGCCATGAAGGCGTTGAAAAGAATCTGCTTTCCACCGGTGCCGACAATCGTCTGCGCAGCCGTGTAGTCGAGATTGTTCTCGCGCTTGAACTTCTTGGAGATCGCCTCGCGCAGTTCCGGAATGCCCGAAACCGGCGTGTACTTCGTCTCGCCGCGGTTGATCGCGTCGATGGCGGCTTTCTTGATATTGTCCGGCGTGTCGAAATCCGGTTCGCCGGCGCCAAGACCGATCACGTCCCGCCCGCTGGCTTTCAGCTCACGGGCTTTCTGGGAAACGGCGATGGTGGCGGATGGCTTTACACGGGAAAGAGCGTCGGCAAGAAAGGCCATTTTTGAGGGTTCCTCAACAGGTTGAAACAGCATGTCGCCTCAGGAGCATGGATCATCTCCGTAGCGGTTAGGTGTATGTCGAAAGACGGCAGGTGTTTCAAGCGCCAAGGCGGGAAAACCGGCCTTCGCCTGGCGAAAATGCGCCCGCATCACAAGAATTCATCGCGCCCATCAGCAGATCCGATGCATTGCCGCCAGCAATCACTTCCTTTTGATCCGCCTTGAAACAGGCCTGCCCCTGCGCCACGTCGCAAAGACGACGTTTTGCAATAAGGAGAAGACCCATGACGCCGAGCTCCCGACAGACCGGACAGACAAGCCTCGTCGCAGGCGTTTCAGCCCTTCTTCTCAGCCTTTTCCCGGAGGCCGCATCGGCACAGGAAAGCAAGGAATTCCGGACAGAGAAGAACGGCGTGACCGTCGAAACCGTGGCAGACGGCCTTGCCCAGCCCTGGTCGGTGGAGGTGCTGCCCGACAACGCCTATATTATCACCGAACTGCCGGGCAACCTGCGCATTGTCAGAAACGGCAAGGCCGCCGAGCCGATCAGCGGTCTGCCAGAGGTTGCGGTCGCCGGTCAGGGCGGCCTGCTCGACGTGGCGCTCGACGCGGGTTTTGCCACGAACCGCACGCTCTATCTGACCATGGCGGTCGCTGGCGATGGCGGCAACGGCACGGCGGTTTACAGCGCCGCTCTCTCGGCCGATGAAAAGCAGCTGATGAATGCACAAGAACTGTTCCGCATGAACCGGCTTACCGGCAAGGGCCAGCACTTCGGCTCGCGCATCGCCATTGCCAAGGACGGTAGCCTGTTCTTCGGCATCGGCGACCGGGGCGAAGGCGACCGGGCGCAGGACATGCAGGACCATGCCGGCGCCATTCTGCACATTAACGCCGATGGCAGCATTCCCGCAGACAACCCCTATGCCGACGGCAAGGCGGGCCTGCCGGAGCTCTGGTCGAAGGGTCACCGCAATCCGCAGGGCATCACCATCGATCCCAAGGACGGCAAGCTCCTCACCGTCGAGCACGGCGCGCGCGGCGGTGACGAGGTCAACACGCCGGAACCGGGCAAGAACTACGGCTGGCCGGTCATTACCTTCGGCAAGGACTATTCCGGCGCCGCAATCGGCGAAGGTTCGGCAAAAGACGGCTACGAACAGCCGCTCTACTATTGGGATCCATCGATCGCGCCCGGCGCCATTGTCGTCTATCGCGGCGCGATGTTCCCCGAATGGGATGGCGACCTTCTGGTCTGCGCGCTGAAATATCAACTGCTCGCCCGCCTCGACCGCGACGAGACCGGCAAGGTGATCGCCGAGGAACGGATTCTGGACGAAGAATACGGCCGCATCCGCGATGTCAGCGTCGCGCCCGATGGCTCGGTTCTCCTGGTGACCGACGGCGAAGACGGCGCCCTCTTGCGCCTGTCGAAGACCCCGACGCAATAAGCCGCTCAAGCATCCCGGGCACCGCAGGAAGAATATATCACTTCGATTGAACTATCCAGGACAGCGGGCACAAGTGCAAATTCCGGATAGACTAGGCTTCACGCAAGGACGCGGCCTTTGACAAAAGCAGAAGCTCGACGCGCCTTTGAGATCAGCTCGGCCACCGGTTTCGGGAGCCGCACGGGCGAATGCCGTATCCGGCGTCACAGGAAAACGCCGCAAGCAGCCGCGAGGCTAGAATACGTATTGTTTATCAAGTGATTATGGACATAAGAATATTAGCTATCTAGAAAATAAATGGAGGCGAAATTCCCGTATGGTGGATGCGGACCGTCGCTGCGGCGCGGTCAAACGCTCTTTGGGGCGCCGCTGCTAAAAAAACGGCAATTGGCGTTTTTTGCGACAGGGCAACACGGGCTGCCCCAAAACGAAAACTTTTGCTTGCCAAGCGAATACAAACCTAGCAATCTTACTGTGTTCGGGCAATTTGCGAACACGGGAAGACCTTATAGAAATGCGCTCCGGAGACGCAAAATGCTCCGGGCAGTCGAACATGAGACGATCAGAGGTTGAGACTTCAGATGGCTGGCTGCGGTAACGGGACCCTTTCCTCACATTTCAAGAACTGCCTGCAAAACACCCGCAAGGGTAAAGTCGCTATGCTGACCGGCAGCCGCCCGGTCGGAGAGAAAAGGACCTGACGCATGGCCGAGACTGGCATCGTAAAATTCTTCAACACCGACAAGGGCTTTGGATTCATCAAGCCTGACAATGGTGGCGCGGATATCTTCGTACACATTTCCGCCGTTCAGGCTTCCGGGCTCAACGGACTTTCCGAAAACCAGAAGGTAAGCTTCGACACGGAACCCGACCGCCGCGGCAAGGGCCCCAAGGCGGTCAATCTGCAGATCTCCGGCTAAACGCCATTTTCGCAGATCGATTCACGTTGAAGCCCGGCAGCTTGCCGGGTTTTTTTGTTCAGTCTGCATTCAGTTTCGCCGCATTATGGTGTTTACTGGAAACGACAGATGCCGCAGACCGGCAATGACAGAGGACCGTACGATGAAAAGTTTTGGCAGATCACTGGTGCTTGCAATAGCGGTTGCCGCGACCACGCTGACAGCATTTGCCCCGGCTCAAGCCCGCGACCGCGACTGGCGCCGCCACCGGGGCGGAGACGCAGCCGCAATCGGCGCGCTTGGCCTTGCAACGGGCGTCATCCTGGGCGGCGCTCTCGCCAACCAGAACCGCCGCGAACGCGTTTATGTAGAGCCGGAGCCCGATGTCTACATCGAAGAAGAGCCGGAATATCGCGTCATCCGCCGTCCGCGCCGCGTGGTCGAAACCTATGAAGGCGGCCTCGAGCCCTGGACGCGTCCCTGGTACCGCTGGTGCTCCAACCGCTACCAGTCGTTCAACGCCGACACCGGCACGTTCCGTGGCTATGACGGCCGCGATCACTTCTGCACGGCCGGCTGATCAGCCACAGACTTGAAACGGCGAAACACGCTGCGGCATCCGCAGCGTGTTTTTTTGTGACAACAAGCCCGTCAAAGGCCGCGAAGATAGGGATTGGTCCGCCGCTCGTCGCCGATCTTGCTGCCCGGGCCGTGGCCGCAGATGAAACCGACCTCGTCACCGAGCGGCAGCACCTTGTCGCGGATGGAATCGAGCAGCTGCTGATGATTGCCGCCGGGCAGATCGGTGCGCCCGATCGAACCGCTGAACAGCACATCGCCAAGATGGGCAAAGCCCTGCTCGCGGTTGAAATAGATCACATGCCCGGGCGCGTGGCCGGGGCAATGATAGACCTCGAAGACATGAGTGCCGAAGGAGACCGTGTCGCCGTCTTCGAGAAAACGATCGGGCACAACATTGTGCGCGCCGGTCATGCCGTATTTCGCCGCCTGGATTTCCAGCCGCTCCAGCAGCGGCAGGTCGTCCTTGTGCGGACCGATGATCTCGAGGCCGAGCGCCTCCTTCAACTCCTTGGCGCCGCCGGCATGATCGATATGCCCATGCGTCAGCCAGATCGCCTTCAGCGTCAAGCCGTTTTCCTTGATGGTCCGCAGGATGACATCGACGTCGCCGCCCGGGTCGACGATCACGCCTTCCTTGCTGTCCATGTCGAAGAGAACCGTGCAGTTCTGCTGGAAAGGAGTGACCGGAATGATACCCGCCTGAAGCATGCCTTGGCCCTGTCGTTCTTGAAGATCAGGCAAGATATAGCCATTGGCGGCGCAAAGAACAGAATGAATTTAGCGCAATTCAGCCATTTCGATCTGCGACGGGAATGGTGCCGGTGCATTCACTGTCATCATCAGCAGCGCAAAGACGGCAAGCTTCGCAGCGATGACAGTAATCACGACCGGGCGAAGCTGCTGGCTGGAAGATACGGGCGTGAGGGTTCCCTGAACCTGTGTGACTTGGGCCTGCATGATGAATTCCTCTCTCGTTCTGACAGCCTAAATCGGTAACCGGCATAGAAGTTCCGGCCCCGCATCGCGTCGACGTTTCATGAGTTGGAATGTGTGACATTTTTACATTTCGTGACGTTCCCTGGGGAACAGGATCGGGAGCGAGCCACCACGGGTGACGGCAGCTGGGAAGGCAGCCGCTGGTGCCGCGTCGATGTTCATGGCGTGCGTGGCTGGGCCTATGCCCAATATCCGAGCGTTGATCAGGACGGCACATCAGTGAATGTCGAAACCAGCCGCACCGCATTGTCTACCTTTGTCGCTGGACCAGCGCTCAAAACCACGGGCGGCCTGACCGCCGCACTTCAATGCCGGTCGCCATATCAAGTTTGGCGATCTCTGTGGACTATCACAGCCGCAACGCCTCAAAAATTGACAGACGCCTAATTCCTGCTCAGATTAGTCCCTGCGAATATCCGCAATTGGGGAAGAATCCATGGAATCCTTGATACCCATCGTCACGCAGCTTATCGCCGGCGCAATCGGGGGCAATGCCGCAGGCGCGGCACTGAAGCAGCAGGCTGTCAGCGTGATTGTCAGAACCATCGTCGGCGCCATCGGCGGCGTCGGCGGCGGTCTTCTTCTGCAGGCAGTCGGCGGCGAAGCCGGTCTGTCCGGCCTCGTGGCCGACGGCATCGGCGGCCTCATCGGCGGCGGCGTCCTGACCGCAATCGCCGGCGCAGTTCTCGGCAAGAAATAACGGCCGGTTCCAGAATACGGTAAGGCGGCGCCGAAAGACGCCGCCTTTTTCGATCTACGAAGGTGGATTATTCGGCAGCCACAGCGACCGGATAGACTTCCTTCATGTAATCGTTCATCAGCGTCTCGGAGATCGCTGCCGGGGTAAACCGGTAGGGGCCGATTTCGGAGACAGGCGTCACCTCGGCGGCGGAGCCGGTGAGGAAGCACTCGCTGAACCCTTCGAGTTCTTCCGGCATGATCGCCCGTTCGATCACCTGATAGCCGCGGCGTTTCGCCAGCTCGATCACAGTCTGGCGCGTCAGGCCGTTGAGGAAGCAGTCAGGCGCCGGCGTATGAATGGCGCCATCCTTGACGAAGAAGATGTTGGCGCCGGTCGCTTCGGCCACCTGGCCGCGATAGTCGAGCATCATCGCATCCGCATAGCCCTTGGCTTCGGCCGCGTGTTTGGAGATGGTGCAGATCATGTAGAGGCCGGCCGCCTTCGAGGCGCAAGGGGCCGTGCGTGGATCGGGACGCCGGTATTCGGCGATATCGATGCGGATGCCCTTCAGCTTTTCGGCGGGGCTGAAATAGCTGCCCCACTGCCAGATGGCGATGGCGACATTGATGCGGTTTGACTGGGCGGAAATCCCCATCATCTCGCTGCCGCGCCAGGCGATCGGCCGCACATAGGCCTCGGAAAAGCCCTGACGCTTCAACAGCTCGATGCTGACGGCATCCAGCTCCTCGACGCTGTAGGGAACCTTGAACCCGAGGATTTCTGCCGACCGGTGCAGGCGCTGATTGTGCTCCGTCAGCTTGAAGATGCGCCCGCCATATGCCCGCTCGCCCTCGAAAACGGCGCTTGCGTAGTGCAGCCCATGGGTCAGCACGTGGACCTTGGCATCCTTCCAGGCGACGAACTCGCCGTTGATCCAGATCTCGCCGTCCAGCTGGTCAAAGGGAATGGCTGCCATTCTGTCTCCTCCGGCGTGTCCACGCCCGTCTTTGTGTTGGTTGTTGCTTCAATTGCTGTTGCAAAACCCCGCGCCAGAAAATGATTTTCATGAATGCGGATTGGCGGCCGGGCCCCGAGCGCCTATTCTTTGGCGAACGACGATGATGCTACCCATGCTGTTCTTGACGGAAACGCTAGCAAGCTGGCAAAAATGTGTCAACAAACCTGACATATGTTTGCCTGTTTTGCCAGAGTCAGCGGGTATGAAAAGGAATGACTGGGTGCCAGGACAGCCGACAGGACAAGCCGTGGACGACAAAGGGCCTAACGGGGCTGCCGCCGCTGAGGACGATACGGACTTCGAAATCATCGAACTGTTTTTCTTCGCTTACCGGGACTTCATTTCCGACCCCGATGCCATTCTGGAAAAGAGCGGTTTCGGCCGCGCCCATCACCGCGTCGTCCACTTCGTCAACCGGGAGCCGGGAATGACGGTTGCCGACCTGCTGGAAACGCTGAAGATCACCAAGCAGAGCCTGGCGCGGGTTTTGAAGCAGCTGATCGATTCCGGCTATATTCATCAGGTCGCAGGGCCTGAAGACCGGCGCCAGCGTAAGCTGTATACCACACCGGCCGGACAGGAACTGGCGCTGGCGCTGGCCGAGCCACAGTCCCGCCGCATAGCCCGTGCATTTGCCAAAGCAGGCCCGGAAACACGCGACGCTGTACGCAAGTTCCTGACGGGCATGAAAAACGCATGATCCTGGACGGACCTGCTAGGCCATGCCGCAAGAAGCGGCCAACGAAACGGAAAATGCCGAGATGACCCAAATTCCCGACGACGCGGCGCATCTTCTTGTGGTTGACGACGACCGGCGTATTCGCGACCTGCTCAACCGCTATCTGGTCGAGCAGGGTTTCCGCGTCACGGTCGCTGCCGACGCCGACGAGGCCCGCCGCCGGCTCGTCGGGCTCGATTTCGACCTGTTGATCCTCGATGTGATGATGCCGGGCGAAAGCGGGATTTCGCTGACAAAAAGCCTGCGCGAGCTGAAATCCGTACCGATCATCATGCTGACCGCACTGGCGGAATCCAATGCCCGCATCGAAGGCCTCGAAGTCGGTGCCGACGACTACCTGCCAAAACCCTTCGATCCGCGCGAACTGGTGCTGCGCATCAACAACATTCTGCGCCGCAACGCTCCGGCACAGGTGCCGAAGATCGAGCAGGTAATTTTTGGCCCCTTCACCTTCTCCGTCGTGCGCCGCGAACTGCGCCGGGGGCCGGATCACATCCGCCTGACCGACCGCGAGCAGGAGATCATGATGCTGTTTTCGCAGCGCCCCGGCGAAACTATCCCCCGCCACGAACTGATCGGCGACGAAGCCGATGTCGGCGAGCGCACCATCGACGTGCAGATCAACCGCCTGCGCCGCAAGATCGAAGAGGAACCGTCCAATCCGATCTGGCTGCAGACCGTTCGTGGCATCGGCTACCGGCTGAGTGTAGACTGATGTTAGTCTCGCAATCAGGGCGATGACCTCAGCACTGTTCGTTTCATATGACCCCTTCTGCCGGATCGTGAATGCATGGCGACTTTCGATTATGTTCGACGCGATCAGGACCGGCCCACCGACACGCGCTGGCGCCGGATTGCACGCTGGATTCGCCGGCGCCTGCCGATGGGGCTCTATGCGCGCGCGCTGCTGATCATCATCATCCCGATGGTCCTGTTGCAGTCGGTAGTCGCCTTCGTCTTCATGGAGCGCCACTGGCAGACGGTGACGCAGCGCCTGTCGAGCGCCGTTACCCGCGATATCGCCGCCATTGTCGACTTGATCGAGACATTTCCTGAAAGCGCCGATCAGGAGGCGCTGATCCGCATCGCCCGCGAACGCCTCGATCTCAACATCGCCATCGAGCCGAATGGCGATCTGCCCCCGCCCCGTCCAAAACCGTTTTTCTCGATCCTCGACCAGATCCTCAGCGAGGAAATATCGCTGCAGATCCGGCGTCCGTTCTGGATCGACACGGTCGGTGACAGCAGGATCGTCGAGATCCGCATCAAGCTGGAAAACCGGGTCCTGCGGGTCTATGCCAAGCGCGGCAACGCTTATGCCTCCAACACGCACATCTTCCTCGTCTGGATGGTCGGCACATCTCTGGTGCTTCTCGGCATCGCCATCCTCTTCCTGCGCGGCCAGATCCGGCCGATCCTGGCGCTGACCCGCGCCGCTGAAAATTTTGGCAAGGGCCAGAAGACGACAGAGAACTTTTCGCCGCGTGGCGCCGACGAGGTGCGCCGTGCCGGCATCGCATTCCTGAAAATGCGCGAACGCATCGAGCGCCAGATCGACCAGCGCACGGCCATGCTGACCGGCGTCAGCCACGACCTGCGCACCATCCTCACACGCTTCAAGCTGCAACTGGCGCTCACCAGCAGCCAGAGCCCCGATCTCGATTATCTCAACCAGGATATCGACGATATGCAGGTGATGCTGGAAGGCTATCTCGCATTCGCGCGCGGCGAAGCCGAGGAAGACCTCGGCCGCATGAAGCTGAGCGAACTGCTGGCGCGGCTGGCGGCAGAGGCCGAGCTGCATGGAAAGGTGCTGAAAAGCCGCATCGAAGGCATCGATGATATCAGCGTCCGCCCCAATGCCTTCACCCGCCTTGTCTCCAATATCGTTTCCAATGCCTGCCGCTATGCCGAAACGATCGATATCGAAGCCCGCCACAGCGCCAAATGGCTGACGCTGACGGTTGACGACGATGGCCCCGGCATTCCCGAGCGCGCCCGCGAGGATGTGTTCAAGCCCTTCTTTCGGCTGGACGAGGCCCGCAATCTCAACGCCAGCGGCACTGGTCTCGGTCTCGCCATCGCCCGCGACGTCGCCACCAGCCACGGCGGCACCATCACCTTGGGCGACAGTCCGCTCGGCGGGCTGCGGGTGACGATCCGGGTGCCGGCTTAGCAGTTCTCACCCGGAAACGTATTTGTGCAGGATGGAATTGATCAGCGTCTGATAGGGCACGCCTTCCTGAAGGGCGAGTGACTTCAGCCGCGTCAGATCCGACCGCGAAATTCTCAAGGAAATCTTCTCGCGTTCATCGTTGATCGTCGCAGCCGCCTGAGCTTCGATGGCCTGGCGGCGTTCGGGCGTGAAGAAGCTCTTCGGCGTAAAAGGCGCTGTTTCCAGAGCTTTGAAAAATGCCTCTTCCTCGGCATCGACAAAGGTGCCTATTCTGGGTCTGTCAGCCATCATCACCTTACGTTATACGGCTCATCACACAATTGTATGGACGGAGTCTGGCACGTCAAGAAATTTATGATTGCCGCCTAAAGCAGCTTCTTCCCGTTCGGCACCGGCTTCCCCGGTGCTGCCAGCACGATAGCGCCGGCTTCGTCTTCGAAGCCGAGCGTCAAGACTTCGGAACGGAATGGGCCGATCTGGCGTGGCGGGAAATTGACGACGCCGAGCACCTGGCGTCCGACCAGCGTGTCGAGATCGTAGTGCACGGTGATCTGCGCTGAGGATTTTTTCAGGCCGATCTCCGGGCCGAAGTCGATGACCAGCTTGATCGCCGGCTTGCGGGCTTCGGGAAATGGATGCGCCTCGACGATGGTGCCGGTGCGGATATCGACCCGCTCGAAATCGGCATAGGTGATCGTCTCGGACATGTCAGCCTGCCAGCTCTTCGGCGCGCGTGCGGGCAGCGGCAATCGCTCTGTCAAACAGCGGCTGCATGCCGTCTTCGGCCATCAGGATGCCGAGCGCTGCCGCCGTCGTGCCGCCGGGAGACGTGACGTTCTGGCGCAATTTGGACGCTTCATCGGGGGACTGGTGGAGAAGTTCGCCAGCCCCCGCGACGGTTTCCCGTGCGAGACGCATGGCGAGGTCCGCCGGGAGCCCGGCCTTGCGGCCGGCTTCCGCCATGCATTCGACGAGATAGAAAACATAGGCAGGCCCGCTGCCGGAAACGGCCGTAACCGCATCGATATCGGCCTCCGTCGCCACCCATTCGACCGGGCCGCTGACTTTCAGGAGATTGTTGACCAGCGCCCGCTGCTCAGGCGTCACACGATCATTGGCAAAGGCGCCGGTGACGCCGCGGCCGATCATGGCCGGCGTATTGGGCATGGCGCGCACCATGCCGGCCGGGCCGAGATGGCCTTCCATGGAGGCGAGCGTCTTGCCGGCGGCAACCGAGACGACGACGGTCTTTTCGTCAACAATACCCTTGAGCGGCGGCAGGATGTTGTCCATCACCTGCGGCTTCACCGCCAGAAACAGCACGCCGGCCGTCAGACCTGCAGGAGCAGATGTCTCGTGGCGCGCACCGCTATCGGAAATAAGCTTGGACATGGCCGGTGACGGGCCAGGATCGATGACGAGAACCGAAGCTCCTGGAACCCCACTTTTCAGCCAGCCGGACAGCATGGCGCCGCCCATATTGCCGGCGCCGATGAGGACGATGGGGCCTGCGGCAGAAACGTCCATGCTTAGGCTTCTCCGACCGTCTCGAACAGGACGGCATCGACGGCGGCCTGCGCCTCCATCCCCGACCAGACAACGAACTGAAAAGCCTGGAAATAGGATTCGCAGGCTTCGAGCGCGCTCGACAGCAGCACTTCGACCTGGCGGTTGGTCGGCTCTGCGCCGCCCGACAGCAGCAGCGACTGACGGAAGATGACAACATCTTCCTGCTTCCACAGATCGAAATGGCCCATCAGAACCTGTCCGTTCACATGCGACAGCAGCCGGATGACCTCGTTGACGCGGCTTTCGGGAACCTTGATGTCGAAAGCGCAGGCCAGATGCAGCGCTTCGAACTCTTCCATCCAGGAGAAAGAGACGTGGTAGTCCGTCCACTTGCCCTCGACGGTCATGGCGATTTCATCCTCGCCGGAACGCTCGAATGACCAGTCATTGTTGGCAGCAACGAACTCGATCATATCGACCGGATTCGACTGGCGCTCTAGTTCCAATTCCACGAGGTTCATGCATCACCTTCTTGGCCGGCTGGACACAGGTTTTCATGCTCACACACGAACGCTGCAAACCAGACACGGAGACAAACACAATATGATTGCTGGACGCCCGACCACCTTGGGCTAACTACCCTGCCTGAAGCTTGCGGCGTCCGTTTCGAATCATCATTTAAAATCAGTGTATAACGCCGGAGTCGGCATGCCAGCCCCCTGCCCCGCGAATTGGGCCGGTGCCTGTGGACAGACGTTGTGATTTTGATTCAGCGGGAGTTCTTAAACGACTCTGCCATAAGGACTTTTTGACAGTGTCCACAGGCTGAAAATTTTTCTTGGAAATCTCTTATGGAGCCGCTGCAGGCCGTTTGACCGCAGGTCGTGGGCGGCGTGGATCCGCATCGCCCCGAAGCGGGAAGGAAAGCCCTCCCGCGTCATGTCTTATCGCAATCGTCTCAGGCCTTGTCGGCATCGAGCCGGGCTTCGAGCGCGGCGATGCGGGCATTGAGCGCATCGTTCTCGTCGCGCGCCTTAACGGCCATTTCGCGCACGGCCTCGAATTCCTCGCGCTTGACCAGATCCATAGAATTCATCAGCCGTTCCGCCTGGGCGCGAAACATGGTCTCGGCTTCTTTGCGCACACCCTGTGCGGCGCCGGCAGCATCGGTCATCAGCTTGGCAAAATCATCCAGAATACGATTGGTTCCGGTGGTCATTGCGTCGTCTCCGTTTGTCCCGCGCGGCATCGTCCGGCCGCATCATCCATTCTCACCTAGGGTTTGAGGTCCCCACTTGCAAGAACAAACGCTGTGCTAAAGGCCCAAGCCCTTTAAACTCCGGCCTTGACCGTGCCAATTTCGGGCGCCATGGTCGCCGCCACACAAAAGCAGGCCACGACAGCGGAAGACCAGCGTGAACACCATTTCGAGCTTACTGGCCATCATGCCCTTCCCGGATATCGATCCGGTTCTGGTTCAAATCGGACCGCTGGCCGTGCACTGGTACGGCATTGCTTACGTTGCGGGCATCATGCTCGGCTGGTTCTATGCCCGCAGCCTGGTGCGCAACAGCGGCCTCTGGCACAACAATCAACCGCCCGCCACCGAACTGCAGATCGACGATTTCCTGCTTTGGGCAGCGCTTGGCATCGTCGCCGGCGGCCGCATCGGCTATATCCTCTTCTACGATTTTCCCAATGTCGTCGCCAACCCGCTCCGGGCGCTCGAAATCTGGAACGGCGGCATGTCCTTCCATGGCGGTCTCATCGGCACGGTGGTGGCCATGCTGGTCTATGCCCGGCGCAACGGCATCGCCATCTGGAGCCTGTTCGACATCGTCGCCGCCGTCGTGCCGATCGGCCTGTTCTTCGGCCGTGTCGCCAATTTCATCAACGGCGAACTCTGGGGCGGCCTCACCAACGCGCCCTGGGGCACTGTGTTCTGCAACACCTATCTGATGGCGCAGAACGGCTGCGCCGCCGGCGACCAGCCACGCCATCCGAGCCAGCTCTACGAGGCGATCCTCGAAGGCGTTGTGCTGTTGCTGGCTCTGCGCTTCCTGACCCACCGGCGTTTTGCGCTGAAAACACCCGGCCTCGTCAGTGGTGTCTTCGTCTGCCTCTATGCGCTGAGCCGCATCTTCGTCGAATTCTTCCGCGAGCCGGATGCGCAAATCGGTTATCTCGCCGGCGGCTGGTTGACCATGGGCATGGTTCTGTCGCTGCCCATGCTCGGCCTTGGCGTCTGGGCGATCCTCAGGGCCCGGGCGGCCCGGCCTCAACCGGCCTGACGCGGAGACAGATGTTTGACGACGCCGCTCGCTGATAAAATCAAAGCCATCATCCGCCAGACCGGCCCGATGAGCGTGGCCGATTATTTTTCCCTGTGCCTCGCCGATCCCGACCATGGCTACTACCGCACCCACGAACCTTTCGGAGAAACCGGCGATTTCATTACCGCCCCGGAGGTCAGCCAGCTCTTCGGCGAAATGCTCGGCATCTTCCTGATCCACGCCTGGCAGCGGCACGGCATGCCGGCCGATGTGCGGATCGTCGAGATCGGCCCGGGGCGCGGCACGATGATGGCCGATATCATCCGCGTCATCCAGAAACTCTCGCCGGCCCTCTTTGATGTGGCCTCCGTGCATCTGGTCGAGACCAGCGAGCGTCTGCAGAAGATTCAGAGCCAGACGCTGGTCGAAAACAAGTGGAAGATCACCTGGCACGAGAGCTTCGAGGCCGTGCCGGAGGGTTTCCTGCTTCTGGTCGCCAACGAGCTGTTCGACGCCCTGCCGATCCGCCAGTTCGTCAAGACGCCCGACGGCTTTCGCGAACGGCTCGTCGGGCTGGATGCGGAGGATGCGCTCGCCTTCGTCACCGGTGCCACCGGCATCGATCCACAGATTTTCCCCGTGCCGCCGGCCGCCGTTCCCGCCGGTACGATCTTCGAGATATCCCCTGCCCGCGAAGCAGTCATGTCGACCATCTGCGAACGGCTGCAGGCCCACAAGGGCACAGCCCTGATCATCGACTACGGTCACATGACGACCAGTTTTGGCGATACGCTGCAGGCGGTGCAGCAGCATCTCTTCGATCCGCCGCTCGCCCACCCCGGCACCTCCGATCTCACCAGCCATGTCGATTTCGAATCGCTGGCGCTGCAGGCAAAGGCGGCTGGCATCTCCATCAACGGTCTGATGTTCCAGGGCGATTTCCTTCTGGGGCTCGGGCTGATCGAGCGCGCTTCAGCGCTCGGAACCTCCAAGGACATGCTGACGCAGGAGACGATCCGGCTCGGCGTCGAGCGGCTGGCCGGGGCCGGTGAAGGCAAGATGGGCGAGTTGTTCAAGGTGCTGGGCGTCAGCCATCCGGCCGTCGGCCTCATGCCATTCCGGACCGTGGCGGATTGACAGCCGCCTTCGCCGGGGCCAACATCCCGCGCAAATCACCGGGGCCGCCGAACCAGCCGTCATGCCCTTCCAACCCGCACGTATGCACCGACAACGATAGGGCAAGACGACCTATGCCGGACCACGCCTTGCTTTCCCCGTTGCAGAGCCCGCTGCTTGCCTCCAAGGCCGGAAGCGCGGTCCGGCACGGCTATTTTACAAGGGTTGGCGGTGTTTCCGAAGGCCTCTACAAAGGCCTCAACGTCGGCCTCGGCTCCAGCGATATCCGCGAAAACGTCATCGAGAACCGCACCCGCGTCGCCGCCTGGTTCAATGCGGACTTGACCAAGCTGGCGACCGTCAACCAGACCCATTCCTCCGATGTGATCGTCATCGACGGCACCTACGATGGTGCCCGCCCCTCGGCCGACGCCATGGTCACGGCAACGCCCGGTATGGTTCTGGGCGTGCTCGCCGCCGATTGCGGCCCTATTCTGTTTGCCGATCCGAAAGCCCGCGTCATCGGCGCTGCCCATGCGGGCTGGAAGGGCGCGCTCGACGGCGTGCTGGAAAACACCATCGAGGCGATGATTGCGCTTGGCGCCACACGCGGCGGAATCGTTGCCGCCCTCGGCCCGTCGATCAGCCACCGCTCCTATGAGGTCGGCCCGGAATTCATCGAGCGCTTCCTTGTCCGCGACCCGTCCTACAGCGCTTTCTTTTTGCCCTCGGCCCGCGAAAGCCACGCCATGTTCGACCTGCCCGGCCTGACGGTCCGGCGGTTGACAGATGCCGGCGTCACGGCGGAAAATCTCGATTTCTGCACCTATCCGGATGAGGAACGCTTCTTTTCCTACCGGCGCTCGACACACCGGAAGGACCCCGATTACGGGCGTCAGATTTCGGCGATTACCCTATTGGAGACATAATATGGCACTGCACTTTCAAGCGGACGAATATGCTGCACGGCTGGACCGTCTGACGGCAAAAATGCGCGAGGAAAAACTCGACGCCATGCTGCTCTTTGCCCAGGAAAGCATGTACTGGCTGACCGGTTACGACACGTTCGGCTACTGCTTCTTCCAGTCGCTCGTGGTCAAGGCCGATGGCTCGATGGTTCTGCTCACCCGCTCGGCAGACCTGCGTCAGGCCAAACACACATCCAACATTGAAAAGGTCGAAATCTGGGTCGACCGGGTCAATGCCGATCCGACCATGGACCTGAAGAACCTCTTGAGTGACATGGACCTGCTCGGCTGCCGTCTCGGCGTTGAATACGACACCCATGGCATGACCGGCCGCATCGCCCGGCTGCTCGACAGCCAGCTCTCGACCTTCGGTGAACTGATCGACGCCTCGCTGCTCGTCGGCCGCCTGCGGCTGATCAAGAGTGCCGCCGAAATCGCCCATGTGGAAAAGGCCGCGAGCCTCGCCGATGACGCGCTCGATGCCGCCCTGCCGCTGATCGGCCCCGGTGGGGACGAGGCCGCTATCCTTGCCGCCATGCAGGGCGCCGTCTTTGCCGGCGGCGGCGACTACCCGGCCAATGAGTTCATCATCGGCTCGGGCGCCGACGCGCTGCTCTGCCGCTACAAGGCCGGCCGCCGCACACTGGATGCCAAGGACCAGTTGACGCTCGAATGGGCCGGTGTCAGCGCCCACTATCATGCCGCCATGATGCGCACCGTCATCGTCGGCGAGCCGAGCAACCGCCACCGCGAACTCTACAGCGCCTGCCGCGAAACCCTGCAGGGCATCGAGATGGTGCTGCGTCCCGGCAACACGTTCGGCACGGTCTTCGACACGCACGCCAAGATCATGGACGAGCGCGGCCTTGCCCGCCACCGGCTGAACGCCTGCGGCTATTCGCTCGGCGCCCGCTTCTCGCCCTCCTGGATGGAGCAGCAGATGTTCCACATCGGCAATCCGCAGGAAATCCTGCCCGACATGTCGCTGTTCGTGCACATGATCATCATGGATTCGGATTCCGGCGCGGCGATGACGCTCGGCCAGACCTATTTGACAACCTCAGACACGCCGAAACCTCTGTCACGTTATGGCCTAGATTTCATCGCTGTATAAGAAAACGGCCATAAAACCTGTTGTTGACAGGCGATGGCAGTGAGCATGATAACGGTGAAAAGGGCCGGTCCGGGGGCGGACAATCCCTTAATTTCTCTTTGTCATACTGACGGGGAAAATCCGACAGCTTGAAAGACCGCATCGGCTGAGCGATGCGGCGGCGAACGGACGGGTGGGACGATGCGAAAGCTGCTGACGATCATTTCGCTGCTCGGTGCTGCGGCCCTGATGGCGGGCTGCAACACCAGCGACGCCCTCGTTCCCCGCGTCGATGTCGGCGATGCCTCCTTTCAGTCTCCGCCGGTAACCCAGGCCGATCTCGACACCGTCAGCCGCAGCCAGCCCGTGGTCGGCGACGTGCAACCGGTCGAGTCCGGACGGCGCACCGCCTTTGCCGATCCGTCCACGGCCAACACCAATCAGACGCAGGCGGCACTTGCCGGTGAAACCTATGTCGATCCGGCCGGCTCGCTGGAAAGCCAGGCGCAGCGGTTGCAGACCGGCCAGCAGCCGGCCCAGACCGAGACCGTCGAGCAGCAGCCGCTGGCCGAACAGCAGCAGGAGCAGACGCAGCAGGCAGCGCTGACCAAGCCCGCCGGCGCCAGCTCCGGCACCATCCGCTTCCTGCCGATCATCGGTGCACCGGTCGAAGCCGTAACGCCGCTGTCGAAACAGCTTGGCACCGAGGCCCGCGCCCGGGGCCTGAAGATCAAGAGCTCCGCCGACCCGACCAGCGACCATATCCTCAAGGGCTATTTCTCGGCATTCAATGATGGCGGCAAGACCACCGTGACCTATGTCTGGGATGTGCTCGACAATTCCGGCAACCGCCTGCACCGCATCCAGGGCCAGGATTCCGTCGATGCGACCGCAGCCGATCTCTGGTCTGCCGTTCCGCCGCAGACGATGCAGGAGATCGCCTCGCGCACGATGAACGACTACATGTCCTGGCGCCAGTCCAGCGGATTGTGACAGAGCCGCCAACCGGCTAACCACAGGCTTTTTAACCTAAAGCACCCGTGTTTTCGCAATCCGCTTGCATTCAGGGTCAAGGACGGTAAAAGCGGCTCATCCAGCAAGAGCATAGGCGGGCCACCATGAAGGTTTTCGCAGGCAACTCGAACCGGCTCCTTGCCGAAGCGATCTGCAATTATCTTAATCTACCCTTGGGCAAGGCCACCGTCAGGCGCTTTGCGGATCAGGAAATCTTCGTTGAAGTGCAGGAAAACGTGCGCGGCGAGGACATTTTCCTCGTCCAGTCGACATCCTTTCCGACCAACGACCACCTGATGGAACTGCTGATCATGATCGACGCCATGCGCCGGTCGTCGGCCCGCCGCATCACCGCCGTTCTCCCCTATTTCGGCTATGCCCGCCAGGACCGCAAACCCGGTCCGCGCACCCCCATCTCGGCCAAGCTCGTTGCCAACCTGATCACCGAAGCCGGCGCCGACCGCGTGCTGACGCTCGACCTGCATGCGGGCCAGATCCAGGGTTTCTTCGACATTCCGACCGACAATCTCTACGCCGTCCCGGTTCTCGCCCGCGACGTCAAGGAACATTACAACCTCGAAAACGTCATGGTTGTTTCGCCCGACGTCGGCGGCGTCGTGCGCGCCCGCTCGCTCGCCAAACGGCTCGACTGTCTGCTGGCCATCGTCGACAAACGCCGCGACCGACCGGGCGAATCCGAAGTCATGAACGTCATCGGCGACGTGCGCCGCAAGGACTGCCTGCTGATCGACGATATCGTCGACAGCGGCGGTACGCTCTGCAACGCGGCCGAAGCGCTTCTGAAGAACGGCGCCACCAGCGTTACCGCCTATATCACCCACGGTGTCCTCTCCGGCGGCGCTGTCGCCCGCGTCACCGCCTCGAAGCTCAAGGAACTTGTCATCACCGACTCGATCCAGCCGACGACCTCGGTCCTGTCGGCCCACAATATCCGGGTGATCTCGACAGCGAGCCTGATCGGCGAAGCCATCAACCGCACCAGCGCCGAAGAATCCGTCTCGAGCCTGTTCGACTGAGATCGCCCGCCATCATCCTGCAGGATTTGTCAGGCAGGCTGCCCCTTCGAATGTGGGAGGAATTGTCATGTCCAGACTGGGGAACAAGAGGGTAGCCAGACCTTTGAAAGTGATGGCTTTTCTGGCAGCCACATTGCTGGTCTTGCCCATGGGCAGCCCAGATCTCGCCAACGCAGCCGGCAATCAGATGTGCACCATGGAATACGCCCCGGTCTGCGGAAAACGCGGCAGCCGGACACAGACCTTTGCCAATGCCTGCCAGGCCGGTGCAAACGGCTACCGCATCACGGGCCGCGGCGAGTGCCCGCAGGCCTCGCAAATCAGGGCCTGCACGCGCGAATACGCGCCTGTCTGCGCGCGCAGCAAGGGCCGGGTCAAAACCTTCGGCAATGCCTGCATGGCCAAATCCGACGACTACCGGATCATCCATCGCGGGCCTTGCCGCTAGGCGCTTTTCACCGACGGCACAGCGCAGGCCACCGCGCCGCCGCCGAAGAGTTTCGAGCGGGTGAGAAACCGCCGCTCGCGGCCATTGTCGAGCGAGAACATCCCGCCCCGGCCCGGCACGACATCGAGGATCAGCTGCGTGTGTTTCCACACTTCGAACTGACTCTCGGAAATATAGACGGGCACATTGCCCACCTCACCCAGCTTCACGTCGCGGTCCCCGACAATATAATCATCGGCTGGATAACACATCGGCGACGAGCCGTCGCAACAGCCGCCGGACTGGTGAAAGAGGATATCGGGATGATCCTGCTGGATTTCCCGGATGAAGGCGAGGGCTGCGTCTGTCGCCAGAACGCGCGGCTCGCCGTTGACGGTTTCGGTCATGCATTGCATCCTTGCGGTCAAAGGGCTGAACGGCCTGTACCCTCCCCTTGAGGGGGAGGGTCGGCACGTGAGTGCCGGGGTGGGGGTGATCCCTGGAGGTCGATCCAGATCACCCCCACCCCCAGCTTCGCTGCGACCTCCCCCCTCCAGGGGGAGGGAGGATCGATCAAAATAACCCGAGCGCTTTCGGGCTGTAGCTCACCAGCATGTTCTTGGTCTGCTGGTAGTGATCGAGCATCATCTTGTGGGTCTCGCGGCCGATACCCGACTGCTTGTAGCCGCCGAAGGCTGCACCGGCCGGATAGGCATGGTAGCAGTTGGTCCACACGCGCCCGGCCTGGATGTTGCGGCCGAAGTTGTAGCAGCGGTTTGCATCGCGGCTCCAGACGCCGGCACCCAGGCCGTAAAGCGTGTCATTGGCGATCTCGAGCGCTTCCTCGTCGGTCTTGAAGGTCGTGACCGAAACAACCGGCCCAAAGATCTCCTCCTGGAAGACGCGCATCTTGTTGTTGCCCTTGAACACGGTCGGCTTGACATAAAACCCGCCGGACAGCTCGCCTTCAAGATTGTTCTGCTCGCCACCGATCAGGACTTCGGCCCCTTCCTGTTTGCCGATATCCATGTAGGACAAGATCTTTTCCAGCTGTTCGGAGGACGCCTGCGCGCCGATCATCGTCGACATGTCGAGCGGGTTGCCCTGCTTGATGGCCGCAACGCGCTTCAGTGCCTTTTCCATGAAGCGGTCGTAGATCTTTTCATGCACCAGCGCGCGGCTCGGGCATGTGCAGACCTCGCCCTGGTTGAGCGCGAACATGGTGAACCCTTCGAGCGCCTTGTCGAGGTAGTCGTCGTCTTCGCGCATCACGTCTTCGAAGAAGATGTTCGGCGATTTGCCGCCCAGCTCCAGCGTCACCGGAATGAGGTTCTGGCTGGCATATTGCATGATCAGGCGGCCGGTGGTGGTTTCGCCGGTAAAGGCGATCTTGGCAATGCGCGGATTGGAAGCGAGCGGCTTGCCGGCCTCAAGCCCGAAACCGTTGACGACGTTGAGCACGCCCGGCGGCAGGAGATCGCCCACCAGTTCCATCAGCACGAGGATCGAGGCTGGCGTCTGTTCGGCGGGCTTGAGCACGACGCAGTTTCCTGCGGCAAGCGCCGGGGCCAGCTTCCAGACGGCCATCAGGATCGGAAAGTTCCAGGGAATGATCTGGCCGACGACGCCCAGCGGCTCGTGGAAGTGATAGGCGATCGTATCGTGATCAACTTCGCCGATCGTGCCTTCCTGGGCACGGACGCAGGACGCAAAATAGCGGAAATGGTCGATGGCGAGCGGCAGGTCGGCGGCCATGGTTTCGCGCAGCGGTTTTCCGTTGTCCCAGGTTTCGGCCTTGGCCAGAAGCTCGATATTGTCTTCCATGCGCTGCGCGATCTTCATGAGGATATTGGCGCGCTCGGTGGCCGATGTGCGGCCCCACTTGGCCTTGGCCGCATGCGCGGCATCGAGCGCCAGCTCGATATCCTCAGCCTGCGACCGAGCGATCTGGCACAGGATGCCGCCGGTGACCGGCGTCGTATTGTCGAAATAGCGGCCGCTGACCGGCTCGCGCCATTCGCCGCCGATATAGTTGCCGTACTTCTGCTTGAACGGGTTCTCGACGATTTTCTGGTGCAACATATGTTTTCTCCTCCGAAAAACAGACTCCAACAATCTGTGAGCCGAAGGTGCCCCCGAAGCTGCCCGGGCGGTAGTGCACCGGCAGCGAAGGTCCGGCGATGTGTTTCACTTTTGAGACAGGCAACAGGCCCGTTGCTTGCTGCACTGCAAGAAAAGCAGGCGATCTGATGGAACAACGGCTCAGTTGAGCGAGAGCTTGCGCATTTTCCGGTAGAGCGTGGCCCGGCTGATGCCGAGAATATCGGCCGCCAGCGAAACATTGCCACCGGCCCGCGACAGGACGCGGCGCAGCGCCGCCCGCTCCGCATCCGGCAGGTCGCTGCCGTCCTGGCCGGCGTGTTCGCCCAAAAGGTCGCCCGCCGGAATGCCCGCCGCGATGCGCCGGTCGTCGATGTTAAGCCGCAGCCGCACCGCACGCGTGGCTCCGAGAACCAGATCGTCGCGATCGACCGCGATCAGCGCCGGCGCACTCTTGCCGCCCGCCGGAACCAGAAGGATACGGGCGCCGACGAAGGCGCGGCGGAAAAGGTTGGCCTCGATACGGGCGGCGGCATCGCGCACGGCCTGCGACAGGATCGACATTGCCATCTCGCCGGCATCATGGCGGCAGGTGGAAATGTCAATGGCCGCAGCAATACGGCCGCGATGATCGCGGATCGGCGACGTGGCGCAGCTGAGCCCGGTGTTGCGGGTGAGAAAATGTTCGTCGCGGTGGATGATGACGGCGCGCTCATCGGCAAGGGCCGTGCCGATGCCGTTGGTGCCGACGCTGGCCTCGCTCCACAGCGTTCCCGACCAGAGCCCGACGCCGCGAAAATCCTTGTCGTCCCCGACAGCACCGCGCCGCTCGAGCGCCACCCCGTGCTCGTCGGTCAGGAGCAGGCAGCAACCGGCCTTGCCGACACTGGAAAACAGCCGGTCGAGTTCTTCCTCGGCCTCTTCGATGAGTTCGCCCGAGCGCTCCCGCGCCTGCCGGAATTCGGCATCGGAGAGCCGCATCGGTGTGCGCATTTCCTCCGGCGCCAGACCGTGCAGCGTCATGCAACGCCGCCACGATGCAGCCACAGGAGAACTCGCAGCCGCAGAACTCTTCTGCGCCATCGAATAGACGAGGTCTGAATGATCGATATCCACAGGCATCTGCTCTCCTCCTCGAAAGCGTCTGTCTGGAAGGGAAGCCACTCAACCGGCGAAACTGCGCGAATAAGCGGCTTGAGCCCGTACTATAGGCACCTTCCCGGCAAAACGTCCAGCAGGATAAAGTCTCATCCGGTCTCCGGGCTCGGCGAACGGCATTCAATGAACTGCCCGGTTTGCCTGATATCCCGCTCCGGCTTGCATTTTCGCCCTTTTGCGGTTATGGACCCCCCGTCCGCGTAGACACCCTTGGAGGCACCGCGGATGAAGCCCGAAACGGCTTCGGTTCTTTGGCAGTCTATACGCCGCAGAACTCTCCAGTAAACCGAAAGGAAATGCCATGAGCCACGCATCTTACGAGCTCAAGGCCGAAACGCGCGAACGGGTTGGTAAGGGGTCCTCCCGTGAACTTCGCCGCAACGGTCTGATACCTGCCGTCATCTATGGTGACAAGCAGGCTCCACTCGCGATCTCGCTGACGTCGAAGGACGTTACCCTCAAGATCCACGCTGGCGGTTTCATGACCACCATCGCCGTCATCGACGTCAAAGGCGAAAAGATCCGCGTCCTGCCGAAGGACTACCAGCTGGATCCGGTCCGTGACTTCACACTCCATGTCGACTTCCTGCGCGTGTCCAAGGACAGCGTCGTCACGGTCGAAGTTCCGGTTCACTTCGTGAACGAAGAAAAGTCCCCGGGCCTGAAGGTCGGCGGCGTGCTGAACATCGTTCGCCACGAAGTCGAACTGGTTGTACCGGTTGATGAAATTCCGGAATTCCTGACGGCCGACCTGACCGGCCTGAAGCTCGGCGAAGGCATTCACATCTCGCACATCAAGCTGCCGAAGAATGCCCATCCGGTCATCTCCGATCGCGATTTCACCATCGCGACCATCGCGACACCGGCTGCCGGCGTCGATGAATCAGCTGAAGAAACCGAATAACAAAAAGACGATATATCGCTCCGGCGATAACGGCTTGACGATCCCGCTTCACACCTGTGAGGCGGGATTTTTTGTGCTAGATACATCCGCAATGCCAGCCATCCGGGCATGTTTTTTACAGCCGTTTCAGCAACATTTAAGGATTTCATGAAACTGTCGTTGTGGGGGATTGCTGCGACGCACTGGTCGAGAAATCCATATGACGTTTTGTATTGTTTTTAGAGCGGCGTGGCTCCCATGAGGATTCATTCCGTTGAAAATAGATTTATTGCGATCGTCTGCGCGGCCATGTTGCTGTTCGTGCTGCCGTTGGTGCTTGTCTTTCTGACGCTGACCTCGGAACGGGTCGAGCGCGAACGGCTGCACTATATCGGCTCACTTCTGAAGGCGAACGCCGAAGCGCTGAGCAAGCCGCTATGGGATCTCGACACCGACAGCACGCGGCGGATCGCCGAAAGCATGGCTGCCGATGGCGATATTCTCCGTGTCACTATTCGCGACACATCCGGCGCCGTCAGCATCGTGATACCGGCTGAGACAGCCGGCCTTGCCGAGCCGCAGACGACCATGTCGGCCGGCGTTCTCTATCACTCGCCGAATGGCGTAAAAACGATCGGCACAGCGGAGATCCGCGTCCGCTCGCACTCCCTCCTGTCCCGTTTCAGCGAGGACGAACTGACGGTGCTGGCCATTCTGGTCTTCGCTGCCGGTATCGTTTTTGCCTCTGCCATCATCGGCAACCGCATCACCATCATCCGCCCTCTCATGCGGCTGACCGACGCCATCGAGGCTACGCGCCGGCTCGGATCCCGCCACCATGTCGACTGGACATCGGCAGACGAAATGGGGACCCTTGCCGCAAGCTTCAACGAAATGCAGATGCGGCTCGCCCGCGAGGAAAGCGAACTGAAACGGGCGCACACACGTGCGACCGATATCTACAACCGCACGCCGGCCATGCTCTTCTCGGTAGACGGCGACGACCGCATCACGGCGGTCAGCGACTACTGGCTGACCGCGACGCGCTATCATCGCTGCGATGTGATCGGCAAGCCATTCGTCGATTTCCTCGGTGAGGAATTCCGCGACGAATACGCTGCCCGCAAGATCGCCCTCGCGGACGATCTGTCCGTCAGCGAGATCAGCGTCGGGTTCCGCTGCGGCGATGGCAGCACGATGACCGTTCTCATTCTGGACACCGACACCCGCACGGACGGAGACGACCGCAGCCTTTCGCTTTCGGTCATGACCGATGTCACCGAGCTCAAGGATGCCGAAAGCCGCAACCACAAGCAGGCGATCACCGATCATCTGACAGGCTTGCTGAACCGTCAGGGTTTCGAGGCGGCACTCGACACCAATATCATGGCTGTCGATGACGACCATTCGCAGCTCGCCTGCATCTTCATCGACATCGACCGCTTCAAATGGATCAACGATACCTATGGCCATGCGGCCGGCGATCAGGTTCTCCGGCTGATCGTCGATCGTGTGCGCCCGCAACTGCGCCCATCCGATGTCATGGCCCGTCTCGGCGGCGACGAGTTCGCCATTCTCATTCCCTCGAAAGATGCCCAGGCACTGGCCGTCTCCACCTGCGAGATCATCAACACAGCCCTCAACCAGCTGATCGCCGTCGGCAGCTCAGAGGTCAGCGTCAGCGCCAGCATCGGCATCGCGCTCTACCCGATCCACGCCAAGAATGCCGCCGAGCTGCTGCTGAAATCCGACATGGCGATGTATGCGCGCAAGCGCGATGGCAAGAACGGCACCCAGCTTTTCGATCCGAGCATGCTCGACAATGCCCGCGAGCGCCACGAGATCGAGCAGCACATCGAGGCTGGCCTGAAGGAAGACTGGTTCACCGCCTATCTGCAGCCGATCGTCAGCCTGAGCGATGGCCGCATTGCCGGCTTCGAGGCCCTGATGCGGCTGGAACACCCGGAAAAAGGTGTCATGCCACCGGCAAAGATCATCGGTATTGCCGAAGAGAACGGCTCCATCATCCGCATCGGCGACCGCATCATGCAGAAGGCGATCGAGAACCTGTCACGAATTTCGACGCTGGAAGGCACGCAGGACACCTATCTCGCCATCAACTTCTCGCCTTTGCAGTTCGACACGGCGCTGCCCGCTCGCCTGGCGGCGATCCTGATGAAAAACAGCATCGCCCCCGCTCGCATCGTCATCGAGATCACCGAGGCCGTCCTGATGCTCGACAGCCCGGAGATCCACACGATCCTGCGCCAGCTGAGCGATTTCGGCTGCCGCATCGCGCTCGACGATTTCGGGACCGGCTATTCCTCGCTCAGCTATCTCAACCGTTTCCCGGTCGACATCGTCAAGGTGGATCAGTCCTTCACCCGCTCGCTCGGCAACGATGCGCCGGATGTGCGCCGCAAGAGCCGGATGCTGATCAAGGGAATCAAGACGATTTCCCATCAGATGGGCTGCACCGTTATTGCCGAAGGTGTCGAGACCGAGGACCAGTGGGCAGCGTTGCGCAAGCTTGGTCTGGATTATGGGCAGGGCTATCTCTTCAGCAGACCCATGCCGATCGACCGGATGATGGAAATGCTGGAGCAGGATTCCGAGCCGCAGGCAAAAGCCGTGTAAGGCAGATCTTAAGGCGGGAAGAAGGAGGTCGACAATGAAACCATTCGTGCTGTCTCTCTTTCTCATCTGCAGCCATGCGGCCCATGCAGAGACCCTCAATATTCTCACGGAAGACTATCCACCCTACAACTTCAAAAGCGGCAGCGAAGTGCGCGGCGCGGCGACGGAACAAATACACCTGATCCTCAAGGCGGCCGGCATCGATTACACAATCGAAGTCCTGCCCTGGGCGCGCGCCTACAGGCTGGCCGAAAAGGACGCATCGTCCTGTGTTTATACGACCGGGCATTCGGCGGAGCGGTCCGGCACCTTCAAATGGGTGGAACCTCTGCTCATCGACCGTATGGTCATGGTGCGCACGGCTCAGTCCGATGCAAGGCCAGCCTCCGTCGAAGACGCAAAACGCTTCAGCATCGGAACCCAGCGGGACGATTTTTCCGAAGACTTTCTCAAGCGCAACAACTTTCCAAAGATCGACCTGGCGGCAAATTTCGACCTGACCCTCAAGAAGCTTCTGGGTGGTAGGCTCGACCTGATGATGACATCGGAAAAGACCTTTGAGACGATGAAGGCCGCAGGCCAGCCAATCGAGGCGGCGCTGGTGCTCGGTGGCAGGAACTACGGTTTGGCCTGCAACCTGGCGGTTTCCGATACGGCGATCACAAGAATGCAGGCAGAACTTGACCGCCTGATCGCTGATGGAACGCAAGACAGGATTTTCGCCGCCTACGGTCTGAAGCCCAATCGATAGGCCCAAAGTCAAGAAAGCGGTTGACTTGGATCCCATTTCGCGATGGTGAAACGCCACACTGTTTTGGAACGCACCTCATGCTTGTCATCGCCGGCCTTGGAAATCCTGGCCCGAAATACGCCAACAATAGGCACAATATCGGCTTCATGGCTGTCGACGCCATCCAGCGGCGTCACAGTTTTTCGCCCTGGTCGAAGAAATTCAAGGCCGAAATCTCCGAAGGGGAGCTCGGCGGTGAGCGCGTGCTGCTGATGAAGCCGCAAACCTTCATGAACCTGTCCGGCGAAGCGGTCGGCGAGGCGATGCGATTTTACAAGCTGGGACCGGAAAACGTGCTGGCGATCTATGACGAACTGGACCTGACGCCAGCGAAAGCACGCATCAAGACCGGCGGCGGCCATGGCGGCCACAACGGCATCAAATCGCTGGACGCCCATTGCGGCCGCGAATACCGCCGTCTGCGCCTCGGCATCGGCCACCCGGGCTCCAAGGAACAGGTGCACAATCATGTGCTGGGCGATTTCGCCAAGGTTGACAGGATCTGGCTGGAACCGCTGCTCGACGCGCTGGCCAACCACGCGGACATGCTGGTGAAAGGCGAGGATTCGCAGTTTCTTAACAAGCTGACCCTGGCAACAGGCGGCGCACAAGAGAAAGAAGAGCCGGCGAAGCCGGCCGCCAAGTCGCACATCCATCAGGCACGAAACAGTGCACAACCGAAAAAACTGCCCGCAAGCGGGCCCATGGCCGATATTTTGAAGAAGATGTTCGGTAACAAAGAGTGAGTCGGCCTTCCGGCAAACGCCGGTTAAAAGCCAAAATTTACCTTTTGAAGCTAGCCTTGTGTACGGCGTCTATCAGGAAGAGCCCGAAACAGGGATTTTGCAATGAAACCTGCCATTCGTTTCCTACAATCCATCGTCATTAGCACAAGCGTGCTCGCCGGTTCGACGAGCAGCGCATTTGCCTTGCCGTCGGTCTACACCATCCGCCACGACATGGGCGGTCATGTCATCGACTATGCCATCAAGATGAAGCGCATGGAGCAGGACGGCCGGTCGGTCCGTTTCGCCGGACGATGCGATTCGGCATGCACCCTGTTCCTCGGCCTGCCCAGTGCCCAGACCTGCATCACCCCGGCAGCGAAATTCGGTTTTCATCTGCCCTTCGGCAGCTCTGCGCGCGGCAACAAGGTGGCCGCCAATTTTCTCATCAAGACCTATCCGGGCTGGGTGCGCACCTGGTTGCGTGCCAACGGCGGGCTTAACAACAGCCTCAAGACGATGACCTATCAGTATGCAAGCCGCTTTATCGACACCTGCGGCTCACCCGGCCGTGTCGTGACCGTGGCAGCGTCGTACTGATCATCACACCGGGCACGGACTGACCGCAAGGCCGGTCCCTGTTGACGATACACACGCACACCGCCAGTCCCGGCGGTCCACGGGTGCCACAGTCATCCCCTCAAGCCGCACCAGTGACAGTTTGCCACCGCTGCGGCCCCGGCCTCCCTTTTGAGCCAGAATGGGCAGCGCCTGCCCCGGCGCCCCCGATCCCAGCCGTATCAGGCTTCCTAGTCGTCATCACCGCCATGGCCGCCGCGACCACCACCATTGTCGTCGTCGCCTCCGCCGCCATGGCCACCACGGCCGCCGCCGTTGTCATCATCGCCGCCGCCGCCATCACCGCCACGGCCACCGCCGTTGTCGTCGTCGCCACCGCCGCCCTGGCCGCCACGGCCACCGCCGTTGTCATCATCGCCACCGCCGCCATGGCCACCACGACCGCCACCGTTGTCATCGCCGCCACCGCCGCCATTGCCACCACGGCCGCCGCCATTGTCATCGCCGCCACCGCCGCCATTGCCACCACGGCCACCACCGTTGTCGTCGCCACCACCACCTCCGTGGCCACCACGGCCGCCGCCGTTGTCGTCGCCACCACCACCTCCGTGGCCACCACGGCCGCCGCCGTTGTCGTCGCCACCACCATCTCCGTGGCCACCACGGCCGCCGCCGTTGTCGTCGCCACCACCTCCGTGGCCTCCGCCATTGTGGCCTCCGCCATTGTGGCCACCACCGTTGTGGCCACCACCGTTGTGGCCACCGCCATTGTGACCACCACCATTGTGGCCTCCGCCATTGTGACCGCCACCATTATCGCCGCCGCCGTCATCGCCGCCGCCGTTGTCACCACCGCCGTTGTCACCACCGCCGTCGCCACCGCCATTGTCATTGCCGCCAGAGCTGGCAACGCTGGCCGGTGCGTTATTGTCATCATCGGCACCGCCGCCGAATAGGGTCGGTGTAGTGATGGGCGAATTGCCACTGTTGCTCGAAGGGAAGACATTGCGGCTGCCCAGGGTAGGCTGGGTCGAAGCCAGGGCGGTGCAGGCTGTGTTGACTAACCGGTATGTGCGTCTGACTTTTTCCAGATCTTCCAGGCTGCCCGAGGTAAGGGCCGCTTCGCAAGCCTTGTCCGCGCGGGCCTTCATTGCTTTCGATACAAACCATTGCGCCGAAGCGCTTTGCCCCATCCCGGCCAGAACAAGACCAGCAACAGCCAGGGTATAGGTTATTTTTACTCTAGACATGAAACCTCCCATACCTATTGTAACGATAACGGCGCTATGCCGATCGGTACTTTAGATTTACAGTGAATTAACCATAAAATTCTCGCAGCCTGAGCATGAAGAAACTTGGGGAAATTCAAACTGCGGATAGTCCGTACTTTTCATATTCCTTCGTCGCAAGGAAAACCGGGACTTTGGTCTGAGGATATAGCGACATTGGTCACCGCAAGGGCGGCAACCGAAGGACGGAAAAAGCATGGAAATCCAGGGGTATTCGTCGAACGACCCGCTCAGGGATGTGGATATTCAGGCTGATGAAAAGGGAAATGCGTATAAAGCGGAGCGTTCGCGCTGGTCTTTGACGCCAACGAAACGGGCCAGTATCGCACTGATAACGAAAGTATACTATCGAGCCGCTGCTAGATCAGCCGGATCTCGCCCAGCCGGATAAACCACAGCTCCCAGAGCCAGACGATGCCTGCATCGATCAGCCAGGCCATCATGCCCGAGAAATCGGACGAAAACAGCATGGCGCCCATGCCGCCGAGAACGGTGAAGACGCAGGAATTCTGAAAGTTCTTGGCGCTGTCGAGCTGGTAGTAGCCGGCATCGTCATATTCGGTGCCGAACACCCGGTCGGTCCAGTCGTAGCCGTCGCTCAGCATCATATCCATCATCGGCTTGTCGGAGAGACGGTCGGGCAGCAGGTTGAAGACCGCGCGGCAGACATGACCGATCGCGCCGAGAATCCAAAACAGAGCGGCGGCGGCAAAGTAGTGCCAGGTGGCGGCTTCGGCAAAAATCATTCCGGCCCTTTCCGGCGCCGCTTCGAACAGGCAGACGATACCATCCGGCATTTTCCAAGCGCTCAACAAGGCTGGTAAACAAGCCGTTTCCCTGCCGGAAAACCGCATAATTTCCGGGCTTTTCGCCAAAAGGCTTGACCTTGCCCTGCCCTTTCGCCCATAGCCACAGCACAATTTTTAAGAAAAGACGGACATCATCTCATGGGTTTCAAATGCGGTATCGTCGGGCTTCCCAATGTCGGCAAGTCGACCCTGTTCAACGCGCTGACCAAGACGGCGCAGGCGCAGGCGGCCAATTATCCCTTCTGCACCATCGAGCCGAACACCGGCGAAGTCGCCGTGCCGGACCCGCGCATGCGGGCGCTGGCGGACGTTGCCAAGTCCAAGGAAATCATTCCGACGCGCATCTCCTTCGTCGATATCGCCGGTCTCGTGCGCGGTGCATCGAAGGGGGAAGGCCTCGGCAACAAGTTCCTCGCCAACATCCGCGAAGTCGATGCCACCGTGCATGTGCTGCGCTGCTTCGAGGATGACGACATCACCCATGTCGAAGGCCGCATCAATCCGGTCGGCGACGCCGAGACCATTGAAACCGAGCTGATGCTCGCCGATCTGGAAAGCCTCGAGCGCCGCACCGAACAGACCCGCAAGCGCGCCGCCTCCAAGGAGAAGGAATCGCTGGCGCTTCTTCCGGTCATGGATGCATCGTTGAAGCTGCTGCAGGAGGGCAAGCCGGTGCGCACACTGCTGGCGACGCTGAGCCCGGAAGAGCTTGATATCCTCAAGAGCCTCAATCTGCTCACTGCCCACCCCGTTCTTTACGTCTGCAATGTCGCCGAAGCCGACGCCGCCACCGGCAATGCCCACACCAAGGCCGTGGAGGTCATGGCCAAGGCGCAAGGGGCCGAAACCGTCATCATCTCGGCGGCGATCGAATCCGAAGTGGCGCAGTTGCCCGACGAAGAAGCCAAGGAGTTCCTCGAGGCACTCGGCCTGCACGAAGCAGGCCTCGACCAGTTGATCCGCGCCGGCTACAAGCTGCTCGACCTCATCACCTATTTCACCGTCGGCCCCAAGGAAACCCGCGCCTGGACCATTCAGCGCGGCACCAAGGCCCCCGGCGCTGCCGGCGTCATCCACACGGATTTCGAACGCGGCTTCATCCGCGCCTTTACCATCGCTTACGAAGACTACATCGCCTTCAAGGGCGAAGTCGGCGCCAAGGAAGCCGGCAAGGGCCGCGACGAAGGCAAGGAATACGTGGTCCAGGACGGCGACGTCATCCACTTCCGCTTCAACACGTAAGCCAGCCGCCAGCGATTGAGACTTTGGAACCCTGCCGGGCAATCGGCAGGGTTTTTTGTTTGTAGGATCAGTGCGCCCCATGCAGGCGCGCCGTCACCGTCTCGGGCAGCAGGCGCATAACCGCCCGCCGCAGATGCCGCCAGAAGATGCCGACCGTCAGCACCACGATGCCGACGGCGAGAATGGTGACGTAGAGATATTCCGCCGGCCCCGAGCCGGTCTGCTTCAGGATCGTCCAGATGGCAAAACCCAGCGACAGCAGCCCTGAGGTGACGAAGGCGCGCCGGTCGATGACAAGGCCGATGGCCATGAACACGGCGACGATGGCAATCACCGCCGCAGCCCGGGCCGGCGAGGTGCCCGACGCCCACCAGTTGTCGGCGACCTCGTTGAGAAAGACGAAGGACAGCATTGAGTAGAGCAGCACCGGTGCGGCGCCGAGATGCAGCCAGAAGGCGATGTCGGAGCGGCGCGTCACCCGCTGCGGATCGGACAGGTCGTAGCACATGGCGATGGCAAAGACGCCGAGCGCGCCGGCGAAGAACACCAGCACGGACAGAAGCCGGTGATCGGCGATGACATTGCTGCTGCCAAGCACGAGGCCGAGCCCCTGCAGCACCAGCGCCACGGCCGTGCCGACCAGCGTCAAGAGCAGCATGGAGAGCGCCAGCGGCACCCGGTAGCGCCAGTAGAAGGCGCCGAGGACGAGCGGAAACGGCGCAACGAAGGCGAGGCACACGGCCATCGTGCTCCAGCTTTCCATGTAATCGCCAAGCACGATCATCATGATGCCGCAGAGCCAGTTGGTAAGCGCAATGGTCAGCGCGAAGGCCGGAAGCGCCAGCCGCTGCCGCCGCACCAGAATTTCCGCCAGAATGATGATCGCCGGCAGCGTTGCAAAAATCGAGCCCAGACCGGTTACGCCGATCAGCGCAATGATGACGCCGATGGTGATGAGAATATCGTGGAAGCCGCGCACGAACCGCGGCGCTTCCGTGTCGCCGAGTTCATCGGGCGGCGACAGCAGCGACGGGGCGGATGCCGGGAATGAAACATCTGCAAGCACACCGACGCCCTGCCTGGTCAGATAGGATTCGAGCTGCCCGGCATGATCTGCAGAGATCAACCCTTCGGTGGCGGCCCCGGCCAGAACATCGCTCAGACTTCGCATGCATTCATCCTTATCGCGCCCATCGGTAACGACCGGGCAGGTCACGATATTCTGCCTTTTTCGCCCCGCCGCATCTGCTATGCATAGCGGGTTGCAGGAGAACAGACGATGCTTTGGTTCGAAGATTTTATGGAAGGGCGCGTGTTTTCCTTTGCCCCGGTGGAGATGAAGGCAGAAGATATCATCGCATTTGCGGCCGAATTCGATCCGCAGCCGATGCACCTCTCGGAAGAAGGCGGCAAGGCCAGCATTCTGGGCGGTCTCTCGGCCTCGGGCTGGCACACCAGCGCCGTGATGATGCGCATGCTTTGTGATGCCTATATCGGCCAATCGGCCTCGGAGGGCTCGCCCGGCATCGACAGCATGGAGTGGAAGAAGCCGGTGCTGGCCGGAGACACGCTGTCGGGGCAATGCACCGTCACCGAAGCCCGCGTCTCCGCTTCACGGCCCGGTATCGGCATTGTCAGGTTTCGCGGCGACGTGATGAACCAGCGCGGCCAGACCGTCGCCGTCTGCGACTATATCAACATGATCCGCCTGAGGCCCGATGGGAGCACCAGCCGATGAAGATGTCCGAGCTGTATCCCGATCAGGTCAAAACCATCACCGGCAGCGTCACCTTCAGCGCAGACGACATCATCGCCTTCGCCACGAAATTCGATCCTCAGCCCTTTCATCTTGATGCCGAGGCGGCCAGCCACTCGCTCTTCGGCGGCCTCTGCGCCTCCGGCTGGCACACCTGCGCCGGCTGGATGAAATGTTTCGTGCCCTACTGGATATCAGAGAGCAAACGCCTGGTGACACAGGGCATCGCACCGCCGAAACTCGGTCCCTCGCCCGGTTTCAAGAACTTGCGCTGGTTGAAACCGGTCTTTGCCGGCGACACCATCACCTATGCGGTGACGCTGCTGTCATCGCGTGAGCTGGAATCCCGGCCCGGCTGGATTCTGAACACGATTGCTTGCGAAGGCGAGAACCAGCACGGCGAGACCGTCATCCGCTTCGAAAGCACGGTGCTGGAGTTTACTTGACGCCCGACGACATCAGTGCCCGGCAAACTCGATTAGCGTGCGCACCTCGACACCGAGCGCCTCCAGCTTGGCCCGGCCGCCGAGTTCCGGCAGGTCGATGACGAAGCAGGCGGCGACAATGTCGGCGCCCATCTGCCGCAACAGCTTGACCGCACCTTCGGCCGTGCCGCCGGTGGCAATCAGATCATCGACCAGAACGATCTTCTCGCCAGGCTTGATGGCATCGCGATGCATCTCCATCTCGTCGACGCCGTATTCGAGACTGTAGGCGATGCGCACGGTGTCATGCGGCAGCTTGCCCTTCTTGCGGATCGGCACGAAACCCGCCGACAGCTGATGCGCGATCGCCCCGCCGATGATGAAGCCGCGCGCCTCGATGCCGGCGCTCTTGTCGATTTTCGTACCCGCAAACGGATGCACCAGCTCGTCGATCGCCCGCCGGAATGCCCGCGGATTGCCCAAGAGCGTGGTGATGTCGCGAAACATGATCCCGGGCTTCGGATAGTCCGGAATGTTGCGGATGGAGGCGATCAGTTCGGTCTGCAGATTGGAGGTCATGAGTTTCATTCAGTCAGAGGGTGATTTTCCGGCACCTTGGTCTGTCGATGCCGCTTTGTCTACTGCATTCGGGAAATCGGAATACTGGACAAAACGGGGGTCCCATGCGAGAAATACGAACATACAAAGACCCCTTATAGACCCCTGTTGCGAGGCCGAAGGACAAGCCGATGACACCGCAGGTGAAAATCTCAGATGTGGCGATCTGGATCAAACATGTCGAAAGCCCGGAATTGCAGGAGCGCCTGCGGCAGCTCCGGGACGAGGAATATATCAACCTCGAAACGGACGGCGTTGTCGGCCGCTGGAAACGCATGCGAACGGGCAGCGACGGCCGGCCGACCGAGGCGATCAAGCCGGATGGCTCGATGAAGGATGTCTGGCGGGACTGGTACAAGAACCGGCGGGGCGAGGTTGTGCCGGTCCGGGACGTCAGACTGGCAGACGACTATCTCTCAAACATTTCGACGCTGTTTCCGGAATGGGACAGCAAGGAGGACGAGGACGCCTTTCGTGATCTGTGAACGGTACCAGACCATCGTCGTCCCCCTCCCGTTCTCGGACGTGCCCGTCCTGAAGCGCCGACCCGCCGTGGTTCTGTCGGGACCGGGTTTCAACAGCCAGAACAATGCGACCGTGGTGGCGATGATCACGACGGCCAAGGAAACAAGCTGGCCGAGCGACATCAGCATCGCTGACCTCGATACGGCCAACCTGCCGAAACAATGCGTCGTACGGTGGCGCCTCGCCAGCATTCCCAACACGCTGATCCTGCGCAAGCTGGGCCAGCTCGGCCCGCTTGATCGGCTAGCCTGCGAACGCGAATTCGCCAATATGCTTCTCTGACGACGTCACCGTGCGCCAACAAAAAAAGGCGGCCGAAGCCGCCTTTGATACTTTACCAGAAACGGATCAGTGTTCCTTGTTGGCGTAGATCGACTTCTTGGTCAGGTAGATCAGGCCGGTGAAGATCACCAGGAAGATCAGGACCATGAAGCCCGTGCGCTTGCGCTCTTCGAGGTGCGGCTCTGCGGCCCACATCAAGAACGCGGAAATGTCGCGCGAATACTGCTCCACCGTCTGCGGCGAACCGTCGTCATAGGTGACCTGATCGTCGGCCAATGGCTTGGCCATCGCCAGCGACATCGACGCGTTGAAATGCGGGTTGAAATGCGTGCCCTCCGGGACCGTAATCCCCTCCGGCGGCTCCTGGTAACCGGTCAGCAGCGAATGGATATAGTCCGGTCCGCCTTCCTGATACTGGGTAAAGATATCGAAGATGAAGGTCGGGAAGCCGCGCTCGACGCCGCGTGCCTTGGCCAGCAGCGACATATCCGGCGGTGCCGCACCATTGTTGCTGGCTGCAGCCGCTTCGTCATTGGCGTAAGGCGACGGGAAGTGATCGGACGGAACGGCCTTGCGGGTGTACATTTCACCTTCGCCGTTCGGGCCGTCCTGAACTTCATAGTTGGCCGCAAACGTCTTCACCTGAGCTTCGGAGTAACCGAGGCCTTCCAGCGTGCGGAAGGACACCAGCTTCATCGAGTGGCAGGCGGAACAGACTTCCGTATACACCTTCAGGCCGCGCTGCAGCTGACCCTTGTCGTAATGACCGAAGGGACCGGCAAAGCTCCAGTCCATTTCCTCAGGCTTCAGGATCGGAAAGTGCGCGTTGGCGACGGCGTGCTCGGTCGCTTCCTTCAGATCATGGGCTTCTTCGGCAGCATAGACTGCACTGCCGAGGACACCGGTGACGACTGCGAGCGACAGGATGCTTGTGACAAGCTTTTTCATGGGTTCAGTTCCTCTCAGCCGCGCTCAGGTCTTGTTCTTCTTCGCCAGAACCGCTTCCGTGATCGAATTCGGAATGCGCTTCGGCGTTTCGATCAGGCCGAGAACCGGCATGATGATGATGAAGAACGCGAAATAGTAGAACGTGCCAATCTGCGCCATCAGCGTGTAGAGATCGGTCGGGGCACGCGACCCGAGCCAGCCGAGCAGAATGGCGTTGGCCACGAACAGCCAGTAGAACAGCTTGTACCATGGGCGATAGACCGCCGAGCGAACCTTCGACGTATCGAGCCAAGGCAGGAAGAACAGGATGATGATCGAGCCGAACATCACCAGAACGCCGCCAAGCTTGGAGTCGATCGGGCCGACGTTGAAGGTGATGGCGCGCAGCATGGCGTAGAACGGCAGATAGTACCATTCCGGAACGATATGCGCCGGTGTCTTCAGCGGATTGGCCATGATGTAGTTGTCAGGATGGCCGAGATAGTTCGGCATGTAGAAGACGAACCAGGCATAGACGATCAGGAACACCGAGACGCCAAGCGCATCCTTCATCGTTGCGTAGGGCGTGAAGGGAACGGTATCTGTCTTCGACTTGACTTCGACGCCGGTCGGATTGGTCTGGCCGGTGACGTGCAGGGCCCAGATGTGCAGGACGACAACGCCGGCGATCATGAAGGGCAGCAGGTAATGCAGCGAGAAGAAGCGGTTGAGCGTCGGCTGGTCGACGGCAAAGCCGCCGAGCAGGAACTGCTGCAGCCATTCGCCGACCAGCGGGAAGGCCGAGAAGAAGCCGGTGATAACCGTCGCACCCCAGAAGGACATCTGGCCCCAGGGCAGAACGTAGCCCATGAAACCGGTCGCCATCATCAGGAGATAGATGACAACGCCGAGGATCCAGAGGATTTCGCGCGGCGCCTTGTACGAACCGTAATAAAGGCCGCGGGCAATGTGGAGGTAGACGGCGATGAAGAAGAACGACGCGCCGTTGGCGTGCATGTAGCGCAGCAGCCAGCCGTGATTGACGTCACGGGTAATCTTTTCGACCGAGTTGAACGCGACAGAGACTTCCGCCGCATAATGCATGGCCAAAACGACGCCGGTCAGGATCTGCACGATCAGCATCACCGAAAGCATGGCACCGAACGTATAGGCATAGTTCAGGTTGCGCGGCACGGGATAGGAAATGAAGCTGTCATGGATCATGCGCGGCAGCGGAAGCCGCGAGTCGACCCATTTCTCGATGCCGGTTGACGGCTGGTAGGTTGAATGATCCCCACTCATAATCTGTACTCCCCTCAACCGATCTTGATGACTGTATCGGACACGAACGAGAAGGTCGGCACCGGAAGATTTTCGGGCGCTGGACCTTTGCGAATTCGGCCGGCCGTATCGTAGGCCGAACCATGGCAGGGACAGAACCAACCGTTATATTCACCGGCCTGGCCGAGCGGCACGCAACCGAGATGCGTGCACGAACCGATCATGACGATCCAGTTTTCCTTGCCCTTGCCGGCGGAGCGGTCGAGGTCCGTCGCCTGCGCGTCGGCCGGAAGGTTGGCGTTGCGGGCGACCGGATCCTTCAGATCGGTCAGCGCCACGGCATTGGCTTCTTCGAGTTCCTTGGGCGTGCGATTGCGAATGAACACGGGCTTTCCGCGCCATTTCACCGTCAGTGACATACCGGGCTGCAGGCTCGACACATCGACTTCGATGGAGGCCAGCGCCAGCGTCGACGCATCCGGCCGCATCTGATCGATGAACGGCCAGACAACGGCAGCGGCACCGACAACACCGGCCATGCCGGTGGTCAGATACAGGAAATCACGGCGAGTGGGCTCGCCAGAGGTTTCGCTTGAAATATCGTGTTCGCTCACGGCTAAACCATCCTCTCACGCAAAGTTTGCGGAACCCGCAATGTCCCTTGAACCGGCAAAAACAAGACGCAACTGATCCATAGATTCCCCGGTAATCGGCCGGGTTCTAAGCTTGATCGCAAATTATGTCCAGCCTTGGCAAGGGCATGTGGGCACAATGTCGCGGGAAAACTGCAAGGCTCATTCGTCATTCAAGAAATGAGATCGCAGGCGGAGAAGAAATGCAACAGGCAGGGCTGTAAAAACAGGCCGGAAACAGACGAAAACGCAGCAACACGGGGCCGCTTCCGGGTGTATTTTCAGGAGAGCCATCTGTCCCTCCGCAGCAGGCAGAACCTTCCGGATAGCTGGACTTGGGGCGCTTTCGCCGCACCCTCCTGTCCCGTCGTCAGAGCACGTTACTCGGCAGCCTCGTCGCGGCCGATGAAACCGCCGGACTGGCGGGCCCAGAGCTGCGCATAAAGCCCGCCCCTGGCCACCAGTTCCGCATGCGTGCCGTCCTCGATGATGGCGCCCTTGTCCATGACAACGAGCCGGTCGAGTGCGGCGATGGTCGAGAGCCGGTGGGCAATAGCCAGAACCGTCTTGCCCTGCATCAGCCGGTCGAGATTGGACTGGATGGCAGCTTCCACCTCCGAATCCAGCGCCGAGGTCGCCTCGTCGAGCACGAGGATGGGTGCGTCCTTGAGCATGACGCGCGCGATGGCGATGCGCTGGCGCTGACCACCCGAGAGCTTGACGCCGCGCTCGCCGACATGGGCATCGAAACTCTTGCGGCCGCGCTGGTCCTGCAGCGTCTCGACGAATTCCCAGGCCTCGGCCTTCTTCACCGCCTCGATCAGCATTGCCTCATCGGCGTCCGGCCGCCCGAACAGGATGTTTTCGCGGATCGAGCGATGCAGCAGCGACGTATCCTGGCTGACCATGCCGATCTGGCCGCGCAAGGATTCCTGCGTCACACCGGCAATGTTCTGGCCGTCGATCAGAATGTGCCCGCCTTCCAGATCGTAGAACCGCAGCAGCAGATTGACGAGCGTCGACTTGCCAGCACCCGAGCGGCCGACAATGCCGACCTTCTCGCCCGGCCGGATGATGAGCGACAGGTCGTCGATGACGCCGGAACCCTTGCCGTAGTGAAAGCGAATGTTCTCGAAGCGGATTTCCGGCTTCGTGATCGACAGGCGCGGCGCACCATGCACGTCGGTCAACCCGATCGGCTGGGCGATCAGTTCTGCGGAATTCTGGATCGTGCCGATGTTGCGCATCATCGAATTGAACTGCGTCATCATCCGGCCGAGCAGCATGTTGAGCCGCAACACCAGCGCCAGCGTGAAGGCGACTGCGCCGGAACTGATCTGCCCCATCAGCCAGAGATGGATGGCAAAGGCGCCGATGCCAGAAATCATCAGACCCGACAGCATGGCCAGCGACACGCGCACGCCGGTGAGATAACGCGTGAACGGAATGACCGCATCCTGGAACCGGTCGAAGCCGCTGCGGATGTAGCGGTCGTTCTCGTCATCGCGGCCAAACAGCTTGAGCGTCTGGATGTTGGAATAGGCGTCGACCAGCCGGCCGTTGAGCATGGAGGAGGCTTCCGCCGTCTCGCGCGCATGTTTGCGGATGCGCGGCACGAAATAGCGCGCCAGCAGGCCAAAAACGGCAATCCAGAAGGCGACGAAGGCAGCCAGCCGCCAGTCGAGCTGCGCCACCAGCGCCATAGTGGTGAACGTATAGATCACCACGAACCAGGCGACCTGCAGCATGGCGACGGTGAAATCCCCGGTCGCCTGCCCCGCCGACCAGACCTTGGTGACGATGCGGCCGGAAAAATCGTTCTGGAAGAAGGAGACGCTCTGGCGCGCCACATGTGCATAGGCCTGCCAGCGCACCAGGTTGAAGAAGCCCGGAACGATGGTCTGCTCCTCCACCAGCGCCGACAGCGCCACGGCCAGAAACCGGAACACCAGCACGACCAGCAGCATGAAGACGAGCTCCGGCCCATGGGCATCGATCAGCCCGCTCCAGCCGAGGCTCGGTTGCACCGCATCCAGCACATCGACCAGCCGTCCGACGAAATAGAACAGCCCGGCCTCGAGCATGGCGACAAGCCCGCCGAGCACCAGCATCGCCGCGAACGCCCATTTCGCCTGGCCCACATAGAACCACATGAACGCCAGCACACCCTTCGGCGGCTGCAGCACCTCGCGCTTGGCAAAGGGCTCAATCCAATTTTCGAATGTGGTGACAATGGCGCGCAGGATCATGCCCCCGATATAGGCGGATTCGCCGCCGGGGCAATGCGGATTCAGGCGGGAATGGTTGCAATCCGGATTACAAATGCGTCATATTTCGAATGCGCTAATATAGCGTTAGACGATGTCCCGCGTCGCTAAACCGAACCCTTGTAAAATTGTGACTTATAAATTACAATGATCGAAATCAGGCAGACTGAGATCTTTCGCACCTGGGAGCTCAAGCTGAAGGATACACGCGCCAGAGCAGCGATAGCGGCACGGCTTGCGCGCCTGTCCTTTGGTTTGGCAGGCGACCTTGAATATGTTGGCGATGGCGTCAGCGAACTGAGAATTCACCACGGGCCGGGGTACCGGGTCTATTTCCTGCGCCACGGCGACCGCATCGTCATTCTTCTCTGCGGCGGAGACAAAGGATCCCAAACCCGCGATATCGAACGGGCGAAAATACTCGCCAAGCTTTGGAAAGATCACGATGACTGAAAAACTGTCTGCCTACGATCCGGCCGAAGCACTGATCAACGCAGAGGCGATCAACCATTTCATGGCAGATGCATTCGAAAGCGGCGATGCCGGCTATATCGCCCACGCGCTCGGCATCGTCGCTCGGGCAAAGGGCATGTCCAAGATCTCGGGAGAAACCGGCCTTGCCCGTGAGGCGCTGTATCGGTCATTCGCGCCAAACGGAAATCCAACGTTGAAATCGACCTTGGCGGTTATGAAATCCCTCGGCCTCGAACTGACCACCAAGCAGATCGAAAGATAGCAGCCGGTGCAAGCGCCCGGCCGCGCAAATACCTTATACCTTCCCCTCGACCGCCGCCCGAAGCGTGTCGTTGATCCGCTCCTGCCAGCCGGGCCCGTCGGCCTGAAAGTGCTCCAGAACGGCGCGGTCGAGCTTCAGCGAAACCATTTCCTTGCCTTCGGGAACAGCTTTGCGCTCGATGATTGGAACGGTGACTTTCTTGGCAGGCTTGAAAAGCGCTTCGGCAGCGTCGAGCGCGCTTACCGGTCGGCGGGGGGTGGAGGCCATGGTGGTTCCTTTGTTTGAAATCAGTGGTGGTTTGCAGGTTGTTCAGCGAGAAATCTCAAATTTCGTCCGTATCGAAAATCCGCTCGATGTCCCGCCGCCCGTGCAAAAGCCTCAAAACCGTTATCCGATCTTGGCCCGTAAGATAATAGGCGCGCATGATATCGAATCCGGCAATCGGCCAGGAGCGGAGACCCGCCAAACGGGGGTTGCCCAAATATTTGGGAGAACCAGCATTCGGGCCGTCACCAATAGACGTCATCGTTTGCCGGACAGCAGCCAGAAATCGTTCCGCCAGATCAGTGCCGGCAATGTCGCTGTAGTAAGAAAACTGACGCAAGATATCGGCTCAAGCGGCTGGAAAGATAACCAACTTCACCGTGACTTTTTCGCCTCCGGCTGTTTCGAAAGCAAGGCATTGGCCTCGCTTTTCAGCGCGGTCCAGAATTCAGGTGTGACAGTCTCGGCCTCGCCAGATGCCAGCCCTTCCAACAACAGGGCTTCCAGACGCGCGTCCTTTTCCTTTTCCTGAGCCTCCCTGAGAAGACTGCGGAAATACTCGCTGACATTGCCGTAGCCTTTGCTGGCAATCTGCGAATCGACAAAGGACTTCAAGGAATCCGGCAGCGAAATCGTTACGGTTGTCATGATCGCGTATCCTATAGGCTCTCACGAGGATAGCATGGGTTATGAACAGTTCTCAATAGATAAGAAAAGGCGGCCTATTCGGCCGCCTCTCCTTTTTTCGTGTCCTCGGCATCGTCGGCGAGGAAGCCGCCGGACTGGCGGGACCACAGGTCGGCGTAAAGGCCGCCTTTTTCCACCAGCTCCGCATGGCTTCCGGTCTCGACGATCCGGCCGGCCTCCAGAATGACCAGCCGGTCCATTTCCGTCAGCGTCGACAGGCGGTGGGCGATGGCGATCACCGTCTTGCCCGTCATCAGGGCAAAGAGGTTTTCCTGGATCGCCGCTTCCACCTCGCTGTCGAGCGCAGAGGTCGCCTCGTCGAGGATCAGGATCGGAGCGTCCTTCAGGAAGACGCGGGCGATCGCGATCCGCTGCCGCTGTCCGCCCGACAGCTTGACGCCGCGCTCGCCGACCTGCGCGTCCAGACCCTTGCGGCCCTGGTTGTCCTCGAGCAGTTCGATGAAGTCCCAGGCGTTGGCCCGCTTTGCCGCCGCCGTGATCTCCGCATCGCTTGCCTCCGGATGACCATAGGCGATGTTCTCGCGGATCGAGCGGTGCAGCAGCGAGGTATCCTGCGTCACCACGCCGATCTGCGAGCGCAGACTGTCCTGCGTCACCCCGGCAATGTCGTGGCCGTCGATGAGAATGCGGCCGGCCTCCAGATCATAGAAGCGCAGCAGCACATTCATCAGCGTCGTCTTCCCGGCGCCCGAGCGGCCGACCAGGCCGATCTTTTCGCCCGGCTTGATCGACAGCGACAGGTTGTCGATGACACCCTTGTTCTTGCCGTAGTGAAAGCGGATCGCTTCGAATGCAATCTCGCCCTTTTGGGCGGCCAGAACCGGCGCTGCGTCGGCATCCAGAATGTCCTGCTCCTTGGTCATCATCGCCATGCCGTCATAGACCGTGCCGATGTTTTCAAACAGCGCCGAGACTTCCCACATGATCCACTGCGACATGCCGTTGATGCGCATCGCCAGCGACACCGCAATGGCGATCGATCCGACCGAGATCGAGCTTGTCAGCCACAGGTTGATGCCGAGTGCCGCAATGGCAAACAGCGCCACGCAGTTGTTGACGTAGACCGAGACATGGAACTTCGTCACCAGCCGCATCTGCTTGTGTACCGACTGCAGGAACTCGTCCATGCCGGCCTTGGCATAAACCTCCTCGCGGCCCGCATGCGAAAACAGCTTCACGGTGGCGATATTCGTGTAGCTGTCGACGACGCGGCCGGTCATCATCGAGCGTGTATCGGCCTGCTCCTTCGAGGTCCGGCGCAGCTGCGGCACGAAGTAGCTGACGATCGAGACATAGACGATGATCCACAGCACCAGCGGCGCCACCAGACGCAGGTCGGCTGCCGCCACCACCACCAGCATGGAGATGAAGTAGCTGACGACATAGACGAAGACGTCGAGGATTTTCATGACCGTTTCGCGAACGGCAAGCGAGGTCTGCATCACCTTGGTGGCGACGCGGCCGGCGAACTCGTTGGCGAAGAAGGTCATGCTCTGGCGCAGCAGATAGCGGTGCATCTGCCAGCGGGCGATCATCGGATAATTCCCGAGCAGGACCTGGTGCATGATGATGGAATCGACCGCCACTATGCCCGGCAGGCCGACGAGGATCAGCGCACTCATCCAGACGAGCTTGGTGCCCTCCGTTTCCAGAAACGTCTCCTGTTTTGCCGAAGACAGCCAGTCGACGACGTTGCCGAGAAACTGGAACAGCGCCACCTCGCCGACCGCGATCAGCATGGTGCAGACCGACATGATCAGCAGCCACGGTGCGGCAGGCTTGGTGTAGTGCCAGCAGAAGGCAAACAGGCCCTTCGGCGGAACCCGGGGTTCCTCCGAGGGATAGGGATCGAGGCGGGATTCAAACCAGCCGAACATGGGTAGGCTCCTTCAGGAAACTTGGCGAAGGAAGGCGGAACGAGGTCCGCATTCAAATTTGGAAAACAGCAGAACCGGAAACACGGGAGACATCACGCAACGAACCGTATTCCCGTCTCAACGGGAGGCTTTGCGCGAAAATTGTTCAGGGGTCTGAAAAACGCGAAAGCCGGTTAGGCCGAACGGGCTGGAAAGGCAGCCGGGAGGCCGATGATCATATGAGTGTCCATGCATGCCTCCTGTGGTTCGCGTTGAAGATGGCCGTGTATAAAACGTTTGGCGAAGATATGCCAGATTGTCGCGGCCATTTTTTTCTCTGTCCGGTTTCCTCCCTTGACCCTGTTGCCGAATGGGCACAAATCCATAAGCGGCGCTGATGGCGCCTATCGAAACATGTGATCCAGCGCGGGACGCCGGGCTGATGCGCCTGCCCGCCCCTCCGAAACGGCAAATTCCGCCATCGAGACGCAGTGTCATGAACGAAACCACCCTGCCCGATCTGAAAGGCCCGCATCTTCTCCTGCGCCAGCCCTACGCCTCCGATATCGAGGCGCGCCTGGCGCTTGGCCGCGATCCCGAGGTTTTTCGCGGCTTTGGCGCCAGCCGTCATTCGATCACGCCGATGACCCGCGAGGCGGCCGAACTTTGGGTCGCGCGCATGACGGTGCATGGCCATGCCTGGATGATCGACAATGACGGCCTGATCGGCGAAGCCCGTCTCGACAAGCTCGACCACACGGACCGCCGCGCCACCTTCGCGATCGGCATTTATGACCCGGCCCGGCTTGGCAAGGGCCTCGGCACCGAAGCGGCGCAGCTGGTGCTGCACTATGCCTTCTCCACGCTGAAGCTGCACCGCGTCTCGCTGCGCGTTCTGGCCTACAATTCCCGCGCTATTGCCTCCTACAAAAAATGTGGCTTCGTCATCGAAGGCCGCCAGCGCGAGGCGGCATGTGTAGACGGCGTCTGGGAAGACGATATCATCATGGGCATTATCGACCGGGAATTCGTCACGCCCCCCTTCCTCAACGGCAGGCCTGAACCTTGATGGCCGATCTGCGCATCGCTCTCTACCAGCCGGACATTCCCGGCAACACCGGCACGATCCTGCGGCTTGCCGCCTGCCTTGGCCTTGCCGTCGATATCATCGAACCGGCCGGCTTCGATCTCTCCGACCGCAACCTGAAGCGCGCCGGCATGGATTATCTCGCCATGGCGGCGCTGACCCGCCATATCAGCTGGGCCGCCTTCGAGGACTGGCGCGCCACCAGCGGACGCCGCCTGGTGCTGGCCTCCACCAAGGCCGCCACCCCCTACACCGATCACACGTTCCGGACGGACGACATCCTCCTCTTCGGCCGCGAAAGCGCCGGCGTGCCGGATCATGTCCACGACCGCGCCGACGCCCGCATCCTCATCCCCGATGGTCCAGGGCCAGCGCTCGCTGAACATCGCCATGTCCGTGGCGATGATCGCCGGCGAGGCGATACGGCAGACGAGTTTCAACTAAGCTTGGGCATCTGGGATAACGGCTTGGAGATCAATCGGCGCTCGGCAGGCGGCGCATGGTGAATTCCACCCGGTCACCCTCGACCAGCCGCCAGCTCTCGACCTCTGTCCAGTAGGCGGCTTTCGGCCAGGCATCGAACCATTCGCGGGCTTTTTCGCGCGCCTCGGAGCGTTCGAGGCAAAAGGTCTCGCGCACGAAATAGCCCTCTCGCCGGCCCGCGCGCTCGCTGCGATGCCGATCGATCTGGCGTTTCAGTCCGCCAAGCGGCGGTTGAGCAGGAAAACGTGCCATCTGGACCTACCTATAGCGGAAAAGATAGGATGAAGGATCGCGTTTTGCGAGTCCTAAAACCGGTGGATGAGATCATCAGGCCCGCATGCCGCGTTGCCAAGCATGACGAAACGGTGAAATGGTGTGAAAGACACGACTCGCAGCCCGTTTTCGGAAGGGGTGCAGGGCCTTACAGGATACCGAAACGATGGACAGACCCAACCTGCCGAACGAGCTGCCCGCCGACATCGAGGACAAGAAGGCGGCTGCGCGCGCCTGGTTCGAGGCCCTTCGAGACCAGATCTGTGCCGCACTCGAGGCCATAGAGGATGAACTGACCGGGCCGCTGGCCGACCAGGAAGCCGGGCGCTTCGTGGTCAAGGACTGGGCCCGCGAAAACGCTGGCGGCGGTGGCCGCATGTCGATGATGGAAGGCCGTGTCTTCGAGAAGGTCGGCGTTCATACCTCCACCGTGTTCGGCGAATTTTCGCCGGAATTCCGCTCCCAGATCCCCGGCGCCGAGGAGGACCCGCATTTCTGGGCCTCGGGCATCTCGCTGATCGCCCATCCGGTAAATCCGAATGTGCCGGCCGTGCACATGAACACCCGCATGGTCGTCACGACCAGCAACTGGTTCGGCGGCGGTGCCGACCTGACGCCGGTGCTCGACCGGCGCCGCGACGCGACCGACCCGGACACGGTGCTGTTCCACAAGGCGATGGAGATCGCCTGCAACCGCCATGCGGTGGCCGATCACGCCAAGTACAAGGCTTGGTGCGACGAGTACTTCTTCCTCAAGCACCGTAACGAGCCGCGCGGCACCGGCGGCATCTTTTATGACTGGCTGCATTCGAGCGACGAGGACGGCGGCTGGGATGCCGACTTCGCCTTCACCCAGGATGTCGGCAAGGTCTTTGCGCTCGCCTACCCCAGAATCGTCCGGCAGAATTTCAACACGTCCTGGACCGAGCAGGACCGCGACGAGCAGCTGGTGCGGCGCGGCCGCTATGTCGAGTTCAACCTGCTCTACGATCGCGGCACGCTGTTCGGCCTGAAGACCGGTGGCAATGTCGATTCGATCCTCTCGTCGCTGCCGCCCGTGGTGCGCTGGCCTTAAACCCCTCATTGGCTTGGCTTGGCCTTGGTTTTAACGAAGAAAACCCGGCCGCAGGGATCGGCCGGGTTTCTCCGGGAGGTCAGGTCAGCCGTTTGCGATCAGTTGCAAACGCGGATGCGCTTGATGCGCAGATTGCCGTAGCTGTCCCAGCGCTTTACCTTCTTGGTGAAGCAGGAAGGCTCGTAGTAGTTCTGGTAGTAGTGACGCTTGTAGTGCTTCTTGTAGTGATGGCCGTGGCCGTAACCGTGTCCGTAGCCGCCGACGGTCACGTAGCCGTCGCCGAACCCGAGCGAGAAGCCGCCTGCCTGGGAAGGAGCGGCGAACGATACGGCTGCTACAGTGGCAACCACGGCGGAAATGATGAACTTGCGCATAATGTCTGTCTCCTTGTGTCTGCAGGGGCCTTGATTGGCTCCCGTAATCAGACAATCGCATGCGACAGCCACAGGCGCTGTTCCCGGTGGAACAAGGGTCTTTCCCTGCCGCTGAACAGGAACAATTGGGCCGGAGGCGGGTTCGTGTTATGCTGACCCTGTCGCAAACGGACAATCAGGAAGGAGGAACATCATGAGACTTTTTGAATGTGGTTCTCTGGTGCCGGGCTGTGCCTGGCATACCCGCGCTGAAGACGACGCGGAAGTCGTGCGCCGCGCCATCGACCATTTGAAATCGGCCCATGGCGAAACGCTGATCCGCGAACAGATGGTCGGCAACATCAAGATGCGCATCTTCGACGAGACCAAAGCCGCCTGATCTATCGCACGAGCTTTTCCAGCCGGGCAACCAGCGTTGCCCGGTCGAGGTTGAAGTTGCTGTCGACCCATTCGGTCTCGAGCGTTCCCAAAATTTCCCCGACACGTGGCCCGGCCACGACGCCTGTCTTCAGAACATCGGCGCCCGACAACGGAAACGCCGGTTTCTTCCAGCGTTCAGCCCGCGCCAGCAGGCGCTGAAATGCCGCCGCCTCCGCAAGAGCTTCCATGTCGCCTTCCGCCCGCTGCCGCACGGAGGCAAGCGCCAGCTTGAGACGTGTGACCACGCCACTCACGCCCTCGCGGTAGAGCAGCCGGTCAAGCACGATGTCCACGGTCTTGGCAGCAACCGTTGGCGCCAGCGACCAGTGCTCAAAGAACACCGTTTCCGCATTGGCCATCTTCAGTCGCGCAGACATCGCTGCCAGCCGGTCCGTATCGGGCGGCACCATGGCTGCCAATCGCAGCAGCGGATCGGGTCTCCAGCCAAGCGCCGTTTCGGTCGAAATCAGGGCAGGGATCGTATCGATCCCCCATTTTTCCGTTTCCGGTAGGACTTCGGTCAGCACACCGGCCTGGCGCATCCACAACAGCGCCCGGCCGGGATCCTTGGCGGACAGCAACTTTTTCATCTCGGTCCAGACCCGCTCCGCCGACAGCCGCGACAGGCTGGCCTTGGCCCGCGCCGAGGCGCGCAGCCCGTCCGCATCCGGCCGGCCGGAACCATAATGGGCAAAGAAGCGGAAGAAGCGCAGGATGCGCAGGTGATCCTCCTCGATCCGCTGTGCCGCATCGCCGATAAACCGGATCGTCCGGCTCTCGATGTCCTTCAGCCCGCCTGTATGGTCGGCAACAAGACCGTCAGCGCCGGCGTAAAGCGCGTTGATGGTGAAATCACGCCGTTCCGCATCCGCTTTCCAGTCCGTGCCGAAGGCAACCTCGGCGTGGCGGCCGTCTGTGGCAACATCACGGCGCAGCGTCGTCACCTCGAACGGCGTGCCCTCCAGCACCAGCGTAACGGTTCCATGCGCAATGCCTGTCGGCACCGACTTGATGCCGGCCGCCTTGGCCCGCGCCACGACCTCTGATGGCACCAGCACCGTTGCCATGTCGATGTCGCTGACCGGCAGTCCCATCAGGCTGTTGCGCACGGCGCCGCCGACGACGCGAACCTCGCCGCCATCCGCGTTCAGAAGCGCAAAGATGCGCTGCAGCGGACTTGCGGAAAACCAGGGTTCGGCGGCGACGGAGGTCATGCGTAAAGCCTTTCATAGAGCATGCGGACGATGCCTGCCGTAATGCCCCATATATTCCGCTCGCCATAGGGCATGCGGTAGAAATAACGCTCGGCCCCTTGCCAATGCGCGTGGCCGCGCCCGTGATTGCGCGGGTCCATCAGGAAGGACAAGGGCACGTCGAAGACATCGTCGACCTCGTCCGGATTGAGCGAGAAGGTGAAGCCCGGCTGCACCACGGCCAGCACCGGCGTGATGCGGAAGCCGGACATGGCCATGTAGTGCGGCAGGCGCGCGACGGTCTCGACGAAGCGCCGCTCGATGCCGATCTCCTCCTCGGTCTCGCGCAGCGCCGCCCCTTCCGGACCGTCGTCGCCGGGATCGATGGCGCCGCCCGGAAAGGCGACCTGGCCGGAATGTTTGCGCAAGGTCGCGGTCCGCTGCGTAAAAATCACCCGCGCATCGTCGCCGTCATCAATAACGGGAACCAGCACCGCCGCATCGCGCAGATTGAGGCTTTCGAGATAGGGAACAGCATCGGGATTGAGCAGGAAATCGCCATGATCGCGCCAGGCAATATCCGCCGGACCACCGGACTGCGACAGCGCGCGGCGGCGGAAGGCATCGGCCGAAAAGGCCGGCACGCGCGCATCGTCGAGGCTCATCGCGACAGGTCTTCGAGTTCGGCGGCCGGCATGACAGGGAAGATTTCGCCGCCTGAGGCCACCGAAAACATCGCGACCCCATCGATCTCGACCACGTCGCCCAGCGCCACCAGATCGTACATCACCGCCCGGGACACCAGCGCCTGCAGCCGCCCGCGAACGTGCAGATAGGGTTTCAACTCGCGGTTTTCACCGTGGATATCGAAGCGCAACGGATGCTCGGCTCCAGCCTCCACGACATCGCCGACATTGGTGCGGAAGGTGAGGACGGGATGGCCGCCGCGTTCAGTGCGGGTCATCTCGACGCCGATGAAATGGGCATCGGCGACCCGGATGCCGACCTTTTCCACAGGAGTTACAAGGTAGGTGTTACCATCCTCGTCCTTGCGCAGAACCGTGGAAAACAGCCGCACCAGCGGCGCCCGGCCGATCGGCGTGCCCATGTAGAACCAGGTGCCATCGGCGCGGATCTCCATGTCGAGATCGCCACAAAACGGGGGATTCCAACGGTCTACGGGCGGCAGGCCCTTGGCGTTCTCGTTCATCTGGCCGGCGGCGCGCGAAATCAGTGCGGCAAGACCTGCCGCATCGCCGGCGCTCACTATTTTTTCCGCTGCCATTCTTCCGTCCCGTTTGGTCCTGATCTTGCAGGGGCTCACGACATAGTCATTGAAACGCTGCTTGTCAGCCACAGATGAGAGCATAAGCTTAAAAGGCAAGGGCGTAACAACGCAATTCTCGATTCGGCTCGGGCCACAGCGAAGTTCGGAGACCACGATGGGCGTTATCAAATCCACGGAAACCGCATTGGACGAAAAGGCCATCGTCGCCGCTGCCGAAAAGGCGCTGGCCGATATCGGTCTCGTACGACAGGAAGTCGGCAAGGTCATCTTTGGTCAGGAAAGCGTCGTCGAGCAGACCATGCTCGCGGTTCTCTCCGGCGGCCACGCGCTGCTCGTTGGCGTTCCCGGCCTTGCCAAGACCAAGCTCGTTTCGACGCTGGGCACCGTGCTTGGCCTTGGCACCAGCCGCATCCAGTTCACGCCGGACCTGATGCCGTCGGATATTCTCGGCTCCGAGGTGATGGACCAGGACGACAACGGCCGCCGCTCCTTCCGCTTCGTGCCCGGCCCGATCTTCACCCAGCTTTTGATGGCCGACGAGATCAACCGCGCCTCGCCGCGCACCCAGTCGGCGCTGCTGCAGGCGATGCAGGAATATCACGTCACCGTCGCCGGTCGCCGCAACGACCTGCCGCAGCCCTTCCATGTGCTGGCCACCCAGAACCCGCTGGAGCAGGAAGGCACCTATCCGCTGCCCGAAGCCCAGCTCGACCGCTTCCTCTTGCAGGTCGACGTGCATTATCCCGAGCTTGCCGCCGAGCGGCAGATCCTGCTTGAAACCACCGGCGTCTCCGAAAACGAGGCCCGCCCGGTTCTCGACACGGCCCGGCTGATGGAAACCCAGAAGCTCATCCGCCAGATGCCGGTCAGCGAAAAGGTCGTCGATGCCATTCTGGCGCTGGTGCGCTCCGCCCGCCCCGGCAATGGCAATGCTGGCACCGACAAAAACGTCGCCTGGGGCCCCGGCCCGCGCGCCGGCCAGGCGATGATGCTCTGCGCCCGCGCCCGCGCGCTCTACGAAGGCCGCCTCGCCCCTTCAATCGACGATATCATGGCGCTGGCCGAACCCGTCTTGCAGCACCGCATGGCGCTGACCTTCGCTGCCCGTGCCGAGGGCATGTCGGTACGCGACGTGATCGCCGGCCTCGTCAAGCAGGCCAAGAGTTAAGGACCGCGAATGGCTGCCATCGGCCAAACCGTTCAACCGACACCTTCGAGCGACGTCCTGTCCCGCGCCCAGCAGCGCGCCATCCTGGTGCCGGACTGCATGGTGGAGGCCAAGCGCATCGCCAACACGGTGATCTCCGGCTGGCACGGCCGCCGCAAGCGCGGCATCGGCGAGAATTTCTGGCAGTTCCGGCCCTATAGCGACGGCGAAAGCCTGGCCCGCATCGACTGGCGCCGCTCGGCCCGCGACGATCACACCTATGTGCGCGACCTTGAATGGGAAGCCGCCCACACGATCTGGCTCTGGGCCGACCTGTCGCCCTCGATGATGTACAAGTCGACGCTCGGCACCGTCTCCAAGGAAAGCCGGGCGCTGGTGCTGATGCTGGCGCTGGCCGAAATCCTCGCCCGCTCCGGCGAGCGCATCGGCTGCCCCGGCATCATGGAGCCGATCGCTGCCCGCAACGCCGCCGAACGGCTGGCAACAGCGCTGATGCACCAGCCGATGAGCGACGGGCTGCCCGACACGCGCATGATCCGCGGCCAGAGCGATCTGGTGCTGATAGGTGATTTTCTCGACCCGGCCGATGCCATCATGCAGCGCCTGGGGCCGATTGCCCGGCGCGGCCTGCGCGGCCATGTCATCGAGATTGCCGATCCGGCCGAAGAGGTCTTCCCCTATGCCGGCCGCACCGAATTCGTCGATCCGGAAACCGGCGAAAAGCTGACCGCCGGCCGCGCCGAAACCGTGCGTGACGACTATCGCCGCGCCTATGTCGCGCGCCGCGACAATCTGGGCGAAAGCCTTCGCCATCTCGGCTGGAGCTTCATCGTCCACCGCACGGACCACTTGGCCTCCGAAGCACTCGTCGCGGTGCACATGTACCTGTCCGGCATGCCGGCCAAGGCCACGCATGGAGGCCAGCTGTGAGCGCGCTCCCGTTCCTCTTCGCCAATCCGCTGATGCTGGCCGCCCTCGTCGCACTACCCGCCATCTGGTGGCTGCTGCGCCTGACGCCGCCGCGCCCGGTCACGGAAATCTTTCCTCCGCTGAAGATTCTCGCAAGCGTGCTGAAGCGCGAGGAAACGCCGTCGAAAAGCCCCTGGTGGCTGACGCTGCTGCGCATGCTGATGGCGGCGCTGATCATCCTTGCCATCGCCAATCCGGTGGTCAATCCGCGCACCAACACGCTGGCCGCCAACGGCCCGCTGGTGCTGATCATCGACAACAGTTGGTCGACATCGGCCGACTGGCAGAGACGCGTCGATACGGCCTCGGCCCTGATCGACGACGCCGACTCCTCCGACGTGCCGGTCTCGATCCTGTTCACCGCCGAGACCGAAAACGACGCGGTTCCCGCCTCGGCCGCAACAGCGCGAAACCGGCTGATGGCAACGGACCCGCGCCCGCTTCTGCCCAACCGCGCCAAGGCAATCGAAACGCTGAAGACCGCACTTGCCGGCACCACGCCCGGCACGCTTGCCTATCTGACGGACGGATTGTCGGTGACGGAGAAAGACGAGACGCTGTCGGCACTGGCAGCCTTCAAACCCGCAAGCCTTCGGCTGATCGAGGGCAACGGACAGGCGGCCATAGCCATCACCAACGCCGCCAACGAAGCCAAGTCGATGGTCGTCACTGCCAGCCGGCTGGTGACAGCCGAGCCGCGCACCGTCGGCATCACCGCCTATGACGGTCGCGGCCGGGCAATCTCCAACGGCACGATCAATTTTGCCGCCGGCGAACGCACCGGGCGCGGCGAGCTGACGGCACCCTTCGAACTGCGCAACGATTTCTCCCGCGTCGCCATCGACGGCGCCGCCACGGCCGGCGGCACCTTCCTGCTCGACGACGGTTATCGCCGCCGCCGCGTCGCCCTTCTGAGCGGCGAGGTCCGCGACCAGTTCCAGCCGCTGCTGTCGCCGCTCTACTATATCAACCGGGCGCTGACGCCCTATGCCGATCTGATCGAGCCCGGCGTCGCCGAGCTCAATGTCGCCATCCCCGAACTGCTGCAGCAGAAACCTTCCGTGCTGATCATGGCCGATATCGGCCGCCTGCCGGAAGAGAGCTACGGCCCGGTGACGCAGTGGATCAACAATGGCGGCACGCTCATTCGCTTCGCCGGGCCGCGCCTGGCGGCTGCTCCCGCCGACGATCCGCTGGTGCCGGTGACGCTGCGCCAGGGCGAACGGGCGCTCGGTGGCGCGCTCTCCTGGTCCGAGCCGCAGCCGCTCGCCGACTATCCGGCCTTCAGCCCCTTTGCCGGCATGGATAAGCCCTCTGAGATCCTCATCAAGCGCCAGGTTCTGGCCGAGCCGACCCCGGATCTGGCCGAGCGCACCTGGGCGAGCCTGGCCGATGGCACGCCGCTGGTGACGACCAAGACCGTCGGCGCCGGCCGCATCATTCTCTGCCATGTCAGCGCCGAAGCCACATGGTCGAACCTGCCGATCTCGGGCGATTTCGTCGAGATGCTGCGCCGGAGCGTGCAACTGGCCCGTGGCGGCGGTGTGTCGACCGGCGGTTCCAGCGAAGCCCAGACCTTGCCGCCCTACCGCCTGCTGAACGCCAGCGGCATTCTAGTCGGCGAAACAGGTGCTGCCAAGCCGCTGGAAACAGCGGCCGGAAAGACGCCCGTGACCAGCTTCGACAATCCCCCCGGCCTCTACGGCTCCGAAGACGGCTACACTGCGCTCAATCTTTTGCCGCGCAGTGCCGAGCTGACGCCGCTCGACAGGACGGGCCTCGCAAACGGCTATGTCAGCGAGCAGCTGATCGGCGCCGAGACCTGGTCGATGAAACCATGGCTGTTCACCGCAGCACTCATCCTCCTGCTGCTCGACAGCGCCATCGTGCTCTTCATGGCCGGCGCCTTTGCCAGGATGCGTCTGGCCACGGCCGCTGCCGTGCTGGCATTTGCCGCCGTCGGTCTGACGTTGCAGCCGGGCCAGTCGCTGGCCGATGACCGCAAACCCGGCGACGAGGACATTCTCAACCGGCTGAACACCACCCACCTTGCCTATGTCGTCACCGGCGAACAGGAGGTCGACAAGATTTCCGAGCGCGGACTGGCGGGGCTGACCGATTTCCTCACTTACCGCACGACGCTCGAGCCTGGCGAACCGGTCGGTGTCGATATTTCCAAGGACGAACTGTCCTTCTACCCGATCATCTACTGGCCGATATCGGCCAATTCACAGATGCCGAGCGCAGCGGCCGTTGGCCGCATCGACGCCTATATGCGTGGCGGCGGCACGGTCCTGTTCGACACGCGCGATCAATTCTCGGCTCTTGGCAGCGAAGGCGAGACCGGCCCGAACACGCAGCGCCTGCAGGAAATCCTCGCCAATCTCGACATTCCGCCGCTGGAGCCGGTTCCGGTCGATCACGTGCTGACGAAATCCTTCTATCTGCTGTCGAGCTTCCCCGGCCGTTACGCCGGCAGCCCGCTCTGGATCGAATCACAGCTCGACACGCGCGACAACGAGCCGACCAACCGCCCGGCCCGCTCCGGCGACGGCGTCTCGCCGATCATGATCACCGGCAATGATTTTGCCGGTGCCTGGGCCATCGACCAGAACGGAACGGCTATGCTGCCGACCGTACCGCCGGACGAGGTGCAGCGCGAATACGCCTTCCGCACTGGTGTCAATATCATGATGTACATGCTGACCGGCAACTACAAGGCCGACCAGGTGCACATCCCCGCCCTCCTCGAACGGCTTGGCCAGTAGGAGACGGATATGACGGTCGAATTTTCCCCGCTCCTGCCCTGGATCGCCATCGCCCTTCTCGGTCTCGCCGGTCTGGTGTTCGCCGCCCTCGGTTTCTGGCGCGGTATGCGCGGAACCATCCTGCGCACGCTGGCGCTGGCGGCCCTGGTGCTGGCGCTGGCCAACCCCGTCGTCCTGCAGGAAGAGCGCGAGCCGCTCTCCACCATCGTCGCCGTCATCGTCGACCGCAGCCAGAGCCAGGCCAACACCGACCGGACCGCCCAGACCGATAAGGCACTGGCCGAGCTGAAAGAACGGCTTGCCCGCTTTCCGCGCATCGAGACCCGCATCGTCGAGGCTGGTGACGACGAAGCGACCGAAACGCCCTCGACGCAGCTGTTTGCCGCCCTGTCGACGGCGCTGGCCGATGTGCCGCCGGCCCGTGTCGGCGGCGCGATCTTCATCACCGACGGCCAGATCCATGATGTTCCCGAGGTCAACCAGTCGCTCGGCTTCGACGCGCCCATCCACGGCCTGATCACCGGCCGCCCGGATGAGTTCGACCGCCGCATCGAGATCGTCAGCGCGCCGCGCTTCGGCATCGTCGGCGAAGCCCAGAACATGACCTTCCGGGTCATCGATGATGGCAGGCAGCAGGATGGTTCCGCCGAAGTGACGATCCGGCTCAACGGCAACGAAATCGCCAAACAGATGGCGACGCCGGGCACCGACACGCCCTTTACTTTCACGGTACCGCGCGGCGGCAACAACATCCTCGAATTCGCCACGAGCGAAGTGCCCGGCGAAGTCACCGCCGCCAACAACCGCGCCGTCCACGTCATTGACGGCATCCGCGAGAACCTGCGCGTGCTCTTGGTCTCCGGCGAGCCGCACGCGGGAGAACGGGCCTGGCGCAACCTGCTGAAATCCGACGCTTCCGTCGATCTGGTGCACTTCACCATTCTGCGACCGCCGGAAAAGCAGGACGGAACGCCGATCAACGAACTGTCGTTGATCGCCTTTCCGACCCGCGAACTCTTCGTCGAGAAGATCAACGAATTCGACCTGATCATCTTCGACCGCTACCAGCATCGCGGCGTGTTGCCGATCCTCTACTATGACAACATCGCCCAATATGTCGAAAACGGCGGCGCGCTGCTGATCGCGGCCGGCCCGGAACATGCGGGCGACGATTCCATCGCCTCGACCCCACTGTCCGCCGTCCTGCCCGCCAGTCCCACCGGCCTGATGAGCGAAGGCGGTTTCTATCCGCGCCTGTCGGATGACGGCAAGAAACATCCGGTGACGCGCGGCCTTGAAGGCGCCGGCGACGAGCCGCCGCACTGGGGCCGCTGGTTCCGCACCGTCGACGTCAACCCGCCGCAGGGCAACACCGTCATGGAAGGCCCGGACGGCAAGCCGCTCCTGGTGCTGAACCGCGCCGGCAAGGGCCGTGTCGCCATGTTGCTCTCCGATCAGGGCTGGCTCTGGGCCAGGGGCTTCGAAGGCGGCGGCCCGCATGTTTCGCTCTACCGGCGCACCGCCCACTGGCTGATGCAGGAACCGGCGCTGGAAGAAGAGGCGCTGACCGCCCGCGCCTTTGGCCGCACGCTGGAAATCACCCGCCAGACGATTGCCGGCGACCCCGGCGTCGCCACCATCACCATGCCCTCGGGCACGCGCCAGGACGTGACGCTGACGGAGGGTGAACCGGGCCTTTATCGCGCCCAGATCAAGAGCACCGAAACCGGCCTGTTCGAGATTGCCAATGGTGAGCTTACAGCGCTGGTCCATGTCGGCAGCGTCAACGCTCCGGAGTTCAAGGCGACGATCTCGACCGAGGACACGCTCAAGCCCCTGGCGGAAAAATCAAAGGGCCTCGTCCACCGGCTCGCCAATGCCGATGGCGAAACCGGCGTTCCGGCCATCCTGCCGGTCAACGGCGCCGTCCGCGTCGCCGATAGCCAGCGCCTGTCGCTGGCCATGACCAACGAGACCGTGCTCAAGGGCGTCAATTCGCTGCCGCTGTTTGCCGGTTTCGCCGGGCTTGCCGCCCTGCTGCTGCTCATCTCGGGAACGTGGTACCGCGAAGGGCGGTGAACGCTGGCAAGCTGCTACTCCGGCCAGGCACCGCTTGGCCAGTTTCGCGCGGTATGAATGACCCGAAGGATGTAGATAGTCTCGTGGCCGGCCTGCATGCCGATGGCATACGAGATGACGTAGGGCAGCCGGGAAACAGATTTTTCGTACGTTCCGGATATGCGCCCCGGTCGTCCTGTTGGAACGTTGCCGAGACTGTTACCGGCTTTTTCAATCGCATCGACAACTTTTTCTGCAGCAACCCAATCGTCTTGCGCGATATGGCGAAGGATATCGAGATAATCCCGGCGCGCATCGTCAGACCAGACGACGGGTTTCATTTCGCTGAGATCTTGGCAGCGGCGACGATCTGACGCGCTTCTGCGATGACATCGGAATGCGGCACGAGCCGGCCGGCCTCGACATCGGCAAGACCGCGATGAATGCCTTCGATGATCTCAAGCTCCCGGTCGACATAGGCAGAAACAGCCTCTGCGGCCAGAAAGGATTTGCTGCGCCGTGTATCGCTCGCCAGTTTCGCAAGCTTGGCATTGGCATCGACACTCATTCTGATCGTCACGGTCGTGCTGGGCGGCATGATGGTGTCCCTGTGTTGGCTTGTACACATTCTAGCACACGGTCTGGAAAAATCACGCAGTTCGTGTGGCCGCTATGCCCGCCAGCAGATCACGCCCTTTAGCCGCGCATGCACATCCTCGCCCATTGGCACAACCAGAACCCGCGCCGGATCGACCGGACCGGGAAAGGTCAGCGCCGCGTAGGCGACCTTCTCGAAGCCGAGCGGCTGGTAATAGGGCGGGTCACCGACCAGAATGACGGCTTCGGAACCATGTCTGCGGGCGGCCTCGACGGCGATCCGCACCAACTCACGGCCGATACCCCGGTTCTTGTGCGAAGGCCGCACGGCGAGCGGGCCGAGCAGATGCCCCTTGACCGAACCGGCCCAAACCGGCGTCATCCTGACGGACGCGATCGTCTCACCGTCGTCGGCGCAGATGAAGGACAGCATGGGATCATGCGTCCCCTGCTCGCGGATCCGCGCGGCGGCGCGGGCGAACCGGCCGGGGCCAAAGGCTTCTTCATTGATGTGATCGATGGCAGCGTCGTGCGACGCATCCTCGGTGAGGTAGACGATGTCGTGCTTTTTCATGAACATGGGGCAACCCGGCAGAACGAACGGAAAATGATGGCGGTCACGCGGTAGCGCGTGTGCGGTGCATCAGCGTCGTCGTGGGCTTCCCGGGTAGAACATGCGATCGGTCCGATCTGACATCGTTGCCAAAGCCCAATTTCATGAGCGATTGCCGGATAGCAGAAAAAATCCCGCCGTCAAAGCCAAAAACGCAGTGTTCAACCTTTGCGCACTATCGCCGACCCGCTGCCACGCTATCTATGAGCCCATGACCAGACAGGAACCGGCAACATTCGCTGGACGCAATCACGGAGACTGACAACAATGGGCATGCTTGTAGACGGCGTCTGGCACGATGTCTGGTATGACACGAAGGCAACGAAAGGCCGCTTCGAGCGCAAGGCCTCGGCCTTCCGCAACTGGGTAACGGCCGATGGCAGCGCCGGGCCATCCGGCACAGGTGGCTTCAAGGCCGAGGCCGGACGTTATCACCTCTATGTCTCGCTCGCCTGTCCCTGGGCGCACCGCACGCTGATCTTCCACAAGCTGAAGAAGCTCGAAGACCTGATCATCGTCTCGATCGTCGATCCGCTGATGGTTGAGAACGGCTGGGAATTCAAGAACGAAAACGGCGGCACCGCCGACGATCTGTTCGGCTCCGACTATCTTTGGCAGGTCTATGTCAAGGCCGACCCCACCTATTCCGGCCGCGTCACCGTCCCGGTCCTCTGGGACAAGCAGCAGAACACCATCGTCTCCAACGAGTCCTCCGAAATCATCCGCATGTTCAATTCCGCCTTCGACGGCCTGACCGGATCGAACGACGATTTTTATCCGGAGGAGCTGCGCAGCGAGATCGATGAGTTGAACACCCGCATCTACGACACGGTCAACAACGGCGTCTACAAGGCCGGTTTCGCCACCTCCCAGGCGCCTTATGAAGACAGTGTCGCAAAACTGTTCGAGACGCTCGACGAACTGGAAACGCGCCTCGAAACAAAGCGTTACCTCACCGGTAACCGCATTACCGAGGCCGACTGGCGGCTCTTCACCACACTGGTGCGCTTCGATCCCGTCTATGTCGGACACTTCAAGTGCAATATCCGCCGCATCGCCGATTACAGGAACCTGCAAGCCTATCTGCAGGACCTCTATCAGGTCTCCGGCATCGCTGAAACGGTCAGCATCCGTCACATCAAGGAGCATTATTACCGCAGCCACGCCACCATCAACCCGACCGGCATCGTACCCATCGGCCCCGTGCTCGATCTCGACGGCGCGCACGGACGCACCGACCGCTAAGACAGTTACCAGAGGTCGTCCGGCAGCCGCTCTCCGGCCAGCTCCGCCAGACGGCGCAGCGTGGCGGATGTGGTCCCGGGCGGCAGGGCGTCCAGCGGAAAGAACCCGGTCTCTATGATTTCCATGTCTCGCACGCGCGGCGCCGTCTGGCGCACACCGTCGCAGCGATAGAAGACGACATGATCGCGCTTGCTGGTCCTGTTGTTGAAATAGACATGGAAAAGCTGCGGCCGGGCCGTCATTTCCAGATTGCCTTCCTCGCGCAGCTCCTTGGCCAGCGCCTCATAGGAGGTTTCGCCCCGCTCCAGCCCGCCACCCGGCATATGCCAGCCGGGCACATAGGAGTGGCGGACGAGAAAGACCCGGCCCTCGCTGTCAAAACAGGCGGCGCGAACCCCCATCGTCATGCCGCGCGCGATGGAAAAATAGGCGTGCACCACCTTCGTCACCAGGCGGGCTTTCCAATTGCGCATTTCCGGTGGAGCGTCGTTGCTCAATTTCCTTGCCCCCTCGGGTACCACTCTCTAAAACAGAGCCATGTTCAAACTTGCCCATATTTCAGATGTTCATCTCGGCCCGCTTCCCAATCTCTCTCTTTTCGAACTGGCCTCGAAACGCATTACCGGTTTTGTGAACTGGCATCGAAACCGGCGCAAGCATCTTTTCAGCGATACGCTCGAATTGCTGATGGACGATATCGAGCGGCAGGCGCCTAACCATCTGGCGATCACCGGCGACATGGTCAATCTCGCCACATCGCTGGAAATCGAGGCGATCACCGCCTGGCTCAAGGATGCCGGCAAGCCCGAGGATATCTCTCTGGTGCCGGGCAACCACGATGCTTATGTGCCGGGCGCCTATGACAAGACCACGCGCGCCTGGCATGATTACATGCGAGGCGATGTTTCGCCCACTGCCTGGGACGATGACTTCCGCCACTTCCCCTATGTGCGCGTTCGCGGCAATGTCGCCATCGTCGGCTGCTCGACCGCCATCGCCACGCCACCCTTCGCCGCGTCAGGCTATTTCGGCAACCGTCAGGCCCGCGAGACTGTCAACGTGCTGCGCGCTGCCGGTGAGGCAGGCCTGTTCCGCGTCGTGCTGATCCATCATCCACCGATCCGGGGCGCCACGCCGATGCACAAGCGCATGCTCGGCATCCGCCGCTTTGCCGCGACGATCTCGGCCGGTGGTGCCGAACTGGTCCTGCACGGCCACACCCATCTCAACACCGTGCATTGGCTAAAGGGCCAGATTAAACCGGTGCCGGTCGTCGGCATCGCCTCGGCCTCGCAGTCGCCGGGCGGCAAGAAGCCGCCAGCCGCCTACAATCTCTTCTCCATCTCCGGCGCGCCGGGCCAATGGAACCTCAAGCGCGAACGCTTCGCGCTCGATGCAACCGGCACCTCCGTCGTTCTTGCCGAGACGACGGATTTTCCCTGATCGCCTCTCGCCAATCGGGAAAAAACCGATATCCTCCGAATAAAGACAGACGGTGAAACGTTGTCAGCCAAAGCCCCGTGTTAACGGCCGGCCGGACATGGGCCTCCGTGAATTGCCGCATACCGACATATCACCATAGCCAAGGAGATCGACCCTGATGATGACCCGCAAGACTGCAAAGATTGCTTTGCTTTCCGCCGCCACCGTCTTGTCCATGGGCCAGATGGCACGGGCCGCCATGGAAGAACCGACGACGGACACACCCGTCGTCATCGAAGAAACCACCACCGAGAAGCCCGCTGTCGAAGGCACGACGACCGAGACGCCAGCCGTCGAGGACACGGCGAAAGAGGCCGTGACGGAAGATCCGGCCAAGGCGGACACGACCGAGACCGAACCCGTCAAGGAAGAAGACGTGACCAAACCACCGGTCGCCACCGAAACCACGACCGAATGCAAGGACGGCAAGATCTTCGACGCAGCCGTGAAGGACTGCGTCGATCCGAAGAAGACCGAGCTCAACGACGACATTCTGTTCAAGGCAGCCCGCGAACTGGCCTATGCCGGCCAGTACGAGAATTCGCTCAAGGTTCTCGATTCCGTCAAGGACCAGAACAGCGCCCGTATTCTCAACTATCGCGGCTATGACCACCGCAAGGCCGGCCGCATGGAGCTCGGCATGAGCTTCTACAAGCTCGCCCTCCAGGCCGACGAGAACTACATCCTCGCCCGTTCCTACATGGGTCAGGCGCTGATTGAACAGGGCCAGATCGAGGAAGCCAGGGTTCAGCTGATCGAGATCCGCGATCGCGGCGGCGAGAACACCTGGGCCTACCGCGCCCTGCTGCAATCGCTCGGCGGTGTGCGCACCTACTGAGCCCGTCCTGCCGCAGGCCAGGAGCTCGATCAAGACCATCATGGCGGGGAAGGCAAGAAACGGCTTTCCCCGCTTCTCTTTGCTTGCAGAGGCCGTTTCAATGTTTCATATCAGTCCGGCGGTTATTTTTTAAAGCGCCGAATAATTCATCGATCCGGAACGTTTCATCGGAAGAGCAATGCGTCCAGTGGCAGAATCGAACGACTTCAGGCGGGATTTGGTAGGTTTGCTGCCAAAGCTGCGCCGCTTCGCAATGACACTGACGCGCAATGCCGCCGACGCAGACGACCTCGTGCAGGAAGCCTGCGAGAGGGCGATCACCCGCAGCCACCTCTGGAATGGGGAGGGACGGCTGGAAAGCTGGATTTATGCCATGACGCGGAATCTCTGGGTGGATGAAATCAGAAAACGCAAGGTCCGCACCGGCGGCGGCGTGGTCGATGCCAACGAACAGGACGAACTGGTCGTCGAAGCCTCCGGAGAAAAGGCGGTTTACGCCAACCAGCTGCAGAAGATGATCGCCTCCATGCCCGAAGGGCTGGCCAGCGTGTTCGTTCTCGTCAATGTCGAAGGCTACAGCTACCGCGAAACGGCGGAGATACTGAATATTCCCATCGGCACCGTCATGAGCAGGCTCTCGACGGCGCGTATGCGGCTTGCCGCGATGATCAATGAAACAACGGAAAGGAGGGCCTGAGCGTTGAACAACACACAGGGTCTCCCGCTGGAAGTCCGCCTGTCTGCCTTTATAGACGGCGAAGTGAACGAAGCGGAAAAACATGAACTCGAAGCGCTGATCGCCAGCAACGAAGAGGCGCGCAAACTTTACGACCTGCTGCGGGCCGGAAACGATTTTGGCAACAAGGCGTTCGAAGACCAGCTCCACGATCCGGTTCCGCTGGCGCTCGTGCGCCGTATCAAGCAGGGCCCGGGCGTCAACCCGAAGGCCGAACGCGTGACTGAAGTGCCAGTGCGGCTGGCCCAGTCGAGTGTGTGGCCGAAGGCCATGGCCGCCTCCGTGGCGCTGTTCGTGGTCGGCGGAGCGCTCGGCTACATGATTGGTCACCAGCCGGCAGGGTTTGCCACGACGGAAATCGCCTCGGCCCGCACATGGCTGGACGATGTCGCCGATTACCACCGAATCTACACACGTGCCGGTGAACGCCTGGTCGAAGTTCCAGCGTCTGAAGGCAATACGGAGATCGCCACCTGGCTGGCCTCCAGCGTCGGCGTCGACTTCAAGGTGCCGGATCTGGCTGCTCAGGGCCTGACATTCGAGGGCGCCCGGCTTCTCGTGGCAGCCGGCAAGCCGGTGGCGCAGTTGATGTACAAGGATGCAAGCGGCGCCGTCATCGCCATCTGTTTCCTGAAATCGGCATCGACAGGCCAAACCACCGCTTTCAGCAACGCCCGGCGCGGCGCTGTCGATCTGGTGTCCTGGAACAAGGGCGACGCCGCCTTTGTGGTCGTCGGCCCGGCCGACAACAAGGAACTGAAAGCCGTTGCAGAAACGGTTTCCACGTCGATCTGAACAAAAAAGCTGCCCCGTTTGCGGAGCAGCTTTACAGGTTCAGCGAAGTAAGGGATCGGGACTTCCGGCCAATTCTAAAGCACGTTTTTATGCATGTCTTTAGCCCAAAACCGCGCACACTTTTGGGAGACATGCATCAAAGCAGCTGTGAGCTCAGGCCGCATTTCTCGTCGCCGGGTGCTGTGCGTGTGAGGACGTCGCCGGTGCGGAGGCAGCGCCGCCGCCCAGCTGGAACTGCCGCAGCAGGCTGGTAAGGGCCGCCGATTCCGAGACAAGCCCGTGACTTGCCGCCGATGTCTGCTCGACCATGGCCGCGTTCTGCTGGGTCGATTGATCCATGGTGTTGACAGCCGAATTGACACCCTTCAGCGCCACCGACTGTTCGCGCGCCGCCTCGACGATCGATTTGACGTGGCGGTTGATTTCCTGGACTTCAGAGACGATCTCGGTCAGCGACGTCCCCGTCTGACCGACCAGCGAAACGCCCATGCGGACCTGCTCGCCGGAATTGTTGATCAGCGCCTTGATCTCCTTGGCCGCTTTGGCCGACCGCTGCGCCAGTTCACGAACCTCCTGGGCGACCACGGCAAACCCCTTGCCGGCATCACCGGCACGGGCCGCCTCGACGCCTGCATTCAGCGCCAGGAGATTGGTCTGGAAGGCGATATCGTCGATGACGCCGATGATGTTGGAGATTTCGCGCGACGAATTCTCGATTTCGCCCATGGCCTGAACGGCCCGGGTAACGACCTCCCCCGACTTCTCGGCATTGTTGCGGGTCTTGTCGACCAGGAAGCCGGCTTCTTCGGCACGTTTGGTCGAGTCGACCACGGTGGCGGTGATCTCGTCGAGCGCCGCAGCCGTCTCCTCGATCGAGGCTGCCTGCTGCTCGGTGCGTCTGGCAAGATCATTGGCCGCTGTGCTGATCTCGTTGGCACCGGTATCGATCGACCGGGCATTCTTGCCGATCGAGCGCAGCGTCATCTGAAGCTTTTCCAGCGATGCGTTGAAATCGGTGCGAAGACCGTCGAGCTCGCTGCCGAAATCCTCCGTCAGGCGAAACTGCAGATTGCCGTCGGCCATTTCACTCAGGCCGAGGCCCAACTGGCTCACCGCATGGTTGGTCTGTTCTGCCTGGCGCTGACGCGCCGTGGCATCCCGCTCCATCTTTTCGCGTTCCACGGCAGAGCGCTCCGCCTCCGTCGCTGCCTGGCGGTCCGCCTGGCCGCTCACCGCATCGCGAACCGCACCGACGGCGCGGGCGAGATCGCCGATCTGGTCGCGACGCGCATCGAGCGCCGTGTCGCTGTCGAGACGGCCCTCGGCCATCAACCGCAGGCTTTCGCGCAGTTTTGCCATCGGCCCGATGATCGAGCGGCTGACGAGAAGAGCGGCAATAACCGCCATCAAAGCCGCCACGGCCAGGGAAATGAGAGCGATCTCCTGAAATCCACTGGCCGACTGGCGCACATCGCCGCCTACCGTCTTGTTCAGGGCTTCCTGATAGTCAATGAACTGGTTGATGGCGCCGAGCCAGGAAACGAAGAGCGGACGGGCCTGCTCGAGCAGAACCTTGCTCGCCGCTTCCGTATCACCCTTGGCCTGCAGACCGATGATTTCGGCGACCAGCGGATTGGTCTTCGACTGGATGTCGGCGATGTCGGCGAGAATGGCCTTCTCGGCATCGGACGCGCCGGCCGGAGAGGCGATCATCTCGCTCATCTTGGTTTCGTTCGCCGCATAGGTCTCGGCGAGTTTCGCGATCAGATCGATGGCAGCCTGGCGTTCTTCCGGCGTTTTCACCAGAACAACATCGCGAATGGCGATGGCGCGGTCGTGAACGCTGCCGCGAAAATTGATGGCAAAGCGCTGCTTGACGCTGTTCTCATCGTTGATGTGGCCGAGATTGGTGTTGATGTCGTTGACCTGCGACACCGACATCTGGGTCAGTCCCAGCATGAGGAGCAGCAGAAATCCGAAGCCGATACTGAGGCGCATTCCAATTCCAAAGCGCATTGCGGATTTCATGACGGTTCCTCCCCGTGGCCGGCCCACACGGTGAACCAGCATAACAATATCAAAGGTGAAAGATCTGGGGCGTTCGCACCCGAGCCGGCGAACGCATCTGCCATCATGGCAACGGCTGGAAGCCGCGCTGCTGCAAGGCTCCCGAAGATGGCTCATCTTAGCCAGACGTGGTTAAGAATGTCCTATTTGGAAAATCTTAAACCTCAGGAAGAATTAGAAAATCAGCAATAAACGCAATAGGTTGCGATGGCGTTTGAGCCATGCTCAACGCCAGCGGCCGCATCTGCTCAGATGCGGCCGCTGTTTGTCCAGTCATGATAGGGACTACGAAGGTTCAGCCTTCGCGCTGCGCCAGCACCCGGTTGGCGGCCGAAACGATGGCTTCGAGCGAGGCGGCGACGATGTTGGTGTTGATGCCGACCCCGAAGAGCTTGCCGTCGGGATATTCGACTTCGACATAGGCGATGGCGGCCGCGTTCGAGCCGTGCTGCAGCGAATGCTCGGAATAGTCGGCCACCGACATGTCGATGCCGAGATAGATCGACAGGGCGTTGATGAAGCCGTCGATCGGGCCTGTTCCCCGGCCCTCGATGCGCTTGGTCTCGCCATTGTCGGTGATTTCGGCCGCGACGATGCGCGCACCCTTGTGTTCGCCGAGCGGATAGGTGTGGTGATCGACATAGCCGATACGCGCGCCGGGCTGCTCGACATACCGCTCGATGAAGCGCGCATGGATCGCCTTCGACGGCACTTCCTTGCCTTCCTCGTCGGTGATGCGCTGGATGTCCTCGCGGAACTCCACCTGCAGGTTGCGCGGCAGGTTGATGCCGTAGTCTTCCTGCAGGATATAGGCGATGCCGCCCTTGCCCGACTGCGAGTTGATGCGGATGATCGCCTCGTAGGAGCGGCCGACATCGCGCGGGTCGATCGGCAGATAGGGCACTTCCCACAGCGGCGTGTTGGCAACCTTGATCGCCTTCATGCCCTTGTTGATTGCATCCTGATGGGAGCCGGAGAAAGCCGTGTAGACCAGTTCGCCGACGTAAGGATGGCGCTCGGGAATGATCATCTGGTTGGAATATTCGTAGACGTCCTTGATGCGCTCGATATCCGAGCAGTCCAGCTGCGGATCGATGCCTTGCGTGAACATGTTCAGCGCCAGCGTCACCACGTCGACATTGCCGGTGCGCTCGCCATTGCCGAACAGCGTGCCTTCGACGCGGTCGGCGCCGGCCATCAGGCCCAGTTCCGTGGCGGCAATGCCGGTGCCCCGGTCATTGTGCGGATGCAGAGAAACGATGATGTTTTCGCGATTGTCGAGGTTGCGGCACATCCATTCGATCTGGTCGGCATAGACATTCGGCGTCGCCATCTCGACGGTCGACGGCAGATTGAGGATCAGCTTGTTGTCGGCGGTGGGCTGGATGATCTCGGTCACCGCATTGCAGATCTCCAGCGCCACCTCCAGCTCCGTGCCGGTAAAGCTTTCGGGCGAATACTCAAACCGGAACCCGCCGCCGGCCTTGGCCGCCATGTCGGTAATCATCTTGGCCGCATCGGTGGCGATCTGCTTGATGCCGCGCACGTCCTTGGCAAACACCACGCGGCGCTGCAACTCGCTGGTCGAATTGTAGAAATGGATGATCGGTCTTGTGGCGCCCTGCAGCGCCTCGAACGTGCGGGTGATGAGCTCCGGCCGGCACTGGACCAGAACCTGCAGCGAGACATCGGCGGGCACATTGCCCTCCTCGACGCACCAGCGCGCGAAATCGAAATCAGTTTGCGAGGCCGAAGGGAAACCGATCTCGATTTCCTTGAAGCCCATGTCGAGCAGCAACTGGAACATGCGCGCCTTGCGGTCGTGCCCCATCGGATCGACCAGCGACTGGTTGCCGTCGCGCAGATCGACCGAGCACCAGATCGGCGCTTTGTCGATCGTCTTGCCGGGCCAGGTGCGGTCGGGAATGTTGATCTGCGGATAGGGCTGATATTTCACGGCTGCGTCGGGCATGCCCTGCTTGATGGTATGAGATTTGATGATCATCGCTTCGTCTCTTGGTCTCTGGCACGCGCCGCCTGCATTAGCCGATAAGGAACGGCTTGGCGACGAAAAATGCCACCCCTTGGGGGTATCTGGTCGGAATGTGGATGGAGTGTCTCAAGGAGCTTCAGCCAGCGGGCTCATCGGCCGCCGGGCGCTCCTTAAAGGACCCGGCAACCGCGCGTAAGGCCGAGAAGAAGAAGCGAGGTGAAGGCGCGCGAACGCTCCGCAACAGCCGTGCGGCTGCGGGAAATCTGTCCAAAAAATGCGGCGCCTGTCTTCAACATGAAGGTCCTATAGCTGTGGACGGGAAAAAGGGCAAGGGGGGAAAGCTATTCACCTGCCACAGGCAGTGCGGGACCAGTTTCCAGCCGCGTCGGAAGTTTTGCAATTTCGTCTCCAGCCTTCGCCAAAGCCATACCAATATCGAAGGCGCCCTGCAGATTGAGCCAGAACTGCGCCGACATGCCGAACCAGTGGCCGAGCCTGACAGCCGTGTCGCCTGTGATGCCGCGACGGCCTCGAATGATCTGTGAAACCCGGTTTGCCGGAACGCCGATCTGCCGGGAGAGCTCTGTCGGGGTGATCCCCAAGGCGTCCAACTCATCAGCGAGAATTTCGCCGGGATGAATGACGGGTCGTGACATGTCCTTGCCTCTCAATGATAATCGATAATCTGAACCTTCGATGGCCCTTGAGCGCCGGCCGGCCAATCGAAACATATCCGCCACTGCATATTGATGCGAATGCTGAACTGCCCTTGCCGGTCGCCGCGTAAGGCCTCCAGGCGGTTGCTCGGCAAAGCCCGCAGATCGTCCAACCCGGTTGCAGCCTCGAGAATATCCAGCCGCTTGAAAGCCTGTCGCCCGAAACCCTGGAATTCGCGAACGAATTCACCGCGCGCAAAACTCTCCGTGCGTTTGTCAGCATAGCCCAGGATCATAACACATCCTAAGGGAAATACGATATACGTCAATCATATGTCAGGATTTTCTACTATTCACCAGCCGCGCCAAGCCCAGCATTAGCACGCCTCCCAGCAATCCCCAGAACGCCCCGGAAATACCGGCGAAGGCCACGCCCGATGCGGTGACGAGGAAGGTGACGGCGGCGGCTTCGCGGGTTGCAGACTCCTTGAAGGCGGCGACGGCAGAGCCGGAAAAGGCGCCGATCAGCGCCAAGCCTGCAACCGCTTGGATGAGAATGGGTGGCGCCAGGCTGACGAAGGCGGTGACCGCACCGGCTAGAAGACCGACGACGATGTAGCCCACGCCCGCAACGGTCGAGGCCCAGTAGCGCCGGGCTGGATCGGGGTGGGCGTCGGGCCCTGCGCACATCGCCGCCGTGATTGCCGCAAGATTGACGGCATGGCCGCCGAAGGGTGCGCTCAGCAGCGAAAACACGCCGGTGGTCGCAAACAGCGGCCCGGGCTTCGGCGCATAGCCGTTGACCTGCAGCACGGCGATGCCGGGAATGTTCTGCGAGGCCATGGTGACAATGAACAAAGGCAGCGCGATGCTGACGAAACCGGCGAGCGTGAAGACCGGCATCACCAGTTCCGGCGATGGCAGCAACGTCTTGGTCAGGTTGGCAATCCCCTCTGCCGGCAGTTCGACGCCGAAGGCCAGCACCAGCGCGAAGGCCAGGAGCGCGGCCGGCACGGCCAGCAGCCGGTTGATGCTGCCGACGACGATCCAGGCGAGCACGATCGGCAAGCCGAGCAGCGGATTGAAGGCGATGGCCTTGACGGGGGCAAAACATAAGCCCAGCAGGACACCCGCCAGCATGGCGTTGGCCAGCGGTGCGGGAATCGACGCGACGGCGCGGCCGAGCGGGCGAAAGAGACCGGCGATGACGATGAGGGCGCCGCAAACGAGGAAAGCTCCGACGGCCACCGGAAATCCGCCCTCGACGACACCCGTGGTGGCCAGCAGCGCCGCACCCGGCGTCGACCAGGCGATGCTGACCGGCAGCCGCGTCGTAAGGCTGAGCAGAATAGCGCATACGCCTGTGGCGATCATCAGCGCCATCAGGCCGGAGGCTGCCTCGATATCGGTGGCGCCGACGCCCTTCAGGCCTTGCAGCACCACGGCAAACGAACTTGCCGATCCGACGAACGCCGTCAGCAAACCCATGAAAAGACTTTGAAGGGAAAAATCCCGGATCATCGTGTCAACGCCCGTTGAAATCCCGACGATTCATAGACGAGATGGGCGGAGAAGAAACCGGAAAACGATGGAAATCTGCAGCGATACACAGCCTTGCGGTCCGCAGAAGAGATTGCCCCACGCCTAAAAGCGCGGGGCAACAATCGATCAGGCGCCGATCTCGGCCTGCGATGTGATGATCTTCGAAACGAGGCCGTAGGTGATCGCCTCTTCGGCCGAAAGCCAGTAGTCGCGATCGGTGTCCTTGGCGATCTTTTCGACCGGCTGGCCGGTGGCCGCAGCAAAAATCCTGTTCAGGCGCTCGTTCATCTTGATGATCTCGCGGGCCTGGATCTCGATGTCTGACGCCATGCCGCGCGTGCCGCCGGAGGGTTGATGCAGCAGGAAACGCGTGTTTGCCAGGCAAAGGCGCCGTTCCTTGGGAACGCTGACATAGATCAGCGCGCCGGCGGATGCGACCCAACCGGTGCCGATCATCCAGACCTTCGGCTTGATGAACTTGATCATGTCGTGGATCGAATCGCCCGATTCGACATGGCCGCCCGGCGAGCTGACGAAGATGCGGATGTCCTCGTCGCTGGCGGCGGCAAGCGCCACGAGCTGCGAGCAGACCTTCTGGGCCAGTTCCTGGGTGATGCCGCCGTAAATGAAGATCGAACGGGATTTGAACAGGTTCGCTTCCGCTTCCTTGCCCAACGGGGTTTCGGTCTTCTTGTCTTCTTCGTCGCTCATGCGCAGCACTCCGCCATTTTTCTGTCTCCCGCACATAGTGCGACTCGTGTTGCAAAACAATGCAATAAAATCGTGCGCTGGCAAACGGTATCGCAACCGATGGGGCGCCTGATCGGCGAGCATGCTTAACGGCAGGCCGCAGTCGCGCTTTTTCTTGTTGCCGTGGCGCGCAAAGCGGCAAATTCGCCGCTGCCAGATGTGGACAGGCGCACCTGTTTGTCCGATAGTACGCTCCTGCACTGCAACATCGGGTGTACCTGCGTCAGGCACCCTGTCGACCAAACCGAGGGACATTCATGTTCAAGCGACTTCTCCTTTCCACCGGCCTTCTCCTGGCCGCCGCCGCTCCGGCCTTCGCCCACCTCGATCCGCTGGAGCACGGCTCCCTGCTCGCCGGCCTCACCCATCCGCTCTCCGGCCTCGACCACATCCTGGTCATGGTCGCGGTCGGTCTCTGGGCAGCCCAGATCGGTGGCCGCGCCCTGTGGGCCGTTCCGGCCTCCTTCGTCGGCACGATGGCAATCGGCTTCGCCCTGGCCATGGGCGGCGTCTCGCTTCCCTTCGTAGAACCGGCGATCCTCGCCTCCGTCGTCGCTCTCGGCCTTCTGGTCGCCATGGCTGTCCGCATCGATGTGGCCGCCAGCGCGGCCATCGTCGGCGTCTTCGCGCTGTTCCACGGCTATGCCCACGGCGGCGAACTGGGTGCCGCCGGCGCCCTGCCCTTCAGCGCCGGCTTCGTCATCGCGACGGCCTTCCTGCACGCGGCTGGCATCGGGCTCGGTCTTGGCATCGGCAAGCTGTCCGCAGGCAAGACGGTTTCGCGCGTCCTTGGCGGCCTGACGGCACTGGCCGGCGTTGCTCTGATCTTCGGCTGACATCCAAATCCACGCAAACGAAAAGCGGCGGAGCCCCCAGGTTCCGCCGCTTTTTCTATGCTTGAATCATACTCCGCAACGGCCCTGCCTGGTTTGTCAGGGTTTTGCAGCCTCCTGCAGTTTGACGCGCACGCCGTGCGCCTTTTCGGTTTCCGGTTCCACGTGAATGGCGATTTTTGCGCCCGGATGCACCTGCCGTATCGCATCCTCCATCTGGTCGCAGATGTCGTGCGCCTCGCCGACCGGCATGGCATGCGGCACGACCAGGTGAAAATCGACGAAGATGGCGGGCCCCGCCTGCCGGGTCTTCAGATCGTGAACGCCGAGCGAACCACCGCCATGGGCGGCGATGGCGGCCTTGATCGCCGCTTCCTCCTCGACTGTGACGGCCCGGTCCATCAGCCCGTCGACGGAATGCGAAATCACCCGCCAGCCCTGATAGAGAATGTTGAGTGCGACCAGAATGGCAAGGATGGGGTCGAGAATGGCATAGCCGGTCAGAAGCACCAGAACCAGGCCAACGAGAACGCCGGCCGAGGTGATGACGTCGGACAGGATGTGCTGTCCATCCGCCGTCAGGGCCGGAGACCGGTACGCCTTGCCGGCGCGGATCAAGAGATAGGCCCAGACCGCATTGACCACACCAGCCGCCAGATTGATCCCGAGACCGAGAACCGGCGCATCCGGCAGGGACGGGTTCGACAGGGCGCCGACCGCCTCGGTGACGATCAGGAGCGCGGCAACGACGATCAGCGCGCCTTCGATGACGGCGGAAAAATACTCGGCCTTGTGGTGGCCGAACGGGTGATCCGCATCGGCAGGCTTGGCCGCATAGCCGATCATGGCAAAGGCGATGACCGCCGCCACGACATTGACGATCGATTCCAGCCCGTCCGACAAAAGCGCCACGGAGCCGGTGACCCACCAGGCCAGCATCTTCAGGCTGAGCACGGCAATCGACAGCGGAATGCCCCAGAAGGCGAGCCGCTTCACCGTGCTGATGCTGTGTCCGGTCATGGCCGGTCTCCTCATGCGGATGCAAACGATTTGCAAAAACAGGGCGACTGAAACGCAAAACCGCGTGGACGAACGTTCGCCCACGCGGTTTATTAGACGTCTCTATCGGCCAAAACGGCGGTTTTGTCAAAGCCTGATCGGCTGCTTTACGCGGCTTTGGTCTTGGCGCGCTTGGCCAGATGCGTCACCACGTTCTCGATCATCCGCATGCCGGCATCGCCACCCAGCGTCATGATCGATTCCGGGTGAAACTGCACGGCAGCCACCGGTTCCTTGGCATGCTCGATCCCCATGATCGTGCCATCCTCGCTTTCCGCCGTGATGATGAAATCACGCGGCAGCGTGGCCGGATCGGCAAAGATCGAGTGGTAACGACCGACGGTGACCTCGCGGCCGAGACCGGAGAACACCAGGCCGGGCTCGAGCACCCGGATGCGCGACGGCTTGCCGTGCATCGGAACCGCCAGCTGCCGGAGCTCGCCGCCATAGGCTTCCGCCAGCGCCTGCAGGCCGAGGCAGACGCCGAAGATCGGCAGGTTGCGGGCCCGCGCCTTCTTGATCGTCGCCTTGCAGTCGAAGTCCTTCGGCGTGCCCGGGCCGGGCGACAGAACCAGAAGATCCGGCTTGATCGTGTCGAACACTTCGTCCGCCACCGGCGAACGCACGGTGGTAACCTCGGCCCCGGTCTGGCGGAAATAGTTTGCCAGTGTGTGAACAAAGGAATCCTCGTGATCGACCAGCAGGATCTTTACACCGGCGCCCACAGTCGCCACGTCACGGCCGGCTTTGCTGTTGTTGGCGGACTTGGCGTCGCGGATGGCGGAAATCATGGCAGAGGCTTTCAGTTCGGTTTCGGCTTCTTCTTCCTCGGGGTTGGAATCGTAAAGCAGCGTCGCCCCGGCCCGCACCTCGGCAATGCCGTCCTTGATGCGGATGGTGCGCAGCGTCAGGCCGGTGTTCATGTCGCCATTGAAGCCGACCATGCCGATGGCACCACCATACCACGCACGCGGGCTCTTTTCATGAGCCTCGATGAAGCGCATGGCCCAAAGCTTCGGCGCACCGGTGACGGTGACCGCCCAGGCGTGGCTGAGAAAGCCGTCGAACGCGTCCATGCCGTCGCGCAGGCGGCCTTCGATATGGTCCACCGTGTGGATCAGGCGCGAATACATCTCGATCTGGCGGCGGCCGATGACCTTGACCGAACCGGGCTCGCAGACCCGGCTCTTGTCATTGCGGTCGACGTCCGAGCACATCGTGAGCTCGGATTCGTCCTTCTTGGAGTTCAGGAGCTTGAGGATCTGCTCGCTGTCGGCAATCGGATCGTCGCCGCGCTTGATCGTGCCTGAAATCGGGCAAGTCTCGATGCGGCGGCCCGACACACGCACGAACATTTCCGGCGAGGCGCCGACCAGATATTCCTGATTGCCGAGGTTGATGAAGAAGGAATAGGGCGACGGATTGATCGCCTTCAGCCGCTTGGAAATTTCGGAGGGGCGACTGTCGCAGCGCTCGAGGAATTTCTGGCCGGGAACGACCTCGAACAGATCGCCGCGGCGAAAACTTTCCTTCGCCTTGGTGACGAGCTCGGCATATTCGCCGGGACGGTGATCGCCATGCGGCGGAATGACATCCACCGTGTGGAACGGATCGGACGCGATATCGCCGTCCTTGCCTTCTGTCGTGCGGCCACCCTTGGCAAAGTCGTAACGGTCGATCCAGGCCTTGGCGGAATAGTGATCGACCACCAGGATTTCGTCGGGCAGGAACAGCACCATGTCGCGCTGATCGTCAGGCCGCGTCAGCTTGAGCTCGATCGCGTCGAACTGGAAGGCAAGATCGTAGCCGAAGGCACCGTAGAGGCCGAGGCTTGCGTCTTCGGCCGAAAAGAACAGCTCGGTGACGGCGCGCAGCACGGTGAACACCGTTGGCATCTTCGAGCGCTCTTCCTCCGTATAGACCCGCGACGGCGGGTTGATGGTGATGTCGAGGCGGCGGTCTGAGGATTCGCCGAGCGTAATGTCGGCCACCGTTTTCAGATGATCGCCAATCAGCGACAGAAGCACCTCGCCGCGCCCGTTATAGGCCTCGATCCACAGCGCCTTGCCGAAGGAGGAGATTGCCAGCGGCGGATCGATGACGGCGGTGTCCCAGCGCGTATAGCGGCCCGGATATTCGTAGTTGGAGGAGAACACCGCACCCCGGCGCTCGTCGAGCCGGTCGACATAGCTGGAAATCGCATCGGCATAGGGCGCCTCGCGCCGCCGGCGCGAGATCGTAATGCCGCCCTTCGTCTCGTAGGCTTCCGCGCCGTCGTCCAGAACCTTCGTCACCATCGTCTCATCCCCGTTTAAAAAAGCCGGTTCGGAGGCGGCCTTGAAAACAAAAAAGCCGCCTCAGGTATCCCGGGCGGCTTGTGGTCTGCGGTTACGCACGACTGGTCCAAGGCCGCCTTAGCGAGCCCACCACCAGATCGAAAGGATGCGTGCCGTTTTCATGGAGAAAACTGTTAGCGTGAGATGCCGGATTGCGCAAGCGGGGCCCCGCGAAAATTCGGGGCGCCCGGTTGCCGTGGGGTGGCGATCAGGCAGCAGCCCGGCGCGGCAGGCTTTTTGCCATATGCGCCTGCACCGCCTTGGGGTCGGCTGCAAACATTGCCGCGCTGTTGCGGGTCAGTTCACCTGGGAAGACCTCCTGCTTGCCGCTGACGACCGCATCCAGCGCCTCGCCGGCCACCTCGGACGGCTGCAGGCGCGGTTCCGGCAGGCTGCGGCCCATGTCCGTCTCGACCTGCACCGGCATGACGGCGATCACCTGCGTGCCCTGCCCTTCGAGCTCGGCCCTGACGGTGCGCGTGGCGGCAAGCGCAGCGGCTTTAGAGGCGGAATAGGTGCCGACAGACGGCATGGTGACCAGCGACAGGAAAGACAGCACGTTGACGATGGTGCTCCCGGCCGATTTGGCGAGAACGGGAGCAAAGGCCTGCGACAGGGCGAGAACGCCGAAATAGTTGACCTCCATTTCCTGCCGGGCAACCGACAGGTCTGTTGCGGAAATGACCCCTTCCCCGCCGGCATATCCGGCATTGTTGATCAGCAGTGTCACATCGGCTGCAGCCTGTGCGGCGGCGGCCACGTCCTGTGCATCGGTGACGTCGAGCTTCAGGGCGACGATGCGGGCCGGATCGAGCGCCACGAGCCCGGCAAGCGACGTGACGTCACGGGCACCGACGTAGATTTTGGCGGCGCCCCGGGCGAGAAGCTCGGTGACAAATGTCCGGCCGATGCCGCGATTGGCGCCGGTCACGAGAGCAGTAGATCCTTGAACGTTCATTGGTGGTTTCCTTTTCAAGTGCATACGCACTATTATTGACAAAAATTGCTGGGCAACGGCCCTGCGTTATGTTCAAGCGGCCAGGGCCGGAATGGATAGCAGCGTTTCGCGCAGCACGTTGGCGCGCTCTGCGCCAACAAGATTTGTGTATTCATCCTGCGCCGCCTGCCAGGCGATTGCCGCCTCGGACAGCTTTGCCCGGCCCCGTGGCGTTAGGGTCAAGAGCAGCTTGCGCGAACCCTTGCCTTCCGGCTGGCTTACCAGATAGCCATCGCGCTGCAGGGGCTGGATCGCCCGCACCAGCGTCGTGCGATCCATCATCATCGCCTCGGCCAACTCAAGCATGCCGACGGTGCCCGCTGTATGCACATGCACAAGAATCGAGAACTGGCTGGACGTAACCCCCACCCCGCCAAAATGCCGCTCATACAGCTGCGACACAAACCGCGCCGCCTGGCGGATGGCAAAACAATTGCAGAGGTTGATTTCAGATAAACCAGACATGGGTCGGATATATATGTGCATATGCACAGTGTCAATGCGCGCGGCCGCAGAAAACAAAAAAAGCGGCCCGTGAAGGCCGCTGTTCATTTTTGCGTAGACGGTCTGATCAGAACTTCTGGGTGAGCGAGACCTTGAACGTCCGGCCCGGTTCCGAGTAGTAGGCGTTCGGCTGGTTGCCGGACTGGCGAGCCGTCGAGTAGTCGTAATAGGTCTTGTCGAAGACGTTGTAGATGCCGGCATTCACCTTCAGGCCCGGAACCTGCTCCGGCTCCCACCAGCCCGTCAGGTCGACGATCCCGTAACCAGGTGCCGCGAAATACTGGCGGCTACCCTGTGAGATGATGTCGTTACCCTTGCCGCCACGTGCACCGATCCAGTCGAGGCTGACACCCCAGAACCCGGCGTCATAATCGAGACCAAGAGCGCCCTTGAAGGGCAGAACCGACTGCAGGAATGCACCGCTGCTCAGGTCCTTGCCATCTTGAAAGGACAGACCGGCGCGGACGCCAAATCCGTTGTCGAAGCGCTTATGACCGGAAAGCTCGACGCCGTAGATGCGGGCGCGGTCAAGGTTGACGCCGCGCGTCACGCCCTGCGGGAAGAGCGCACGGTTGATACCGACGGCAGCGGCTTCAGCGACACTTAACGTCTTGATATCGATGAAGTTCTTGTAGCGGTTGTAGAACAGGCTGATACGGCCGCCTGCATCGTCATCGCCGAAATTCGCACCGATATCGAAGCTGTTGCTCGTTTCAGACTTCAGGTCCGGATTGCCGAGACGCAGATAGGTGCCCTGGCCGCCAAAGACGCTGTAGAGTTCGCCGGCTGTCGGAGCCCGGAAGCCCATGGCCCACTGGGCGTAGAGCTCCAGTCCGTCGTTGACCTCCTGCGAGAAACGCAGCTTCGGAGAAATCGCCGTGTCGGAGAAGGCAGCTGGCAAAGCCGGCTTGTTGTAGTTGGCCGCAAACTCCGGGGTCATCTGCGGATCGAAATCGACCCAGTCGAACCGCACGCCAGGCGTGACGGCGAAGCCGTCATTGCCGATCGAGATCTTGTCGTCGATGTAGAAACCAATCCGCTGGCCATCCACTTCAGGCGTGTCGGCCTGATTGGTATGGAGATTGAGGCAGGTTCCAACTGGCGGTTTGGTGCAGGCGTCGGTGCCGGCAGAATACTGGTCGGTCGTGCTGGTCGCCAGATCCCATCCGAAGGTGATCTGGTGGTTTCCGAGCGTCTTCTGGGCGTTGCCGATCAGACCGAACGTTTCTTCTTCAAGGCTATTGTTGCGGGTAATCGGGCCAACGACCGATGTGAAGCGGTAAGCCTGATAGCCCAGCGCCTTGCGCTGGTCCTGCCAGTAGAAGGAGGCGGCGACAGTATCGAACAGGCTGTCATCGCTCTCTGACTCGAAGGCGTAGTCGAGCGAAACGCGGTCACGATCCGTGGCGGTGAAGGCATCGTAGTTGTTTGGGCGATAGTTGCCGGTTGCCGACAGCAGCGTGCGCGGATCGGTGTCGTTGTCCTTGCGGAAGCGCTCTGCCGTTACCCCGAACATGTGACCGCCTTCGGCATGATGGCGAACCTTGAACAGCATGTTGTGCTGATCATAGTCGGTCGGATCAGCAACGGTACGGGTCGCACCGTAGGTATCGACCGTGCCGTTCGTCTCGCGCTCGTGGCCCTTCTTGTAGCCACCCTGAAACAGAACGGCTGTGTTGCCGAACTGCGAACCGACAGCCGCATTTGTGCTGAAGCTGTTGTCGGCGCTGTCATAAACCAGCTTGGCAACACCACCCCAGGTGCGGCCTTCAGCGATCAGGTCTTCAGGCTCAAGCGTGCGAAGCGCCAGAACGCCACCCAGCGCACCCGGGCCGGCGCGGCTGGAATCGCCGCCCTTGACGACGTCGACGGCAGACAGCGAGGAAAAATCAAATGAGTCGACGCCGCCGCTGGCGCTGCGGGTTGCGTCGGACAGGTAAGGGATCGGAACGCCGTCGATCGTCGTCAGCACGCGGCTGCCTTCGAGACCGCGAATGTTGACCGATCCGTTCGTCCGGTTGAAACCGACGCCCGGCTCGACGACACGGCCGAGATCCTCGATGCTGGTGATCTGCTTGTTGGTGATGGTTTCAGCCGAGGTCGTCGTCGCCAGCGGCGTATCGGCAACGCCGACCCGGCTCGATTTCGTCGACAGCTTCTTCAGCGGCGTGGCCCCTTCAGCATCTGTCGCCTGATCGGCGCTGGCGGTCTGCGCCATGGAGGGGGTAGCGTGCGACAGCATGATGAACGCGGTGCATGCCAGGAGAACCGAGCGATAATGCCGGACAACCATAGACCAATCCTTTGAATGATTTCACCGGGCTGGCTGGGCTGGGCTGGGTCCTGAGGGACGGCTCAAAGGGGCTGGCTAGGTACGCTTCTGTTAAACGGCAGCTCAAACGCGCCTGCCTTAATTAAGCCAAATAAAAAACATGACTATGATTGTCAACATATAAAAGTCATACCGATGCCTCAGTTTAACGGGCCATGAACAACGTTGCTGAAATGCAACGCCTTTGGCCCTCAATCCGGCGATCCGCCATTTCAGCGGCCATGCAACCCTTCCTCCTTGCGGGCGTTCCCCTAGCGGCATGCCCGTCCGCTGATCGGCCGAAGCAAGACATGCCACCGTCAATCCGGGAGATCCATGTGTTGCGAACCGCCATCCTTCTAGCCGCCTTTTTCACGCTGACCGAAGCCAGCCTTGGCGCCACCCTGCCCGAAACCGGACCGCTTCCGCAGACGCGCGAGGATAAGGCCGTTGCCGTGCCGGAAGACAAGCCCACCGAGGAATCGACCACGGGGGATAAGGCCGTCGATACCAAGCCGGAAACACAAACCGACGATACGGCCAAGGCTGCGGGCGACACCGTGAAGGACAAGGCGGAAAGCCCTAAGCCAGGTGATAAGGCCACTCCGGAAAACACGCCCATTCCCGAGGAAAAACCGGCGACCGAGGACAAGCCCGTTCCGGAAGAGAAGCCTGTATCCGAAGAAAAGGTCACGCCCGAAAAGCCGGAGCCGAAACCTGTGGTCGAGAGGGAAGACCCGGCCGCCTATGCCGCCTGCCTGGTCGACCTGAAGGCGTCCGGTGCCGTTTTCACGGAAGACACAACGATCGATGATGGCGACGGCTGCGGCATCGACAAGCCCCTGACGGTGACAAGCGTCGGCAAGGGCATCACGCTGGAGCCCAAGGGCCAGATGCGCTGCGAAACGGCCCTGCGGCTCGGTGAGTGGGCCGAAAAAAGCATCAACCCGGTGGCGCAGACCGCCTTTGGCGAGAAAGCGAAACTCGTGAAGATAGGCCAGGCCTCGACCTATGTCTGCCGCCTGCGCAACAACGCCGAGACCGGCGAGATTTCCGAACACGCCCGCGGCAATGCCGTCGATATCGCCACCCTTACCTTCGAGGGTGCAACCGCCGTTGAAATGCAGCCGCGCCTCGAAGATTCGACTATGACCGGCGCCTTTCAGCGCGCCATCACGGCGGCGGCCTGCCTGTATTTTTCCACGGTCCTGTCGCCGGGAAGCGATGCCGCCCACGAAACCCATCTCCATCTCGATGTCCTGAAGCGCAAGAACGACTACCGCTTTTGCCGGTAGGGCGGCGCTGGCGGAATGGCGTCGCATATTTCTGATGTAACGGACGGATGCATGCTGTAACGGAAGCGGACGCGACCTATATGGACACGACTGTCAAACCCAAGGGAAAACCAATGTCCTTCTCCGCCCATCAGCTGACCGTGCCCGTCTTCATCCGCGCCTTCAAGGTTCTTTCAGGCCTTCTCGACAAGGCCGAGGCCCATGCCGATGAAACCGGCATTTCGCTCGAAACGCTGTTCAATGCCCGCCTCGCCGCCGACATGCTGCCACTGTCTGGGCAGATTCAGCGCGCCAGCGATACCGCCAAGAACACGATCGGCCGCCTCAGCACCATCGAGACGCCGCGTTTTCCCGATGAGGAGAAGACCTTTGCCGAGTTGCGGGAGCGGATCGCAAAGACCGTCGCCTTCCTTGAGACCGTCAAGCCTGCCGATCTCGAAGACGCCGCCGGGCGCGACATTGAAGTCAGCTTCGGCAAACTGAAAGCCGCCTTCCGGGGCGACGAGTATATCCTCACCTTCGCCATCCCGAACTTCTTCTTCCATGTGGTGACCGCGCACGACATCCTGCGCAACCAAGGCGTCCCGATCGGCAAGCGCGATTATCTGGGGCCTTTCAACGTCATCGATTGAGAAAAGCGGCGGACATTTTGGCCGGCCCCCAAGACTGCCGAAAAAGTTTTTTTAAGGGTTATTGCCCGGACCGAACGGCAACCAAAATCTCCCTCATTCCTGTGCTTGTCACAGGAATCCGGCCGCCCAGGTCCTTGGGCGGAAAACAGCCTTTTGACCCGGCGGACGCCGGGTCGCTGGATTCCTTCCATGAAGGCGAGGAGGGAAAACGGGATATCCACAGGCAAAAAACCGATGTCGGAATGTCTCAGCAGTGTGGGGCGCGAACGTCAGTTGTCCGCCCCTTATCGTCAGAACAGGCCTTCGATGAAGCCATCGTTGTTGAGGTAGATCTTCTCCGACGACGGCACTTTCGGCAGGCCCGGCATGGTCATGATCTCGCCGGTGATGACGACGATGAAGCCGGCCCCGGCCGAAAGCCGCACCTCGCGCACCGGCACCGTATGGCCGCTCGGTGCACCGCGCAAATTGGGATCGGTCGAGAAGGAATACTGCGTCTTCGCCATGCAGATCGGCAGCTTGCCATAGCCCTGGTCCTCCCAGGTCCGCAGCTGATCGCGCACCGACTTGTCGGCGATCACCTCGCCCGCATGATAGATGCTTTTGGCGATCGTCTCGATTTTCTCGAACAGTGGCATCTCGTCGGGATAGAGCGGCGAGAACTGCGATATCCCGGATTCGGCCAGTTCCACCACCTTGTGCGCCAGTTCCTCGATACCGGCCGACCCCAGCGCCCAGTGTTTGCAGAGGATGGCCTCGGCACCCAGCGTCGCCACATAGTCCTTCACCGCCTGGATTTCACCGTCCGTATCGGAAATGAAGTGATTGATGGCGACGACGACCGGAACGCCGAATTTCTTGACGTTCTGGATATGGCGGCCGAGATTGGCGCAGCCCTTCTTCACCGCCTCGATGTTTTCCTTGCCGAGATCGTCCTTCTTGATGCCGCCGTTCATCTTCATCGCCCGCGCCGTGGCGACGATCACAGCCGCATCGGGCTTCAGCCCGGCTTTGCGGCACTTGATGTCGAAGAACTTTTCAGCCCCGAGATCCGCCCCGAAACCAGCTTCGGTGACGACGAAATCGGCAAGCTTCAGCGCCGTCGTCGTGGCGACCACCGAGTTGCAGCCATGGGCGATGTTGGCAAAGGGGCCGCCGTGCACGAAGGCCGGATTGTTCTCCAGCGTCTGCACCAGGTTCGGCTGCATCGCATCCTTCAACAGCACGGTCATGGCGCCGTCGGCCTTGATGTCGCGGGCAAAGACCGGGCTCTTGTCGCGGCGATAGGCAATGATGATGTTGCCGAGCCGCTTTTCCAGATCCTTGAGATCGGTCGACAGACACAGGATCGCCATGACTTCCGAAGCGACGGTGATGTCGAAACCCGTCTCGCGCGGAAAGCCGTTGGCGACGCCGCCGAGCGAGCCGACAATGTGGCGCAGACCCCGGTCGTTCATGTCCATCACCCGCCGCCAGGCGATGCGGCGGATGTCGATGTTCTGTTCGTTGCCCCAGTAGATGTGATTGTCGATCAGCGCCGACAGCAGATTGTGCGCCGAGGTGATGGCGTGGAAATCGCCGGTAAAATGAAGGTTGATATCCTCCATCGGCACGACCTGCGCATAACCGCCGCCCGCTGCCCCGCCCTTGACACCAAAGCACGGCCCGAGCGACGCCTCACGAATGCACACGACAGCCTTCTTGCCGATACGGTTGAGCCCGTCGCCAAGCCCGACCGTCGTCGTCGTCTTGCCTTCGCCGGCCGGCGTCGGGTTGATGGCGGTCACCAGGATCAGCCGGCCGTTCTTCTTGCCCTTCTGCTGGGCGATGAACTCGGCGCTGATCTTTGCCTTGTCATGGCCATAGGGAAGAAGATGGTCCGCCGGAATGCCAAGATTGGCGCCAACCTCCATGATCGGCTTTTTCTTCGCTGCGCGTGCAATCTCGATATCCGACTTCACTCCGGCCATGCTGTCCCGCTCCCTTTGTTTTTTCCGCCCTTTGGGCGGTTTAACCCCTTAGAGCCCGGAAAGGAGCAAATTCCGCGCCCGATTGGGTCGCGGAATAGGAAAATTGCGACATGAGTCAGGGAACGATAACGTTTGTCAGCCGGCCTGCGGCTTTCGCGTCAAAAAGCGGAGCGTCATGTACCCGTGTTTTCCGCAACATACTTGCAATTCAACGGTGTTTTTCGCTAAAGAAATGTCGGTCATCCAAGCTATAAAATTAGAAAACACGAAATGACGGTGAAACATGAAGGAACTCGACAAGCTCGACCGCAAGATTCTGCGCGCGCTCCAGAAGGAAGGCCGGCTGTCCAACATCGAACTGGCCGACACTGTCAACCTGTCGCCGACGGCAACCGCGGAGCGGGTCAAGCGCCTGACCCGGGACGGTTACATTACCGGATACATGGCGGTTCTGTCGCCGCAAAAACTTGGCCGCAGCCTGCTGGTCTTCGTGCAGGTCAAGCTCGACCGCACGACCCATGATGCGTTCGAAATCTTCGCCGATGCCGTCAAGCGCAGCGACGACGTGCTCGAATGCCACATGGTCGCCGGCGGCTTCGACTATCTCGTCAAGGCCCGCGTCTCCGGCATGGACGCCTACCGCAACTTCCTCTCGGAAGTCCTGCTCTCCCTCCCAGGGGTGCGCGAAACCCACACCTATGCTGTCATGGAAGAGGTGAAGAGCACGGGGTTGTTGCCGGTGTGAGTAGTGAGTAGTGAGTAGTGAGTAGTGAAAGGACAGCGGTGGCGTGCCGTGCAACCGAATCTTCCAACCTCGACCACTATTTCCTAACGCCTAATCACTAACCCCTACTCACCACTCCCTATTCGCGACTTCTCACCGAGCAAGAATATCCCGCATCTCAACCAGATGCGACCGGACGCGCAGGACGTGGAAGCCCATGGTTGCCAGGTGGGTGGCGAAGATGCCGCTTTCGCTGGCGTTGGAGACGATGAACGGCCGCACGTCCAGGCCCCGGCGCAGCTGGCGGATGCTTTCGTTCCAGATCGGCGTCAGGTTGCGCGTGTTGATGATGCCGTCGAAGTCGGCGCCCGTGGCTGAAAGAATGCCGTAATAGCCATAGAGCTGGCCATAGGCGAACCAGAAGCGGTCGTCGGCGCGCACGTCGAACAGCCCGCCGTCATAATTGTCGGAGCGCTCGCGCAGCATATCCGACGTGCTGCCGATCGAGCTGGCGATGCGGTCCATGAACTCGAGGAAATTGTCGGCACGCGCATCGAACAGCGCTGTGCAATTGCCAAGCTCGCTGTTGAAGGCCCGCAGGTCGGCGGCAGCGGCGCGGTACTGCGTCGGCGTTGGCGTCAGGAAGCCGAAGGGCGACAGGCCGAAGTACCAGTTGGTCTCTTCATACTGCATCTTGCTGCGTGCACTCTGCAGGCGCGCGTTAATGCCCGACGTGCCGCGCATGCGCACCAGCGAATCGACCAGTTCCACCGTCGTGCGCCGCACGGCCTCGTTGACGCCGCGCTGGAAGGACGCCTTGTTGTCGAGCCAGGGCGTGTGGTCCCAGTCCAGCCCGAAGAGGCCCGCCTTGTAGGCAATCATCGACGACAGCCAGGAATTCTGGTTGACGTTGAAATCGATGAGATCGGCCGTCACGTCGACGATCGCCGAGCGTTCGCAGGAGTTGGCAGGCGCCGTCGTGCCCGCCGCAGCCTTCACCGGCAGGCCGGCATCGTTCTTGCGCTCGGCGAGATTGTAGGCGCTGACAAAATCCGGATTGAAATTGGTCCAGATCGTCGCCTGCCAGATGAAATAGCCGTAGAGGATGACGAGCGCGGCAAGGCCCATGCCGATCGGTCCCTTGACGATCCAGCTGCGCCGCGCATACCACTGGCTTGCCACCAGGAAGGGCCAGCAGATCCAGGCGATGACCAGGCCGATGCCCCGGCCGATCGCATTGAAGACACGCTCGAAAAACGCGACGATCGGGTCAAGCATTGCCACTATCCTCTTTGATACCGTAAAGGCGGCGGCGGAAGCCGGCCTTGTCCTCGAGATAAGTCCGGCTCAGCGTCGCGACAACATAGTCGCGGTATTTTTCGCTGTAGCCCTCATAGGCCGTATAGAAGCCCTGCTTGTCAAAAACAAAACGCGAGACGAAATCCTGCGGCAGCAATTGCGCGATCAGCCGGTTTGTCAGCCACTGGTCGGGATGGTCAGGGGCGGCCCGCACCAGCAGGAAACGCCGGTCTGGCGGCACCTCCGTCATCTTGATCTCGCCGGTGGAGGCGACCGTGCGGGTCATTTCCTGCAGGAAGGGATAGGCGCCGTCCTTCGCCACCCGGTCGGCATTGCGGTGCATCCAGGTCTGCAGCCAGATCCGGTCCATGGCGCTAAAATCTGTGTCCGGCTCCGCATCGTGAATGAGGCTGCGCACGACCATGTCGGCCCGGTGGGCGTAAAGGCCTGACTCGCCCACCCAGGAGGCGCGCGGCAGCTCCAGCCGTTTGGTGGAGGCGAGGAAATCGAAAATCCGGGCGGGATCCTGCAGGCTGATATAGCTGACCTGCCAGGGCCGCGACCGACGGAAACCGGGCGCCGATGGATCGCAGATGACAGTCGTCGTCTTGTCGTCGAGGAAGATATAGACGCCGCCGAAATGATTGGCCCAGAAGGCATCGTGGCGGAACACCAGTTGATCCGGCACCAGCGCGTTTTCTCTGATGTCGCCGGTCACCTTGGCCAGCTCGACCATGCGGTTGAGCAGCGCATCGTCCGACCAGGCATTCGGCACCGTCTTCAGCCGGTCGGAAAGCGACCTGAGTTCGGCCGCCTTGCCCAGCATATCCTCGGCCGACAGGACCCGGAACCTGACTTCGTTGATCGACAGGAGATCGTCGATATCGTCGACGACCGAAACCGAATCCTCGATCTCGCCGTAAAGCGCATCCTTGATCGTCACCGCATTGATGGCGCGCCGGTTGGCATTGAAGAATTCGTGCATCAGCGGCGCCGTGTTCGAAAAGCTGGTGTGCACCACCGGCAGCTCTTCCTGGTCGGGTGTCATGATGACGAAGCGCCGGTTGACCCGGTTCGGATCGAGATAGTCCCGGTCCCCGAACTCCTCGGCGATCTCTGGCGAAAACCCGGTCATGTCGATGCGGAATGTCGAAAGCTCCGTCTTGCGCATGCCGAAGCCTTCAAGCGCCTTGTTGTAGCGCGCGATCAGATGCGGCTCGGAAATTTCGAGCAGACGGCCATAAATGAGTTCGGCTTCGAGGAGACGTTTCATGCTGTTCGTGCGGCTTCCTGCCAGTCAGGCATCATTGGGGAGAAGTTTCATCGCGGGGACCAGACGAGGTCATCAAGTTCGATCCGCAAGACCTTGGCGATCGCTTTGAGCACGGCAAGACTGCCTTCCTTCTTGCCGGTCTCAATCTCCGAAATATAGGCGGCGCTGATACCAGCTGCTGCTGCCAGATCCTTGGCGGGAAGCCCGCGAAACTCGCGCCAGACCCGGACCGGATTGTCCCCATCAATCAAACGATCGACAAGCTCTGCCGGGATAAGTTCCTCTTCACCTGCAGCGAGGCGCCGCTCGAAATCCTGGATGGCCTGAACATCCTCGAGATCTTCGGCAAGCTCGGCCTGCTTCAAAAGCGCATCGTAGTCCTGACGGCTGAGAACAACCATTTCTTCGCCATTCGGCGTCTTGAACGAGATTGCAGCGCTCATCTTTCAAGCCCCTCGTATGCTGCCCCGCGCGGAGCAATTCTCACGACATCGATCACCACACCGTCCTCCCTGAAGATGACACGCCAGTCACCGACGCGAAGGCGAAAATAATCCAGACCTTGAAGCCTGCGACTATTGTTGGCTTGGGAACTGGGATCCGCCGCGTACTGCTCAATTTTGCCGCGAATGCGCCGCGCATCAGTGGCTGGCATTCGTAACAGGGCGTCTTTCGCCTTTTTGCTGTAGGTGATCGACCTCATCAAAGACTACATCCAGACCGCAGAAATCTCAACCCAAAATTCGCTATCAGCTAATTTTTTACGAATTCCACCGCCCGTCACCCTTCATCGCCTCGATCTCGCGGATGGCCTTTTCGCGCTGGCGTTCGCGGCGGATGATGTCGGTGACGGCGGCGTCGTCGGATTTGTCGGTGTAGCGGAATTCGCTGTCGGCGTAGCGGTTGATTTCCTGCAGAACCATCTCCAGCGTGATCGGCCCGCGCAGTTGCTCGATCATCGCCTTCTTCTCGTCGTAGCCCTTGTGCATGAAGGCCTCGGGCGTGACGAACCAGTCGTCGGGAAGCTCGACATCCATCGCCCGCATCTTGATCGCATCGGTGATGTTCTTGATCGCCCGGCCGGTAAAGCGCGGCTCCGCCACCTTGATCATGTGCAGATAGGCGCCGACATCGGCAATGGTCTCGATCCGGCCCTCTTCCTTCTCGAACCGTTCCCAGACGGCAAGCAGCCCCTCTTCCTTGGGCTTGGCATGCGCCTCGTAGGACTGGGACACCGCCTTCTTGATCTCCTGGCCTTCGAACAGCGCGTGTCCGCCGAGCGGGATTTTGTGGTTCTTGCCGACCAGCATGGCGAAGATGTCGATATAGTCGCCCTCGCTCTGCGGCCCGTCGACCAGCCAGCGGGCACCGGCGCGCTGGCGCAGGGCATCGTCGACATTCTCGGGGTAATTGGAAAACATGCCGAAGGTGCAGTTGCCACGAATGACCGTCGAGGCCCCGGCAAAGCTTTCCATCAGCACCGCCGTCACCTCGTGCTGGCCGGCCGATGCCCGGTCGTCCGAGCGCTTGGCCGCCACTTGATCGACATCGTCGATGGTGCCGAAGCCGATGGCTTTCGGGTTGATGACATTGTTGACGAATTCCTTGCAGTTCTGGCCCGACTTGCCCTGATAGGAGGAAATCTGGTCGACACCGAAATTCTCGTAATGGAAGGCGTAACCGGCGATCTGGCAGTAGTCGTTGAGCAGACCTGCCAGCATCTGGATGAGGATGGTCTTGCCGGTGCCCGGCATCCCGTCGCCGATGAAGGTGAAGAGAAAGCCGCCAAGCTCGACGAACGGGTTCATCTGCCGCTCGAAATCATAGGCCATCAGCATCTTCGACAGTTTCAGCGCCTGATATTTGGCGATGTGATTGCCGATGATTTCTTCCGGCTTCTTGAAGGTCATCGACAGCGGCTTGCGCTTCTGTCCAGGCGCCACGTCAAAGCCGTTGATGGTGAAATCGTCCTGCTCGATGCGGATATGCACATTCTCGAAGCTGGCAAGCCCGGTGAACCGCGCCTTGCGGCCGATCAGGCCCTCGATGGCGATCCGGGCAAAGGCCCGCGCCCGGCTGGTCAGCGCCGCATCGTCGGGCGCGCCGGCAATGCTGCGGTCGAGCGCCGAGATCATCGATTTCAGCGCATCCTGCGGCGTGTCGAACAGAAAATCCGGCTCCTTGCCGTCATCGACAGGCTCGCCCTCGCCCGACAGCGCCGAGGACAGATAGGCCGCCAGCGTGAAGGCGGAGACATAGGCGGAGGCCGACAGCAGCGCCTTGAACTGGGTGGCGTCATCGCCCGACAGCGGCGCCGTCGTGTTGCGCGACTGCAGGCCTTCGAGATTGGTCTGGCGCGAAAACACGTCGGCCACGGCCAGCGCAATCTGAAGCCCGCGCCGGGTGCGGAAGAGCAGCGCATGCTGCGCCGGCGACATCAAGGGATCGCCCGTGCGCACCGACTGGATGGTCTTGGTCAGCTCGACCTCGCGCGTGCGCCGTGCGCCGGCCGTCGCCACGGTCGAGACGAACCGCCGGCCGGTGCCGGCAATCGCCGTTGCGGTTGCCGGATCGTCGCTCTCCAGAAGCACCAGACGCGTGACCATGCCCTGCGCCATCGCCTGATGTTTGGCAATGTCGTCTTCATGGAGCGTCGTCAAACCTGCATTGAGGGACATGGCTCAAACCTCGCTGATGACCTGGTTTCCGGAAATGACGTGGACTTTGTAGTCGCCGAAGATCGCCGCAGTCTCGCCGCTGGCATAGAGCGCCTGATAGGCGTCATGCGGCACCAGCGCATGTTTCTCGTAGGAACTGACGCCCATGCGGGCCGCTTCCAGATTGTCGGTCTCGATGTGGAATTCTTCCATACCCGGCGTCGAGGACCAGAAACCTTTCTGGGCCGGGCGCTCGGCCTTGGAAAAGACCTCCTGCACCGTCCAGGTCAGGAGCCAGGCATTTTCCGTTTTGCGCACCTTGGAGAGGATCTCGTTGATCTTGGCATTGTTCTCGGTAATCCCGGCCGAATAGAACGGACCGAGCACGATCCGGCGCAGCTGCTTGGGATGCAGGTCCGGGAAATCCCTGTCCATATTGGTGGCGATGGTCACCGGCGTCAGCGAATAGGAGCTGTTCTTGGCGGCGAAATCGTCGAATGCCTTGGCCAGTTGCGCATTCAGCAGGCCACCGACAGGCAGCTCGATATTGGCATCGGGATTGAGCCGCCCATTCGGCAGCACCAGGAGATCGACCATGAACGGCGTCGAATCCTCGATCGTCGCCATATAGACCATCGGCAGCGTGTTGGAGCCGTCGAAGGCACCCCAGGCAACGACGCAGTAGGGCCGCATCGTCTTCGGATTGACTGCCACCCGCACGGTCTCGGGCAGGATGAACGGCGAAAAGATGTCGCCCTTGCCGATCTGCTCCAGATAGAGCCGCTCGGCCATGCGCGACTGCAATTCCGTTGGAAACGCCTTGGTGCGAAGGATGAAATCCGTCATTTCCTCGCGCAGCGCATCGGCAGCGGGAATGCTGGCCAGCCGCTTTTCTGCAGTCTGCCGGTCGTTTTCGAGCTCCAGCACATTCTGGAACACCGGAAAACCGCTTTCCGCCCGCGAAATCCGAAACTGGTCGACGAAACCGATGCGGTTTTCCCAGCAGGCGATCGAGGCCTTCAGCCGTGCCAGATAGGGGATCACCACCTCGCCGACGACGGGGTTCTTGTAGAGCGGCGAATTGCGGTCGCCGAGAAAGATTTCAAGACCTCCGAGCGCTGCCTTGATCGAGGAGAAATATTGCCCCACGGCCCCTTCGGATGCGGCGTTCATGGGTGCTGATCCGGCGCGCGTGGAGGGCTAACCCCCTCTGTCACTGCGTGACATCTCGCCCTCAAGCGGGGAGATCGTTCTTGTCCTTTGTGGGCAAAAAAGCGGATGGCAATCTCCCCCCTTGAGGGGGAGATGTCGGCGTCGCCGACAGAGGGGGGTACCCCTCCAAAATCTCTGCCCACCGGAAAACCCACCATCAACCCCACTACGACTTCACGTAATTCGCAGCGTTGTGCTTGTCCATGACGTCCTTGAAGCGGCGGGCAAACGCGTCGTCCGCGAGCTTCTTGCGGCGCTGGATGTCCTGCGTCGAGAGCATGTTCTTCTCGTGCATTTCCAGGAGATCGCCGATGTGGCGCTGCGAGGCCGAGCCGATGCCGGCCATGGTTTCTTCCGCTGCCGTGTCGACCTGGCTGCCGAGCGTGTTGATCTTGTGGGCAACGTCCTGCTGGGCCGCCGTCTTCAACGAATCTTCCAGCGCCTTGTAAAGCACGATGCGCTGTTCCGTATCGATGGTCAGCTTGTTGATCAGCGTGTTCTGCGCGGCGATCTGGTTGTTGAGCGAATCGACGAAGGTCTGGAACATCGAGGTGTAACGCTCGAGTGTCTGGCTTTCGGCCAGCAGTTCCTGTTCCTTGGCCTGCCGCTCGTTATATTCGGTGGCGAGCTTCGAGCGTTCGCCTTCAAGCTGCGTACGCGCAGTCTGGTCGGTAGAGGCGGCAATCTTGTTTTCAATGTCCATCAACAGCGGGTTCAACTCCTCGATCCGCTTCTGCGTCGCCTCCAGGTTGGCGATCGTGCCCTTGCGGCGCTCGATCACCTGGATAAGGCTTGCTTCCGAGGTCTTGTAGCGCTGGTCGAGAATGTTCTTCTGGTCTTTCAGAATGCCGACGATGGTGTCGGACTTCGACAAGAGTTGCTGCAGGTTGCCGGCCAGCGACATGTTGCGCACGCGGTCGGTGCGCATGCGCTGCATGCTCTGCTTGGAAAAGATGCCGATGAACTTTTCGTAACCCGTATAGCTCTTCATCGTTTCGAATTCGGAGCCAAACGTGTTGGTCGCGTCCTCAAGGCCGATGATCAGGTCGGCAATATTGCCTTCCATCACCTTCTGCTGGTTGATGACGTCCGTGATGCGCGCATTCTCGATGTCGAAATTCGCATCGCCGATCTTCGTGTCCGCCTTGGCGAACTGGTCGAGCACGACGCCGGACTGCTCCATCTTGCCGCGCATTTCATTGACGATGCCGCGCGTCTTTTCGATTTCGCTGTCGAATTGCTGAAGTGTGGCCATGTCTCTTCCCCTGTTTCTTCAAAAACCAGACGCACGGGACCGGACGTTTATTCAACATCAACGAGCCCAGGCCAGACCTTATAGAATGGGTCTGCCAAATTGAAGCGCAAGATGAAGGCCTGCCGCAATTTTCCGGCCCGGCCTATTGCACCGCTGCCGGGTCCTTCAGATAGGCGATGATGTCGGCAATATCCTGCGGCTTTTTGAGCCCGGCAAAGGTCATGCGCGTTCCCGGCACCATGGCTTTCGGGCTGAGGAGATAGTCCGAAAGCAGGGCCTCGTCCCAGACCTTGCCATCGGCCCCGAACGCCGTCATCGCTTCCGAATAGGAATAGCCTGGAAACGTCGCCACTGGTCGGCCGACAATGCCCATCAGCGACGGCCCGACCTTGGCGACCGGCTCTGTCGCTGTGTGGCAGGGCGCGCACTTGCGAAACACCGCCTTGCCGGCCCCGGCATCACCATCGGCCAGGCCGGGTCCGGCGGCGCCAAGACAGAGACACAGAGCAACGGCGATCCTGCGCACCAGCATTCGAACTCTCCCAGAGGCAGCCTTCAAGCCGACATGTCCTGACCATTCATGATGTCATCCCAGTGGCGGCGGCAATAGGAGACGTATTTCTCATTGCCGCCGACGTCCACCTGCGCGCCCTCGCGCACCAGCCTGCCGTCGCCGTCCAGCCGCGTCACCATCGTCGCCTTGCGGCCGCAGTGGCAGATCGTGCGGACTTCGCGCATCTCGTCGGAAATGGCCAGAAGTGCCTGTGAGCCGGGAAACAGCTTGCCCTGAAAATCCGTGCGCAGCCCGTAGGCCATGACGGGAATGCCAAGCCGGTCGGCAACACGCGCCAGCTGCCAGACCTGATCCTCGGCCAAAAACTGCGCCTCGTCGACGAAGACGCAAGCCAGTCCGCCTTCTTCCCGGCCGAGTGTCTCGATGAGCACGAAGAGGTCGTCCGCATGGGTAAAGGCGATGGCGGCGGCCTCCAGCCCGATGCGCGAGGAGATGCGGCCGCTGCCGGCCCGGTCGTCGAACTCGGCGATCAGGATCACCGTGCGCATGCCGCGCTCCTGATAATTGTAGGAGGCCTGCAAGAGCATGGTCGACTTTCCGGCATTCATCGTCGCGTAGTTGAAATACAGTTTTGCCAAGGTTTCATCTCCTGTATGCTTCCAGCGTTCTGGACCAGAGATGACAACGAACACCAGACCACCAGGGAGAAAGCCACAGAAATTCGACGCAATCCGCACCGGATGAGGCCAATGCGACATTCGATGTCGCTTATACAGCCATGTCGAAAAAATGTCTCAATACACTTCACGCCGCAGGCTGTCGCAAAACGCAATGCTGAATGCGATGCGAAGACAGGGCATTTGAGACGGCAAGAGCGGCGGGACCACCCCATCGCGCGGCTGTCAAAGTGCTTGAATTCGCAATGTTTTAATGCTTGGCTAACAACAAGATAAGCAGGGGAATAACCAAATGCACACTTCGAGAACCATGAAAATCGCTTTTTCCGCAGCTGTTTCGCTGCTCGCCCTTTCGGCTCAGAGCGCATTCGCTGCCGAGCCGGAAGCCTGTGGCACCGTCCGTTTCTCCGACGTCGGTTGGACAGACATCACGGCCACCACCGCAACCGCTTCGACCCTGCTCAAGGGTCTCGGCTATGAAACCGACGTCAAGGTTCTGTCGGTTCCGGTCACCTATCAGTCGCTGAAGAACAAGGACATCGACGTCTTCCTCGGCAACTGGATGCCGGCCCAGGAAAAGGACGTAAAACCTTATCTCGACGACAAGAGCGTCGATTCGACCGGTGCCAACCTTGAAGGCGCCAAGTACACGCTGGCGACCAACGCCAAGGGTGCCGAACTCGGCATCAAGGACTTTGCCGACATCGGCAAACACAAGGACGCACTCGAAGGCAAGATCTACGGCATCGAGCCGGGCAATGACGGCAACCGTCTGGTCATGACCCTGATCGAGAAGAACGAAATGGGCATGGGCGGCCTCGAGGTCGTCGAATCCTCCGAGCAGGGCATGCTGGCCCAGGTTGCCCGCGCCGACAAGGACGGCAAGCCGGTCGTCTTCCTCGGCTGGGAACCGCATCCGATGAATTCTAGCTTCAAGCTCACCTACCTCACCGGCGGCGACAGCACCTTCGGCCCGAACTACGGCGGCGCGACCGTCTATACCAACACCCGCGCCGGTTACGTGACCGAATGCCCGAATGTCGGCAAGTTCATCACCAACCTGAAGTTCTCGCTCGCCATGGAAAACGAGATCATGGGCAAGATCCTCAATGACGGCACCGATCCGGAAGTCGCGGCGACGGAATGGCTGAAGGCCAACCCGACCGCGATCGACCCCTGGCTGGCCGGCGTGACGGCCAAGGACGGCAGCGAAGGTCTCGCAGCCGTGAAGACGGCTCTGGGTCTCTAAAAGAGATCGCAACGAAGGCGGGGGAAATCCCCGCCTTTTTTGACCCGTACGCTCCTTGTCCCGCACTCTTGTAACCAGGCAAAATCCCGTGGAATGGCTCACCGATCCCGCACGACGCATACCGATAGGCCGATGGGCTAAGCTCTTCGTCGAATGGCTCACCACCAATTTCGATGTTTTCTTCGATCAGGTCTCCACCGTCCTCTCCGCCGTTGTCAGCGCCCTGCTCTGGGTTCTGCAGGCGCCGTATCCGCTGGTCGTCGTCGCCGTCATCGTGGCTGCTTCCTGGTGGTTCCGCCGCTCGGTCGGCATCACGCTGTTCACGCTTCTCGGCCTGCTGCTCATCATCAACCTTGGCTACTGGAAAGCGACCACGGAAACGCTGGCACTGGTTCTGGCCGCCTCTGTCGTCAGCATGGCCGTCGGCATTCCGCTCGGCATCGCCGCCGCCCGCCGCGCCTGGGTCTATGCGATCATGCGGCCGGTGCTCGACCTGATGCAGACGATCCCGACCTTCGTCTACCTCATCCCGGCGCTGGTGCTCTTCGGCCTCGGCGTCGTCCCTGGCCTGATCGCCACTGTCATTTTCGCCATTCCCGCACCAATCCGCCTGACACGTCTCGGCATCATCTCGACGCCGCCATCGCTGGTGGAAGCGGCGGTTTCCTTCGGCGCCACGCCGGGCCAGGTTCTTCGCAAGATCGAACTGCCCTTCGCCATGCCGCAGATCATGGCCGGCTTGACGCAGACGATCATGCTGTCGCTGTCGATGGTGGTCATCTCCGCCCTCGTCGGCGCAAACGGTCTCGGCGTTCCGGTCGTTCGGGCACTCAACACCGTCAACATCGCCATGGGCTTCGAAGCCGGTCTTTGCATCGTCATCCTCGCCATCATCCTCGACCGCCTGTTCCGTGTCTCAGACGAAGGAGATGGCGCATGACCGACGCTGTCGTATTCAACAATGTCGATATCATCTTCGGCAAGAACCCGCAGGCAGCCCTTGCCATGGTCGACAGCGGCAAGACCCGCGACGAGATCGGCGCCGCCACCGGCCTCGTGCTCGGCGTTGCCGATGCGACCCTGTCGATCGCCGAGGGCGAAATCCTCGTGCTGATGGGCCTGTCGGGCTCCGGCAAGTCGACGCTGGTGCGCGCCGTCAACGGTCTTGCGCCTGTCGTGCGCGGCGAAGTCTTCGTCAACACGCCGAACGGACCACTTAACCCCTACAAGACCTCGGCCAAGTCGCTGCGCGATTTCCGCATGCACACCGTCTCCATGGTGTTCCAGCAGTTCGCGCTCCTGCCCTGGCGCACGGTTGCCGACAATGTCGGCTTCGGCCTCGAGCTTGCCGGCATGCCGGAAGCCGAACGCAAGACCCGTGTCGCCGAGCAGCTCGAACTGGTCAACCTGACCAAATGGGCCGGCCGCCAGGTCAAGGAACTCTCAGGCGGCATGCAGCAGCGCGTCGGCCTCGCCCGTGCCTTTGCCACCGGCGCACCGATCCTTTTGATGGACGAGCCGTTTTCTGCACTCGACCCGCTGATCCGCACCCGTCTTCAGGATGAATTGCTGGAGTTCCAGCGCCGCCTGAAGAAGACGATCATCTTTGTTAGCCACGATCTCGACGAGGCCTTCCGCATCGGCAACCGCATCGCCATCATGGAAGGCGGACGCATCATCCAGTGCGGCACGCCGCAGGATATCGTCAAGAACCCGGCCAACCAGTATGTCGCCGATTTCGTCCAGAACATGAACCCGATCACCATGCTGACGGCGCTCGACGTCATGAAGCCGGGCCTGACCCGGGCCGGCGCCACCGAAGGCGTCAGCGGCACGGCCAAGCCGACGACGCCGCTGGTCGACATTCTCGATGCCATGGCGCGCCAGCCGGGCAGCATCGGCGTCGTCGACAATGGCGCAATCGTCGGCACGATCAATGCCCAGAGCGTGGTCGAGGGACTGACGCAGCACCGACGCAGGGATTAGGCAGAACCAGCATGACCGACAAACCGCAAGTGCTGCGCGACACCGATGACGACGCCCGCACACTCGCCCGCACCCTTCTTCGTGGCGCCCGCAGCGCCGCGATGGGCGTCATCGATCCGCAAAACGGTTTCCCATCCGTCAGCCGCGTCCTCCTCGGCATCGACACCGACGGCGTCCCGGTCATTCTCGTATCCGCCCTGTCGAGCCATACCGCAGCGCTGGAAGCCGATAGCCGTGCGTCGCTGCTCACAGGCGAGATCGGCAAGGGCGATCCACTGGCTCATGCGCGCCTGACCCTGCACTGCAATGCTGAAAAGGTCGCACGCGATACGCCGGATCATGCCCGCATCCGCGAACGATTCGTGCGGCGTCAGCCGAAGTCGAAGCTTTATGTCGATTTCCCGGATTTCGCCTTCTTCCGGCTGAACCCCGTCCGGGCAAGCCTCAATGGCGGCTTCGGCAAGGCCTATGCGCTGGAGGCTGCAGATTTTCTTATCGCCTCGCCCGCCAGGGACGAACTCGCGGCCATGGAAGCTGACGCCATCGCCCACATGAGCGAGGACCACGCCGAAGCAGCGAGCTTTTACGCACATCACTATTGCGGCGCGTCCGGCGACGGCTGGGTGATTTGCGGCATGGACGCCGCAGGCCTGGATCTCATGCTCGGAGATGCACTTAAACGGATGGAGTTCCCGGAAAAGTTGCAGTTGGCACGTAATTTGCCATCCACCCTAAAAAAACTCCTCCATCCACCTGCCTAACCTACCCTGATTTCTAGCAGTGGGTGGTTGAGCTTTCATTCACCGCCCCTAATGATATGTCATCTAATACGATCATATAACAAAAATTCATTGGAGCAAAAGTGATGGAAGCAATTTCGACAAAGCGCCATGCTACGGCGGAAGTCGCGGCCGACTTTCTGTCGGCAATGGCCAACCCCAAGCGGCTGCTGATTCTCAGCTCGCTGGTCAAGGGTGAGATGGCAGTCGGCGCTCTGGCAACCCAGGTTGGCCTCAGCCAGTCGGCCCTTTCGCAGCATCTTTCGAAACTGCGTGCACAGAAGCTGGTCAACACCCGGCGCGATGCTCAGACGATTTATTATTCGAGCACCTCGGAAGCCGTTCTGAAGATCCTGGACACGCTTTCGGAAATCTACACCGAAAAAGAAGGCAAGACGGAAGTGCTGGAAAAAGCCCGCCGTACCGCTTAACACGGGCGGACGTCTCTGGACTTCAGCCCGTGCGAACACCAGCCGGCTTTCGTTTGCGCGGCTTCTAGGGTGTTGGTGCAGGATCACGGCATGGACGAACAAAACGCTCTCACCGGTAACGATAGCCCTGTCCGCTGGGCTATCGTTGGCACGGGCACGATCGCTGCGACATTTGCAGACGATATTTCTCTCGCCGGAAATGCCCGCCTCGCCGCCGTCTGTTCGAGGCGACTGCAGACTGCCGAGGCTTTCGCCGCGCGCTTCGGCGGCGCCCGCTGCTTTGAAGACCTGCAATCTCTGGCAAACGATCCCGGCATCGACATCGTCTATCTCGCTACCCCCAATCACGTGCACTTCGAACAGGCCAAGCTCCTGCTCGAAAGCGGCAAACATGTGCTGGTGGAAAAGCCGCTGACGACCACCGCGCAGGAGGCCGCCATCCTTTTTAGGCTGGCCAGGGCGAAAAACCTGTTTTTGATGGAAGCCCTCTGGACGCTGCTGCTGCCCGCCCTAGCCCATGTCCGGGCATATCTGCTGACGGGCAAGCTCGGTGCGATTCGCAGCGTGCGGGCGAACCTCAGCTATGAGAAGCCCTACGATCCGCACAGCAAGTTTTTCAACCCGGCCATGGGCGGCGGCTCGCTGCTGGATCTGGGTGTCTACCCGCTTTCCATCGCTACCAACCTGTTCGGCCGGCCGCGGCACATTGCCGGCAGCTGGCGCGCCGCACCAAGCGGCGTCGATATGGCAGCACAGGTTTCGCTTGGCTACGATTACTTTTTCGCTGATATCGCCTGTGGTTTCGATCACGATGGGACCAACCAGTTCGTGATATCGGGCGAAAAATCCTCGCTGGTGATCGATGCACCCTTCCTGAAGGCGCAGAGAATATTGTCGTCAGGCAGTGACACGGTCCTGTCTTGGCTGGCGCCGGAGACCGAAAGTCCTGTGCGCAGGCTCCTGGCAAAGGCCGCCCGCCGCCTTCCAGGCGCAATCGTGTACGACGCGCCTTTTGCCGGAAACGGACTTCAGTTTGAGATTGCGGCGGCAGGAGATGCACTGAGGCGGGGCGAACACACGCCCGCCCTTTGGACGGCCAGCAACAGCAGCAGCGTCCTTGAGATCATCGAGACGATCAAGGCGCAACCGCCTCTCACCTCACCTGTCACGGCATGACGGGGGCATAGTCGCCCTTGCCGGCATTCAGTGCCAGCACGACATCGGTCAGGTGCAGCGCCGTGGTACCGGCAAAAAACGGCTGTCCGCCGGTACTGATCGCCTCAGCCTGTGCTGCGATACCCCGCACGAAATCGATCTGCGACGGGTAGGCGGGAAGTATTCCCGCTGCGGGCTTGCCGGGATAGGGAACGGACGTGCCGGCCTTCAGGGTGAACCCGAACTTGGCGCCACGCTGACGCTCCAGCCGGTCGATCAACCGGTGCAGAAGCGGGCGTTTAGCGCCGGCGAGTTCCACATGAATGGGCGAGCGATTGTCCCAGAGGTCGCGCACCACCAGGGTACCTTTCGTGCCCACGATGGTCAGCGACCGGTCGCGCGGTGCGGCGAGACCGCAGGTGATGCGGGCGGTCAGCCCCGATGCGAACGTCAGGCAGCCGACGGAGAAATCCGGTGCCAGCGCCAGTCCTTCGGTGCCGGGGCCCTTGTCGGGAAAGGTCAGCGCCGAAAACGCCGCCACGTGCGAAACCGGACCGAACAGCGACACCAGCCAGCTCATGCCATAGCCTGCATGTTCGAGCGTGCAGCCGACTTCGAACTCATGGACGCCCGGCCACTTGGCCCCGGAACGGCTGCGCCATTGCTGCCAGTTGTCGAGAAACACCGGGCCGTCCTCCATTTCGGCATAGGCCAAGCGCGGCGTGCCGATGACGCCGGAAGCGAGAATGGCGGCACAGTGGGCCTGCGCATCGCTGAGCGCATTGGCCGGCGCTGCGGCCAGAACCAGCCCTTTCGAGCGGGCGAGATCGACCAGCTCCCGCGCCTCGCCAACCTCCATCGCCAGCGGCTTTTCGCAATACACATGTTTGCCGGCAGACAGCGCCGCCTTGTTCACCGTGTAGTGATTCTCAGGTGTCGTCAGGTTGACGACGATCTCCACACGCTCGTCAGCCAGCAATGCGTCGAGACCGGCAAACGCGGCGACCTTCCAATAGGCGCAAAACTGCGACAGGCGGGCTGCATCCTGATCGAAGACGCCGGCAAGCGACAGGCCGGGATGGTTGGCCAGCGTGGTCATGTAATAGTCGGCGACGAAGCCGGTTCCGACAAAGGCGATGCCTGTCACGTTCAAACCTCCGCTACCGTGTATCGGCCAGGAACGACGCAATATAGACCAGCGGCGCGTTCCAGTTGATGGTGATCTCGTTGCTGCCCCAGGCCATGATGTCGTCGACATAGCAGGTTTGTGGCGCGCAGCCCTGCAGCCGCGCCTCAGCGATCGGATCGACCATCGTCGAATTCGGACCGCCAGCCAGGGACCCGACCGGCGGACCGGGCAGGGTCGAATCGACCTGATGCGCAAACCATCGGCTGTGCTGGTTCTTCGACCAGACCGAGCCGTAGCCGGTGACATAGGACAGGTTCATGGCATTGCGGCCGAGCACATAATCCATGCTTTGGCGCACGCCGTCGAGATAGCGCTTTTCGCCGGTCAGATCATAGGCGGCGGACACCAGGATCATGTTCTGCAGGATCAGCTGGTTGGAGCCCCAATCGTATTTTCCGTTCGTGGGCCTATAGATATGCCCGAAGGACTCCTGCCCCTGCACGGCCAGGAATTCAGTCCCGGCAGAGATCACAGAACTGCGGATCATGGCCAGATCGCGCTCCGGCAAGTTCTTGCCGTAGAGCGCCAGCTCCAGCCGCCCGAGCGCCGCCGTGTCGGCCCAGCTCAAGGTTCCGTGCGGCGAAAAAACGACACCACCCCAGTATGTCGATGCCTTCAGTGCCTCCAGATAGGTGTCCTCGCCGGTGGTCAGGTAAAGTTCTGCCGCCGCCCAGTAGATCTCGTCGGTGACGTTGACATCGGCATAATCCCCACCGCCGCCGCCCTCGGTTCCCTTCGTCAGGGGCGCATAGAGAATCGGGTTTGTCGTCGCGGCCGCAAAGGTCTTGCGCGCGGCGGCCAGCAGGCGTTCTGCAAATTCCGGGTCGTAGGCCTTGTAGAGCCGCGCCCCTTGCGCAGCCGCCGCCGCGACGTTCAGCGTCGCAGCCGTCGAGGGACGGTGCAGCACCCGCATTTCCGGGTCGAGATGCGGCATCATCGGCACGCCGGTCCATTTCGCGTCCGTCACCTTGTGATGCGCCATGCCTGCCAGCGGCTGGCCGTCCGGCACGATCATCTTCAGCAGGAACTCAAGCTCCCAGCGCGCCTCGTCGAGAATATCGGGAACACCATTTCCGTTTTCCGGAATGCGCGACAGGCTGTCGCTGAGCACGGCAGACGCGCCGCCGGCCGCATGCTGGCCGCGCTCGAACGTACCAAGCAATTGCGCCACCGAGATGCCGCCATTGACCACGTATTTGCCCTGGTCACCGGCATCGTACCAGCCGCCGGAAACATCCAGCGTGTAATCGCAGCGCCAATCGCCGTAGATCGCCGCCGCCGCCTCGCCGTCGAGGCATCGCACCTCCGTATCGCCCTCGTTTGGCCTCAGACCAATGTGTCCCGCCGGCCGCGCATAGGCCTCTCCGGCGATGCTGCCGAGGATCTCCGTGCCGCTGCGTGCCATGTAGAACCATGACAGCGCGTCGATCCGCAGCTTGCCATAGGCATCGTCGCCGATGGCGAATGGATAGCTTTCCTGGCTGTCCACCTTCAGCCTGTAGCCTTCACCGGGTACGGCAAACGCGCTGAAATCGGCGATATGCGTTTCGGCATTGGCCGACGGGTCGAGCCCGAACACCTCCGTCATGCCCTCGCCCTGCACAGCGCCGAGCGCATCGACAAGCGTATAGGCGAGCGGCTCGGTCGCCATCGAAATAATCGTGGCGCGCTTCGGACCGTTGAGGAAATAGCCGCTCTGATTGACCCGGATCGGGCTGCCCGAGGTCACAGCCGTCGGCGCTTTCCCGGCAACCTCATCTGCCATGGCCTGCCGCAGCACCACGTCATCGAGGCAGAGCCGCGTGTCGGCGGCACTGCCGCCCAGCTGCAGCACGATCTGCGAGGTGACGCCCTGCAGCGCCGGAAAGATCGCCGAAAAAGCCTGCCCATCCTTGGTGGCGGACAGTGACAGCTCGGCCTGCGCCGTCCAGGGTTCGCTGGCCTGCTGCACCCGCATCGGAATGGTTTTCGCCTCGGCGCTCTGTGCTGTCATCGTCAGGGCATATTGCACGCCGGCTTCGAGCGGCAGATCGTTGATACCGACCAGACGGTCCCAGGAATCGCCGCCTGCCGGAATGTCGGCGCACAATCTTCCGTCAGCAACGGCAAGGCTGACGCCACCACTCGCCCAGAAGGCGCCCTGCCCGGCGTCGAAGGTTTCGGTGAGGAGCGTGTCTGCGGCATGACCCGCCGGCGCGCCGCCGAGCATGGCACCGATGAGCGCCACGGCTCGCACGTTGAAAAAGGTCATCATGTCCTTCCCGGCTTTGGGATTCTGCTGGTTTCGCCGCATGTTACATCCTCGAACCGGCCTTTGGTTTCGGGCAGCATGCGGAAGAATTCCGCAACATCCTTGCCGCAAACAGGTTAAACTTGCGCAAAGAGTCACGCATCGCGGCCAAAAATCTGCCATGGCTTGACGCCATACGTCGCCCTGATAATTTGACCAACAGGTAAACAATAACCCACCTTCAGCAGTGGCCGCCCGGCCGGGATCGGGCCATGGAGAACCTTCAATGTCCAACCGCCTCAATGCCCCGAACGACCTGCGCGCCTTCTGGATGCCGTTCACCGCCAACCGGCAGTTCAAGAAAGAGCCCCGCATGTTCGTCAAGGCGAAGGACATGCACTACACCACCCATGATGGCCGCACCGTGCTCGACGGCACGGCCGGCCTCTGGTGCGTCAATGCCGGCCACTGCCGCCCGCTTATCACCGAAGCCATTCGCGAGCAGGCCGGCGAACTCGACTACGCGCCGGCCTTCCAGCTCGGCCATCCCAAAGCCTTCGAGCTTGCCAACCGCCTGGTCGATATTGCCCCCGAAGGCATGAACCACGTGCTCTACACGAACTCCGGCTCCGAATCGGTCGATACGGCGCTGAAGGTGGCGCTCGCCTATCACAAGGTGAAGGGCGACGGTTCGCGCACCCGCCTGATCGGCCGCGAGCGCGGCTATCACGGCGTCAATTTCGGCGGCATCTCGGTCGGCGGCATCGTCTCCAACCGAAAAATGTTTGGCACGCTCCTGACCGGCGTCGACCATATGCCGCACACCCACCAGCCCGACAAGAATGCCTTCACCAAGGGCGAGCCGGAACACGGCGGCGATATCGCCACCGAACTCGAGCGCATCGTTACGCTGCATGACGCCTCGACAATCGCTGCCGTCATCGTCGAGCCGGTCGCCGGCTCCACCGGCGTCCTCATTCCGCCGAAAGGCTATCTGCAGAAGCTGCGCGACATCTGCACCAAACACGGCATTCTCTTGATCTTCGACGAAGTCATCACCGGCTATGGCCGCCTCGGCACACCCTTTGCCGCCCAGTATTTCGACGTCATGCCCGACATCATCGTGACCGCTAAGGGCCTGACCAACGGCGTCATCCCCATGGGCGCCGTCTTCGTCACCTCGGCCATTCACGACGCCTTCATGAACGGCCCGGAACACATGATCGAGTTCTTCCACGGCTATACCTATTCCGGCAACCCGATCGCCTCGGCCGCCGCCATCGCCACGCTCGACACCTACCGCGACGAAGGCCTCCTGACCCGCGCCGCCGACCTTGCCCCCTACTGGGAAAAGGCGCTGCATTCGCTGGCCGATTGCCCGCACGTCATCGATGTCAGGAACATCGGCCTCATCGGTGCCATCGAACTGTCGCCGATCGCAGGGGAACCGACCAAGCGCGCCTTCTCGGCCTTCCTCAAGGCCTATGAAAGCGGCTTCCTCATCCGCACCACCGGCGACATCATCGCCCTGTCGCCGCCGCTGATCATCTCGGAAGAGCAGATCGACGAGTTGGTGGCCGGCATCCGCAAGGTGCTGCACGCGATCGCCTGAGCAGAGCCGGTGCGGCGGCCGAACCGGCTCTGCACCGGGCGATGCGTGATACCGTCCATTGTCTGACCTGCAAGGGGAGCCGCGATGTCCAGCCTGATCCGCATCGAAAACCAGTATCTGACTGTCGAGGTCTCGCCGCTCGGCGCCGAAATGCAGTCGATCACCTCCCATGACGGCCGCTCCTGGCTGTGGAACGGCGATGCTTCCTTTTGGACGGGCCGCTCGCCCGTGCTCTTCCCCATCGTCGGCAAGGCGCCGGACGATACGCTTATCGTCAACGGCCAGGGCTACCCGATGGGACAGCACGGCTTTGCCCGCCGCCAGGAATTCACGCTTGCCGCCTCGAACGAAACCTATTGCCGCTTCGCGCTCGCCTCCTCGGAGGCGACCCGCGCCGTCTATCCGTTCGATTTCGATTTCTCGGTCCGCCACTCGCTGGAAGACCGCACCCTTATCGTCTCGGTCGAGGTGGTCAACCACGGCGATCACCCGATGCCCTTCGGCTTCGGCTTCCACCCGGCCTTCGCCTGGCCGCTGCCGGGTGGGCAAGGCCTGCCGCACACGATCACCCTCGACAGCGGCGCCGAGCCGGCGCTGCACCGCCTGAAAGGCGGCCTGCTGTCGGACGAGCCCTTGCCGTCGCCCTTCCACGCCGGCAGGCTGCTGCTCGACCACAGCCAGTACGACGCCGATGCCATGATCTTCCCGGAAGACGCCGGCCCCGGCCTGACCTACGCGGCGGAGGGCGGCCCGAGCCTGAAATTCCATTTCGAGAACCTGCCGAACCTGGCACTCTGGACCAAGCCCGGCGCACCCTTCCTCTGCATCGAGCCCTGGCACGGAACGGCGGCGATCGCCGGCGGCTCGCGCGAACTGGCCGACCGCCCCTACACGACCCTGCTCGGCCTCGGCCAATCGATCCGCTTCGGCTTTTCCGTCACCTTCGACGTCTAAGACACAGGCGCAGCGCGACAAAAATCAGGAACCATCGCAATGGCAAATCTCGAACGGCTGATCGATCAGGGCACCGGCCGCGAACCGGCCGATATCGTGCTGAAGGGCGGCCGGTTCTTCGATCTCGTCACCGGCGAGCTGGTGGAGAGCGACATCGCCCTCTGCGGTGACCGGATCGTCGGCACCGGCGGCAGCTACAGCGGCACGGTGGAGATCGACGTTTCCGGCCAGATCGTCGTGCCCGGTTTCATCGACACCCACCTGCACATCGAGTCCTCGCTGGTGACGCCGCATGAGTTCGACCGCTGCGTCCTGCCGCATGGGGTGACGACGGCGATCTGCGATCCGCACGAGATTGCCAATGTTCTCGGCACCGAAGGCATCCAGTTCTTCCTCGACAGCTCGCTCGAAACCATCATGGATATCCGTGTGCAACTGTCGAGCTGCGTGCCGGCCACCCATCTGGAAACCTCCGGCGCCGACCTGCCGATCGAAAAACTTCTGCCGTTCCGCAGCCACCCGAGCGTCATCGGTCTGGCCGAATTCATGAATTTTCCCGGCGTCATCTACAAGGACCCGGTCTGCATCGCCAAGCTCGAAGCCTTTCAGGGCGGCCATATCGACGGCCACGCGCCGCTGCTGCGCGGCAACGATTTGAACGGCTACCTGTCGACCGGCATCCGCACCGACCACGAATGCACGACGGCCGGCGAGGCCATGGAAAAGCTGCGCAAGGGCATGCACATTCTCGTCCGCGAGGGCTCGGTCTCCAAGGATCTGCTGGCGCTAATCCCCATCATCACCGAGCGCAACTCACCCTTTCTGGCGCTTTGCACCGACGACCGCAACCCGCTCGATATCGCCGAACACGGCCACCTCGACTACATGATCCGAACCGCCATCGCCCACGGCGTCGAGGCGCTGGCCGTCTACCGCGCCGCTTCAATCTCCGGCGCCCGCGCCTTCGGCCTGCGTGATCGCGGTCTCGTCGCGCCCGGCTGGCGCGCTGACCTCGTGGTCATCGACAGCCTCGAAAGCTGCAACGCCTCAAAAGTCTTTTCCGCCGGACGGCTGGTGACCGACGCGCTGTTTGCCACACGCAAGCCGGTCGAACCTGTCGGCCGCAACAGCGTCAAGGCGCGCGCCATCACGGCCGCCGATTTCACCGTCAAGGCGGCCAGCGGCGAAACCTCCGTCATCGGCATCTGGCCGGGAAAGATCATCACCGAGCACCGCCGCTTCGTGCTGGCGGAAAAGGACGGCATGGCCCTCGCCGATCTCGAGCGCGACATCATCAAGACCGCCGTCATCGAGCGCCACGGCAAAAACGGCAATTCGGCCTGCGGTTTCGTCCAGGGTTTTGGCCTGAAGAAGGGCGCCATCGCCTCCACTGTCGGCCATGACAGCCACAACATCTGCGTCGTCGGCGCCAACGAGGAGGACATGGCGATTGCCGCCAACCGCCTGTCGGACATCGAAGGCGGCTTCGTCGTCGTGGAGAATGGCAAGGTCACCGGCGAAATCGCCCTGCCCGTCGCCGGCCTCATGAGCCTCGAGCCGTTCGAAGTGGTACGCGACACGCTGACGGACCTGCGCAAGGCCGCCCTGGCGCTTGGCGCGACGCTGGAAGAACCCTTCCTGCAGCTCGCCTTCCTGCCCCTGCCCGTCATCCCGCACCTGAAGATTTCCGACAAGGGGCTTGTGGATGTCGACAGGTTTGAGCTGATGGGGTGACGGCAGAACTTGGAAACGCGCCTCGCATGCCGAACGATGGTATCGCGAACTGGCCGCCGATGTGGCAAACGGAAAACTGGATGCCTTAGCCGAGGCAGCCCTCTCAAAAACGAACTACACCATCGCTCTTTAGAATTTTAGTGATTAGAATAGCTGATTTTTCAATGAGCAGCTCTAGACAGGTCTCATGGCAAAGAATTTTGCAGAGCTGGGGCGCCTGGGAGCCGAACAAAAGTTCGGTGTCAAACTGAGCTTTGGTCCATACTGGCTGCTGAACATCGTGCCCTGGCTGATGATCGCTGCCGCTCTCAGGGTTTTCTCCCGATACATGCCGGGTTCATCCATTTTAATCGGAATGCTCCTGCTTCAGGTGACGATCTTCATTGCTTATATCATCGCCAGTCAAAGGATGATTGAGTTGGCCGGGGGATTCACAAGCCTCTCCAAACTTTCACTCCGAGAGCAGGCGCACTTCGGTTGGGCGGTGGTCTGGCGACTTTTGATCTTTTGTCTTTCGGCGGTTGTAACGGCAATTTGCTTAGGTATGCATCCCAATAAGGCCGCACAGTTCTGGTTCGGATTTGACGGTCTCGCCTTTCCATGGAGGCAGGGCGTGCTTCAAGTATGGATCGCTGCGATCTGTCTGCTCGCATTCCTCTTCGTCGTCGAAAAGGGACTCCAGCGACCGACCCGTTTTGTCAGCGTCCTTCGTGAGCTGTTTCTTCGTATTCGGTTCCTGTTGCCGGCGTTCGCAGGACTCGCGTTGTTCCTGATGGTCTCAACCTTTATCCAGATCCGCATCTCTGGCGCGGTTATGATGCTTCAAGCCGTTTTCGCGAACAGGTTCATGACGAATTTGATCGACTTCGGTTACGTCTTTATTTTCTCCTACGGGCGTCTGTGGGTAACCGTGGCCATCCTGACATATGCGCTGCGGGCGTCCTACCGGAGCATTCCGACGTCGGCTTGAGTCAGTTAAATAAGAGCTCCATGTCTCAAATCCGCCCGCAGAACACATCCAGTGCCTCAAGCGTGATCTCATGTTTGTCAAACACTGGCGCAAAGCCCGGCAGTGGCAGGGCCTCGCGGATGACAGTGCCTTTGGGCAGATGCATGGTCTGCGGTCCCCGGTGCAGGTTGAAGACGAAGAGCAGTTTTTCGCCACCCTTTTCGCGCGTAAAGGCAAGGATGTCCTGGTTGGTGTCGAGGAATTTCATGTCGCCGTCGATCAGCGGCGCATGCGCTTTTCGGAAGGCCAGCATCTCCTGATAGTGGGTCAGGATCGAGCCGGCGACGCCTTCCTGCTGGTCGGCGGCCAGAAGCTTGTGGTCGGCCGGAACCGGAAGCCAGGGTTTACCGCTTGAGAAGCCGGCATTGGCCGCGTTCTTTTCCCAGACCATCGGCGTGCGGCAGCCGTCGCGGCCCTTGAACGATGGCCAGAAGCGGATGCCGTAGGGGTCGCGCAGGTCCTCGAAGGCGAGATCGGCCTCGGTCATACCCAGTTCCTCGCCCTGATAGAGGCAGATGGAGCCGCGCAGGCTGGCGAGCACGGCAATCGCCAGCTTGGCGACACGCGGGCGTTCGGCCTCGCTGATGGCAAAGCGCGACAGATGGCGCATGACGTCGTGGTTGGAAAAGGCCCAGCAAACCCAGCCATCCGTCACCGCGTCATGAAAGGCGGTGACGCAGCGGCGGAAATGCGTTGCGGTGAAATCGGGCCCGAGCAGGTCGAACGTATAGCACATATGCAGCTTGTCGCCGCCGCTCGTATAGGCGGCCACGGTCTTCAGCGACCTCGCGCCGTCGCCCACTTCGCCAACCGAGGCGCGGTTGTCGTATTCGTCAAGCAGCGCCCGGAACCGCGCCAGAAACACGATATTCTCCGGCTGCGTCTTGTCGTAGAGATGGTTCTGCATGCCGTAGGGGTTGACGTCCGGCGCATCGAGGCCGATCGCTTCGGGGTCGTAAACGAGCGGCGGGTTGTCGCGCAGTTCCTTGTCGTGGAAATAGAAGTTGACCGTATCCAGCCGGAAACCGTCGACACCGCGGTCGAGCCAGAAGCGCACCGTCTCCAGCAGCGCATCCTGCGCGTCGGCATTGTGAAAGTTGATGTCCGGCTGGCTGCCGAGGAAGTTGTGCATGTAATATTGCTTGCGCACGCCGTCCCATTCCCAGCCCGGTCCGCCGAAGATCGACATCCAGTTGTTGGGCGCCGTGCCATCCGGCTTCGGATCGGCCCAGACATACCAGTCGGCCTTGGGATTGTCGCGGCTCGACCGGCTTTCCTTGAACCAGGGATGCTGGTCGGACGTGTGCGAGATCACCTGGTCGATGATGATCTTCAGACCCAGCCGGTGCGCTTCCTTGATCATCACATCAAAATCGGCCAGCACGCCGAAAATCGGATCGACGTCACAATAGTCCGACACGTCGTAGCCCATATCGGCCATCGGCGAGGTGAAGAAAGGCGACAGCCAGATCGCATCGACGCCGAGCGCTGCAATATGCGCCAGCCGCTGCGTCACGCCCTTGAGGTCGCCGAGGCCATCGCCGGTCGTGTCCTGATAGGATCGTGGGTAGACCTGGTAGATCACCGCCCCCCGCCACCAGTCGGCGCCTGCGCGCGATGTCTGAACAACGGACTTGGACGATGAAGCGGTCATGGGGAGCTCCGGGTAGCGGACGAGGAACACCATCTTTAGCGATCAAGCCGAAGCGAGTAAACGCCGATATCCATCACCAAGCAGTCTCTTTGCCGAGCCTGGAAGGCCATTCGACGGCAAACGCGAAATCGACTTCGTTAACCCAACATCGACGTGATAGCTTCCCTCTTAGCAACAGCTTTACCCCTTTGGGGCTAGGGTCGCGCACCAGATTGGCACAGTTGGCAGACGGAGAATTGATATGACGGGCAGTGTTCTTTGCATCGGTGAATGCATGGTGGAATTGATGCAGGCCGACGGCGACCTGATGCGAAAAGGTTACGCCGGCGATACGTTCAACACCGCCTTCTACACGCGCAATTTTCTGCCCGAAAGTTGGCAGGTCTTCTATCTCTCCGCCCTCGGTACCGATGCCGTTTCCGATGATATGGTGAGCTTCATGGAGGGCAATGGCATCAGCACCCGGCACATGCGCCGCATTTCCGGCCGCATGCCTGGCCTCTACATGATCCACCTGAAGGATGGAGAACGCAGCTTCTCCTACTGGCGCGCGAACTCCGCCGCCAAACTGCTCGCCGACGATCCGAACCATCTGCGCCGCGCCATTGATGCCTGTCGCATCATCGTCTTCTCGGGCATTACGCTGGCCATCCTTGCACCGGCAGCCGCCGACACGCTTCTGGCTGAAATCGCCCGCGCCAAAGCCGAGGGCAAAGTCGTGATCTTCGATCCGAACATCCGGCCCAATCTCTGGGACAATGTCGAGCGCATGCGCGCCGTGATATCCGAAGGCGCCCGCTCTGCCACGATCGTCATGCCGAGCTTCGAGGATGAAGCGGCGCATTTCGGCGACACTTCGCCAGCCGAAACCATCGACCGCTATCAGGGACTGGGCGCGCCGAATGTCGTGGTCAAGAACGGTGCCGATGGTGTGACGCTCAATTTCGGCGGCAAGGCGGATTTTGTGCCGTCGGTGGCTGTTGACGCCATCGTCGATACCACCAGCGCCGGCGACAGTTTTAACGGTGCCTTCCTGGCAAATTACCTTACGACCGGCGACACCGCCTCGGCGGCCGCCTTCGCCGCCAAGGTCGCCTCGGCCGTCATCGGTCATCACGGGGCGCTCGTTTCGAAAGACAAACTGGCAAACGTGCTTTAAGCCGACATCTTGCCGTTTGCAGTGATCGGCATTACCTTGGCCAGGCTTAGCCAAGGTAATGCCATGACCACGATCAATATGCTCGATGCCAAAAACCGTCTGTCGCAGCTCGTCAGCGCTGTGGAAAACGGTCTCGAAGATGAGATCGTCATTGCGCGCAACGGCAAACCCGCAGCACGCCTCGTGCCGATATCAAAGCCGAACAATGCCGGCATGCAGTTGGGCACTCTTGCCGGAAAATTCCCGCCCATGTCGCTGGAAGCCTTCGACGCATCAAACCTTGAGATCGCCAAGCTTTTCGATCCGGCGACGGCGTGAGGCTGTTGCTGGACACCCATGTTGCGATTTGGGCGGTGTCCTCTCCGGAGATGTTGTCGAGTTCCATCGCCAGCATCATCACCGATCCGCAAAACGAGATTTATGTCTCGGTCGCGAGCATCTGGGAAATATCAATCAAATTCGCCATGGCAAGACCGAGCTCTGTCCCCTTCAGCGGACAGGATGCGATCGGCTACTTCGAGAATGCTGGATGCAGGATGCTCAGCATCACCCCTCAGCATGCCGCAGCGACGGAACGTCTCGTGACGCTGCATCGGGATCCATTCGACCGTCTGCTAATCGCTCAGGCCATAACGGAACCGCTGGTCCTGATATCGAAGGACCGCAACGTCGCGTCCTATAGCCCGTCATTCCTGACTTGGTGAACAATCTCAACAGCAAAACGGCGGACCGAAAGCCCGCCGTTGGTCGTCTCACCCGGCTTGCGCAAGGCTCGATTATTTGGACTTGCCCTTGGTCACCTGGCTGTCAGTTGCCTGCTTCAGCTGGGTGGTGAAGGAGGTCTTCGGCGCGTCGGACGGCTTGGCCTTGTCCTTCTTGGGCTTGCGCGTTTCTTTGTTCGAGCGAACTTGACCTTTGGCCATGATATTTCCTCCGATGGAATCTGGTGCGGGAGAGCGTGGAACCCGGCCGTCACACCTGCAATTTAGCCGATTCCAAAGACGCTAGGAAGGGTGCCGATCAGTTCGAAACACGCTTCAGGTCGTCTTCCGGCATCATGCGGTCATGGGTCTCGCGCTCGCTGCGCACCCGGTACTGGAAGGACCCGTTCGACGGCGGCAGTGCCGCGACGATCTTGAAGGCATCGTCGGCGCCGCGCGACTGGATCGGGCGCTCTCTGAGGGTGACGGTGTCACCGGCCTTGAACATATGCGTCTTCATGGGAATGGTTCCGTTTGCTGGAATGGCGGTCTCCGGCGGCACTGTCCAAGAATACGCAGTCGCACGACAAGCGCGTTCAAAGAAATTCTGCGGAAAAGCGTGATTTTTTCAGGAATATTTCTGAGATCATATTGGTCTTTTGCCGAAATAACACAAGAGAATTCTAATGGTAATTGCGAATTATCGCCGGAAAGCGGCGAGAACCGCGAGATTCGCGGAGCTTCCACATCGGTCTCACCCTTCGCAGTGCTTGGCCCGCCTGTTCCGCAGGAAACAGTCTGACCGCGCCGGCCATGCGAGAAACCTTGCAACGGGCCGCAAACACGGGCCGCAGCAAAAGGAACACATCGATGAAGATGCTGATTTTGACCTCCCTCGTGGCCCTGACGATCGCCTCGCAGGCTGAGGCCGGTTACGATCGCTGCCGTGTTGCCGATCCGACGGGAACGCCGCTGAATGTACGTGTGCAGCCGGCAGGCGATATTGTCGGCTCGCTGGACAATTCCATGCCGGTCAACCGCGCCGAACGGGTGCGCGACGGGCAAGGCAAGGTCTGGGCTTTCGTACAAAACCCCAAAAATGGACATCCCATCGGCTGGGTGTTCAGTGATTACCTCCATTGCTTCTAGTCTTGCCGGCCATTTCGCGCCGCCTTTTTTGATCGACAGTTATTTCGCCCGCAACGGGCCACGGAGAACCAAAATGACCACGTTTTCGAGCCCGGTAAAAACCCTGCTTCTCGCCACCGCCGCCGTCTGCGCGATGGGCATGGCATCCATGGCAAGTGCCGCCGAGAGCAAGGATATCTGCGATCAGCTTGCTGCCAGCAGCTATGACACCACCCGCCCGGCCGGTGTCACCGGCGTCGAGGAAGAAAAGATCGACGTCGCCAAGGCGCTGCCGGCCTGCACCGACGCCCATGCCGCCAACAAGGACCCGCGCTACGCCTTCCAGCTCGGCCGTGTTCTCTACAAGGATGGCAAGAAGGCCGAGGCGATCGCGCTCTATGAGCAGGCGGCCAATGCCGGTTTCGTCGTGGCCATGGTCAACTTCGCCTTCCGCACAGAAGATACCAAGCCGGTCGAAGCCTTTGCCTGGTACAAGAAGGCGGCGGATGCGGGCAACCTTCTCGGCTACTACAATCTCGGCGTCGCCTACCAGAACGGCGTCGGCACCGAACCTAACGGGCGCCTGTCGCTCGAAGCCTATCTGAAGGCCTCCGACATGGGCGACGGCCTCGCCACCTTCAACATGGGCTCGCTGCATGACGAAGGAAAGCTGGTGACGGCCAACAAGGAAGAGGCTGTCCGGCTCTATAAGATCGCCATCGATCGCGGCATTGTCGATGCCATGTTCAACCTGGCCTATCTCTATGAGAATGGCGACGGCATCCCGGTCGACAAGCCGGCAGCCCTGGCACTCTACAAGAAGGCGGCAGCACTCGGCGACACGGAATCGGCTGAAAAGGCCAAGCTGCTCGAAGCAGCCGGCAGCGCGCAGTAATACCCATGGAAACGCCCCGGCAACAGGCCGGATCCTGGGACGCCTATCGCCTGCACCAGCTTGACCTGACGCTGTGGGAAAGCCTTACCACCCAGTCCGGTTTCCGCTTCGACGATTTCGTCTACCACACATCCGACCTTGCCGACCTGATCGGCGAGGCGGATTATGTCCAACTGGTGGATGATTGCATCGAATGCGAGGTCAACAGCGATCTGCGCGGCGCCGACTTCACGACGCTCGCAGAGACGCTGCACGCCCGTCTTTTTCCACGGACCTGCCAGTGCCGCGCCATCCGCCCTGACTTTCCGCAATCCATCCGCTTTCACCGATATGCAGGCTTCACGCTCGTGCACATCCGGCCCGGCTATTCCAGCACGGTCATGATGCCGACGATGGAACTGCTGTTTCACCGCACGCCGGACATCGACCTGATGCGCTGCCGCGACTGCGGCGATCTCTGGGTCTACAATCTCGACCCGGAAGCCGTTGAGCAGAACTGGATCCTGCTCGACCCGGACTATGAGGGCAAACACGATCCTTGGTCGCGCTGGGTGAACCTGCTCAGTCCGATGGAGGAGCATCTGGCGACGACCTACGGCATCATCAGCACAGGCTCGCCGGCGTTGCGCGACTGGCAGAAGGCCAACAACACGCCGGAAAGCTTTGCGCTCTATGCAGATCAGTAGATCTTGCGCTTCTTGCGGCCTTCGAACGGATTGACCGAGGCCTTGAACGAGATGCGGATCGGCACGCCCGGCAGGTCGAAATCGTTGCGCAAGCCGTTGGTGAGGTAGCGGATATAGGATTCCGGCAGGGCCTCAGGCCGCGTGCAGGAGACCATGAAGCCCGGCGGGCGGGCCTTGACCTGGGTCATGTATTTCAGCTTCAGGCGGCGGCCGGAAACGGCCGGTGGCGGATGCTGGATCTGCTGCGATTCGAGCCAGCGATTGAGCTTGGCGGTCGAGACGCGGCGGTTCCAGACCTTGTCCGTATCGATGATCGACTGCATCAGCTTGTCGAGACCATAACCGGTCTGGCCCGACATCGGCACGGCGCGGATGCCGCGCGCCTGCGGCAGCAGCCGCTCGGTCTTTTCGCGCAGTTCCGCCAGCGTCGCCTGCGTATCCTCGACCAGATCCCACTTGTTGAAGGCGAGAATGGCGGCGCGGCCTTCGCGGATGACGAGGTCGACCAGTTGCAGGTCCTGCTTCTCGAAAGGAATGGTCGCATCGAAGACGATGACGACGGCTTCGGCAAAGCGGATCGAGCGCAGGCTGTCGGCAACCGAGAGCTTTTCCAGCTTCTCCTGAACGCGGGCCTTCTTGCGCATGCCGGCCGTGTCGAACATCTTGATCGTCCGGCCGCGCCATTCCCATTCGACGGAAATGCTGTCGCGGGTGATGCCCGCTTCCGGGCCGGTCAAAAGACGGTCTTCGCCGAGAAAGCGGTTGATGAGTGTCGACTTCCCGGCATTCGGGCGGCCGATGATGGCGACGCGCAGCGGCTTCGTGTCGTCATACTCGGGCTCGAAATCCTCGTCTTCGTCTTCGAAGCCGACTTCGCCGCGCAGGTCCACGTCCGTGACCGCCTCGTCCACCACAGGCGGAAAGGCGCGCTCCTCGCCGATCGCCGCAACGATGGCGTCGCGCAGATCGATCATGCCCTGGCCATGTTCGGCCGAGATCGCCACCGGATCGCCGAGACCCAGCGTGAAGGCGTCGTAGAAACCGCCGTCCGAACCCTTGGCTTCGGATTTGTTGGCCACCAGCACCACAGGCTTGCCGGTCTTGCGCAGCATGTTGGCCAGCGTCTTGTCGGCCGGTGTCAGGCCGAATTTGGCATCGACCACGAACAGCGTGATGTCGGCATCGTCGATCGCCATCTCGGTCTGCGCCCACATCCGGCCCTGCAGCGATTCCGACGGCGACTGTTCGAGACCGGCGGTGTCGATGATGGTGAAACGCAGGTCGATCAGCTTGGCATCGCCCGGACGCCGGTCGCGCGTCACACCCGGCATATCGTCGACGAGCGCCAGCTTCTTGCCAACCAGACGGTTGAAGAGTGTCGACTTGCCGACATTGGGGCGCCCGATAATGGCGACGGTGAAATTCATCAGGAAATCCTGTCTTTTTCAGCCCTTGTGAGACAAGGACTTTTAGGGAAAAGGCCTGCCGTGGCAAGAGTTGCCGCAGCAGGCCATCATTCCGGTTCGGAGCGGAGGCTCCGTATGGTCAGTGGTAGAAAGCCGGGTCAGCCCTGGCTTGCAATCAGGTCGATCAGCATCTGCGCCCGGTTGGCGATGTTGCGCGGGCTTTCCGGATCGGAGGCGATCTGGTCGAACCAGGTCTTGGCCTTGACCATGTCGCCGGCCTTGAAGGCCGACAGGCCGAGCGCTTCACGCGCCGAATGGCGCAGCGCATGGGTGGTGGTCGACAGAACCTCGACTTCGGCGGCAACCTGATCGTAGGTGCCGGTGTCGACGAGCAGATAGGCAGCCCGCAGCTTGGCCGCGTCGCGCAGCGCTTCCGGCACGGAAGAGTCCTTGCCAATCGCCGTAAACGCCTGAACAGCCGCCGGCACGTCACCTTTCTGGGCCTGAAGCGAGGCAGCGCGCATGCGCGCCAGGATCGGATAGGAGCCGAAGCCTTCCTTTTCCAGATCGGTCAGCGCCGCCAGCGCCTCGTCCGGCTTGTTTTCCTTGGCAAGATTGAGTGCCGCCAGGAATTCATCACCCGATGCCGAGGAGGACAGTTCATGCCAGTAGTCGTAGCCGACCTTGCCGGCTGTTCCCAGCACCACCAGAACGGCGGCAGCCATCATCAGCCGTCCGAACCGCTTCCAGATGGCCTGCATCTGTTCGGAACGGATTTCCTCATTGACCTCGCGAATGAAACTGTCGTCAGAATTTGCCATTCACATCTCCCGGAATCCCGGCCTTCCTTGCGCACATCGTCGATCTTTGTGCGCCTTCTACCCGATTTTGCCGCGCTTGTAAGCGTAAAACCGTCACACGCCTTAAAACGGAAGCGCGATCGGCTGAACGCCGATCAGCAAGGCATGCAGCTTCCAGACAACAAGACCGTAAACCAGCGTCCCCACGACGATGGCGGCGATGTCGTAGCTGTAGGACACGAACACCGGCAGCACCCGTTCGCCCGCCAGAACGCGCTTCTTCATCGAGATCCGCAGCATCACCGCCCAGATGAGAAAGGTGCCGAACAGCAGCACGGAGTTGAGCTCGCCATTGCTGAGGAGATGCGCCAGCGCCCAGATCTTGATGGCGAGCACGGCCGGAAACTTGGTGACGGCCTTGATCTTTCCGGCTGGAAAGAACTGCGCCGCCAGACAGATCGAGGCGATCAGCATCAGGGTCAGCGTTAGGTGCAACAGGAAGAACGGCGCGACATAAAGCACCTCCGAGGGCCGCGAGGCATCGAAACCATAGGCGATCAATGCGATGCCGAGGATGGAACAGATGCCGTGGAGCGCATGCCAGAGGCCCTTGCCGCCGCGTGCCATGACGGCGCGCCGAAGGCCCGACGCCAGCGGCTGCACCAGATGCACGCCAAGAAAGATCACAATGCCAAGTATCAGGATCGTCATGTCCGGCCGTCCTCTGTCGCCAAGTTGCGTCCCGGCATAGCCGCAAAGACGGGTGATTTCCAGTGCGACAGAAGGAACCATCGCTTGAACGATCAAAGGTTTGCCGCATTCCTGCCGCAGATAAACCGAAACGGATTGGATTGATTGTCTATGCTGCGTTTTCTGGCTGCCCTCCCCCTCGTCGTCATCGCCGCCGCACCGGTACAGGCAGAACAGCAAAAGCAGCTCGTGGTCATCTCTTTCGACGGCGCCCACGACAATGCGCTGTGGACCAGGAGCCGCGATATGGCCAAGCGCACCGGCGCGCATTTCACCTACTTTCTCTCCTGCACCTTCCTGATGACCAAGGCCGACGGCAAGGCCTATAAGGCGCCGCACCATGGGGCCGGCCGCTCCAATGTCGGCTTTGCGCCGGATACCGCCGATGTCGCGGCACGTCTCGACAACATCTGGCAGGCGCATCTGGAAGGCCATGATATCGGCAGCCATGCCTGCGGCCATTTCGATGGCGGCAGCTGGACCACGTCCGAATGGGAACAGGAACTCGAGAGTTTCAAAAGCGCTCTGACCGATGCCTGGAAGAACAACGGCCTTTCGGACCGTGAGCCGGAGGGCTGGGCTGACCTTGCCAAGACCGGCATCGCCGGCTTTCGCGCCCCCTATCTGTCGGCCGGTGACGGACTGCTGCCGGCTCTCAAAGCATCAGGCTATCTCTATGATGCCAGCTCCGTGTCGAAAGGCCCCATCCTGCCCGCGCTCAAGGATGGGATGATGCGGTTTTCGCTGCCGCTGATTGCCGAGGGCCCGTCCAACCGGCCGGTGATCGGCATGGACTACAATCTGTTCGTGCGCCATTCGATGGGTGTCGAAAACAAAAAGGACAGCGCCGCCTTCGAGGAGCGCACCTACCAGGCCTTCAAGGCCGCCTTCGAGGCTCAGCATGAGGGCGATCGCGTGCCGCTGGAACTCGGGTTTCATTTTGTCGAGATGAACGGCGGCGCCTATTGGCGGGCGCTGGACCGGCTTTTGACCGAGGTGTGCCACCAGCCGGACGTCGCCTGCGTCAGCCACGCGGAGGCGATGACCATCCTCAAAAAGAAGAAGGCGGAAAACTCCGCCTTCTGATTGTTTCCAAAACCTGTTCAGATCAGCTTCGGCTCGAGGTCGTCATCGTCTTCGCTCTGGCGCTCCAGATAGCGCTGGTCGATGGCCGGCAGCGGCTCGTCGTCGATGGCCGCCTCGAAGGCTTTCAGGCGCTTGTGGATCGACAGAAGTTCGATGATCGTCGTCCAGGAATTGACCAGATACTGGAACGAGTTGCTGACCTGGCCGAAGGCCGTGGCGATCTGCTGGTAGATACCATAGGTGATCTTGCCGGCCACGATGGTCGGCACCAGCATGAACAGGAGGAAGATGGCATCCGCCTGGATGTAGAAATAGCGGGCGACGTTGAAATAGAGATAGTGGAAATAGAGCCGGAAATAGTTCTGCCGGACGTTCGAGAACAGCTCCTTGACGGTGCCCGGCTGGGCGCGGTCGGCGTGATCTTCGCCATAGACCAGCTCCTTGCGGTAAGCGGCCTCGACGCGCTGGTTGCGGAAGTTCAGCCCCGGCAGCTTGATGCCGACGCCGGCCAGAAGAACCGTTCCGAAGATCGACCAGAACAGCGCCAGCCAGAACAGCGAATGCGGCACGGCGCCGATGACCGGCAGTTCGGTCAGATAGGTGGACAGCTCGAACAGGATCGGCAGGAACACCACCAGCGTCATCAGCGAGTTGATCAGCGAGATGCCGAGGCCTTCGAGAATATTGGCAAAGCGCATCGTATCTTCCTGGATACGCTGCGAAGCACCTTCGATATGCCGGACCTTTTCCCATTTCGACATGTAGAAATCGTTCATCGCCGTGCGCCAGCGGAAGACGTAATGGCTGGTGAAGAAATCCGTGAGGATCGACACGAACATGCTGACGAAGGCGATCTGCGCGAAAATGATCATCAGATCGTAGAAATTCTGCGTCGTGATGCCGGGCTGCTTCGACAACGCATTCTGCAGGAGGTCGCCGAACGGACGGCGCCAGTTGTTGAGCGCGACGGAAATCTGCACGGCGAAATAGGTCGAGAAGATGATCAGCACCGAGCCCCAGATCGACCAGCGGATCCAGGGATGATCCTTGGCATAGATCGACCAGGCGCCGCAGAAGATCACGCTCATGACCAGGAAGTACATGTAGAACCAGAGATTGTCCGGTGCGATGAAGAAATCGAGCCCGATGCGCGGTGCCACGCCTTCGCCGGGAGGGCCGAAACCGAGCGATGTGCCCAGCGGCTCGGCGATCAGATACCAGGCAGCAATCGCCACGAGGGTCCACAGGACAACGGAGGAAAAGAACAGCTTGGGCTTCGGGAAGAAGGAATGGAACAAGACGGGGCACTCTCGTTGTATGAATCAGGCGGAAAGCCTGCCTGCGCAAGGGGCGAAACTAGGACAAAAGCGCGCCAGCAACAACGGACCGCACGGCACATTACCGTAATTTAATCGCGTCCTCGATATCGCGCCGCACGGCGAAGGCGGCAAGCGCGCAGAAAATCAGCGCCAGCGCCGCCAGAAGCGTCGGCAGCGTGAAACTTCCGGTGCGCCCGGCGAGCCACCCGGCCACCGCAGGACCGGCGATCTGCCCGACCCCGAAGGCGGCCGTCATCAGCGCCAGCGCCCGGCGCGGACTGTTCGGCGCAATCATCCGGCCGATTTGCAGGCCATAGGCGGTGATCATGATGAAGGTTGCTCCAAGCAGAACCCCGCCGATCAGCGGCGCAGCCGGCAGCGGCAGCACGACCGTCGAAAACACGCCAAGAGCCTCGATCAGCAATCCCGCAATATAGATCCAGAGCAGGCCGAAACGCGGCACGGCACGGTTCCACAGATGCACCGAAACGGCGGCGCTGATGCCGGTGATGAACCAGCAGAGGAACTCGACCGTCTGGTCAGCAGCCCCCTGCCGGGCCATGGCGACGAGGAAGGTAGCGGTGATGACATAGCCGAAGCCGAAGACGCCGTAGCTCAGCGTCAGCATGGTCAGCGGCCGTGTCCAGACGAGCGGAGGCTCCGGCGCGGGGCGGGTTAGCGAAGGTGCGTCCCTGGGCAAAAGCAGCGCCACGGCAATCAGCCCGAGCACGGCAACCACAGCGCCGAGGAGCCACTCGGCCCGCCAGCCGGCGAACCCGGCAATCCCCGCATCCGGCATAAGCCACACCAGCAGCGACGACAGGGCGATGCCGATGCCGACGCCGCCGAAATGCGTCGATTGCACGAAGGGTTTTCCGGCCTGCGCCCCGCGCGACAGAACGATGCCGGACATGAAGATCATCGCAAAGGCACTGGCGACACCGGCTAGGAAGCGGATGAACACGAAGGCCGGAAGCGACGCGGCAACGCCCATGGCCAAAAGCAGCAGCGCCGTTGCGGCAAGCGCGCCCAGCGCCAAGCGCCGCTCGAAACCGGCCGCCCAGCCATAGGCGGCGAGCACCGCGCCGGCGAGATAACCGATGAAATTGGCCGAGGCGACCAGACCGGCATCGGCAGGCGACAGGCCGAGACCGGCCATCATGCCGGGCAGGATCGGCGTATAGGAAAACCGCCCGAAGCCCATGGCCACCGCCATGCCGATTGCGCCGCCGATGGCGGCACAGGCAAGATTTTCGGAGATGACGGGAGAAGGGGAGCCGGACGTGGTCATCCGGTTTTATTGCAGCGCAAGAAAGACGCTGCAAATCAATAGAATTGATCGTTCCATTCAGGACACCGGATCAGCCCGCGTCAGCACCAAGGGGCCGTTGCGGGTGGCGATGACCGTGTGTTCGAACTGCACGGTCGGCGCGCGCGGTTCGCTGTAGAGCGTCCACGCATCGTCGCCGCCCTCGGCCCAGCGGGCGCCGACGGACAGGAACGGCTCGATGGTAAAGACGGCGCCCTCTTCCATGCGGCGGCTTTCGCGCGGGTCCGGCCAGGTGGCAAGCTCGGTGGGTTCTTCATGCAGCGAGCGGCCGACACCGTGGCTGGCGAGGTTTTCCACCAGCGTGTAGCGGTTGCGCCCGGCAAAGGCGCCGATGGCCGTGCCGATCCCGGCATAGGGCCGCCCGGCCGAGACCTGTTGCAGGCCGACCCAGAGCGCCCGCTTGCCATCACGGCAGAGCCGGTCGAGAACCGGCTTGACCGGCGGCACGGTGAAGGAGGCGCCGGTGTCGGCATAAAAGCCGTTCTTTTCGGCCGATACATCGATGTTGATCAGGTCGCCGGCGGCGATGACGCGGTCGCCGGGAATGCCATGGGCGATCTCTTCATTGATGCTGATGCAGGTGGCGCCGGGAAAATTATAGGACAGTTCCGGCGCCGACCGCGCCCCGGCATCCTCCAGAAGCTTGCGCCCCAAGGCATCGAGCTCGGCCGTCGTCATGCCCGGCTCGATCGCCGCCCCCATGCCCTGCAGCGCATTGGCACAGATGCGGCCGATTTCCTTCATCGCATTGAGGTCGTCATCATTGGAGAGTGTCATGGTCGTTCCCGCTTTCGATGCTTCCATGTAAAGCGGGAAGACCGAATGATCCAGCAAAACTGCCTTAGGCAACCGCCTTTGCATTCTCTTCCGCCACCGCAGCGCGCACCTTTGGCGCCACCTTGGTGCCGTAGAGTTCGATGCCGCGCATGATCTGCTCGTGCGGCATCGGGCCGATGGCCATCTGCAGCAGGAACCGGTCGTTCTTGAACACCTTGTGGTGCGCGATGATCTTGTCGGCCACCGTATCCGGATCGCCGAGGAAGAGATTGCCGGACTTGCTGCGCGCCTGGTCGAAATGCGCCCGGTTCGTCGGCCCCCAGCCGCGCTCGCGGCCGATGCGGTTCATCACCTCGGCCTGTGGCCCGTAAAACTGATCGGCCGCCGTGTCGTCCGTATCGGCGATGAAGCCGTGCACGTTGATGCTGGTCTTCAGTTGCGACGCCGGCTGTCCGGCGCGTGCACCGGACTGCCGGTAGAGATCGAGCAGCGGTGCGAAGCGTACCGGTTCGCCGCCGATGATGGCGACCGCCAGCGGCAGGCCGAGCGCACCCGCCCGCGCCACCGACTGCGGTGTGCCACCGACGGCGATCCACAGCGGCAGCTTGTCCTGCAGCGGGCGCGGATAGACACCGCGATTGTTGATCGGCGGCCGCATTTCGCCCGACCATGTCACCATCTCGCTGTCGCGCAGCTTGATCAGAAGATCGAGCTTTTCGGAAAACAGCTGGTCATAGTCGTCGAGATTCTGGCCGAACAGCGGGAAGGATTCGATGAACGAACCCCGACCCGCCATGATCTCGGCACGGCCGTTCGACAGGAGATCGAGCGTCGCGAACTGCTGGAACACGCGCACCGGGTCTTCCGAGCTGAGAACGGTCACGGCGCTTGAGAGCCGGATGTTTTTCGTCCGGGTGGCAGCCCCGGCCAGAATGACCGCCGGTGCGGATGCGGCATAGTCCGGCCGGTGATGTTCGCCGAGCCCGAAGACGTCGAGCCCGACCTGATCGGCGAGCTCGATTTCTTCCAGGAGGTTTTTGAGGCGTGCAGCCGCAGCCGCGCCCTTGTTGACCGCTTTCGGATCGACATCCGCAAAAGTGTAAAGACCGAGTTCCATCATCTGCCTCGAAGGGGTTTGCTTTTCCCTCAGATAAGCTGCGGCCATCAGCAATCACAGTCGCCGCTGGTGAAACAGTGTGTTTCGCAAAGGCAACCGGCTTGACGACTACGCCTCCTAGGGATTGAGAAGCCGGACGCCTGTCGTGTGAAAATCGCGGATGTTGCGGGTGACGACGGATAGGTCATGCAGGGTCAGTTTGCTTTTTCGCCGGCGCATCCGGGCTCCCAGCAATGAGCTTGCGATAGTCTTCGATCAACAAGAGCACATGCGACGGCTCACCCCGATAGGTAATGAAAACCGGCCCCTGCCGCGCAGTCTTCCTGGCGTGACCGGGTTTTCGGTTAAGCTTGCGGCTGGACAATGTGGGGATGGTCAACCTGCACCTCCGATTGGTGTGCTGACCCTAGTGCAATCGGGGCAGGCAATCAATTCTCCTCACGCGTCACTCAGGGTCCGCCGCACCGCGTCTTTCCAGCCGCGGATCTTGGCGGCGCGGGTCTTTTCGTCCATGGCCGGGCCGAAGCGTTTGTCGCGTTTCCAGCTCTTGGCAAAGCCCTTGATGTCGGGCCAGACGCCGGCGCGGCTTCCGGCGAGCCATGCGGCGCCCAGCGCCGTGGTCTCGAGGATTGTCGGCCGATCGACGGGCGCGTCGAGAATGTCGGAAAGTCTTTGCATCGTCCAGTCGGAGGCGACCATGCCGCCATCGACGCGCAACACCGTGTCGCCATCCCGGCCCTTCCAGTCCTTGTGCATGGCGTCGAGCAGGTCGCGGGTCTGGTAACACACGGCCTCCAGCGCAGCGCGGGCAAACTCGGCCGGGCCGGTGTTGCGCGTCATGCCGTAGATCGCGCCGCGCGCGTCCGGGTCCCAGTGCGGCGCACCCAGCCCGGTGAAGGCCGGCACCAGATAGACCTCCTGGTTGGGATCGGCGCTTTCGGCCAGCGCCCCCGTGTCGCCGGCATTCTTGATGACTTTCAGCCCGTCGCGCAGCCACTGCACCGCTGCCCCGGCGATGAAGATCGAGCCCTCCAGCGCATAGGTCGTCTCGCCATCGAGCCGATAGGCGATGGTGGTGAGGAGCCGGTTCTTCGAGCGCACCATGTCGCGGCCGGTGTTGAGCAGGGCGAAGCAGCCGGTCCCATAGGTCGATTTCATCATGCCCGGCTCGAAGCACGCCTGGCCGATCGTCGCGGCCTGCTGGTCTCCGGCAACGCCTAGGATCGGGATTTCTGCGCCAAACAGCGCCGTGTCGGTGATGCCGAACTCAGCCGCGCAGTCGAGAACCTCCGGCAGCATGGCGGAAGGCACGCGCAGAATGTCCAGAAGCTCGTTGTCCCAGCTGTTGCTGGCAATATTGTACATCAGCGTCCGCGAGGCGTTGGTCGCATCGGTGACGAAAGACTTGCCGCCGGTCAGCCGCCAGATCAGAAACGTGTCGATCGTGCCGAAGCAGAGCTCGCCCTTGGCGGCCCGGGCCCGCGCGCCCTTCACATTGGCCAGCATCCACGACAGTTTCGTGCCGGAGAAATAGGGGTCGAGCAGCAGTCCGGTCTTCTTGGTAAAGGTTTTTTCGAGATTCTGCCGCTTCAGCTTGTCGCAATAGCTGGCGGTGCGGCGGTCCTGCCAGACGATGGCATTGTGGATCGGCTTGCCGGTGTCGCGCTCCCAGACCACGACGGTCTCGCGCTGGTTGGTGATGCCGATGGCGGAAATGTCGGTGGCGGAAATCCCGGCCGTTCTGATCGCCTGCTTGACTGTCCAAACCACCGTCTCCCAGATCTCCTCGGGATCGTGTTCGACCCAGCCGGACTTCGGGAAATGCTGTTTGAACTCCTTTTGTCCCGAGCCCACAACGGCCTGCTTGCCATCAAAGACGATCGCCCGGCTCGATGTCGTGCCTTGGTCGATGGCTAGAATATATCCGCTCATGCAGTCCCCCCGATCTTTTCTACAACCTGCGCTGCCCGTGTTCCTCCCGGCAGCGCCCTTTCCAAAAGTTCAATACAACGAAAAAACGAATGTCAAACGAAAACAAACCGCAAATTCGTCGATCGGCAAACACCTGCTGGTCTGCAAATATCCCTTTAAAAACACAATTGTCACGCAGGGAGTTTTGGGCGTAGTTTGGTTGCACTGCCGCAAAATCGCGGCGGTCGAAACGGTCCAGAGCTGACAGGGAAGACTGATGACAAGGACAGCCGTGATCACCGGATCGACAAGCGGGATAGGGCTGGCGATTGCCGAGGCGCTGGCAAAAACCGGCGCCAACGTGGTTCTGAACGGTTTCGGCAGCGCTGCCGAGATCGAAGCAATCATTGCCTCCATCTCGAATCTCGGTTCCGGCAAGGTCATCCACCATCCGGCCGACATGACCAGGCCCGATGACATCGCCGACTTGATGGCGACGGCGATTTCAACCTTTGGCGGCATTGATGTGCTCGTCAACAATGCGGGCATCCAGTATGTCGAGAAGATCGAGGATTTCCCGGTCGAGAAATGGGACCAGATCATCGCCATCAACCTGTCGAGCGCCTTTCACACCATCCGCGCCGCCGTGCCGGTCATGAAGGACAAGAAGCGCGGCCGCATCATCAATGTCGCCTCCGCCCACGGCCTCGTCGCCTCGCCGTTCAAAGCTGCCTATGTGGCGGCCAAACACGGCATCATGGGCCTGACCAAGACCGTGGCGCTGGAAGTCGCCGAACACGGCATCACCGTCAATTCCATCTGCCCCGGCTACGTGCTGACGCCGCTGGTGCAAAAGCAGATACCCGATCAGGCCAAGGCGCGCGGCATTACCGAGCAGCAGGTCATCGACGATGTCATGCTGAAGGCGCAGCCAACCAAGCAGTTCGTCACGGTCGAGCAGGTCTCCGCCCTGGCGCTGTTCCTGGCGAGCGACGATGCCTCGTCGATAACAGGCACCCATGTCTCGATCGATGGCGGCTGGACCGCACAATAAAAGGACCGAGAATACCTGATGACAGCAACCCCGGCCGGCAGCATCCGTTTTATCCTGAATGATGAAGAGGTGAGCCTCTCCGTCGTCTCGCCGACGGCAACCCTGCTGGACTGGCTGCGGCTCGGCAGGCGCCTGACCGGCACCAAGGAAGGCTGTGCCGAGGGCGATTGCGGTGCCTGCACGGTTCTGGTTGGCCGGTTGACCGGCGGCGAACTCACCTACGAGACCGTCAATGCCTGCATCCGTTTCGTTGGCTCGCTGCATGGGACCCATGTGGTCACCGTCGAGCATCTGGCAACAAAGAATGGCGCCCTGCACCCGGTGCAGCAGGCCATGGTCGACTATCATGGTTCGCAATGCGGCTTCTGCACGCCCGGCTTCGTCATGTCGCTCTACGGCCTCTGGCTGGGCGACGACAATCCCGGCAGGCCCGCGATCGAGAAGGCATTGCAGGGCAATCTCTGTCGCTGCACCGGCTACGAGCCGATCGTGCGCGCAGCCGAAGCCGTCGCCAGGGCCCGCCCGGATGCGCTGTTCGATCCGCTGACCCGGACACGCGATAGCATCAAGGCGCGCCTGAGCGAGATCAGGAACGGCGAGACGGTGCTGCTCGCCGACAGTGGCGACTGTCTGATCGTGCCGGGCTCGGTCGAGGCGCTGGCACGTGTGCTGGCTGAAAATCCGCGCGCCACCATCGTCGCCGGCTCCACCGATGTCGGCCTCTGGGTCACCAAGCAGATGCGCGAGCTGAACCCGGTGGTCTTTATCAACGGCATCGAGGAACTGCAGACGATCACCGAGACGGCAGAGGGCATCAGCATCGGCGCCGGCGTCACCTACACCAGCGCCTTCGAAAAGCTCTCCGCTATGGTGCCGCAGCTGGGCGGCCTGATCGATCGCATCGGCGGCGCGCAAGTGCGCAACATGGGCACGATCGGCGGCAACATCGCCAATGGCTCGCCGATCGGCGACACGCCGCCGCCGCTGATCGCGCTTGGCGCCACCGTCACCCTGCAATCCGTCGCCGGCCAGCGCACGCTGCCGCTCGAACGCTATTTCATCGACTACGGCAAGCAGGACCGCCAGCCCTGGGAGTTCGTCGAAAGCATCTTCGTGCCCCGGCTGCCGGAGAACGATATCTTCGCCGTCTATAAGATTTCCAAGCGCCGCGACGAGGACATTTCCGCTCTTTGCGGCGCGTTCCGCATCGCGCTGGACGACGACAGCCGCGTCACATCCGCCATCATCGCCTTCGGCGGCATGGCCGGCACGCCGAAGCGCGCCAGCCATGTCGAGGCGGCGCTTGCCGGAAAACTCTGGACGGAAGAAACCGTACGCGAGGCGCAAGCTGCCTTTGCCGCCGATTACCAGCCGCTCACCGACTGGCGTGCGACGGCGGACTACCGGCTGCTGACGGCAAAAAACCTGCTGATGCGCCTGCTGCTGGAAACCGGCGGCGAGACCGCGCAGCTGCTGCGGTTCGAGGAGCTGGCATGATGACGTTTGTTCAACAAAAGACCCCTCCCCAACCCTCCCCACAAGGGGGAGGGAGTGCGACAGCGGATGCAGCACCATCGCAGCTCAAACTCGCTAAAGACGGCACGACATTGCTTTTGAACGATTGGAAGACGGAGCCTGACACAATCTCGATCGGCCTCCTCCCCCTTGTGGGGAGGGTTGGGGAGGGGTTTGCCCATTTTGATGGAGGCCGCGCCTGATGGACAAATCCACCTTCGAGGAACGCAAGACCATCAAGGGGCCGCTGCACGCGGCGCTGAAACACGACAGCGCCCACAAACACGTCACCGGCAGCGCCGACTACATCGACGATATGCCGGAGCCGAAGGGCACAGTGCACGGCGCGCTCGGTATGACCGACCGGGCCCACGCAAAAATCCTCGGCATGGATTTTTCCGCCGTGCTGAAAAGTCCGGGCGTCATCTGCGTCCTCACAGCCAGCGACATGCCGGGCTCCAACGACATCAGCCCCAGCCATCTCGACGACGAGCCGGTGCTGGCCGATGGCCTTGTCGAGTTCCACGGCCAGCCAGCCTTCGCCGTCATCGCCGAGACCCGCGACATCGCGCGCCGCGCCGCCCGCAAGGCAATCATCACCTACGAGGACCTGCCGCACCGCACCGACGTCACCGACGCGCTGGCCCATGGCAGCCCGCTGGTGACCAAGCCGCTGACGCTGGTGCGCGGCGATGCTGCGGGCGGGCTCGCCGCCGCCCCGCGCCGGCTGAAGGGCCAGATGCGCATCGGCGGGCAGGACCACTTCTATCTCGAGGGCCATATCGCCCTTGCCATTCCCGGTGAGGATGACGAGGTCACCGTTTGGTCCTCCACCCAGCACCCGAGCGAGATCCAGCATATGGTCGGCCATGTGCTGGGCGTGCCCTCCAATGCCGTTACCGTGCATGTGCGCCGCATGGGCGGCGGTTTCGGCGGCAAGGAAACGCAGGGCAACCAGTTTGCGGCACTGGCCGCCGTTGCCGCCAAGAAGCTCAATCGCGCGGTAAAGTTCCGCCCCGACCGCGACGAGGACATGACAGCGACCGGCAAGCGCCACGATTTTCTGGTCGATTACGACGTCGGCTTCGACGAGGACGGCCGCATCCAGGCGGTCGATGCCAACTATGCCGCCCGCTGCGGCTTCTCATCCGATCTTTCCGGCCCGGTCACCGACCGGGCGCTGTTTCACGCCGACAGTTCCTATTTCTATCCCCATGTGAAGCTGACCTCGCAGCCACTGAAGACCAACACTGTCTCCAACACCGCCTTTCGTGGCTTCGGCGGCCCTCAGGGCATGCTCGGCGGCGAACGCATCATCGAGGAAATCGCCTATGCGCTCGGCAAGGATCCGCTGGAAATCCGCAAACTGAACTTTTACGGCCAGCCAGGCTCCGGCCGCGACGTAACGCCCTATCACCAGACGGTCGAGGACAACATCATCGAGCGCCTCGTCGCGGAGCTTGAAACCTCCACCGACTACCAGGCCCGCCGCACCGCGATCATCGCCTTCAACGAGACGAGCCGGGTCATCCGCAAGGGCATCGCGCTGACGCCGGTCAAGTTCGGCATCTCCTTCACGCTCACCGCCTTCAACCAGGCCGGCGCCCTCGTCCATGTCTATCAGGACGGCTCGATCCACCTGAACCATGGCGGCACCGAAATGGGCCAGGGCCTCTACACCAAGGTGGCGCAGGTCCTGGCCGACAGCTTCCAGGTCGACATCGACCGGGTGAAGATCACTGCCACGACCACCGGCAAGGTGCCCAACACCTCGGCCACCGCCGCCTCCTCCGGCACCGACTTGAACGGCATGGCAGCGGTCGATGCTGCCCGCCAGATCAAGGAAAGGCTGATCGCCTTTGCCGCCGACAAATGGCAGGCCGATCCGGCCGACATCGCTTTCGTGCCGCACCATCTGCGGGTCGGCACCGAGATGATCCCGTTTCCAGAGCTGATCAAGCAGGCCTATTTCGCCCGCGTCCAGCTCTCGGCCGCCGGCTTCTACAAGACGCCGAAAATCCACTGGGATCGCACCACCGGCCGCGGCATGCCCTTCTATTATTTCGCCTATGGCGCCTCCGTCTCGGAAGTCTCGATCGACACGCTGACCGGCGAATACCAGGTCGACCGCGCCGATATTCTTCACGACGTCGGCCACTCGCTCAATCCGGCCATTGACATCGGCCAGGTCGAAGGCGCCTTCGTGCAGGGTATGGGCTGGCTGACGACCGAGGAATTGTGGTGGGACGGCAAGGGCCGCCTGCGCACGCACGCGCCATCCACCTACAAGATCCCGCTTGCCTCCGACCGGCCAAGAATCTTCAACGTCAAGCTCGCCGAATGGTCGGAAAACCCGGCCAAAACCGTCGGCCGCTCGAAGGCCGTCGGCGAGCCGCCCTTCATGCTGCCGATCTCGGTGCTCGAAGCCCTGTCCATGGCTGTGGCCAGCGTTGCCGATTACCGCGAGTGCCCCAGGCTCGATGCCCCGGCCACGCCGGAACGGGTGCTGATGGCGGTGGAACGGATGCGGGGGCTGTGAGAAGCGATGGATCAGTGATGGTGGCGGGGTACCCCGCCCCATGACCCCCGAAACCTTCCTCGCCCGAAACATCCCCGCCATCCTCATCGAAATCGCCGCGACGAAAGGCTCGGCACCCCGCGAGACCGATGCCTTCATGCTGGTCTCGGCAACGGAGATCTACGGCACCGTCGGCGGCGGCCATATGGAATTCATTGCGATTGACAACGCCCGGGCACTGCTGGCGCAAACCGGTGGCACGGACCGTCTCGATATCCCGCTCGGCCCCGAAATCGGCCAGTGCTGCGGCGGCCGCGTCGAGCTGGTGTTTTCGCGTGCCGAGGGGGAAAATCTCGCGCGGTTCTGCCGCAAGCTCAAGCAGGAACGCGAAACGCAGCCCTCCGTCTGGCTGTTCGGCGGCGGCAATGTCGGCAAGGCGCTGGCCGATTGCTTGAGCCTGTTGCCGCTCAACGTTCATGCCGTCGAGACCCGGCAGAGCGAACTCGACCACCTGCCGCCCTCCGTGAAGCAGCATCTGACGCCGATGCCCGAGGCGCTGGTGTCGGCCATCAGACCCGGCAGCGCCGTGCTCGTCGTCACCCACGACCATGCACTTGATTTCCTGATCGCCAAGGAGGCGCTGGCCCGCAGCGATCTCGCCTATGTTGGAATGATCGGCTCAAAGACCAAACGGGCGACTTTTGCCAGCTGGCTGACCCGCGAAGGCGGAGAGACCGGCGATCTGGCCCGCCTCACCCTGCCGATCGGCGGCATCGCTGTGCGCGACAAGCGGCCGGAGATCATCGCGGCCTTGACCGCAGCCGAACTGCTCGCCGCCTTTGCCGCCTATGACCGGCGATAGGTAGACCGGCCGTCAAGAAGGCCGATATCGCGTTTTCTGTCGTCGCTCATTTCCTGCACCGCAAAGGCACCGGCACAGCTGCGATTGCCGGTGACGAGGCACCACAGGCACCTTGTGTTGAGCGCGCGAAAGCCTGCCGCAAAGCGGCTCATAAGCGAAACGGACATGAGTTTTCCTCCAGGGGAATGCCTTTGGAATTCAATCTATCTGCGTTAGGATGACGCAGAAAACGACGATTTTCCAATGCAATTGCGGCCTTCATAGATCAAGAGAACTTATCCATGAAACTCTCGATACAGTTGCCTCTGAATGCGCTCCGGGCCTTTGAGGCCGCCCAGCGCCATGGCAGTTTCACCAAGGCTGCCGCCGAGCTTGGAACCACCCAGACCGCCATCAGCTACCAGATTAAGCTTCTCGAAGATCATCTGGGCGAGCCGCTTTTCCTGCGCCGCGTCCGCCAAATCAGCCTGACGGCGGCCGGCGAGCGGCTGGCGCCGAAGGTCACCGAGGCCTTCGGCATTCTGAAAGAAGCGATGGTCTCCGTACGCGACCAGGCCGATGGTACGCTGCTGATCCAGTCGACGCCGACCTTCGCGCAGCAATGGCTCACCCGCCATCTCGGCGCCTTCCAGCTGAAACATCCGTCCATCGCCGTGCGGCTGTCGACCGGGGCGGCCACCGTCGATTTTGCGCGCGAACCCGTGGATGTCGCCATCCGCTGGGGAACCGGCACCTGGCCCGGTCTTATGAGCCACCGGGTGATGAAGCTCGACTTCACCCCCATGCTCAGCCCAAAGCTCGCCGCCTCCTTCGGCGGCATCCGCGAGCCGTCCGATCTGTTGAAACTGCCGATCATCAGCGCCGGCGACCCCTGGTGGGGCCAGTGGTTTGCTGCCGCCGGTGTCGAAAACCCGGAAATGGAAAAGCGTTTCGTCAATGATTTCGGCGTTCAGACGCTGGATGCCGGCGCCGCCATGGCGGGACAGGGCGTCGCCATCATCAACCCCAAACACTATGAAACCGACATCGCGCTCGGCAATCTGATCCAGCCGTTCGAGCTCCTGTGCAACGACGGCCGCGACTATTGGCTGGTCTATCAGGAAAGCCGCCGCAACATCCCGAAGATCCGCGCGTTTCGCGAATGGCTGCTCAGCGAGATAAATGCACCTTGATCAGGGCCGCCGCCGCCTCGCCCGCTGCCAGCATATAGGCAGGGTCGCGGTTGAGCAGCACCACGGCAAAGGACCCATCGAGCAGCAGAATGATTTGCCGGGCCAGCTGCCGGGTGTTCCCCGTTTCACCCTCGCCGCCGATGGCAGCGCACAGCCAGTCCTCGACCCGCTTCTTGTGGCGCGCTGCCGCCTTCATCGCCGGATGTCCCGGCATGTTGACCAGCTCGGCCGAGGTGCGCAGAAAACCGCAGCCTTTCCATTTCGGATGGGCAGCGGACCGCGCAAGATTGACGAACACGGCCTGCACCCTGTCGGCAACATCGCCCCCCGCCTCGGCAAACCAGCGCTGGAACAGCGCCAGGTTCGGCTGGTCGCGCGCTTCCAGGTAGACGGTGATCAGATCGTCCTTGCTGTCGAAGTGATAGTAGAGCGTGCGCTTGGTGACACCCGCCTTTTCCGCCACCGCATCGACGCTGACGGCGCGAATGCCCTCGCCGTAAAACAGCGTGGCGGCAGCGCTGATGATGCGCTCACGGGTCGGAGAAACGGGCGTTTTCATGCCCGAGAGTATACCGACCAGTGAATATACACAACGGCTCGCTCCTTGTAGGGTGAGGGGCAGTTCAACCCGCTCGGAATAATGCGCCCCAATGCTTCACATCGATGGAAAACCTGTCGAGATCGTCTGCCGTGATGGCGTCCGGCTGGGCGGCCATCTCTGGCCCGCCGCCCATCGTCCGGTCATCGGCAATGTGCTCATCAATGCCGCAACCGGCGTGCTGGCCCGCTACTATCACTTCTATGCCCGCTTTCTGGCCGGCCACGGCTTCAACGTCCTCACCTACGACTATCGCGGCATCGGCCAATCGCGGCCGCTTGAGCTCAAGGGATGCGGATATCGCTGGCGCGACTGGGGTGAACTGGACACCGATGCCGCCCTCATATTCCTCCACCGCCACGCGCCGGATCAGCCGTTGCTGGTGGTCGGCCACAGCATCGGCGGCGTCCTGCCGGGCATGGCGAAATCGGCATCGATGATCGACCGCATGCTGACCGTCGGCGCCCAATATGCCTGGTGGCGCGACTATGCGCCGGACGACTGCTTGCGCCTGTTCCTGAAATGGCATGTCGCCATGCCGGTGCTGACCGCCCTGTTCGGCTACTTTCCCGGCCGCAAACTCGGCTGGCTCGAAGATCTTCCCGCCGGCGTCGCCAACGAATGGAGCTTTCGCACAGCACGGCTGGAAAAGAGCCAGAAGCCGGAAACCCGCGCGGCGCTGCTGCAAGGCTTTGCCGGCGTCACAGCCCCCATCCTCGCCATCGCGCTGAGCGACGACGAGATCGGCACGCCGCGCGCCATCCTGCGGGCGCTGGACTATTATAGCGGCGCGGAAAAGACCGCCGTGCTGCTGACGCCCAACGATTTCGGCTTCGATCGCATCGGCCATTTCGGCGTGTTCCATGCGCGCCACGCCGCTGGCTTCTGGCTCGACAGCCTTCTCTGGCTGCGTGACGGCATCAACCCCTGGCCGGGAAAGCGCATCGAACCGGCAGCGATCGAAACGGAGCCGATGCCGTGGCTAAACCGCCGCCACATGAAGTACAACGGCCTGATCTGACGGCCGCATATCCCGCAAAAGCACCTGACAAACACGACCGGAGAACCGCCTTGCACTTTGTCCTGATCATTCACGAGGTCGCCGACTACCCGGCTTGGAAAGCCATCTTCGACGGCGCTGCCGGCATTCGCCACGAGGCTGGAGAACTGTCCTACCAGGTCCTCAATTATCAAAATGATCCCAACAGGATCGTGCATTTCTCCCGCTGGCGCTCGCTGCAGGCTGCCCGCAGCTTCTTCGAATCCGAACGGCTTGTGGAAATCCGCGCCAAGGCCGGTGTGAAGGCCCCCGAATTCATCTATCTCGACCAGTTGGAAGCAGGCATTCTCGGCTGAGAACACATGCGCCCCTCTCATCGCCTCTTCCATCGGCCGCGAAAGTTTCGCAAAGTGGTGGCGCGGAGGAAGAATCGGGGTGTTGTATGTATGAATTTGCCATTGCTTGGGAATGGCTCGCCTTCGCGGTTCGCTGGCTGCACGTGATCACAGCCATCGCCTGGATCGGATCCTCCTTCTATTTCATCGCGCTCGATCTCGGCCTGGTGAAACGCGATCATCTGCCTGCCGGCGCCTATGGCGAGGAATGGCAGGTCCATGGCGGCGGCTTCTATCATATCCAGAAATATCTCGTGGCGCCGGCGACCATGCCGGAACACCTGACCTGGTTCAAATGGGAAAGCTACGCCACCTGGCTGTCGGGCTTTGCCATGCTCTGTCTGGTCTATTATGGCGGCGCCGACCTGTTTCTCGTCGACAGGCACGTGCTCGACATTTCCTCGACCACGGCCATCGCCATCTCGCTCGCCTCGCTCGCCATCGGCTGGATCTTCTACGATCTTCTCTGCAAGTCGCCGCTCGGCAAGAACACCTGGGTGCTCATGGGCATCCTCTACGTGGCGCTGGTCGCCATGGCCTGGGGCTATACGCAGGTGTTTACCGGCCGCGCCGCCTTCCTGCATCTGGGCGCCTTCACCGCCACGATCATGTCGGCCAATGTTTTCTTCATCATCATGCCGAACCAGCGCATCGTCGTTGCCGATCTGATTGCCGGACGCACGCCGGATCCGAAATACGGCGCCATCGCCAAGCAGCGCTCGCTGCACAACAACTACCTGACGCTGCCCGTCATCTTCTTCATGCTGTCGAACCACTACCCGCTGGCCTTCGCCACCGCCTATAACTGGGTGATCGCGGCGCTGGTCTTCCTCATGGGCGTCACCATCCGCCACTGGTTCAACACCACCCATGCCCGCAAAGGCCGCCCCACGTGGACCTGGATCGTGACGCTGCTGATCTTCATCGTCATCATGTGGCTGTCGACAGTGCCGAAGATCCTGAGCGGCGAAGAGGACAAGGCCGAGATCGCGCCTGCCTTTCAGCGCTTTGCTTCCAATGCACATTTTGAGGCGGTGAAGCAGACAGTCGGAACCCGCTGCTCCATGTGTCATGCGGCCGAACCCGTCTGGGAAGGCCTCAATCGCGCGCCCAAGGGCGTGATCTTCGAGACCGATGCGGAGATCGCCGCCCATGCCCGCGAAATCTACATTCAGGCCGGCCGCAGCCACGCCATGCCGCCCGGCAACGTCACGGATATGACCGCCGATGAGCGCCAGCTTCTGGCCGCGTGGTTCGAAAGCGCCGTTTCGGAAAGCAGCACACAATGACAGTCCCTACCCTCATTCGCGGCCGGCTGCTGAGCTTCAGGCATACACCGTCCAGCCTCACCGACACGGCAAGCTATTCCTACGAAAGCGACGGCGCGCTCTTCGTCCAGAACGGCCTGATCATCGCCAGCGGCGACTACAGAAGCGTCAAGGACCAGGCACCGGAAGGCGTCACCGAAATCGATCACCGGCCGCACCTGATCGTTCCGGGCCTCATCGACACGCACCTGCATTTTCCACAGATGCAGGTGATCGGCTCCTATGCCGCCAACTTGCTCGAATGGCTGAACACCTACACATTTCCGGAGGAATGCCGCTTCGTCGAAAGCGCCCATGCCGCCCGCATCGCCGTGCACTTCTTCGACGAAATGATCCGCCAGGGCACGACCACGGCGGTGGCCTATTGCTCGGTGCACAAGGCATCCGCCGACGCCTTCTTCACCGAGGCCATGCGGCGCAACATGCGCATGGTCGCCGGCAAGGTGATGATGGACCGCAACGCGCCGCAGGGCCTGCTCGACACGCCGGAAATGGGCTATGACGAAACCCGCGCCGTCATTGCCGAATGGCACGGCAAGGGGCGCAACCACGTCGCCATTACCCCGCGTTTCGCCATCACCTCGACGCCGGAGCAGATGTCGGCGGCAGAAGCCCTGGCGCTCGAATTTCCCGACCTGCACATCCAGACCCACCTGTCGGAAAACCGCGACGAGATCGATTTCACCTGCTCGCTCTATCCGGACGCCAAAGACTATACCGACATCTACGCCCGCTACGGCCTGCTCGGCCCCAAGACGCTGTTCGGCCACTGCATCCATCTGTCGGACCGCGAGATGGACGCCATGAGCGAGACCGGCTCCATCGCCGTCCATTGCCCGACCTCCAACCTTTTCCTCGGCTCCGGCCTGTTTTCCTGGAAGAAGCTGATCCGCCGCGAAAAGCCGGTGCGCGTCTCGATCGCCACCGACATCGGCGGCGGTACCAGCTATTCCATGCTGCGCACGCTCGATGAAGCCTACAAGATCCAGCAGTTGCAGGGCGAGCGGCTCAATCCGCTGGAGAGTTTTCACGCCATGACGCTCGGCAATGCCGAGGCGCTGTCGCTGTCCGACCGCATCGGCACGCTGGAGCCCGGCACCGATGCCGATTTCATCGTGCTCAACATGGCGGCAACCCCGGCCATGGCGCTGAAGGCCGAAGTCGTCGCCTCGCTGGTGGACGAACTTTTCCTGCTGCAGACCATGGGCGACGACCGCTCGATTGCCGAGACCTATGTGGCTGGCGTTCCCAAGAAATCCGCCGGCGCCCTTGGCCTGACGCTGTGAGCGATCAGCCGAAAGAGGTAATATTTTTTGACCTCTTTCGGATTTCGCTCTTAACAGCACTTCGGCAAACATGGTATGGCGAAGCTCCCCGGATGGAACCTGAGCCATGAAAAACAACCTGACGATCGCAGACCTGAAAGACCGCGCCCGCCGCCGCGTGCCGAAGATGTTCTTCGACTATGCCGATTCCGGCGCCTGGACCGAAGGAACCTACCGGGCCAACGAGGCGGATTTCGCCAAGATCGGCCTGCGCCAGCGGGTGCTGGTCGACATGACCGAGCGTTCGCTCGAAAGCACGATGATCGGCCAGACGGTCGCCATGCCGGTGGCGCTGGCGCCGACCGGTCTCACCGGCATGCAGCACGCCGACGGCGAGATGCTGGCCGCCCAGGCGGCCGAAGAATTCGGTGTGCCCTTCACGCTCTCGACCATGAGCATCTGCTCGATCGAGGACGTCGATTCCGTGACGAAGAAACCCTTCTGGTTCCAGCTCTACGTGATGCGAGACCGTGGCTTCGTCAACAATCTCATCGACCGCGCCAAGGCCGCCAAATGTTCGGCGCTGGTGCTGACCCTCGACCTGCAGATCCTCGGCCAGCGCCACAAGGACATCCGCAACGGCCTCTCCGCGCCGCCGAAATTCACCCCGAAACACATCTGGCAGATGGCGACGCGGCCGCTCTGGTGCGCGCAGATGCTGGGAACGAAGCGCCGCAGTTTCGGCAACATCATCGGCCACGCTCAGGGCGTCGGCAACCTGTCGTCGCTCTCGTCCTGGACCGCCGAACAGTTCGATCCGCGCTTGTCCTGGGCCGATGTCGCCTGGATCAAGGAGCGCTGGGGCGGCCCGCTGATCCTCAAGGGCATCCTTGATGTCGAGGACGCCAAAATGGCGGCCGAAAGCGGCGCCGACGCGATCATCGTCTCCAACCACGGCGGCCGCCAGCTCGACGGCGCTGCCTCCTCGATCAGCATGCTGCCGCGCATCGTCGATGCAGTCGATGGCAAGATCGAAGTTCATATCGACGGCGGCATCCGTTCCGGTCAGGATGTACTGAAGTCGCTGGCACTCGGCGCCAAGGGCACCTTCATCGGTCGCCCCTTCCTCTACGGCCTCGGCGCCGGCGGCAAGGCAGGCGTCACCAAGGTCCTCGAGATCATCGCCAAGGAACTGGACATCACCATGGCGCTGTGCGGCAAGCGCCGGGTGGTGGACATCGATGGATCGGTGCTGGCGAAGGATTGAGGAAAGCTGGCCTAGCTCTGTGCCGAACTGACAGAAAGATGCACGCCCAGCGCGCGAACCACGCCGAGCAGCGTTGAAAGCTTTGGATCGCCTTCGGCACTCAGAGCTTTGTAAAGGGCCTCTCGCGTCACGCCGGCATCCTTTGCAACCTGCGTCATGCCCTTAGCGCGCGCCACAACGCCCAGAGCCGCAGCAATATAGCCTGCGTCGCCGCTTTCAAACGCGTCATGTAGAAGCTCAGAATGTCCTTCCGCGCTCTCGATATACTGCGCGGCATCAAAGGGTATCGTCTCGGTCAACATCGTCTAAAACTCCAAATCCGCAAGCATCACCTTCGCTTTCCGGATATCTTTGGCCTGCGTGCTTTTGTCTCCGCCGCAGAGCAGAATAATGAGCACTGGTCCGCGCTGAACAAAATACACCCGATATCCCGGGCCATGATCGACACGCAGCTCGCCGATACCCTCGAAAAACTTGGCGTCCCCAAACAGGCCGGCCTGTAATCGCACCAGACGCTGCGCGATACGCTCACGCCCTTTCACATCCTTCAGGCGCGTCAGCCAATCTCTGAAAATGACGGTCTGGCGGATATCCATCATCTGTGAACTATAGATTACAATTTAGGAGAAATCAAATTGCCGTCTAAGCTCCGCCTCAGCTTCCCCGATAGGTCGAGTAACTGAACGGCGAGAGCAGCAGCGGCACGTGATAGTGCGTCGAGGGATCGGCAATGCCGAAGCGCAGGGGGATGAGGTCGAGGAAGGCCGGGTTTGGCAGGTCGGCGCCCGTCGCCCGCAGGTAATCGCCGGCATGAAAAATGAGCTCGTAGGTTCCGGCCATGAAGCTCGTCCCCTCGATCAGCGGTCCGTCCACCCGTCCGTCGTTGTTGGTGACGACGGATTTTAAGAGCTGGCGCTGCTCTCCCTCCATCCAGAACAGCTCGATCGTCAGCCCTTCGGCCGGCTTGCCGAGCGCCGTATCGAGAACATGGGTGGTCAGCCGTCCGCTCATATGTCCGTATCCCTCATCGGTTCCTCGATGAGGAACGGATCATCGAAAAAGAACTCTTCCAGATTGTTGCCCGGCCCGTCCCGATCGGCAACCAGAAATTCGCAGACCGTCTCCAGCGACATCAGCGGATGATGCCAGACATTGCGGCGGTAGTTGATGCCCTGCCTGCCGCTCGCCATGAACACCAGCGGCCGGCCGGGCCGCCCGCCCTCGTCCGGAGAAACAACCACCAGCCAGGGCCGGTCCTGCAGCGGCGAAAAACTCTGGCTGCCGAGCGGATGCCGTTCCATCATGGTAAGCGTATAGGGAAAGCTGCGCGGCTGGCCGCGAAACAGGTTGAGAATGACGCGCGCGCCCTCGCCCACTGCCTCGGGCGCGGCAAGACCGTGAAATCGCTCGGTCGTGCCGCCATTGATCAGCCGCATGCTGGCCGGATCCGCCTCGATCACCGAGCCGAAGGGCGCAAAGGCCTCTTTTGTCAGCGGGCGGATCGGCAGCACGCGCGCCATCGATTACACCTTGTTGCCGTAGAGACGCAGACGGCTGACGCCGCCGTCTGGATACATGGCAAAGCGCACATGCGTCACCGGCCCCAGCGCCTGAACCGCATCGGCACCGTATTCGTGAATGTGGTCCATCGACAGTTTCTGGCGCTGCAGGATCGGCTTCCAATCGGCGGAGGCCTCGATATCGGCCTCACTGAAGGTCTCGCCCTGATCCGGAAGATTGGCGCCGAGCAGCTCGCACGTATCGGGATAGTTGCCCTTGAAATGGGCCGTATCGACAATCACCCGGTTGATCGTGCCGGCGTGTCCCAGCCGGATGATCGCCCAGTCGTGGCCGGGACCACGGCGGCGGGCTGTTTCCCAGCCGTCACCCATGTTGATGCCGCGGCCCGGGCCGAGCATCTGATCGGGAACGCCATAGTGGGAATTCGACCAGGCCAGCGATTTGGCGCCATTGTAGATATAGGCGAGATCAACCTCCTGCCCCGCGCTCACCTTCGACCAGTCGAAATGCGCGGCGCCATAGACGCGAAGCCGGGCGATGCCGCCGTCGGGATAGATATGCAGGCGCAGATGCGTCCAGACCGTCTCCCTATCGCCATTGCCGAAGAAATGGTGCGCGCCCGGCAGCACGCCCGGACCGAGCGGCGATTTCGCCAGGATCTCCGTCCACACAGTCGTCTCGACAGGATCGCCACCGTCGATGAAACAGGCCTCAATCGAGCAGTGCGGCGGATAATTGCCGGTGAAATAGCTGGTATCGACATCGAAGCCGAAGATGCGGCCGGGCATGGCCAGCCGGATTACCGCGAAATCGTGGCCGGGCACCCGCTTGCGGCGGCTTTCCCAGCCGTCCATCCACTTGCCGTTGTCGTCATATTCATCGGCGAGGAACACCGCCGGGGCATCCTGCAGCATGCGCGAGACCGGCGCGAAAAACTCGTCCGTGGTTGACAGTCCGACGGCGCCGAGGCGGGCAGAGGCGAGATTGACCGTGCCCTGGGCAAAGTCTGGCAGGTCGGCAGGCAGGTCAGTCATCGATTTCTCCGGGAAGCATTGCATTCAGGCGCAGCAGCGCGATTTTTTCGACCTGCGCGCAGGCCGTTTCAAATTCCTGTTCGGCATCATTGTCAATCCGCAGTTCGAAGGCCGACAGGATATCCTCCTTGCTCAGCCCCTTGACCGCGATGATGAAGGGAAAGCCGAAGTCCGACGTATAGCGCTCATTGAGTTCCGTGAACCGCGCATGTTCCGCAGCGCTCAGCCGGTCGAGCCCGGCCGAAGCCTGCTCGGATTTTGACTCTTCCGTCAATCCGCCGGCAATCGCCAGCTTGCCGGCCAGGTCCGGGTGCGCCCGCAGCACCGCAAGGCGCTCGTCATGGGAGGCCAGGCGAAACGCCGCGACGAGCCCGGCAAGCACGCCACAGACCAACAGCGGCTCCTCGATAGCGCCGGCGTCGAAGGCGCGTTCGGCCACCCAGGGCGAATGCTCGAAAATCCCGCCGAACCGTGAGACGAATTCCGTGCGCGTCACCATCTCAAAAACCCTTCGGCCCGGTTGGCTTGTGATGGTCCTGCCAGTGCCGGGCAATATCGATGCGGCGCGGCACCCAGACCTTTTCGTGGCCGAGCACATAATCGATGAACCGCTTCAGCGACGCAGCACGCCCCGGCCGTCCGACGAGGCGGCAATGCAGGCCGACCGACATCATCTTCGGGCTACCCTGCCGCCCCTCCTCATAGAGCACATCAAAGGCGTCCTTCAGGTATGTGAAGAACTGGTCGCCGGAATTGAAGCCCTGTGGCGTGGCAAAACGCATGTCGTTGGTTTCCAGCGTATAGGGAATGATCAGGAACGGTTCCCTGTTCAGCCCCTCGACCCAGTAGGGCAGATCGTCGGCATAACTGTCGGAGGAATAGACGAAGCCGCCCTCTTCCATCACCAGCTTCAGCGTGTTGATCGAGGGCTTGCCCTGATACATGCCGAGCGGGTGCGAACCGGTCAGTTCCTTGTGCAGCCGCACAGCCTCGGCAATGTGCTTGCGCTCGGCCTCCTCAGAAAAATCCCTGTATTCCAGCCAGCGATAGCCGTGACTGGCGATTTCCCAATCCGCCTCCTTCATCGCCGCTACCGCGTCCGGATTGCGCGCCATGGCCAGCGTCACGCCATAGACCGTGACAGGAACCTTGGCGTCGGTGAACATACGCCACAGCCGCCAGAAGCCGGCGCGCGAACCGTATTCGTAGATCGATTCCATATTGAGATTGCGCTGGCCCGGCCAGGCGGCCGCCCCGACGATTTCCGACAGAAGATTTTCAGACGCCGGATCGCCATCGAGAATGCTGCTTTCGGCACCCTCCTCATAGTTCACCACAAACTGCACCGCCACGCGCGCATCGCCGGGCCACTGGACTTTCGGAGGTGTGCGGCCGTAACCGATCAGATCGCGGTTGTATGCCTTGTCCGTCATTCCACGCCCTTCTCGACTGCCAGCACCATTCACGGCGACGGTACCACCGGAAGCCGGAAAGTCGAGATGAAAATGGAGAATTCCGCATGTTTACCCGGATGTTACGGGTGCGCAGATCCGACCTGTCAGGCGATCTTGCGGGCTGCCACCTTGCCAAGCGGATGCAGCGAATGCACCCGGAAGGGCGAGCCGCGCTCCTCTTCGACAAACAGCGCCAGATTGGACACCGAAACCGGCTTGTCCAGCGCCGCATCGAACGTTTCCCGCAACGCCTTTTCGATGCGCGGTGCGTCTTTCGGCCCGACGGGACCTGTCAGCGTCATATGAAACCGGAACTCGTCCATCACATAGGGATGTCCCCAGCGGTGAAGATTGGCAAATTGCGGCGCCGTCAGCCCGTCCGGGTCGCGCCGTTCGATTTCCGCATCGCTGAGCGGCGATCGGAACCGGTCGAATTCGTGCACGACGGACGCCGCCAGAAAATTCATCGCTTCGGAGGGAGCAGACGGTACCAGGCCGTAAAAGTCACCGAGCCGGGCAATTTCCAGGGCCGGGATCTGAAAAGGCGCCACCGTTCCGGAAAATCGCATCAGCGCTTTGAGCAGCGCCGTCTCGTTGGTCTCAGGGTTGATGCCGAAAGCCACTTTGAGGCCGGCATGGAAGCCGTAACGCCGAGGCATGGCGGTATGGTAGGCGAGATCCTGCTTCGCCAGATTGCAGGCCACGGGCGGCTCGACGGGATCGCCGGAATAGACGTTGCGGCCTAGCCACGCAGCAGCGGCAATCGACAGCGGGTCGTGTACCGGTGGCGTAAAGCAGATGGCGTAGCGCATGGAACCGGGCCTTTCGGGCATCCGTCATATCAGGTCGAATGTGCACGGGGTCTAGGTGATTTGCGTGACAGATTGACGAAAGGCGCCGCCACACCATCCACATCTCAGATGACCTTTCGCGCTCAAGACGCGCGAAAACTGGAACATTCCGTTCTCTCGGCCGTTTTCAGACCATTCACTTCACGAGCTAGAGGAGAAAAATCGTGACCTATCAAGACAGCACGTTTGGCCAGGGCAGCGTCTCGCGCCAGGACGCCAACATTCGCGAAACTCATGACCTGATCGGCAGCGACAAGGTCGAAGGCACGCGCGTCTACGGCGCCGACGGCAAACATATCGGCTCGATCGAACGCGTCATCCTCGAAAAGCGCAGTGGCCGGGTATCTTACGCCGTTCTCGCCTTTGGCGGCTTTCTCGGCTTCGGCCACGACCACTATCCGGTCCCATGGCAGACCCTGTCCTATGATGAAAACCTCGGCGGTTATCGCACCGATTTGACCAAGGAAAAAGTCGAAGCCGCGCCGCATTATCGCAGCGACGAGGAATATCAGTGGAACCAGGAAAACGGCCGCCGGGTCTATGACTATTACGGCATCCCGCCTTACTGGATGTAAGTCCAGTTTGTCCGGTTCTAAGACCCCGCATGGTTCATGCGGGGTTTTTCTGTACCAACACGGCGATATGCGCCTCGGTACGGAACGATGCGGGCACGTCGGACACAAGGCCAACAACGTCGCCGACGGCTGCCGCCGCCAGACGATGCGCAAGGCCGAAACTGACCTTGAAACCGCCAGTCAGCATCACGATAGATGGGTGATTGGGAACGGCCCCCACCATCGGGTCGCGACCGATCGCCTTCGGCCTCAGCCCGGCCCAGCGCTCGAAAACCGGCGCCTCGGCAAGAGCGGGCACCAGCGACCGTGCAGAGGCGATGAGCACATCCAGTTGCCCATCCGTCGTGAAGGGACTGTCGAAAGTATTTTCGCTGGTGCTGCCGACGGCCACCGATCCGTCCTCATGCGGGACTATATAGAGCCCATCGCGAAAGATGACCGGCATGTGCGGATCGAGCCTGGCTTTCAGCAAGGCCGCCTGCCCTTTCACCGCCGTGCCGCTGGACTTGCCCTGCACGCCAAGCACCCTGTCGAGAACCGGAAACGATTGCACACCGGCTGCGACGATCGCATGGCCGAAGGTCAAGGTCTCGCCATCGGACAAGTCCGCGCGATTGCCGTCGAGACTGCGAACCGCCGCCCCCTCGATGATCCACACCCGCGCCGAATGTCGAATGGCGGTTTCGAGCACCCGCAGCAACGCGCGCGGCGAGACCCGGCCAGCCAGTGTGTCATGCACGAAACCCGAAGCCATGGATGAGGGCTCCGGCCAGCCCGGCGCCACGGCCTCGTCAAGGACATGCCAAGCAAAAGACTGATCACCGGAGCGCCAGTGACGCTTCGCGTCGTCAGAGCGCTCAATCGCGATATCGCGCAGATGCGGCTTTGCCAGCGAAATGATCCGGCCGGAGCGCCGGTATCCGGCCGAAAGCCCGGTTTCTGCTTCAAGCGCGGCAATCTCGGCCTCGAGCGAGACAAGCGCATCGAACTGGAACTGCTTCTTGTCGTTCCACTGGTCCGGCATATGCGGCATCAACGCCCCGAGCAGCCCGCCGCTGGCACCGGAGCCGAGCCGCCCGCGTTCAACAAGCACTGTGTCCAATCCGGCCCGCGCCGCCAGCACCGCCGCCCACAGGCCCATGATCCCGCCGCCAACGATCAGGAGATCGGCCGCCCGTTGACCGGAGACGGCTGGCGCTTTATCGGCTGTGGTCATGGAACACGATCCTGAAAATGCGGCCCGCCCGGCCCAGCAGCACCTTGAATGGCATGAGGGCGATATGCCCTATTCGGCCGAGTTTGGCGATCATTTTTACTGCCGCACCGACGGGCGGCTGGAATGCGGCCATGTCTTTCTTGCCGGCAACGGCCTGCCGGAGCGCTGGACCGGCGGTGACGATTTCACCATCGGCGAACTCGGCTTCGGCACCGGCCTCAATCTCTGCGAGACCGTCCGCCAGTGGCGCCAGACGCGCGGCGATGCCGGCAACCTGCATTTCATTTCCTTCGAGCGCTTCCCGATGCAGCGCGGCGAGATCGCCCGCGCGCTCTCCAATTGGCCGGAGATCGAGCGGGAGCGGGCGGAACTGACGGCGCACTGGCCGGACGCGCCCGATGGCACCGTCACCATCGATTTCGACAGCCGTACCCGCCTCAGCGTCGTCTGCGGCACCGCTCTGGAGAGCATCGAAACCCATCCGGGCCGCTTCGACGCCTGGTTCCTCGATGGCTTCGCGCCCTCGCGCAATCCCGACATGTGGTCGCTCGCGCTGATGTCTGCGCTCTTTGCCCACACGGTCGAGGGCGGCTCCTTTGCCACCTACGCAGCCGCCGGCTTCGTGCGCCGCAACCTTCAGACCGCCGGCTTTAGCGTCGAACGCCGCCAGGGGTTTGCCGGAAAACGCGAAATGCTGTGCGGGAAAAAGCCCGTTGTCGGGGTCTGAACCTGGCCAAACGATCGTCGTTTTTCTACTAGGGAATTTTGCTGTCGCAAATGGCGGCGCATCGTGTCGTGCAAATCTGCAATGATACTTTACGTCCTGAACCGATGGAAAAATCATGAGCGACACCGAATTTCCGCAAAATCTCCTCGCTGATTCCGGTGAGGCTCCCGTCGAGCGCCGCCGCCGTGCCGGTGGCCGGGGTGCCGATCGCAGCGCCCGCCGCTCCACCGGGAATTCCAAATATCTCAACCTCGTCAACACGATGGCAAAATCCGAGGTTTTGACCCCGGACGCACTGGACGCCATTCACGACGCCTCGCTGACCATTCTTGAAGAAATCGGCATGGATGTCATCCTGCCGGAAGCCCGCCAGCGCATGAAGGCATCAGGTGCGGATGTCACGCCCGGCACCGATCGCGTCCGTTTCGATCGCGGCCTGATCATGGAGATGATGGCGTCGGTTCCATCAGGCTTCACGATGCATGCGCGCAACCCGGCGCGCAACGTCCAGATCGGCGGCAACAATCTCGTCTTCGCCCAGATCGCCTCCGCCCCCTTTGTCGCCGACCGCGAAGGCGGCCGCCGCGCCGGAAACCAGGAAGATTTTCGCAAGCTGGTGAAGCTCGCCCAGTCCTACGACATCATACACACGACCGGCGGCTATCCGGTCGAGCCGATCGACATCCACGCTTCCGTGCGTCACCTCGATTGCCTGTCCGACATCGTCAAGCTGACCGACAAGGTCTTTCACTGCTATTCGCTCGGCCAGCAGCGCAACATCGACGCGCTCGAGATTGCCCGGATCGGGCGCGGCATTTCGGCTGAGCAGATGGAAACCGAACCTTCGCTCTTCACCATCATCAACACGTCTTCGCCGCTGCGCCTCGACGGGCCGATGCTGCAGGGCATCATCGAAATGTCGTCGCGCAACCAGGTCGTGGTTGTGACCCCCTTCACGCTGGCCGGCGCCATGGCGCCCGTCACCATCGCCGGTGCCGTGGTGCAGCAGAATGCCGAGGCGCTCGCCGGCATCGCCTTTACCCAGATGGTCCGCAAGGGCGCGCCGGTCATGTATGGCGGCTTCACGTCCAACGTCGACATGAAGACAGGAGCTCCGGCCTTCGGAACGCCGGAATATATGAAGGCTGTCATCGCCGGTGGCCAGCTCGCCCGGCGCTACAAGGTGCCCTACCGCACGTCCAACACCAACGCCTCGAACACGCTGGATGCGCAGGCGGCCTACGAATCAGCTCTGTCGCTCTGGGCACTGACGCAGGGCGGCGGCAATTTCATCATGCACTCGGCCGGATGGAGCGAAGGCGGCCTGACCGCGTCGTTTGAAAAATTCATCCTCGATGTCGACATGCTGCAGATGGTGGCGGAATTCCTGACGCCGCTGGATGTCAGCGAGGATGCGCTTGGTCTGGATGCCGTGCGCGAGGTCGGCCCCGGCGGCCATTATTTCGGCACTGCCCACACGCTGGCGCGCTACGAGACGGCCTTCTATTCGCCGATCCTGTCCGACTGGCGCAATTTCGAGACCTGGACCGAGGCCGGACGCCCGACGACCTACGATCACGCCAACCGTGTCTTCAAGGACAAGCTGAACGAATACGAAAAGCCGCCGCTCGACCCCGCCATCGAGGAAGAGCTCGACGCCTTCGTCGCCCGCCGGAAAGCCGAAGGCGGCGTCCCGACGGACTTTTGAGTTCGGATCAGTTGAACACGACGGCCCGGACCGACGAGATCAGCTTGTCGGTCGGCAGGTTGCTGAAATCCCGGTTGATTTCGACGGTGGTCTTTTCGCGTGACGTGGCCGACAGCATCGAGCGAAGATCGCCAAGCGTCTGTGGCGCAGCGCAGACGACGAGACGGTCGAACGCACCTTTCTGGGCATAATGGTCGATCTTGCTGGCAATGTCGGAGGTAAACTTCTGCTGCTCTTCACGCACCGGATCGCTGCTTGGCTCCATGGCCGAGCGGCCCTGGCCGTTGGACGAGTGGCTGCGGCCCGGCTTGTCGCTGACAATGTCCTGCGTCCGCTTGGTTTCAAGGCGGAAAACCTCCTGCTCGGGGCTCTGGTTGTCGTCCTTCAGAAAGTTCACGCCCTTCAAAAGGCGCGCCTGATTCCCGTCGGCCGCTAGAATCCATGTGGTGGTCATCGCTGTCTCCTTGAACAAGATTGTTAGGATGCGCTCGGAAAGGCGCTGGGTTCAACGCCCCCGCAAAAGGGATGGTTCCGAAAAGAATACGGCGGTGAGCGGTGGAAGAGGCATCGGGGTCTACTTTCAGCTGACGCCAGCCCCTATGGTGTAGGGAAAACGCGAGATCGATCCATGGCAGAACCTCTGAAAAACCTTCTCTACCCCGGCCTCGTCGCTACGATGGCGGAACACCTGCAAGCGCAGCATTCCGGTTTCGACAGCGCGAGCTTCCAGGCACGGGCGACCAAGGATATGGACAGCCTCGAGCTGATGCAGCGCGCCATGCAGATCCGCGACGCCCTGATCGAGACCCTGCCTGAGGATTTCGACACGGCCGCCGCCATCCTCGCCGCCGCCTTGCCTCAAAAGGGCCGGTCGGGCCTCACCGGCTGGGCGCTGCTGCCCGTCAACCATTTCATCGCCGCCCGTGGTCTCCAGCATTTCGACACGGCGTTCGATCTCCTGAAGCAGCTGACGCCGCATTTCACCGCCGAATTCGGCATCCGCATCTTCCTGCACACAGATCAGGCCCGCGCGCTTGCCATCATCAGGCCCTGGACAGGCGACCCGAACCACCACGTTCGCCGCCTGGCCTCCGAGGGCACACGCCCGCGCCTGCCCTGGGCCATGCGCCTGCCGCAGCTTGTCGTCGATCCGCAGCCGATCCTGCCGATCCTCACCGCGCTCATCGACGACCCGGAAGACTATGTCCGCCGCTCTGTCGCCAACAGTCTCAACGATATCGCCAAGGACCACCCGGATCTGGTCGCGGACTTCGTCAATCGCGCGATGGTGGGGGCAACGCCCGAGCGCCGCTGGCTGCTCAAACACGCCTCGCGCACGCTTTTAAAACAGGGACACCGGGCGGCGCTGGCGAATTTCGGTTTTGCCGAAACGGCGGGCATCATCGCCAGCCTTGCGGTCCGCACGCCGCTGGTCACGTTCGGCCAGCACGCCGATTTCGATCTCTTGCTTTCCAATGAAAGCGACAGCGATGCCGTGCTGATGGTCGACTATATCGTCCACCATCGCAAGGCGAACGGCCTGACGACGCCAAAGGTGTTCAAGTGGAAAAGCCTGACGCTGCCGGCAGGAAAGAGCGCCGCCCTGTCGAAGCGCCACGCTGTCAGGGCAATCACCACCCGTGTCTATTATCCGGGCGAACACAGGGTGGAGATCCAGATCAACGGAACGACGGTGGCGTCCGGCACGATCGATCTTTCCATGCCGTAGACGCATGGCAGCTGTTCGCAGCTGCAAAAACTATCCCTTGACTTTTGCCGCCAAAACAACGACATGACACCCAGCGTCACCTTCCGGCCGCCGCGTGAGCGAGCCTGGCGGCAATTTTATCGTCCAGCCGCACCGAAGGACAAGCGCACACACATGATCTGCCAACCGTGGCAGATGCAGGCGCAGACAGCTTTATCAACCTACAAGTTCCCAAATCACGCGGGGTTCTTGACGCAGAACGGAACCGGAATCGCATGGTGCGTTTCCGGGCAATGCGTTTTGCGCCCCCGAAAGGCATATACACTTGACCACTTTCAAGGACCTCGGCCTGTCCGAGCACATCCTCTCGACGCTGACCTCGCTTGGCTTCGACACACCGACCCCGATCCAGGCGAAAGCCATCCCGCTCGTCATGCAGGGCAACGACCTCATCGGTCTCGCCCAGACCGGCACCGGCAAGACAGCCGCTTTCGGCCTGCCGATGATCGAAAAGCTCGTTGCTGACGGCAAGCGTCCCGAGCACCGCAACATCCGCGCGCTGATCCTCGCCCCGACCCGCGAACTGGTCAACCAGATCGCCGCGAACCTGCGCTCCTTCGTGCGCAACACGCCGCTGAAGATCGGCCTCGTCGTTGGCGGCGCCTCGATCAACAAGCAGTCCGAGCAGCTGTCGCGCGGCGTCGACATTCTCGTCGCCACCCCCGGCCGCCTTCTCGACCTCGTCAACCGCAAGGCCGTGTCGCTGCAGCAGGCGCGCTACCTCGTTCTCGACGAAGCCGACCAGATGCTCGACCTCGGCTTCATTCATGATCTGCGCAAGATCTCGAAGATGGTTCCGAAGAACCGCCAGACGCTGCTGTTCTCGGCCACCATGCCGAAGCTGATCGCCGATCTCGCCTCCGAATACCTGACCAACCCGGTCAAGGTCGAAGTTACGCCTCCGGGCAAGGCTGCCGACAAGGTCGAGCAGTACGTACACTTCGTCGCCGGCGGCAGCCAGAAGACGGAAATCCTCAAGGCATCGCTCACCGCCAACCCGCAGGGTCTGGCGCTGGTCTTCTCGCGCACCAAGCACGGCGCCGAAAAGCTGATGAAGCACCTCGAGCATGTCGGCTTCGCGGCTTCCTCGATCCACGGCAACAAGAGCCAGGGCCAGCGCGAACGCGCGCTCAAGGGCTTCCGTGACGGCGAAATCCGCGTTCTCGTGGCAACCGACGTTGCTGCCCGCGGCATCGACGTTCCCGGCGTCACTCATGTCTACAACTACGACCTGCCGGAAGTCGCAGAAGCCTATATCCACCGCATCGGACGGACCGCCCGTGCCGGCCGCGACGGCATTGCCATCGCGTTCTGCGCCCCGGACGAAATCCGCCTGCTGCGCGATATCGAAAAGCTGATGAAGATCGAGATCGAAGTCGCCAGCGGCGAGATCCCGACCGACCGCGCCCGTCCTGCCAAGGGCGGCGGCAACAAGCGTGGTGGTGCCGGCAACGGTGGCCAGAACGCAGGCCGTGGGCAGGGTGCCGGCCGTGGCCAGCCCCGCTCCGCTGAAGGCCGTGGCGAAAGCCAGAGCCGCCAGCCGCGCCGCGAACACAGCGAAGGCGAACGTCATGCCGAGCCGCGCATCGAGCGTGCGGTCAACGGCCTGCCGACCATCATCCGTCCGGCTCCGGCCAACCGCAACGACGCCCCGCGAGTCGAGCGCACCATGGAGCCTGCCAAGAACAAGCAGCACCGCAAGGGCCAGGGCCCGGCCGCACAGGCCGCCCACGAAACGCAGATGGCCAAGCGCGGCCACGGTGGCAAGGGCCGCCCGGCCCGCCCGGCCGGCAACCGCCACCAGCCGAACGGCCAGAGCCGCGATGGCGCACAGGGCCTGACACGCAAGCGCGAACAGGCATAAGCCTTTTCCACCTGTGTGACACAAAATCCGAACGGCGGGCTGCAAAGCCCGCCGTTTTTCATTCTGCGGGAACGATGACCTTACGGTTGGTGAGATAGACGCCGAGAACGGCAATCGTGGTACCGATGATCATCGGCATCGTCAGGTCTTCGCCGAAGATGACGGCCGCCTGGATCGCCGCCAGCGGCGGCACCAGATAGATCAGCGACGCCGCGCGCGACACCTGTCCCCGACGCAGCAGGATGAGCAGAAGCGCGATCGCCCCCATCGACAGGCCGAGCACCGACCAGACCAGCAGGCCCACCAGTTGCCAGCTGAAACTGATTCGAAAATCTTCCAGAAAAAACGCAAACGGCACCGTCACGGCAAAGGCGCCGACATACTGCAGCGTCGCGATCCAGCGCAGATCTCCCGTCTGCAGATATTTCTTCTGATGGATGGTGCCATAGGTGGCGGCCGCCATGCCGGCGATGTTGATGACGATCGGCACGGCGCTGATGGCGAGATCGCTGCTGCTCAGCACGAGAAACTTCGGCAGCACGGCAATGGCGATGCCGACGAAGCCAAGCGAGACGCCGAGACGCTGCGGCCCGGTCAGGTTTTCGCCGAGCAGATAGGGAGCGGCGGCTGCGGTCATCAGCGGCTGCAGGCCGGCGATGATGCTGGACATGGCCGCCGGCACGCCCTCACCGATCGCCCACCAGACGGCGCCGAGATAGAGCCCGTGCAGGAAGATGCCGGAGAGGATGGCATGTCCCATCGCCCGCCCCGTCGACAGACGCGGCGCCTGGAACACGACGCAGACCGCGAAGAACAGCAGCGCCGCCAGCGCATAGCGCAGACACAGGAATGTCAGCGGCCCCGAATAGATGCCGCCATATTTTGCCAGCACCCAGCCCGTCGACCAGAGAAGAACAAAAAGGGCCGGAGCCATGCGATCGAGGGTCATTCAGTCTCCGCAGCATCAGCCGTTTCGGGCAAAGCGTTAGAACCGCGCCGTTTGATGGTCAAAGCAAATTTCGTGATGTTTTGGCTGAGAAAAAATCACGGCGGCAAGAGCAGTGAGATTAAAAATTGAGCAAATGAAGAAAGCTGCGCCAGTTGAACCGGCCGCAGAATGGCGCTTTGCCCGGATATAATTTTCACGCATCGGAACAGGACACCGATTTTGCCGTTTATTCAGGCACTTCGCAGGGTCATACACGCGGAAAATGAGCAAGAAAATTTCTTTATCATCAACTGCGCATGCTTCTTGCATTGCCGATAGCATTGTATTCAAATGAAAAAAAATGGGGACCTTAGACGTTGGCATTTGACGAAATGATAAATGCGGACAGCAGTCCGCGCCAACCTTACCAGACCTACCATGATTGGTACGCCAGCCAGGATCGGGCCAGACTGATCGCAAAATCGGCGGAGGCGGAAAACATTTTCCGCAAGACGGGCATAACCTTTGCCGTCTACGGCCACGCCGATTCGGCCGAAAAGCTCATCCCGTTCGATCTCATCCCGCGCATCATCTCGGGCCGCGAATGGCGCAAGCTGGCGCAGGGCATCGAGCAGCGGGTGCTGGCGCTCAACGCGTTTCTGGACGACATCTACCACAAGCAGGAAATCATCAAGGCTGGCCGCATTCCGCGCGAACTGATCGAGCACAATGTCGCCTTCCTGCCGCAGATGATCGGCTTCCGCCCGCCGGGTGGCGTCTATACCCACATCGTCGGCACCGATATCGTGCGAACCGGCGAGGACCAGTTCTATGTTCTGGAAGACAATGCCCGCACGCCATCCGGTGTCAGCTACATGCTGGAAAACCGTGAAACGATGATGCAGATGTTCCCGGAACTGTTCCACATCAACAAGGTGCGGCCGGTCGAGAACTATCCCTATCTGCTGCGCCAGAGCCTCGCCTCGCTCGCCCCTCCCGGCTGCAAGGGCAAGCCGCGCGTGGCGATCCTGACGCCGGGCATCTACAATTCCGCCTATTACGAACACGCCTTCCTTGCCGACCAGATGGGCGTCGAACTGGTCGAAGGATCGGATCTGCGCGTCATCGACGGCAAGGTCGCCGCCCGCACGACGCGCGGCTATCAGCCGATCGACGTGCTCTACCGCCGCGTCGACGACGACTATCTCGACCCGCTGACCTTCAAGCCAGAATCGACGCTCGGCGTTCCCGGCATCATGGATGTCTACCGCGCCGGCAACATCACCATTGCCAACGCGCCGGGCACCGGCATCTGCGACGACAAGGCGATCTATTCCTACATGCCCGAGATCGTCGAGTTCTACACGGGCCGCAAGCCGCTGCTCGAAAACGTGCCGACCTGGCGCTGCATCGAGCCGGACAGCCTGAAATATGTGCTAGAGCACATTGACGAACTGGTCATCAAGGAAGTCCATGGCTCCGGCGGCTACGGCATGCTGGTCGGCCCGGCGGCCACCAAGAAGGAATGCGCTGCTTTTGCCGAAAAGCTGAAGAGCCGGCCGGGCAACTACATCGCCCAGCCGACCCTGTCGCTCTCCACCGTGCCCATCATGGTCAAGAAGGGCATCGCGCCCCGTCACGTCGATCTACGTCCCTATGTTCTCGTGTCCGACAAAGTGCAGATCATCCCCGGTGGCTTGACCCGGGTTGCGCTGAAAGCCGGCTCCCTGGTGGTCAATTCCAGTCAGGGTGGCGGCACGAAAGACACCTGGGTATTGGAGGACTGACCGATGCTCGGAAGAACAGCAAACGGCCTATACTGGATGTTCCGCTATATCGAGCGGGCTGAAAACATCGCCCGCCTGATCGATGCGGGCCTGCGCGTCTCGTTGACCGGCGCCAACACGACCGAAGACGACTGGGACGGCGTGCTGCAAAGCGCCGGCGTGCGCGAAACCTATGACGAAGTGCACGACACGCTGACCACTGCCGACGCGATCGACTTCCTGCTGCGTGACCGCCGCAATCCGTCGAGCGTCATGTCCTGCATCGATTCGGGCCGCAACAACGCCCGCATGGTGCGCACGGCGCTCACCCGCGAGACCTGGGAAGCCACCAACGAGTGCTGGATCGAATTGAAGGCGCTTCTTGCCCGCAAGGCCCGCGCCATGGACATGCCGGCCATCATCGACAGCATCAAGCGCCGCACGGGCCTCATCCGCGGCGCTTTCCACGGCACCATGCTGCGCGACGATATCTACAATTTCTCGCGCATCGGCACCTTCATTGAGCGGGCCGACAACACGGCCCGCATCCTCGACGTCAAATATTACGTTCTGCTGCCGGCCGCCGCCCAGGTCGGCTCGTCGATCGACAATCTGCAGTGGGAATCGATCCTGCGCTCGGTCTCGGCAAACCGCTCTTACGGCTGGGTCTACGACGGCGAATACAATGCCTCCAACATTGCCGACTTCCTGCTGCTCAATGTGCGCATGCCACGCTCACTTGCCTACTGTTATGAGAAGATCAACAGCAATCTGGGCTATCTTGCATCCGAATACGGCGAGAGCCATGATGCCCAGAAGACGGCCGATGCGATCCTGACCTCGCTGAAGGGCAAGACCATCCGCGCCGTCATGGATCACGGGCTTCACGAATACATCGAGGATTTCATCAACCAGAACAATCGTCTGGGACAGGAAATCTCCGATGGTTACCGCTTCTACTGACGGCCGGTGGGGACCAGAACATGCGTTTGAAAATCAGCCACACGACCGAATATCACTATGACGAACCCGTGCAGTATTCGCTGCAGCGGCTGCGCCTCACACCGCTCAGCCAGCCGGGCCAGCGGGTGCTGTCCTGGGAAACCAAGGTCGAAGGCGCGACGATGGAGGTCGGCTATATCGACCACTTCGGCAACCGGGTCGATCTGGTCAGCACCAATGGCGACCAGAGTTCCATCAAGATCACCGCCAGCGGCGATGTCGAGACCGAAGACCGGGCCGGCGTCTATGGCCCGCATCAGGCCTATGGGCCACTCTGGCTCTACCTGCGGGAAACGCCGCTGACCAAGGCCGGCAAGCTTACCCGGGAACTGGTGAAGTCCGCCACCGGCGAAAACGATCTTTCCCGCATGCATGCGCTGATGGCGCTGATCAGCGAACAGGTTGCCTACCGACCCGGTGAAACCGGCACGGAAACAACGGCGGAAGAGGCGCTGGAGCAGAAGAGCGGCGTCTGCCAGGATCACGCCCATATCTTCATCGGCGCCGCGCGGCTGATGGGCATTCCCGCCCGCTACGTCTCGGGTTATCTGATGATGGAAGACACGACCGAACAGGCTGCCAGCCACGCCTGGGGCGAAGCGCATTTGACCGGCCTCGGCTGGGTCGGCTTCGATGCCGCCAACAAGGTCTGCCCCGATGCCCGCTACGTTCGCATCGCGTCGGGCCTCGACTACCGCGACGCCGCGCCGATCTCCGGCATGGTCACCGGCCTTTCGGCCGAATCGCTGACCGTCACCATCACGGTCGAGGCGCAAAGCCAGAGCCAAAGTCAGAGCCAGTAAGCCTCCCCGCCGTCATCGGCATGCATGCAGCGAGCACCTTTTATGCCGACGTCTGAACTGCTCGCTCTTTCGGCCGCGACCTTCATCGCGCTCAGTGGCATGCTCATCAACGAGCTGAAGGGCAAGGTCGATATTCTGCGGCTGGCCCGCTGGCAGATGCTGACCGCCTTCATCCTGACCGGCGCCGTCTCGCTCGCCGTCGGCGGCTGGCACACGATCGCGCCGTGGCAGTTCGGCTTCCTCGCCGCCTCCAGCCTGTTCGGCATCATCTTTGCCAGCACCACCTATTTCGCCGCCATCTATGCCGCCGGAGCCCGCACCACCGCCCTCCTCTTCTCGCTCACCGCCCCCTTCGCGCTGCTGATGGGTTATGTGGCGCTCGGCGAAACCATCAGCCTGAAACAGGGCATCGGCGTGGCGCTGGTACTCTCGGGCATCGTGACGGCGATCGGCCTGCGCCGGCCGCAAGGCAAGAAGCCTGACGCTGCTGCTGGGCCGGCGGTGGTCGTGCCGTGGAAGGGCATCGCGCTTGGCATCGTCACCGCCTTCGGCCAGGCGCTCGGCAGCCTGTGCGCGCGTCCGGCCATGGCGGCAGGCGCCGAACCGTTCACGGCCATGGCCATCCGCGCCGGCATCGCGGCGGTGTTTTTCCTGGCCTTACTCGCTTTGCCGATCCCGGCGCTGCAAAGACCTTACCGCTTCGCGGCGCGCCCGCTGATCATCGCCGTCACCGCCGCCTTCTGCGGCACCGGGCTTGGCATGTCGCTGCTGATGGCGGCGCTGGTCAACGGCAATGTCGGCATCGTCTCGACCCTGTCGTCGATGACACCGGTCGTCATCCTGCCGATGGTCTGGATCCGCACCGGCGTAGCCCCGCCGCTGCACGCCTGGGCCGGCGCCCTGCTCGCTGTCGCAGGCACCGCGCTGATCAGCCTGTGAACCAAAAAAGGCGGGACATAAACCCCGCCTCTTTCGTGTTTTCCTGTCGTAACTGTCAGTGGCTGTCCTTGCCGACAGCACTGCCGCGACATCCCTTGAGGAAGTCGAGATCGGCGCCGGTGTCGGCACCTTCCACATGCTGCTGGTGCAGGAAGGCATAGCCGGAGGTCGGCAGGTCGTGGTGCGGCTCCCAGGCGGCCAGACGCTCGGCCAGTTCGGCATCCGAAATGTCGAGATGCAGGCGCCGGTTCGGCACGTCGAGCTCGATCATATCGCCATTTTTCACCACGGCCAGCGGTCCGCCGACGGCGGCTTCCGGCGAGGTGTGCAGCACCACGGTGCCATAGGCGGTTCCCGACATGCGCGCGTCGGAAATGCGCACCATGTCGGTGATGCCCTTCTTCAGCACTTTCGGCGGCAGACCCATGTTGCCGACCTCGGCCATGCCCGGGTACCCCTTCGGACCACAGTTCTTCATAACCATGATGCAGGTCTCGTCAATGTCGAGATTGTCGTCGTTGATCTTGGCCTTGTAGTCGTCGATGTCCTCGAACACGACGGCGCGGCCGCGATGCGTCAGCAGGTGCGGCGATGCGGCCGACGGCTTCAGAACTGCACCCTTCGGCGCCAGGTTGCCGCGCACGACGACAATGCCGCCGGACTGGGTCAGCGCCTTTTCGGCCGGCAGGATGACGTCCTCGTTCCAGTTGATGACGTCCTTGACCTCGTCCCACATGGTTTCGCCCGACACAGTCAGCGCATCCTTGTGCAGCAGGCCGGCCTCGCCGAGGCGCTTGATGACCACAGGCAGGCCGCCCGCATAGAAGAACTCTTCCATCAGATATTTGCCCGACGGCATCAGGTTGACGATGGTCGGCACGTTGCGGCCGCAGCGGTCCCAATCATCAAGCGTCAGATCGATGCCGACCCGGCCCGCCATAGCCAGAAGGTGGATGACCGCATTGGTCGAGCCGCCGATCGCCGCATTGGTGCGGATGGCGTTTTCGAACGCGTCCTTGGTCATGATATCAGAAGGCTTCAGGTCGTCCTTGACCATCTGCACGATGCGGCGGCCGGTGAGCTGCGCCATCACCTTGCGGCGGCTGTCGACGCCCGGGATCGCGGCATTGCCGGAAAGTGCCATGCCCAGCGCCTCGGCCATGGAGGCCATGGTGGAGGCGGTGCCCATCGTGTTGCAGGTGCCGGATGAGCGGCTCATCGAGGCTTCGGCCTCTAGGAACTCGGCCTGGGTCATCTCGCCGGCCTTGACCATTTCGGAGAATTTCCACAGATGCGTGCCGGAGCCGACCCGCTCGCCGCGGAAATACCCGTTCAGCATCGGTCCGCCGGTGACGACGATCGACGGCAGATCGACCGAGGCGGCGGCCATCAGCAGAGACGGCGTGGTCTTGTCGCAGCCGACCAAAAGCACGCAGCCGTCCATCGGCTGGCCGCGAATGGTTTCCTCGATCGCCAGCGCCGCCAGGTTGCGGTACATCATCGCCGTCGGGCGGAAGGTGTTTTCGGACGCCGAGAACACCGGCACTTCCATCGGGAAGCCGCCGGCCTCCCAGACGCCTGCCTTCACCTTTTCGGCAAGCTCGCGCAGATGGCCGTTGCACGGCGTCATATCCGACCAGGTATTGAGGATACCGATCACTGGGCGCCCGTCGAACAGGTCGTGCGGGTACCCCTGGTTCTTCATCCAGCCGCGATGGTAGATCACGTCACGGCTGGTGCCGCCGTACCATTCCTGCGACCGCAGTCTGCGGGGCCATTCAGCTTTCTTCGTCATCGTCTCTTGCCTTTTGATTGATGCCGAGCCGCCGTCGCGGCAGCCCGGATCACCCGTTGTTCGTCAAGCCAGCGTGTAGGCGGTCTTCACCACCGTGTAGAATTCGGCAGCATACTTGCCCTGCTCGCGCGGGCCGAAGCTCGATCCCTTGCGCCCGCCGAAGGGCACGTGGAAGTCGACGCCCGCCGTCGGCAGGTTGACCATGACCATGCCCGCTTCGGCATTGCGCTTGAAATGCGTCGCATGTTTCAGGCTGGTGGTGGCGATGCCGGACGACAGGCCGAACGGCGTGTCGTTGGCGGTGGCCAGCGCTTCCTCATAATCCTTCACCCGGATGACCGAGGCGACCGGCCCGAAGATTTCTTCGCGCGAGATGCGCATCTGGTTGGTGGCTTCGGTAAACAGCGTCGGCTGCAGGTAGAAGCCGGGATTGTCGCGGGTCAGAAGTTCGCCGCCAAAGGCGAGCTTGGCGCCTTCCGACTTGCCGATCTCGATATAGTCGGTGTCCTGGCTGAGCTGGCCCTGGTCGACCACCGGGCCGATATGGGTGCCGGCCTTCAGGGCGTCGTCGACGACGACACCCTTCAGACGCTCGCCGACGGCAGCGACGAACCTGTCGTGGATGCCTTCGGTCACGATGATGCGGGAAGACGCCGTGCAGCGCTGGCCGGTCGAGAAGAAGGCCGAATTGACGGCGGCCTCGACGGCAACGGTCAGGTCCGCATCGTCAAGCACGACGAACGGGTTCTTGCCACCCATTTCCAGCTGGAACTTACGGCCGTGTTCGACCGAGGCGACGGCGACGCGCTTGCCGGTGCCGGTCGAGCCGGTGAAGGTGATGGCGTGGATGTCCTTGCTGTCGAGCATCACCTGGCCGACGACCGAGCCCTTGCCCATGACGAGGTTCAACACGCCCTTCGGCAGGCCGGCGCGGTGGAGAATGTCGACGATCGCCCAGGAGCAGCCCGGCACCAGTTCGGCCGGTTTGAAAACGACGGTGTTGCCGTAGCAGAGCGCCGGCGCGATCTTCCAGGCCGGAATGGCGATAGGGAAGTTCCACGGCGTGATGATGCCGACGACGCCGATCGGCTCGCGGGTGATCTCGACGCCGATGTTCGGCCGCACCGACGGCAGCACTTCACCGGCAAGGCGCAGGCATTCACCGGCGAAGAAATCAAAGATCTGGCCGGCGCGGATCGTCTCGCCGATGCCTTCGGCCAGCGTCTTTCCCTCTTCACGCGACAGCAGGCGGCCAAGCTCGTCCTTGCGCGCCATGATCTCGTCGGCGGTCTTCTTCAGGATGGCGTGGCGCTCGAGAATGCCCGAGCGCGACCATGCCGGGAATGCAGCCTTGGCTGCGGCAATCGCGTTGGTGGCATCTTCGGCCGAGGCGCGGGCATAGTGGCCGACGACATCATTGGTGTTGGACGGGTTGATGTTGGCGACGCCGTCCGAACCGGTCCATTCGCCGGCAATCAGGTTCTGGTGCAAAGTCATGGGCAGGAGCCCTCCTTGGTTTTGTCTGGCGCACGGCTGGGAAAACCGGCGTCCGGAAATGACAGCCGCTCAGAGCTGGCCGACAATGATCTCTTCTTCTGGTGCCACTGCCAGCGGATTGCGCAGCGGCAGGCCGAAATCCGCAGCCTCGATCTCGAACACGTCGCCGGCCTGCGTCTTGATGCTGTCGCCGAAGGAAAGCGTCGCCGTGCCGAACATGTGGATGTGAACGTCGCCCGGCTGGCGGAACAGGCCGTATTTGAAGTGGTGATATTCGAGGTTGGCGAAGGTGTGCGACATGTTCGTCTCGCCCGACAGGAACGGCTTTTCCCACAGGACCTTGCCGTCGCGCAGGATACGCGACGTGCCGCGCACGTCGTCCGGTGCCGCACCGACGCGGATTTCCGGCCCAAAACTCGCTGGCCGCAGCTTCGAATGCGCCAGATAGAGATAGTTGATCCGCTCGGTGACGTGATCGGAAAATTCGTTCGACACCGCAAAGCCGATGCGGAAGGCGACGCCGTTGTCGGCGATGATGTAGATGCCGGCCATTTCAGGTTCTTCGCCGCCGTCGAGCGCAAAGGACGGCGAGGTCAGCGGCTGGCCGGCGGCCACGGCCACCGTGCCGTTGCCCTTGTAAAACCATTCCGGCTGCACGCCGGTTTCGCCGGCCTTCGGCTTTCCGCCTTCGAGGCCCATCTTGAACATCTTCATCGTATCGGTCGCGCCTTCCTCGACCTTCGACACGGCAGCATGCATGGCATCGCGCGTCGAGGCAGAGCCGAGATGTGTCAGCCCCGTGCCGGTCAGGTGCATATGGGCCGGATCCGGATGCGTGATCGGTGGCAGGAAGCGGCCTTCGGCATAGACCTGTTCAAGATCCACTGCCTCACCCAGGCCCTTTGCCTCGATCACCGTCGCCAGGCTGCGGCCGGAATTGGCGGCTTCCAGCGCCAGCGCATGCACGCTGGTGACGCCCTTGACGATATGGCCGGTCTCTCCCGCTTCACGCACGACAACGGCAGGAGCGCCAGCGGCGGTCTTGATCTGCGAAATGAGCAACGTCTTGTCCTTCCGTTTGCCGGGCAATCCTGGTCCCGGCTCTTGTAAAATTTTGGCGCACGAAAATGGCAGGCGCTTAAAAAGAGGATTTGAAACAAAGCGGGGGAGAAGGGCAGCAAGCGCTGCCCTCCAAATCCCTGGCCGGTTCAATATGCCCGTTATCCGGCACCGGCCGAAAACCGTATCAGCCCTTGTTCTTGTTGTAGACGTCGAAGAACACGGCGGCGAGCAGCACCAGACCCTTGACGAGCTGCTGATAGTCGATGCCGAGACCCATGATCGACATGCCGTTGTTCATGACACCCATGATCAGAGCGCCGATGACCGCGCCGGTGATCTTGCCGACGCCGCCGGACGCCGAGGCGCCGCCGATGAAGCAGGCCGCGATGACGTCGAGCTCGAAGCCGACACCCGCCTTCGGCGTTGCCGAATTGAGGCGCGCCGCGATGATCATGCCGGCCAGAGCCGCCAACACGCCCATGTTGATGAACGTGTAGAAGGTCAGCCGTTCGGTGTTGATACCCGAAAGCTTGGCTGCCTTCTCGTTGCCGCCCATCGCATAGATGCGCCGGCCAACTGTCGACCGCGTCGTGATGAACGTGTAGACGGCAATCAAGAGGCCCATGACGACGAGAACGTTCGGGAAGCCCTTGTAGGTTGCCAGCTGGTAGCCGAGAAAAATCGCGACGATGGCGATGATGCCCATCTGGCCGGCGAAGAAGGCGAAAGGCTCGTTTTCGGTGCCGTGCTTGGCATTCTCCCGGCGGTCGCGCAGGCCGTAATAGACGGCGAGTGCCACCAGAGCAATGACGACGACGAGGGCCGCGAAGTTGGTGATCGTGCCCGGCACCGGATTGAGGAAATAGAGGAAATCGGGAACGAAACCGGTCGACAGCGACTGGAAGTCCTTCGGAAATGGCCCGATCGGCCGGTTCTGCAGGATGAGATAGGTCAGGCCGCGGAACACCAGCATGCCCGCCAGCGTCACGATGAAGGCGGGAATTTTCTGATAGGCTACCCAGTAGCCCTGCGCCGCCCCGACGAGACCGCCGAGAATGAGGCAGAGAGGCACGACGATCGAGTAGTGAATGCCCCATTTCACCAGCATGATCGCCGACAGGCCGCCGGTGAAGGCGACGATGGAGCCGACCGACAGATCGATATGGCCGGCAACGATGATCAGAAGCATGCCCAGCGCCATGATGACGATGAACGAGTTCTGCAGGATCAGGTTGGTGATGTTGACCGGACGGAACAGCACGCCGTTGGTGACGACCTGAAAGAACACCATGATGACGACGAGAGCGACCAGAAGGCCGTATTCGCGGATATTGTTCCGCAGGTAGGCACCGACGGATGTCTTGTTCTGAGCAGTGGTTTCTGCAGCCATTAGTGTTTCTCCCCGGAGCGCATGATAGCGCGCATAATAGATTCCTGGCTTGCTTCCTCTTTGGAAAGCTCGGCAACGATGCGGCCTTCGTTCATCACATAGATGCGGTCGCAGGTTCCCAGAAGCTCGGGCATTTCCGATGAAATCATCAGAATGCCTTTGCCCTCTGCGGCAAGCTGGTTGATGATGGTGTAGATTTCGTACTTTGCCCCGACATCGATGCCGCGTGTCGGCTCATCGAGGATCAGCACTTCCGGATCGGTGAAGAGCCACTTCGACAAAACGACCTTCTGCTGGTTGCCGCCCGACAGGTTGACGGCCTCCTGGTAGATCGAGTGCGAACGGATGCGCAGCTTGGTGCGATAGCCGGTTGCAACGTCCCGTTCCTGGTGCTCGTTGATCACGCCGGCACTGGCAACGCCGTCGAGATTGGCCAGCGTCGTGTTGTGCATGATGTTGTTGTTGAGCACGAGACCGAGATGTTTGCGGTCTTCCGTGACATAGGCAAGTCCGGCGTCGATGGCACGCGGAATGGTGCCGACATCCACCTGCTTGCCGTGCATGAACACCTCGCCGGTGATCTTGTGGCCCCAGGATTTGCCGAAAATGCTCATGGCCGTTTCGGTGCGCCCGGCGCCCATCAGCCCGGCGATGCCGACCACTTCGCCGGCGCGAACCGTGAAGTTGATGTTGTGCAGGAATTGCCGGTCGCGGTGGTGCTGGTGGAAGACGTTCCAGTTCTTCACGTCCAGCAGCGTCTGGCCGATCTTCGGCTCGCGCGCCGGATAGCGGTCTTCCATGTCGCGGCCGACCATGCCCTTGATGATCCGGTCTTCGCTGATGTCTTCGTTGTGACAGTCGAGCGTTTCCACCGTGCCGCCATCGCGGATGATGGTGATCTTGTCGGCGACTTTCTTGATCTCGTTCAGCTTGTGCGAAATGATGATCGAGGTCATCCCCTGCTTGCGGAATTCCATCAGCAGCTTCAGGAGCGCATCCGAATCCGTTTCGTTCAAGGAGGCCGTGGGCTCGTCGAGAATAAGCAGCCGCACCTTCTTCGACAGCGCCTTGGCGATCTCCACAAGCTGCTGCTTGCCGATGCCGATGTCGGTGATCCGGGCGGTCGGCGGCTCGCGCAGTCCCACCTTCTTCAGAAGCTCCTGTGTGCGGGCAAAGGTCTTCTTCCAGTCGATGATGCCGTTGGTGGCCGTCTCGTTGCCAAGGAAGATGTTTTCCGCGATCGACAGGAGCGGCACGAGGGCCAGTTCCTGGTGAATGATGATGATGCCGAGATGTTCGCTGTCGGAAATCGTCGAGAAGCTTCGAACCTGGCCGTCGTAGTGAATTTCGCCGTCATAGGAGCCTGCGGGATAAACACCGCTGAGAACTTTCATCAAGGTGGATTTTCCGGCGCCGTTTTCGCCGACCAGCGCGTGGATTTCGCCTTCCATGACCTTGAGATTGACGTCATCCAGGGCTTTTACACCCGGAAATGTCTTGGTGATGCTGCGCATTTCGAGAATGACATTGCCCATGTTCAAGAATTCCAGCGTCAGTTGTCGGAAAGATGAGGCCGGGCCGGACCGCAGTCTACGTCCCTCATCCGGTTGGAAAGGCCCGCGACACAGTCGCGGGCCTCCAGATAAATCAGACCGGATTAGTTGTCGATCTGCTCGGCAGTGTAGTAACCGGCGCCGACGAGAACGTCCTTGATGTTGGACTTGTCAACGGCAACTGGCTTCAGCAGGTAGGACGGAATGACCTTGACACCGTTGTCGTATGTCTTGGTGTCGTTGATTTCCGGCTCCTTGCCGCCGACGATGGCGTCAACCATCTGAACGGTAACCTTTGCCAGTTCGCGCGTGTCCTTGAAGATCGAGGAATACTGTTCGCCAGCCAGGATCGACTTGACCGAAGGCAGCTCAGCGTCCTGACCGGTGACGATCGGCATCGGCATGTCGCCGGAACCATAGCCAACGCCCTTCAGAGCGGAGAGGATGCCGATGGAGAGACCATCGTAAGGCGACAGAACGCCGTCAACCTTGGCGTCGGTGTAGGTCGAGGACAGGAGGTTTTCCATGCGGGCCTGTGCAACAGCACCGTCCCAACGCAGCGTACCGACCTGTTCCATGCCCATCTGGCCGGACTTCACGACGATTTTCTTGGCGTCGATCAGCGGCTGAAGAACCGACATTGCGCCATCGTAGAAGAAGAAGGCGTTGTTGTCGTCCGGCGAACCGCCGAACAATTCGACGTTCTTCGGCTCGGTTGCGCCGTCAAGCTTCAGGCCCTGAACGAGCGATGTTGCCTGCAGGACGCCGACCTGGAAGTTGTCGAAGGTTGCGTAGTAGCTGACATTGCCCGAATCGCGGATCAGGCGGTCATAGGCGATAACCTTGACACCGGCGTCAGCGGCCTTCTGCAGGATGTCGGACAGCGTCGTGCCGTCGATGGCGCCGATGATGAGAACCTTCGCACCCTTGGTGACCATGTTTTCGATCTGGGCAAGCTGGTTCGGAATGTCGTCGTCAGCGAACTGCAGGTCTGGCGTATAGCCGGATTCCTTGAACAGCTTTTCCATGGTCTCGCCGTCCGAGATCCAGCGCGTAGAGGTCTTTGTCGGCATCGAAATGCCAACGACACCCTTGTCCTGGGCTACAGCAGGCGCAACGAATGCAGCCACGCTGATCGCTGCGGCGGCAAGAAGCGAAGTAATGAGTTTCATGCGATCTCTCCCAAAGTGTTAGTCGAAGGTAGGCGCTTAGGCCTTATCCCAGGATATGTGCAGCGCTCCGCGTGACCGGGGAGGTCATCCCCGGTAGAAGTATATAAGGTGAAAGTGAGCCCTCCCAGGCCTTATGCGCCTCGTGCACGCTGGTGCACACGCGCTAAACTGGAATCAATTGACATAACTGTCAAATACAATATCAGTCAATAATCATACCAAAAAAGATATAACAACCATTAACAGTGTGATTATTACGAAAGTGTGCTGAAATTTTCGGCACAACCGGAGCGGCAGGCAACAATGGAAGACACGAAATCAACCCTTGATGACCTAACGGCAGACCCCCAGCCGACAATGCTGCCGTCCGGCCTGAAGCTCAATCACCTGCGGCTCATTCTCGCCATCGACGAGCATAAACAGATCAGCGCCGCCGCCGATGCGCTCAACATGTCGCAACCGGCCGCCTCCCGGATGTTGACAGAGATGGAGGCGATTCTGAAGACTCCGCTGTGCGAACGGATCGCCCGCGGCGTCGAACTCACGCAATTCGGCCGGGCGCTTGCCCGCCGTGCCCGCACGATCTTTCTCGAACTTCGCGAAGCCACCCGCGAGATCAATGATCTGAGGACCGGCAGCGGCGGCTCTGTATCGCTGGGGTCGGTAACGGGGCCTGCCCTGCATCTCGCGGTACCGGCCATGCGCCAGGTGTCGACCGCCTATCCCGGCATCGAGATTAACATCCAGGTGGAAAACAGCAACGTGCTCACCCGCGAACTCCTGGCTGCCCGGCACGATTTCATCATCGGCCGCATCCCCGACGACGTGAACCCGCGCCTTTTCAATCTTATCGAAATCGGCGCGGAAGACGTCTGCCTGATCGTGCGCGAAGGCCATCCGCTGCTGGAAAAGGGTATTGTCACGGCCAGCGACCTTCCCGCCTACGACTGGGTTTTCCAGCCGTCCGGCACGCTTCTGCGCCGCGCCGTCGAGGACAGTTTCGTCTCGCTGGGCGTGGCGCTGCCGGCCACCGTCATCAACACCTCGTCGATCATCCTCACCGTGGCGATCGTCCGCAATTCCAACGCAATCGCCCCCGTCGCCCGCGACGTCGCCGATCTCATCGCCGGCAGCGGCAGCCAGGCCGGCGACATCCGCGTCGTGCCTATGGGGTTCGACATCAAGATCCGGCCCTACAGCCTCATCACCGCAAAGGGCCGCGCCCTGCCTCCCAGCGCCAAGCTGCTCTACGACCTGATCTTGAAACAGGCCGGCACCTACGCAAGGTCCGCATAACGCTCGGTCTCTAGCCTCGCATCCGGAAATCAGCAACCCGCAGGGAAGCCCATGTTTGGCATGTCGATCTTCCAATCCGTGCTCGCACGGCTGGACGGAGAGGAAAAGGCGGAACCGCCTGAAAACGCGGCCCCGCCCCTGAGCATCAGCGGTCTTCCGGCCGGTTTCGTCGTTGGTACGGCACCAGACGGGACAGGCGCCCCCGCGTCGACCGCCCGCACCTATTCCGGCTATTTCGACAATGAGATACCGTCAAAGCCCGTCATCATGCCACCGCATCTCGGCCGCACGGCACCGCAGGAAATCGCCGAGGATCTGGCGATCGGCAGCGCCAATTCCCTGGCTGATCTCGGTGAGTTGCGCCGCAATTTCGCCCGCGACAATCACCCCGACGGCGTGCACGCCGATTTCCGCGTGCAGGCGACCACCCGCATGAAGATTGCCAATATGCTGATCGACGAAGCAGCCCGCCGGTTGGGCGGATAGGAAAAGCTATTCTGGTGTATCGGGCGTGATGTCGGCCTTGGTCTCGGCAACGGTTTCGGCCGGAACTTCGGCAGGCGGCTTATAGAAAATCAGCAGCACGCAGGCCGTGTATGCGGCGACGGCCAGGAAGATCATCCCCCAGAACGGTTGCCGCTGATAGAATTCCATCGCGGTCCAGGCCGTGCAGAAACCAACGATGAGAAGGCGTACCCACAAAGGCCGGTAAAACGGATGATCGGGATCGATGAGTTTTATCATGAGGTGCACCTCCGCCGGTTGGTCCCGCCCGCATGCGGGCAGGACCCCGACTTGAACCAATCGGGCTCAGGCGTCAAGGCCGTCGAGGAAAGCCTTCAGTTCGGCCGCCTCGACGCCGACCAGATGCTGCTTCTCCGGATAGGCGCTGGACTTCACATCAGCCACGAATTCCGAGAAGGCGGCAATCCGCTCCTGCTGCAGCCGGTCGTATTCGGCCGCGAAATTGCGATAGACCTTGGCATGGCGCGGATAGTGGCCGCGATTGGCGCCGAGCACGTCGTCGGCAAAGAGATATTGCGCATCGCAGCCGGTGCCCGCCCCCATCGACAGCATCAGCATCGAGGTCCGCTCGCTGATCGGACCAGCCACTTCCCCCGGCACGACCTCGATTTCGGCGGCAAAGGCGCCCGCCTCTTCCAGCGCCTTGACCTGCCGCCAGATTTCGAGCGCACTCGCCGCCGTCTTGCCGACGGCCTTGAACCCGCCCGTCCAGGTCACCTTCGACGGAATGAGCCCCACATGGCCGCAGACCGGAATGCCCTCCTCGCGCATGCGCCGCACGGTCGAAAGCCCGGCCGCGCAATAGACCGCGTCGCCACCCGCCTTCAGCGCTTGAAACGCGGCCCGGATGTACTCATCCGCCGTAACGAGATCGCCATATTCCAGTCCCGGGAAGGCAAACACCGACGGTGCTACCTCGCGAAATTCCGGGCCCAGAAGCGACGGCGGCACCGAGACGAGATCGACGCCCGCCTTTTCCGCCGCTTCGGCCTCGGCCAGCGTCACGACGCGCAGCATGGTCAGCTGCCGCTTGCCCTTCATCGAGAGCAGATCGGCAACGGTCGGGCGGCGGTTTCTCATGGCGGTCTCTCCCTGTGGTCCGCTCAGGCGGCCAGCAATTTCTTCAGTTTGATGTCTTTTGACGCCAGATCGTCCGGGCTCGGTTTCGCACCGGCGGCAATCAGCATTTCGGCCAGCCGGATGTCGCGGGCGACGACATTGCCCGTGCCGATGCCGCTGGCGGCCAGCAGCCGCCCGTCTTCGGCCAGATGGAAGAGAATGAAGGCGCCATCCTCTATGTCGCGGCGGATCGTCGAGGTGGCGCCATCGGCAAGACCGGCGATCTGCAGCGTCAGGTCGTATTGATCCGACCAGAACCACGGCACCGACGACACCGTTCCACCTTCGCCCAGCATGTTGGCGGCGGCGAGCAGGCCCTGTTCCTGCGCATTGCGCCAGGCCTCCAGCCGCACGCGGCGGCCCCCATAATGAACGACCGGGAAGGAGCAGCAATCGCCGGCCGCATAAATATTGGGATCGGACGTCGCGAGGTGCTGATCGACGGAAATTCCGTTGTCGATGGATAGACCGGCGTCACGCGCCAGCTCGATATTGGGCACCGCGCCGATGCCGACGACGATGAGATCGGCCGAAACTGCGCTGCCGTCTTCGAGCAGAATGCGCGCATCACCGCCGGTGTCCTCCAGCCCTTTGATGCGGACGCCGCAGAGCAGATTGACACCCTCGGCGATATGCCGGGCGGCAACGACCTCGGCCACCGCTTCCGGCACGCCGCGCGACAGGATGCGCGGCAGCCCCTCGACCAGCGTCACGTCCGCACCCAATTTGCGGGCCGTGGCCGCCAGCTCCAGCCCGATGAAACCGCCGCCGATGATCGCCAGGCGCTTGCCCGGCTTCAGCGCGCTGCGGATCGACACCGCGTCTTGATGGGTCCGCAGGGTCCTGATCCGGGTTTCGTGGCCGGAAAGCCCCGGAAACGGCCGCGGCCGCGCGCCGGTGGCAAACAGCAGCGTGTCGTAGAACAGGCTCGTTCCGTCCGACAGCTGCAGCCGCCGGGCCGCCCGGTCGAGCGCTTCGACCGATATGCCGGTCACCAGACGAATGTTGGCCTCGGCATATTGCTCCGCCGTCGAGACGAATTTCGGCTCGTGGCCATGCAGCAGCGAATCCTTGGACAAGGGCGGCCGCTCATAGGGTAAGGCCGTCTCGGCGCCGACAAGCGTGACGGAGCCTTCAAACCCCTTTTCGCGCAGCGCGAAGGCGGCGCGGGCACCGCATTCGCCCGCTCCGATGATGACGATATCAGCCATGATGAAAGTCCTTATGCGCCGCTGGACGGCAGGGAGATGAACACGGCGCCGTCCTCGATCTTGACCGGATAGGTCTTGAGATTGACGCAGACCGGCGCGCCCTTGGCCTCGCCGGTCTTGTAATTGAAGCGGCCGTTGTGCTTCGGACATTCGATGATGTCGTCCATGACAAGCCCATCGGCCAGATGGATCTTCTCATGGGTGCAGAGACCTGCGGTCGCATGGAACGTGTCGTCCGGGCTGCGATAGATCGCGAAGGTCTGGCCTCCATGATCGAAACGCAGCACATCTTCCTCATCGATATCGTCCTTGTCGCAGACTTCGATCCAACCGTCGCTCATGATGTTTCCTCCCTTGCAGTGTGTTTCCGGACCGCTCTATTCGGCGGCGCGGGCGATGGAGCCGGCCAGGACCTGCTCGTTGTGGAAATGCTGCAGATAGGGCTTTGCCGTCGGTGGCAGCTCGCGCTTGAGGAAATAGTCCTCGTTCTTCAGCTGGCGCAGGAAAGCCGGAACCGTCTCCCGGTAACCGGCCCAGATCGACGGGCTCGGCTCCGGCAGGTCGTGCTTGATCATCGCATGCAGCTGCGGCAGCGCGTGATAGGGCACCATCGGGAACATGTGATGCTCGACGTGATAGTTCATGTTCCAGTAGATGAAACGGCTGATCGGGTTCATATAGACCGTGCGGCTGTTCAGCCGGTGGTCGATGACATTGTCGGCGAGACCACCATGCTGCAGCAAACCGGTCATCACATGATGCCAGGCGCCGTAGAGGCGTGGCAGGCCGATGACGACAAGCGGCAGGATCGAACCCATGGCGATGGCAAGCGCGATGATGGCCACATAGATGGCCGTCCAGATCCGCGCCGTGCGCACCACCTTGGCCTGTTCCATCTCGGGAACGAAGGTCTTTTCTGCCTCACTGATATTGCCGAAAGCGTTCCGTACCATGTCGGACATGCCGTACCACGCATCGAGAATGCCGAAAAAATTGAGCACGACGCGAAACAGGTCCGGCGGCCGCATGACGGCGATCTCAGGGTCGCGGCCGACGATGACCGTGTCGGTGTGATGACGCGTGTGGCTCCAGCGCCAGGTCACCGGATTGCGCATGATCATGAAACAGGCGATCTGATAGACCGCATCGTTCATCCAGCGGGTCTTGAACGCTGTCCCATGACCGCATTCGTGCCAGCGGCTGTCCGACGCCGAGCCGTAAAGCACGCCATAGGCCAGAAAGAACGGCACCGACCACCACGAGCCCCAGAAGAAAATACCCAGACCGGCCAGAACCACCATGCTGCCGAGCCAGATGATCGTATCGCGGATGGCCGGCCCGTCCGACCGCTGCATCAGCGCCTTCATGTCCTTGCGGGGAACATCGGTGTGATACCACTGTGCGGCCGCCAGCCCGTTTTCGAGCGCAGCCTTGCCGCTGAGACCCAGCAGATCGTAGTCGCGAATATTCGGGACGATCGTCATCTTTTTCCTCCTCGGCTGCGGCAGGGCCTTGTCCGGCTCCCGGCGCCATGTCTTGAGGCAAGAATAGGTTGACTTTGGCAGGCACTCAATGCACCAATGATAGAATCTATCAAAACACATCATTTCAAACTCGCTTTCCTGATAGGAAAACAGCAGGAGTTTCAAGAATGGCCGCTCGCCCAACCATTGCCGATCTTGCCAGAATGGCCGGCGTCAGCGTCGCCACCGTCGACCGGGTGTTGAACGGCCGCCACAAGGTCCGCGAGGAAACAGCCCGCCAGGTCTATGACGCCGCTGCCTCGATCGGCTATCACGCCATGGGGCTGTTGCGGCAGCGGGTGTTTGAAGACCTGCCGCAATACAAGCTCGGCTTCCTGCTGCAGAAACCACACCAACCCTTCTACCAGGCCGTGACACGCGAAATCGAGAGTGCGGCACTGGCGGCACCTGGCGTGCGCATCATCCCGCAGATCGACTACAACACCAGCACGGCGCCGGCCGCCTTGACCGAAAAACTGAAGGCGATGGCGGGGCGCAATCAGGCCGTGGCCATGGTGTCGCCCGATCACCCGGCCGTCACCGCTGCCGTCGAGGAACTCAGGGAAAAAGGCATTCCGGTATTCTCCCTTCTGTCCGATTTCGCCTCCGGTGTTCGCGAAGGTTATGTCGGTCTCAACAACCGCATGGTTGGGCGCACGGCCGCCTGGATGATCGCCAAAGCCGCCAGAAAGCCCGGGAAAGTCGCCACATTCATCGGCAGCCACCGCTTTCATGGCCATGAGCTCCGCGAGATCGGCTTTCGCTCTTACTTCCGCGAAAACGCCCCGGAATTCGAGGTCCTCGATACGCTGGTCAATCTCGACACCGCTGAAATCACCCACGAGGCCACCATCAATCTCTTGCAGCGGCATCCGGATCTCATCGGCTTCTATGTCTGCGGCGGCGGCATGGAGGGGGCGATCTCCGCCATCCGCGAGGAGAACCTGCACGGCAAGTTGCTCGTCGTCGTCAACGAACTGACGCCCGACAGCCGCGCCGCCCTCGCCGACGATGTCGTCACGCTGGCGATCTCGACGCCCGTGGCCACCCTTTCGCGCACGCTGATCGATTTGATGATCGGCGCCATTGACCGGGGCCTGTCCGACGTCCCCGGCCAGACATTCCTGCCCTTCGACCTCTACACGCCCGAAAACATCTGATCCGCAGAAATGATGGAATCCCATCATCAGCGATGCCAAATCTATCACAGTTGAAAGCCGTTATGATGGGTTCTCCTTTGACGCCGCCTTCATTAGCTGATGAATGAGCGGCGGAGACCCGCCGGTTCGACGTCTGTGGACGGCCGCCGGGTATGGATCGAGGAGACCCATCATGAAGACGCTTTCTTTCGCACTCAACCACATGGCAGCCCCCTCCCTTCCCCTTGGCGAATTCTTCGCCCTGGCGAAATCGCTGGGCACCTGCGCCGTCGAGATCCGCAACGATCTCGCAGGCAATGCCATCATCGACGGCACCCCGGCCGCCACCGTGCGCAGCGAGGCAGAAGCGCAGGGCATCACCATCATCTCTATCAATGCCCTGCAGCGTTTCAACGAATGGAGCGACGTGCGGGCAGCCGAAGCGCTCGACCTCATCACCTATGCCCGCGACTGTGGCGCCAAGGCGCTGGTGCTCGTGCCGAAGAACGACGGGACAGGCACCGAGGACGGGACGCGCCAGGCCAATCTGCGCGAGGCGCTCACCGCCCTGAAGCCCATGCTCACCGAAAACGGCATCATCGGTCTGGTCGAACCGCTGGGCTTCGAGATGTGCTCGCTGCGCTCAAAGCGCGAAGCGGCCGAAGCCATTGCAGCTGTCGGCGGCGAAGGCACGTTCAAGCTGGTGCACGACACATTCCACCATCACCTCGCTGGCGAATCGGACATCTTCCCGGCCCTGACCGGGCTCGTCCACATCTCCGGCGTCAGTGACACGGACGTCAGCGTCTCGGACATGCGCGACCCGCACCGCGTTCTCGTCGACGACAGCGACCGTCTCGACAATGTCGGCCAGATCAGGGCTTTGCTTGCCGCCGGCTTCACCGGCTTGTTCTCCTTCGAGCCCTTCTCGTCCGCTGTGCACGATCTCGACGATCCCGAGACGGCGCTGGCTGACAGCATCGCCTACATCAAGAAAAACGTCTGAAAAGAGAAATTCCTAATATAAATGCCGTCTCCGCCGCATTTCGGAGGGTTGACTCATGCCGATGAAATGGAATAAACATTCCGTACAAACAAATTTTCGGTTTGTTTATTCTGTTTTGGGTGTATCAACGATCCTGGGAGGGATCCGCATCCGAAGATTTCGCTTTGATCCTGGGGAGCAAGGCTCCGGTTCTTAAAAGGTGGCCCGGACACCGTTTTGTGGAGGAGAAAGACATGAAGAAATTTATCCTGAGCACAGCTGTCGCGATCATGATGTCGACAACCGCACAGGCGGCTGAAACCATCGGCGTATCGATGGCGCTGTTCGACGACAACTTCCTCACCGTTCTGCGCAACGGCATGGAAGAGCATGGCAAGACGCTGGACGGCGTGACCCTTCAGATCGAAGACGCGCAGAACGACGTTGCCAAGCAGCAGAGCCAGATCCAGAACTTCATCGCTGCTGGCGTCACCGCCATCGTCGTAAACCCAGTTGATACCGACGCAACGGCTGCCATGTCGCAGCTCGCTGCCGATGCTAAGATCCCGCTCGTCTACGTCAACCGCGAGCCTGTCAATATCGACACACTTCCGGCCAATCAGGCTTTCGTTGCTTCCGACGAAAAGGAATCCGGCACGCTCGAAACCCAGGAAGTCTGCAAGCTTCTCGGCGGTAAGGGCAAGATCGTCGTCATGATGGGTGAACTGTCGAACCAGGCAGCCCGCATGCGCACCAAGGACGTTCATGACGTTTTGGCGACGGACGCCTGCAAGGGCATCACCATCGTTGAAGAGCAGACGGCAAACTGGTCCCGCACACAGGGCGCCGACCTCGTGACAAACTGGCTCTCCGCCGGTCTCGAGTTCGATGCAGTGGTTGCCAACAACGACGAAATGGCCATCGGCGCCATCCAGGCTCTGAAGGCTTCCGGCCGTGACATGAAATCGGTGGTCATTGCCGGTGTCGACGCAACGCAGGACGCTCTGGCCGCCATGGCAGCGGGCGACCTCGACGTGACGGTCTTCCAGAACGCTGCCGGCCAGGGTGCAGGCTCCATCGATACCGCGCTCAAGATCGCCCGCGGCGAAAAGGTAGAACAGAAGGTCTACATTCCGTTCGAGCTGGTAACCCCGGCCAACGTTGCCGAATACCAGGCCAAGAACTAATCCCTGTACCGAGTAAATTTGCAGAATTTCACATGCGCCCCCCCGAGGGGCGCATGTGATCCCCCACGCGTGTTGGTCATCAAGGGAGGCATGAAGCCATGGTCAGTCCAACAACGATTGCAGCAGTACGCGCCAGTGGCGCCGTTCCCAATGCCGAGTATCTTCTGGCCGTTGAAGGCATTCGTAAGGAATTTCCGGGCGTCGTTGCGCTCGACGACGTCCAGTTCAAGCTGAGACGCGGCACCGTCCATGCGCTCATGGGTGAAAATGGCGCGGGTAAATCCACTCTGATGAAAATTCTTGCCGGCATCTACCAGCCGGACAAGGGCGAAGTGAAATTCAAGGGCGTCGACATCCAGCTCAACTCGCCGCTCGACGCACTCGAAAACGGCATTGCGATGATCCATCAGGAACTCAACCTGATGCCGTTCATGACCGTTGCTGAAAACATCTGGATCCGCCGCGAGCCGCTCAACAAGTTCGGCTTCGTCAATCACTCGGAAATGAACCGCATGACGGCGGACCTGTTCAAGCGATTGAACATCACGCTCGACCCGCAGGCCGAAGTCCGCGATCTCAGCGTCGCCAACCGCCAGATGGTCGAAATCGCCAAGGCCGTGTCCTATAAATCGGACGTCCTCATCATGGACGAGCCGACCTCGGCGCTCACCGACCGCGAGGTCAATCACCTGTTCCAGATCATCCGCGATCTGCGCAGCCAGGGCATCGGCATCGTCTACATCACCCATAAGATGAACGAGCTGTTCGAGATTGCCGACGAGTTCTCGGTGTTCCGCGACGGCAAATACATCGGCACGCACCTGTCAACGGATGTGACCCGCGACGATATCATCCGCATGATGGTCGGCCGCGAGATCACCCAGATGTTCCCGAAGGAAGAGGTTCCGATCGGTGACGTCGTCCTGTCGGTGAAAGACCTTTGTCTCAAGGGCGTCTTTGAAAACGTCTCCTTCGACGTTCGCGCCGGAGAAATCCTCGGCATTGCCGGTCTTGTCGGCTCCGGCCGGTCCAACGTCGCAGAAACCGTCTTCGGCGTCACGCCTGCCACATCGGGCACGATCTCGATCAACAAGAAAGAAGTGAAGATCGACAGCGCCAACACGGCGATCGCCAACCGCATGGCTTTCCTCACCGAAGACCGCAAGGACACCGGTTGTCTGTTGATCCTCGACATTCTGGAAAACATGCAGATCGCCGTTCTTCAGGACAAGTTCGTCAAGAACGGCTTCGTCAACGAAAAAGAAGTGACTGCCGCCTGCGAAGCCATGAGCAAGAAGCTTCGGGTCAAGACACCCAACCTTCACGAGCGCATCGAGAACCTGTCGGGCGGCAACCAGCAGAAGGTGCTGATCGGCCGCTGGCTGCTCACCCAACCCCGCATCCTCATTCTCGACGAGCCCACACGCGGCATCGATGTCGGCGCCAAGGCCGAGATTCATCGCTTCGTCACGGAACTCGCCCGCGATGGTGTTGCGGTCATCATGATCTCATCGGAAATGCCCGAAGTGCTTGGGATGAGCGACCGCATCATGGTCATGCACGAAGGCCGCGTTACGGGCTTTCTTGATCGTGCCGAAGCAACCCAAGTCAAGGTGATGGAATTGGCCGCGCGATAACGGCGCTTTCAACCAAGGGAGGACACTGCAAATGAACACGAATTCCGCTGCCAAGAGCGCCGATACGCTCGCCCCGCAGAAACGCCGGCTCCCGCCGGAGGTCAATATCTTCGCCGTACTGATCGGCATTGCGCTTGTCTACGAATTGCTCGGCTGGATCTTCATCGGCCAGAGCTTCCTGATGAACTCGCAGCGCCTGACGATCATGATCCTTCAGGTGGCCGTCATCGGCATCATCTCGGTTGGCGTCACCCAGGTCATCATCACTGGCGGCATCGACCTGTCCTCGGGCTCGGTCGTCGGCCTGACGGCGATGGTCTCGGCCAGCTTTGCCCAGGCCTCCACTTGGCCGAAGGCACTCTACCCCAGCCTGACCGACATGCCCTTCATCATCCCGATCGGCGTCGGCATCCTGATGGGCATCGCCGCCGGCTACATCAACGGGCAATTGATCGCCAAGACGAAGATACCGCCCTTCATCGCCACGCTCGGCATGATGGTTTCGGCCCGCGGCCTGTCAAAGTGGTACACCAAGGGCCAGCCGGTTTCCGGCCTGACGGAGCAGTTCAACTTCATCGGCACGGGCATCTGGCCGGTGGTCGTCTTCCTCGTCGTCGCCTTAATCTTCCACATCGCGCTGCGTTACACCCGCTACGGCAAGTTCACCTATGCGATCGGCGCGAACGTTCAGGCCGCCCGTGTTTCTGGTATCAATGTCGAAGCGCACCTGATCAAAGTCTATGCCATTGCCGGAATGCTGGCGGGTCTTGCCGGTGTGGTCACCGCAGCCCGCGCCCAGACGGCGCAGGCCGGCATGGGTGTGATGTATGAACTGGATGCGATCGCCGCAGCCGTCATCGGCGGCACCTCGCTCACCGGCGGTGTCGGTCGGATCACCGGCACGGTCATCGGCACGATCATCCTCGGCGTCATGACCTCCGGCTTTACCTTCCTTCGGGTCGACGCCTACTACCAGGAAATCGTCAAGGGCCTGATCATCATCGCCGCCGTCGTCGTCGACGTCTACCGCCAGAAGAAGCGCAAGACCTGACATCAAAGCAGCACAAAACCTGATTACGGGACGCGGAGCATCGTTGTATGCTCCGCGTCATCGCTTCCCCGGGAATGAGCGATTATCATTCCGATCCCCACCGGCCTTTTTGAAAGCCGCATTTTGAAAGAGACGATTATGACTGTGAGATTTGGCGTTCTCGGCGCCGGACGTATCGGCAAGGTTCACGCCAAGGCCGTCAGCAACGATCCGAACGCAAAACTGGTTGCCGTTGCCGATGCATTTCCCGAAGCTGCAAACGCCATCGCAAAGGCCTATGGCTGCGACGTGCGCACGATCGAAGCAATCGAAACCGCATCCGACATCGACGCCGTGGTGATCTGCACCCCGACCGACACCCATGCCGACCTGATCGAGCGTTTTGCCCGCGCCGGCAAGGCGATCTTCTGCGAAAAGCCGATCGACCTCGACGTCGACCGCGTGCGCGCTTGCATGAAGGTGGTCAAGGAAACCAAGGGCAAGCTGATGGTCGGTTTCAACCGCCGCTTCGACCCGCATTTCATGGCCGTGCGCAAGGCGATCGACGACGGCAAGATCGGTGATGTCGAGATGGTGACGATCACCTCGCGCGATCCCGGCGCCCCGCCGGTTGACTACATCAAGCGCTCCGGCGGCATTTTCCGCGACATGACGATCCACGACTTCGACATGGCCCGTTTCCTGCTCGGCGAAGAAGTAACCGCCGTCAGCGCCACAGCCGCCGTCCTGGTCGACAAGGCCATCGGTGAAGCCGGCGACTACGACAGCGTTTCGGTTCTGCTGCAGACCGCATCCGGCAAGCAGGCGATGATCTCGAACTCGCGCCGCGCCACCTATGGCTACGACCAGCGCATCGAAGTCCACGGCTCCAAGGGTGTCGTTTCGGCCGAGAACCAGCGCCCGGTCTCGATCGAAATCGCCAATGGCGATGGGTACACCCGCCCGCCGCTGCATGATTTCTTCATGACCCGCTACACCGAAGCCTATGCCAACGAAATCGCCGCCTTCATCGCCTCGATAGAGAAGGGCACCGAAGTCTCCCCATCCGGCGCCGACGGTCTGGCCGCTTTGGCACTTGCCGATGCAGCCGTACGGTCGGTCAAGGAAAAGAAACTCATCGCCGTCGCCTGAGAAAAATATCCTCATAGAGACAGGCCGGGCACGTTGCCCGGCCTGTGTTTATCCTCATAAAAACTGCCGGACACCTTGCCCGGCCTTTTTTATGCGCCGGCAGCAATGCGCGAGCCGGCAATATCCTGGTCGATCTGGGTCAGGCCCTTGTCCACATGCCCGGCAAACACCAGCCCCTGTTCGTCGGCGAGAACCGAGATATCCGGCAGGCCGTTCAGCCGCACATCGAGCGATGCCGCCAGCCCTTCCTCGATCCCCTGTGACAGCAGATCGTAATAGCGCGTCCCAAGCCCGGTGATGGCGATCGGCATGCGCTCATAAAGCGCCAGCATGCGCGACAGCCCCAAACCGAGCGCCAGCCCGGCCTGGCGAAAGGCGTAGCCCGCCATGCGGTTACCCTGGCGCGCGCTCGCTGCCAGCTTGTCCATTTCGGCAAGCGGAACGAATTTGGCCGGAACCGCATCGGCCGGAGCTTCGAACGCCGTGCGCAGAATTCCATAAAATCCTGCGGACGCCTCGATACAGCCGCGCGATCCGCAGCGGCAGAGGCCTCCCGACGCATTGTGCAGCATATGTCCGAAATTCGGCGCCGTAACGCTGAACGCGCCGTAGCGGTCTCGGCGGGCAACGCCGAGCCCGATGCTGTGGCCGAGCGACAGGGCGGCAACCGCACGAAACCTGTTGCTTCGTTTGGCCTCCATCTGAACGGCAATGGCCTGCGCGACCAGAAGCGTTTCGTTGACGAGACTGATATTGGCGTCGTTGAACGAGGCAAGCACCGTCCTGAAATCGATGCGCGCGTCGCCGAACGCCGGCGACCACACAAGCCGGGCACTGTCCGGCTCCACCAGCCCCTTGCTGCTCAGCGAAATCGACAGAATCTGCGAGCGGTCAAGGCTTGAGCGCCGGACAAGGCGATCGAGGGCTTCGATGAGACCGCTGACGAATGCACCCGTTCCCGGCTGGCTGTGATTGCGGGCTTCTTCGAAGCGGTCCATCAGCGTGCCGGAATAATCGACCAGCGAGTACTGTACGATATCGGACGAAATGCGGACGACGATCAGGTAACCGCAGTCGCGCCGCTGCGAGAAAAACACCCGCGGCCGGCCGCGGCCGGAACTCGTCTGCTGTTCGGATTTCTCGATGATCCGCGCCCGCTCCATGTCCGCCGTGATGGCAGAAATGGTCGCCGAGGACAGGCCCGTCATGCCCGAGAGATCCGTATGCGCCAACGGTCCATGACGGCGCAGCGCCTCCAGAACCAGCATGCTGTTCTGTTGACGGACCAACTCCGAACTGGACTTCATCAGCATTGCGACATCCCGATCATTGCCGGCACACCAACAGCAAATGCTCCTTCCAAAGCACCCGCAGCGGTCGCCGCCAAGCTGTTCGCACCCTTGTTGACAGCCTGCTAAAACTCTGACATCTATTTTCTCGACTGTCGAGAAAAAACTCAATCGGGGCTTATCGACGGTTCTTCATGATCGGCTGATTGTTTGTGCGGGAGGTTCGCGCAGCAGCCGGTGACCACTTGGGAGGACATAATGAAGTCGTTTTACAAGCTGATGGCAGGCGCTGCCATCATCGTATCCATGCATTCCGCAGCCGCCGCCAAGGATCTGACGATCGGCGTTTCCTGGTCGAACTTCCAGGAAGAACGCTGGAAGACAGACGAAGCCGCCATCAAGTCGGCACTCGAAGCATCCGGCGACAAGTACATCTCCGCCGACGCACAGGCCTCTGCCGCAAAGCAGCTGACCGACATCGAATCGCTGATCGCCCAGGGCGCGAACGCCATTATCGTTCTCGCTCAGGATTCGGAAGCCATCGGTCCGGCCATCGAAAAGGCCGCCGCTGAAGGCATCCCGGTCGTCGGTTACGACCGCCTGATCGAAAACCCTGCCGCCTATTACATCACCTTCGACAACAAGGAAGTCGGCCGCATGCAGGCCGCCGAAGTGTTCAAGGTAAAGCCGGAAGGCAACTACGTCTTCATCAAGGGCGCCTCGACCGATCCGAACGCCGATTTCCTCTTTTCCGGTCAGATGGAAGTGCTGAAGGAAGCTATGGATGCCGGCAAGATCAAGAATGTCGGTGAAGCCTATACGGACGGCTGGAAGCCTGAAGTTGCCCAGAAAAACATGGAACAGTTCCTGACCTCGAACGACAACAAGGTCGACGGCGTTGTGTCGTCGAACGACGGCATGGCCGGCGGCGTTGTTGCAGCGCTCGAAGCCCAGGGCCTCGCCGGTTCCGTACCGGTCTCCGGCCAGGACGGCGACAAGGCCGCTCTGAACCGCGTCGCTCTCGGCACCCAGACCGTTTCTGTCTGGAAGGACAGCCGCGAACTCGGCAAGAAGGCCGGCGAAATCGCCGTCGCTCTGGCCGGCGGCACCGCCATGGACGCCATCCCGGGCACGGTGAAGTTTGCCGGCGGTCCGAAGGCTGTTGAAATGCAGTCGTTCTTCATCGCACCGCAGCCGATCACCAAGGACAACCTGAACGTCGTCATCGACGCGGGCTGGATCTCCAAGGATGAAACCTGCCAGGGCGTGAAGGCCGGAACCGTTGCTGTCTGCAACTGATCCGATCCTGACCATGGATAGCTGATATCCCGTTGAGAGCGCCGCAGCGTCACCCGTTGCGGCGTTTCCCCTATATGAGGATGTGACCATATGGCGCCGGTGCGCCAGGGTCAGCCCGGATATTCACACGACAAACTCTGGGGCCCTGGCGTCAAGACGCACAGGCTTGTTGCTCCAACGGAAACTATGAGGGGGAGTACAAAGGAAATGGCACAGAACACCATTGCCACACCTTCCAGCGGCGCCCGCCAGTTGCACGGAACAGCGATACAGCGTTTCCTGCAGGCGACCGAGATCGACACCCGGCTGCTCGGGATGATCGGCGCGCTGATGATCATCTGGCTTGGATTCCAGCTTTCGACCGGCGGCCTGTTTGGCGGCCTCTTCCTGACACCGCGCAACCTGTGGAACCTGACCGTGCAGGCCTCGTCCGTCTCGGTCATGGCCACGGGCATGGTGCTGGTCATCGTCACCCGCAACATCGATCTGTCGGTTGGCTCGATCCTTGGCTTCGTCGGCATGATCATGGCAATCACCCAGGCGAAAATATTGCCGACCCTGATCGGCTTCGACAATCCGGCCACCTGGATCATCGCGCTCACCGTCGGCATTCTGCTCGGGACCGCCATCGGCGCCTTCCAGGGCATGATCATCGCCTTCCTCAACGTGCCTGCCTTCATCGTCACGCTTGGCGGCCTGCTGGTCTGGCGCGCGGCCGCCTTCCTCGTCATCAGCGGCGCCACAGTCGCCCCGATGGACACGAAATTCCGCCTGATGGGCGGCGGCGCCGAGGGCTCGATCGGTGCCACGGCAAGCTGGGTCGTCGGCGTCATCGCCTGCGTCGTCATCGTCCTGTCGATCATCAACTCACGCAAGCAGCGCAAGCGCTTCGGCTTTCCGCTGCGTCCGATGTGGGCGGAATATTTCCTCTCCGTCATCGGCTGCATCATGGTTCTGGGCTCGGTCTGGGTGCTGAACAGCTACTATATGCCGATCAACCTCGCCAAGAAATACGCCGAAACCCACAACATACCCTGGCCTGAAGGCGGATTGCAGATACCGCTCGGCATTGCCATTCCGGTGCTGATGGCCGTCGGCATCGCCATCGCCATGAGCTTCCTCACCACCCGCACCCGCTTCGGCCGCTATGTCTTCGCCATCGGCGGCAACCCGGAGGCCGCCGAGCTCGCCGGCATCAAGACCCGCTGGGTGACCGTGCGCATTTTCGCGCTGATGGGGGCGCTCTGCGCCATCGCAGCGGCGATTTCCACCGCCCGCCTCAATGCCGCGACCAATGCGCAGGGCACGCTCGACGAGCTCTACACCATCGCCGCAGCCGTCATCGGCGGCACCTCCCTTGCCGGTGGCATGGGCACGATCGCCGGCGCCATGCTCGGCGCCATAGTCATGCAATCCCTGCAGTCGGGGATGGTGCTCCTGCGCGTCGACACGCCGCTTCAGAGCATCGTCATCGGTATCGTACTGGTCATGGCCGTCTGGCTCGACACAGTCTACCGCTCCCGGGCCAAGTGAGAGGAGTTCGAACAATGACCGAACAACGCACTCCACTGGTGGAAATGAAAAACATTTCCATCTCCTTCGGCGGCATTCACGCCGTCGACAACGCCTCGATCGACCTCTTCCCCGGTGAAGTGGTGGCCCTTCTCGGCCACAATGGCGCCGGCAAGTCGACGCTGATCAAGATTCTCTCGGGCGCCTACAAGCGTGACGCCGGCGAAATCCTGATCAATGGCGAAGAGGCCAACATCTCCAATCCGCGCGACGCCAAGAGATACGGCATCGAGACGATCTACCAGACGCTGGCCGTCGCCGACAATGTCGACGCCGCTGCCAACCTCTATCTCGGACGCGAGCTGCGCACCCCCTGGGGCACGCTCGACGACGTGGCGATGGAAGCCAAGGCGCGCGAGGTCATGGGGCGTCTCAACCCCAACTTCCGCCGCTTCAAGGAACCGGTGAAGGCGCTCTCCGGCGGCCAGCGCCAGTCGGTGGCCATCGCCCGCGCCATCCTGTTCGACGCCCGCATCCTGATCATGGACGAGCCGACGGCAGCGCTCGGCCCCCAGGAAACTGCCCAGGTCGGCGAACTGATCAAGCAGCTGAAGAGCGAAGGCATCGGCATCTTCCTGATCAGCCACGACATCCACGACGTCTTCGACCTCGCCGACCGCGTCTCTGTCATGAAGAACGGCGCCGTCGTCGGCCACGCCAGAACCGAGGATGTCACCAAGGATGAAGTGCTCGGCATGATCATCCTCGGCAAGGTCCCGCCAAAGGCCATCCCCGGCCCCGGCGCCATGCAGATGGTCTAACCGACGTCTGGCGGAACATCCCAACGTCTGCAAGAACATCACAGGCGGTCCGGCAACGGGCCGCCTTTTGCTTCCGTGCACCCCTCACCAATCGATGGCGCTGCCGTCATAGGCAAAGAAGCCGCCCGTATCCGTAGCCGCCAGTTTGTCGATGACGGCAAGCAACCGTCGGGCTGCGAACTCCGGCGAAAAGACATCGCGGTCGGCAGCGAACTTGGCGCTGAGTGCGGTCGCCACCGTGCCCGGGTGCAGGGCGACCACCACCGCCTGCCCGTTGCTGCGGTTAATCTCGATCGCCGCCGTGCGGACGATTTGGTTGAGCGCTGCCTTGGCCGCCCGGTAGGAAATCCAGCCACCCAGCCGGTTGTCGCCGATCGAGCCGACGCGCGCCGACAGGCTGGCAAACACCGCCCGCCGGCCACGTGGCATCAGCGGCGAAAAATGCTTGAGAAGAAGCGCCGGCCCGATGGCATTGAGCGCGAATTGCCGCGCCATCGCATCGGGATCGATCGTCCGGATCGTCTTCTCCGGCCCAACGCCGCCGATCTCCAGTCCGCCGGTCGCATCGAAGATCAGATCGAACATTCCATGCTCCGCCTGAAGCCGCTCCGCCGCCACCCGGATCGAGACCTCGTCGGTCAGATCGAACCCGGCATTGACACTGCGGGATAGACCGACGGCAGCGGCACAGGCCTGCTCGTTCCGGAGCGCCGACAACACCGCCCCGCCTATACCGCCGCTGGCCCCGACCACCAGCGCCTTGAACCCGTCCTGAAACGATCGCATGCCCTGCTCCCAACGCGCCGCACCAAGGCACCGCCTCACCCGGTTCGATATCGAACGATACTTTGCGGGCCACGCAAATCGATACGCAAGCCTGCCCACCCCGGATCATGACCGCGCCGGCTTTCAGCACCGGCAGCATTTCCTGCGCACCGACAGCATTTCCGCATTGAAGCCGGACACATCCTGGGTTATGAACCGCTCACCAGACACGCGCTTCGGCACCTTGCCTTTGCGCCGATGCACCCGTAGCTCAGCTGGATAGAGTGCTGCCCTCCGAAGGCAGAGGTCACTGGTTCGAATCCAGTCGGGTGCACCATTTCTAAATATTTGAATCTCGATATTTGATTCATCCTTCCTATTTTGGATTTGTGCCGTCGCCGCAAATCCGATGACGCTTGTCATGTCGCTCAAGCTTTCATCGATGTAGCAACCAACACCTTACCGGCGCACTGACAATGCGGGTCCGCACAACGTCCCGGAAAATCGAGATGTTGTCCCCAACAGAAAAGCCCTCCAACACGGAGGGCTTTCGACGTTTTACAGGCTCTCAAAAATCTCAGCCGAGATAGCTCTTGGCCATGTCCGGCAGGCGCTTGACGCGGATGCTGGCGGCTTTGCCGGCGGTACCGAAGGCTTCGAAACGTTCGCGGCAGACCGACGACATGCGGGCGATGGCCGGTTTCAGGTAGCCGCGCGGATCGAACTGCTCCGGGTTTTCGGCAAAATACTTGCGCACTTCCCCGGTAAAGGCGAGGCGCAGGTCCGTGTCGATGTTGACCTTGCGCACACCGAGCGGAATGCCCTTCTGGATTTCCGACACCGGCACGCCCCAGGTGCGGCGGATCTGGCCGCCATAGGCGTTGACGAGATCCTGCAGGTCCTGCGGCACCGAGGACGAGCCGTGCATGACCAGATGCGTGTTCGGCAGGCGCTTGTTGATCTTCGCAATGGTATCGATCGACAGGATTTCGCCGTCCGGGGCACGGGTGAACTTGTAGGCGCCGTGGCTGGTGCCGATGGCGACGGCCAGCGCATCGACGCCGGTCCTTTCAACGAAATCGGCCGCCTGGTCCGGGTCGGTCAGAAGCTCTTCGCGCGTCAGCTTGCCCTCGAAACCGTGGCCGTCTTCCTTTTCGCCGGCACCGGTTTCCAGATTGCCGAGGCAGCCGAGCTCGCCTTCGACCGAAACGCCGGCGGCATGGGCGATCTTCACCACTTCCGCCGTCACGGCGACATTGTACTCGTAGCTGGCGATGGTCTTGCCGTCGGCCTGCAGCGAGCCGTCCATCATCACCGATGTGAAGCCGTTGGTGATCGCCGAAATGCAGGTCGAGGGCTGGTCGCCGTGGTCGAGGTGCAGACAGACCGGAATATGCGGATATTCTTCGGTGGCAGCGATGATCAGGTGGCGCAGAAACGCGTCGCCGGCATAGGAGCGCGCACCGCGGCTTGCCTGCAGGATGACAGGTGAATCCGTCGCATCGGCAGCCCGCATGACCGCCTGAATATATTCAAGATTGTTCACGTTGAACGCCGGTACCGCGTACTGGTTTTCCGCCGCATGATCGAGCAACTGCCGCAGGCTAATCAAGGCCATCCCGTCTTCTCCCTAATACTGGCCGGCTGCACAACCGGCCTCTCCCCAAGTTCAGCGGACGAGACCGTCCACCCGAAAATATTTCCACCTTCTGCTTAGCGCATAGGCGACCCGTTTGCCAATCGTTCAGCGGCTGCGAACATGTCCCTGTTGAGAAGCGCTTTCAAGTGCAACCGCAATCGCCCGGAAAAGGCCATGCAAGATCGGGCGGGCATGCTATAGAGCAGACTGTTGCCTGCATGAGGCAGGCAAAGCGGGCGCTGTGTTGAGCGGAGGTATTGCGTGAAACGACCGGGGCAATCGACCGCTGCAACGCGCAAGCGCGGGCTTGACGCCAAGGCCCGGCCCGGGCTCGTTCGCATGCTTACATGCCTCTGCCTGTCGCTCGCCATCGTCTCCTGCGCCAGCCGTCCCGTCGGCGTGCTGTTGCCGACCGGCGCCACCTCGGCCGGAACTACCAATGTCGACCTGCTGGTGGCCACGACCCGCGCCGTCTCGCCGGATGCCGGCGTGCTGTTTTCCGGAGAGCGAGCCGAAGACCTGTCGCTGACCGAAATCCGCGTCTCCATCCCGCCGGAAGAAAACCGCAAGATCGGCCAGGTGCAGTGGCCGAAGAAACTGCCGGCCGATCCGACCCGCGAATTCACCACCGTCAGCGTCAACCCGCTGACCAGCGAGGCCGAGGCAAAACGCTGGCTGACGGCGCATCAGTCAAAGAGCCGGCGCCTGCTGATTTTCGTGCACGGCTTCAACAACCGCTACGAGGATGCCGTCTATCGGTTTGCCCAGATCGTTCACGATTCCAAGGCAGACGTGACGCCTGTCATCTTTACCTGGCCCTCGCGCGGCAGCATTTTCGACTACAATTACGACAAGGAAAGCACCAACTATTCGCGCGATTCGCTCGAATATCTGCTGCGCCGCGCCGCACAGGACCCGGCTGTCGCCGACATCACCATCATGGCCCATTCCATGGGCTCCTGGCTGACGGTGGAGGCGCTCCGGCAGATGGCGATCCGCGACGGTCACGTCAACGACAAGATCAACAATGTCATTCTCGCTTCGCCGGATCTCGACGTCGACGTCTTCGGCAAGCAGTGGCAGGCGCTCGGCAATCCGAAGCCGAAATTTACCCTGTTCGTGTCGCAGGATGATCGCGCTCTCAGCATATCCAGGCGGATTTCCGGCAACATCGAGCGTCTCGGCCAGATCGATCCCTCGGTCGAGCCCTACCGCTCACGGCTCGAGGCCGAAGGTATCACCGTGCTGGACCTGACGGCGCTGAAGGGCGGCGACCGGCTGAACCATGGAAAGTTCGCCGAAAGCCCGGAAGTGGTCAAACTTCTGGGCAACCGGCTGATCGCCGGACAGACGATCACCGACAGCCAGGTCGGCCTCGGCGAACGGGTCGGCGGCATCGCCATTGGTGCTGCGCAGACGGTGGGCAGCGCCGCCAGCCTTGCCATCAGCACGCCGATCGCCATCTTCGACCCGAACACCCGCAAGAATTACGACGAGCAGATGAAGCGGCTCGGCCGCTCGGTCGGCAACACCGTCGGCTCGGCGGTCGGCCAATGATCGCATGACCCCGCCCGAATGCACGTGAACCCATGACACAGACGCGATCTCTCGCCCCCCGGCTTTTGCGCGCCAGCCTGAAAGCCGTTGTTGTTCTCGCCATCCTCGGCTGCGGCGCCTGGGGGGCGCTGGCGCTTGCCTATCAGGCGCCGGGCAACGGCATCGTCAAATATGCCACGGCGGGTGTCTGGGCTGTCGTCTCGCTGCTGGCCATTGCCGCCCTGTTTTCCCGCCATCCGCGCAAGGCCGCGTTTGTCTATCTGCTGGCGGCCGGTGCACTGTCTTTCTGGTGGACCACGATCCCAGCCAGCAACGACAGAGACTGGGCCGACGAGGTCGGCCGTTTGACCACCGGCGTTATGAACGGCAATCTGGTCATGCTGAAGAACGTGCGCAATTTCGACTGGCGCAGCAAGACCGACTACACCGTCAACTGGGAAGACCGGAGCTACGATCTCGACCAGCTTGTCTCTGTCGATCTGCTCCTGTCCTACTGGACCGGCCCGTCGATCGCCCACACGCTGGTGTCCTTTGGATTTCGCGATGGCAGTTTCGTCACCTTCTCGGTAGAAATCCGCAAGGAGCGCCACGAAAGCTTTTCCGAGATCGGCGGTTTCTTCAAGGAATTCGAAACCAGCGTCATCGCCGCCGACGAGCGCGACATCGTTCGCGTCCGCACCAATATCCGCAGGGAAGACGTCTACCTCTACCGGGTGAACATGCCGAAGGCGCAGATGCATTCGCTGTTTCTGGCCTACGTCGGCGAGGCCGATGCGCTGGCAGAACAGCCGCGCTTCTATCACACGGTCACCGCCAACTGCACGACGATCGTCTATGAAATGGTCCGGCGCATCGTGCCCGGCCTGCCGCTGGACCACCGGCTTCTGTTGTCGGGCTATCTACCGGAATACATCTTTGGCGTCGGCGGTTTTGCGCCCGGCTTCTCGCTGCAGCAGTTGCGCGACGGCGGGCGGATTACCGACCGGGCGCTTGCCGCCGACACGGCTGCGGATTTCTCCAGCCGCATCCGCCGGGGCGTGCCGGGAATCCCGGCGGTCGAGCCTGACACCTGATCTGTCAGGGGCCGGACCAGAGGGCCAGGAAACGCTCCCGTTCCGTCTCCACCTCATGACGCTCGGACCTCGAAACGATCGGAATCCTGCGGCCCTGCGGCGTTTCCAGCATCAGCGAATAGGTCGCCTCGCCGTCGTCGATCTCCTTGGAAATATGGGTGGATGGCGGCGCGGCGGCTGCGCTGTAGTGATGGGTCCGGGAGTACAGCAGATAGCGCTCCCGCACCACGATCCGGCCCGGCCCCGCATCGACGCGGGTTCGCGGCTGTGAGAAAGCCCAGGCGGATCCGGCAGTGCCAAACAGCCAGAAAAAGCCCATCGCCAGCGCCGCCAGGTGCGGATCGGTATCTTTGAAACCATCGCGGAGATAGAGGAAGGTGATCAGCAGCAGCATCGCCATCCACAGTGCCATGAAGACCCACAGGACAATGATGATGTTGTTGGCAAACACCATTCTCTCATGTCTGTCTGAACGCGCCGTCATGCGGCGAGCCTAGACATCAGAGTTTAAGGGAAGCTTGTTCCTGTTGTGCCGATTTTAAGGATTGGCGGAATTATGCAACAAAGTTAGAGTGTTACAATGGATTTTGCGTGTCACATTCGACGCGCTGTACTAAGAGCCTGACGGCGTTTGGAGCCGGTGATCCGGGAACCGATTGATGCAGACAGTGAAACCGGACAGAAACAGATGAATTTGAAGGAGTTTGCCGCACGGCTCGGACTGTCTCAGACCACCGTCAGCCGCGCACTCAGCGGTTATCCGGAGGTCAAGAAGGCAACCCGCGAGCGGGTGGAGAAGGCGGCGCAGGAATTTGGCTATCGGCCCAACACCCATGCGCTGGGTCTGGCCACAGGCCGCGTCGGTTCGGTGGGCTTGATCTTCAAGGGCGATGACTTCGGCCCGCTGGCCAGCGAATTTATAAGCGGGCTCGGGGCACGGCTGCGTGAGGACGACGTCGACATCCTGATTTCGACGGTGGACAGCCTTGAGGCGGAACTCGATATCTACCGGCGGCTGGCCGCCAGCAAGCGGGTCGATGCCATCATTCTGCACACGCCGGTGACGGACGATCCCCGTATCCACCTGCTCTTGCAACTTGGCCTGCCCTTCGTCCTGCACGGCCGCTCCGAAACCTGCGGCGATTACGGGTATCTCGACATCGACAATTTCGGCGCCTTCCATCAGGCAACCAGCCATCTCGCCGACCTCGGCCATCGCCGCATCGCCCTTGTCAATGGCGACCTTGTCAGCAACTTCGCCCAAAAGCGCGAGCAGGGCTACTGCACCGCCCTCAAGGAGCGCGGCATCGCCATCGACCCGGCGTTCTTCGGCAATGGTGATTTTACCGACGAGATGGGTTTTCGCCTGATGCAGGGTTTTCTCCGCCTCGGCGAGCGGCCGACGGCGGTGCTGGCTGGCTCGATGATGTCGGCTCTCGGCGTCATGCGCGCCATCCGCATCGCCGGCCTGACGGTCGGGCGGGATATCTCGCTCATCGCCCATGACGACGTGTTTTCCTATATCAGCCCGGACAATCTGGTGCCGACCCTGTCGACCACCCGCTCCTCCATCCGCGCCGCCGGCGCCAGCGTCGGCGACATGGTGCTGAAACTGCTGCAGGGCGTGCCGGCTCGCGAGCTTCGCGAGGTCTGGCCCGTCGAACTGGTGATCCGCCGCTCGAGCAGTCCTCCGGTGTAGGGACGGACGCATCGGTCTCGCTCCGTCTGCCACTCCGCCTTGTGGGCAGGCTGGCCCGAAGGGCCGGGAGGGGGTCTTTCTGCTTTCGTATTCGTCTCCTAGAAAAAGCCCCCCCCAACCCTCCCCACAAGGGGGAGGGAGCAACCTCTGTTGCCGCAAATACCTTCACCCACATACGGAAAGATCCGCCGTGGTTATGCTTCCTGCTTGAACTCGGTCGGGGCGCTGGAAAGTGCCTCATTGAGTTGTTTGATACTGTAGCGCCTTCCAGCGCCCCGTTCGGCGGTTTTTATCCGCGACCTCGGGTTCTCTGCGGCCAGCATTGCTACCAGCCCTGTGTGCCCCACAGACACGTCCGGAGCGGCATCAGCCTCCGGAGGGAACCCCTCTTACGCAAACCCATCGGACAAAGGCGCACGTCCTGCCGCCATCCTCAGCACCGGCCCCACCTGACCACGACGCCTCGTGGTGTAACCGGGATGGGACGCAGGCATTATAGGCACGGGTTTTGGGACCGGGGACAATGGAGGCGGGGTTTTGTTGATTTGATTGAATTTCATACCCTCCAGCATCCCCGTTATTTGTATGGATCACTGGCTTTGGAGCAGGCTTCGATCGCAGGCTTTGGAGCAAGCTTGCGCCCCTCTGTCCCTCCGGGACATCTCCCCCACATGGGGGGAGATCGCCATCAGCTTTGGTGCCTCACACGGCAGAGGGTTAACTGCCCACAACGAACCAAGGCAGTTGGGAACGAAGAGAGCTCAGCGAAGGACAATCTCCCCCCTTGTGGGGGAGATGTCACGACGTGACAGAGAGGGTAAAGCATCTCCACGGACACAGAGAAAATGGAAACCAGCGGAAAATAAAACCACGCCACATAAAAAAACCCCAGCCGCAGGGACGGCCGGGGTTTCGTGACGGGAGGTCAAGTCAGGCTGTCTGTCAGCAAATGATCAATGGCAGACCTTGATCTTCTTCCAGACCGGGTTGCCGTAGCTGTCCCAGCGCTTGACCTTCTTGAAGAAGCATTCCTGCTGGTAATAGTCGTTCTGGTAATGCTTCTTGTAGTGCTTCTTGTGACCATAGCCGTGGCCGTAATCATTGTCGTAGCCGCCGACGGTGACATAGCCGTTGCCATTGCCGAAGCCGAAGGAATAACCGCCGGCCTGGGAAGGGGCGGCAAACGTGACAGTGGCGACGGTGGCGACGATGGCCGAAAGGATGAACTTGCGCATGATGGTCTCTCCTGATCTCTTGGAAGCCGTGATTGGCTCCGATGACCAGACAATCGCACGAGCAGGACCGCCGCGCTGTTCCCGGCGGAACAGGGCCGCCGGGATGCAATTTTATTTCGGCTAATTACGCCTAGACCACCAGCTCGCGGCGTTCCCGGTCGGAGACGATGGCGAGGTCGAGGATCTTCTGCAACTCGGCGGCGTGGCGGAAGCCGGGCTCGAGAGTGCGATTGGCCGCCACGGCTTCGATGAAGCGCTCGTAGTTGGTCGGCACCGTGCCGGCATCGAGCGTGCGCCAGACGCCGTTTTCCACATCCGCGCCGAGGCAGGCACGCAGCGACGAGCCTTCGGTCGAGTGGATGACCTCGATGCCGCCCTTGTCGCCGTGCATGCGCAGGCGCAACTCGTTGAGATGGCCGGTCGCCCAGCGGCTGGCATGGATGACGCCAAGGGCGCCATTGGCGAAATCGACCGCCATGGTGAAACTGTCGTTGGCATCGAGATTGTAATCGCCGATCCGGTTGCCGGGCGCCTTGTCGAACGCCTTCAGCCGGGCAAACACATGCTCCACATCTGTTCCGGCCGCATAGGCGGCAAAATCGAGAATGTGAATGCCGACATCGCCGAGGACGCCATTGGAGCCGTGGCTGGTGGACAGCCGCCAGAGCCATTGCGATTCCGTCGCCCAGTCGCCCCAGGCTTTCGAAACCAGCCAGCTTTGCAGGTAGGAGGCCTCGACATGGCGCAGCGTGCCGATCTCGCCGGCCAGAACCATGGCGCGGGCCTTTTGCAGCGGCGCGACATTGCGATAGGTCAGGTTGACCATCGTCACCAGGCCGGATTTTTCCGCCGCCGTGGCCATTTCATTGGCCTTGGCATAGTTTTCGGCCAGCGGCTTTTCGCAAAGCACATGTTTTCCGGCGGCCAGCAGCGCCAGCGTCGTTGCATGATGGACCTTGTCCGGCGTTACATTGGTGGCGGCATCGAACCCGCCCCAGGCAATTGCCGCCTCCAGCGTCGTGAAAGTGTTGGCAATGCCGTGCCTGGCGGCAAACGCCGCCGCACGGGCCGGATCGACATCGACGGCCGCAACGAGTTCGACGCCCTTGATGGCGGCAAAGGCCTCGGCATGGGTATTGGCCATGCCGCCGGTTCCCAGAACAAGCAGAGGTACAGTCATTACCGGTATCCCTCCTCGCCTGCTTCGTGCAGTTTAGGCCCACGCTCGACGATCGGCTCCAGCGCCTTTTCGACCGGCACGTTCGGCGCATCATGGATGGCGGCGTAGGTCCCCTGCGGGTTGCAAGCCCACTTCACGGAATTGCGCAGCACCGTGTGGACGTTGGCATCGTGATAGGTCGGATAGGTCTCGTGGCCCGGGCGGAAATAGAAGATGTTGCCGGCACCGCGCCGCCAGGTCATGCCCGAGCGGAACACCTCGCCACCGGCGAACCAGGAGATGAACACGGTCTCGAGCGGCTCGGGAACCGAAAACTGCTCGCCGTACATTTCCTCGTTTTCGAGCACGAAATTGTCGCTGAGGCCTTCGGCAATCGGGTGGCGCGGGTTGATGACCCAGAGCCGTTCGCGCTCGCCAGCTTCGCGCCATTTCAGCGCGCAGGGCGTGCCCATCAACCGCTTGAACGGCTTGGAAAAATGCCCCGAATGCAGGACGATCAGGCCCATGCCCTCCCAGACCCGCTTGGCGACGCGCTCGACGATCTCATCATCGACGGCGCCGTGGTCCTTGTGGCCCCACCAGAGCAGCACATCGGTCTCGGCCAGACGCTCGACGCTGAGACCGTGCTCCGGCTGCTGCAGCGTCGCTGTCGTGGCGCTGATCGCCGTATCTCTATTGAGTGCGTCGGCGATCGTCGTGTGCATGCCATCCGGGTAGATTCCGGCGACGACGGCGTTGGTCTGTTCGTGAATGTTTTCGCCCCAGACGACTGTACGAATGGCCATTTCTGTCTCCCTTATCGTCAAAAGCTGCCTGCCGCCCTGAAAGGAGCGTTTCTGCAACAGCTTTTGAAACCGCTTTCAATTCGGCCAGCGATAAAAGAATCCCGTGTCTTTTGCAAGACCCAGATCTCGGATATGGGCAGTTGCCCATCAGTGGACGGTGGATTTCGACAGAATATTGATAACCAGCACGCCGGCAATGATCAGGCCGAGCCCGACGATGGCGGCGAGATCGAGTTTCTGCCCGAAGACCAGATAACCGGCCAGCGAAATCAGCACGATTCCGAGCCCGCTCCAGATCGCATAAGCGAGGCCGACCGGAATGTAGCGCACCACATAGGACAGGCAGTAGAAGGCGACGGCATAACAGCCGATCATGACAAGCGTCGGCACGAGTCGGGAAAAATGCTGCGCCGCCTGCATGGCCGAGGTCCCAAGCACCTCGAAGACGATGGCGACGACAAGCATCGCATAGAGCGTGACAGGGTTCATGATGGCTCCGGCCAGATTGGATTGATCGAGGTTGGAATGTCAGAGAAAGGTCAGGCTTTTCAGCCGCTGCAACAGGGCGGTGCGCGCGGCCGTGTCGAAAGCGTGGCTGCCGACGAGATCGGCGAACCAGAGACCATCGGCGGCAAAGCGCACGAGCTGCGTATCGACGGACGAATCGGTGCCGACGAATTCGTCCTGCCGTTCCGCGACCCATTGCTGCCAGCGCCTGCGCAGGTGCGGCTCGGCGAGCAGCGCCATGGTCAGCACATGCCAGCCCGGCCCCTCCTCGCTGTCCTCGAGCGAAAAGACCACATCGAGATAGGCGCGGGTATAGCGGCCATGCGCCACCGGATCCCTGCGCATCGCATCGCCGATGGCATCGTCGAGACGCCCGACCAGATCGTCGAACATGGCGTCGATCAGCGCCAGCTTGCTGGGGAAATGATGCAGCAGCCCGCCCTTGCTGACCCCCGCTGCAGTCGAGACCGCCTCCAGCGTCACGCTCGCCGGACCTGCAGAGACCGACAGACGCACGGCCACGTCCAGCAATTGCTTGCGGACGGCCTCGGGCTGCTTCTTTCTGTGATGTGCTATCGACATATATTATAAAGATACCGTCTGGACGGTTTTGTCAATATCAGCGCCGGCTGCGGTGCGGAGCCGCGCTTGCGTGACGCAGCTGGAAAATTTCGCAGGCCTTGCAACAGCGCCCCCGTCCGTTTCATATGCCAGCTGAACAAAAAGGCGGGATGGACGTGCCAGAGACATCAGAGACACCACCGGAAACCACGACGCTCTACATGGCCATCGGCGGCGACCCGGCGGTGCGGCAACTGACGCATCGCTTCTACGCGCTGATGGACACGCTGCCCGAGGCGGCGCGCTGCCGGGCGGTCCACCCGGCAGACCTTTCCGGCAGCGAGGAAAAATTCTACGAATACCTCACCGGCTGGCTCGGCGGCCCGCCGCTCTACACCGACAAGCGCGGCCACCCGATGCTTCGCCGCCGCCATTTCGACGCCGCGATCGGCCCTGAGGAGCGCGACGAATGGCTGCTCTGCTTCACCCGTGCGCTGGAGGAGACCGTTGCCAGCCCGCAGCTGCGCTCCATCATCCTCGATCCGGTGACGCGGCTGGCGCATCACATGCAGAACAGGGGATGAGGACGGCTTTTTTCTCTTATCCCCGTCGGGGAGAAGATGTCCGAAGGGGGGCTGTCCGCTAGCTCTGAGGTCTCTTGGCCCCCTCATCCGGCGCTGCGCGCCACCTTCTCCCCGATAGGGAGAAGAGGAGGACGCCCAACGCTCATCAACCGCAAACCGTATAGGGCAGGAGAATTAAAGAATGCACGGCAACAGACGCAAATCGGCCCTCATCCTTGCCGCCGGCCTCATGGGCCTGGCGGGCGTGGCGCTGGCGGCGGCCGCTTCCCATGGCGACCCGCGTCTGCTCGGCGGCGCATCGGCCATGTGCCTGGCACATGCCCCGGCGTTGATCGCGCTCTATGCCGCCTATGACCGCTTTGCCACCGCCGGTCTTGCCGCCCTGCTTCTGGGGCTCGGCACCGCGCTGTTTGCCGGCGACCTCCTGGCCCGGCAATATCTCGGCCACGGGCTGTTTCCAATGTCGGCACCGGCAGGCGGCATGCTGATGATAGCGGGATGGCTGGCCGTGGCGGCGGGGGCGTTCTTCAAACGTCCCGCAGCCGGTTAAGACAGGGCGAAGGGCTCAGGCGCCCTCGACCACGGAAAAGCCTTAGAAATGCGGGCGGTCCAGGTACATGTCCTTGCTGGCACCACCATTGCGGTGAGCAGCGCGAAAATTCTCCGACTTCGTCCAGCCGGAAAACGCCTCGTGGCTAGCCCAGATCGAATGCGAGACGAACAGCGTGTAGCCGTCATCGGCAAGGGTCGGGCCGCGCAACAGCTTGAACTCGACGAAACCCGGCATCTCCTTGAGGCTCGAATCGCGATCCTTCCAGATCCCCTCGAAAGCCTCTTCCGAGCCGGTGGCAATTTTGAAACGGTTCATCGCGATATACATGCAGGCAATATCCTATGCTTTCCAGTCTGCACGCACTGCACGGGCGGCGGGAAAGGCGACAATATTGTCCGTGGCGGGTTTTTCAAGTCCGGCCGGCACCGTTCCCGGACGGCGCGTTTCCCAGGCTGGGAATTCCGCCACGGTCGGATTGGCATCGAAATAACGCGCCCGGCTGAGCAGCAGTTCGTAAAGTTCCGGAACAAGGCCATCGCCGCTGTTGGCGGCAAGCTTGTGCAGGCCGATCATCATCGACAGATCGGGGCGTTCGGACGTCATTGCACGCGGTCTCCGTCGCTGAGCGACTGCAGGGCACGCTCGAGGCTGGACTTGGAGCCGTTGCGGAGCGGCACGAAGGCCTTGCCCCATTTCTTGCAGCCGGTTTTCACCCGCAGGCAAGCATCATGGCTGATACAGTCGATCGGGCAGAAGACGCAATCGACGGACGGCAGCACCGAATCGATGCGCGATACCGCCTCGCGAAGCCCGCCATCGTGATGGATCAGTTCGGCGCCGAAATTGCTGGCGATCTGGCGAAGATGCGCCACCTGGCAATCGCGCCCGCCGACATAGAGAAAGCTGCGGCCCTCGAGCCCGGCCTTGACGGCCTCTTCGACCTTGACCTCTTCGGGACGCCTGTAGTGTTCATTGCGTCCGGCCTTCGCTGAATTCCGCCGGTTCTTGTCGTGCATATGCCCGTCTCCACTTGCCGATTGGGCTGCCCTTAAGCGGCGGGCGCCCGTCCAGTGAGGCGAACCTATTAAACTTGATAATTATAGTAAAGTATAAACATGACTATTTTCATCATATTTTTTTGAGGGCCGGTAATCGGGCCTGAGAACACACATCGGCACCAGACCAACATATTGATCTAGCTAAACAAACGAGGAAGGTCCCGCGTTAACCCTAGCGCGAAAAGGCGAGCGGAACCGTGAAGGTCCAGCTGCTTTTGCCAGCACCCTCCGGGATTTTCGGGAAGGGCGATGCGCGCCGCACCGTGTCCATCGCGGCCTGGTCGAGGATGGAGGAACCGGCACTTCTGGCGATGCTGACGCCCGAAACGCCGCCGCCGCTGTTGACCGTGAAGCGCACCAGCGCCGTGCCGCGCAAACGCTCGCGCTGCGCCGCCGAGGGATAGCGGAAGGCGCGGTTGAGCTTCGAGCGCACCTTGCCCGGATAGTTGGTCACCGCCGCATTGCCGGCCTGGCGGGCAGAGGCCTTGGCATTGCCGGTGGCCTTGGCGGATTTCGCCCCCTCGACGCCCTGCTCGGTGCCCTTCTGCCTGCGCTCGGCACTGTCGCCCTGCGAGCCGGAGGCCTTCTTGACAACCTTCTTCTTGACCTCGGGCTTCTTTTCGACCGGCTTTTTCGGCTTGGGCTTCTTGACGACCTTTTTCTTCTCGACCGGCTTTTCGATCTTTTTCTTTTCCGGCTCGTCGACCGGCTTGATCTCTTCGACCGGCTGCACCGCCGCCGTCACCAGCGGCTCCACGGAAATTTCCGGCGGCAGGTCCTCGACCGGCACGGCCAGATCGGCGATGACGGGCTGGATCGCCTCGGCGGTCTCGACAGGGATGTCTTCGGTGACCGGGGCGATTTCCTCCGGCTGCGTCTCGACCGGCTCGGTCTCGACGGGCTCGACCTCCTCGACAGGCGTCTCCAGCGGATCGACCGGATCGGTCGGATCGCCGGCCTCGATGGTTTCCTCAAACGCATTGCCGAGCATGGTGATCTCGGTCACCTCGCCACCGGCGATCAGCGCCTCCTCACGTCCAGGAGGTGCCGGCATCAAAAGTGTCGCCGCCACGCCGTGCGCGATCAGCGAAAACACAATCGCTCCGGTCCATTTCGCCGCACTGTTCATCGCACACGCCTTACAATCGGAAACGCAATCTACAAAACCGCAGCCGTCAGCCCTTCAGGGAAACGGTCGATTTCGAGCTCGGCTGCAGCGCCTTCATGCACTGGTCCTTCGTAACGCCCTCGCCTTCGCAGACCGGCGCGTCGTTGATCAGCATGCTCTTCACAGCCTCGCACTTGGTGCCGGGCAGGTCGAATTGCCGCACCTTGGTCTTGCCGGTGGGCAGGTCGCGGAAGTCGAGAACGGCCATGCGCTCGACCAGTCCCTTGTCGTCGAACAGGACGAATTCGAACGAAACCTTGTCAATCGACTGGGCAAAACCATTGCCGGCCACGAAGGTCAGCTTGCAGCCCTTTGCCGACGGTGCCAGCTCGTTGAGCTCCACCGTCAGCGCCTGCGCATCCTGCGCCAATGCCGTGCCGGCATACGCCGAAGCCAGGAGTGCTGCCGAAACGATCCATGTTTGAACGCGCATTCTCTTCGTCCCTCTGGTGCTGCTGTTTCTGGTGCGAAGGAGCCTAAACTCCCTGCGGGCCATGCAAAAGATAACTTGACTGGTCAAATCCGGTATTGCGTGAGGTATGAAAGATGACTATTGAAGTCAAGATACTTTCGCGGCCCGGTGACCTGCCGGGACAATCCAGCGACGGGCAGAAATCAGGACGAATTCCAGTGGCAGTGCAAGACATCAACGCCAACAGCGAGGGCTCGGGCGGCAATACGCAGCTTCCCCAGAACCGCGTGCTTGAAAGCAAGGACCTTTTCAAGGGCGGCAATGAAATCCTGATCAAGCACGAGGGATCCGTCTACCGCATGAAAATTACCCGCCAGGGCAAACTCATTCTCAACAAATAGGCCTTTCCATGACTGACAAAAGCAATCCGACACCTGCCGACATCCGTGCCTTCCGGGCCGAAAACCCGAAGATGCGCGAGCGCGACATCGCAGCCCAGCTCGGCGTGTCCGAAGGTGCGCTGGTGGCCGCCGAGTGCGGCCTGACCGCCATCCGCATCGACGGCAGCGCCAACAAGCTGCTCGAACATGTGGCGTCGCTCGGCGAAGTCATGGCACTGACCCGCAACGAGAGCGCCGTGCACGAAAAGATCGGCACGTTCGAAAAGATCTCGATGGGACCGCATTCCTCCATCGTGCTCGGCTCGCAGATCGACCAGCGCATCTTCCCAAGCGCCTGGTGCCACGGATTTGCCGTCACCAAGACCGACGCCGACCACAAGCGCCTGAGCCTGCAGTATTTCGACAAGGCCGGCACCGCCGTGCACAAGGTGCACCTGCGCCCGGAATCGAATGTCGAGGCCTACCACACCATTGTCGACACGCTGCGCCTCGAAGACCAGAGCCAGGAATTCCACGCCGAAGCCATCGACACCACGCGCCGTTCCACCGGCAATGGCCCGGTCGACACGACAGAGCTTCGCGACCGCTGGAGCAAGATGACCGACACCCACCAGTTCTTCGGCATCCTGAAGAAGCTGAACATTGCCCGTCACGACGCGATCAAGAGCATTGGCGAGGACTATGCCTGGCAGCTGGCCCCGACCGCTGTCGAAGACATGATGCGCGCCAGCGCCAAGGGCGAAGTGCCGATCATGGTGTTCGTCGGCAACCACGGCATCATCCAGATCCACGGCGGCCCGGTCTCCAACATCCAGCCGATGGGCCCCTGGCTCAACGTCATGGACCCAACCTTCCACCTGCACCTGCGCACCGACCACATCGCTGAAATCTGGGCCGTGCGCAAGCCGACCGCCGATGGCCATGTAACTTCGCTGGAAGTCTATGATGCAGCGGGCGAAATGATCATCCAGTACTTCGGCAAGCGCAAGGAAGGCGTGGCCGAACGCGAGGAATGGCGCGCCATCATGGAAGCCCTGCCGCGCGCCACCAGCGTCGCAGCGTAATCAAGGAAGAAACCGATGACGCATGGTTTTGATTTCCGCCGCATCCGGAGCTGGGAACTGGCTTTGGCGCTGTTCGCCGTTTCGGCACCCTTCGTCCTGCCGATCGCCAACGGTCAGCAGGCCGGCTTCATCGGCACCGCCGTGGCCGAAGAGATGCAGAAGGCCGACACGTCGAAGCTGGTTTCGATCGGCGGCTCGCTGACGGAAATCATCTTTGCTCTGGGTGAAGAAGGCCGCCTCGTCGGGCGCGACTCGACGAGCGTCTATCCGGAAGCCGCCAACAAGATCCCCGACGTCGGCTACATGCGCGCCCTGTCGCCGGAAGGCGTCATGGCGATCAACCCGACCGCCATCATCGCCGTCGAAGGCAGCGGCCCGCCCGAAGCGCTGGCACTGCTGAAGAGCGCCAACATTCCCTTCGAAACGGTTCCGGAAAAGTTTGACCGCGACAGCATCATCAGCAAGATCCTCGCCGTCGGCAAGTTTCTCGGCGTGGACGACAAGGCTAAAGCCTTGGCCGACAAGGTTTCCGCTGACCTCGACGCCGCCGTCGCGGAAGCCGAAAAACGCCCGGGAAGCGAACGCAAGCGCGTCCTGTTCATCCTGAGCCTACGCGACGGCAAGGTCATGGCCTCCGGCACCAACACGGCCGCCAACGGCATCATCACGCTGTCGGGCGCCATCAATGCCACCGGCGACTACGAAGGCTACAAGCCCTTGAGCGACGAGGCCATCATCGAAGCCAAGCCCGACGTCATCCTGATGATGGATCGCGGCGGCAGCCATTCCGGCAACAATGACGACCTGCGCGCCAACCCGGCGCTCGGCCTGACGCCGGCCGTGCAGAACAGCGCCGTCATCCGCATGGATGGCCACTACCTGCTCGGCTTCGGCCCGCGCACCGCCGAAAGCATCCGTGATCTCTCGGGCAAGATCTACGGAAAGCCTGCCCATGTCTCTCAGTGAGACGATGAAGGGAGAGCGATCCGTGTCCGGCCTGCTTGCAGGCTGGAAAAGCGATTGGTCGCGCGGTGAGCGTTCGCGCCTGGCACGGGCGGTCGTGCTGCTGCTGGCCGCAGTTGCCATCTTCACCTTCCTGTTTTCGATCACGACCGGCGCGTCCGATGCCTCGGCCCGCAAGGTCGTCGGCTCGCTGCTCGGCTTCGTCGGCTCCGAGGATGCCCTGAGCGCCCGCGACCGCATCATCGTCCTCGACATCCGCCTGCCGCGCGCCATTCTCGGCATGCTGGTCGGTGCATCGCTCGCCGTTTCCGGCGCCGTCATGCAAGGGCTGTTCCGCAATCCGCTGGCCGATCCCGGCCTTGTCGGCGTGTCGGCCGGCGCCAGCCTCGGCGCAGTCTCGATGATCGTGCTGGGCGCCAGCGTCTTCGGCCCGCTCTTTGCAGTCTTCGGCATCTACACGCTGCCCTTCGCCGCCTTTGGTGGCGGGCTTGCGACGACGCTGCTTCTCTACCGCATCGCCACGCGCAACGGCGTCACCTCGGTTGCCACCATGCTGCTCGCCGGCATCGCGCTCGGAGCGCTGGCCGGCGCCATCACCGGCATCATGATCTTTTCGGCCGACGACAAGCAGCTGCGCGACCTGACCTTTTGGGGTCTCGGCTCGCTCGCCGGTTCGTCCTGGACCAAGATCGTCGCCGCCGGCCCGGTCATCGCCCTGGCGCTCATCGTGGTCCCCTTCCTGTCGCGCGGGCTGAATGCCATCACACTCGGCGAAGCGGCCGCCTTCCATATGGGCATTCCGGTCCAGCGCCTGAAGAATGTCGCCATCTTCAGCGTCGCGGCCTCCACGGGCGCCTCGGTCGCCGTCAGCGGCGGCATCGGTTTCGTCGGCATCGTCGTGCCGCACATCTTGCGCCTCGTCATCGGTCCGGATCACCGCTTCCTGCTACCGGCCAGCGCCCTTCTCGGCGGTACGCTCCTGATCTTCGCCGACATGTTCGCCCGCACCATCGTTTCGCCGGCCGAACTGCCGATCGGTATCATCACGGCCTTTGCCGGCGCGCCATTCTTCCTGTGGATTCTTCTGCGCGGCCGTTTGCAGGCAGGTCTCTGATAACGATGATTTCCGCATCCAATCTCACCGTCAGCCTGTCCGGCACCCCTGTCCTGCACGGCGTTTCGCTGGAGGCAAAGCCCGGGCAACTGACGGCCATCGTCGGGCCGAACGGCTCCGGCAAGACCACCACGCTGAAGGCCATTGCCGGCGAAGTCGCCTATCACGGCTCCGTCCTCATCAACGGCCATGACATCACGAAGCTCAAGCCCTGGGAACTGTCGCTGAAGCGCGGCGTGCTGCCGCAGGCGACCGTCATTGCCTTCCCCTTCACCGTGCGCGAAATCGTCCGCCTCGGCCTGTCGGTCGGCGCCAATGCCGATCCTGTGCGCACCGAGCGCATCGCCACCGAAGCGCTTGACATCGTCGACCTCTCGGGCTTTTCCGGCCGGTTCTACCAGGAGCTTTCCGGCGGCGAACAGCAGCGCGTTCAGCTGGCTCGCGTCCTCTGCCAGATCTGGGAACCGCTGCTCGACGGCGAGCCGCGATTCCTGCTTTTGGACGAGCCGGTCTCCAGCCTCGACATTCGCCACCAGCTGGCGATCATGGACCTCGCCCGCAACTTCTGCACCCGCGGCGGCGGCGTCATCGCCGTCATGCACGATCTCAACCTGACGGCGATGTACGCCGATCACATGGTGATGATGAAGTCCGGCCGCATCCACGCCGGCGGCACACCGGCCGAGGTGATCACCGATGGCAATCTCGAGGCCGTTTTCGGTTGCAGGCTTCGTGTCAACGCCGTGCCGCAGGGCCCGGCCCCTTTCGTTCTCCCCCATATGGCCGTCGCCTGATTTTTTAAGGTGCGGCACGGAACAAAGCCCGCTCGTCCACGTTGTCCGAATGACTGCTGCGCACGGCCCGTTGTCGTGCGCGCAAAGAGATCATCCGACACGGCAGAACCCGGCCGTGTTACCCAGCAAGGAGAACGACAATGGCAAACGGCCTTTTCAGCTCGAACACGAAGAAAAAAGCAAACGAAGCGCTCAATTTTTCGCTTGAGGAACAGATTGAACAGATCCGCTCGGACATTTCGAGCCTCGCGAAGGTTCTGTCGGACCGTGGCGCCGAGACAAGCAAAGAGGTCAAGGCCCGCGCCCGTGATGCCCGCGACACGGCCGAAGCCGGTTTCAGCGATCTTCTCGCCAACAGCGAGGATCTGATCGCCGATCTGCGCAGCCGCTATGCCAGCACGGAAAAGCAGATTCGCGACAACGTGCGCGAGCACCCGCTGGCAACGATCGGTATCGCCGCCGCCGCCGGTATCCTCCTCGCAGCTCTCCTGCGCCGTTAAACCGGGCCCGGATTGCAACGTTCGCCTCGCCCTTGTTCAGGCAAGGGCGAGGTTTTGTATGTCAGCAGGGAGGTTGAGGCATGGGGTCCATCGCAAGTATCGTGGCAGGGATTGCCACGGCCAATATCGGCGACACGCTGTCGCGCTACAAGCGCAACGGCCTTCTCTTCGCCGTCGCCGGTGTGTTTTTCGTCACCGCCTACATCTTCTTTCTCATCGGCGCGGCCGTCTGGCTGTCGCAGCGCTATGGCAGCTTTGAAGCGATGATGTTCGTCGCGGTGGCAGCGCTGGCGCTTGGCGTGGCACTTTTGGTGGCCGTTGCCATCTGTAATGCCCGCGACAGGCGTTTCGATCTTGAGCGGCGCCGCCGGTCGCAGGCCCAGACGGGACTTGCCGTCGCCGGCGTTCTGTCGATCTTCCGCAAGCAGCCGCTGCTGATGACGGCGCTCGCCGTCGGCGCCTTCACGCTGCTGGGCACCAGTGCAAGAGCCCGCGACCGCGACGGCGATTGAGGTTTCAGCCAGATTTGGAGACAACGAGCCGTCCGGGCAACCGGGCGGTTTTTCTATAGCGGAAGGCGGATCAGCGCCGTGAGCCCCGCTGGAAGATACTCGACCGTGACGCGGCTTCCGAGCACCTTGTCCAGGCTCCGCTCGATGAGGATGGAGCCGAAGCCGCGATGGGTCGGCTCCTGCACCTCCGGCCCGCCGACCTCCGTCCAGGTCATGTTGAGAACCGGGCGGCCCTCTTCTTCGACCGTGCGTGCCGTGATCACCACCTTGCCATCGGCAACCGAGAGCGCGCCGTATTTTTCCGCATTGGTGGCAAGCTCGTGCAGCACCAGCCCGAGGCCGAGCGCCTGGTCCGGACCGAGCGTCACCTCGTCCTTGTGAATTTCGATCTGGCCCTCGTAATTGCCCACATGCGGCGCCAGCTGCTTGTAGAGCAGGTTCTTCAGGTGAATGACGCCCCATTCATTGTCCGAAAGCAGCCCGTGCGCTTCCGAGATCGCCTGCAGCCGCCCGGCAAAGGCCTTCATGAATTCCTTCGGGTCGCGCGTCTGTCGCAGCGTCTGTCGGGCCAGCGATTGCAGCATGGCCAACGTGTTCTTCACCCGGTGATTGAGTTCGCGCAGCAACAGCCGCGTATGTTCCGAGGCCTCGTGCGCCTCGGTGACATCGATGTTGATGCCGAGGAAGCTCAATGCCTTGCCATCCCCATCGCGATCATGCACCCGGCCCCGGCCGAGGATCCAGCGCCCCGTCGGTTGGACCCGAAAGACGGTGTCGTAGTCGCCACCGGTGGCGATAGCCGACTTGAACCCGTCGAGAACCGCCGCGCGATCGTCCGGATGAATGCCGAAAAACACATCTCGCCCGCGGATTTCGCCGCTGTCGGGAAGCTTGAACATCCGCCGCATGGCAGTGTTGCCGGCCACGGTTCCCGTCTTGATATCCCAGGTCCAACTGCCGACATTGGCGGCATCGAGCGCCATGGCGTGGCGCTGCTCGTTTTTCGAAATCGCCGCAGCCGCCATCGTTCTCTGGCGCGCTTCATCCTTGAGCTTGAACAGCGATGCGGCAAGCTGCGCCAGCCGCGTCAGCTGACGGATCAAGCCCGGCTCCACATCCGTGCGGGGCTTGACATCGAAGACGCAGACCGTGCCGATCGGCTGGCCGTCGACGATGATCGAGGCGCCGGCATAAAACCGCAGGAAGGGGGCAGCGATGACGCGCGGCTGATTGGCGAACCGCACATCGAGCATCGCGTCCGGCACCACAAGAACCGCGTCATCCGACTGCGCCAGAGTGTGGACGCAGAAGGAATCGGTCGAGGGCGCGCTGCGCTCGTCGGTGCCGCGCGCGGCCTGAAACCACTGCCGGCTGCGGTCAACGAGCGTGACGAGCGACACGGGAACGCCGAACATATCGGCCGCCATATCGACGATGGAATCGAAATCGGGATCGGCCAGGCTCATCAGCGGCACCATGGAATGCAGGACGCTCAACCGTTCTTGCGAAAGCAGTTGATCTTCGACATTCCCTGGCAAACTCGAAGAAACCTCGTCCATGAAACAAGCACCCCGGCGAGGGCGTTTGACCGGTTTCCACCCGGACAGGCCGCCCCCGCATATTTCAGTTACGGCATATGTACCGCACCATTTTCAAATTTCAGGTGCCGAAGGACGTGATGCCGGATTTTATTTTGGCGGTGGTTTATGAGGCAAAGGCTCGCGATGTCAAAGGCGCCGACGTGGCATCCGGGCCGTAATCGCTTTCCCCAGTAACCTGAAGAATTTCCTGCAGGCGGACACGGGCGCGATTGACGCGGCTCTTGATGGTGCCGAGCGCGCAGCCGCAGATTTCAGCCGCCTCTTCGTAGGAAAAGCCCGAAGCGCCGATCAGGATGATCGCTTCGCGCTGGTCGGGCGGCAGCGTGTCGAGCGCCTTGCGGAAATCCTGCAGGTCGAGCGAACCGTATTGCGACGGGTGCTGCGCCAGCGAATCGGTGAAATAGCCCTCGCTGTCCTGCACTTCACGGCCACGCTTGCGCATCTGGCTGTATAGCTCGTTGCGCAGGATAGTGAACAGCCAGGCCTTCATGTTCGTGCCCATCTCAAAGCTTTCCTGCTTTGCCCAGGCCTTCATGATCGTGTCCTGCACAAGATCGTCCGCACGGTCATGCCTGCCGATCAGCGACATGGCAAAGGCGCGCAGGCTCGGAAGAGTGGCCAGCAGTTCGCGCTTGAAGTCCGGTGCTTGCTTTTCCTTTTCCATGCTCAACCTCGATCCAGAGCCGCTTGCGCAGTCTGCTGCTGCTCGACGGCATCCAGTTTTTCAAGGAGGCTCAGAAAGCGATCCGGGATCGCTTCTTCCTGCACGGACAGGTACAGGGCACGCAATTTGCTGGCAATCTGCGCGTTGGCATCGTCGGCACCTGCGGGTTTGCCCCGGCTGCGGCCCGCATTAAGCGTATCGGTCATAAATTTTTGTCACTTTCGGGTGGTGGCTTCCGGCAGATAATGCCTGAGTGAAAAAAAGGTTCCAGTGGCGGAACTTTTTTTTGCAAGAGGCGTTTCCGATGCTGCAATGGCCTTTCATGAGGTCACATTCGAGGGAGCACTACATGTCACTTTCCACCCGGATCGCCCCATATCTGCCCTATCTGCGCCGCTACTCCCGCGCACTGACAGGATCGCAGACATCGGGTGATGCCTATGTTGCCGCCGTTCTTGAAGCCATCATCGCGGATGTGACGATCTTCCCGGACACCGACAACGACCGCGTGGCGCTTTTCCGTCTTTTCACCCGCATGTTCGGCTCCTCATCAGTGGCTATCCCCGAGCCGGTGTCGCCCTTTGCCTGGGAGCAACGCGCTTCGGTCAATCTCGCGGCCGTTTCGCCCATGGCCCGCCAGGCTTTCCTTCTGGTGTCCGTCGAAGGCTTTCGGCCGGAGGAAGCAGCCGATGTTCTCGGCGTCGATGTGAAGGGAATTCGGTCGTTCCTTGATCTGGCTTCGCAGGAAATCTCTCGCCAGGTCGCGACAGACATCATGATCATCGAAGACGAGCCGCTGATCGCCATCGATATCGAGCAGATGGTCGAAAGCCTTGGCCACCGCGTGACAGGCATCGCGCGCACCCGCGACGAGGCCATCGCGCTCTACAATGCGACGCAGCCGAGCATGGTGCTGGCCGACATCCAGCTTGCCGATGGCAGCTCTGGCATCGATGCGGTCAACGACATCCTGAAGACCAGCGCCATCCCGGTGATCTTCATCACGGCCTTCCCGGAGCGGCTGTTGACGGGCGAACGGCCGGAGCCGACCTTCCTGGTGACCAAACCCTTCAACCCCGACATGGTCAAGGCGCTGATCAGCCAGGCGCTGTTCTTCAACGAGACGACCAAGGTTGCGGCCTGATCAAGGCGCGAACCAGATCGAACGAAAAAGCCGGACACGTTGTCCGGCTTTTTTATTGCCGCGACCGGCCGTTTTGCACGCTCATCACCGATTAAAACCGGGAACTTAGCACCTCTAGCAGCGTTCTAACCGACGCCTGGACAAGGGGGCGTGACGGCAAAAACATCAAAAGGGCGTACGGCGTGAATATGATCGGTCGAACAGAACAGGATCTCGATCTTGGTGAACTGACCGCACTGGCGCTGCTGCGCACCAAGGCCTGTCTGATCTATCAGGACTGCGACCTCAACATTCTCGCCATCCGCAATCTTCCTGAGTTCATCGCCCTTCCCCATGACCGGCCGGCGACCGACGCCGATATCTTCGGCGCTCCGGAGGCCACGCGGCTGCTCGACATCAAGACCCGCCTTCTCGACAACGGCCAGTTCCAGGATGTCGAGATCGACGTCCCCGATCATCGCGGCACGCAGTCGTTCAGGGTGCAGATGGAGCGCTGCGAACAGAACGGCAGCACCGGCATTCTGTCCGTCATCAGCGATATCACCGATGCACGCCACCGGGAACACGTCTTGAAGACGCTGCTGCGCGAACTCAGCCACCGCTCGAAAAATCTACTCGCCATTATTCAAGGCATCGCCACGCAGACGGCCCGGCAGGCCCAGTCGCTCGATGTCTTTCTGACCAAGTTTCGCGGCCGCATCCAGTCGCTGTCGAATTCGCAGGACCTGGTCACCGATTCCAGCTGGCGCGGCGCTTTCCTGTTCGAGCTCGTCCAGCGCCAGCTCGCGCCCTATTGGCCGGACGGCGAATTCCCCGCGACCCTCAGCGGGATCGACGCTCATCTGTCGCCCAATGCAGCCCTCCATGTCGGCCTGGCGTTGCACGAGCTGATCGTCAACTCCGCCTCCCATGGGACACTTGCCCACGGGCTCAACGCCCTGTCGATCACCTGCGCCGAAATCGAGTACCGCCAGGAAAAGGCGGTGTTGATTTCCTGGGTCGAGCAGCGCCCCGTATCGGCGCCCGGCCGGGACATGGATTACCAGACCTTTGCCCGCACGGTGCTTGAGCGCGTCGTGCCGATCGCCATCAACGGCCAGGCGCTCTATCTGACCGAAGCGGCGACCATCGAATATCACCTGACCGTGCCGGAGCGCGAATTCGAAATCCTGAAACACTGAGAGCTGCCGCGGGTATCCGTGTTCGAACCGGCGCGAAAAAAGGTGCGAAAAAGGAACAGCCAGTGTCCGGGGGAGACACTGGCTGGAAACCACTCACCGAGGGGGCTGTGAGTTGGTGGTCCGGCGACTTTGGGGGTGCGCATTGGGGGCGATGGGCACCGTCGACCGGATAGAACAAAAACGCAGGTATCCGGATAAGGTTCCCGGCCCGATAAAGTTTTTTCAGAGAATATTTCAGACGTGAACAAGCGCGCCAGCGGCCTATTCGACGGCGTCGAGTTCCGCTCGCTGGCGCTGCATCAGCAGCATGCGGCGATAGTCCCGGTCATACCCCGCCCGCTTCGACGCGTCGGGAACGGTTTCCTGTCCGCCTGGGTACATGCCAGCCCCGGCCGCACCGGTATCGGCATAGAGCCCCCCGGCAACGGCCGCCACCATGGCTGTTCCCAGAAGCACCGCGTCGCCGGTGTTGGGGACGATGACCTTGCAGCCGGTAACGTCGCGGTAGAGTTCCATCAGCAGTGGGTTTTTCACATGGCCGCCGGTGATGTGCAGCGTGTCGAGATCGTAGCCCTGCTCGCGCATCATTTCAAGGATATGGCGAATGCCGAGCGCGATGCCGACACAGGTGCGCCAGTACAGGCGGCAGAGACCGTCGAAGGAATCGTCCAGCGTCAGCCCGCTGATGACCCCGAGCGCATGCGGATCGGCAAGCGGCGAACGGTTGCCGTGAAAATCGGGCAGCACGTGCAGACGGTCGGCGAAGGCATCACCCTCGTCCTGCCGCAAGGCGCTGACGCGTTCGGCAATCCGGCCATGGATGGCGCTGTCGGGCTCGCCACCGGCACCGTGGATCCGAACGATATGGTCGAGCAGCGCACCGGTGGCGGACTGGCCGCCCTCGATCAGCCACATGCCCGGCAAGACTGCCTCGAAATAGGGTCCCCACATGCCGAAACCGCGCTTCATTTCGCTGGAAAAGGCGACGATGCAGCTGGAGGTGCCGGCAATAAGCGCCAATTGCCGTTCGAGCTTCTCCGGTTGCCCGGCAAAACTGCCGAGAACGCCGAGCGCGCCCGCATAGGCATCAATCAGCCCGGTGCCGACCTGGCAGCCGGTGTCGAGCCCGAGATCGGCAGCGGCTTCGGCCGTCAGGTGACCGACCGAGGTGCCGACCGGACTGGTCGTTTCCGGCAGGCCGCCGCGCTCGCGCAGATCGGTAAGGCCAATTGCATTCAGAAATCCGTCCTGCCAGCCGCTTTTTTCATGGGCCAGGAAATTCCACTTGGCCGTCAGCGTGCAGCGCGAGCGGTCGAGCGAGCCGGTCGAGCGCCAGGTCATGAAATCGGCGAGATCGAAGAAATAGCCGGCCTTTTTCCACTGCTCCGGAAGATTGCGCTTCAGCCACATCAGCTTCGGCATTTCCATTTCCGGCGACATGACGCGACCGGAAAAATCGAGCACCGGATCCTTCGTCTGCGTGCAGAAATCGGCTTCTTTCAGCGCCCGGTGATCGAGCCAGACGATCGTGTCCCAGCGCGCCTCGCCCGACTTTGAAACCGAGAGTGGCTGTCCCTGCTGGTCGCGCACAACCAGCGAGCAAGTGGCATCGAAGGCAATGGCCGCAATGTCGGAGGAGGCAATCCCCGCCTTGTCGCGCGCGGCCTTGACCGACGTGCAGACGGCGCGCCAGATATCTTCGGAATCATGTTCGGCATGGTTGTCATGCGGCCGGTTCATGGCGATCGGCTGATCGGCCCGTGCCAGCATCCTGCCGTGCCTGTCGAACAGCCCGGCCCGGGCACTGCCCGTTCCGATATCAACCGCAACGACCACATTTCGCATCAAAAGGTTTTCCCGCCCGCATTTTCTTTGGCGACAAACTGTATCAATTCGCGCATGTCGTCAAACAGCAGATCGGGCTTCAGCTCAGAAAGCCGCTCGATATGGCGCGGGTTTCGCGCATGCGAGGCACCGGCAAAGGCAAAGACCCGCATTCCCGCAGCCTTGGCCGCCGCAACCCCGGCCGGACTGTCTTCGATGACCACGCAGTTCTCCGCCGGCGTCTGCATCATCTGCGCTGCATGCAGGAAAAGGTCCGGTGCCGGCTTGCCGCGCGACACCATCGAGGCGCTGAAAATATTTGGCTCCAGCCGGTCGATCAGCCCCGTCAGGCTGAGAGAAAGCCGGATGCGCTCAAGCTGGCTCGACGACGCCACGCAGCGCGGCATCGGCAGCAGATCGAGAATGTCCGAAATCCCCGCAATCGGCTGTAGCTCCGCCCGAAACCTGTCGTAAAGCTCGCCGCGCATGTCTTCAAGGAAGACGTCATCGACGGCCAGCCCGTAGTCCACATGCAGGATATCGGAGATCGTTTTCAGGCTCTTGCCGAGAAAGCGCTCATAGGCCTCCTCGACATCCATCGATACCCCGGCGCGGCCGAGGATCTTGACGAGAACGCCGAGCGAAATCGGCTCGCTGTCGACAAGCACACCATCGCAATCGAAAATCACCAGCTGCGTCTCGGGTACCGCCGTCATGTCCGGATCGTCACAGACCTGATGAGAACGCCGGTCACCATCCCCTCATCCACCCAGCTTGTCGTTCAGATAGAGCGTCAAGGTTTCCCGCGTTCCCTTTTCCCACAGGAGCTTCAGCGCATGGGCAAAACGCCTGGCGAACAGCTCCGATTTGGCAACTTCGCCGAAAATATCGGAAAGGGCAAGGAACGCCGACGGATCGTCCTTGGCTTTCAGAGCCGCCGCGTGGAGGCGGTCGGCGCTGGCATCGTTGAACACGATGTCCTTGCCGCTGTCGGTCTTGCCGGCAAAATACCGGCACCACAGCGCCGACACCAGCGCCAGACCCACCACATCCTCGCCCTGGCGCAGCCTGTCGGCAGTCGACGGAAGAATGAACTTCGGCTGCCGGTTCGAGCCGTCCTGCGCCAGCCGCGGGATGGTATCGCCGATCTTCGGATTGAACAGCCGTTTTTCGATCAGCTTGTAATAGTCCTGCAGGTTCGTGTTGGGAACCGGCGGAACGATAGGGATGATTTCGTCCTGCTCCAGCTTGGCCAGAAACGCCTGGATCAGCGGCTCTTCCATGGCCTCATGCACGAAATGGATATCGAGCAGCGCTGCCGGATAGGCGATCGCCGCATGACCGCCGTTGAGGATGCGGATCTTCATGTGTTCGTACGGAGCCACGTCCTCGACGAACTCGACACCGACCGTTTCCAGCGCCGGCCGGCCTGTTGGGAAATTGTCCTCGAGCACCCACTGCTTGAAGCCTTCGCAGAACACCGGCCAGTTGTCGTCGATGCCGTAATCGGCAGCGGCAATGCCGACCTCGCGCGGGCCGGTGGCCGGGGTGATCCGGTCGACCATGCCGTTCGGGAAGGCGACATTGGCGTCGATCCAATCAGCCAATGCGGGATCGAACAAGCGGGCGAGGCCGGAGACGGAGGCATGCGTCACCTCGCCATTGCCGGGAATATTGTCGCAGGACATGACGGTGAACGGGGCGATGCCCTTGTCCTTGCGCGCCTTGAGGCCGGCGATGATCAGGCCGAACACGGTCTTCGGGTCAGATGGGTTCTCACTGTCGGCAACGATGGCCGGGTGAGCCGAATCGAACCTGCCCGACGCCGGGTTGATGAAATAGCCGCCTTCGGTGATCGTCAGGGAGACGATGCGGATGGCCGGATCGGAGAGCTGCGCGATGGTGGCGCTCGCATTGCCGGGCTTCAGGTAATCGATCATCGCGCCGGTGACGCGGGCGGAAGATCGATCATTGTCCTGTTCGACCACCGTCGTCAGGTAATCCTGCTCTTCGAGCTTGGCCCGCATCGCCTCGTCGGAGGGCAGCACGCCCGCCCCGATCAGCGCCCAGTCATGGCCGGCACCGGTGTTGAACAGGTCGTCGAGATAGATCGCCTGATGGGCGCGATGAAAATTGCCGACGCCGAAATGCACGATGCCGGCCTTCAGGCTCGCACGATCATAGGCCGGAATGGCGGCCGTCGCTTCGATGGCGCCGAGAGTGGCGAGCGAAAGTTTGGTGGTCATCGCAGTGTCCTTTTCACGCGGAGAGCCGGGCTCCGGCATCAGATGTTCAGGCCGGACCCGCCGCGAACACCGCAGGCGCCGTCCAGTCTGCCGGGCTCAACTCATCCAGTTTCCGCCATCGACATTGTATGTCTGTGAGACGATGTAGTTGCTCTCGCCGGAGGCGAGAAAGATCGCCATGCCGGTGAGGTCTTCGGCCGTGGCCATGCGGCCGAGTGGAACTTCGGCGCCGACAAGGCGCTTCTTTTCGCCCAGCGGACGGTTTTCGTACTTTGCGAACATGGCATCGACGCCGTCCCAGTGTTCGCCGTCGACGACACCCGGAGCAATGGCATTGACGTTGATGCCGTGCTTGATCAGGTCGAGGCCTGCCGACTGGGTGAGGCTGATGACCGCTGCCTTGGTGGCGCAGTAGACGCCGACCAGCGCCTCGCCGCGCCGCCCGGCCTGGCTCGCCATATTGATGATCTTGCCGCCGTGCCCTTGCGCGATCATCTGCCTGGCAGCCGCCTGCAGGGTGAACAGCACGCCCGCCACATTGATGGAAAACAGCGTGTCGAAGCTCTTGCGGGTGATCTCGACGACCGGCGCCAGATCGAACAGCGCCGCATTGTTGACCAGGATGTCGAGCCGGCCGGCCTTGGCCACGACCGCTGCGACGGCCGCATCGATCGAGGCTTGGTTGGTGACGTCCATTTCAACGGCATAGGCCTGCGAGCCGATATCGGCAGCGGCCTGTTTCGCCCGCTCCAGATTGATATCGGCGATCGCCACCATCGCACCCTCGGTCACATAGGCCTCGGCAAACGCCCGGCCGATGCCGCGCGCCGAGCCGGTGATGAGCGCGCTTTTTCCCCTGAGACGGTTCATCGGATCGCCAGGCCCTTGTCGTCAAAGCGGTGGATGCGGTCCGGGTCGGGGGTGAGGAAGACCTTGTCGCCATGGTCGACGGCGACATTGCCGCCGGTGCGCACGGTGACCATGCCGATGCCGTCGACATGCACATGCAGGAACGTGTCGGAGCCGAGATGTTCGGCGACGCCGACGACGCCGGCCCAGGTGCCGCTGTCCTTGGACAGCAGGATATGCTCCGGCCGAAAACCGATCGTGTGGGCATTGTAAGGCGCCGACAGCTGGCCGGTGGCGAAGTTCATGCGCGGCGAGCCGATGAAGCCGGCGACGAAGAGATTGTCCGGCTTGTTGTAGAGATCGAGCGGCGAGCCGACCTGCTCGACATTGCCGGCATTGAGCACGACGATCTTGTCGGCCATGGTCATGGCTTCGACCTGGTCGTGCGTCACGTAGATCATCGTCGTCTTCAGCTGGTGGTGAAGTTCGCTGATCTCAAGCCGCATCGTGCCGCGCAGTGAGGCATCAAGGTTGGACAAAGGTTCGTCGAAGAGAAAAGCCGACGGTTCGCGCACGATGGCGCGGCCAATGGCCACGCGCTGACGCTGACCGCCGGAAAGCTGGCCTGGACGCCGGTCCAGGTAATTGGTGAGGTTGAGGACGCGGGCCGCTTCCGTGACCTTCTTGTCGATCGCCGCCGGGTCCATCTTGGCCATCTTCAGCGGGAAGGCGATGTTGTTGCGCACCGTCATATGCGGATAGAGCGCATAGGACTGGAACACCATGGCAAGCCCGCGCTTGGCCGGAGCCTCGCCGGTGACGTCGCGGCCGTCGATGTCGATGACGCCGCTGGTCGTGTCTTCGAGACCGGCGATCAGACGCAGCAGCGTCGATTTTCCACAGCCCGACGGGCCGACGAAGACGACGAACTCGCCGTCCTCGATGACAAGATCGATACCCGGAATGACCTGCGTCGCACCGAAGGACTTATTGACTTTTTTGAGTGTGATATTGCCCATGCTGGCCTCCCGGAACTTTTTCTTTTGCGTTCTTGTCTCGTGCGTTTTTGGCTTTACTTCACGGCGCCGAAGGTCAGGCCGCGCACGAGCTGTTTCTGGCTGAACCAGCCCATGATCAGGATCGGCGCGATCGCCAGCGTCGAGGCGACCGACAGCTTCGCCCAGAACAGGCCTTGCGGACTGGAGAAGGAGGCGATGAAGGCGGTCAGCGGTGCGGCATTCGTGGTCGTCAGGCGGATCGTCCAGAAGGCTTCGTTCCAGGCGAGGATGATGTTGAGCAGCATGGTCGAGGCAATGCCCGGCACCGCCATCGGCGTCAGCACGTAGACGATCTCGTTCCACAGAGAGGCGCCGTCCATGCGGGCCGCTTCGAGGATCTCGCCGGGAATTTCCCGGAAGTAGGTGTAGAGCATCCAGATGACGATCGGCAGGTTGATCAGCGTCAGCATGATCATCAGGCCGATGCGGCTGTCGAGCAGGCCGGTGTCGCGGAAGATCAGGTAGATCGGCACCAGCACGGCCACGGCCGGCATCATCTTGGTCGACAGCATCCACATCAGGATGTCCTTGGTCTTGGCCGTCGGCGAAAACGCCATCGACCAGGCAGCCGGAACGGCGACCAGCAGCGCCAGGATCGTCGAACCGACAGACAGGATGACCGAGTTCATGAACGGCTTGATGTAGTCGCGCTGCGTCAGAACCGTGACGTAGTTCTCAAGCGTGCCCGAGGGGATCAGGTTGAAGCCGGCAATGGCCTCGGGCTCGGTCTTGATGCTGGTGATGATCGTGTAGAGGATCGGGAAGAAGATCAGGAGGGCCACGACCCATGCGGCGATGGTGACACCGATCTTGCGGCGGGTGGAAACTGAACGAGCCATGATCTTGTTCCCTTACTTGTCGAGGTTCTTGCCAACGGCGCGCATCAGGAAGAAGGCGACGATGTTGGCGAGGATGACGGCGATAATGCCGCCTGCGGAAGCGCCGCCGACATCGTAGCCGAGCAGAGCCGTGCGGTAGATGAGGAACGGCAGGTTGGTCGAGGCATAACCCGGGCCGCCATTGGTGGTGACGAGGATTTCCGCGTAGACGCCGAGCAGGAAGATCGTCTGGATAAGGATCACGACGGTGATCGACCGGGCGAGGTGCGGGACTGTCAGGTAGATGAAGCGGTTGAGGAAATTGGCGCCGTCCATTTCGGCGGCTTCCTTCTGCTCTCCGTCAAGCGACTGCAGCGCGGTGAGCAGGATAAGCGTCGCGAACGGCAGCCACTGCCAGGAAACGATAATGACGATGGAAAACAGCGGCCATTGTGCAAACCAGTCGATCGGCTGCAGCCCGAAGAAGCGACTGATATCGGCAAAGACGCCATAGCCCGGATGCATGATCATGTTCTTCCACACCAGAGCAGCCACCGGCGGCATGACGAAGAAGGGCGAGATCACCAGAATGCGCACGATGCCCTGGCCGAACATCGGCTGGTCGATCAACAACGCCAGCGCCACACCGCCGATGACCGTGATTAGAAGCACGCCGCCCACCAGAAGCATGGTGTTCCAGATGGACTGGAAGAAGGCCGGATCGGTGTAGAAATATTTATAGTTGAAAAGGCCGGCGAAACTGACATTGCCCGGATTGAGCAGGTTGTAGTTCTGGAACGAGAACCACAGCGTCATCGCCAGCGGCACGATCATCCAGACCAGAAGCAGCCCGACGGACGGGGCAAGCATGAGGCGCGCAAGCGTTTTGGTATTTTGCGTTGCCATGGAAACGACCCTCCCTCTTTACACCGGGCAGCTTTGTCCCGCTCAACAGGAGAACAGCACGCCGGCTTTCTTCTTATTTTTCATGCACTGCTTGGCTTGTGAGGCGTGGGGTATACAGCAAACCGCCGCAACGCCTTTGGCACGGGGTTTGAGCAGGCTGCCCGGATAACTCCGGGCAGCCGCGTCCTTGGGGAGGAACGCTTACTTGATGTAACCGCCGCGCGTCATTTCGCGGGTTGTTACGTCCTGCGCTTGTGCGAGCGCATCGTCGACAGTCATCTGGCCGGCAAGTGCTGCCGAGAAGAGCTGTCCGACTGTGGTGCCGAGACCCTGGAATTCCGGGATCGCGACGAACTGAACGCCAACGTAAGGCACCGGCTTGACAGTCGGCTTGGTCGGGTCTGCTGAGTTGATGCTGTCGAGCGTCATCTTCGCAAACGGTGCTGCCTTCAGGTATTCGGCATTCTGGTAGAGCGAGGTACGCGTGCCCGGAGGAACGTTGGCCCAGCCTTCCTTTTCAGCGACGAGAGCCGTGTATTCCTTGCTGGTTGCCCAGGCAACGAACTTCTCGGCTGCTGCTGCCTTCTGCGTGCCAGCCGGGATTGCGAGGTTCCAGGCCCAGAGCCAGTTGCCGCGCTTGCCCAGACCGTTGTCAGGCGCCAGGGCGTAACCGACCTTGTCGGCAACCGTGGATTCCTTCGGGTTCGAGACGAAGGACGCTGCGACCGTGGCATCGATCCACATACCGCAATTGCCCTGCTGGAACAGTGCGAGGTTCTCGTTGAAGCCGTTGGACGAAGCGCCCTGCGGGCCGGCATCGTTCATGAGCTTGACGTAGGTTTCAAGCGTCGTCTTCCACTCAGGCTGGTCGAACTGTGGCTTCCAGCTTTCGTCGAACCAACGGGCGCCGAACGAGTTCGACATAGCCGTCAGGAACGCCATGTTCTCACCCCAGCCGGCCTTGCCGCGAAGGCAGATGCCGTTGATGCCGGCGGCGCGGTCGGTCATCTTGCGGGCGGCTTCACCGATGAACTCCCATGTCGGGGCGTCGGGCATGGTCAGCCCTGCCTTTTCCATGAGGTCCTTGCGGTACATGACCATCGAGCTTTCGCCGTAGAACGGAGCTGCGTACAGCTTGCCGTCTGCGCTCAGACCGCTGGAAATGGCCGGCAGGATGTCGGCGGCATCATAATCGGCACCAAGGTTGTCGAGTGGCAGAAGCCAGCCCTGCTTGGCCCAGATCGGAACTTCATAGGTGCCGATCGTCATGATGTCGTACTGACCGCCCTTGGTGGCGATGTCGGTGGTGACACGTTCGCGAAGAACGTTCTCTTCGAGGGTAACCCACTCGAGCTGAATGTCAGGGTTTGCGGTGGTGAAGGATTCCGTCAGACCTTGCATGCGGACCATGTCGCCATTGTTGACGGTGGCAATGGTCAAAGTTTCTGCGTTGGCAAAGCCGCACAGAAGCAGAGCCGAGCAGGTGCCCAGCAGAAAAGTTTTCAATTTCATAATCTTCCTCCCAGAAGAGTAATGAGCATTTGCTTCGCTCATGGGCAATTACTCACTAACTGGCGAAGGATGTCAATCGACCATTCGTGCTGCAGCGCCGAAAGGATTCCTTAACGGATTGAATTGTCTGGAATAATAATTTTGGAGCGGCGTAGATTCACCAGCGGTTGGCCCTGTGGAGAAGCCAGAAGAGGCTTCCGCCACAAAAAATCGGGCGCTTCTCAGAGGCCGAGCAAGTACTCGGCCGTGCTTTCGTCGGTGATGAGCCCGTTGATCATCCGGCCCTTCAGCGCGCCGTGAATCGCCGCATATTTTCGCTTGCCCTTGGCAAGGCCGATGACCGTTGCCGTGTCCCGCGACGGCAGTGGCACGCTGGCGACACGCTCGCTGATCACATCTTTCAAAAGCTGGCCGTCCTGATCGAACATCCAGCCGCAGATTTCCCCAACCGCGCCGGTAGAGATCAGACGTTCCATTTCCTCGCGCGCCAGAAAGCCATCGACGCAGAGCGGCGCGTCCGGCCCGAGCTCGCCGACGCCAACAAAGGCGACATTGGCCTCAAGGCCGAGCTTCAGCGCGAACTGCACGAGGTCCTGGCGGTGCAGCAGCTCACGCTCGTCGGCCGACGACACCAGCACCGGCAGCGGCATGGGAAAATGCCGCGCCTTCACTGCATCGGCCATCGAGAAGATGACGTTGTAATAGGCGGCCGACCCGTCCGGTCCGATATTCCCGGTCAAGGAAACGATGCGGTGCTGCGGGCATTCCATCGGCGGCAGCTGGTCAATCGCGGCCTTCAGCGTTCGCCCTGTGCCCACCGCCAGAACGATCGGGTCGGCAGACTTGAGCCAGCGTTCGATCTCCACGGCACCAGCCTCGGCAATTCCCACCGTGGTCGAGGTCGAGGCCGGATCGGTCGGAACCACATCCACATGGGCAAGCTCGAACTTCTCCTTCAGCCGCTCGGCCAGCTCCAGGCAGGCGGCGATCGGATGATCCAGCCGCACCTTGATCAGCTTTTCTGCGACGGCGAGAGAGACGAGGCGCTGGGCCGACTGGCGTGAAATTCCCATGGCCGAGGCGATCTCGTCCTGCGTGCGGCCGGCGACATAGTAAAGCCACCCTGCCCGTGCAGCATCGTCAAGCCGGTTGTTCGCCTCCGCGCGTCTCGCCATGCACCAGTGTCCCTTGAAGGCAATCTTTCCGCAAGTGCTGACATTTTTCCGGGCAATCTGTCAAACAAACTTCGTGAATATGCATTTCATGTTTCTTAAATACATGCCGATCCAATGTCTTAGACGAGTTCCACGGCGGAAATTTTACCATTTGATAAAAAAATAAAACGGAGTTACCGTTTCATCATCCAAAGCACGATATTTGGGAGATAAAAATAATGGGAACGATGGCATCCGGGATTCACAAGGCCCGTCTCTCGCCGGAGCAATACGAGGCGAATTTTTCCGATCTGCATGCGCCGCTGGATGGCCACGAGGCACTGGTTGCCGCCGACCGCTGCTACTTTTGCTACGATGCACCCTGCATGACGGCCTGTCCCACCTCGATCGATATTCCGCTGTTCATCCGGCAGATATCGACCGGCAATCCGATCGGCTCGGCCAATACGATTTTCGACCAGAACATTCTGGGCGGCATGTGCGCCCGCGTCTGTCCCACCGAAACGCTGTGCGAGCAGGCCTGCGTCCGCAACGAGGCCGAGCACCGGCCCGTCGAAATCGGCCGCCTGCAGCGCTACGCCACCGACGTGGCGATGAATGAGAACAAACAATTCTATACACGCGCCGAGCCGAGCGGAAAGACCGTCGCCGTCGTCGGTGCCGGTCCGGCCGGTCTCGCCTGCGCCCACCGCCTGGCTGTCCAGGGCCATGAGGTGGTGATCTACGATGCTCGCGAAAAGGCCGGCGGCCTCAACGAATACGGCATCGCCACCTACAAGGCGGTCGACGATTTTGCCCAGAAGGAAGTCGACTACGTGCTCTCGATCGGCGGCATCGAGGTGCGCAACGGTGAAGCGCTCGGCCGCGACTTTTCGCTGGCCGATCTCAAATCCCGCCATGACGCCGTCTTCCTCGGCATGGGCCTCACCGGCGTCAACGCGCTCAGGGCCGAAGGCGAAACGGCAGAGGGCGTTCTCGACGCCGTCGATTTCATCGCCGAACTGCGCCAGGCAGCTGACAAATCGCAGATCGCCGTCGGCCGCCGCGTCGTCGTTCTCGGCGGCGGCATGACCGCCGTCGACGCCGCCGTGCAGGCCAAGCTGCTCGGCGCCGAAGAGGTGACCATCTGCTATCGCCGCGGCAAGGAGCATATGAACGCCTCCGGCTTCGAGCAGGATCTGGCCGCCGCCAAGGGTGTGGCGATCAAACATTGGCTGCAGCCCAAACGCATCATCACCAAGGACGGGAATGTCGCCGGCATAGAACTGGAATACACGGCTCTGTCGGACGGCCGCCTCACCGGCACCGGCGAAACCGGCTTCATTGCCGCCGACCAGGTCTTCAAGGCCATCGGCCAGACGTTTGAGGCCGACGGTCTTGGCGCGGTTCTGCTTGACGGCGGCCGCATCTCCACAGATGCCGAGGGCCGCACGACGCTGGATGGCGTCTGGGCAGGCGGCGACTGCGTCAAGGGCGGCGAGGACCTGACGGTTTCCGCCGTCGCCATGGGCCGCGATGCGGCCGAATCGATCAACCGGGCGCTGGCCGCCGGCACGCTGCTCACAGCGGCCGTGGCCTGAAGGGGAGAATGAACAATGGCTGATCTCCGCAACAATTTCGTCGGCATCAAGTCCCCCAACCCCTTTTGGCTCGCCTCGGCGCCGCCGACCGACAAGGCCTACAATGTCGAGCGCGCCTTCAAGGCCGGCTGGGGCGGCGTCGTCTGGAAGACGCTGGGCGAGGAAGGCCCGCCGGTCGTCAACGTCAACGGCCCGCGCTACGGCGCCATATGGGGGGCGGACCGCCGCCTGCTCGGCCTCAACAACATCGAGCTGATCACCGACCGCGACCTCTACACCAACCTGCGCGAGATGAAGCAGGTGAAGATGAACTGGCCGGACCGGGCGCTGATCGCCTCGATCATGGTGCCCTGCGTCGAGGAGAGCTGGAAGGCGATCCTGCCGCTGGTGGAGGAAACCGGCGCCGACGGTATCGAGCTCAACTTCGGCTGTCCGCACGGCATGTCGGAACGCGGCATGGGGGCTGCGGTCGGACAGGTGCCGGAATATATCGAAATGGTCGTGCGCTGGTGCAAGCAGTACACCCGCATGCCGGTCATCACCAAGCTGACGCCGAACATTGCCGACATTCGCAAGCCCGCCCGCGCGGCGCGCGCCGGCGGCACCGATGCCGTCTCGCTGATCAACACGATCAACTCCATCACCTCGGTCGATCTCGACAATTTTTCGCCGGAACCCTCGATCAACGGCAAGGGCACCCACGGCGGCTATTGCGGCCCGGCGGTCAAGCCGATCGCCCTCAACATGGTCGCCGAAATCGCCCGCGATCCGGAAACCTACGGCATGCCGATATCAGGCATTGGCGGCATCACCACCTGGCGCGATGCCGCTGAATTCATGGTGCTCGGTGCAGGCAATGTGCAGGTCTGCACCGCCGCCATGACCTACGGCTTCAAGATCGTTCAGGAAATGATCACGGGACTGTCGGACTGGATGGACGCCAAGGGCCACCGCGACCTCGACGACATCATCAGCCGCGCCGTGCCGAATGTCACCGACTGGCAGTATCTCAACCTCAACTACATCGCCAAGGCGCGGATCGACCAGGATGCCTGCATCAAATGCGGCCGCTGCCACATCGCCTGCGAGGACACCTCACACCAGGCGATCACCCAGTTCGTCGACGGCGTCAGGCATTTCGAGGTCATGGAAGACGAATGCGTCGGCTGCAATCTCTGCGTCAACGTCTGTCCCGTGCAGGACTGCATCACCATGGTGGGCCTGCCGGCCGGAACGCTCGACGAACGCACCGGCAAGCCGGTCGACCCCAACTACGCCAACTGGACAACGCATCCGAACAACCCGATGGCACGGGAAGCTGCGGAGTAACCACCCTGCCCTCAAGGGGGAGGTACAGAATTATCCCTCACCGCCCGGAAAATGCCAACTTCGCCCCGAGCGCAAAAAACGCTGCCGCGAACGAGCGCCGCATCCATGTCAGCACGCGCGGACGCGAGACGACGTGGCTGCGCACCGACGCCGCAAACACCCCGTAGACGGCAAACACCCCAAACGTCATCGCCATGAAAACGGCGCTCAGCACCAGCATGCGCGACACCGGATGCGGGTCAGCAGCGCTGACGAACTGCGGCAGGAAGGCGAGGAAGAAGATCGACAGTTTCGGATTGAGGATGTTGATCAGGATCGCCGTGGTGATGATCTGCAATGGCGAACGCTTTGCCACCTTGCCCTCAGCCTCGACCTTCAGCGATCCGTTGGCGCGAAGCGCGTCCCAGGCCATGTAGAGAAGATAGGCGACACCGGCATACCGAAAGACCTCGAAGGCCATAGCGCTCGTGTGCAGGATGGCCGCAGCCCCGCCGATGGCCGCCGCCATATGCGGAACCACCCCGAGCGTGCAGCCGAAGGCCGCCACCAGACTGGCGCGGGCGCCGCGCGTCAGTCCCGTCGATAATGTATAGACCGCGCCGACGCCCGGCGACACGCAGATGATCAGCGAGGTGATCAGAAATTCGATGTTCATGGACGGCCTCCAACCATAAACTTCGCCAGCGCGGCGAAGCAGGCCACCGGTCTAGCCGCTGCAAAAGCGAACCGTCTTGAACAGGATTGCAGGGTTGGACGATTCTTTAAGCAACAGCCGCCGCATAGGCGCCGGGGGCGATGCCAAAGGTCCGCCGGAAGGTCCGCGTCATGTGGCTCTGGTCGGCAAAGCCGCTTGCTGCCGCAACATCCGCCAGGCCCCTGCCACCAGCGATCAGCCGCCGGGCAAGATCGATCCGCCGCTGCAGGAGATAGGCATGCGGGGTCAAACCCGTTTCGCGCACGAAGCCGCGCAGAACCTGAAACCGGCTGAGTCCGCTCGAGCGCGCCAGATCCCCGAGCGTCACCGGCTCTGCCGGTGTGTCGTCGAGCCTTTGCCGGGCCTGCGAAATCGCCGCTGTACCTGCCCGTGGTGCATCGAGATGGCTGCGCTCGTGCAGGACACCGGCCAGAAAAGCCAAGATCAGGCCGTCGACCTGCAGGTTTTTGGCATCGCCCGGCCGGCCATCCGTCACCGCCGTGAACAGCTGCGCGAAGGCGCGGGAGACCGTCGCATCGCGAAACACCGGATGCGTCGCCTCGTAGAAAACCGAGCGGCCATCGCAGGCCGTCGTGCACCTCGCTGGGGTTGACCGTGATGATATCGCCGGCACCGGCCTCGACCATGCCGCGGCCGCTGAACGACGTCTGCGCACCGCGATGCACGACGCCGATGCCGTAGCTCTCGTGCGAATGTCGCGGAAAGGCGTGGCGGCTTTCGGCCACGACCGCCTCGATGCCGGCACGCCGGCTGCGCAGCATCTGGAACTGGCCGTTGTTCACCCTGTCATCATCCTCATTCTCCGGCATTCATACTGCCAGCCCGCCGCGCCTGCCGCAACGGCCTGCGAAAACCCCTGCAGTTTGCCGCGCCGCCGTGTTAGAGCGGTGCGACACAGCACCGGAACCTTCCCCTTGAAACAGGACACGACCTTGGCCGCCCAGCGGCACACCCAGCACGCGCGCGGCCGTGAAAAGCTGCTCGGCCATCTGGCCATGCTGTTGTTTTCCGTGCTGATTGCCGGCTCGTTCTCCTTCGGTGGCCTTGCCACCCAGCACATGGCTGCCGGGCCGCTGACGCTCTGGCGCTATCTCCTGACCATGGCCGTGCTCGGCCTTCTCACCTTCGGCATCATGCGCGTGCCGTTCCGGTTTCCAGCCGAAGTCTGGCGCTTCGTCACCCTTGGTGGTCTGATCGCGCTCTATATGCTGACCATGTTCAAGGCGCTGGAATTCACCAACCCCGTGTCCACAGGCGCCGTCTTCACACTGATGCCGCTGATGAGCGCCGGCTTCGCCTTCCTGCTGCTCGGCCAGCACACAAGGCCCGGCGTCATGGCCGGGCTGATCATCGCCGCCCTTGGCGCCGTCTGGGTGATCTTCCGCGCCGATATTGCCGCCATCCTTGCCTTCGACGTCGGCCGTGGTGAACTGATCTATTTTTTCGGCGTCGTCTGCCACGCCATCTATGTGCCGCTGTTGCGAAAATTCGACCGCAAGGAAAACCCGCTCGCCTTCGGCTTCTGGGTCGCAGTCTTCACCATTCCCTGGCTGCTGGTGCCGGGCGCCGTGCCGCTGGCCAAAACCGATTTCGCCGCCCTGCCGGCCGTCGTCTGGATTGCCGTCGCCTATCTGGCCGTCGTCACCACGGCCTTCACCTTCCTGCTCCTGCAATATGCCTCGCTGCGCCTGCCGTCCTCCAAAGTGCTCGGATACGGCTATCTGACGCCGACCTTCATCATCCTGCTCGAAGGCATTCTCGGTCATGGCTGGGTGACGCTGCCGATCATGCTCGGCGCGCTCACGACAGCCTGCGGCCTGCTGCTGATGGCACTGCTGCCGGACTGAGACATCAGCCCTGAACGGCCAGCCCGTCGATGAACAGCTGTTCGAGAAACCGTGCCGCGTCCTCGAAGCGGCCGTCGCCATCCTTGTCGTGGCCGAGAACCGCGCGCACCTGCACGTCGAAATCGGCATAATGCTGGGTGGTCGACCAGATCGAAAAGATCAGGTGATAGGGATCGCATTTGGCGATCTTGCCCGCTTTCGCCCAGGCCCGGATGACAGCGGCCTTTTCGTCGACCAGCGTCTTCAGCGGCCCCTTGAGCTCATCTTCAATGTGCGGAGCGCCCTGAAGGATCTCATTGGCGAACAGCCGGCTCTCGCGCGGAAAATCGCGCGCCATCTCCAGCTTGCGGCGAATATAGGAGCGGATTTCCGTCACCGGGTTTCCCTCGGCGTCGAATTCGCGCAGCGGGTCGAGCCAGTTGTACAGCACCCGGTCGATCAGCGCCCGGTGCATGGCTTCCTTGGTGCGGAAATAATAGAGCAGGTTCGGCTTCGACATGCCGGCCACCTCGGCGATCTGGTCGATCGTCGTGCCGCGAAAGCCGTTTGTGGCAAAAACCTCCAGTGCGGCCTCCAGAATTTGCTCCTCCTTCTCCTCCTGGATCCGGGTTCGCCTCTGGGTTTTCGCCGCTCTTGGAAGTACCATCTCGTCCCCTGCATGCTCGCCGAATGCCCGTTTCCGAACCTCGCCAAAATTTTGGGCACCACCACCGCTTTTTTGCTTTTTCGTCTTGAGTGCGGCAGTGGAAGTTGTAATGTTTTACCAACCGGTCAAATTATCAGTCAGTTGGAAAACAAACGCAACGGCTGATCGCAGGGCAATCGAAAAAACCAGATGCCCCGGTCTGACCAACGGGAACAAGGGGCTTGCCATAGGCAGGCCTTTCACGGACATGAGGGAGACGGCCATGGCGGCACCGGGCGAGAACATGCGCATCAATGCGGATCGTCTCTGGGATTCGCTGATGGACATGGCCAGGATCGGCCCCGGCATTGCAGGCGGCAACAACCGCCAGACGCTGACCGACGAGGATGGCGAAGGCCGCAAACTCTTCCAGTCCTGGGCCGAAGACGCCGGCATGAGCATGGGCGTCGACACGATGGGCAACATGTTCTTCACAAGGCCCGGCACCGACGCGGACGCACTTCCCGTCTATGTCGGCTCCCACCTCGACACACAGCCGACCGGCGGCAAATATGACGGCGTGCTCGGCGTGCTTGCCGGTCTCGAACTTGTCCGCTCGATGAACGATCTCAACATCAGGACGAAGCACCCGATCGTCGTTACCAACTGGACCAACGAGGAAGGCGCGCGTTTCGCCCCGGCCATGCTCGCGTCGGGCGTCTTTGCCGGCGTGCACACACAGGATTTCGCCTATGACCGCAAGGACCCCGAAGGCAAGCGCTTCGGCGACGAGCTGAAACGCATCGGCTGGCAGGGCGACGAGACGGTCGGCGCCCGCAAGATGCACGCCTATTTCGAGTATCACATCGAGCAGGGCCCGATCCTCGAGGCCGAGGAAAAACAGATCGGCGTCGTCACCCACTGTCAGGGCCTCTGGTGGCTGGAATTCACGCTCACCGGACGCGAGGCCCATACGGGCTCGACCCCGATGAACCTGCGCGTCAATGCCGGTCTTGCCATGGCCCGCATCGTCGAAATGGTCCAGGGCGTCGCCATGGCCGAACAGCCGGGCGCCGTCGGCGGTGTCGGCCAGGTGTTCTTCACGCCCAATTCGCGCAACGTCCTGCCCGGCAAGGTCGTCTTCACCGTCGACATCCGCTCGCCCGACAAGGAAAAGCTCGACCGGATGCGCGCCAAGATCGAGGCCGAAGCCCCAAGAATCACCGAGGCCCTCGGCGTCGGCTGTTCGATCGAGGCGATCGGCCATTTCGCGCCTGTCACTTTCGACCCGGCGCTGGTGACGGCCGTGCGAAACGCTGCCGAGCGGCTGGGCTACCGCCACATGAACCTCATTTCCGGCGCCGGCCACGACGCCTGCTGGACGGCACGGGTGGCGCCCTCGACCATGGTCATGTGCCCCTGCGTCGGCGGCCTCAGCCACAACGAGGCCGAGGAGATTTCCAAAGACTGGGCCGCCGCCGGCTGCGACGTGCTGCTGCATGCGGTGGTGGAAACGGCAGGGATCGTGGAGTGAGAACACCGGTCGTGGCGAGCACCCCCTCATCCGGCCCTGCCGGCCACCTTCTCCCCGTTGGGGAGAAGAGGGTCGCCGCCGCCCGCTCAGGGATGAGCGTTCCCTCCTCACGCTCAGAACTTTCGATAAAAGTCGGGGCACCCACGCCGTCCCTCTTCTCCCCAGCGGGGAGAAGGTGGCCCGCAGGGCCGGATGAGGGGGTCCCCCGATGAACGCGCAGAAAAACACCGACATCACGAGACGCCGGGATGGCGCAACGGACAAAGCCAGAAATCTCAGGCAGGACGAAACTGAATCGGAGTTTCGGCTCTGGAGCGACCTCCGCAACCGGCTGCTCAACGGTCATAAATTTACCCGGCAGGTCCCACTTGGTCCCTACGTTGCCGACTTCGTCTGTCGCGAGCAACGCCTGGTCATCGAGCTCGACGGAGCGCAGCATTCCGGTTCGATGTCCGATGTTGCCCGCACGCGCTGGCTCAACCAAAATGGCTATTCCGTGCTGCGTTTCTGGAATGACGAGATCTTGCGCGAACGACGTGCCGTTCTCGACACAATTCTGGCGGTTCTGACCGGCGAACTTTCGTCGCGTTGCGATACCACCCGTTTTTCGCCAGATGGCGCCTTTACGAAGATCGAAGAGGACAAACACCCATGACCACAGTCATCAAGAACGGCACCATCGTCACAGCCGATCTCACCTACAAGGCGGACGTCAGGATCGATGCCGGCAGGATCATCGAGATCGGGCCGAACCTGTCCGGCGATGAGGTGCTGGATGCGACCGGCTGTTATGTCATGCCAGGGGGTATCGACCCGCACACCCATCTGGAAATGCCCTTTATGGGCACCTATTCGTCCGATGATTTCGAGAGCGGCACGCGCGCGGCGCTGTCGGGCGGCACGACCATGGTTGTCGATTTTGCCCTGCCCGCCCCCGGCCAGTCGCTCCTGGAAGCGTTGACCATGTGGGACAACAAGACCTCGCGGGCCAATTGCGATTTCTCCTTCCACATGGCGATCACCTGGTGGGGCGAGCGGGTGTTCGACGAGATGGCCACCATCGTCAATGAGAAGGGCATCAACTCGTTCAAGCACTTCATGGCCTACAAGGGCGCCCTGATGGTCGATGACGACGAGATGTATTCGTCATTCCAGCGCTGTGCAGCGCTTGGCGCCCTGCCGATGGTGCATGCGGAAAACGGCGACGTCGTTGCGCAGTTGCAGGCAAAACTGATGGCCGAGGGCAACAATGGCCCGGAGGCGCACGCCTATTCTCGCCCGCCCGAAGTGGAAGGTGAAGCCACCAACCGTGCCATCATGATCGCCGATCTCACCGGCGCGCCTGTTTATATCGTTCACACTTCCTGCGAACAGAGCCACGAGGCGATCCGCCGGGCCCGCCAGAAGGGCATGCGCGTCTATGGCGAGCCGCTGATCCAGCACCTGACGCTCGATGAGAACGAATATTTCCACCCGGACTGGGACCATGCCGCCCGCCGCGTCATGTCGCCGCCGTTCCGCAACAAGCAGCATCAGGACAGTCTCTGGGCCGGCCTTTCCTCAGGCTCCCTGCAGGTGGTGGCGACCGACCACTGCGCCTTCACGACAGCGCAGAAACGTTTCGGCATCGGCGATTTCACCAAGATTCCGAACGGCACCGGCGGCCTCGAAGACCGCATGCCGATGCTCTGGACCCATGGCGTCGCCACCGGCCGCATTACCATGAACGAGTTCGTCGCCGTCACCTCGACCAACATCGCCAAGATCCTCAACATGTATCCGCGCAAGGGCGCCGTGCTCGTTGGATCGGATGCCGATCTGGTCGTTTGGGACCCGAAGCGCTCGAAGACGATCACCGCCGCCGCCCAGCAGTCGGCCATCGATTACAACGTCTTCGAAGGCAAGACCGTCACCGGCCTGCCGCGCTACACGCTGACGCGCGGCGTCGTCGCCATCGAGGAGAACACCATCAAGACTCGCGAGGGCCAGGGCGAGTTCGTTCGCCGCGAGCCCTTCGCGGCCTTCAGCAGCGCGCTCACCGCCTGGAAGGACGTCACCGCGCCGCGCGCCGTCCAGCGCTCCGGCATTCCGGCGAGTGGGGTCTGATGCGCAGCGTTTTCCTCCTGACCATTGCTTTTGCCGTCTGCGCACTCGCAACGGGCGCCCACGCCGAACAGAAATTCCTCGACGGCGCCTATGGCAACAAAGACGGCTGCGCCTACGCCAAAAGCGGCGAATCCTCCGGCTCGGACGATTTCTTCCTGCTAACCGATGAGGGTGTCACCACCGCCGTTTCCTATTGCGCCTTTACCGGCGCCATGGCGAAGACGCCGAAAGGCTTTGCCGGCAAGGTCTCCTGCGAGGAGGAAGGCGGCAATGGCGGCAGCGAAGAGACCGTCGAGCTGCTGAGCGAAAGCGGCGCCTACACGGTCGCCTTTGCCGACGGCACGCTCTGGGGACCGATTGCAAAATGCCGGTAAGCCCCAGCAAGGATCAGAGCCACTGTCGGTGCAGATCCGGCTCAGGCCGGAAAGAGCGCTTCCAGCTCGGGCAACAGCACGACGCTCTCCTGCTCGTTCGGGTCGGTGCGGGCAATGACCGCCGAGGCCGGCTGGTCCGACAGGTTGGCCGGCAGATGCGGCACGCCGGCCGGAATGTAGAACATTTCGCCCGCCCGCACGATCACGTGGTTTTCCAGCCTCTCGCCGAACCAGGTGTGGGCCTCGCCGGAGAGCATGTAGATCGCCGTCTCGTGGGTCTCGTGTTTGTGGGCCTTGGCACGGCCGCCCGGCGGGATCGTCAGGAGATGCATGCAGATGCCGCTGGCGCCGACCGTTTCGGCCGCGATACCTTCGAAATAGCTGAACCCCTGCTTGCCGTCATAAGTGCCGCCGGGACGCACGATCCGGCAGGTTGGCTTTGATGATTGCGGCATATTTCTCACTCCCCGCTTTCTTGATGTCCGGGGGGACGATAGCAAAAACATCTGTGGGCACGCTCCCAGAATCGGAGATACACATGCAAAAAGACAAAAGCATTAGCGGAGCAACTTCGTCCACATGACCAACACTTCCGCATCCGTGGTCTCTGCCCGCGATCTCGGCCTTACCTTTGAGACCGGCGACGGACCGGTTCACGCGCTGACCGGCGTCAATCTGGACGTCGCCAAGGGTGATTTCGTTTCCTTCATTGGCCCGTCCGGCTGCGGCAAGACCACCTTCCTGCGCGTCATCGCCGATCTCGAAAAACCGACATCGGGCGCGATCACCGTCAACGGCATGAGCCCCGAACTGGCCCGCCGCCAGCGGGCCTATGGCTACGTCTTCCAGGCGGCAGCGCTCTACCCTTGGCGCACGATCGAGAAGAACATCGCCCTGCCGCTGGAGATCATGGGCTTTTCCGCGAGCGAACAGAAAGAGCGCATCGCCCGCACGCTGGACCTCGTCAATCTCACCGGCTTCGGCAAGAAATTCCCCTGGCAGCTCTCCGGTGGCATGCAGCAGCGCGCATCGATTGCAAGGGCACTCGCCTTCGACGCCGACCTGCTGCTGATGGACGAGCCCTTTGGCGCGCTGGATGAGATCGTCCGCGACCATCTGAACGAACAGCTGCTGAAACTGTGGGAGCAGACCAACAAGACCATCTGCTTCGTCACCCACTCGATCCCGGAGGCCGTGTACCTTTCGACCCGCATCGTCGTCATGAGCCCCCGCCCCGGCCGCGTCACCGACATCATCGAATCCACCCTTCCCCGGGACCGCCCGCTCGGCATCCGCGAAACTCCGGAGTTTCTCGGGATCGCCCATAGGGTGCGCGAGGGTCTGAGAGCGGGGCATAGCTATGATGAGTAGGACTTTGGGTGCGGTGACGAAGACCCCTCCCCAACCCCTCCCCACAAGGGGGAGGGGCTTAACCGTGCTTGCCTCACCGTTCGAGCAGACCATTGGGTTCAGCAAGGGTGTACGTTTCGACGAATACGATCTTGAGAGTTTGAAATCTTCCCCGGGGGCCGCTCCGGGTTATCCCCTCCCCCTTGTGGGGAGGGTGGTGAGCGCAGCGAACCGGGAGGGGTCTTTCTTGCCGCACTCCAATATCGATCCCAAGACAAGAAACAGAGCCAAGACTCTGAGAACGGAATTGACCAAGGCTGAAGCGACCATGTGGAGCATGTTGCGAGATTTCAGATCACGCGGCGCACGCTTCCGCCGGGAGACGCCCATCGGTCCCTATATCGCCGATTTCGCCTGGCTGGCGGCCCGCATCATCGTCGAGGTGGATAGCGACAGTCATGAAACGGATACCGGCGGCCGCCATGACGCCCGGCGGGACCAGTTCCTGAAAAGCCAGGGCTTCACCGTGCTTAGCTTCGACAACGATCAGGTTCTGGATGGACCGGATTACGTTTTCATCACCATCGAAAGCCATCTCGCGGCCTTCCTGAAACCGGAGCCGTCGGCATGAGCCCCACCTACGCATTCTGGCTCTTCCTGGCCACCGCCATCTTCATGGGCGGGGCGACGACGTCGCGGGCCTATATCGGCAATGACAACATTCTCTGGCTGCTCCTGTCGCTCAGCCTTTATGTCGTCGGCAATCTGATCATGCTGAAGCTGATGCGCACCGGCGGCCTCGGGCTGGCGATTTCGCTGTCGGCGATCGTGCAACTGGTGCTGGTCAATCTCATCGCCTTCAGCGTCTTTGGCGAACGGTTGAGCCTGATGCAGATGGCCGGCGTCGGGCTCGGTATCGTGTCTATGGGGCTGATGATGATGCCGGCCGGAGGCAAGGCGTAATGGTCAAACAGCCGGGCTTCTTTCAGGAACGCGTCATGCCCGTGGGCTCGATCCTGCTCGGCCTGCTTGCCGTCTGGTATGTTGCCGTCATCTTCCTCAACGCGCCGTTCGAGCGCGACACGGCGGGGCGGGCCGGCACCACAGTCACCTTCTCCGAGATCGTTCCGAAAACCATGTTCCAGGAACGGCCGGTGCTGCCGGCGCCACATCAGGTGGCGGCGGAAATCTGGGACACGACCGTGAACAAGGCGGTGACCTCGAAGCGCAGCCTCGTCTACCATGCGTGGATCACGCTGTCGGCCACCCTGCTCGGCTTCCTGATGGGCGGCATTCTCGGCATCGTGCTTGCCGTCGGCATCGTTCACAACCGGGCGATGGACCGCTCCTTCATGCCCTGGGTCATCGCCAGCCAGACGATCCCGATCCTGGCGATCGCGCCGATGATCATCGTGGTGCTGAATGCGGTCGGCATCGCCGGCCTTCTGCCGAAAGCGCTGATTTCCACCTATCTGTCGTTCTTCCCTGTTGTCGTCGGCATGGTCAAGGGCCTGCGCAGCCCGGAACAGATCCAGCTCGATCTGATGCACACCTATCATGCCAGCAATGCCCAGACCTTCTGGAAGCTGCGTTGGCCGGCCTCCATGCCCTATCTCTTCGCCTCGCTGAAAGTGGCCGTCGCCATCTCGCTGGTCGGCGCCATCGTCGGCGAACTGCCGACCGGTGCCGTCGCCGGTCTCGGCGCACGGCTTCTGGCCGGTTCCTATTACGGCCAGACGGTGCAGATCTGGTCGGCCCTGTTCATGGCCGCAGCCCTTGCCGCAACGCTGGTGCTGATCGTCGGTTTTGCCCATACGGCGGTCTTGAAACGCATGGGGGTTAAGCCATGAACCAGCCGGTCAATTACACGGTTTTGGCTGCCGCGATCCTGTTTTGGCTCGCCGCCTGGGTGCTCAACGAGTGGCTAGTGCGCCAACGGTTCGCCAATCCGGCGCTGAACAGGGCAAGCCGCATTCTCGTGCCGCTGCTGTTCGGCGTCTCCATTCTGGTGCTCTGGGAAGGCATCGTGCGCGCCTTTCACGTGCCCTCCGTGCTGCTGCCGCCGCCCTCGATGATCTGGACCCGGCTGATCGGCTCGCTGCCGACGCTCTGGGCCGATTTCCGGCAGACGTTCCTCAAGGCCGTCATCACCGGTTATGCGCTCGGCTGCGGCCTCGGCTTTGTTGTCGCCATCGCCATCGACCGCTCACCCTTCCTGCAGAAGGGCCTGCTGCCGCTCGGCAATTTCGTCTCGGCCCTGCCGGTCATCGGCGTCGCGCCGATCATGGTCATGTGGTTCGGCTTCGACTGGCAGTCTAAGGTCGCCGTCGTCGTCATCATGACCTTCTTCCCCATGCTGGTGAACACCGTCTCGGGTCTGGCCGCCGCCAGCCACATGGAACGCGACCTGATGCACACCTATGCCGCATCCTGGTTCCAGACGCTGGTGAAGCTGCGCCTGCCCGCCGCCTGGCCGTTCATTTTCAATGCACTGAAAATCAATTCGACTCTGGCGCTGATCGGCGCGATTGTCGCTGAATTCTTCGGAACCCCGATCGTCGGCATGGGCTTTCGCATCTCCACCGAAGTGGGGCGCATGAATGTCGACATGGTCTGGGCCGAGATCGCCGTTGCGGCGGTCGCCGGCTCGGCGTTCTACGGACTGGTCGCGCTGATCGAGCGGGCGGTCACGTTCTGGCACCCGTCTGTCCGTGGTGGACAGGCGTCATAAAAAGGCAGCCTGTCCATCAGGGACAGGCCCAACAAAGAGGGAAACTGACATGAAAACCAAACTTGCTTCTCTGCTTCTGGCAAGCGCTTTCGCGCTCGCCGCGTTTCAGGCCGACGCCGCCGAGAAGGTGACCCTGCAGCTGAAATGGGTGACCCAGGCGCAGTTCGCCGGTTATTACGTTGCCAAGGAAAAGGGCTATTACGACGAGGAAGGTCTCGACGTCGAAATCAAGCCGGGCGGCCCTGACATCGCTCCTCCGCAGGTGATTGCCGGCGGCGGCGCCGATGTGATCGTCGACTGGATGCCATCGGCGCTGGCCACCCGCGAAAAGGGCGTCGCCCTCGTCAACATCGCCCAGCCGTTCAAGTCCTCGGGCATGATGCTGACCTGCCTGAAGGAATCCGGCGTCGCGACGCCAGCCGACTTCAAGGGCAAGACGCTCGGCGTCTGGTTCTTCGGCAATGAATATCCGTTCCTGTCCTGGATGAGCCAGCTCGGCCTGAAGACCGACGGCGGCGCCGATGGCGTTACCGTGCTGAAGCAGGGCTTCAACGTCGATCCGCTGATCCAGAAGCAGGCAGCCTGTATCTCCACCATGACCTATAATGAATACTGGCAGGTCATCGACGCCGGCATCAAGCCGGACGATCTCATCACCTTCAAATATGAAGATCAGGGCGTCGCGACGCTGGAAGACGGGCTCTATGTCCTCGAAGACAAGCTCAAGGACCCGGTCTTCAAGGAAAAGATGGTCAAGTTCGTCCGCGCTTCGATGAAGGGCTGGAAATACGCCGAAGCCAACCCGGACGAAGCGGCCGGCATCGTGCTTGAGAACGACACGACCGGCGCCCAGACCGAAGCACACCAGAAGCGCATGATGAGCGAAGTGGCCAAGCTGACCGCCGGCTCGAACGGCGCGCTGGATGACGCCGACTACACCCGCACCGTCGCCTCGCTGATGAAGGGCGGTTCGGATCCCGTCATCACCAAGGAGCCGGTCGGCGCCTTCACGCATGAGATCACTGACGAAGCCCTGAAATAGGCTGAGCGCCACACGAAACCCGGAACGCGCGGTCCTGCCGCGCGTTTCTTTTTTCTCACCTGATAGAGAACTGCCGCGAAACCGCTGCAAAACTCCGGCAAAAGCGTTGCAGCCAACGGGCCGGGTTCACGCCCACTGTAAGGTTTCCACCGCCGTGACGGACGCATGATTGATTTGACGGCGGCAAAAAATAGAGATAGTGAGGTACCATTATGTTTCATTCGCATTGTAAAAATCGATAGCCAAAACTACATGCCTCCCGCTGGCAGGGCTGGATGCGCAGACAGGCGGCAACCGCCGGTAGGCGACAAGTCGCCGCAAGCGGCATTGCGTGAAAAATGGTATGACCCCCTAGGGTTCCAGAAGACAAAACCGGTTTAGACCGGCCGATCCCGGGGCAATGGCCTTCAACAGAGAGTTTCTTGATGTCGCAGAAGATGACGGCCGCGTTCGGCCTATCCGCAGTCCTTATTGCTCTTGCAGGTGAACCGGCCATCGCTGCCGAAGAGGCCGCACCGGCAACAACCGAACAGACCCTGCCGTCGATTGTCGTGACGAAGGCCGAAAAGAAGACGATCATCGACCGCGTTATCGCCACCGGCAGTGTCCAGGCCGTTGAAGAAGTCTATGTCGCGCCGCTGGTCGAAGGTCTCTCCATCAAGGCGCTTAACGCCGATGTCGGCGACCGCGTCGAAGCCGGCAGCACGATCGCCGTTTTGAACGATGACACGTTGCTGCTGCAGAAGAGCCAGAACGAGGCCAATCTCGCCAAGGCCAAGGCGGGCCTCGCCCAGATCGAGGCGCAGCTGGCCGAAGCCCAGGCCAATGCCGATGAAGCGGTTCGCGTCAGCAAGCGCTCTGAAACGCTCTCCAAGTCCGGCACGCTGTCGCAGGCCCAGGCCGACCAGAACAAGGCCGGCGCCACGGCAGCCCTTGCCCGCCTGAACTCGGCCCAGCAGTCGATCGAAGTCTCCAAGGCCGACATAAAGGTCGTGGAATCGCAGATCGCAGATATCGACCTGCGCCTGGCCCGCACCTCCGTAACCTCGCCGGTCAGCGGCACCGTGTCGGTGCGCAACGCCCGCGTCGGCGCCATCGCCGCCGGTGCCGGCCAGCCGATGTTCACCATCATCAAGGACGGCGACATCGAGCTGAAGGCCGAAGTTTCCGAAAACGACATTCTCAAGCTGGCCACGGGCCAGAAGGCCCGCGTCACGCTGGCCGGCGGCTCGACGTCGCTTGAAGGCACCATCCGCCTGATCCAGCCGACGATCGACCCGCAGACCCGCCTCGGCGGCGTCTACATCAAATTCGCCGAGCCCGAAAAGGCCCGCGTCGGCATGTATGGCAGCGCCGATATCACCGTCGAGGAAAAGCAGGCGATCATCCTGCCGCTGACCGCCGTGACGGTCGCCCACAATGAAGCCACGGCCCGCAAGGTCGAGGACGGCATCGTCAAGCTGGTCAAGGTCGAAACCGGCATTCAGGACGGCCAGTTCATCGAGATCACGTCAGGTCTTTCGGCCGGTGACGACGTAGTCGCCAAGGCCGGCGCCTATGTGCGCGATGGCGACCGCATCAAGCCTGTGCAATCCGCTGCCGTTGCGGCGAACTGAAGGAAATCGGGGACATGAATTTCTCAGCCTGGGCCATCCGCAACCCGATTGCGCCGCTGCTCGCCTTCTTCCTTCTGATGTATGTCGGCATCCAGTCGTTCTATTCGCTGCCGATCACGCGTTTCCCGAACATCGACGTCCCGGTGATTTCGATCAACGTCGTCCAGTCGGGCGCCGCACCTGCTGAACTTGAAATCCAGGTGACCAAGGAAATCGAGGACGCTGTCTCCGGCATTGCCGGTGTCGACGACGTCACCTCGACTGTTACCGACGGCAGTTCCGTCACCGCCGTGATGTTCGACATGGACATCCCCACCAATCAGGCGCTGCAGGACGTCAAGGACGCGATCGACCGCGTGCGCGGCGATCTGCCGGCCTCGGTGGAAGAACCTGTTGTCGCCAAGGTCGATGTCGAAGGCCAGGCCATTCAGACCTTTGCCGTCTCCTCGCCAAACATGACGCTCGAAGAGATTTCCTGGTTCGTCGATGATACGGTCAAGCGTGCCCTGCAAGGCCAGACCGGCATCGGCAAGATCGACCGCTATGGCGGCGCCGACCGCGAGGTCCGCATCGAGCTCAATCCCGACCGGCTGAACTCCTTCGGCATCACCGCCTCCGACGTCAACGCCCAGCTGCGCACCACCAACACCGACCTCGGCTCCGGCCGTGGCCAGGTTGGCGGCAGCGAACAGGCGATCCGCACGCTCGGCGACGCACGTTCGGTCGAGGTGCTGAAGAACACCATGATCACCCTGCCGAACGGCCGCTTCGTCCGTCTGTCCGAGCTGGGATCGATCGCAGATACCTATGAAGAGCCCCGCTCCTTCTCGCGCTTCGACGGCAACCCGGTCGTTACCTTCGCCGTGTTCCGCTCCAAGGGCGCCAGCGAAGTGACGGTGGCAGAAACCGTCGCCAAATCGCTCGAGGGCGTTCGCGCCAAAAACCCCGATGTGGCCATCACGCTGGTCAACGATTCGGTCTACTTCACCTATGGCAACTATGAGGCGGCCCTGCACACACTGATCGAGGGCGCGGTTCTCGCCGTCATCGTCGTCCTGCTGTTCCTGCGCAACTGGCGCGCCACGCTGATCTCCGCCGTCGCATTGCCACTGTCGGCCATCCCGACCTTCTATGTCATGGACATGCTCGGCTTCTCACTCAACCTCGTCAGCTTCCTGGCGCTGACGCTGGCCACGGGTATTCTCGTCGACGATGCCATCGTCGAGATCGAGAACATCGCCCGGCATATCAAGATGGGCAAGACGCCCTACAAGGCGGCGATCGAGGCGGCCGACGAAATCGGCCTCGCCGTCATCGCCACCACCTTCACCATCATCGCCGTCTTCGTGCCGGTGTCGTTCATGCCCGGCATTCCCGGCCAGTATTTCATCCAGTTCGGCCTGACCGTCGCGGTCTCGGTGTTCTTCTCGCTGCTGGTCGCGCGCCTCATAACGCCCGTCATGGCGGCCTATCTGATGCGCGCCGAAGACACGGTGCCCGACCATGAAGACCACGACGGCGGCATTCTGAAAGCCTATACGGGTCTCATCCGCGTCACCACCCGCTGGCGCTACACGACGCTGCTCGCTGCCATCGGCTTCCTCGTCGGCTCCGTCTATTTCCTCATGCAGGTTCCCGGCAGCTTCCTGCCGCCGGAAGACGCTTCACGCGTCGTGCTCTCGGTCGAGCTGCCGCCGGATGCCATGCTTGAAGATACAGATCGTACTTCCTCGATGATCCGCGACAAGATCAAGGACATCGACGGCATCGAAAGCATCTTCGTGCTCGGCGGCGCATCGCCGAAGGGCGATCTCGAACTGCGCCGCGCCAGCGTCACGGTCATCCTGAAGAAGCTCGATCATTCGCTGATCAACAAGCTGGTTAACGGCGTTCTCGGCGGCACGCCGCTGATCGGCCAGTACCTGCCGAAGCTGCCGCCGGCCGGCCGCATCATCCCGCAGGCGCAGATCGAAACGGAAATCTTTGCGGCCCTCGGCTCGATCCCGGATGTTCGTGTCATCAAGCTCAACGACCGCGGCGAGCGCGACCTGTCGTTCAACCTGCTTTCCAGCAACGAACAGGATCTCGACACGGCCGTCGCCACGCTGGAAGCCAAGCTGCGTGCCGATCCGCTGCTGATGAATGTCAGCACCGACGGTTCGCTGCCGCGCCCCGAGCTGCAAATCCGGCCCTTGAGCGACCGCATGGCCCGCCTCGGCATCTCGACCCAGCAACTGGCTGAAGTCGTGCGCGTCGCCACCATCGGCGATATCGATGCGTCGCTGTCGAAAGTCTCGCTCGATGGCCGCCAGATCCCGATCCGGGTTCAGGTCAACCGGGATTTCCGCACCGATCTCGCCGCCATCCGCGCCATCAAGATCCGCACGGCTGCCGGCGCCGTCGTGCCGCTTTCGACGGTGGCCGACATCAGCTATTCGGAAGGCCCGAGCTCGATCAAGCGCTTCGACCGCAACCGTGTCGTCTCGATCGGCTCCGACCTGCCCCGTGGTGTCGCGCTCAACACCGCATCCGACCGCTTCCGGGCGATTGCCGCCGACACCAAGCTGCCGCCGAGCGTCCAGTTCCTGGAAAGCGGCGATGCCGAGGTGCAGGCCGAAATGATGCAGAGCTTCGGCAATGCCATGCTGCTCGGCCTGTTGCTGGTGCTGATGGTGCTGATCCTGCTGTTCAAGGACGTCATCCAGCCCTTCACCATCCTGTTCTCGCTGCCGCTCGCCATCGGCGGCGTCGCGGCAGGCCTGATCCTCACCGGCAACGCCCTGTCGATGCCGGTCCTGATCGGCATCCTGATGCTGATGGGCATCGTCACCAAGAACGCCATCCTGCTGGTCGATTTCGCCATCGAGATGATGCATCAGGGCATGGACCGTTCGAAGGCCATGATCGAGGCAGGCCGCAAGCGCGCCCGTCCGATCATCATGACCTCGATCGCCATGTCGGCCGGCATGCTGCCCTCGGCGCTCGGCGTCGGAGAAGGCGGCTCGTTCCGCGCTCCGATGGCCATCGCCGTGATCGGCGGCATCATCGTCTCGACCGTGCTGTCGCTCGTCGTCGTGCCCTCGTTCTTCCTGATCATGGACGACCTGTCGCACCTGCTCGCCTGGATCTTCGGCCGCTTCGTCGGCAAGAAGGACCAGGAAATGGTCGTGCTCGAAAACGAGGACCTGACCCGCGTCGTCAGCGAACAGACCCGTACGATCCACGAACTGGACGACCGCCTGAAGGCGCTGGAAGGCCCCGACAAGGACGACCCGACGAAGGCCGAAAAGCCCTCGAACGTGTTCAATATTACGGCGCACGCTGCGGAGTGATGTATTTGGCTTCATCTTCTCTCCAGCGGGGAGAAGTGCCGAGTGAAACGAGGCGATGAGGGGTCTTTCCGCAAGCTCTGAGGTCTTGGCTCCCCCTCATCCGGCCCTTCGGGCCATCTCTTCCCACTGGGGAGAAGATGGGGCATGGCCTAAAGCCCGCCCTGCACCATCAGAAAATCGACGATCGCCTCAATCCCCTCGCCGCGTTTCATGTCCGAGAACACGAACGACCGGCCGGCCCGCATGCGCGTCGCGTCGCGGTCCATGACCTCGAGATCGGCGCCGACATAGGGGGCGAGGTCCTTCTTGTTGATGACCAGCATGTCCGAGCGGGTGATGCCCGGCCCGCCCTTGCGCGGGATTTCCTCGCCCTGGCAGACGGAGATGACGTAGATCGTCAGGTCAGCCAGATCGGGCGAGAAGGTCGCCGCCAGATTGTCGCCGCCAGACTCGATGAAGACGATGTCGAGATCGGGAATGCGCCGGTTGAGATCGGCGATCGCCTGCAGGTTGATCGAGGCATCCTCGCGGATCGCCGTATGCGGACAGCCGCCGGTTTCCACACCGACGATGCGGTCGGACGACAGCGCCTGCATGCGCACCAGCGCCTCGGCATCTTCCTTGGTGTAAATGTCGTTGGTCACGACAGCCACCGAATAGCGATCGCGCATCGCCTTGCAGAGCTTATCCGTCAGCGCCGTCTTGCCGGAGCCGACCGGCCCGCCGATACCGACTCTAAGAGGTCCGTTTCTGGATGTCATCGCAGCATTCCTTCTTCCAAGCGTGAGCGCTCCATTCCGGTCAAGACCGGAAGAGCCTCGAGTTCAGATGTTCGTGGCGCAGCGCCGCGATATCGGCGAGCACCGTGGCCGAGCCGAGATCGTCGAGCGTGCTTGATGCCGCCCGCCCGGCAACAGCGGCTATATCAGGCTCCAACGCCGCCAGCACCCCGACACCATGCCGCTGGCCGGTGACGCCGCAGCGGATGGCAACCGAGATGGCGTTGGAGGCTTGCGCATGCAGATAGGCCGCAAGCGCCGCCTCGAGCCCCGTGCCATGCGCCCCGGCAACGGCGCCCACCGCCACCGGATAAGCCGTACTCGTGCCGAGGAGCTCGAAAACTGCGTGCGGCCAATGGCCGGCCGCTTCCAGAAAGGCGCTGCCCTGCAGCATCGTCTCCATGTGCCGCTCGCGCGACCCGGCCATCGCCTCGGCAAGCTCCATCACACTCTGCAATTGCCCGGCATCGCCGGCGGACCGGTAACTTTCGGCCAGCAGCACGGCATCGTTCCAGCCAGCGCCGTGCAGCAGGATCGCCCTCAGCCAGGTCTCGAGCCCGGACGCATCGCGCACCTGGCCGTCATGCACCGCCTGCTCCAGCCCGCCGGAATAGGAGAAGGCGCCGATCGGAAAGGCCGGCGACAGCCAGGTGACGAGCCGCAGCAGCGCCGTGGTGCCGCCGGGCCCTGGCACGGGTTCAGTCATGGGCGTGGTGATGTCCATGCCCCTGGTCATGTCCATGATCATGCCCGTGATCGTGACCATGGCTGTGGGACTGACCGCCATGCCGGGCGGCGGGCGCATGATAGGCGCCGCGCAGCGGATGGAACGGCTCGTTGACCTCCTCGACCACGGCGCCGAGCCCCTCCAGCATGGTGCGGATGACCGCATCGCGCTGGATCAGGATACGGGCCGCATCGATCTCCGCCGGCAGATGCCGGTTGCCGAGATGCCAGGCAAGCTCGACCAGATGCGCCGCGTCGCGCGGACGGATTTCGTAGAGCTTTTCTTCCGCCGCGATCACCTCGACGCAATTGCCGTCGTCCAGCAGCAGGATGTCGCCATGGGCGAGCATCACAGGCTCCTTCAGGTCGAGCATCACCATGTCGCCATGCTGCAGATGTAAGAGCTTGCGGCGCAGGTGCCGCTCGCCATGATCGAGCACGATGATATCGACCGGCAGCCTGTGCGGCGTGCCGGGCTCGAGGATTTCGGTGCAGCGTTGGGTCATTCTGTTCGTCCCAAAGCATGTCTCCCAAACGTGTTCAGCGGTTTTGGGACCAAGACATGCGTAAAATTAAAAGAGGAAGTAGCGCTGCGCCATCGGCAGAACCGTCGCCGGTTCGCAGGTCAAAAGCTCGCCGTCGGCCCGAACCTCGTAGGTTTCCGGATCGACCTCGATATGCGGCGTGGCGCTGTTGTGGATCATCGACGCCTTGGAAATGCCGCCGCGGGTGTTCTTCACCGCCAAGAGCTGCTTGCCGACACCGAGCCGCTGCACGATGCCGCCGTCAAGCGAGGCCTGCGACACGAAGGTCACCGACGAACTGGTGCGCAGCTTGCCGAAACCGGCAAACATCGGCCGGTAATGCATCGGCTGCGGCGTCGGGATCGAGGCGTTCGGATCGCCCATCGGTGCTGCCGCAATCGAGCCGCCGAGCAGCACCATCTCCGGCTTGACGCCGAAGAAGGCCGGGTTCCACAGCACCAGGTCGGCACGTTTTCCAACCTCGATCGAGCCGATCTCATGGCTGAGGCCATGGGCGATGGCCGGATTGATCGTGTATTTGGCGATATAACGGCGCACTCGGAAATTGTCGTTGTCGCCGGTTTCCTGGGCGAGGCTGCCGCGCTGGCGCTTCATCTTGTCGGCCGTCTGCCAGGTGCGGATTGCCACTTCGCCGACCCGGCCCATGGCCTGGCTGTCGGACGAGATGATCGAGAAGGCGCCGATATCGTGGAGAATGTCCTCGGCCGCAATCGTCTCCTTGCGGATGCGGCTTTCGGCAAAGGCGATGTCTTCCGGGATCGACGGCGACAGGTGATGGCAGACCATCAGCATGTCCAAGTGTTCGGCCAGCGTGTTGACGGTGTAAGGCCGCGTCGGATTGGTCGACGACGGGATGACATTCGGGCTGCCGCAGATCTTGATGATGTCAGGCGCATGGCCGCCACCGGCACCTTCCGTGTGGAAGGCATGGATGGTGCGGCCCTTGATGGCGGCGATCGTGTCCTCGACGAAGCCGCTTTCGTTCAGCGTATCGGTGTGGATCATCACCTGCACGTCATATTCGTCGGCAACCGACAGGCAATTGTCGATGGCGGCAGGCGTCGTGCCCCAGTCCTCATGCAGCTTCAGGCTGGAGGCACCGGCAAGGATCATCTCTTCGAGCGGGGCCGGCAGCGAGGCATTGCCCTTGCCGGCCAGCGCCAGGTTCATCGAGAACCCGTCGAAACTCTCGATCATCCGCTCGATATGCCAGGCGCCGGTGCAGGTGGTCGCCAGCGTGCCATGCGCCGGGCCGGAGCCGCCGCCGAGCATGCAGGTGATGCCGGACATCAGCGCCTCCTCGATCTGCTGCGGGCAGATGAAATGGATATGCGCATCCATGCCGCCGGCCGTCAGGATCTTGCCTTCACCGGCAATCGCCTCCGTCGACGGTCCGACGATGATGGTGACGCCCGGCTGCGTGTCCGGGTTGCCGGCCTTGCCGATCCCGGCGATGCGGCCGTTCTTCAGGCCGACATCGGCCTTGTAGATGCCGGTGTGATCGACGATCAGCGCATTGGTGATGACGGTGTCGACAGCTCCCTCGGCCCGCGTCGCCTGGCTTTGGCCCATGCCGTCGCGGATGACCTTGCCGCCGCCGAATTTTACCTCTTCGCCATAGGTGGTGAAATCCTTCTCCACCTCGATGAACAGTTCCGTATCGGCCAGCCGCACCTTGTCGCCCGTGGTGGGACCGAACATGCTGGCATAGGCGGCGCGCGACATATTGTAGGACATGGGCTCAGACTTCCTGCGTCAAGAGAACAAAAAGAGGGTTTTTGGCTGCACTGCGGTCAAGGGTCAGGGTCGGAGAAGCGCCCGCGCTATCGTTCAGTTCCGCGATCAGATAGTCGGCAAAACCGGCACTCCCCGCTCTGAACGATACAAGCGCCTTCTCGACGGCATCTGCCTCACCGACAACGAGACTGTCAGACGAAAGCAGACCTTCCACGATCATCGCCAGCTTGGCGCGATCGTAGCCGGGCTTGCGGCGAAGCATCCAGACCAGCTCAATTAGTGTGATCGGATTGATATAACCGGGCGCCTGATTGGAAAGTCTGGTCTCCAGAAAATTCGCAACTGCCGGAGACCAGAGGGGATCATCGTCAAGGATGTAGCAGCCGAGGATATTGGTATCGAGGCCTATCAAGGGTCACCCTCCACCCGGTCCGGCGACGTGCGCCGTGCGACCGTCTCCATAATCGCCTCGCCAATATCGATAGGTGGCCCTTCATGCCGGGGAAAGATTCCGCGAAGATGAGAGATCCCCTTTTTCTTGGCGACCACACTGACATCACCCTCATCCGATACGATGAACTGCACCGATCCACCGGGATGCAAGCCCAGGGCACGCCTCACCTCGACCGGGATCGTCGCCTGGCCTTTCATCGATGTTTTCGCCTCGAACTTGCCCATCGCAATTCCCTACTTTTGAAAAACTCCCTACCCTATCAAATTTCAGGGCAACTTTCAAAATATCGACTGAGACGCATCAACCTGTGTTCTTTCGCCCAGCCATCGACCAGACGCTTCTCCGCTGCAAACGGATGCCACTCCCAGCCCTGATGACCGAAACCGGCGATCGTCACGCTGTCATCCGGCTGTGCCACATGTGCAAGCACGTCGGCGATCACCAGCAGCCCGCTGCTCGGCACCACGTAAGGCGCGGCACCGATCGTGGCCAAGGCCGCATCCAGCCCCACATGGGTTTCGGCCGGAACACTGTAGAGCCGTTTGCCCGTGGCTGCGGCGAAAGCGGCAAAATCGCCGCTATAGTCGTCGCAAAAATCGTCCAGCTCCGGATGCCTCACCGCCAGTTCACCGCGCATCGCCGCGAACCGGGCCGAATCGCGCGTGCACCAGATCTCTGCAGCCTCTACCACCGCCGGGTTGGTCTTCCAGTCCGCACCCCGGCTCATCGCAAAGCCGGGCCGGCCGGTGTTGCAGACGGCGACGGCATCGGTCTTCGTGCCGCCCGGGCCATAGGAACGGCAATCGTTGAACCGCACCACGAAATCGGCCGCATCGATGGCGGCGCCATGCTGTTCTGCGATGTCGCCATTGCCGACGATCATAATTTTGCGCCCCTGCCTCAATCCTATATCCGTTCAGTACGCCGTCAGCAGGTCTTTCAATTCCTGCGTCCGCTTCTTGGTCAGATCCGCAAGACAGCCCGAAACCAGCATCGGCTCCATCGATCCGCCCCGCGCCGAAAAACCGCTGAGCTCGCACTGGCCGTCGCGATATGCGATCCAGGCACGCTGCGCCTTCTTCAAGGCCTCGACGGCGCCGGCATAGGTCGGGCTGACAGCCGCCAGATCCTTGTCGGTCGCCTCCATGTGCCCCATGACCGTCTTGTAGGCCGCGTTCAGCGCCTTGTCGGCCGCCAGATACTCTTCGTTGGCGCAATAGTTCATGTCGAACTGCGTCTGCGCATTCTCACAATCGACCGGCGGGTAGTCTTCGGCGCTGGCCGGAGGCGCCGTGTAGGCGACCCCGAGCAGGACCAGTGCGGAAAGAAGAACCGGCGATGTCATAGCTTGCCCATCACGGCCTGGCGAAAGCCGTAGACTTCGCGTTTGCCCGAAAACGGGATGAGGTTGACCGTGCGCGTCTGGCCGGGCTCGAAGCGCACGGCGGTGCCGGCCGGGATATCGAGCCGCATGCCGCGCGTGGTGTCGCGCTCAAAAGCCAGCGCCGCATTGGTTTCGAAGAAGTGATAGTGGCTGCCGACCTGCACCGGCCGGTCGCCGGTGTTGGAGACATCGACCTGTATCGGCTGCGTGCCGGCGTTGAGTTCTATATCGCCGCCTTTGGCTAGGATTTCACCGGGTATCATCGTGCTCTCTCCCATCGCTCAGGCTGCGGACTTGTCAGCGCAGCCGCCAGCCTTCAGGACCCTTTCGGTCGAGGCCGGAAATTTCAGAAGTTTCGAGGCCGGCCGCACCGGCCGGCGCACCAGCTCTCCGGTGCAGTTCGGGCAGACACCGGCGAGCACATCCGTGGCGCAGGCGCTGCAATAGGTGCATTCGAACGTGCAGATCATCGCCTCGCGGCTGTCGGGCGCCAGGTCCTTGTCGCAGCATTCACAGTTTGGCCGGAGCGCAAGCATGGCGGGCCTCAGCGGATCGGTTCGTGGACGGTCACCAGCTTGGTGCCATCAGGGAACGTGGCCTCGATCTGGATGTCGTGGATCATCTCGGGGATGCCCTCCATCACCTGATCGCGCGAGATCACGTGGGCGCCGGCCTCCATCAGATCGGCCACGGCGCGGCCGTCGCGCGCGCCCTCGACGACGAAGTCGGTGATCAGCGCGATGGCTTCGGGATGATTAAGTTTCACGCCGCGGTCCAGCCGCTTGCGGGCGACCATTGCCGCCATGGAAATCAACAGCTTGTCTTTTTCGCGGGGTGTCAGATTCATGCGTCGCCACCAGGGTTTCGTGCGGGGATTACAGGTTCCAGACTTTCGGCACTGGCGCCCCTTTGCGCAAGTGCGAAATGACCGGAATGAGGATTTTTCTCAAGGCAAAACCATCGGCGGCAACGATGCGGGCGACGAGCTTGTCGCTGCCGCCGCCGGCCTGCCAATGGCTGACGCCGCCGCGATGGCCATCGAGCAGCGCGCGGGCGCCGGGAAGCAAACTTTCGCAGCCCGGCCCCGCATAAAACACCGTGGCAAAGGCGACATTGCCAGAGAGAACCGGAGCCAGCCCCGTCAGACCGGCGACATCGCCGCCAAGCCGGAAATTCTCCGCATGGATCAGCCGGCCCTCGCGCCGGATGCGCCAGTGGTCGCGAAATAGGCCCGCTTCCATCGCCTCGCCCATCATCCGCCGCCCGAGCAGCACCGCCTCGACGGCGAGGAATTCGGCGTCAGTGGCGAGATCGACTTCGAGCCTGCGGGTGAGCGACGCCCGGTCGAAAAGAATGCTTTCCTGCGGCAGCCAGTGCACCCTGGCACCGGCATCAGCGGCAATGCGGGTGGAGACACCGGCCGTTCCGGCACTGGCCTTGTAGATCTTTTCGCAGGCCTGCGTCGTCAGCGTCAGGCTGGTGTTTTCGCCGGCCGAAAACGACCAGTCCATCCGGTCGCCGCCGGTCAGCCCGCCGGAGGAATTGATCAGCACGGCTTCCATCGCCGGCGTAAAACTCTCCGGCATGCGGATCTTGGCGCACCCCTCCTGATAGAGCTCGGAAAGACGCGTCCGGCCATCGAGAGGCTTGGTTACAAGGCGTCCCCGGCCATTGGCGCGTTGCGGTCTCTGGTTTTCTGCGGCCTGCACTCTGTTCCCCGTTCTGGCATTTTTGTGTTTTTGGCGTCGATTGATTGAGCCTTGCCCGCCGTGCAATCGGCCTGCGCCGTCTCGGCCGCCGGTTGCGGCAGCTTGGTGTTTTTGAAGAAATTCCACATGCGCCCCGTGGCGTCCGTCTCGGTCGCCGCCTTTCCAGCCGCATCGAAGGTGCGGAACAGCACGCTGCGGGCGGGCCAGCCGTGGCCATTGTCCTTCAGGAGATAGGAGGTGATGCGCGCCCCGCCCTCGCATGTCTCGTAAGACATCGAGGTCATCGCCGTGTAGTCACCGATGACCGATTTGCCCTTGCAGCGGTCAAGCTCCGCCCAGCGCGCCAGAGCCGTTTCGCCGCCATATTGCCAATAGGGTTTGCCGCCCCCAACAAAGGGATTGGTTTTGTCCTTCATGCCGGAAAAGGCGATGATCGAGATCGGATTGGCCGGCGTGCAGCTCGTCGTGTCCGGGTGCCAGACGCCGTCCTTTTCGCGCGGCGTGCCGGCGCGAAGCCCCATGACAAAGCCCGCGGCCGCAAACTCCGGATGGCCGTTGCAGATATATTGAGACAGCATGCGGCCGCCGCCGGAATAGCCCGACGCATAGATGCGGGCCGGATCGACGCAGAGCGTGGCTTTCACCGCCTTGACCGCGTCGCGGATGAACATCTCGTCATTGAGCACACCGCCCTTGGTGACACCAGGCACGTTCCAGGCATGGGTTCCGGCAAACTTGCCCGCGAGACTGCCCTGCAGCGCCACGGCGACAAAACCCTCGCGCTCGGCTGCCTTGTCCCAGCCGCTACGGCGGAACTGGCCGGCCGGATGGCTGTCGCTGCCATGGAAATCGAACACGGCAGCGAGCTTTTCCGTGCCCGTATAGCGGGATGGAATGTAGTAGAGCCCCTGCCGCTCGACACCGCCGGACTGGATCGTCAGCGGATGCACACCGGCTTTGACCGGCCTGCCGCAACCGGCGGCATGGCCAGTGCCCGTCATGCCGAGAAACGCAGCGGCAGCGATGAAAACTGCGCGAACGGGGAATCCGGGCCGAGAACGGCCGGCATCGAAATATATGCCCATCAAAACGCCTCTAGCTTGCTGATCAAGGACGGCGCGAGCATTGCGCTCTATCCTTGCACCGGCCCTGTCTGGCACTTGATGCGTCACCGTCAGACCGTCAAATGCCTGCGTGCTTCCGGCGTGTCAAGCGTTTCGGCCGGTCCCTGATGCACGATTTCGCCCCGGTCCATGATGTAGACATGGTCGGCAAGCTCGCGGCAGAAGTCAAGATATTGCTCGACAAGCAGAATGGCCATGCCGGTGCTATCGCGCAGATATTTGATCGCCCGGCCGATATCCTTGATGATCGACGGCTGGATGCCCTCGGTCGGCTCATCGAGCACGAGGATCTTTGGCCGCGTGACCAGCGCCCGGCCGATGGCCAGCTGCTGCTGCTGGCCGCCCGAAAGGTCACCGCCCCGGCGCGACAGCATGGTCTGCAGCACCGGAAAGAGGCTGAAAATATCGTCGGGAATGAACCGGTCCTTGCGCGCCACGGGGGCATAGCCGGACTCGAGATTCTCCTTCACCGTCAGCAGCGGAAACACCTCGCGGCCCTGCGGCACGAAGCCGATGCCGTGTTTGGCGCGGTTGTAGGGCGCCATGCCGTTCAGCACCGCATCGTTGAAGGTGATCGTGCCGCCGCTGGTCGCATGCTGGCCGGAAATCGCCCTGAGCAGGCTGGTCTTGCCGACACCGTTGCGCCCGAGCACACAGGTGATCTTGCCCATCGGCGCCTGAATGGAGACGCCGCGCAGCGCCTGGGCCGCACCGTAGTGGAGGTTGATGTTGTCGACGGTCAGCATAGGGCAACTCCTTCATTTGCGGAGAGTTTACCCCCCTCTGTCACTTCGTGACATCTCCCCCACAAGGGGGGAGATTGTTCTTGTCCCTTGTGGGCAAAAAAGCTGGTGGCGATCTCCCCCCTTGTGGGGGAGATGCCGGCGTCGCCGGCAGAGGGGGGTGAAGCCTCAGGCATGGAACTCAGGGAGAGAAACAAGGATCGCATGATCACCGCCCCAGATAGTTCTCGATCACCTTCGGATCGTTGCTGACGAAATCGATCGAGCCTTCGGCCAGCACTGAACCTTCGGCCAGGCACGTGACCTTGACGCCGAGGTCGCGGATGAAGCCCATGTCGTGTTCGACGACGACGACGGAGCGGGTCTTGGCGATCTCCTTGAGGAGAATCGCTGTCTCCGAGGTTTCAGCGTCGGTCATGCCGGCCACCGGCTCGTCGACCAGCAACAGCTTCGGCTCCTGCGCCAGCAGCATGCCGATCTCCAGCCACTGTTTCTGGCCGTGGCTGAGGTTGGCGGCCAGATCGTCCTTGCGGGCGGTCATGCGCACGGTCTCGAGGATTTCCTCGATGCGCGCCTTGTCGGCCGGCGTCAGCGTGTAGAACAGCGTCGCGAAAACGCCGCGATTGCGGTTGAGCGCCAGCTCGATATTGTCCCAGACCGTGTGGCTTTCGAACACCGTCGGCTTCTGGAACTTTCGGCCGATGCCGAGCTGGGCGATTTCCGCCTCGTCCTTCTTGGTGAGGTCGATATCGCCCTGGAAGAACACCTGGCCGGAATTCGGCCGTGTCTTGCCGGTGATGATGTCCATCATCGTCGTCTTGCCGGCACCGTTCGGGCCGATGATGGCGCGAAGTTCACCGGGTTCGACCACGAAGGACAGCGAATTCAAAGCCTTGAACCCGTCGAAGGCAACTGAGACGCCGTCGAGATAGAGCAGGCTGTTCGAGGTTTTTTTGTCCATGACGATTACTCCGCAGCCTGGGGTTCGGGTGTATCGAGCGAAGCAGCCTTGCTCTTGGCGGCGGCATTGGCCTGATAGGCCTCTTCCACGGCGCCGGCCTTTTGATAGGCCTTGCGCGATGCCATGAACTGCTGGACGGTGCCAACGATGCCCTTGGGCAGGAACAGCGTCGTGGCAACAAACAGCGCGCCGAGCGCAAACAGCCAGAATTCCGGGAAGGCGGCAGTAAAGATGCTCTTGCCGAAGTTGACCAGCATGGCGCCGATGATCGGGCCGATCAGCGTGCCGCGGCCGCCGACCGCCGTCCAGATGACCACTTCGATCGAGTTGGCCGGAGCGAATTCGCCCGGGTTGATGATGCCGACCTGCGGCACGTAAAGCGCACCGGCGACACCGGCCATCATCGCCGAGACGGTGAAGATGAACAGCTTCATGTTCTCGACCCGGTAGCCGAGGAAGCGGGTGCGGCTTTCCGCGTCGCGCACGCCGACAAGCACCTTGCCGTATTTCGAGCGCACGATGGCTGAACTCAGCATCAGGGCGAGAGCGAGCGCGATGGCAGTGGCCGCAAACAGTGAGGCGCGGGTGCCTGCCGCCTGGACATTGGCGCCGAGGATTTCCTTGAAGTCGGTCAGACCGTTGTTGCCGCCAAAGCCCATTTCATTGCGGAAGAAGGCGAGCAGCAGCGCATAGGTCATAGCCTGGGTGATGATCGACAGATAGACGCCGGTGACGCGCGAGCGGAAGGCGAACCAACCGAAGACGAAGGCGAGCAGGCCGGGAACCAGCAGCACCATCAGGCCCGCAAACCAGAAATGGCTGAAGCCGTACCAGTACCAGGGCAGTTCCTGCCAGTTGAGAAAGACCATGAAATCGGGCAGTTCCGGATTGGCATAGACGCCGCGCGCGCCGATCTGGCGCATCAGGTACATGCCCATGGCATAACCGCCGAGCGCGAAGAAGGCGCCGTGGCCGAGCGAGAGAATGCCGCAATAGCCCCAGACAAGATCAAGCGCCAGGGCCAGCATGGCGTAGCAGAGATATTTGCCGAGCAGCGGCACCAGATACCCCGGCACATGCAGCGGATTTTCCGGCGACAGCATCAGGTTCGACATCGGCACCAGAACGGCGGCCAGCAGGATCAGCAGCGCGACGGCGATGGTCTTCTTTTCGTGGGTGCGCAACAGCATTTGAGAGATCATTGTTCGATCGCCCTTCCCTTGAGCGCGAACAGGCCACGCGGCCGCCGCTGGATGAACAGGATGATGAGGACCAGGATCAGGATCTTGCCCAGAACCGCCCCGACATAGGGCTCAAGGAACTTGTTGGCGATCCCAAGCGTCAGCGCGCCGACGAAGGTGCCCCAAAGATTGCCGACGCCGCCGAACACCACCACCATGAAACTGTCGATGATGTAGTTCTGCCCGAGGTTCGGCGAGACGTTGTCGATCTGGCTGAGCGCGACGCCGGCAATGCCGGCAATGCCGGAGCCGAGGCCGAAGGTCAGCGCATCGACCCAGGGGGTGCGGATACCCATCGAGGAGGCCATGCGGCGGTTCTGCGTCACAGCGCGCATCTGCAGGCCGAACTTCGAGCGCTTGAGCAAGAGAAGCAGGGCGACGAAGACGCTGAGCGAGAAGACGATGATCCAGAGACGGTTCCAGGTGATCGACAGGCCGCCGAGCTCGAACACGCCCGACATCCAGCTTGGATTGTCGACCTGGCGGTTGGTCGGGCCAAAGATGGTGCGGATCGCCTGCTGCAGGATCAGCGACAGGCCCCAGGTGGCCAGCAGCGTTTCAAGCGGCCGGCCGTAGAGCCAGCGGATGATGCTGCGTTCGATGGCGATGCCGACGAGGCCGGTGAAGATGAAGGCGGCGGGAACGGCAAAGACCAGCGAATAGTCGATCAACCCCGGCGCCACCGAGGCCACAGTCTGCTGCACAACATAGGTCGTATAGGCGCCGAGCATGACCATTTCGCCATGCGCCATGTTGATGATGCCCATGACGCCGAAGGTGATGGCCAGGCCGATGGCGGCCAAGAGCAGCACCGAGCCGAGCGACAGGCCGTACCAGATGTTCTGGGCAACGTCCCAGATCGACAGGCTGCGCTCGATCGAGGCAATCTGCCGCTCGATTTCGGGCCTCAACTCTTCCGGCGCGCTCGACAGCGCGGCGTTGAGCGTGGTCAGCGCATCGCGATTGCCGCGCTCGGCGATGGTGGCGATCGCCGCCTTCTTGTCTTCGGTGCTGGCATCGGTCTGCAGCAGGATGACGGCGCGCGCGCCCTCCATCGTGCTCTTGATTACCGGGTCTTTTTCCGCAGCAAGAGCGGAATTGATCAGCTCGAGATTATCGGGATTGATGTTCGACAGCAGGTCTTTCGCCGCCTTCAGGCGCGCCGACCGGTCGGGGCTGAGCAGGGTCAGCTGGCTCAGCGCAGCGCTGATCGCACCGCGCAGGCCGTTGTTGAGGCGAATTTTTGCAAGGCCGAACGGCGCCTCGGCAACCGGCGCGCCGGTCAGCACATCGACGAAGCTGCCATCGGTCTCACCGGCGAGGAAAACCGCACCGCCGGCTTTCGGCGCATAGAGCTTGCCGTCGCTGAGGTTCTGCAGGATGTCGGCAACCTTCGGATCGCCTGACGCGGCAAGCGCGCCGACGGCCTCGACCTTCTGCGGGAAGCCGCCGGTGCCGAGCGCATCGACGAGTGGCCGGATGGCCTCCTGGGCGCGAAGGCCCGTGGTCAGGCAGCTGATCAGCAGGCAGAGAGCGATGATGGAGGTTTGAATGGCGCGATACATGGGCTCTTCTTGTTCTGTTGGCTCGAGCGCCGCCCACTATCGAAAAGGCATAAGGCAGGCGCGGTTGCTTAACATTTCAGCAGGCATGTCATCCTGAGCGTCGAAACCGGGCTTGGCATCTTCGCCGGGCCGGTCAAAACCGGTCTCACCGGAATTCTTGCAGGAAGCGTGCCAGGCGATCGCGGTCGGACCGCCCGCCCGGGTCGAGGATCCCGGCGGACGAAAGGTCGTGTCTTGAAAGGTCGTGTCTTGAAAGGCGTGTCTTGGGAGAATGTCGAAACCGGGAAAGGAACGGCCTTACGGCCGTTCCTCACGTTTGACGGAGATCAGGAACCCTTGCCGCCGCACTTGCCTGTTGCAACGTTGAAGTTGCCGCAGGACATCGGCTTGCGCCAGTCGGAGATCAGGTCCTTGGAGTCCGGCAGGAAGTCGGACCATTCGTCTCCGACCACCTGAGGTGTCTGCTGCACGATTTCGAACTGGCCGTCGGCCTGGATTTCGCCGATCAGCACCGGCTTGGTGATGTGGTGGTTCGGCATGACGGTCGAGTAGCCGCCCGAAAGGTTCGGAACGGAGGTGCCGATGATCGTGTCGAGAACCGCGTCGGTGTCGGTCGTGCCAGCAGCCTCGACAGCCTTGACCCATGCGTTGAAGCCGATATAGGCGGCTTCCATCGGGTCGTTGGTCACGCGCTTGTCGTTCTTGGTGTAAGCCTTCCACTGCGCGATGAATTCGGCATTGATCGGCGCATCGACGGACTGGAAATAGTTCCAGGCAGCCAGGTGGCCGACCAGCGGCTTGGTGTCGAGACCGGCGAGTTCTTCTTCGCCGACCGAGAAGGCAACGACCGGAATGTCGGTTGCCTTGATGTCCTTGTTGCCGAGTTCCTTGTAGAACGGAACGTTCGCGTCACCATTGATGGTCGAAACGACGGCGGTCTTCTTGCCGGCCGAACCGAATTCTTTGATGGCCGCAACTTCGGTCTGCCAGTCGGAGAAGCCGAATGGCGTGTAGTTGATCATGATGTCTTCTTTCGGAATACCCTTCGAAATCAGGTAGGCCTCAAGAATCTTGTTGGTGGTGCGCGGATAGACGTAGTCGGTGCCTTCCAGAACGAAGCGCTTAACACCTTCGGTTTCCATCAGGTAGTCGACAGCCGGAATAGCCTGCTGGTTCGGAGCAGCACCGGTGTAGAAGATGTTGCGCGAGGACTCTTCACCCTCGTACTGGACCGGGTAGAAGAGCAGCGAGTTGAGCTCTTCGAAAACCGGCAGAACCGACTTGCGCGACGACGAGGTCCAGCAACCGAAAACGGCGGCAACCTTGTTGACGGAAATCAGTTCGCGGGCCTTTTCAGCGAACAGCGGCCAGTCGGATGCCGGATCGACAACGACGGCTTCGAGCTTCTTGCCGAGAACGCCACCCTTCTTGTTCTGCTCTTCGATGAGCATCAGCATGACGTCTTTCAACGTCGTTTCAGAGATCGCCATCGTGCCCGAAAGCGAGTGGAGAACGCCGACCTTGATCGTGTCGTCGGCAGCGAATGCGCCATTGTATGCCGTCGCCGACATCAAAGCTGCAAGCAATGCGCCGGTAGCGCGAGCTTTCATATTCATCGTGTGGAACCCCTCTTGATTTTTGGCCGCAACGGCCGGAAACAAAGAATTAACCGTTGCCTGAACCGACTATCGGGCGGGATTGTGCAATGCGACATACGTTAATTGACGTAGCAGGCTGCGCGAACTGTGCAGCCTTTGCTGCAATGCACCTCTTAATGCGCCTAATGTTCTGTGTTACGCCTTTTCATACAGTCGAGTGACGCAGCAGAAAGCAGCCATGGCCGCACGCCAACGCATCATCCCGGTCCGGCGCGAGTACAATCGCTGGGTGGCCAACCAGACGCTGGAAGATTATGCGCTGCGCTTCACCGCCAAGAGCGCCCGGCGTTTTTCCTCCGAGCGCATTTCGCAGACCGCCATCGGCGCCATCTCGTTTCTGGCGCTGGAAGCCATCGGCGGCGCCATCACGCTGTCCTACGGCACCACCAACGCCATCGTCGCCACGCTGGTGGCGAGCGTCCTCATGCTTCTCGTCGGCCTGCCGATCAGCCGCTACGCCATCCGCCACGGTGTCGATATCGACCTTCTGACCCGCGGCGCCAGTTTCGGCTACATCGGCTCGACCATCACCTCGCTGATCTATGCCAGCTTCACCTTCCTGCTTTTTGCCATCGAAGCCTCGATCATGTCCGGCGCGCTCGAGCTGGCGCTCGGCATACCCTTGTGGATCGGCTATATCATCAGCGCCGTCGTCGTCATTCCGCTGGTGACCCACGGCATCCAGATGATCAGCCGTTTCCAGCTCCTGACCCAGCCCTTCTGGATCATCCTCAACATTCTGCCCTTCATCTTCATCGCCTTTGCCGACTGGGAAAAGTTCGATCTCTGGCGCGCCTTTGCCGGCATTCATGCCGCCCCCGGCGCACCGGGCACGGTTGCCCCCTTCTCGCTCGTCCAGTTCGGCGCCGCCTCGGCCGTCATCCTGGCGCTGATGGCGCAGATCGGCGAGCAGGTGGACTTTCTGCGCTTCCTGCCGCCAGACGGCGAGCGCAAACTGCGCCACCGCATCGGCGTATTCCTGGCTGGCCCCGGCTGGGTCATCGTCGGCGCGCCGAAGCTGCTGGCTGGCTCGTTCCTCGTCGTTTTGACGCTGAGCGCCGGCGTTCCCGTCGACAAGGCCGCCGACCCGGCGCAGATGTATGCCACCGCCTTTGGCTACATGATCCCGTCGGAAACAGCAGCACTGCTGCTGATGGCCGCCTTCGTCGTCGTCTCGCAGTTGAAGATCAACGTCATGAACGCCTATGCGGGCTCGCTCGCCTGGTCGAACTTCTTTTCCCGCCTCACCCACAGCCATCCAGGCCGGGTGATCTGGCTGATCTTCAACGTCGCCATCGCGCTGCTCCTGATGGAGCTCGGCATCTACAAGCTGCTGGAGGAAACGCTCGGCATCTTCTCGATCATCGCCATGGCCTGGCTCTGCAGCATCTCGGCCGATCTCTTCGTCAACAAGCCGCTGGGCCTTGCCCCTGAAGGCATCGAGTTCAAGCGCGCCCATCTCTACGACATCAACCCCGTCGGCCTCGGCGCCATGACGATTTCGGCCACTGTGGCGCTGATCGCCCATTTCGGCGTCATGGGCGAACTGGCGGCCTCCATGGCCCCCTATCTGGCGCTGATCGTCGCCTTCATCGCCTCCCCGGCCATCGCCTGGGCGACGAAGGGCAAATATTACCTCGCCCGCAAACCTCGCCAGAGCTGGAAGAACCTCTCCTCCATCACCTGCTCGGTCTGCGAACACCCGTTCGAGCCTGAGGACATGGCCTGGTGCCCGGCCTATGCGGCGCCGATCTGTTCGCTCTGCTGCTCGCTCGACAGCCGCTGCCATGACATGTGCAAGCCGAAAGCCCGCTTCAACGCGCAGGTCGCTTCCGTCGCCAAGACCATCCTGCCGGAACAGGTCACCGAAACGCTCGGCACCCGGCTCGGCCGCTACGGCATTGCCGTGACGCTGGCGATCACCGGCATCGGCGTCATCCTGGCGATGATCTCGCATCAGGCCGGCGGCGCCTCGCCTGAAACGGCGGCGGTGGTGGAGCGCACGGTTGCCATCGTCTTCTTCGTCTTTGCCGTCGTCACCGGCGTCGTCTGCTGGTTCTACGTGCTCGCCCACGACAGCCGCCTGGTGGCCGAGGAGGAATCGTCGCGTCAGAACACGCTGCTCTTGAAGGAAATCGCCGCCCACAAGAAGACCGATGCGGCGCTGCAGGATGCCAAGGACACGGCCGAATCGGCCAACCGCGCCAAGAGCCGTTATGTCGTCGGCCTTAGCCACGAACTGCGCACGCCGCTCAATGCCGTGCTTGGCTATGCCCAGATCCTTGAGCGCGACGAGACCATCCCGCAGCCGCGCCAGTCGGCCATCAAGGTTATCAAGCGCAGCGCCGAACACCTGTCCGGCCTGATCGACGGCCTGCTGGATATTTCCAAGATCGAATCCGGCCGGCTGCAGGTCTATTCCAACGAGATCAACATCGGCGACTTTCTCGACCAGATCGTCGACATGTTCCGCCCGCAGGCCCAGGCCAAGGGCCTGTCCTTCGAACACACCCGCGCCGCCAACCTGCCGCACTTCGTCCGCACCGACGAGAAGCGCCTGCGCCAGATCCTCGTCAACCTGCTGTCGAACGCCATCAAGTTCACCGAGAAGGGCCATGTGGTTCTGGGTGTCGCCTATCGCAGCCAGGTGGCGACGTTCACCGTCTCGGACACCGGCCCCGGCATTTCGGAAAAGAACCTGCCGCACATCTACGAGCCGTTCCAGCGCGGCGATGCCGAGACTGTCAAGCCGATGCCCGGCCTCGGCCTCGGGCTGACCATCACGCGGCTGCTCGCCAACACGCTCGGCGGCGAGGTCTCGGTCGTCAGCGAGATCGGCAAGGGTTCGACCTTCAAGGTGCGCCTGCTCTTGTCGGCCATCGACCGGCCGGCGATCTTGCCGACCTCGCTGCGCAAGATATCGGGCTACAGCGGACCGCGCCGCACCATCATCGTCGTCGACGACAACGAGGATCACCGCGACCTGATGCGTGAGGTTCTGGTGCCGCTCGATTTCGTCGTGCTGACAGCGCCAGGCGGCGTTGAATGCGTGACGCTGATTGAGGGCATCCGGCCGGACCTGTTCTTCATCGACATTTCCATGCCCGGCATGAACGGCTGGGAGCTGGTGGCAAAACTGCGCGCAATGGGCACCACGGCGCCGATCCTGATGCTGTCTGCCAACATCGGCGACGGTTCGCTGAACGACAACACCGACACCGGCCACAACGGCACGATCGCAAAGCCCTTCGACATCCGCCAGCTTCAGGACAAGCTCGCCTTGCATCTGGGGCTTGACTGGCTCTACAGCGATGCTGAGCAAATAAAAGCCAGCCCGAAGAGCTCCCTTGCGCTGAAAACACCGGGCGACGACCATGTGCGCGAACTGATCCGGCTGGGCGAGATCGGCTATGTCCGCGGCATCGAAGCCAAGCTTGCGGACCTCGCCAAAAAAGAGGAAAACCAACCCTTCGCGACAGCGCTGCGCACCTATGTCGAAGCCTTCGACATGGCGGGCTACGTCGACTTCCTGCACAGGCTGGATGGAGAAGGGACGGCAAGGAATGACTGAACGCTCGCATCCGCGCGACATCGTGCTGCTTGTGGACGATTCACCCGAGGCACTGGGTTTCCTGACCGAGGCGCTGGAACAGTCGGGCTTTTCCGTGCTGATCGCCACATCCGGCTCGGCCGCCCTCAACATCGTCGACCGGATCACGCCCGACATCATCCTGATGGATGCGGTCATGCCCGGCATGGACGGGTTCGAGACCTGCGCGCGGCTGAAAGCAAATGGGTCTGTGGCGCAGGTACCCGTTGTCTTCATGACCGGGCTGACTGAAACCGAACACATCGTCCACGCACTCGAATCGGGCGGCGTCGATTATCTGACCAAGCCGATCAACATCGACGAACTGCGAGCCCGCATCCGCGTGCATCTTTCGAATGCCCGCTCGGCCCAGAGCGCCCGCGTCGCGCTCGATGCCGCCGGGCGGCATCTGCTGGCGGCGCGCGGCAACGGCAAGATCCAGTGGTCCACCCCGCAGGCGACCCGCCTGATCAACGCCGCCACCGGCAGCGACGACGGGCTCGACATCGTCGCCGGGCCGATTTCGGCCTGGATGCTCGACAGCCGCAAGCCGGGCGCCTCGCGCGAAGCCCCCTTCCTTATCCGCCACAATGGCCAGGCGACGCTGCAACTGGCCTTTCTCGGCGCCATCGGTGCCGACGAATATCTCTTCCGGCTGACCGCCGCCAACAAGCTCAGCGACGACGAGATCCTGCGCCAGCATTTTTCCGTCACGGCGCGCGAGGCTGAGGTGCTCTTGTGGATCGCCAAGGGCAAATCGAACCGCGATATCGGCGATATTCTCGGCCTCTCAGCCCGCACGGTGAACAAGCACCTCGAACAGATCTACGTCAAACTCGGTGTCGAAAACCGCGCCTCGGCCGCCGTCAAGGCGGCCCACGTTCTGCACGAAGTCTGACGCAGCAGGCCTGCGCCGGCCCGAAAGGCTGCAGGGCCCATGTCGTCACCTCGCAGGCAGCATAGGCCCGGGCGAAATCGTCAGAACGCGCGGGGCGGCACGAACAGGCAGATCGTTCGTGTATCTTCGGCCCCGGCCACCGAGCACCAGTGAAAATCCCCGTCGGGCGATTGACGGACCCGCGTATCTTCATAGGGCACCACCTCTCCAGTGTTCTGGATGATGTATCCCGCGCTCTTCTCAGACACCGCCTTGGTCTGGACGGGCCGGCAATCCATGCCGGAGCAACAGGAAAACGGATACTTCCACCCCGTGGGCGCATCATGCGCCAGCACCGGCGCGGCGCCGGCCAGCAGAAGGAGGAGAATGCACAGGCAGGCGCACCGCCAGGCCGTTTCCTTGATCGGCCGGTCGTGCCAGACCTTTGCCCGCGCTGCATGCCGTTGGGATCTGTGTCGTTCAAGCATGGGACGTCTCCAGTTGGATTGCGATCGCACTCCCACCCTGACGTTGTCTTCCCCTATACGGCTTGACCTGCAAAACACCTGACAAACGCAGGGACTGGCAAAAACCCGGCTCACCAGCCTTGATAGTCTCCATTGCACCGGCGCAAAAACCGATGCCCGTGACCTGCCTTATTGAGTGTAAGTATCCGCTAATTCTGGAGTCGTGACAACCGATATTGCACTGCACCATAGCAGGTCTACCTAGGTAAATCTGATGACTGTGACCCGAATGCAGCGCTTACCGGCCCGCAGATCGGCGCAGCGAAGTTGATGAAGTCCCGAAAATCAAACAGAAAAAGCCCAGGCGGTGCCTGGGCTTTTCCTTCAGTTTATGCGTCAAGCGGCAGCCGCAGCGCGGTTATGCCGCTTCTGGCTTGATCACATAGGAACGTAGGTGATCTTGCCGTCGGTGCCCTTTTTCCAGGTGTACATGACATAGGTCTGGTCGAGCTTGTCGCCGACCTTGTCATACTGGATTTCGCCGACAACAGTGGGGATCGTTGCGCCGGAGTACAGATATTCGGCAACCTTTGCCGTGTCCGTGCCGCCAGCCTTCTCGATGCCTTCCTTGATGACCTGCATCGCTGCATAGCCATAAAGCGTGTAGGCTTCCGGGTTGAAGCCGGCATCGACGAACTTCTTGACGATCGCGGCAGAAGCCGGGTTCGTGCGCGGATCCGGCGGGAAGGTCATCAGCGTGCCTTCTGTGGCATCGCCACCGATGGCTGCGTATTCGTCAGACGTGATACCGTCAGCCGACATGAACTTGGCTTCTACGCCCTGTTCGCGCATCTGCTTGACGATACGTGCGGCTTCCGTGTGCAGGCCACCCCAGTAAACCAGGTCAGCCTTTGCTTCCTTGATCTTGGAGACGAGTGCCGAGAAGTCTTCTTCGCCGACCGTCACACCTTCATAGATGACGTCCTTCAGGCCGCCTTCGTTGATCGTCTTCTTGGTCTGGTCGGCAAGGCCCTGACCGTAAGCGGTCTTGTCGTGCAGAACGACGATGTTCTTGCCAGCGTAGTTGTCGAGAATGTACTTGCCGGCGAATGTGCCCTGATAAAGGTCGTTACCGCAGGTGCGGAACATCAGAAGATCAGGAGCAGCTTCTTTCCAGTCGCCGCATGGGCCGTCCTTGCGGGCGGTGACGCAAACGTTGGTAGCAGCCGGGGTTACGGCGAGAACGCCGTTTTCGCGGTAGATTTCCGAAGCCGGCATGGTCACGCCGGAGTTGAAGTGACCGACAACAAACTGTGCGCCGTCGGCGACGAACTTGTTGGCAACCGAAACGCCCTGCTGCGGTTCCGAAGCGTCGTCACCGATGACAAGCTTGATCTGCTCGCCGTTGATGCCACCAGCTGCGTTGAAATCCGCTGCGGCCTGCTCGGCACCCTTCTGGAGCTGTGCGCCGAAAGCAGCATTCGGGCCCGTCATAGGACCGCCGATACCAATGATGATATCCGCCCAAGCATTGCCCGAGAACGCGATCATCGCGGTCAGGGCAACTGCTGACAGAAGTGACTTTTTCATCCTGTTACTCCCAAGTTTTAAAGCGGGTCTGGTTTGAATGCCCACGCAATACCCACCATCATTGCGCGGGTGTCTTGATCCGACCGCCTGCGGTAAACAGATCGGAACGGAGATCCCTCTTATTTTTTCTTCCACGAAAAGGGCGATACCTTTTCATAGAGCCAGTAGTAGTTATTCGTCATCTGAAGCGTGCGCTTGTAGCGATAACCTGCCGTAGAGAACACCAAAAGAATGATCGTGTCCACGGCATAGTATTGCAGCGACAGCAGAGTGCCTTCGAAAATCGCGAAGTGCACGAAACGGATGCCCGCGCCCAGAATCAGCGTCGAGACGACGACGGTCGCATAGTTCTGCCAGCTCTCGGCGCAGCTCCTGCCGGTGCGCCAGGCGGTCCAGCCGCCGATGATGCAGGTGACGAACAGAAACTGCAAAATGTTGGCTTCTTCGTACAGAATACCGTGCATCTCAATATCTCCCGGCAATGGTCATCAGTGCCCGCCTTCAAGGTAGGCGGCGCGAACTTCCGGATTGGCCAGCAGCTCTTTGCCGGTGCCGCTCATCGTCACATTGCCGTTGACCATGACATAGGCCCGGTCGGACAGTTTCAGGGCTGCAAACGCGTTCTGCTCGACGAGGAACACGGTCAGCCCCTCGGTCTGGTTCAGCACCTTGATCGCGGCAAAAATCTGCTTGACGATCAGCGGCGCCAGGCCGAGCGACGGCTCGTCCAGAAGCAAAAGCTTCGGGCGCGCCATCAGCGCACGGCCGATCGACAGCATCTGCTGCTCGCCGCCCGAAAGCGTGCCGCCGCGCTGCAGCTGACGCTCCTTCAGGCGGGGAAAAAGCGTAAAAATCTTTTCCAGGTCTTCTTGGAAATATTTCAGCTTGTCGAGGCTGGCGCCCATCTGCAGGTTTTCATAGACGGTCATGCGCGGAAAGATGCGGCGGCCTTCCGGTGACTGGGCAATGCGCAGACGGGCAATCTCGTGGGTCGGCAGGCGTGTAATGTCCTGCCCGTCGAAGATCACCGCACCGCGCTTTGCCTGCGGGCTGCCGCAGACGGTCATCATCAGCGTCGATTTTCCGGCGCCGTTGGCACCGATGAGACTGACGATCTCGCCCTTGTCGACCACGACATTGACGCCGTTGAGGGCGCGGATATTGCCGTAGTAGGTCTCGACGGCCTGGATATCAAGAAGCCGTTCACTCATGCCTGGGCTCCTTCGACTTCAGCAATCACATCCTCGACCTCATCGTCCTCGACGCCGAGATAGGCGGCAATGACCTTGGGGTCGTTCTTGACGTGCGCCGGATCGCCGTCGGAAATCTTCTGGCCGTATTCGAGAACGACGACATGGTCGGAAATTTCCATCACCACGGACATGTCGTGCTCGATCAGCAGCACCGACGTGCCGTCCTCGGCGCGGATGCTGCGCAACAGGTCGTTCAGCGCCAGCGACTCGCGCGGGTTGAGACCGGCGGCCGGTTCGTCGAGGCAGAGCAGCTCAGGCCCGGTGCACATGGCACGGGCGATTTCCAGGCGGCGCTGTGCACCATAGGGCAGATCGCCGGCCGGATCGTCGGCGCGGTCGAGCAGCGAAGCCTTTTCCAGCCAGTAGCGGGCAATCTCGATCGATTCCTTGACCGCCCTCTTGTAGGACGGCACGCCGAACAGGCCGAGGACCGTATAGCCCGACGCGCTCATCAGCTTGTTGTGCTGGGCGACCAGCAGGTTTTCCAGGAGCGTCAGGCCGGAAAACAGCCGGATGTTCTGGAACGTGCGGGCCACTTTCGCATCGCGAGTGATCTCGAAGTCGGTCATGCGTTCCAGCATGAACTCCTTGCCCTCGCGCTGGCACATGGTGATCATGCCCATGGTCGGCTTGTAGAAACCGGTGATGCAGTTGAACACCGTGGTCTTGCCGGCCCCGTTCGGGCCGATCAGTGCCGTGATGTTGCCGCGCGTCGCCTCGAAGGACAGGTCGTTGATGGCCATTAGGCCACCGAACTTCATCGAGAGATGCTCGACTTTGAGGATTGGGGTGTTGGTCATGCTCGTATTTCCGGAGGTCATCAACCATGCCCCTCTTTGGTGAACGACCCTGAGACGATCTTGCGATTGACCAGGAAGGCTGTCGGCACGCGCTTGTCGACGAAACCGCGCGGCTTGAACAGCATGACGACGACCATGGCCAGACCGAACAGCAGCATGCGGTAGAGCTCAGGCTTGAAATCCGGCCCGAAGACCGATTTCAGGAAGGTGATTTCGCGCAGAAGCTCGGTTCCGCCGATCATGACGATCGCCGCAATGGCAATGCCGACCAGGGATCCCATGCCGCCGAGAACGACGATGGCCAGGATGATTGCCGACTGCAGGAACTTGAAGCTTTCCGGATCGATGAAGCCCTGGCGGGCGGCGAAGAACGAACCGGCCATGCCGCCGAAGAAGGCGCCGACCGCAAAGGCCGTCAGCTTGGTGTTGATCGTGTTGATGCCGAGCGCCCGGCTGGCGATCTCGTCTTCACGCATCGCTTCCCAGGCGCGGCCGACCGGCATGGCGCGCAGGCGGGTGATGACGAAGGCCGTCAGCAGCGCCAGGATGAGAATGACGTAATAGAGGAAGACCGTGCGGTACCAGGGCGTATGCGGAATGACGATCGGCGAGGACCCGCCGATGGTCTGCCACGCCGACGTCAGCCAGGCCGACATGGTCTTGGCGAAACCAGCCGGAGCCGCCGTGAACGGAATGCCGAAGAAATCGATCTTCGGGGCAGGCTTGCCGACGCCGCCGCCGGTAAAGTCCTTCCAGTTCTTGGCAACGATATAGATGATTTCGCCGAAGGCCAGGGTCACGATCGCCAGATAGTCGCCGCGCAGGCGCAGCACCGGAAAACCGAGGATAATGCCCCAGAAGGCGGCGAGAATACCGGCCACCGGCAGGCACATCCAGAAGGACCAGCCATAGTTGGAGGCAAGCAGCGTATAGGCATAGGAGCCGATGGCGTAGAAGGCGACATAGCCGAGGTCGAGAAGACCGGCGAGACCGACAACGATGCTGAGGCCCCAGCCGAGCATGACGTAGATCAGGATGATGACGCCGAAATTGTCGACCCATTTCAGCATCTGCGAGGGGCCGAGCGAATAATAGATGAAGAACGGATAGATCAGCAGGAAGGCGAGGCCCAGCTTCGCCAGGTTGCGGATGATAACATTCGGCTTGGTGGCGATCTTTATGCCTTCGGCCGCCTTTGCGGCGCGGCGCTGGGCGAACGCCGGCTGGATCAGCCAGGTCAAGAGGAAGCGGCAGACCATGCAGGCAAAGACGACGCTGGCCAAAAGGCCCCAGCGCGGCACCAGAATGAGGCGGTTGCTGAAGTCCTGTTCGGTCTTCAGGCCGACGATCAGGATGAACAGGCCGAGCGAGATGATGCCGACGAAAAGCGCGTCGCGCAGGGCCTGGTTGATAAGTGTGCGCTCGGGGAGCGCCGACGTTCCGGTAGCAGCCATTTTCTTCAGACCTTTTCGACTTCGGGCCGTCCGAGAATACCGGCGGGCATGAAGATCAGAACGACGACGAGAACCGAGAAGACCGCGACGTCCTTGTAGTCCGACGAGACATAACCTGCGTAGAGCGCTTCGATCAGGCCGATCATCAGACCGCCCAGCACGGCGCCCGGCAGCGAGCCGATACCGCCGAGAACCGCCGCAGTGAACGCCTTGATGCCCGGCACGAAGCCGCTGGTGAACAGAACGACGCCGTAATAGGTGAGGTAGAGCGTTCCGGCGACGGCGGCGAGTGCGGCACCCATGACGAAGGTGATCGAGATGGTGCGGTCGACGTCGATGCCGAGCAGCGATGCCATCTTGCGATCCTGCTCACAGGCGCGCTGGGCGCGGCCAAGCGACGTGCGATTGACCAGATACCAGAAGATGGCGAGGAGAACGGCGGTGACCACCAGCACGACGATCTGCTTCAGCGACACCGTGACCTGACCGAAGCTGTAGGTCTGCGGGATCAGCGTGCCGATCGGCTTGTTGCGCGGACCCTGTGTCACCTGAACGAAGTTGGACAGGAAGATCGACATGCCGATGGCGGTGATCAGCGGCGCCAGGCGAAACGAACCGCGCAGAGGCTTGTAGGCCACCCGCTCGATCGACCAGTTCCACAATCCGGTCAGAAGCATCGCGACCAGCATCATGACGATGATGAAGAAGATGACGTGAACCGACGTGAACAGGGCGGTGAGGATGAGGAACACGATCATGGCCGTAAAGGCACCCATCATGAAGATGTCGCCATGGGCGAAATTGATCATGCCGACGATCCCGTAGACCATCGTATAACCAATGGCGATCATGCCATAGATCGAGCCAAGCGTCAGGCCATTGATGACCTGCTGGGCAAAGTACTCAAAGTTCATTTTAATCCCCTGGATCAGATCCGTTGAACGGTCCGGTCTCTTGTTTTCCAAGCTCTTTAACGAGCCTTTCGTCTGGGAGGGATTCCATACTGCTTTCGAACCAAAAGTGAAGCGTAAAATTGAGGCATCGCAAATTTCTTCGCCAGTTTGGTGTTTCTGACGTTTTAACAGCCACGGAAATCAAAAAAACAGCAGTTTAAGGCGTCGTTTCAGGCAGATCGCGGTGGATTCCACCGTTTCCAACCGGACACGGCAAAAACCGCCGGTAGCTAAACTACCGGCAGGTTTTGGCCAAACGCAGCAAGACGCTTCTTACGAGCGCATACTGGCACCGTTGGCGTCAAACAGCGGCTGCTGTTGTAACCGGGCTGACAGGATCTCGCCGAGCAGCTCCACCGACCAGCCGCCCTCTTCGTCTGCAATCGCTTTGGGCACATAACCGAGCGCGACCGAAACGCCGGAAGCGTGGGCGTAGCCGCCCGAGGTCACCCAGCCGCGAACCTCGCCGTTGAAATAGATCGGCTCGTCGCCGATGACGTCGGCATCGCGCGCCTCGATGATGAAGGTCCTGAGCCGCATCGTGCCGCCCTCTTCCTTCTCCTTTGCCGCCGCTGCCTTGCCGATGAAATCCGCGTCCTTCTTCAGCGCCACGAACCGGCCGAGACCCGCTTCATAGGGACCGTAGAGCGGCCGGAATTCGCGCGACCAGCTGCCGAAGGATTTTTCAACACGCAGCGCATTCAGCGCCCGCAGACCGAAGAGCCGAATGCCGAACTCGGCGCCCGCCGCCATCAGGATATCGTAGATGTAGCGCTGGTATTCCGGCTTCATCCAGATCTCGTAGCCGAGATCGCCCGTGTAACTGACGCGGCCGACGATGGCCGGCGCCATGGTCAGGTCCATGCGGCGGATCTCCATGAACGGGAAGGCTGCGTCCGACATGTCGAGATGCGTCAGCTTGGCCATGACCTTGCGTGCATTCGGGCCGGCGATCGACAGGCCGACCAGCGACAGGTTGAGCGCTTTGAGCACGACCGAGCCGTCCTTGGGCAGGTGCTGCTCGAACCAGCGCATGTGATAGTCTTCGGCAATGCCCGAGCCGATGACGAGGAAATCGCCCTCGCCCATCTTGGCCAGCGTGAAATCGCCGATCAGCTTGCCATCGTCCTTCAGCATCGGCGCCAGTGCCATGCGGCCGGTGGCCGGAATGCGGCAGGTCAGCATCCGGTCGAGCCAGGCTTCAGCGCCCGGGCCGGTGACGGAATATTTGGCGAAGCCTGAGGTCTCCATCAGGCCGACGCTGTCGCGCACCGCCCTGGCTTCCGCACCGACGACATCGAAATCGTTCGACCGGCGCCAGGAGAACTTGTCTTCCTCGCCCTTGGGCGCGAACCAGAGCGGTGCTTCGAGCCCGTAGGAGGCGCCGAAGATAGCGCCTTCGGCCTTCAGCTTGTCGTAGATCGGCGTCGTCAGGAATGGCCGGGCGCCCGGCAGTTCCTCGTTCGGATAGCGGATCGAGAAGCGGCGCTGATAGTTCTCGCGCACCTTGGCATTGGTATAGGAGAGCGTGGCGAAATCGCCGTAGCGCGACACGTCCATGGCGAAGACATCGAAGCCCGGATCGCCGTTGATCATCCAGTTGGCGAGCGCCAGACCGACGCCCCCGCCCTGGCTAAAGCCGGCCATGACGGCGCAGGCAGACCAATAATTGGTCATGCCGCGCACCGGCCCGACCAGCGGATTGCCGTCGGGCGAAAAGGTGAAGGGACCGTTGATGACGGTCTTGATGCCGGCATTGTTGAAGGCCGGGAAGTGGCGGAAGCCGACTTCGAGCTCCGGCGTGATGCGCTCGATGTCCTCGGCCAGAAGCTCATGGCCGAAATCCCAAGGCGTGGTGATCGGCGACCAGGGCCGGCAGGCCTTTTCATAGGTGCCCATCAGCATGCCGTTGCGCTCCTGGCGCAGATAGATCTCGCCGTCGAAATCGACGCAGTGCATCAGCTCCTTGCCACTGGTCTTGTTGTATTCGATGACCTCGGGCATGTCCTCGGTGATGAGATACATGTGCTCCATGGCCAGCACCGGCAGCTCCAGACCGACCATGCGGCCGACTTCGCGCGCCCAGAGACCGGCAGCGTTGACCACGTGTTCGGCAATGATCTCGCCCTTGTTGGTGATCACCCGCCAGGTGCCGTCTTCGCGCTGCACCAGGTCCTCGACCTTGGTGTGTAGATAGATCTCGCCGCCGTTCTTCTTGGCCGACTTGGCATAGGCATGCGTCGTCCCATAGGGGTCAAGATGGCCCTCGACCGGGTCGAACACCGCGCCGACGAACTGCTTGGGATCAAGCAGCGGCATCATCCTGTGGGCTTCCTCGGGCGACAGAAGCTCGGCATCGAGCCCCATGTAGCGGCCCTTGGCGAGAATCGACTTCATCCAGTCGAAGCGCTCCTTGGTGGCCGCCAGCATCAGGCCGGAGGTCATGTGCAGGCCGATGTCCTGGCCGGAATATTCCTGGATCTCCTTGTAAAGCTCCACCGTGTATTTCTGCAGCTTGGCAACGTTCGGATCGCCGTTGATCGTGTGCATGCCGCCCGCCGCGTGCCAGGTCGAGCCGGAGGTCAGCTCCGAGCGCTCGAGCAGCACCACATCCGTCCAGCCGAACTTGGTCAGGTGGTAGAGGATCGAACACCCGACGACGCCCCCGCCGATAACGACGACCCTGGCATGGCTTTTCATGACGAATACTCCGGTTCACGGCGCCCGGTCGCAACCGGCGCCTGATCAATGGCAGGAAGGCTTGGGGCCAGGTCTCTTGTCCGCCGGAAATATTGGCGGAAGCTCGGCTCAAAACTTAAGGAGAAACAGTGGCGCGTGAAAGACATCTGTGCGAACAGGTCTTGCCCATTTCCGCCATTCCCTAGCAAACCCGCGCCCCGTTTGCGTCATTCCATGACGCTTTCGATTTCAGGCCGAAAATGCGACCGAAAGACCGTGCGCGCGGCCCATCAGCTTCAGGTCTTCGTAGAGCGATTCGGCAAAGCTGCGCATGACCAGAAGCTCGAACGTATCCGGCCCGACGCAGGCCAGATTGGTGGCGATATGGCCGCAGAGGACATTGGCCGAATGCCCCTCGGAAAAGGCCTCGAGCGCCAGATCGACGCCGACGCCCTTGGCGAGGATTCGCCGCGCGTTCGGGCCCGACAGCCGCAGCAGCGCCCGCCCATGGCTCTGGTCGATGATATGGGCGGCGTCGCCGAGATCGGCCGAAAGTGCAGCCCGCAAACCATCCGGCGTCAGCTCCAGCGACACGGCCAGCCATTCGCCCGGTCCGGCGATGCGCACGCTGACCTCGCTTTCCGACACCAGCAATGTCGCCGCATCGATCTCGTGTCCCGGCACCGACAGTACGACGGCGACCGAGACGCGGTAGACGATCTCCAGATGATCGGCGGCCCGGCGCCCCGAGCTTGCCGGGATCAGCCCGTCCAGTGCGTGACGATCCGCATATCGATGCGCCATGGTCTCTGTCCTTAACTGTGCAGCTTGGTGTTTTCAGGATCGACGAACACCGGACGGCAGATTTCGGCCACCACTTCCGAGCCGCGCAGCCGGTCCCAGATGACGATCTTCTCGCCGATGCGTTCGCGCCCGGATTTCAGGAAGGCGAGCGCGATATAGCGCTCCAGCGTCGGCGAGAAACAGACAGAGCTCACCCAGCCCTGATCGTTCAGCGTCGAGGGCTTGGTCGATTCCTTCAGAAGATGCGCCCCGGCGCGGATTTCCTTGTCGGCGTCGAGCGGTTTCAGCCCGACCATCTGCATCCGGTCCGCCGCCGTCAGGCCGTAGCGATTGGCCAGGCGCTTGCCGATGAAGTCGGGCTTTTTTGTCGAGACCATCCGGCCGAACCCGGCATCGTCGGCTGTTACGCGACCGTCGAATTCGGCGTGCGTGACATGGCCCTTTTCGATCCGCAAAACGTTGAGCGCCTCGACGCCATAGGCGCAGATGCCGTGCTGCTGCCCCGCCTGCATCAGCGCATCGGCCACCGCCTCGCCGAAACCGGCCGGCACCGCCAGCTCGTAGGCCAGCTCGCCGGAAAACGAGATGCGGAACAGCCGGGCTTTCAACCCGCTCTTCAGAGTGACGACCCGCGCCGCCATGAACGGAAAATTCGTATTGGACAGATCGTCCTCGACCACCGCTTGAACCACCAGCCGCGCCTTCGGCCCCGCCACCGACATCTGCGCCCACTGGTCGCTGACGGAGGTGAAGCGCACCTTGAGATCGGGCCACAGAACCTGCGCGCAGTAGTCCATGTGGGCGAGAACGCCGCCGGCCATCGAGGTCGTGGTTGTCATGAGGAAATGTTCGTCGCCCAGCCGGCTGGTCGTGCCGTCGTCATAGACGATGCCGTCCTCGCGCAGCATCAGCCCGTAGCGGGCCCGGCCGACCGGCAGTTTCAGGAACGGGTTGCAATAGAGCCGGTCGAGAAACTCGGCCGCATCCGGCCCGAAAATCTCGATCTTGCCCAGCGTCGAGACATCGCAGATGCCCACGTTGCTGCGCACATTGGCAACTTCACGATCGACGCTCTGCCGCCAGGTCTCTTCACCCTCGCGCGGAAACCACGACGAGCGAAACCAGAGGCCCGAATCGATGAAACGTGCGCCGTTCTTCTCGGCCCAGCCATGCAGCGGCGACTTGCGCGCCGGCATCGCATGTTCGCCGCGCGATGTGCCCGCCAGCGCCCCGAAGGACACAGGCGTGTAGAATGGCCGGAAGGTCGTGGTGCCGACCTCGGCCGGAGAGACACCGCGCATGCCGGCCATGATACCGATGGCGTTGATATTCGACAGCTTGCCCTGATCCGTCGCCATGCCGTTTGTCGTGTAGCGCTTGGCATGTTCGATGTGGCCGAAGCCTTCCCGCAGCGCGAGACCCAGGTCCTTTGTGTGCACGTCGTTTTGGAAATCGACGAAGGCCTTGGCCTTGGCGCCCGGCGCATACCACAGCGCCGCAAAGGACGGCGTCACCTCTTCACCAACCGCAGGCAGCGGCAAGGAAGTTGCCGCGAAACCGAGTTCTTCGGCAACAGCTGAGGCTTTTGCCGCCCCGTCCCTCAAACACTCCGCCAGCCCGTAGCGGCCCGACGCGGAGCCTGCGGTGCGCAGTCCGGCGCCTGTATCCGGCGCCAGAAACGCCTGCAGTGTCTCCGACCAGACAGCCTTGCCGCCACGCTGGCAAGCAAGATGAATGACCGGGCTCCAGCCGCCCGACATGGCCAGCGCGTCGCAGGCGATCGCTTCCTCGAAACCGGTACGCTCGACCGTGATGCCGGAAACCCGCAACGAGCCTTTGGTGTTTGTGACGGAGGCGCCCTTCAGCACCTGCACGCCATCCGGTGCAGCCGCTGCGGCACCGGCGCGGCTGTCGATGATCGCCGCGATCTCGACGCCCCGGGCGGCCAGATCGCGGGCCGTGTCATAGCCCGAACTGCCGTTGGTGAAGACGGCGATCCGGCGCCCGGCCGCCACCGCATGGCGGTTGGCATAGGTCCGCATGGCGCTCGCCATCATGATGCCCGGCCGGTCGTTGCCGCCGAACACGAGCGGCCGCTCCTCGGCGCCCGTGGCCAGGATCGCTCGTTTGGCGGCGATGCGCCAGACACGCTCGACCGGCAGCGCCGGATTGATGGCAGCCAGATGTTTCTGCACCCGCTCGACCGCGCCAAAAACATTGTCGTCGTACCAGCCGAAGACGGTGGTGCGGGCCATGACGGTGACGTTCGGCAGAGAATCCAGCTCCGCAAGCGCGGACGCAACGAAAGCCTCCGGCACCTGTCCGTCGATCGTCACGGTCTCCGACAGAAGCGAGCCGCCAAGGCGAAAGTCTTCGTCGGCCAAGATGACACGCAGCCCCGCCCGCCCCGCCGTCAGAGCCGCCATCAGGCCCGTGGGTCCGCCGCCCACGATGAGTAGATCACAGTGTGCCCAGCTTTTCTCATAGCTGTGCGGATCGGCAACCAGCTCCGTTCGGCCAAGCCCGGCAGCCCGGCGGATGAAGGGTTCGTAGACCTTTTCCCAGAAGGCTGCGGGCCACATGAAGGTCTTGTAGTAGAATCCGGCCGACAGGAACGGCGACAGCAGGCCGTTGAGCGCGCCGATATCATGTTTCAGCGACGGCCAGCGGTTCTGGCTGACGGCGCTCATTCCGTTGTAGAGCTCGGCGACAGTCGCCTTGGTGTTCGGATCGGCGGTAGCGCCCGAGCCGATCGTGACCAGCGCATTCGGCTCGGACGTGCCGGCGGTGACGACACCGCGCGGCCGGTGATACTTGAAGCTTCGCCCGACCAGCAGCCGGTCATTGGCCAAAAGCGCCGAGGCCAGCGTGTCGCCGGAAAAGCCGGAGAGCGCATCGCCGTCGAAGGTGAAGTTCAGCGCCGTGTCGCGATCGATCAGACCGCCGGATGGCAGGCGATCGGCTGTCATTCCGCCTCTCCCCGCACATAGGCCGTGCCGTCGGTCACCGAAAACACCTCATGGGTAAAGGTGTCGCGCTCGACCACGAGAAAGCGGCGGCATCCGGCGATATGGTGCCAGTGCTCGCGGTAGCGGCCACGCGGATTGACCCGCACATGCACATAGTCGTGCCAGGCCTCGTCGGACGCCGCCGGGTCCGGGCGCACGAGAGACGCATCGCCGCGAATGGCGAATTCTTCCTTGGGTCGCACCCCGCAATGGGGGCAGTGAATGAGGCTGGCCATGAATGCTCTTGACTGGGTTCAATGAAGGTTCGGCTGCGGGCCTGCGCCCTGCTCGTCGATCGGGAAGCCGCGCTCGAACCGGTCGAGGCGCATGAAGCGGGCAACGGGATGGGTCTCGTTTTTGGCGATCAGGTGCGCATAGCAGAAGCCCGAGGCCGGCGTCGCCTTGAAGCCGCCGTAGCACCAGCCGGCATTCAGATAGAGATTGTCGATCGGCGTCCGGTCGATGATCGGCGAGCCGTCCATGCTCATGTCCATGACGCCGCCCCAGGCGCGCAACACCCGGACCCGCGACAGGCCGGGGATCATCGTCACCCCCTCCTCCATCACATGTTCGGCGGTCGCCAGGTTGCCGCGCTGGGCGTAGGAACTGTAGCCGTCGATCTCGGCGCCGAAGACCAGCCCGCCCTTGTCCGACTGCGAAATGTAGAAATGGCCGCCGCCGTAGACGATGACATGGTCGATGACCGGCTTCAGCCCCTCGGTGACGAAGGCCTGCAGCACATGGCTTTCGATCGGCAGTTTCAAGTCCGCCATCTCGCCGACCCGCGACGAGTTCCCGGCCGCCGCGAGCGCCAGCTTGCCGCAGCCGATGAAACCCTTGCTGGTCTCCACGCCGGTGACGGCGCCGTTTTCGCGGCGGATGCCGGTGACCTCGCAATGTTCGATGATGTCGACGCCGTGGCGGCTGGCGCCGCGCGCGTAGCCCCAGGCGACCGCATCATGCCGCGCCGTGCCGGCCCGCTTCTGCAGCAGCCCGCCCATGATCGGGAACCGCGCATGTTCGTAATTCAGGAACGGCATCATCTTCTTCAGCTGTTCGCGCTCGACCAACTCGCCGGCGACACCCTCCATCCACATGGCATTGCCGCGCCTTATATAGGCGTCGCGCTGGCCGTCGCTGTGATAGAGCATCATCACGCCACGCTGCGACAGCATGACATTGTAGTTGAGGTCTTGCTCCAGCCCTTCCCAGAGCTTCATCGAGAACTCGTAGAACGGCTCGTTGCCGGGCAGCATGTAGTTCGAGCGCACGATCGTCGTGTTGCGGCCGACATTGCCGGACCCGAGATAACCCTTCTCGATGACGGCGACATTCTTGATGCCGAATTCCTTGGCGAGATAATAGGCCGTCGCCAGCCCATGGCCGCCGCCGCCGACGATGATGACGTCGTAATGCGCCTTCGGTTCCGGCTGCTGCCAGGCGCTCTTCCAGTTCAGGTTTCCCGACAGGGCGTTCTTGAAGATCGAGAAGGCAGAATATCGCATTCGGTATCCGTCAATTGTTGCGGCGCCACATTCGCATATGCCGCCCAAACAGCAAGCCCGCCGAGGCCGTTCCGCAAGGAATTGCGGCGCTGTGTTTCTTTATTGCATGGATGCCGCCAAAGCCCTCCGGTTTGCGCCCGGCCGGAGGATATTTCCGGCATTTGCGACAGCGACGCACAATCTTCGATCTTTACGGTTTCATGACATCAAAAAGAGCGTTCTTTAGGAAATCTGTCATAGTGATGACACTGGAAACACAGGGATAACCAAAGTCGGGACATGCTGGACATCTTGGAGCGGGCCGCCATTGCTGCCGGGAAAGCCATTCTGGAGATCTATGAGGCCGGACCCGAGGTGGCTCTGAAGCCGGACACCTCTCCCGTGACCGATGCCGATCAGCGGGCCGAAGCCATCATCCTGTCCTGGCTCGCCACCTATTTCCCCGACATCCCGGTGGTTGCCGAAGAAGCCGTTGCCGCCGGCAATATTCCCGACATTTCCGGCAAGCTGTTTTTCCTGGTGGATCCCCTCGATGGAACCAAGGAATTCATCGGCCGGCACAACGATTTCACCGTCAACATCGCCTTGATCGAAAACGGCATTCCCATCACCGGCGTCATCTATGCACCGGCGCTCGGCGTCGCCTACAGCGCCCGCGGCGGCAAGGCGGAAAAATTCGACGTGACGGAGGATTTCGAGCGCGGGCAACGCCTCGTCATCGGCTGTCGCGGGCGCGGTGACAAGATCACAGCACTGGCCAGCCGCTCCCACGACAGCCACGAAACAAGGGAGTTCCTTCATCAGCACGGCATCGACGATTATTCCGCTGTCGGCTCGTCGCTGAAATTCTGTCTTCTGGCCGAAGGTGTCGCCGATATCTATCCCCGCTTCAGCCGAACGATGGAGTGGGACACGGCGGCCGGCGACGCCATCCTGCGCGCGGCGGGTGGCGAGACCCTGACCATGGATGGCGTGTCGCTGACCTACGGCAAGCGCAATCAGGCAACCGACGTGGATTTCGCCAACCCGTTCTTCGTCTCGCGCGGCAAATAACGGGGATGCCCAGAGGCATTTTCTGCTGATTTATCAATGCGGCACACCCTGAAAAATCCCCGGTCTGCGCTACGGCCTTAAACTCCTTGCCGGTATCAAGGAGACAAGACCATGAGCGACACGACCGCAAATCTTTCACTGCCCTATATCCTGCCGTCACAGGCCCAGAAACACGTTACCCACAATGAGGGCCTGCAGGTGCTCGACGTGCTGGTCCAGCTGACCGTGACGGCGACCCTGACCGCACCGCCCTCCGATCCGTCTGACGGCGCCTGTTTCGCCATCGCGCCCTCGGCCACCGGCCTGTGGAGCGGCAAGGACGGCAAGCTCGCCTTTCACCAGGATGGCTTCTGGGTGTTCCTCCAGCCGAAGGAAGGCTGGCGGGCATGGTTTCTCGCCGACGACCGGCTCTATATTCACGATGGCAGCGTCTGGAACGTCTTCGACCCGATCGGCACGCCGCCGTTCTTCGGCATCAACGCCACCGCCGACGAAACCAACCGCCTGGCGCTGTCCTCGCACGCCAGCCTGTTCAACAACGCCGGCAACGGCCACCAGATCAAGGTCAACAAGGCGGCGGCATCCGACACCGCCAGCCTTCTCTTCCAGACCGGCTGGTCGGGCCGCGCGGAGATGGGGCTGGCCGGCAGCGACGCTTTCACGATTAAGACCAGCCCGGATGGTTCCGTCTGGACCAACGCGCTGTCGATATCAGGCAGCGGCATCGTCATCATGCCGCATCGGCCGCTGGTGCGCGCCACGCTGGGCGGCGGCGTCGGGACGCCCGCCAACAACAGCCAGACCGGCTTCAACACGACGCCGGTCAGCCAGGGCGGATTCACCTTGGGTTCCACTGTCCCCGGCGACAACGGCAAAAGGCTCGTCGTGCCCTCCAGCGGCCCCTATCTGATCGTGCTGCGGGTCGAGGCCACTCCATCCGGCGCCTTCAGCGTTACGGCCAGGGCCAATGGCACCACCGGTCTGGCAACGGCGACCGGCAGCGGCACCGTCATCGGAATGGCGTTTCTGCAGGAGAACGACTGGATCAGTCTCAGCCATACCGGCTCGACGCCAATCGACTTTGCCACCGGCAAGACCGAACTGAGCCTGCTCATGCTCTGACAGAAAAGCCGCGCGTCCTTGTCAGACGCGCGACCGCCCCCGCCATAACAGCGCGACACTCAAGCGCCGTCGCGGATGGATTCCAGAGCGTTGGCAAAGGATTGCTGATCGAAGGGTTTGGATATTTTCGGGACATTGCCGAGAGCCGCAGGCGCACTGACGCCGTCGCCGTAACCGCTGCAGAAGCCGAAGGGGATGCCGCGTTCCTTCAGGAGCGCAGCGAAAGCAAAGCTGTTGTCATTGCCAAGCTGGACGTCGAGCAGGGCGAAATCGAGCCCATGCTGGTCAACGATAACCATGGCCTCATCGATGGTGCTGGCAATGTGCACGGTTTCGACGCCGAGCGATGTGAGTATATATTCCGCCTCGAGGGCAATGAGAAAATTGTCCTCGAGCACGAGAACGGACTGAAACGTGGCGGGCGTGTTCAATGCGGACAATGCGATTTTTCCTGACGTCGGGCGAGATGCTGGCTGCAGGTCTGGCATGGATGCACTCCCGTCGATTGGCTGATCTCGATGTTGCAACATAGGTGTAACGCCAACAACCGTCATTTAACAAAGACATGTCCGGCACAAAACCATTGCGCCAGGACATCCAATTTTCGCGTGCCGCTCCGGCGATGGAACATTTCGGTGCACTTGCCCGTTTCTGAGACGAATTCCCAAAGAAACGCAGCAAATGCAGATCCAGACGCGGCTCACCAAGGCTGCGCGTTTCACGACAGCGAGGATGACCATGGCCGTCACAACAAGCGTTCTCAGCCCCCAGGCAAAAAACCAGGACATCGATATCGGCCTCAGCAAAGCCTATCGCCAGAGGATCTCCGAATCACTGTCGGATATCCTGGGCGACACCTACAAGCTCCTGATCAAGAGCCACATCTACCACTGGAATGTCGTCGGTCCGCTGTTCAAGCCGCTGCACGAGCTGACCGAAGATCACTATAACACGCTGTTCAAGGCGACTGATGTCATTGCCGAGCGTATGCGGGCGCTGGGCCATCTGGCGCCTGAAAAGCTCGGCGAGGCCGCGCAATTTTCTCCAGCTGCCCGCGACGTCAATCATTCCAGCGCCGCCGACATGGTCGCCGATCTAATCGCCACCCATGAAAAGGCCGTGAAGAGCATGCGCAAGGCAGCGACCGACGCCGATGACAATGACGATCTGGTGACGGCCGACATGCTGACCGACCGGCTGACCTTCCATGAGAAGGCACTGTGGATGCTGCGCGCCATCATGGCGCAGTAATTTTGACCGAGCGGCGGCAGCCTGCCCGCCGCTCGTCAGGATCGACGCTGTCAGATGAACGGACGCTTGCTTTCCTTGAAGCCTTCCCAGCCCGATAGTTGGCGCAGGCCCTTGTCATCGAGGATGTGACAACCCCGGTCGGCCCAGCGGATGAGCGTCTTTTCGGCAAGCTTCTTCAAGGTCTTGTTGGTATGCACGATCGACAGGCCGAGCGTATCTGCCACATGCTGCTGCGTCAGCGGCAGCGTCGCAGCGCCGTTCGGGAAAATGTTCAGCACCTTGCTGCGGTCGTAGAGAAAGGCCAGCAGATAGGCGGCCCGCTCCAGCGCCGAGCGGCGGCCGATGCTCAGGAGGTTCTCATCGAGCATGCGCTCTTCGCGCGAGGCGATCCAGGTCAAGTCATAGGCCAGTTCCGCATGGTTGTGGAACACCGTCGGCAAGCGGTCGCGCTCGAAGACGCAGAGCGTCACCGGCGTCAGCGCCTCGATCGAATGCTGCATTTCGCCGAGCAGGCTGCCCTGCAGCCCGATCAAGTCGCCGGGCATGACATAGTTGAGGATCTGCCGGCGCCCGTCTTCAAGCATCTTGTAGCGGAAGGCCCAGCCGGACAGCACGGTGAACAGATGGGCGCTGTGCGAGCCTTCGACCAGCACGGTGGCGCCTGCATCGACGACCAGTTCGCCGGTCTTGAAGCGGGAGACGAAGCTGAGCTCTTCGGGTTTGAATTCGCGAAAATGCGGCAACGGCCGCAAGGGACATTGCTCGCAGGGGGTTTTTTGACTGTTGCGCGCATTCGGCTTCGACATGAGGAAGGGAAACGTCCTTTAAAACGGTCGTCGGTCAATCGGGTTTGAAATCTGTGGACACAAGACGGGCGAAGGATACCGGTAGCAAGGTGAGATGCCGCTTACAATCGCTGCTCCCATACGATCCGGTTGATCCGCCGCCGTCAATCGGCAATACCAGTAAACGCTTTTAAAAAACGAACGGACGACGTCATGACGCATCCTGCATTTCAGCCCGGCCATGTGGCCGTCATCACCGGCGCCGCCTCGGGCATCGGCCTGGCGGCCGCCTTCCGCTTTGCCAGCCTCGGCCTCAAGATCGTGCTCGCCGACCTGCCGGACGAAGGCCTCAACAAGGCCGCCTCCGAAGTCGCCCGCCATACGGAAGGTGGCGCGGCCACTGTGCTGGCCGTGCCCACCGACGTCAGCGACCCGGAAGCATTGCGGGCGCTGGAAAAAGCTGCCGCAGACCGGTTCGGCCGCATCCATGTGCTGATGAACAATGCTGGCATCCAGCCGGGCAGCAGCCTGTTTGGCCCGCAGAAAAACTGGGACGCCGTCTTCGGCGTCAATTTGTCCGGCCCGATCCAGGGCAGCCGCATCTTCGGCCCCGGCATGATCGCCCATGGCGAGCCCGGCCTGATCATCAACACCGGCTCGAAACAGGGCATCACCACCCCGCCCGGCGACCCCGCCTACAACGTCTCAAAGGCCGGCCTCAAAGCCTTTACCGAGGCCCTGCAGCACGAGCTGCGCAACACGCAGGGATGCAAGGTCAGCGCCCATCTGCTTATCCCCGGTTTCGTTTTCACAGGTCTGACCGCCAACGGCCGCACCGAGCAGCCGTCCGGCGCCTGGACACCGGCAGAGACTGTCGACTTCATGATGACGAGCCTGGAACGCGGCGATTTCTACATCCTCTGCCCCGACAACGACATCGACCGGCCGACCGACGAGAAACGCATTCTCTGGGCCGCCGGCGACATCGTCGAAAACCGCCCGCCGCTGTCGCGCTGGCATCCGGACTATGCCGATGCCTTCAAGGCCTTCCTCGAAAAGCCGCGACAGTGAACGGTTCCTTTTGTTAAGATGCGAAACGGTTGACAATCATTCGCCGTTCATGGGGTAGCGCGCAGGTCCGTTTGCTGGTTCTCTCCCGGCCATATCAGAAAGGCCTGAAGACGATGACAAGCGGCATCCATCACATCACCCTCATCACCCGCAAGGTGCAGAAGAACGTCGACTTTTACGCCGGCTTTCTCGGCCTGCGGCTGGTCAAGCGCACGGCCGGCTTTGAAGATGCCAACCAGTTGCACCTGTTTTACGGCGACGCCGCCGGATCGCCCGGTTCGCTGGTCTCCTTCCTCGTCTGGGAGGATGGCGGACAGGGCCGCGTCGGCCATGGCCAGCCGAGCGAGATTGCCTTTGCGATCGCGCCCGATAGCATCGGCTTCTGGCTGACGCGGGCGCTGCAGCACAACGTGACGGCCAGCGGTCCGACGCAGGAATTCGGCGAGCCGGTTCTGCGCCTGAAAGACCCTGACGGTGTCATCGTCAAGCTGGTCGGCACCCAGGCGATCGCCGCGCTGTCCCTCTGGAGCGTCAAGGCTATTCCCGAGCACGACGCCATCCGCCGTCTGCGCGGCGCTACGGTGCTGACCGAAAAACCGCAGGAGACCGCCGCCTTCGTCGAGGAGCATTTCGGCTTTCACGAGAGCGCCCGCACCGACAGCATCCGCCGCCTGACTTCCACCTCTGGCGACACCATCGACGTGCGCGATGCCGGAGGTTTCTGGACCGCCGCACCGGGCAGCGGCACGATCGACCACATCGCCTTCCGGGCACCCGACGAGGCGGCCGTCAACCGCGTCCGGGCCACGTTCGACGAGGGTGATTTCGGCACCGTGAACGCTCACGATCGCAAATATTTCTATTCGCTCTATGTCCGCGAACCGGGCGGCTCGCTGTTCGAGCTTGCCACCGACGGGCCGGGCATGGCCATCGACGAATCCATGGACAGTCTTGGAACCGAGCTGTTCATCCCGACCCATTTCGCCAGCGATCCCGTTGCCGCCCGATTGATGCTGCCGCAATTCGCACTGCCAGGAGAAGACCGCATGACCGAACGAGACCTGCCTTTCGTCCACCGCTTCCACCATCCCGAAAAGCCCGACGGCCGCACCTTCGTGTTGCTGCACGGCACCGGCGGCAACGAGACGAGCCTGCTGCCGATGGGCAACCAGATCTCGCCGGACGCGACTCTGCTCAGCCTGCGGGGCCGCAGCACCGACGAGGGTTTCCCGCGCTGGTTCCGCCGCCTGACCGCCGTCACCTTCGACCAGCAGGATATTCTGGGCGAGGCCGAAGCCTTCGCCGCCTTCGTCGAAGGCGCAAAGACCGGCTACGGCCTTGATCTCGAAAATACTGTGTTCCTCGGCTATTCCAACGGCGCCAACATGCTGGGCGCCGTCATGCTGCTGCACCCGGGCCTGATCCGCAATGCCGTGCTCTACCGGGCGATGACCGTGCTGGAAACACTTCCCAAGGCCGATCTGACGGGCACCAACGTGCTGATGACCACAGGCGCGCAGGACCCCTACGGCCGCTATGCACAATCGCTGGAAATGAACCTGACCGACGCCGGCGCCGCCGTCGAAAACAGCCTCCTCAACGCCGGCCACGAACTGACCCTACAGGATGTGAGCATCACCAAGACCTGGCTGACGAAAATCGGGATCTGAGGCTGCCCGGTCTTTTTGTGCTCTGCTTGAAATCGATGCTCAATTGGGCTACATATCTCATCAGTCGATAAGGAGATGCGTTATGACGACCAATGCCTATGTTCGTGTGCGCATCGATCCGGCGCTGAAGGAAGAGGCTGCTCTTGTATTGAACAGCCTTGGCCTCACCATCTCGGATGTGATGCGGATGACGCTGACGAGGATCGCCCGCGACAAGGAACTTCCGCTTGCGCTGGCGCGTCCGAACCTCCAAACGCTGGCGGCCATGGAAGAGGCACGGGCAATCAAGGCATCCCGCCGCAGCCGCTTTGAAACGGCTGGGGCGCTTTTCAACGCTCTTGATGCCAAAACGCCCGCAGCCAGGAAAAAAATGAATGCCGCCTAAACAGGGCGGAACCAAGCCCAAGGCATCAAAACGGGCATCGATCCCGCGAAGATCAGATTTCACAAAAGATTTCGAGAAGGACTGGCAGCGGCTCGAAAGAACGGGCCGCTACAATATGGCTAAGCTTAAAGAGGTGATGCTGCTGATTATCGCGAACGCCGCTCCCCTGCCGCCGGAGTGGAAGGATCATGAGCTAAGCGGCGACTGGGCCGAATACAGGGAATGCCACGTGGGCGGCGACTTTCTCCTGATTTATACGTTCGATGAAAAATACAATCTCGTTGTCTTTACCCGTGCCGGGACGCATACGGAGCTCTTTGACTAACGTTCAGAAAAGCCCCCGTTTTGCCGGATATCCGCATAAGCGTTGCGAGGACAGACATATATGTACCGTGCTTCGGCGCAAGGTCCGGGATCGTGGCTTCGCTTATTCAGCTCCCTCACCCAACCGCCTCAGCAAAAGCCGCAACAAACCCCGACAGCCGCTTGATCGTCGCCTCGTCGGTGAGGGTGCCGCTTTCATCGAACAGCGACGGCGCGTGCGGCAACATCAGGCGTTTGCCGGACCAGATGTCGGCGCCGAGCGTGTGGAGCACGGTCATCCAGGCGTTCTGGCTGAGGATCGTGCCGAAATTGCCGGGCGAGGCGCCGGCGATGGCGAAAGGTTTGCCGCCGAAGACGCGGGCGATGTCGGAAGACGGGCGGCTCAGCCAGTCGATGGCGTTCTTGAAGACGCCGGGGATGGAATTGTTGTATTCGGGCGTGAACAGGATGACGCCATCGGCGGCGATGATCTGATCCTTCAACGTCTGCACCGCCACCGGAATGCCCTCGGCCGCTTCGACATCGCCATCGTAAAGCGGAATGCCGCGGATCGTGCCGGCGGTGAACGCGACATCCTCAGGCGCCAGCGCTTGCGCCGCGCGCAGCAGGGCCGAATTCAGCGAGCCCGCGCGCAGGCTGCCCGAGATGCCGATGAGTTTGGTCATGGGATGATGGTCTCCGATTGTGTGTCCGGTCTATTGAAGCGGGCGGTGCGGGAGAAGACAAGGGCGGAAAGGTGATCTACCTGCCTTGTATCATAAAGAAAAACCCCCTCTGGCCGGTCGGCCATCTCCCCCACAAGGGGGGAGAGACCTGTGGTGACCTGATGAGGCGATGGCTGGCCTCCGAGCCCAGTCTGGGTTTGGTTCCGGAGCGGCTTGGAACTCCATTTGAACACTTGCTTTAAAGGCGGGAGAGACGGCGCAAGTTAGCCCCTCCCCCTTGTGGGGAGGGGTTCGGGGAGGGGTTTTACCCTCGCCCGATTTCCGAGCTACACCAGCGCCTTCAGCTTTGCCTCGATGGAGGCGCGTTTGGCTTCCAAGAAGGGTGGCAGCGACAGGCTTTCGCCGAGCGTTTCCATCGGCTCGTCGACGGCAAAGCCGGGTCCGTCCGTGGCGATTTCGAACAGGATGCCGTTCGGCTCGCGGAATAGAGCGAGCGGAAGTAGAAGCGTTCGACCTCGCCGCTCGACGGCAGGCGAAAGCCGCGCAGGCGCTCGGTCCACGCATGCAGGGCGTCCGTATCCGGTGCCCGAAAGGCAACGTGGTGCACGGCGCCGGCCCCCTGCTGCGCGACCGGAAGGCCCGGCTGTACCGCCACATGCAGCTCGGCTGCCGGACCGCCGTCGCCCATGGTGAAGACATGCACGTCGCCCTTGCCATCCGGCGACGGATAGGTGCGGGCCTCGACCATGTTCATCACATGGGTGAGCACGGCCTCCGTGTTGGTGATGTCGGGCACGCTCATGATGATCGGCCCGAGACCCCGGATCTGATGTTCGGCCGGAACGGGGCTGCGGTCCCAGGGGTTGGACGGCGTCTTGCCGCCATCGTCCACCAGCCGGAAGCGCTGGCCTTCGCCATCTTCGAATTCGAGCGAGACGCGGCCGTCGATGTCCTCGACGTCGCCGGCGGTGACATCGAGCTCGTCGAACCGGGCCTTCCACCAGGCGACGCTCTCGGCGCTGCCGACGCGCAGGCCCGTGGCCGAGACGCTGTGCGTGCCCCGGCGTTCCCGGCCGACCGGCCAGTCGAAGAAGGTCAGGTCCGAGCCCGGCGATGCCTTGCCGTCGGCGTAGAACAGGTGGTAGGCGCTGGTGTCGTCCTGGTTGACGGTCTTCTTGACAAGGCGCAGGCCGAGCGTCTTTGTGTAGAATTTCAGGTTTTGCGGCGCGTTGGCGGTGATGGCCGTCAGGTGGTGGATGCCGGTCAGTTGCAGGGTCATGTCGGTCTCCTCTAGGGACTGAAATCGTTTCGGTGACCGGAATATGACCCTTCGCGATCGTTCGATAAAGGCCGCATCATGTGAACGCCGAGTTCGATAAAACAGAACCATGATCTGGCAGAATCGCCAGAGGGCCGCTAGCATGGTCGCATGGACTGGCGCTTCGATGACATGGTGACGTTTCTGGACGTGCTGGAGACCGGCAGCATCACGTTGTCGGCCGCCCGGCTGAACCTGTCGAAATCCGTGGTCAGCAAGCGCATATCCGATCTCGAACAGGCGCTCGGCGTGGCGCTGTTCCAGCGCTCGCCCCGCAAGCTGACGCCGACCGAGAGTGCGGGAGATTTCGCCGACCGCATCCGGCCGCTGATCCGCGACATCATCGACGCCGCCGACACCGTGTCCGAGCGCCAGAGCGGGCTGAAGGGCCGGTTGCGGATCGCCGCGCCGATGAGTTTCGGCACCATGTACCTGTCGCGCATCATCGCCGATTTCGCGCTTGCCCATCCGGACCTGCAGATCGCGGCCGATTTCGACGACCGCATGACCGACATCGTCCAGAGCGGCTTCGATGTCGGCATCCGCATCGGCGCGCTGAAGGATTCCAGCCTGATCGCCAAGAAACTCTGCACCGATCCGCGCGTCATCTGCTGCAGCCCGCACTATGCCGCCGCCAGGGGCCTGCCGAAAACGCTGGAAGACCTGCCCAACTTCGACTGCCTTGACTACGCCAATGTCCATGCCGGCCAGATCTGGCAATTCGACAATCCGGCCGGCAAGGGTCCGCCGGTCTCGGTCGGAATGCACAGCCGCATCGTCGCCAACAATGGCGAGGCGATGCGCGACATGGCGATCGCCGGGCTCGGTCTCGTGCTGTTGCCGATGTTCATCTGCGCCGAGGCGCTCAGGGACGGGCGGCTGATCCCCGTCCGGCTCGACGCCAAACCGTCGGCCTATACGATCCACGCCGTCTATCCGCCGACCCGGCATCTGCCGGCAAAAGTCCGCGCCTTCGTCGACCACCTCGCCCGCCACATCACCGACCCGCCGCTCTGGCGACTGGCGTCCGAGGGAGCACCATCGGGGGTGTCGCGCGACGCTTGAGGTGGCAAGATTTCGAACATTTACGGAGGTACGGTGACCTTCGGCAAGCCACCCCTTCTCCCTCATTCTCGCCCTTGTGGCGGAAATCCAGCCGCGTCGCGTCGGCGGCGCGAAAGACAGTTCTTACGAGAACAAAAAAAGGTCGCTCACCGCGCCGACGCGCGGTGCTGGATTCCCGCCACAAGGGCGAGAATGAGGGGAGTGTGAGGACCACGCCGTCGCTTCACACCCTGCTACCGGGTGAAATCCACCCGCACCCGGGCGACGGGCAGGATATATTTCCAGACAGTCGCCGTGTTGGCGATCGTCCGCCCGTCGTCCGCCAGAACCAGCTTGTCGTAGAACCGCACGATGTTGGTCTTCGGGCCGGGATCGAGATCGACCAGATAGGTGAAATTGGCGACCGGTCCTTTGATCCGGACTGTCGTTTCGCCGACCACGTCTTCGCGCGTGCCGCGATATGTGTTCGGCCCCGTGCGGGTGAAGCGCCAGGTCTTGCGGTCGCGTTCGCCGTCGCTGTAGCGAAAATCCTCGATCAGGGTAAAGGTCTTGCCCTTGCTGCGGCCGGTCAACGTCACGTCAAAACTGCGCTTGACGCCGGTGATGGCGGAGAACGTGCCCTTGGCTTCGGTGCGGCCCTTGAAGAAGGCCTCCAGCGACAGATCGCGCGCCGCAGCCGGACCCATCAGCGCTGCGAGCGCCGCAAAAGCCAGCACACCCGTTCGAAACATCGTCATCTCCATCTCCCTGTCTTCCGCCTCATACGGCGCAGCGCAGCAAACGGATTGGCGCCGGATAAGTTTCGTGGTTGCTCCCACCTGATATCGAACGCCCGGCGCCTAACGCCTGCTGCCCAACGTTTCGATGATCGGGCAATCGGGCCGCTGGTCGCCGTGGCAGTTTTCGGCCAGGTGTCTCAGCGTATCGCTCATCGCCTTCAGTGCCGCCGCCTTGCGGTCGAGTTCGGCGATATGATCGAGCGCGATCGCCTTGACATCGGCGCTCGCCCGCGACCGGTCCTGCCACAGCGCCAGAAGCGCGCCCATCTGCTCGACCGAAAACCCCAGATCGCGCGCCTTGCGAATGAAGCGCAGCGTGTGCACGTCCTTGTGCGAATAGACCCGGTAGCTGGCGCCGCTGCGCTCGACCTCGGTGATGAGACCTATCTGCTCGTAGTAACGGATCATCTTGGCCGACACGCCGCTTTCCCGGGCGGCTTCACCGATGTTCATGGGGTTGGTCTCCTCTTGCTGGGTGAACTCCCTCCCCCTTATGGGAGGGTTGGGGAGGGGCCGTCTTTTTCAGTGAAAGACTCCCTCCCCTCCGCTTCGCGCCGACCCTCCCCACAAAGGGGAGGGTTAATAGTCATGCCCCATACCGCCGCAGCCGGAGCGCATTGCCGAGCACGAAGACGCTGGACAGGGCCATGGCGCCCGCCGCCAGGACCGGCGACAGCAGCGTGCCGTTGACGGGGTAGAGCACACCGGCGGCCACCGGGATCAGCGCGGCGTTGTAGGCGAAGGCCCAGAACAGGTTCTGACGGATGTTGCCGATGGTCGCATGGCTGATGCCGATGGCGCTGGCAACCGCAGTGAGATCGCCCGACATCAGCACCACATCGGCGCTGTCGATGGCGATATCCGTGCCGGTGCCGACGGCCAGCCCGACATCGGCGGCAGCAAGCGCCGGCGCATCGTTGATGCCGTCGCCGACGAAGACCACCTTGCGACCGCCCGCCTGCAGCGCCCGCACCGCATCGACCTTGCCGCCGGGCAACACGCCGGCGATCACCTCGGTGATGCCCAGGCCAGCGGCGACGGACCGGGCGGTGACGGCGTTGTCGCCGGTGATCATCGCGATGCCGAGGCCGCGTTTCTTCAGCGTTGCGATAGCGGCTGCCGCTGTGTCCTTGACCGGATCGGAGACGGCGATGATGGCGGCGCGCCTGCCGTCGACGGCTACATGGACCGGCGATTTGCCGGCCCGGCCCATCTCTTCCGCCATGGCGGAAAATGGCGCGATATCGATGCCGCGAGCCGTGACGCTGCGATCGGCGCCGACCAGCACGGCGCGGCCTCCAACAGTGCCGGTGACGCCCATGCCCGGATCGGCCTGAAAATCCTGAGGCTCTGAGAGGACGAGCCCCTCCCCGCGTGCGGCTGCAACAATGGCGGATGCGATCGGATGTTCGGAGCGGCTTTCGAGGCTCGCCACCAGCACAAGAACCTCGGCCCGGGCAAAACCATCAACCAGCACCATGTCGGTCAGTTCCGGCCTGCCCCTGGTCAGCGTGCCGGTCTTGTCGAAGGCGATTACATCGGCCTCGCGCAGGCTCTGCAGCGCCTCGCCCTTGCGGAAGAGAATGCCCATTTCCGCCGCACGGCCGGTGCCGACCATGATCGAGGTCGGCGTTGCCAGCCCCATGGCGCAGGGGCAGGCGATGATCAGCACGGCCACGGCATTGACGAGCGCAAAGGAAAGCGCCGGCGACGGACCGAAGACCAGCCAGGCGGCAAAGGTCAAGGCCGCCAGACCGATGACCAGCGGCACGAACCACAGCGTCACCCGGTCCACCAGCGCCTGGATCGGCAGTTTCGAGCCCTGCGCCTGCTCGACCATGCGGATGATCTGTGACAGGACCGTCTCGGACCCGACCCGCGTCGCCGCGAAGGTGAAGGCGCCGGTCCTGTTGATCGTGCCGCCGGTGACCGGATCGCCAGCCTTCTTTTCGACCGGCACCGGCTCACCAGAGATCATCGATTCGTCGACGAACGACGCGCCGCCTGTAACGGTGCCATCGACCGGCAGCCGCTCGCCCGGGCGGATGTGGACGATGTCGCCTGCCACCACCTCGGCAACGGCGATGTCGGCGACCACGCCTGTGCGCTCGACCCGCGCCGTCTTCGGCTGCAGACGCACGAGCCGTTTGATCGCCTGGCTGGTCTTGCCCTTGGCGCGCGCCTCCAGCGTCCGGCCGGTGAGGATCAGCGTGACGATGACGGCGGCCGCCTCGTAGTAGACATTGACCGTGCCCTCCGGCAGCAGCGCCGGCGCAAAGGTGGCAACCACCGAATAGGCCCAGGCTGCCGAGGCGCCGAGCACAACCAGCGAGTTCATGTCCGGTGCGGCTTTGAACAGATTGGGCAGACCGATCCGGTAGAAGCGCAGGCCGGGGCCGAACAGCACCAGCGTCGCCAGTGCCAACTGGATCAGACGGCTCGTCTGCATACCGAGCGTCTCCATCAGAAACACGTGCACGGCCGGAATGACATGCGAGCCCATTTCCATGACGAAGAGCGGCAGCGTCAGACCCGCCGCAATCAGCGTCGCACGGGTTAGCGCCGAGGTCTCGGCCGCCCGGCGGGCATCGTCGGCATCGGCGCGATCGGTAACCGGCGCGGCCATATCGGTCTTGCGCACCCTGTAGCCGCTCTTGACGATGGCCGCTTCGAGATCGCGGCGGCCGGCGCTGTCGGGCAGAAAGGTAACTGTTGCCGTGTCGGTCGCCAGGTTGACCGAGGCCGAGAGCACGCCAGGCGCCGCCTTCAGGCCGCGTTCGACCCGGCCGACGCAGGAGGCGCAGCTCATACCCTCGACCGAAAACGCCATGGTTTCGACCTGCGGCCGGTAGCCTGCGGCCTCGATGGCGGTCAGAACCGCCGCCGGATCAGGAACGGCGGCGAACTGCACCGTGGCGCGTTCGGTCGCCAGATTGACCGATGCGGCCTGGACGCCGGGAACGGCGGCAATGGCACGCTCGACGCGGCCGACACAGGAGGCGCAGGTCATGCCTTCGACGCGGATCACCGTTGCGGCAGGCGATGCGGGCGCAAGCGTGGAGACAGGAACAGTCTGGTTCATGGTGCAGTCCTTTCCGGCGCACATCCTTGGCAAGTACGGCCGGGCATTGTTCGGTTCTGCCCATATAGGTAAACCTTCCCATCATGGTAAGGTCAAGACGATCGTGCGCAATTTTTTGCTGCACGCCATATCGATGCCTGATATGGCGCGTAGATACCGCGTCCGGCGACGTTTCGGTGACAGATCGAGGCAGATGCCGGATGTCTGCATTAACAGAATGTAAATCGCCATCCGTCAAAATCGGGCGTTCATGCCCCGAAATGAAACTGTAGAGCAGACCTATGACGTCGAGCCAGATTCCAGATGCCCATAGCAACAGCGCCGGAAAAGGCCGCAGCCTGCTGGCGCGCCTCGCCCGCTTTGCGTCCGTGATCGCCGTCTCCGCAGCGCTGGCCGGTTGCGTCAATGCGACGCTCGACGATCTCGGCGGCCAGGCCCCGGAAATTCCGAAGAAACTTGTCGGCGAAATGTCGAAGAAGAAGATGGCGCCCTCGAGCCCCGTGCTGGTGCGCATCTTCAAGCAGGAAAGCGAACTGGAAATCTGGAAGCAGGATTCCCGCGGCCGCTATGCGCTGTTGAAAACCTATCCGATGTGCCGCTGGTCGGGAAAGCTCGGGCCGAAGACGAAGATCGGCGACCGCCAGGCGCCGGAAGGTTTTTATCACGTCTCCGCCGGCATGCTGAATCCGAAGTCGCAATTCTACCTGTCGTTCAATCTGGGTTACCCCAACCGGCTGGAATCGGCGCTCGGCTATACGGGTGAAGCGCTGATGGTGCACGGCGCCTGCTCCTCCTCCGGCTGTTATGCCATGACCGATCAGGGCGTCTCGGAAATCTATGCGGTCGCCTATGCGGCGCTGAAGGGCGGACAGGAACGCTTCCAGGTCCAGGCCTATCCGTTCCGCATGACGCCGGACAATATGGCCGCCCACAGCACCGACCCGAACTATGGCTTCTGGAAGAACCTGAAGCAGGGCTATGATATTTTCGACGTGGCCAAGCGCCAGCCCAAGGTCAATTCCTGTAGCGGGCGCTATGTGTTCGACGGCGAGTTCACCGGCGGTGATCCGACCGATCCGCTGGCCGAGTGCCCGCCGCTGCTGAACAGCGCCGATCCGATGGTCTCTGCCAAGAGCAGCGCCGACGAGACCAAGATCGCCCAGGTGCTGGCCAAGGGCTCGGCGTCATCGGCCTATGGCTATGTCGACGGCGGCATGCACCCAAGCTTCCGCGCGCTTCTGGAACGCTCCGGCCCGGAAAAGCTGGCAACCCAGATTTCCAAGCGGAAATACCCGATCAGCCGGCCTGACGCGGCTCTGGCCGATCCCTACAAGGACTGAAACGGTCTAGGTCAGTTCATGTCATAGGCGGCCAGCGCGCCCAGCAACTGATCCTGCGTCTGGTGACCGGCGAGATAGAGATCGATTGCCGTGCTGGCGGCATCCAGCGCCTCCTGGCTGCGCAACCTGATGCTGCGTTCGGCGCACCAGGAAAACAAAGCGCCGGAAAGTGCGTCGATATCGTCGGAACTGCAATTCGATTGTGTGACTTGGGACAAGATTGAACCTCCGGCTGCGTTGCACAGGTTGTATCGATAGGACACACCGTGATGACAAAGCTGGACGGCCGGGCATTTTTTGCAAGGCTTTCAGGCTGTTGCAGTTAATACTGGTTCAGACAGGCCGCCCGCACGTGTCATTTCGGCACAATTGCGGCCATTCCGACCGGGATCGGTGCCCATCAGGTCCAAACGGCGCGTGAACCCTGTGGCAAGGCCAGATCATGAGACGGGCCGTCAACATCATCAAAACCGATGAAGTTCCAGCCGGATAGCCGGACTTGCAGGTTCAAATTAACAACTTTAAATAGAGTTAATAACAACTAATACATTAATATCTAATGAACCGGAATGCGGTTCAGGCTGCGATATCGGCGATCTCGCCGAACTGGCAGAGAATGCGCGGACTGCTCATGTCGCCGCTCTCGCTATCCACCTGCACCGCATAGGCCGCAACCCCGCAAAACCGGGGCGCCATTGCGGTGGCGATCTTTTCTGCGGCTGCCGGACTGGAGGCCTGGCGCATTTCCCCCGGCGCAATACCACCACGAACCTTCTTGAAGGTCATGACAATGAATTTTTCGCCTGAAGACATGCGGAAACCTTCCTGGAACAACGCCGGAACGGAATGGCGGGAAAAACAACCCCCAAAACCGAGGATCATTGTGCCGTTATGATGTTCATCAAATGTTCCTATTTTTCAGCTCTGTCAAGCCAATGCTTCGAAGCACACCGATGTAACGCCGGGAACTGCGCCGGGGCGGCAAACATCTATGGTTTTCCTATCGGGAACGGAAGGCCGCTCCCAGCGTCACAGACGCCGAAAGGGAAACTCTCATGCGCGCCGTGCTCGCTTTCACCCTCGCATCCGTCTTCAGCATTCTGATCTTCAAATATTGCGACAACACGCTCGGCGGCGCCGTTCCACTGGCGACCATCGAGACAGCCGCCAATCTGTAGGGACCGTGCAAAGCGAAAAAGGATGGAGGCCGCCGCCGGCCTGCGCGCCGCGCCGTGCCGGCGATCTGAACAAAACCACCCGCCGACCCGCCAAACACCGAAATCTTTTGCCCAAAATAGACTAGAATTTATAGACTATATGATTTCCACACCGGGAAATTTCTTACCAAACACTAGGGGCTGCGGTGTTTTGGAGATCGGTCGAGGACGGCGGAATATCGTACTTGTACCGGACGACGTGTAATACGCGCCCCAGGCATTGCTCCCGTAAACATTGCTCATCTGATACCTTTTCCGTTTTTGCGGATTGTAAAGTTGCGAATCTCTCCGCGTTCACCGCTTCCGCCGCATCCAAGCCAATAAAGATTGAACCGCACGGACAGATCATCGCCGGCATCGTCAGAAACCACGATGTCAACATCATGCCATTCAGGTACCGATTGGGATAACCTGTATCGGTTCCCTCCAGAGGTAATCCTGAAACTGCCGCATGCTTCAAGATCTCGCTTCTCAGCCACACAGGCGTCGAGGGCTGCAAGCAGGGCTTTCGCGGCCTGTTCGAGATCGCCGGACGGGTCAGCCTTCCGGAAGTTTTCAGCCTTCGACAGGACGGTTTTTGTGATGAGAGCCACTTTCTGGCGCTCGCTGATGAAGCCGGAACCACAAAGGGACCAGCCAAGGTGCGGCTGCGTTCCCCAGAATGTCGCCAGCAAAGCCAGTCCCGCGATCCAGTACCAGCGTCTTTTCACGCAGAAACCTCATCCCCAGTCATTCAATAAATCCCCCGTCAGGAAAGCATGCGTTGTTCTGCGCGTCTGGACGTAACGTGTCACAGCCAATTATGAATTAAGTATGCCTTATATGAAACGAATGCGTCATGGCCGCACCGAAACGCTGCGCTTTGCGTTCCAAAGGCGACCAGGCAACAACTGTCCCCCTGTTTGCCGACAGTTCACGATCAAGATCGTTGATGGGGATATCGGCAACTTGCGGTCAAATGACGGATGAAATTTCCGCCGCTAAATTAGAAACCGTCAGACCGGCGAACCACCTCAGTCCGGCCGGTAGCCGTGACGGGAGAAGAAGCGGTCGATCTCGCGCTGCTGCGGCACCTGGCCGGTATAGATGGCGATATACTCGGGAATGCGCCGCATGCGCGTGAAGGTGTCCTCATTCGACTGCATGGAGATATAGCCGATCTGCACCAGATAGGTGGTGCGCGCCCTGACGTCGGCGGCGGCCTCGCCATAACCGAAGCGCACGAACAGGCGGCTGAGCGCCTCCAGCCGCGCCTGATCGGCCCGCTGAACCTCGTCCTGGATGTCGGGCGACTGCAGCGCCCAGCTGCGCACGGCAAATTCGAAGGGGGAATCGAACAGGTTCTTGTTCACCCAGCAGTCGAAGACATTCAGCATCGCCTCGGAAATCGATTCCGCATAGGCCTCCGACTGTTTGACGATATTGCCGGTGTTTTTATCCCGCCAGCGGGCGATGAGGGCGCCGAGCAGCTCTTCGCGATCCCTGAAGAACCAGTAGAAGCTGGTGCGTGACAGGCCGAGCCGTTTGGCAAGCGGCAGGATCTTGACCGAATCCACCCCCGATTCGAGCAGAGCCTCGTAGGCGGCCGTCAGCCACCCTTCGTGTGAGCCGCGCCAGCCGCTGTCGTTTGCCATCTGTTCCATGACGAAGTCCTAACAAATCGGACAGGCTGCAACAAGCAAAATGTACAGCACTGCCTGCCAACACGACGCTCGTGTTTTTAAAGTTGACACCTATGTACATTTCCAATTAGCTTGGCTCGAAGCCCTGGAACCGGAGCCCTTGCCATGTCGAACGATCCCCTTCTGCAGCCCTACCAGCTCAAGCATCTGACGCTGCGCAACCGCATCATCGTCACCTCGCACGAGCCGGCCTATCCGGAAGACGGCATGCCAAAGGAGCGCTACCGCGCCTATACGGTGGAGCGGGCCAAGGGCGGTGTCGCCATGACCATGACGGCCGGTTCCGCCGCCGTGTCGAAGGACAGCCCGCCGGTGTTCAACAACCTTCTCGCCTACAAGGACGAGATCGTTCCCTGGGTAAAGGAAATGACCGACGCGGTGCACGAGCAGGGCGCGGCGATCATGATCCAGCTGACGCACCTTGGCCGCCGCACCCGCTGGGACAAGGGCGACTGGCTGCCCGTCGTCGCCCCCTCGCACCACCGCGAGGCCGCGCACCGCGCCTTTCCGAAAAAGCTCGAAGACTGGGATATCGAGCGCATCATCAAGGATTTCGCCGACGCCGCCGAACGCATGAAGGCCGGCGGCATGGACGGGGTCGAGCTCGAGGCCTATGGCCACCTGATCGACCAGTTCACCTCGCCGCTGACCAATGAGCTCGATGGCCCCTATGGCGGTTCGCTCGACAACCGCATGCGCTTCTGTTTCGACGTCTTCCGGGCCATGCGCGAGCGGGTCGGCAACGACTTCATTCTCGGCGTGCGCTACACTGCCGACGAAGGCCTTCCCGGCGGTACCGGCAAGGCCGACGGTATCGAAATCTCCAAGCGCCTGCGCGACAGCGGCCTGATCGACTATCTGAACGTCGTGCGCGGCCATATCGACACCGATCCGGGCCTGACCGACCTGATCCCGATCCAGGGCATGGCGAACGCCCCGCATCTGGATTTCGCCGGCGATATCCGCGCCGCCACCAATTTCCCGACGTTTCACGCCGCCAAGATTCCCGATGTCGCCACGGCCCGCCACGCCATCGCCACCGGCAAGGTCGACATGGTCGGCATGACGCGCGCCCACATGACCGACCCGCATCTGGTGCGCAAGATCATCGAAAAGCGCGAGGACGACATCCGCCCCTGCGTCGGCGCCAATTACTGTCTCGACCGCATCTACCAGGGCGGCCTCGCCTTCTGCATCCACAATGCCGCCACCGGCCGCGAGCAGACCATGCCGCATGAGATCCCGAAGGCCGGTGTTCGCAGGAAGGTGGTGATCGTCGGCGCCGGACCGGCCGGGCTCGAAGCCGCCCGCGTCTCGGCCGAGCGCGGCCACGAGGTCGTGGTCTTCGAGGCCGCCAACAACCCCGGCGGCCAGATCCGCCTCACCGCCCAGAGCGAACGCCGCCGCGAGATGATCAGCATCATCGACTGGCGCATGGGCCAGTGTCAGAAGCGCGGTGTCGTCTTTCATTTCAACACCTGGGCCGAGGCCGACACGATTGCCGCCGAAAACCCCGATGTCGTCATCATCGCCACCGGCGGCCTGCCGCACACCGACGTGCTCACCAGCGGCAACGAGTTGGTCGTCTCGTCCTGGGATATCATTTCCGGCGACGTCAAGCCCGGCACCAACGTGCTGATCTTCGACGATGCCGGCGATCATGCCGGCCTGCAGGCCGCCGAGTTCCTGGCAAAGTCGGGCGCCAAGGTCGAGATCATGACGCCGGACCGCTCGTTCGCGCCGGAGGTCATGGCCATGAACCTCGTGCCCTATATGCGCTCGCTACAAAAACTCGACGTCACCTTCACCGTCACCTACCGGCTGGACTCGGCCGAAAAGAGCGGCAACCAGATCGTCGCCCATATCGGCAGCGACTACGGCGGCGTTGCCAAGCAGCAGGTGGTCGACCAGATCGTCGTCAACCACGGCACCATTCCGCTGGACACGCTCTATTTCGAGCTGAAGCCCGGCTCGACGAATCTCGGCGAGGTCTCCTATGACGAGCTTCTGTCCGGCGCGCCGCAGATGGTGGAGCGCAACCCCGAGGGCACCTACCAGCTCTTCCGCATCGGCGACGCCGTTGCGGCCCGCAACACCCATGCGGCAATCTACGACGCACTGCGGCTGGCCAAGGATCTCTGAAAGAAGACTTTGGCCTGTCGCATTTGTCAGATAGCGTCAGCGACGTCTTGCGCCGCCGGCATCAAACAGCAATGCCTTTGCCGGGTCGAACCGGGCGGCAATCTTGTCGCCCACCTTGAGACCACGGCCCCCCGGTGCCTTGATGCAGGCCATCACTCCGGCGCCGTATTTGGTGTAGATGAACGTGTCGCTTCCCAGTTGCTCCAGCGCATCCACCGACGCCTCGATTTGGGCCGAACCGGTTGCATCAAAATGCTCGGGACGTATGCCGACCGTCACGCTTTCACCCGGGCGGATATGGTCCTGCTTAAGCGCCACCTCGATCAGGGAGTTGCCGAACTCGGGCAGCCTGATCGAAGGATTCGCTCCGTTGCCGGCTTCAACGACGCCTTTGAGGAAGTTCATTTTGGGTGACCCGATGAAACCCGCAACGAACTGGTTGTCAGGATCGTCGTACAGCGTCAGCGGCGCTCCCACCTGTTCGACGATGCCAGCGCGCAGAACGACGATCTTGTCGGCCAGCGTCATCGCTTCCACCTGATCATGCGTCACATAAATCATCGTCGTCTTCATCTCATGGTGAAGGCGGGCGATTTCGATGCGCATATGGACGCGCAGTTCTGCATCGAGGTTCGACAGGGGTTCGTCGAAGAGAAACACTTTGGGATTGCGAACGATGGCGCGGCCGATGGCCACCCGCTGGCGCTGGCCGCCCGACAGGGCGCCGGGCTTGCGGTCGAGCAGCTTGTCGAGCTCCAGGATGCGGGCAGCAGTGGCGACCTGCTTTTCAATCTCTGCCTTCGGGACCCCTGCGAACCTCTGCGCGAAACCAAGGTTCTGGCGCACCGTCAAGTGCGGATAGAGTGCGTAGGACTGGAACACCATGGAGATGCCCCGCTTTGACGGATCAACGTCGTTCATGCGCTGCCCGCCGATATCCAGCGAACCTGCTGTTATGTCCTCAAGCCCGGCAATCATCCGCAGCAAGGTCGACTTGCCACAACCGGAGGGTCCGACGAACACAACGAATTCGCCGGAATCGATGTCGAGATTGATACCCTTGATGATCTCAAGAGCACCATATGCTTTTTTGACGCTTCGCAGGGTCAAGTTGGTCATCGTCGTTCCTCCCTATGTATCGTTCCAAATATCCACGGCTTTCAACCGGACAGCCGCCTCACCCAATTTTGAACTGTTGATTGTCACATCGATCTCACCGGTCTTGCCGCTCGTTTTCAGCCAGAAGCCGGCGACACCGTTCCGCATTGGCAGGCTCGCGGGTCCGATCAGCTCGGACGGACCACTGATCCGGATCGCGATCGTGTCGTCAAAGAACGGAAGGATGTTGCCGGCCTGGTCCAGCACCCGGACGATGATCCGGACAGAGTCCTGTTGCGAGACGGAAAGGACTTTTCTGTCCGCCTCGATCTGCAATGCGGCTGGCACCGGATCGGACACCATGTGAACCGTTTTCACGACCTGCCCGTCCAGATAGCCGGTGAACGTACCGTTTTCCCAAGACATGCCCCAAAGCCCCATCTCTGCTGGTGAGAAATGTCTCTCATCGAAAACGATGGGTGGGTGGGGCAGATGCGGATAATTCTGCCGGTCGGGGCCAGCACGCTTGCTCAGGCCATTGCCGTAGCGCAGTTCGATCTCGTCGCAGTTGCTAAGGACGATCAGCGGCAGAACGCCGCCGATGTTGCGCTCGCCGCGGGCCCAGTAGGTTACGGGCTTCAGAATGATCTCATCTGCCGGCATACACTGGCTTGCATAGACATAGGCCGCGAACTTCGGCTCGCGGAACATGTCCATGACCCCGTGATAGCAGATGCGGTCACCCGAACCGAAATCCTTGTGGGTGTTGTAGTCGAACATGCACCAGCCGATGCAGCCGGCGATATGAGGATCGCCATAGGCCGCATTCAATACCTTCAAATGACGGGTCACGTGCTCGGCCTGGCGCTGCTCCTGATCCTGCCGCTTGGTCGGGAACATATGGCCGTTAAACTCTGTCACCAGATAGGGCACGGTCTGCGGCAGGCCGGTAACCTCGCGCTGGCCCCGCAGCGGAACAGAGCCGCGGTTGCTGCCCGCCCGCTCTTCCTCACCGAGCGCGAAATCATTCATGGTGTAGAGGTCTTCCAGCATCTCGCTGTCGGTGATGCAGCGCACGCCGCCGGTCTGGCGCGTGCCGTCGAGCTCGCGGGCAAGCCTGTTGGTCTCGACGTAAAAATCGTGCGAATCCGGCGACTCATTGATGCGCACGCCCCAGATGATGATGGACGGATGATTCCAGTCGCGCTGGATCATGTGGCGGACATTCCGGATCGATTCCCGCTTCCAGGTCTCGCCGCCAATATGCTGCCAGCCGGGGATCTCTTCGAAAACCAGAAGACCGATGCGGTCGCAATGATCGAGAAACCAGGTCGATTGCGGATAATGCGAAGTCCGCACGAGATTGCATTTGAGCGTGTATTTCAACAGCTCGGCGTCGTGCTCCTGTGCAGAGCGGCCCATCGCATAGCCGGCATAGGGAAAGGATTGATGGCGGTTGAGGCCGATCAGCTTCAGTGGCTGCCCATTCAGACGAAAGCCTTCCGCCGTAAACTCCGCAGTCCGGAACCCGAATTTCGACGACAGCCGGTCCCGCCCTGTCCCGGTGACGATATCGATCACGATCTCGTAGAGGACCGCCGCATCAAGGTCCCAGAGATGAAGACCGGTCAGGTCATTAAAGTGCACCGTCATAAGATCACCATGGATGACCATCGAAATATCGCTCAACACATCGCCTGCCGCATCCTTCAAGGTCGCCGTCAGGACTCCTTCCAGGGGCAGCGACTGGGGATTGCCGATATGGCATCGCACCGAGACCGATTTGGCTGCGGCAAGAACGTTTGCCGTCTCGATCTTGAGGTTTTCAACAAAGACGGGGCTCCTCACCTCCAGCCAGACATCCCTGTAGATACCCGCATAGGTCAGATAGTCGATCTGCCCCCCGAACGGTGGAATCTCCGGGTTCTCGCTGCCGTCGATCCTGACTGTGATCAGGTTGTCTCCCTCGCGCATCAGGCCGGTCAGCCGTGCCTCGAAGGGTGTGTAGCCATCCCTGTGTGCCACCACCTCAACGCCGTTGAGGTAGACAACGGCATCGGCCATGGCGGCGTCAAAACGCAGGACAAGCTCTTTGCCGCGAAATGCATCCCTCCACGGCAGGTTTTTTTGATAGGTGAATAGACGCTGATAGCTCTTTTCGTCGAAGTAGTTGTAGGGCAGCTCAATCGCGTTGTGCGGCAGCTTGACCGGTTGGCCAGGCTCGAAGCGGCTGGCGAACTCCGGGGCGAACCCGTTGCGGAAAAACCACCCGTCATTGAAGTTTTCGACGATACGCATTGTCTGAAGTTTTCTCTTGAATTGAACGGAATTCTCAGCCCGGAAAGCCGGGCACGGGTGGGGTGGCGGCGTCGCAGCGGGAGGAGACCACGGCGCCGCCTGAGCGCGGTCGTCCTTTTCAAACGATCGCCGCGCATGACCTGCTCACGTCGTGGCGCGCTATTTGACCGAGCCGAGCATGCCCTGGACGAACTGCTTCTGCATGGCGAAGAAGACGAGAAGGATCGGCAGTGTTGCAAGCGTTGCACCGACCATGATGACGCCGTAATCGGGTCGCTCGACGCCGGCCAGCGATGAGACAACCAGCGTGATTGTCTTCTGGTTCTGGCTTTGCAGGACAACGAGCGGCCAGAGAAAAGCGTTCCAGGCAGCCATGAAGGCCATGATGAAGGCGGCCGCATAGGTCGAGCGCATCACGGGCACGAAGATGAACAGGAATATCTGCCATTCCTTCAGTCCATCGACCTTTGCCGCCTGACGCAGTTCCGGCGGGAAGGCTTTTGCGCTCTGCCGGAAATAGAAGATCATGAAGGCCGATGCCACCGATGGCGCGATGACCGCCGTATGCGTGTTGATGAAGCCGGCGCGCGCGACCATGATGAACAATGGAATGAGCAGAGCGGCTGCGGGTATCATCATGGTGAGCAGCAAGGCGTTGAAGATGCGTTCGCGTATTTTGGAACGGAACATTTCGAAGCCGTAGCCAGCCACCGAGCAGATGAGCAGGGTCAGGAACGTGCTGACAAGGGCAATCTTGGCCGTGTTCCAGAACGCCAGCGGTCCATCGACCACCGTGAAGAAGGTGGTGACATTGGCTGACAATGCATTTCCGAAACCGAACTTTCCCTGTGCAATATCTGTGGATGTGTTGGTCATCCCCATCACCATCCAGGCGAAGGGAAAGATTGAAAGCAGTGAGGCGACGATCAGGAACAGATAGATTCCTGCGGTGCGCAAACGGGCGGTGAGGCGATCGTTGATCATCAGTCGCGGTCCTTTGCTGCATAGAATTGAAGGAAGGCAAGCAAAGCGACCAGAACGACGATGACGTAGGACACGGTCGCGGCATATCCGAAATTCGGAACGAACTTGAAGGTCAAGTTGTAAATGTAGAGCGACATGGTCAGCGTCGAATCCGCCGGTCCGCCCCCGGTAATGTTCATCGGCTCGTCGAATAGTTGCAGCGTTCCGATCGTAGAGGTCACTGCCGTAAACAGGATGACCGGCTTCAGCATCGGCACCGTCAGCCAGAGGAAACGGCTCCTGGCGGGCACGCCGTCGATATGGGCCGCTTCATAAATCGACTTGTCGATGTTCTGCATGGCGGCCAGAAAGAAGATCATGTTGTAGCCGACCCAGCGCCATGTAATCGCGATGATGATCAGAACCTTGGCCCAGAACGGGTCGGTCAGCCACGGTAGCGGCGACGAGATCAGGCCGAGATTGGCAAGCGTCGTGTTGACCACGCCATCGACGGAAAACATGCTCTTGAAGAGTACGGAGTAGGTGACAAGGGACGAGATGCACGGCAGGAAGATCATGGTGCGAAACAGGCCGCGGAATTTCAGGTGAGGGCTGTTGAGTGTCGCGGCCATGAGAATGGCGAGAAACAGCATGATAGGCACCTGAACCACGAAAAAGATCATGGTATTGCTCAACGCCTTGATGAAGACGGGATCGTTCCAGAGCCGGACGATATTGCCGAAACCGATAAACTTCAGCTGCATTCCCTTGCCGGAATAGAACGATAGCAACAGCGATTGCACGATCGGATAGACCGAGAACACGGCAATCAGGCCGAGAGCTATGCTGACGAAAAGCCAGCCGTTGATGTCATAACTGCGGCGCGCCGCGCCGGCACCGGGACTTGCCATGGCTATACCTCTCAAGATGTGTGAATGAGGTCCCCGGCGCTGAAACAGCCGCTCCAGCGCCGGCGGCAAAGATACTATTGCTGTATGCGCGTATCGGTCTGGGCCTTGATGGCCTTCAGCACATCATCGACAGGCGTGCCGGCCAGCAGCGGTGGAACCTCGGCGTTGATGGAGGCTTCCACTTCAAGCGTAGAGCTGCCGAAGTTCACAACCGGGATTTTGGCCATCCAGCTGCCGAACGTCTGCCAGATCGGGTCATTGCCGAAAAAGGCGTCGGGCGTCGAATAGGCCGGCCCTTCGCGCGCGGCAAGCAGCGAACCGACGGCCCCGTATTTCTGCAGGATCGTCTGATAGAAATCGACATCCTTTGCATAAATCTCATTGAGAAAGTCGATCGCCTCTGCCTGCTCCGCCGCGCCGTTGACGACGTACCAGCTGGACCCGCCATTGTTGGATGCGTTCGACGCGCCCTCGACCTGCAGTTTTGGAATGGGCGCGATTGCCCATTTGCCTGCCTGATCGGGCGCCGACTTGATGGTGCCGACAATCCAGACGCCGGTAATGACGCTGGCAACATCGCCGTTGTTGAAAGACGCCGTCCACTCTGCCCAACCGGCGGTCGGTTTCGAAATGCCGGCGTTGACGAGCGCCTTGTAGGCTTCCAGTGTCGCCTTCAGTTGCGCGTTGTCCTCGATCGTGAGGTTGCCTGCATCATCGTAATACCAGTGACCAGTCGACTGCATCATGATGCGGAGGAAGCCGGCATCCTGCGGATCGATGCCCAGCATTTTTTTGCCGGTCTTGGCCAGCACCTGCTGGCCGATCTCGATATATCGATCCCAGGTGATGTCTTTCAGGTCTTCCGGTTTGAAGCCGGCCTGCTCCAGATAGTCGCGCCGGTAAAACAGGCCAGCCACGCCACTGTCGAACGGCATGGCATAGACCTTGCCGTCGAGCGTCGCTGCCTTTACCTTGTAAGGCGCAAAGCCGGATAAATCGACCGAGTCCGACAGGGCGGCAAACGCGCCGGGGAACGACTGCAGATATTTTTGTCCCCAATAGTCCTCCATCAGGACGATATCAGGCAGCCCTTCGGTGAAATTTGCCGCCAGGCTTGCGAGCAGCTTTTGTTGGACGTCGCCATTTGCATAGTTTTCGACGACGATATTGATGTCCGGATGTTTGGCCTCGTAGCGCCTGGCGGCCTCTTCCATGATGGGGATGTTGAAATTGGGATCCCAGCACCAGACGGTGACATCCTTGGCTTGCGCCGCACCAAACGCGGCGGAACTTATGCTGGCCGCCAGCGCGAGCAGGCGCAAACTGCACGAAAATTTACCGGATTTCATCTTGTCCTCCCGAAAACAAAGACCGGTTCTCCAGACCGGATGCATTCATATACATCGAAACCGCAGCGAGGGCAACATTATTTAGTAAATATTTACTCGGGTATTTTGAGCCGATTGCACGTCACAGACCAGGGTCCGGTTTGCGGCTGCTGTCGCGCCAGATCATCTTGGTAGCGAGAGAGATGCGCTTGGTGTAATCGCGGCCCTCCAAACGCTCGTGCAACAGATCGAGCGCAGCCGCGCCGAGATCTTCACCAAAGATCTTGACGGTGGAGAGGGAGGGCACGAGAAATTGCGCGGCAGGAATGTCGTTGAAGCTGATCACGGCCAGGTCTGCTGGAATGCTCAGGCCCTTTTCCCGAATTGCCCGGTAGGCGCCGATCGCCATGCTGTCGGTTGCCGTGATCAACACGTCCGGGCGGCTTCCGCTTGCCAGGATCGTTGTTGTCGCGTCGTAGCCACCCTGGGCATCAAACCCGGAGATTGCACAGAGATCCGGGTCATACAGTCCTGCATTTTCCATCCATCTGCTATAGGCGGCGTACCGTGTTTCCTTCATCGTGGCGATCGGGCTAGCCGCATCATTGGGTCCGCCTGCAAAGCCAATGCGGCGATAGCCCAAACTCCCGAGTTCATTCATCAAAATGTCGGTCGCATAACCCAGGTCACAGGTCACGCAGTCCAGCTGTGCATCTCCCGGCATGAAATCGGCAGCCACAAGGTTTGGGCAATAGGTCTGAAGGTCTGCCAGTTCCTCGTCTAAATGCATGCCGACAACAATAATGCCGGACACATTCTTCAAAACTGACAGATCCGGGTTTCGTGCATTCCTGAAAAGCTGGATCGGCGCCAGGGAAAGTTCGCGCAATCGTGCCTCTATCCCGAGGCGGACAGCGACATAGTAGGGGTTACCGAGTTCTGCCTCTGCACTCAAAAAATGCACAAGGGCGATCGTGGTATCGCTCGACCCCGAAAGCAGCCCCGCCGCCTGCCTGCGGCCGCGCGGGGTCGTATATTGCAACGCCTCCGCAGCCTCCAGAATTGCCTGCCGTTTTGCAACCGAAAGCGACAACGCCGGATCCTGATTCAACACCCTGGAAACGGCTGCAGGCGACACACCGGCTGCCGCCGCGATTTCTTTAATGGTCACCATAACGGTACTTTCTACGACTCAATAACACGCGCCGAATATCGTTTACTAAACTTTATAGACCAGAGCCAGACCAGCCGAACCGGAAACTGGACCTCCGGACGGCCATCGCCATGCCCGCCGCCAAGAAACCAGTTCATCCCCTTGCCCCAAACGATTTCTCCTGTGCTACAACGGGTCATCCATTGGCACACGAAACATCGCATGACGTCAGATTCCATCCATGCCGAGTTGATCGCGGTTTTGACGGCCGTTACCGGCGGGCAGCCGCGTGTCATGACCATTGGCGGCGGCGGCACCCTTCCCTCGGGTCCGTTCGAGACCGGCCACCGGTCGCTGCAGCAAGGCCTGCGCGCCTGGGTCGAGGAACAGACCGGCTCGCCGCCCGGCTATCTCGAACAGCTCTACACCTTTGCCGACGCCGACCGCCGCAGCGGCCCGACCCCGCGCGCGATCTCGATCAGCTATCTCGGCCTGATGCGGGAACACAGTCCTTCCGAGGAAGGGAGTGCCGGCTGGCGCGGCTGGTACGGCTATTTCCCTTGGGAGGATCACCGCTCCGGCCGCCCGGCGCAGCTGGATGCCATGGTTGTGCAGCTCGAGCGCTGGGCCGGCACCGGCACGGCATCAGAAGCGGGCTATCGCCGCCACCGCATCGGCTTTGCCTTTGGCGCCCTCTCCGATCGCTGGAACGAGGATCTGGTCCTCCACCGCTACGAACTCCTCTATGAGGCCGGGCTTGTCGCCGAAGCGCCGCATCATGGCGCCCAGGTTTTCGGCCAGGCCATGGGCGGCGACCACCGACGCATTCTGGCGACCGGCATTGCCCGCCTTCGCGCCAAGATCAAATACCGCCCGGTCGTCTATGAACTGATGCCGCCGCAGTTCACGCTCTTGAAACTGCAGCGCACGGTCGAGGCTTTGGCGGGCCTGACGCTCTACAAACCGAACTTCCGCCGCCTGATCGAACAGAGCGATCTGGTCGAGGAAACCGGCGAGAGCGAAAGCGAGACCGGTGGCCGTCCGGCCAAGCTGTTCCGCTTCCGCGCCAACGTCCTGGAAGAACGCGAATTTGCCGGTTCTAAATTACCTCTCTCGCGGATTTGACTTATATTCAGAATGAGATTATGTAGGAGGCCGACTAATACTCGTTTTGAGTATATGGAGGCCGCTATGTCATCTTCGCTTGCATTCGCACCCCTGTACGATCGCGTCAGCCGCGTCATTCCCAAAGCCGAATGGATGAGCTTCGAGGATGACATCGCCGCCATCATCGAGTTCAAGCGCAAGCGCAACGCCGTCATTCTGGCCCACAATTACCAGACGCCTGAGATCTTTCACGGCATCGCCGATATCGTCGGCGATAGCCTGGCGCTGGCCCGCAAGGCTGTCGATGTCGATGCCGATGTCATCGTGCTGGCGGGCGTGCACTTCATGGCAGAGACCGCCAAGCTCCTCAATCCCGGCAAGACGGTGCTGATCCCCGATCTCGCTGCCGGCTGCTCGCTGGCCGATTCGATCACGCCGGAGGATATCGCCTTGCTGCGCCAGGCCCACCCGGGCGTGCCTGTCGTCACCTATGTCAACACCTCGGCCGCCGTGAAGGCCGCCTCCGACATCTGCTGCACTTCGGGCAACGCCCGCCGGGTGGTGGAATCGCTTGGCGTGCCGCGCGTGCTGATGCTGCCGGACGAATATCTCGCCCGCAACATCGCCCGCGAGACCCATGTCGAGCTGATCGCCTGGCACGGCCACTGCGAAGTCCACGAACTTTTCGATGCCGATGACGTCCACCAGCTGCGCGAAAACCATCCGGGCATCATCGTGCTTGCCCACCCCGAATGCCCGCCGGAGGTGGTGGCGGCAGCGGACTTTTCCGGCTCGACCGCGCACATGCAGGATTTTGTCGCTACAAAGCGCCCGGCCCGCGTCGTGCTCCTGACCGAATGCTCGATGAGCGACAATGTCGCCGTGCACCATCCGAACGTCGAGTTCATCCGACCCTGCAATCTCTGCCCGCACATGAAGCGCATCACGCTCGGCAACATTCGCACAGCATTGGAAGAGAACCGACACGAGGTCACCATCGACCCGGCAATCGCAGCCGACGCGCGCCGGGCGGTCGAAAGGATGCTGGCGATATGACAAAGATCTTGTCGCGCCTTGAAAACCAGGCCGTGGTCGTCGGCAGCGGCCTTGCCGGTCTCCTCACCGCCCTGTCGCTGGCACCAACGCCGGTCGTTCTTGTGACCCGCTCGAAACTCGGCGCCGAAACGTCGAGCGCTTGGGCACAGGGCGGCATTGCCGCAAGCCTCGGCGACGACGATCACGCCGGCCTGCACATTGCCGACACGCTGGCGGCCGGACACGGCCTCTGTGACGAGGAGGCGGTCCGCACCATCATCACCCAGGCACCGGACGCCATCGCCATGCTGGAGCGTTTTGGCGTCCGCTTCGACCGTGATGCGCACGGCAAACTTGTGTTCGGCCTCGAGGCCGCCCATGGCCGCCGCCGCATCGTCCATGTCGGCGGCGACGGCGCCGGTGCGGCGATCGTCAAGGCCCTGATAGACGCCGTCCGCCACACACCGTCCATCACCGTGCTCGAAGGGGTGGAGGCCCACAGGCTGCTGGTCGATGACCATGGCGTCTGCGGCCTGCTCTGCTCGGCAAACGGGGTGGCCCTTTACCTGAAGAGCAGACGTGCCGTACTCGCCACCGGCGGCATCGGCGGGCTCTTTGAGGCGACGACCAATCCGGCCGGCAATTTCGGCCAGGGCATTGCGCTTGCCGCCCGCGCCGGAGCGGTTCTGGCCGATATGGAGTTCGTGCAGTTTCACCCCACCGCACTCGACACCGGCCGCATGCCCCCATCAATGCCCTTGCCGCTGGTCAGCGAAGCCCTGCGCGGCGAGGGCGCCATTCTCATCAACGAGAAGGGCGAGCGTTTCATGGCGGCCATTCCAGGTGCCGAGCTGGCACCGCGCGACGTCGTCGCCCGCGCCATCGCCAGCCAGATCAGGCAAGGCGGACACGTCTTCCTCGACGCCCGCAAAGCCATCGGCACCCGTTTTCCGCAGCGCTTTCCCGCCATCGACCAGTTCTGCCGCCAAGTCGGGGTTGATGCCACAACGGACCCGATTCCGGTCACGCCGGCCGTGCATTACCACATGGGCGGTGTCGCCACGGATCTCGGCGGACGCAGCTCCCTCCCCGGCCTCTGGGTCGCAGGCGAGGCTGCCTGCACCGGCCTGCACGGCGCCAACCGGCTGGCCAGCAACTCGCTGCTGGAGGCAGCCGTCATGGGCGCGCGCGTGGGCGCAGACATACAACAGAGCGAGTTTGCCCGGCAGGCAGGGCTGGACGCCGGTCACACGGCTGTGGCGGCACCGGATCCCGCTCTGGTGCGGCCGCTCGTCTCGCGCCATCTCGGCATCCTGCGCCATGGTGCCGGCATCGATCAGGCTGTGGCCCAGCTTTTGCCGCTGGCCATTGAGGACGGCCCGGCCGGCGATCCGGCCATCGTCGCGCTGCTTGTCGCGGTCTTTGCCGCCAACCGCCGCGAATCGCGCGGCAGCCATGCCCGCACCGATTTTCCCGGCACGGTGACGATGGCCGTGCGCCAGAAAATGACGCTCGCCGAGGCGCTCGACCGCGCCGGCGCGGGCCAGCACGAACCTCTCGCCCGGAGTGCCTGACATGCAGCTGACCGCACCGCACCGCCTGATCATGGAACCCATCATTCGGGCGGCGCTGCTCGAAGACCTTGGGCTGGCCGGAGATGTGACATCCAACGCCGTCATCCCGGCCGGCGCGCAATCCTCCGTCGTTCTTTCTGCCCGCCAACCCGGCGTGTTGGCCGGTCTCGATGCCGCCCGCCTGGCTTTCGAGCTGATAAACCCCGAAATCCATTTCGAGGCGCACATTGAGGATGGTACACTTCTTCAGCCGGTCGATGTCATCGCGACGGTGTCCGGCCCCTCGCGCGGCCTGCTGACGGCGGAGCGCACGGCGCTCAATATCCTCTCGCATCTGTCGGGCATCGCCAGCGCCACCGCAGGCCTTGTCGAGGCTGTCAGGGGCACGAAGGCGCAGATCGTCTGCACCCGCAAGACGACGCCGGGGCTGCGGGCGCTGGAGAAATACGCCGTGCGCGCCGGCGGCGGCATGAACCACCGCTTCGCCCTGCATGATGCCCTGCTGATCAAGGACAATCACATCGCCATCGTCGGCAGCATTGCCGAGGCGATCCGCCGCGCCAAGGAAAATGCCGGCCATATGGTCAAGATCGAAGTCGAGGTCGATACACTCGAACAGTTGGCTGACGTGCTGGAGATCGGCGTGGACGCCGTGTTGCTCGACAATATGGCACCGGACACGCTGCGCCGGGCGGTGGCCATGGTCGCCGGCCGCGCCCTCACCGAGGCCTCGGGCCGGGTGACCAAAGCTTCTGTCGCGGCCATCGCGGCTTCCGGCGTCGATCTGATTTCGTCGGGCTGGAGCACGCACAGCGCACCGGCGCTGGACATCGGGCTGGATTTTCTGAAACAGGCAACCGCGCAGTCACCCAATTATGCGGTGCGTATTCGCTAAATTCGATAGACCACCGCGCCACCGGTGAGCCCCGCGCCGGCGGCCGTCATCAGAAGCATCTCACCCTCGCAAAACCGCCGCGCGCCGTTGCTGATCGAAAGCGAGAGGGCAATTGTCGCGGCCGACGAATTGCCGAAGGTCTCGATGGTGCGGACGGTTTTGTCAGGCGCGATGCCGAGATGGCCGCCGACCGCATCGAACATGCGGGCATTGGCCTGATGCGGCACGAAGCGGTCGATATCTCCAGCCGTTATGCCCGCCTGCTCCAGCGCCCGTTGCGATGTCCGGCTCATCAAGCCGACGGCGCGGGAAAACACCTCGCGGCCGTCCCGCATCGTCATCAGAAAATCGTCCGCGTTCAAGTCGCTGGAAAACGGCCGGTTGCTGCCCCCGGCCGGAATGGTGATCAGCCCGTAGCCGCTGCCGTCGGAGGCCAGATCTGCCGCAAGCAGCCCGCTTTGACCCTTTGACGGCACCAGCACGACAGCCCCGGCTGCATCGGCAAACAGCACGGCGCTCGCCCGCTCGGCCGGATTGATGCGGCGGCTCAAGATATTGGCGGCGACCACCAGCACGGCCCGCCCATGCGCCCGCACGAACCCGTCGGCCAGTGTCAGCGCATAGAGAAAACCAGAGCAGGCTCCAGCCAGATCGATCGCTCCGGAATTGGCCAGCCCCAGCTGATGCGCCAGCAGCGGCGCCGACGGCGGCAAAAGATGATCCGGCGTCGAGGTGGCCAGCAGCGTCAGCGCAATCTCGCCTCCATCAATGCCCGCATCATCCAGCGCCCGTTGTCCGGCTTTCGCTGCGAGCCCGCTCAGCGTCTCGCCATCTTCGGCCCAATAGCGCGACCGGATTCCGGTCCGGCGCTCGATCCAGCCTGCATCCAGGCACAGGCGCGCCTCGATTTCGGCGTTCTCGACACACCGGGCCGGCACCGCGTGACCGAAACCAGCCATCCGGGAGGACAATCCGCCCTTCACGGCCCGGTCTTCAAAATGATCGACGCCACCTCGTCGATCGCATCATAGGCTGTGCCGAGCTCCTCGCCCGTGACGCAGTAAGGCGGCATCAGATAGATGACATTGCCGAGCGGGCGGATGAGAAGACCACGCTCGCGAAACAGCCGCCGCATGCGCGGGCCCGCTTCCGCCAGATAACCGCCTGCAGGTACATTCAGGTCGAGCGCTGCAATCGTGCCCATCTGCCGGACACGGCTGAAGCGCCCATCTCCCCTGAAACGCTGGAGATTTTTTCGGTGCAATGCCTCGAGCGCCACGATCCGTTCCAGCACCGGCTCCTGCCGCCATATATCGAGATTGGCCACAGCCGCAGCACAGGCGAGCGGATTGGCGGTGTAGGAACTCGAATGGAAGAAGGTCTTGCGCCGGTCGAGCGAGCGATGGGCGTCAAAGATTTCGCCGGTGCACAGTGTCGCCGCCAGCGGCAGCACACCGCCCGTCAGCCCTTTCGAGGTGCACAGGATATCCGGCGCCACCGCCGCCTGCTCGCAGGCAAACATCGTGCCGGTCCGGCCCCAGCCGGTCATGACCTCGTCGGCAATCAGCAGGCAGCCGTAGCGCGCGCAGATCTGCTTCAGCGCTGAAAGGACGCTGGCATCGTAGATCTTCATGCCACCCGCGCCCAGAACCAGCGGCTCGATCAAAAGGGCTGCCAGCCGTCCATTGCGGCAGAGGTCCTCAAACACGTCGAGCGTCTGCTGCTCCTGACGGGGCTGGGGGAAAGGAAGTCTGTCGACAGCGAACAGCAAGGGCGAATAGGCAGCGTTGAACACCCCGCGTTCTCCAGTCGACATGGTGCCGATCGTATCGCCGTGATAGCCGTGTTCCATCACCGCGATCCGGTTGCGCTTCTCTCCCCGGTTGTGGAAATAGCCAAGCGCCATCTTCAGCGCCACCTCGACCGAGGTCGAGCCGCTGTCGGAATAAAACACATGCTCCAGACCGGCCGGCGCGATTTCCACCAGTCCCCGGGCCAGTTTCTCGGCCGGCTCATGCGAGAATTCGGCAAAGATGATCTGATCGTAGGTCTCGATGGCGGCGCGGATGGCGTCCATGATCGCCGGATGCCGGTGGCCATGGGTGATGACCCACCACGACGAAATGGCATCGAGAATGCGGCTGCCCGTCTCGTCGATCAGATAGGCGCCGGCCGTCGAGGCGATACGCTGCATCGGCGGCTCCAGTGCGTGCTGGGTAAAGGGGTGCCAGACAACGGAGCGGTTCATGCCGCCACCGCCGCAAACGAAGCCGGATCGAAATTCTCATGGAACGCCTGGCGCAGCCGAACGGCGGTGACGTGTCTGAGCCATGGCAGCCGCCCGAGGCAGCGGACCCTGCCCATCAGGCAGATGATGCGTTGCGTCTCGTGGTTTTCATCACCGATAAACGCCACGCCAAACACCGGAATGGCCCGATGCCGCAAGGCTTCGAGCGACAGCAGCGTGTGGTTGATCGTGCCGAGAGATGTTCTGGCGCACAGGATGACGGGAAGCTTCCAATGGGCAAACATGTCGGCAAAAACCAGGTTTTCAGCGAGCGGCACAAGTAGCCCGCCTGCCCCCTCGATCACCAGAGGCCGGGCCGCTGCGGGCGGCACGAGCTTTTCCGGATCGATCACAACACCATCAAGGAGGGCGGCCAGATGCGGAGAGACCGGCGCCGGAAGGCGATAGGCTTCCGGCAGGATGCGCTCCGGCGGCAGGCCGCCCAGCCGGGCAACCGTGCCGCTGTCGGTCTCGCCATCGAGCCCGGATTGCACCGGCTTCCAGTAACAGCCGTCGAGCGCACCGGCGAGCGCCGCCGAAAAGATGGTCTTGCCGATGCCCGTATCGGTACCGGAGACGACGAAACGCTGGGTCATGGCCTGTCCTCCCCGATCGCAGCGGCAAGGCAGGTGGCCATGGCTGCAATCTGGTGTTCGTCGACATTGAGCGTGATGGAGATACGCAGGCGCGCCGTGCCCTCCGCCACCGTCGGCGGCCGGATGGCGCGGATATCGAAACCGGCCGCCTGCAGGCGCCCGGCAATCCTTAGCGAACGGCCATTGTCGCCAATCATCACCGGCATGATCTGCGAACCGCTGGGGCTGACACCCAGCCGGGTGGCAAGCTGCTGAGCGGCAAAATCTGTGAGCGCCTGCAGCCGAAGCCGCCGTTCTGGCTCATCCGCGATGATGCGCAGCGCTTCGCGCACCCCGGCCGCCATCAGCGGCGATGGCGCCGTCGAATAGATGAAGTTGCGGGCGCGGTTGAGGAGATAATCGGCAAGCACTGAAGGGAGGCAGAGAAGCGCTCCGGACAGGCCAAGCGCCTTGCCGCAGGTGTGCAGCACCAGCACATTGCCGTGGTTTTTGAGCCCGCTGGCAAGCCCACGCCCGCCGGGGCCAAAAACGCCGGTCGCATGCGCCTCGTCGACGGCGAGAAAACCGCCATGGCGGGCGGCAAGATCTGCCAAGGCCGCGACCGGTGCCTTGTCGCCATCCATCGAATAGAGGCTTTCAACCGCGATCCACGGCCGCCCCTTGCCACCATTGGCCCGCCAGGCAAGGATTGCCGCCTCGAACGCAGCCACGTCGTTGTGCGCGGCGGCCATCGTTTCCGCCTTGCCGGCCAGCATGCCGTCATGGACGCTGGCGTGGATCAGCGCATCATGGACGATCAGGTCGCCCCGCTGCGGCAGGCAGGAAAACAGCGCGACATTGGCGGAAAATCCACTGCCGAAATAGAGAACCCTCTCTGCCCCGAAAAACGCCGCCGCCTCCGCCTCAAGCGTCTCATGTTCGGCGTGATTGCCGCGCAGCAGCCGCGAACCGCCCGCTCCTGCCGGCACGCCACGTTCGATCGCAGCCGCGAGCGCCGCCTTTAAACGGGGCGCCTGGGCAAGGCCCAGATAGTCGTTGGAGGAGAAATCCACGCCCTGCTGCGGCACCAGTGCCCGCAGGCGCGACCGGCGCTGCAAGCCTAAGAGCACAGCCGCATAAGGAGCGAGGGCCGTGACGCTCAACGTGCGGTCTCCAGTGCCATCGGCTTCAGCCCGAGGCGGCGGAACAGCGCCGCATCATGGTCCTCGCCGGGATTGTCCGTCGTCAGCAGCGTGTCGCCGGTGAAGATGGAATTGGCCCCGGCCAGGAAACACAGCGCCTGCAACTCGTCGCTCATTTCGGTGCGCCCGGCCGACAGCCGCACATGCGTGCGCGGCATCAGGATGCGGGCGAGCGCAATGGTGCGCACGAAATCGATCGGATCGACCGGCGCCGCACCGGCAAGCTGCGACCCAGGGATCGGAATCAGCATGTTGATCGGCACGCTTTCAGGCGGCGACGGCAGGTTGGCGAGCGTCAACAGCATCGAAATCCGGTCCTCGACCGTTTCGCCCATGCCGAGAATACCGCCGGCACAGACCTTGATGCCGGCCTCGCGCACATGGGCCAGCGTCTCCAGCCGGTCGGCGAAACTGCGGGTGCTGATAATCTCAGGATAGTAACGCTCCGACGTATCGACATTGTGGTTGTAATAATCGAGTCCGGCGTCGGCCAGCCGCCCGGACTGTTCGGGGCTGAGCATGCCGAGCGTCATGCAGGTTTCCATGCCCAGCGCCCGCACGCCGTGCACCATGGCAACCAGCGCCGCCATGTCGCGATCCTTCGGATTTCGCCAGGCAGCCCCCATGCAATAACGCGTCGCACCCGCATCCTTCGCTTTACGTGCCTCGGCAAGCACGCGCTCGACCTCCATCAGCTTGGAGGCCTTCAGCCCCGTCGGGTAATGCGCCGACTGGCTGCAATAGCCGCAGTCTTCAGGACAGCCACCGGTCTTGATCGACAGCAGCCGGCTCATCTGGATGGCATTGGCATCGAAATGATCGCGGTGAACCTGCTGTGCGCGAAACAGAAGATCGTTGAACGGCAAATTATAGATAATTTTTGCAGAATCTAGAGAAACCTCGGCGCTGGTCTGAGGAGTTGCCCGATATTCCCCATCCGGCAAGCGCACATTTTCGTTCATTCGATCTTCCTTTGCTTCATAAATAGATAGAATCAAACTTTTATCTATAATTTTGCGCAACGCAGCATTTTGCAAGCGTTTTTTATAGAAAACGACACGGTTAAACAACAATCAACTAATGTATCGGGAATATCGCCGTTTTCCGCACGCAGGTCAGCGGCAGCGGCGACGGCTGCGACCGGCAAAATCGACCGAATGCAAATCTGCCAAGGGTGCGCAACGGTTTATGGTCGACGGGGCGGCGCAGCGCTTATCCTTCGATAGCGAAGGCGGCGCCGGTGGCACCCGAAGCATACTGGATCGGCTTCTGGCCGATCCTCTGCACATGCCGCTCGAGAACGACGACGGCCTGGTCGGTCTTGCCGTTTTTCAGGTGGTCGAGAACAGCGTGATGGTCCGCATCGATGCGCGGCGCCCAGGCGCCGTGGCCGGTCGAAAACAGGAAGCGCGATCCCGCCATATGCAGATCGTCGATCGCCGCCAGCAGCCGGGGCATGTCGCAGGGCGCAAGAAGAAGACGGTGAAAGCGCCGGTTGGCCTCGTCCCAGGCCCGGATATCGGTGGCAGTGTCGCAGTCCCGCATCGCCGCATCGGCCTGCTCCAGCAAAAATGGCGTCAGGTGCGGCGCCGCATGCCGGAGTGCCAGCCCTTCGAGCACCGAGCGCATGCGCGCCACCTCCTCAACCTCGGCCAGCGAAAAAGACGCCACCCGCACGCCCCGGCGCGCCTCGCTGACTGCCAGCCCCTGCGCCTCCAGCCGCCGGAACGCCTCGCGCACCGGCACATGGCTGGTGCCGAACTCCTCGGCGATATGATCCTGCCGCAGCTTGGCGCCCGGCTCCAGCACACCGGCAACGATGCGCTCGGCCAGAACACGGCTGATGCGGTGGGCAATGGTGTCTTCAATGGCGATGGTCATGTCTGATAGATAATTTCGCACAGCGGCAAAGTCGAGACACGGACGAAAAAACGGGAATTTTATCCCGGAGGAGGTGAGCGGCGGCAGAAAGGGCACGACACCGGAGTTCTGGATGAACCTGCAGTCAACCTACCAGTTGAAAATCGGCGCCAAGGCTTTGAAGGAGCAATTCCCGGAGTTGAAGCAGCACAGGAGCCGACCATTTCGGTGCATTTGCCAGGCCCGAACGTCCAGGGTGCTGGCATTCGCGCTTAAGACGGGTGAAATTGGTCCAATATTGATCGCCGCAGCCAGGGAACGTCCACCTCTTCTTCATGTTACATTCACAGTCAGAAGCGGAATAATGCTTCGTCATGAAGAAAGGACGACCCATGAAGACCATATTCAAAGCAATTGGCGCCGCAGCCGTCGCGCTCGTGATTGGCTTCACGTCACTCACACCGGCGGTGGCAGCACCTGTCGTTGCGAAACCGGCGGGCCTGACATCCAACGTTGAGCTTGCCCAATATTACGACGACTACCGGCCGAGGTGGAAGAGACGCCATGATCGCCGCCACTACGGCTATGAGCGCCGCCACAACCGGCACAGCTACTGGAACGGCCATCGCGGCTACCGCGAACATCGCCGCTACCGTGATGGACTGTCCTTCGGCAACCGTCACTTCCGTCTCTATATCGAGTAGGATCGGCCTTGGGTCACAAACTTGGAGCCTCGCGGGAGCGGGGCTTTATGTATTTAGGGACCTGGTACCCATGTGCGGCATCTTCCAGGACGCATGCAGCACAGTCGAGGCTCGAACGATCCCGGCATCATCACGCTGACGTGCGGGCCGCCCTATGACACCATCGTTCAAACCCGCCACCTGACATTCGGTTTTTTCCAAGCATCTTCACGGCACGTTTCAGCGACTTTGTCGCTTGGATGCCAGGGCGCCGATCCGCCACGCCCGCAGCGGGTTGTCCGCTCCCCGCACAAACTCCGGCATAAAATCGAAGTGTGTGGGAACCAGAACGTGTTCCGGAAGTTTTGATGACTGCACGGCAGCCGCTGCGCCTATAGGAGGAAACACCATGATTAAAGCTACATTTATCGCCGCTTCGCTCTGCCTGAGCCTTGCAGGCTACGCCACGGCGCAGTCGGACACGTCGGGCGCCAGCGATATTTCGAAATCCGATTCAGGCGCCAACACAGGTGGCAACGCCGCTGCTACGGACAATAATACTGGCGATATCGCCAACCCTGATCAGAGCGACACCAATACCAAGGGTAGTGCCGCGACCACTACAACAGAGCAAACCGATACCCTGACCAATCCGGACGGCACCGAAACAAAATGCGCAGACGGTTCCGCCCGCGCGACACAGAGCGGTGGAACGACTGGCGAGAGCGCGGCCCAGGGCTGCAAGGACGGAAGCTAAACTCAACCCGATCGGCGTTCAAAACCCCGGCTTGTGAACTCACCCCCGAAAGTTGGACTTCCGACCTCGGGGGTTTTGCATGTCCAAGTACAGCGCGTCTTTCAAGCAGGGTGTTGTCGCGTTTTACGGCGACGGCGAGCGCAGCTACCGTGAGGTCGGCTTGCATTTCGGCCTCGACCATTCGATGGTTCGCAAGTGGGTCGCAAGCCATGCTGCACATGGCCTGGCTGGCCTTTCCAGGAAATTGAGCCACTACGATGCGCAGTTCAGGCTGTCGGTCCTTGAACGGATGTGGAAGGATGGACTGTCCCGTCGACAGGCGACCGCGCTCGTCGACATTCGCAGCGCCGGTTGCCTCTCTGTCTGGGAGAAACAATATGAGCGGGGCGGCATTGAGGCCTTGGCCCCGCGCCGGAAAGGCAAGCCGCAATCGATGCCGGAACCGCCCCTTCAGGACAGTGCAGGAGACAGGCAGCAGAACGACAAGGCCAAGAGCCGAGAAGAACTGCTGGCAGAACTGGCCTGTCTGCGCATGGAGAACGACTACCTAAAAAAACTGGAGGCCTCAACGCACGCGCGTCAAACGCCGAACGGACGCAAGCCGTCCAGGCGTTGAGGCCGCTCCATCGTTTGACAGGTTGCTGAAGCTCTCGGGCTTAGCACGCAGCACGTTCTATTATCGACAAAAGGTGCTGTCGTCGGGCGACCGGCATGCGGCATTGAAAACGAGCATCAGGTCGATCTTCGACGCCCACAAGGGGCGCTATGGCTATCGTCGGGTGACGGCTGCGATCCGTGGGCTCGGACAGGCGGTCAACCACAAGACCGTCCAGCGACTGATGGTCGAGATGGGATTGAAGTCTCTGGTCCGGCCGAAGAAGTACCGTTCCTATAAAGGCCAGGCCGGGCGCACGGCTCCGGACCTGATCCAGCGCCGCTTCAGCGCTGCGCACCTGCATCACAGGTGGGTAACGGACGTCACCGAGTTCAGCATCGCCGGCGAAAAACTCTTCCTGTCGCCGGTCATGGATCTCCATAACGGTGAAATTATTGCCTATAAGACGGCGAGGCGGCCGATCTTCAAGCTGGTCAAGGACATGCTCGATAAGGCATTGGCGACGCTGGACGACGAAGACAGGCCAATCCTGCATTCCGATCAGGGATGGCAGTATCAAATGTCCGCCTGGGGCCGCATGCTGGAAAGCCGTAACATCACGCAGTCGATGTCACGCAAGGGCAATTGCCTCGACAATGCCGCTATGGAGAGCTTCTTCGCCACCCTCAAATCCGAGTTCTTCTACCCCAACCGTTTCGACAGCGTCGAAGGCTTGCGAGAGGGCATCGATGATTATATCCGATATTACAACAACGACCGCATCAAGCTCAAACTCAAAGGGCTGAGCCCTGTGCAATACAGGACCCAGCCCTTAAATCGTCCCAGCCTATGAACCGTCCAACTGAATGGGGTCAGTTCAGAACGCGGGGCTTTATTTTTGGCCAAGGCTCCGTTGCAGCGTTGCCTGGCAGATGCAGGCCTTGCAGGAGCGCCGTTCTTCGTTTCCGATCCTCGCTTGGCCAAGAGCGGGACGTTACAGAGACCTGCTTAGCCAATAGCCTCGCGAACAGGTGCGAAATCGGGGAGAACTGAACGAATGGCTCGCAAGCTCGCTCAAACCATTGTCTCGGTGCTGGTCACGCTGCTTGCCTTCATCCCTATCCCTGCAGCGGCCGAGGATCTCTACAAACCTATCCCAGTACGGTGACTGGGGCGTGTACGACGCGGCGGATGAATGTTTTATTGCCCAGGTCGCAAGCGCGTCCGTCATCACCAAAGACGGCAAGCCCTTCAGTTTAGCCCGCTCCGACGTGTCGCTGATTTTTACGTTCCGGGCTCCGAACGGTGAAGTGGCAGAGTCCGCCTTCGAAGCCGGCGCGGCGCAGGTTGACAATGCCGACGTCGACGCTGCCGTGGATGGGAGATCCTATCCGTTTTTTGCGGGATCGGGCGCTGACAATGCCGGAGCCTGGGCGAAGACTGTGGAGGATGACGCCCACTTTCTGGCGGCCGCCAAAGGCGGCAAGGTCGTGACGATCTCCACCGTTTTCCCGGATAATGTCAAAAGCCATGACACGTTTACGCTGCAGGGTTTCAACGAAGCATTGGACAATGCGGCGCTACGGTGCGGCAAGGCCGACCCTTCGATCCGCCCGGCGCGTCCTTGAACACCGCAACCGCCCCACGTGAGGCGCTTTGTTAGATCGGTCTGTTTGACGCGCTAACTTCCGCTACATTCGACCGTCTCGTTCGGCGTCACCACGCAGTTGTGGCGATCGGTGGCGCAAGCTGTCACAAGGATCGCAATGACAAGTGCGATCGACGGTATTTTCCACATGGAGAGGATAATATCAGGCATGGACTATTATTCCGATGGTAGCGGGAGAGGGACTCGAACCCCCGACACGCGGATTATGATTCCGCTGCTCTAACCACCTGAGCTACCCCGCCGCCGGGACATCGGGGCTGGTGCCGCCTCTGTCGTCATCGGTGGGCGGCTTATAAGGTGCGGTTCGGGCCGGTGTCAACCCGAAGCGTTTCAAAAAAGCGGGCCGAACCGCTTGAAAAAAGCGGACAAAGAAGAGATGGCACGGGTCAGGCGGCGGCGGGCGTGTCCAGCAGCTGGCGCAGCGCGATTTCGGTGGCCGCTTCGCGCTCCGAGCGCAGGATGAAGCCGCCGCCGAAGATGCGGGCGTCTTCGCCGGGGCCGCTGTAAAGGGCGCAGGCCTGGCCGGGCGCAATGCCCGCCTCGCCGTCCATCAGCTCGACATGCACGCCGGACGCATCGGCAAAAAGCCGGGCCGGGCGCGGCGGCTGTGTCGAGCGCACCTTGGCAAAGCAGTCGAAGCCGCCGGCGAGCGTGTCGGCGATCGCGCCGTCGCCGATCCAGTTGATGTCACGCAGCGTCAGGCGGCGCGTTTCCAGCGCTTCCCTTGGGCCGACGATCACCCGGCGCGAGCGCGCGTCGAGATAGACGACATAGAGGGGCTCGCCTGTGGCGACCCCAATGCCGCGCCGCTGGCCGATCGTGTAGTGCAGAATGCCGTCGTGGCGGCCAAGCACGCGGCCGTCCAGGTGAACGATCTCGCCGGCAAGGGCTGCGTTCGGCTTCAGCTTGTTGACGATGTCGCTGTACTTGCCCTGCGGCACGAAACAGATGTCCTGGCTGTCGGCCTTCTTGGCGACGAGCAGACCCATGTCCTCGGCCAGCGCCCGCGTTTCGGCTTTCGACAGATGGCCGAGCGGAAAGCGCAGATAGTCGATCTGGTCCTGCGTCGTGGCGAAGAGAAAATAGCTTTGGTCGCGCTCGGCATCGACGGGGCGATAGAGCGCCCGGCGCCCCGGAAAGCCCGGCACCGGGTTGGCGCGCGAGCGGATATAGTGGCCGGTCGCCAGCGCATCGGCGCCCAGCTCCTGCGCGGTCAGAAGCAGGTCGGCGAACTTGACGGTCTGGTTGCAGGCAACGCAGGGGATCGGCGTTTCGCCGGCAATATAGCTTTCCGCAAAAGGATTGATCACCGTTTCGCGAAAGCGCTGCTCGTAGTCGAGCACGTAATGGGGAATACCCAGCAGCTCGCAGACCCGGCGCGCATCGTCGATGTCCTGGCCGGCACAGCAGGAGCCTGCCCGGTGCACGGCGGCGCCATGGTCGTAGAGCTGCAGCGTGATGCCGAAGACGTCATAGCCTTCGCGTTTCAGAATGCCGGCCACGACGGAACTGTCGACGCCGCCGGACATGGCAACGACGACACGCGTATCTTCGGGCTTGCGATCGAAATCGAGACTGTTCACAGGCATTTTCCGGCACTGGCGAGACGATCGCCCCTGTCTACGTGACCGGGTTTCCGTCTGGCGCGGCATTATCGTAAGGCCGACATATAGAAACTCGCGCGACCAAGGGCAAGAGAAACCCCCGTCAGGCGGTTGCTGCAGGCTTTGCGCCTCAGATGATCTTCAGCCGAAGCGCCCGCGCCACGGCCTGAAGCCGGTTCACAGCCGAAAGCTTTTCGGACGCGCTCTTGAAGTAGCTGCTGACGGCCAGTGTTGAAACACCAAGACAAATAGCGATATCCTCGCTGCTCTTGCCGTCGGCGGCCAGACGCAGACACTCAATTTCGCGTACCGAGAGTTGATCTTTGAGCATGTCGGTCACCGTCGCGTTGTTTTCCATTGTATCAAAGATTCTGAGGGATTCGTAGGTAAATTCGACCGCCTCGATAGCGGAAAGCGCATCGCGCCGACCCGAGAGCACGAGCACAAAACCTTCGCCGTCCCGGTTGCTCAGCTGAATGCCGAGCGTCGCGCGCAGCCCGGCCGCTTCGAAAAGCTCCGCAACATCGCCAGACGGGCCGTCATCGGCACCGCGCATCCAGGCTTCGGCCAGAAGACAGCCCTCGTTGAACACCGGCAGCCGGGTCTGCGACAGGGCGCGGACCAGCGCGCTGGAGGAAAACAGCGAGGCGGCCTCGTAGGCGGCGACCAGACCGGCGGGCCAGTTGGTCAGGCCAAGGACGTCGCTGAACAGAGCGCTTTCGCTCTGCGGCATGCGGGCAATGAAGAAATGGGTAAAACCGAACCGCTGCGTGAAGGCATCAAGCACCTGCCAATCGGCGCTGGGCGGCGAAGCGGTGCCGGCATACGCAGAGGCCTCGACGTCCCCGGCAGCCATAGCTTCATTCTTGTTCTTCGCGTTCCGCATGTTCACGTACCCCAAATGGCGGGCAGGCCCGCAGCATTGAAAATGTTTCAACTCGAAATGCAGTGTGGAACGGCAATGCCGGCGGAGGATTGGCCCAAAGGCTCTGATCCCGTTTCCGCCGGAAACGCGTCCTGATCGAAAAAATAAAAATATGCCCACTGTGACGGTCGAAGCGCAGTGTTGGATCGACCGTTCCTATGCAGCGGTAAGTAAGTACAACCTAGCACAAATTAAAGAAGTATATTTGCATGGCTGCTATGAAAAACCGAAATAAAGCCGCGTTCGTTACAATCTTGCGCGTTAACACTTCGGTAAGCATGAAAGATGCGATGTGTCTCGAATTATGAGCGAATTATTACCGGGGGCTTAGGCAAATGTTAAATGTGACGGGGTAGATTACCGTCATGTGGTCTTGAGTATGTGTAGAGAGTCCAATGACCGAAATGATACGGCCCCGCGTTAAATATGTCATCGGACCCGATGGCAGCCCTTTGACAATCGCAGATCTGCCACCGGCCAATACGCGCCGCTGGGTGATCCGCAGGAAGGCAGAAGTGGTGGCAGCCGTTCGCGGCGGCCTGCTCAGCCTTGAAGAAGCCTGCGACCGCTATACGCTGACGGTCGAGGAATTCCTGTCCTGGCAGGCATCGATCAACGATCACGGCCTAGCCGGCCTGCGCACGACGCGCATTCAGCAGTATCGTCACTAGTTCCTGAATCCATTCAGCAGATGCGGCCGTGCTCAGCGCGGCCGCATCTGTTTTGTGACCCGCCGTCCAGCCACCGCCTGAAGGGCAAACGCCTTTTCCCGTCAAATCTCCTGTTGACCGCATTGCACTTCCATCGTCTTTCCGAAAGACATGGGAGATGACAGAGGCAAACGCACGATGACAGGAGACGAATGATGGAAATCCGCAGCACCGAAGACGGCTCGCATGGCCGGTATTCTGCCAGCATCGAGGGTCACGAGGCCGAGATGACCTATTCGCGGACATCACCTCGGCTGATCATCATCGATCATACCGGCGTGCCCGATGCCTTGCGCGGCAAGGGCGTCGGCCAGGCACTGGCGCTTCACGCCGTCGAACAGGCCCGCGCCGGTGGCTGGAAGATCATTCCGCTCTGCCCGTTTTTAAAGGCCCAGACGCTGCGCCCGACTGGCAGGACGTGCTTCAGGCCTGATCTGACCCACAAAACACACTGAAGCCAGCTTTGTGTGGGTGATGAGTCCCCACAAAGCTGGCTTCAGTGTCGCCACAGAAAGGCTGAAACCGGAGTGTTCGGTCTCAGGCCCTCAGGCGAACGGCCGCGTCCCGCTCTTCGAGCGCGGCAGCCTTGTCATATTCCGACTGGACTTCTTCAAGCGCCAGTTCCGCAGCATCCTGCTGAACCTTCAACTCCCGGATAGAACCCTGAAGATTGTCGGCCCGCTGGCGGGCAGCCTTGGCAAACGTCGGATAGGCGAAATGGCCAGGATCTGTGATGCCGGACTTCTTTTCTTCAAAAGCGATCTGGTTTTCCAGTTCCCTGGTCATCCGTTCGAATTCCGACATCATCGACTGAAGCTGGTTCAGCTGACGCCGTTTTTCCTTCACCTGGAATTCCTTCAGGCGAACAAGGCTCTCACGTGACTTCATACGCAATACTCCGTGGATAGCGAGATCCCGGTACGAACTAGGCCCGACAAACCGACCACAATGCGTCGGAAACAAAAAATTTCAGCGATCTTAACAAAATCCTACCGCTGGTAACCTTTCGTTTACAGGCATCGTTAATCATAGGGACGATCATTTAAGGGTCGGTAAATGCCGGACGCTAATTTGAAGGCTTCGTCATTTTAGAGTCGAATGAGTCAGTTAGAAGGGTTTGTTAACCTGCAAGGTTAAGAAACGTTACAAAGATTCATATGTGAAATCAGAGGGCTGCGAAAAATATTTAACAATTTCGATACATCTTGCCAAAGTGAATCAGAATTTGTTAACCATTCCGTGGCAGCCTCCAAATCAGGCAACGTCTGGATCCGTATCGTGTAGAGGCCATTCGACCTTCAGGCGGCGGTAAAGGGGAAAAATATGCGGGTTCTACTGATCGAAGACGACAGCGCGACAGCGCAGAGCATCGAACTGATGCTCAAGTCGGAAAGTTTCAATGTTTACACCACCGATCTCGGTGAAGAAGGCGTCGACCTGGGCAAGCTGTATGATTACGACATCATCCTGCTCGACCTCAATCTCCCGGACATGTCCGGCTACGAGGTCCTGAGAACGCTTCGCCTCTCCAAGGTCAAGACACCCATCCTGATCCTCTCCGGCATGGCCGGCATCGAGGACAAGGTTCGCGGCCTTGGCTTCGGCGCAGACGACTATATGACCAAGCCGTTCCACAAGGATGAACTGGTTGCCCGCATCCACGCCATCGTCCGCCGTTCAAAGGGCCACGCCCAGTCGGTCATCGCAACGGGCGAGCTGATCGTCAATCTCGATGCAAAGACGGTCGAAGTCGGCGGACAGCGCGTTCACCTGACCGGCAAGGAATACCAGATGCTGGAGCTGCTTTCGCTCCGCAAGGGCACCACCCTCACCAAGGAAATGTTCCTCAACCACCTCTACGGCGGCATGGACGAGCCCGAACTCAAGATCATCGACGTTTTCATCTGCAAGCTCCGCAAGAAACTGGCCAACGCGGCCGGCGGCGCCAACTACATCGAAACGGTGTGGGGGCGCGGGTACGTGCTGCGCGAGCCTGAAGGCGAATTCGCCGAAAGCGCCTGAGCTTTCAAAAGCCTGACCGGCAAACTTTTCGATCCCCTTCCCCCTTTGGGAGAACGAATCGCCTTGCCTCTGATTTTAATGAACCCGCCCTTGCCCGGCGGGTTTTTTGTTGTGCAATCCTGGCTGATCCAACAAACAGGTCAGCAAAAAGCCGCGAACGTTACCGTCGCGGCTGGCTATCTGCGCAGGCGTTCTGTGATCAGGCCGCGATCGACAGGTTCGCGAATACGTTGGTGAGGATTTTGCGGTCGAAAGGCTTCAGCAGGAAGTCGTCGGCGCCGGCACGTTTACCGGCCATCATCTTCTTCAGGTCGGCTTCGACGACGCAGTAATAGATGCGAACCGTCTTGCCATTCGGCAGGGCACGGATATTGCCGATCAATTCGAGCGCGCCGTCGAGGCCCGCATCGACGATGATGATATTCGGCAGCTGCGCCTCGCACCGCACCAGGGCCTCGAGCCCGTTGCCGGCCTCCGACACCAGGAAACCGAGGCCGGACAGAATCCGGATGCCGACTTTCCTTACCACATCCGAATTATCGGCAATCATCAAGCGCTGCATATGTCGGCCTCCTTCGCGCTTTGGCGGAATGCGCGTCCTGTCGATCCAACAGGAAGTTTACGTGTCGATGGCAAAGAATTGGTTACCGGCCACCAAAAATCACAATCACCGCGAAAGAATTCGTTAAGCCGCAACCCGGGCCGTAAAGACGATCTGCTCCTCGTCGGATGTGACGGCGAGCTCCATGCCGGCCTCTTCGGCCAGCACGATCGTGTAGTAGGGCTGGATCGTGTGCGCATCGACGGCCTCTTCCAGTCCACCCGACAGAAGGTCGACGAACTTTGGCGGCACGCGCATCATCTTGCCCTTCGACACCAGCGTGAAGACGGCGTCATATTCCGGATTTTCCAGGGTGACGGCCACCGAACCGCCGCGCGGAATGGCACCATAGGCAATCAAGAACAGATTGAGCAGCAGCTTCACCCGGTTCTTCGGAATGATGGCGCGCGGACCTTCCCAGCTGACTTCGGTCTTCTTTTCTGCAACGGCAAAATCCTTGGCCGCCTTTTCCGCTTCGCCCGTATCGATGGAGGCGCCGACGGAGCCCGAGGCGCCAAAGGCCAGGCGAGCGAATTTCAGGCGAACCGAGGCATTGAGCGCGCTGGTGCGGATGAGGTCCATGGCGTCCGCATCGGCGCCGCCCTCGTCCAGCAGTTCCAGACCATTGTTGATGGCACCCACAGGCGAAATAATGTCATGGCAGACACGGCTGCACAGAAGCGCTGCGAGGTCGTGGCCGGTCAATGTGAGGTTGGGATTCTTCGCCATCGGTGTTCCTTGTGGGGTTGCAATTTCCATTACAGGCTTGCGGAGCGGCGGCCGGTGCAAGCTAGACGCCGATAACGTCTACAATGGGAAAATTGCGCGAACTTTGTCATGATACTCCGCCATAAAGACACCACATTTGGTAAACCGATTGTTAAGATGATCGGTGCAAATTGCATTCTCGTGAACTATGTTTCGGAGGATATCATGAAGCAGATCCCGAATGCCCTGAAAAGCATGGCTTTCCTCGTGTTCATGGTGTTTGCCGCCACCGCGTCCCTGCCATCCGAGAGCCGGGCGCAAAGCACGGGCAACAGCCAGTACTCCGTCCAGGAAATCATCGACGCCGGACACGGTTTCTTCGGCTCGACCTCGGGCGGCCTGGCAAAGGTCGTCGAGCGCGCCTTTGAACAATACGGCCTTCCCAACGGCTATATCCTGGGCCAGGAGGGCTCCGGCTCCTTTGTTGCCGGTGTCACCTATGGCGAAGGCGAACTGAACACCAAGAATGCCGGCCAGCACAACGTCTTCTGGCAAGGCCCCTCGCTTGGCCTCGACTGGGGCGGCGAAGGCAGCCGGGCGATGATGCTCGTGTACAACCTGCCCAGCATCGACAGCCTCTACCATCGCTTCGGCGGCGTCTCCGGCTCGGCCTTTGTGGTCGCCGGTGTCGGCATGACCGTGCTGACCGACCAGAACGTCGTTCTCGTTCCCATCAAGACCGGCGTTGGTGCCCGCCTTGGCATCAATGTCGGCTACCTGAAGCTCACCCAGCGCCCTACCTGGAACCCCTTCTGATAGGCTGCGTTTGGCGTCTTGCGGCGGCTTTCCACCCATCCCCTGCGACTTTTCACCCGGCGGACTGAATACTTGCAGTCCGCCGCACGTCGTGCTTAGGGTAATGCGGAATTCAGGGATGAAGGCGCGGTTGTGCCGTGATGGAGACTATTGAAAAAGCGGGATTGTCCGGACCAATATGTCCGCCGTCCAGACCGGACTGACACACCGTTTCCATCTCGCCTTGAGGCAACGCACACAATGTTTGGAAGGCCCCAAACCGGATACCGGCGGGCGCAAGAGTGGAACGACCGGCCGTGATCGAATTCGTGCTTCTGTTTGCCCTGGGCTTTTTCGCAGCCGCGATGCTCGGCCTCTTGCTGGCACCCGTCGTTCTCAAACGCATCGTCCGCTTTGCCGAAGACCGGCTGAAAGCCACCATGCCGCTCAGCCCGCAGGAAGTGCGCGCCCAAAAGGACATGGCCCGCGCCTTTTTTGCCGCTGAAACCGCCAGAGCCACCCAGGCCGTCAAAACCGAGCGCGAGAAGAACATTGCACTGACCCTTCGCCAGGACGAGGTGGCCAGCGAAGCCCGGCGCCTCGTCAGCGAGAATGGCGAGCTTCACAGCCAGATTGCCGACATGAATGTCGAGGCCGCCGACATGCGCTCGACGATCCGCCGGGTCGAACAGCATCTCGACCGGCTGAAGATGACGCTGACCTCAGCCGAGCGCGACGACATGAGCAAGAGCGGCCAGATCAACACCCTGGTCAAGCGCATCGATCGCGCTTCGGCCGATTTCGACACCATGAAGATCGATCTCGCCACACGCGACACGGAAATCGAAAACATCAAAAGCCGCATGACCATGCTGCGCGAGGAGCGCGACGCGCTGCGCACTGAAATGAAGACCACGGGGCAGCGCTCGCGTGAGCTGGAGGTTCGTCTCATGCGGACCGAAACCAAGGTCCGGCAGCTGGAAACCAAACTTGGAAAGGCAGCGGCGACGCTGGCTGACAAGGAGAACTTCATCGAGCGCCGTCTCAGTGACATCTCCCGGCTGAAAACCCGCCTCAAGGCCTCGGCATCCGATGCGCGCGAGGCCCAGCGCGCACTTCTGGCCGCAGGCCTGCCCGTCCCGGCCAAGCACGCTCTGAGCGAGGTGGACGAGACATCCGGCACCGAGCCTGAAACCGAAACGCCGCCACAGCCTGCAGAGGCGGGCGCCTTGGCCCATATCGATATTGCCGACCTGACCGACGAGGTCCGCAACCAGGCGACTGCGCTGGCCGAACGGCTGGTGCGCGAACGCTCCTCTGCCGGGGACGATGCGCTGCGCGGCGAACTTGCCGATATTGCCGCAAAGATGATCGCGCTGACCGCCGCCGGCGAAGGCGATGGCTCGCCCATCCTGCCGCTGCTTAAGGACCTGACCAGCAAGCCCAACGGCCGCGTCAGCCTGGCCGCCCGCGCCGACGCGATGATCGGTTCCGAAGAGACCGCCTGAAGCTCAAACCTCAGATCAGGCCGTTGATCCGCGCCACGCGGTGAAGCGCGATACCGGTCGCGGTCGCCACATTGAGGCTATCGAGACCCGGCCGCTGCCGGATCGACGCGGTGCGGATCGCCCGCATCACACTGTCGGGCAGCCCCTCGCCCTCCGTGCCGACGACGAACGCCGTGCGCGGCGACGCCGGGAGATCATCGATATCGACCGCGCCGCGCGGCGAAAGCCCCCAGATCGCAAAACCGTTCATAGAAAGCGCGGCCAGCAGTTCTTCCGTGCTGCCTTCCCGCGCAAACGGCACTTTGAGCACCGAGCCGACAGAAACCCGGATCGCCTTGCGATACAACGGATCACAGGAGGTCTGGTCGAGGAACACCGAGTCCACCCCAAACGCAGCAGCATTGCGGAAGATCGAGCCGGCATTGTCGTGATTGGAAAGGCCACAGACGGCGAGTACGAGGCTTCTTTCCGGCAGCTCCGCCAGAAGCGCGTCGCGGCCGGGCATCTTGGCGTGGCTGCCGATCGCCAGCACGCCGCGATGCATGTGAAATCCGGCAATCGCATCGAACACCGCAGCGCTCGCCACATAGACCGGCACATCAGGCGGAAATCCACCGAGAATATCGCCAAGCCCCTCGACCCGGTTTTCCAGGAGCAGAATGGCCTCGGCCGCGATCCCGCGGCTCGCCCCGTGGGCGTCGGCCAGCATGCGCAGCACAACGGTGCCCTCGGCGATGAAACGGCCCTGGCGGCCACTCAGGTCCCGTTCCTTCACCGACACGAAGGCGGCGATGCGCGGATCATCCGGCGTGTCGATGCGGATCGGGCTCAAGGTCACGCCGGTTGCCGTCAGTTTGCCACGTCGACATCGGCGACGATGCGCCCGGCCGCGATGTCGAAGACGATGGCCTTCTGCCGGCCGCCGATCAGCGTTCCGAAGAACAGGATCTGGTTGCCCGACAGCGCCACATCGTTGATGCTGAAACCGGCAGGAAGGGCCGCAACCGCCGTCAGCGGCGCCTCACCCGGCACAGCAAGGCCGCCCGCCCGCGCCACAGCACCGGGGCTCGGGCGCGTCACCTTGTAGACAATCGTGCCAAGGACGGCCATAAGCATCACCAGCATGACCCCGGCCGAAACTAGCTGCAGGCGCACCATCTTGCGGCGAACGTTTTCCATCACCGGATCGAGCGGCTTATCGTCCTGTTCGTCTGGCTGTTCTATCGGCATCGCTGGCCCTTACATACGGAATAATCGAAAGAATGAACGACCCCTTTAAAGAACCAATGCCGATTAGGAAAGTGCTGACCGCCGGTGACGACGCGTCGGGCCGGATGGACGCCTTTCTGGCGCAGGCGCTGGACGGCGAGTTTTCGCGCAACCGCATCAAGGCGCTGATCGAGCAGGGCGAGATTTCGGTCAACGGCACCGTCATCACCGAGCCGAAGAAGAAGGTGAAGCCCGGCGATACGTTCGACATCGGCCTGCCCGAGGCCGAGGACCCGGAGCCCAAGGGCGAGGACATTCCGCTTGACGTGCTCTACGAGGATGCCGACCTGATCGTGCTGGTCAAACCGCCGGGGCTGGTCGTGCACCCCGGGGCCGGCAACTGGACCGGTACGCTGGTCAATGCACTGATTTACCATTGCGGCGGCAGCCTGTCGGGCATCGGCGGCGTCAAGCGGCCGGGCATCGTCCACAGGCTCGACAAGGACACCAGCGGCGTCATGGTCGTCGCCAAGAACGACCTCGTCCACCGGCACCTCTCCGATCAGTTCGCCGACCATGGCCGCACCGGGCCGCTGGAACGCGCCTACCGCGCCGTCGTCTGGGGCCGCCCGCGCCAGCTGAAAGGCACGATCGACGCGCCGCTCGGCCGCGCCGGCGACCGGGTAAAGCGCGCGGTAAAGAAGGAAGACACCGACGACGCCCGCGAGGCGATTACCCATTACACCGTCGTCGAACGCTACGGCGAAAAGCCCGACGGGACGGCGCTGGCCTCGACCATCGAATGCCGCCTCGAGACCGGCCGGACCCACCAGATCCGCGTCCACATGGCCCATATCGGCCACCCGCTGATCGGCGACCCCGATTACGGCGCCGCCTTCCGCACCAAATCCAACCTCTTACCCGACGCCGCAAAAGCCGTGGTCGACGCCTTCCCCCGCCAGGCCCTGCACGCCTTCATGCTGCGGTTCGAGCACCCCTCGACCGGCGAGGTCATGCACTTCGAATCCCCGGTGCCCGACGACATGCTGGCACTGATCGAGATCTTGCGGGGGTAAGTGCGAAGGCAAACAAGGTTGGACAATCAAGAGCAGACCCTACTTTTTCACCCACAAACCTTGAATTTCCCGGCCACGATACAAACCTACTGTCAGAACCCGCATGATGGAACATCTGACCGGCTTTTCACGTTGTCGTGACAAGCGGATCCTTGAACCGTGCTTTCGCCATGCTTATCTTGAGTGTCGGGCGGGGTCGGATAGACCTGCTCGTTAGGCTTGCCGAAACCGGAAGCCGGAAAGCGAAAGAGGGGTGCTCCATGGCCCGTAGTACAATGCCATCCATTACTGCAGGGGAAGGCGGTCTCAACCGCTACCTCGATGAAATCCGCAAATTTCCCATGCTTGAACCGCAGGAAGAGTACATGCTCGCCAAGCGGTATCAGGAGCATGACGACCGCAAGGCGGCCCACCAGCTTGTGACCAGCCATCTGCGCCTCGTGGCGAAGATTGCCATGGGTTACCGTGGCTATGGCCTGCCAATCGGTGAAGTTGTTTCCGAAGGCAATGTCGGCCTAATGCAGGCCGTCAAGAAATTCGATCCGGAGCGCGGTTTCCGCCTCGCCACATACGCCATGTGGTGGATCAAGGCCTCGATCCAGGAATACATCCTGCGCTCCTGGTCGCTGGTCAAGATGGGCACGACCGCCAACCAGAAGCGGCTGTTCTTCAACCTGCGCCGCCTCAAGGGCAAGATCCAGGCGCTCGACGAGGGGGACCTGAAGCCCGACCAGGTGACGCAGATCGCCACGACGCTGAAAGTGTCGGAGGCCGAAGTGATCTCGATGAACCAGCGCCTGTCCGGCGACGCATCGCTGAACGCGCCGATCAAGGCAAGCGAAGGCGAGAGCGGCCAGTGGCAGGATTGGCTGGTCGACGACCACGACAGCCAGGAGACGACGCTGATCGAGCAGGACGAGCTGGAAACCCGCCGTGGCCTTCTCACCAATGCCATGATGGTGCTGAACGATCGCGAACGCCGCATCTTCGAGGCCCGCCGCCTGTCGGAAGATCCGGTGACGCTGGAAGACCTGTCGTCCGAGTTCGACATAAGCCGCGAACGCGTCCGCCAGATCGAGGTCCGCGCCTTTGAAAAGGTTCAGGACGCCGTCCGCGCCGCAGCCCTTGCCAAAGCAAATTCGCTGCGTGTCGTCGAAAACGCCTGATTGAGCGTCCGAACATCGCTAGAAATGAGAAATCCCGGCGTTGAGCCGGGATTTTTGTATCTGCGGCAATGCGCGATCTTACTGGCTGGTCGCCACCGGCTTGGTCAGCGCCGCCCAGTTGCGCATGACCGTGTTGAAGGCCTCGACGCCGGTCGAGCCCTTTTCCATGGTGATCAGGGCGCGGCGGCCGTTGCGATAGGTCAGCGGAATATCGATCCAGTCGCGGCTGCGCAGCAGTTCGAGATTGCGGGTAACGGCCTCAGGGAAGTCGTTGAGCGCGATCATGTGGAAGTCGTCGGTCACCTTGGCCGGTACGGCAATCAGGGCGTCGCCCCGGTCCTGCTCGGTCTGTTTCATCGCCACGCGCTGGACATTCTCGATGCCGCCGCCTTCGAAACTTTCCGGCAGCGAGAAGACGAACTCGATGATGTGGCTGGCCGGCAGCGATGCGTCGGCATTGCGCTTGATGGTCATCAGCGCGGTGACACCGCGATCGGGAACGGTGATCTGGCCCTGAATGGCCGGTTCCGGCTTGGCGTCGCCGCCCGGGGACTCTTCCTTGACCGACCAGACGACGGTGCCTTCGACGGCAACCGGCGCAGTCTGGCCGAGCTTCTCTTCATAGAGGAACATTTTCTGCGAAACGCCGACCGGCGCCTGCGCCGTTGCGTTTTGCTGGGCCTGTTCCGTCTGGCCCGAGGTCTCGACCGTCGGGTCTCCGCCTTCGACAGCGGCAGCTGTTGCGGCGGCAGCCGCTGCCGTATCGGCCTGCCTGCTGCCGGCATCGGTCTGCGCCGCCACGGTCGTGCCTTCGGCGGTACCATCGGCACCGCGCTGCTCAGCTGGACCCGGATCGCTCTCGGTCCCGTCCGTCTGCAGGCGCTGCGTGAATTTCGACGATCCGTCGAACGCCGCCACCTCTGGCTGGGCTGCTGTTTCGGTCGTCGGCGTCACCGCCGCTTCGTCCTGCGGCTTGGCCGTATCGGTCGTTGGCGTCGTGGTCTTCGCATCCGTTTCGACGGGCGCTTCATCAGCCGGCAGGATGGATGTCATGAGGCCCGCGACCCAGGTCTTCACCGTATCCTGGTTCTGCCAGTAGGCGTAACCGCCACCGGCCAGAAGCCCGAGAACTACAAGAGCCAAGAGCAGCGGCAGGAAATTGGTCCGCGAACGGCTTCGTTCCGTGGAGTAGGAACGCTCGGGCACGCTTGGAAGCGCATCGACATCCGCTGCAGTGTTCGCAGCAGCGCCACGCTTGCCGTCATAGCCAATCAGCTCTTCAAGCTCATTCCAGGCACCCGGCTTCTGTCCCGTGTCAGACGCAGATTCCGCCTGCTTTTCCACAGGCCATGCCCAGTTCGACGCTTCAGCCGGCGGCACATTGAGCGGATCGCCCGCATCTGCGCTCTTCTGGAAGGGGTCGTCATTGTTCCATGACCATGATTCGGCGCCTGTCTGACCGGCGCGATCAGCCTCGTCGGCGGCATCGAGAACCGGCTGTTCATCGCGAAACAGGTCATGCGACGCGACAGCGGCTTCTTCTTCGGCCGCCTGCGTCCGGCTTGTCCATTCGGTAAGATCCCAGACAGCGGGCTGCTGCACGGGCTCTGCAGCAGGCTCCTGCAGGAGCACCGGATCGACTTCCAGACCCTCGTTGCCGGGGTAGCGCGCGAACGGACGGTGCTCGTCGGTGGCAGGCTGTTCTTCCGGTTCATCTGCCGGATGAGCGGCCTGTTGAGCGCCTGCAGGCTCGTCGCTGGCAGCATGGCCACGTTCGCGTTCGAGCCAGCTGTCGACATGGTCGTCCTCGGCCGGAGGCTCTTCCTTGACCTGCTCTTCGTAACCGGCAGCAAGCGCTTCAGGCTCCGCCTCGGGCTCTACAGTGGGCGCTTCCTGCGCCGGTTCGTTGGCGATAAGATCATGTTCGGGCTCGTGTTTTTCTGCATCTTCAGGCTCGGCAACGGCGGCAGGCTCTTCAGCCCGCTCCTCGGCTACAGCTTCGTCCGCAGGGTGTTCTTCGGCGTGAGCACGTTCGGCCGGCGCCTCCGCACGCTCTTCCGGCGGCGCTTCATGCTCGACAGTCTGGGCAGCGACAGCAGCAATCTCGCCGGCGCCCTCGGCAGGCAGCGCCTCGGCGTGTTCGGCCTCGACCTCGGTGATCGCGCTTTCGAGTTTGCCCAGCTGGCGGTCGAACATCACATCGCTCGGCCGCGGCTTCATGCTCTCCAGCTGCCGCCGGACAGCACCGCGCGCTTTCTCGTAGACCTTGACCCGCATCTCGGGCGTATTGTCCGACAGGCCATCAACGGCCCTTCGAATGACTGCTACAAAATCCGCCATCAGAACTTTCTCATGATCTCCGCCTGTGCTCGCAAATCGTATACAAGCCGGCTCAAAATAACATTAGTCTTCAAACGGATCAGTCACAAGTATCGTGTCGTCCCGCTCCGGGCTGGTGGACAGCAGAGCCACCGGCGCGCCGATCAATTCTTCGACCTGGCGGACATACTTGATCGCCTGGGCAGGCAGATCCGCCCAGCTGCGTGCACCGACCGTCGACTCTTTCCAGCCTTCGAGCGTGATGTAGACCGGCTCGACCCGCGCCTGCTGGCCCTGGCTGGCTGGCAGGTGGTCGATTTCCTGACCGTCGAGCGTATAGCCGACGCAGATCTTCAGCTCTTCGAGACCGTCGAGAACGTCCAGCTTGGTCAGCGCAATGCCGGTGATGCCATTGGTGGCGACCGACTGGCGCACCAGTGCCGCATCGAACCAGCCGCAACGGCGCTTGCGGCCGGTGACGGTGCCGAACTCATGGCCCTTTTCGCCGAGGAACTGGCCGACGTCGTCGAACAGTTCGGTCGGGAAAGGCCCTTCGCCGACGCGCGTCGTGTAGGCCTTGGTGATGCCCAGAATATAGCCGAGCGCACCCGGGCCCATGCCCGAACCGGCAGCGGCCTGACCAGCCACGGTGTTCGACGAGGTCACGAAAGGATAGGTGCCGTGGTCGATGTCGAGCAGCGTGCCCTGCGCGCCTTCGAACAGGATACGCGCGCCCTTGCGGCGCTGGCGGTCGAGCAGCAGCCAGACGGTTTCCATATAGGGCAGCACACGTTCGGCCACGGCCGACAGTTCGTCCATGATCGCTTGATGGCCGACTTCGACCTCGCCCATGCCCCGGCGCAGCGCGTTGTGGTGCGTCAGGAGCCGGTCGACCTTGCCCGACAGGCTTTCCATGTCGGCGAGATCCATGATGCGGATGGCGCGGCGGCCGACCTTGTCCTCATAGGCCGGGCCGATGCCGCGGCGGGTCGTGCCGATCTTGGTGCCGCTGTTCGATGCTGCATCTTCACGCAGACCGTCGAGCTCGCGGTGCAGCGACAGGATCAGCGTGGCATTGTCGGCCACGCGCAGGTTTTCCGGCGTGATCGTCACACCCTGCTTGGCCAGCTTATCGATTTCGGCCAGAAGCGCATGCGGGTCGATGACGACGCCGTTGCCGATGACGGCCAGCTTGCCCGGACGCACAACGCCCGACGGCAGCAGCGACAGCTTGTAGCTGGTTCCGTCGATGACAAGCGTATGGCCGGCATTGTGGCCGCCCTGGAAACGCACGACGATGTCGGCGCGCTCGGAGAGCCAGTCAACGATCTTGCCCTTGCCTTCGTCGCCCCACTGCGATCCGACCACCACGACATTCGTCATTTCAGTTTCCCTGTCTCAAGCCCAAAAAACCGGAGCAACCACGCACACAACTTTCGCGATGCAGCACGCCCGCTCCCAAACCCGCGCATCTATACTGTGTTGTTTTTTGGAAAGCGACTCCGTTATCCCGGCACTTTTGGCTTTTTGCATGACAAAAGGCAGCCTTAACCTATATCAGGAGAGCCTCTTCGTGCTTCGGTACGCAAACAAAACCCGCAATTGACGGAATCACTCGCCTTGAATCTGCAGGCCTATTTCATTCTTTGCCTGACCACGCTGATCTGGGGTGGCAACTCGGTCGCCGGCAAGCTGGCCGTGGGGCACGTCAGCCCGATGATGCTGACCGGCATGCGGTGGGTCATTGCCTGCTCCATCCTGCTCGCCTTCGCCATGCCGCAGGTGCGCCGTGACTGGCCGCTGATCCGCAAAAACGGGTTGCTGCTGTTCAGCTACGGCGCCATCGGCTTCACCGCCTTCAACGCCCTGCTCTATTCGGCCCTGCGCTACACCACCGCCATCAACTGCGTCATCGAGCAGGCCGGCATTCCCATGGTGATCTTCGTCATCAACTTCGTGCTCTTCCGCACCCGCGTTTCCGGGGCCCAGATCGCCGGCTTCGTCCTGACCATCGCCGGCGTGGCGATCACCGCAGCCCACGGCGACCTGTCCACCCTGCTCGGTCTCGACCTCAATCAGGGTGACGCGATGATGATGGTGGCCGTGCTGGTCTATGCGGCCTATACCGTTGCGCTGCGCTGGAAGCCGGAGATCCACTGGAAAAGCCTGATCGCCATCTCCGCCTTCAGCGCGCTTCTGACCAGCCTGCCGCTGGTCATCTGGGAGGTCTCGACGGACGCTTTCATCTGGCCGGACATGCAGGGCTGGGCCATCGTCGCCTACGCCGGCGTACTGCCGTCGCTGGTGTCGCAGATCCTCTATGTGCGCGGTGTCGAGCTGATCGGACCGAACCGCGCCGGGCTGTTCATCAACACCATTCCGCTCTTCGGCACGCTGCTGTCGATCGCGCTCATCGGCGAAAGCCTGCGAACGTTCCATATCGTTGCCATGGTTCTGGTGCTGGGCGGCATTGCCGTTGCCGAACGTGGACGGCCGAAAACACCGGACTGAGAAAGCGGTTCCGGCTATTTGTCGGGGTCGGGCCCCCGATCCGGCTTGTCCTTCCATTTCATCGCGATCGCCAGCTTGCCGACGGCAAACAGCACCGTCAGGCCGGCGATCAGCGCGAAGGCGGCGATCATCCAGTGGCCGAACCCCAGTGCCAGTCCAATGGCACCGGCGAGCCACATGCCGGCCCCGGTGGTCAGGCCCTGGACCTCGCCCTTCGACAGGAAGATCGTGCCCGCAGCCAGAAAGGCGACGCCCGCCGTCACGGCTTCTACGACACGCAGCGGATCGATCTGCACCTGGCTGTCGGAAAGACCGGGCATATGCACGCTCTCGATCGAGATGATCGAAAACACGGCGGCCGCAAGGCTGATGAGAATATGCGTGCGTAACCCGGCTGGCCGGTCGCGCGCCTCGCGCTCGATGCCGATCAAGGCCCCGAAAAAAATCGCGCCGCAGAAGCGGGCGAAAATGATCGGATAGGGAATTTGCGTGGCGGGAAAAATCTCGGCGGCGATCTGGTCCATGCGCTCAGAACGCAAGACGCGGAGTTTGGTTCCCCGACCTCCGGACGCCAAGCGCGAGCCTTGGCCTGACCTTCCCTAAAAACAAAAACACACGCTGCGGACCTGCCGCAGCGTGTGTTGAACGCACAGGCTGCCAGAGATCAATCGACGTTGAACACCAGCGGTTTGACCGAACGGACGGCCGGGTTGGCGCGCAGCTTGTCGAGCGCCTGGTCCGAGACCGCACCATCGACATAAAGCAGCGCGATCGCATCGCCGCCCGACTTGTCGCGGCCGAGCTGGAAGTTTGCGATGTTGACGCCGGCATCGCCGAGCGTCGTGCCGATGAAGCCGATCATGCCGGGAACGTCCGTGTTGGTGATGTAGACCATGTGATGGCCAACGTCGGCATCGAGATTGATGTTCTTGATCTGGATGAAGCGCGGCTTGCCATCCGAAAACACCGTGCCGGCAATCGAGCGGGTCTGCGTGTCGGTCGTCACCGTCAGCTTGATATAACCGTCGAAGACGCCCGACTTGTCGCGCTTGACCTCGGACAGGATGATGCCCTTTTCCTTGATCATCACAGGGGCCGAAACCATGTTGACGTCGGAGACCTGGCTGCGGATCAGGCCGGCCAGCGCTGCACTGGTCAGCGCCCGGGTGTTCATGGATGCGGTCGCACCATCGTAGAGGATCTCGATTTCCTTGATCGCGCTTTCCGTGACCTGACCGACGAAGGCGCCGAGCACGTCGGCAAGCCGGATGAACGGCTTCAGCAGCGGCGCTTCCTCCGCTGTGATCGATGGCATGTTGATGGCGTTGGAAACCGCACCCTTGATCAGATAATCGGACATCTGCTCGGCCACCTGCAGCGCGACATTCTCCTGCGCCTCCGTGGTCGAAGCGCCGAGATGCGGCGTGCAAACGACGTTCGGCAAGCCGAAGAGCGGGCTTTCGGTGGCAGGTTCGACCTCGAAAACGTCGAACCCGGCACCGGCCACATGGCCGGACTTGATCGCTTCGGCCAGAGCCGCCTCGTCGACCAGACCGCCGCGGGCACAGTTGATGATGCGGACGCCCGGCTTGGTCTTGGCGATGTTGTCTTTCCCAAGGATGCCGCGCGTCTTGTCGGTCATCGGCACGTGCAGTGTGATGAAATCGGCCTGGGCCAAAAGCTCGTCGAGCTCGACCTTGGTGACGCCCATTTCCTGGGCCCGTTCGGCCGACAGGAAGGGGTCATAGGCGAGCACATGCATGCCGAGGCCGATGGCCTTCTTGCAGACGATGCCGCCGATGTTGCCGGCGCCGATGACGCCGAGCGTCTTGCCCGTGATCTCGACACCCATGAACTTCGATTTTTCCCACTTGCCGGCCTGCGTCGACAGGTCGGCGGCTGGCAGCTGGCGGGCGACCGCGAAGATCAGCGCAATGGCGTGTTCGGCCGTGGTGATCGAGTTGCCGAACGGCGTGTTCATGACGATGATGCCGCGGCGCGAGGCGGCCGGAATATCGACATTGTCGACGCCGATGCCGGCCCGGCCGATGACCTTGAGATTGGTCGCAGCCGCGATCAGCTTCTCGGTCGCCTTGGTGGCGGACCGGATGGCCAGACCATCGTAATTGCCGATGATTTCGGCCAGCTTTTCCTTGTCCTTGCCGAGCTTCGGCTGGAAATCGACGTCGACGCCGCGATCGCGAAAGATCTGGACAGCCGTTTCCGACAGTTCATCGGATACGAGTACGCGAGGTGCCATGAGAGGCCTCCATTGGGTTCGTCAGAATGGGAAGGAAGAAGGAGGCCCCGCCCTTGTGGCGAAGCCGGTATGGATCAGGCCGCAGCCTGCGAAAGCGTCGCCTTCTGGGTCTCGAACGCCCAAGTCAGCCATGGCATCAGCGCTTCGAGATCGGAGGTCTCGACGGTGGCGCCTGCCCAGATGCGGAAACCGGACGGCGCATCGCGATAGGCACCGATATCATGCGCAACGCCCTGTTTGTCGAGAACGGAGACGATCGCCTTGGCGAAATCGGCCTGCGCGTCCGCAGACAGCGACAGAATGTCCTCATCGGCAATCGTCAGGCAAACCGACGTGTTCGAGCGTGTTGCCGGATCGACGGCCAGATTGGCAATCCAGCCATTGGCCGCGACGAAATCGAAGATGACCTTGGCATTGGCATCGGCCCGCGCCATCAGCGCCTTGAGGCCGCCGAGCGACTTTGCCCAGGTCAGCGCATCGATATAATCCTCGACGCAGAGCATCGACGGTGTGTTGATCGTCTCGCCCTGAAAAATGCCCTCGATGATCTTGCCGCCCTTGGTCATGCGGAAGATCTTCGGCAGCGGCCAGGGCGGGTTGTAGCTTTCCAGCCGCTCGACAGCGCGCGGCGACAGGATGAGCACGCCATGCGCGCCCTCGCCGCCCAGAACCTTCTGCCACGAGAAGGTGACGACATCGAGCTTGGCGAAATCGAGATCCTGCGCAAACGCAGCCGATGTCGCGTCGCAGATCGTCAAGCCGGCGCGGTCGGCCGGAATGAAGTCGGCATTGGGAACCCGGACGCCGGAGGTCGTGCCGTTCCAGGTGAAGACCACGTCGCGGTCGAAATCGAGTGTCGAGAGATCCGGAAGCAGGCCGTAATCGGCCACGATCTTGCGGACATCGGGAAGCTTGAGCTCCTTGACGACGTCGGAAACCCAGCCCGAACCAAAGCTTTCCCAGGCGACCATATCGACGCCGCGCGGGCCGAGCAGCGACCACAGTGCCATCTCGACGGCACCGGTATCCGACGCCGGAACGATACCGATGCGATAATCGCTGGGAACGCCGAGAACTTCACGGGTCAGGTCGATGGCTTGCTTGAGTTTGCTTTTTCCGACTTTGGCGCGGTGCGAGCGGCCAAGCGCTGCATCGGAGAGGGCTTCGAGCGACCAACCGGGGCGCTTCGAGCAAGGGCCAGAAGAAAAATGGGTGTTGTTCGGACGCACGTCCGGCAGGGCAGGTTTCGTCATTCTCAGCTATCCTTCCAGATAGAAAGCCTCTCGTTAGGGAGAGGTGGCCTGCCGCCGTCAATATGAGCAGGCCAAAAGGAAGTCAAGAATTTTATGTCGCGATCGATCGGATTTTTGACGCTGCGGGAGAAGTCTCGCAGCGTCTCGCCTCACCAGGTGTTGAGACGGATACCGGCACGGATTTCGTGGCGGGTGAAGCCTTCGTCCTTGCCCTTGACGCCTGAAGCACCCAGCGCGTTTTCAGCGGCACTGAAATTGTACATGTCGCCGCCGGCAATATCCGAATAGCGATATCCGAGATCGAACTTGATCCGGTTGGTAAGGTCATAGGCGACACCGGCCATCAGCGCGTAGCTGAAGCGAATCGACTCCTTGCCTTCGTAGGTGATCGGGTTGTAGGCGGTGCCGTTGCAAGCCGCAGCGCCTGCCACGCAATAGGGCCGGGCCGTGACATCGTCCCACGCAAGATGGGTCAAGCCGACGCCGGCGCCGACATAGGGCGTGAAGCCAACATATGTACCGAGGTCGACATAACCGTTGGCCATCAGACCGATGCCGGTATAATCGGCTTCATGCGACAATGCGCAATCCGTACCGACAGATTGCCCCGCCGAGCAGCGCGAGCCCAGCCGCGATGTCCCGTCGACCGATCCGTTGATGAAATCGACCGTCGCGTCCGCGCGCAGATAGTCGTTGAACTGGTAGCCCATGCCGGCACCGTAGGAGAACGGCTTGGAGAAGCGGCCATCATCGAAGACGCCCTGCGAATAACCACCGGCGCCATCGAGAGACCGGAAATTCGGCTTGTCGGCATCGATGGCACCCGCGAAACCGAGGTCACCGCGAATGTACCAGCCCTGCCCGACCGAGGACTGGACAATATCGACTTCCGGCGCCGAGATCATATCGAGATCACCGGCAAACGATGCCTGCGCCGCCAGCATCAGGCCAATCGAAGCTCCAAACAACATCTTGTGCAACATCGCCGCTCGTTCCCTTTTCGCCGGCCCAGACACATCCCGGGTGGGTTCATGAAGCGATGATGACAGCCACAGGTTAAGTCGTGGTTAACCATGCCTGTTAGGAAAGATTGATGCATTAGAAAATATTGATTTTTCCCGCATGCACCGAAAACGAAAAAACCGCCCGGTTCGCACCGGACGGTTTTTTACATGAAAGGCTAGTCTGCTTATTTGTAGACTGGCTGTTCGGTCGGGATTTCGACCGGCGGCAGGTAGGCCTGCTGCGGGCAACCGCCGAAGGCGTAGCGCATGCCGACGCGGCCTTCGTGCGATGCAAAACCCTTGTCTGAGCCAGGGCCGCCGCTGAGCGCGTAGCCGAAGAAGTCGCCGCCGTCGACATGGCGGTAGCGATAGCCGACGTCAGCCTTGATGTTGCAGGTAACGTCGATCGATGCACCGGCCATCAGGGCGTAGGTGAAGCGCCATTTGCTGCGGCCTCCATGCTCGATGGTCGGGTCGCAGTTGCCCGAATTGCCGGTTTCGCAGCTCGTGTTGCGCAGTTTGTCCCACTTGACGTGTGTTCCACCGATACCGGCGCCGACGTAAGGTGTGATCGAGCCGTAGGTACCCAAATCGACGTAAGCGTTGGCGAGCAGGCTCCAGGCGGTCATCGAGGAGATGTCGCGCGATGTGCAGTTGAGGGCCACGCCGCAGCCGCCGACCGTCGAACCTTCGAAATCGGCGCTCATGTGGTCCAGCGTCACGTCCGTGCGCAGGTAGTTGTTGATCTGGTAACCGACACCGCCGCCGATGACAAAGGAGTCATCGATCTCAGCCGTGGAGAAGTCGGTCACGAGGCTGTTGGAGCCCTGAAAATAATGTGCGCCGCGCAGCCGGTTGAAGGAGTAGCCCGCGTCGCCGCGAAGATACCAGCCACTGGCTTCCTCGACCTGCTGGACAGGAGCTTCATAGACAGGAGGCTGTTCAACAGGCTGATAAAGATCGGCAGCGAAGGCTGATGTGCTGGCGAAAAGGGCCGCAACAACGCCATACAAAAATTTATTCATGGCTCAACTCCATTACATATGTTGCTTGGCCCACCCGGAAATCTGGCGGCCAATATCTCTTTGTTCTGGATGGACAATGGAGAAGAAAGGTTAAGGGCTGATTAACTACGCCCGTTTACCTTACTTATTAACAATTGCTAGTATTCGCAGCCACGAACACTTGAAAGTCAGGCACAAAAAACACAGGGTCATAGCTTGCGCTATGACCCCTCTGGAATTGTATTTGTCGGTTTAACAAGAAAGCCGATTAAGCGGCAGCCGTCCGCACATTGCCGATAACGCCGATCAGTTCATCGACAATGCGCTCGACCTGGCCACGGTCGTCACCTTCGGCCATGACGCGGATCAGCGGCTCCGTACCGGACGGACGGATCAGCAGGCGGCCGTTCTTGGCCAGCGCAGCCTCGGCATCGGCAATCGCCGCCCGCACGCCGGGATCTTCCAGCGGCCGCTCGGCCGACACGCGGACATTCTTCAGCACCTGCGGCACAGGCTCGAAGCGGTGGCAGATTTCGCTGACCGTCTTGCCCTGACGCTTCACAGCCGCCAGAATCTGCAGCGCCGCCACCAGGCCATCGCCCGTCGTGCCGAAATCCGACATGACGATATGGCCGGACTGCTCGCCGCCGACGTTGAAATTGTGTTCGCGCATATGCTCGACCACATAGCGGTCGCCGACCTTCGTGCGCTCGAGCGTCAGCTTCTTGCTGGCAAGGTAACGCTCAAGGCCTAGATTGGACATGACGGTCGCAACGATGCCGCCCCCCTTCAAAAGGCCATCCTCGGCCCAGGTCTCGGCAATGACGGCCATCAGCTGGTCGCCATCGACCACAGCGCCGTTTTCGTCGATGATCAACACACGGTCCGCATCGCCGTCGAGCGCGATGCCGATATCGGCGCGCACTTCATGCACCTTCTTGGCGAGCGCCGCCGGATGGGTCGATCCGCATTCAAGATTGATGTTCTGGCCGTCCGGCTCCGTGCCGATCGAAACGACATCCGCACCGAGCTCCCACAGAGCAGCGGGCGCCACCTTGTAGGCCGCACCATTGGCGCAGTCGATGGCCACACGCAGGCCATGCAGCGTCACGTCGCGCGGCAGCGTGCGCTTGGCAAACTCGATATAGCGGTCATGCACGCCGTCGATACGCTTGGCCCGGCCGATCTCGGAGGACTTGGCCAGCTGCAGCGACAGGTCCTGATCGAGCAGCGCTTCGATCTGGCTTTCGATTTCATCCGAGAGCTTGTAGCCGTCAGGGCCGAACAGCTTGATGCCATTGTCCTGAAACGGATTGTGCGAGGCCGAGATCATCACGCCGATATCGGCGCGCAGCGACCGCGTCAGCATGGCGACGGCAGGCGTCGGGATGGGACCCAGAACGAAGGCATCGATACCGGCCGCCGTGAAACCGGCGACCATGGCGTTTTCCAGCATATAGCCGGACAGACGCGTATCCTTGCCGATCACCACCCGGTGGCGATGGTCGCCGCGCCGGAAGATCGTGCCGACCGCAATGCCCACCCGCATGGCGAGATCGGGTGTCATCGGGAACATGTTCGACTGACCACGAATGCCATCGGTGCCGAAATAACGACGCTTCATCTGAGTTCTACCTTCTTGGCTCACGAAACGGACCTGCCTGCACCATCGGTGCGCATTGGTCCATTGTCGTTCCTCTGCCTTCACGCGGCAGGTACTTGCATTTCGCGCAGGCCGCAAGCGTTGTCGAACGCGGGCAGGATCGCCGGGCTCTTCTGCCACAAAATACGGCAATCATCATCCCATTGTATCATCAGAATTCATTACATCCTGTTACCAAACAAAACAGCCGCCGGATCCTTACGGAAACGGCGGCTGTGAGATGTGGCTTGACGCCTCGGACCTACTGCGGCTGGGGCTCGAAGCCGCCTTCCGGCTCTTCGCCCTTGGTGCCCGGATCCTTCTTGGCACCGGCAGCCGGCACCGCCGATCCGCGATGCGGCGGCGTGTCGTCGCCAAGGTCGCGGGCCGGCTTTTCGCCGCGCATCAGCGCCTTGATTTCTTCGCCAGTGAGCGTCTCATACTCGAGAAGCCCTTCCGCCACGGCCACGAACTCGCTGTTCATGTCGGTGATGATCCGCTTGGCCTCATTATAGGCCTCGTCGATCAGGCGGCGGATTTCATTGTCGATCTTCTGCGCCGTCGCTTCAGAGACGTTCTTCTGCTGCGCCACGGAATGGCCCAGGAAGACTTCCTGCTGGTTTTCACCGTAGGACACCTGGCCGAGCTGGTCGGAGAAGCCCCACTGCGTCACCATGGCCCGGGCAAGCTTGGTGGCCTGCTCGATATCGGACGATGCACCGGAGGTGATATTGTCCTTGCCGAAGGTGATTTCCTCGGCAACGCGTCCACCCATCATGATCGCCAGGCGCGATACCATCCACTTGTAGCTCATGGAATAGCGGTCGCCTTCCGGCAGCTGCATCACCATGCCGAGTGCACGGCCGCGCGGAATGATCGTCGCCTTGTGCAGCGGATCGGCAGCCGGAACCTTCAGCGCCACGATGGCATGGCCGGCTTCGTGATAGGCGGTCAGCTTCTTTTCGGCCTCGGTCATGGCGGACGAGCGGCGCTCGGCACCCATCATGATCTTGTCCTTGGCGTCTTCGAATTCCTGCATCGTGACCAGCCGCTTGTTGCGGCGCGCCGCCATCAGGGCCGATTCGTTGACGAGGTTCATCAAATCGGCGCCGGAGAAACCGGGCGTACCACGGGCGAGAACCCGGAGATCGACGTTCGGTGCCAGCGGAACGTTGCGCACGTGCACCTTGAGGATGCGCTCGCGGCCATTGATGTCAGGGTTCGGCACCACGACCTGACGGTCGAAACGGCCGGGACGCATCAGCGCCGGGTCGAGAACGTCTGGGCGGTTGGTCGCCGCAATCAGGATGACGCCTTCATTGGCCTCGAAACCATCCATCTCGACCAGCAACTGGTTGAGCGTCTGTTCGCGCTCGTCATTGCCGCCGCCGAGACCGGCGCCGCGATGACGGCCGACAGCGTCGATTTCGTCGATGAAGATGATGCAGGGCGCGTTTTTCTTGGCCTGCTCGAACATGTCGCGCACACGGGATGCGCCGACACCGACGAACATTTCAACGAAGTCCGAACCGGAGATCGTGAAGAACGGCACATTGGCTTCACCGGCAACGGATCGGGCAAGCAGCGTCTTGCCGGTACCCGGAGGGCCAACGAGCAAAACACCGCGCGGAATACGGCCGCCGAGACGCTGGAACTTCTGCGGATCGCGCAGGAATTCGACGATTTCCTCGAGATCCTGCTTGGCTTCGTCGACACCGGCAACATCGTCAAAGGTGACGCGCCCATGCGCCTCGGTCAGAAGCTTGGCCTTCGACTTGCCGAACCCCATTGCGCCGCGCGAACCACCCTGCATCTGGCGCATGAAGAACAGCCAGACGCCGAGAATCAACAGCATCGGCAGCAAGGTGCCGACATAGCTGAGGAACCCGGACGAACCGTCCGTTTCCGGACGAACGCTGACGATGACATTCTTGCTTTCGAGCCTGTCGACCAGCTGGCTGTCGATGGCAGCGGCATAGGTCTGGAACGTCGATCCGCCTTCGGTATAGCTGCCGATCACCTTTTCACCGGTGATTACAACTTCCTTGACGCGGCCCGAATCCACATCCTTCAGGAACTGCGAGAAGGGAACGTCACGAGACCCCGTGCGCTCTGCAGGCTGCTGAAACATGCTGAAAAGCGCGATCAACAACAGAGCTATGATCGCCCAGAGGGCAAAATTACGAAAATTAGGGTTCATCGAACTCCCCGAAAGATTTCAACAGCGTGCAAAATGCTCCGCTGCATTGCTTGAACGCTAACATAGGGGTGGCGGTGGGCATTGCCAAGGCAAACCGCCCGGCAACATGTTTTTTCCCTTAAACTATCCGAACAACAGGCACGGAGGCGCCGGATAGGAGCTCCGCGCAAAAAAAAAGGCGATCTGGTTCGCCATGATGCGGTCGAAACCCGGCAAAAAGGTGTCATAGGCCGCGAGGTGGCATTCGACCCCGATATTGGCCGCTTCCGGTGATACCGGCAAACCGTCCTGCGAGACCTGTAAGGCGGATGTCGCTGCTCGCTTGGCAATGGGCTCGGCAAGACCGCCGGCCGCAAGCGCTGCGGCGACGGGCCGCATGTCGGCAGGCGCGGAAACAACGGCGCTCCGGCCGCTGCGGTTGTCGACGGCCCATCGCCCGTCCCAGATGCCGGTCTCGCCCGGCGCCAGCGTCAGCGCGGCAAGCCCCCGCGCCTCGCGGTAGAGATAGAGGCCGCCGCGCCGCCGGTCGAAGACCACGCGCGCCGCCGTAATGCGGCTCTCCTCCCCGCTATTAAGAAAGGCCCGAACCCGTTGCGCCGTGTCGCCACCGGCCGGATAGGCCCGGCCACCCAGCACGGCCGCCAGCATCAGGATCGCCCGCAGACAATCCGGGTCCCCGGCTTTTTGAAACAGTCCAGGGCCGATCTCGGCCGCAAGCCCGCCGTGGACGACCACATGCTCTGCCAGAAGCCCGGCAATGCGCTGCGATGCCCGCCCGCGCTCGACGGCGGTGCCGGCGGGCCGCCCGTTCCGGCCGCTACCGGCAAGCAGTTCGCGCACGCGCACCCGTTCGAATGCATTGTTGGAATTGGATGGATCATCGCTCCAGCCCTCGCCGGCCCGCACCAGAAAATTCCGGATCTCCGCCCTTTCAAGCTCCAGGCACGGCCGCAGGACCCAGCAGCGGCGTTCGAAAAGAACGGCATCGGCCATGCCGGAGAGACCGGGCGACCGGGGATCAGTGGTTCGTTCCCGCCGCATCGCCAGGGTCTCGTGCTGATCGTCGAGCGTATGGCCGGTGACCACACAGAGCGCATCGGCTTCCTGCGCTGCATCGCTCAGGAGCCTGTATCGGGCCAGCCGTGCCGCAGCCATGATGCCCGTGCGTGGTTTCTCGCCCTCCCAGCGGCGAACCGTATGTGCAATGCCGAGCCTCTGGCAGAGAGCAGCGACGGCATCGGCCTCGCTGGCCGAACCTGGCCGGAGCGCATGATCGATTGTGCAGGCAGAAAGGGAGAAAGCAGACTCCGCAGCGGCTTTTGCCAGCGCCAGGAGCAGACCGGTCGAATCGCTGCCGCCGGAAACAGCCACAAGCAGCCGTCCGGGTTTTTCAAAGGAATTGAGAAAATGCATCGCCGTATCGAGAACGGCGTCGTCGGAAAGGCCAGGGATCATCGCCACATGCCTCACACGAGAGCGCTCAGCAGGCCAGACGGCTCTGCTCGCTGGCAACTTTGGCCTTCACCGCAGCCGATGCCTTGGGATAGCGCTTGGTGACTTCGCGCATCGTTGCGCAGGCGGTGTCCTTGTTGTCGAGCGCGGCAAGCGACATGCCGAGCTTCAAAAGCATTTCCGGCGCCTTGGAGGACGTGCCGTAGGTCTGATGGGCATTCAGGAAGGTCTTTGCCGATTCGTTGAACTTGCCCTGCGAATACTGCGCCTCGCCCATCCAGAAACTGGCATCCGCCGCCTTCTGTCCTTCCGGGAACGCCGTCAGGTAATCGCGAAAACCCGTTTCGGCCAAGCTGTAATCGCCCGAAAGTACATGTGTGTAGGCGGCCTGGTAGAGATCGTCGGGATTGTCGAGTGCTGCGGTCTGCTGCTCGGTGGCCGGATTGGTGTTGAGGCCGCTGTTTGCGCCTGTTTCCACGCCCGGAACGCCATTGTTCGGGTCAGGCTGTGCCTCGGCCGTCGCGCCGACCGGGTTGCCGTTGGCATCGAACTCGATCGAGCCCAGCGTCGTCGGCGGCGCGCCCGTCGTGCTGTCGATACCGGCGTTCGGATCCGTGCCGGCATTGGGGTCGATGACCCTGGCAATGTCGTCGTTCGTCAGCGGCGCTGCCCCCTCGGACGAGGCAGTATCCTGCCCCGTCGTGCCGGCCGGACGCTCAAGCGCACCGCTCTTGCCGGGCGCCTTGCCTTTTTCCAGATCCTGGAAGCGGAACTCGTTGTCTTCCTGGAACTTGCGGATCTGCTCCTGCATCTGCAGCAGCTGGAAGCTCATTTCCTCGATACGGCCGTTCAAGGAGCGAACCGTTTCCTCAAGCTGACCGATACGCCCCGCATCGGTCTCCTGAACGTTGATCACCGGAAGCTCGCCGCCCGCAACACTGCGCGCCGCTCCCAGCTGCATGGCCTGGGCACCCTGCCCGAGCCCCACAAAGGCGGAAAGGCAGATCACGCCCGCCGCAAGAAGGTGTTTCATCATTGTCATCCTGTTCGCTGTCCCTCAGAAGAACACCCGCCGGTGCAACAGCAGATTTTGTCAATTACCGCCAAAAAGCAACGGAGTTCGTCCAAAGTGTGTTAAAAAAGAAAAGGCGGCCAAATGACCGCCTTTTCCCTCAAAATCATCTCCTGAGAGATTACATTCCGGCGCCGCCGAGAACCGTAACCGCACGGCGGTTCTGCGACCAGCAGGAAATGTCGTCGCAAACGGCGACCGGCTTTTCCTTGCCGTAGGAGATCGTCTTCATGCGGTTGCCGGGAACGCCCCGCGAAGCGAGATATTCGCGGGTCGAGGCTGCGCGGCGTGCGCCCAGAGCCAGGTTGTATTCGCGCGTGCCGCGTTCGTCGGCATGGCCTTCGACCGTGATCGCATAGTTCGGATACTTGGAAAGCCACTGAGCCTGACGGTCGAGCGTCGCAGCTGCATCGGCGCGAACAGACGAGGAGTCCGTATCGAAGAAGATGCGGTCACCGACATTGACCGTGAAGTCCTGTGCCGAACCCGGCGTCGCGGCATTGGCACCGTTGAGGCCAAGGTCGTTGGCATTGTTCGGCAGGTTCTTCTTGGAAGCGCAGCCGGCAATGGCGAGAGTCATGGCCAGGGCGATGATGACGGGGTTGCGGGCGATGGTCTGCATGCGGCTTGCGGCCGGGGTGTGAATTCGGCTCATGTGCCGGGTCTCCTTGGTCTTCATTCAGGGTTGCCAGACTGTAACCGGAAGCAGTTAACCCGCTTTCAACGAGTATGGTTAACAGACTGCAAATTTACCATGTTGGCGCCCGCTAGATCAGGACTTTGCGGCAAGAAAGGGGCACCATTGCCACATTTCAAAGGCGGCCGCCCCCAATGGCAAGGATTGTGACGAATGGCCCACGGATTGGGTTTTTGGTGTGCTTTCGAAACAGGATCCAAAAACGAAAAAGGCAGGCCGCGACCGGCCTGCCCCAAAAATAAAATCTCAATGGTTGGCGCTACTCGAGCAGCGGCGACCAGGCCGGGTCGGACGCGAAGGACGGCGTCTTGACCTGCTGTTCGTTGTAACCCGTCAGGTCGATCGAGAACAGCTGCGGACCACCGGCACCGGCGCCCTGGCGGAAGAACATCAGCACGCGGCCGTTCGGCGCCCAGGTCGGGCCTTCATTGTGGAAACCCGTGGTCAGGATGCGTTCGCCCGACCCGTCCGGCTTCATCACGCCGATCGAGAACTTGCCGCCCGACTGTTTGGTGAAGGCGATCAGGTCGCCGCGCGGCGACCAGACCGGCGTCGAATAGGAGCCGTCGCCGAAGGAAATGCGGTTCTGCGCGCCGCCGCCCGAGCTCATGACATAGAGCTGCTGGCGTCCCCCACGGTCGCTTTCAAAGACGATCTGGCTGCCGTCGGGCGAATAGGAGGGCGACGTATCGATGGCCGCCGTGTTGGTCAGGCGCGTCGTGGTGCGCGAACGCAGGTCCATCGTGTAGATATTGGCATTGCCTTCCTGCTGCAGCGACATGATCACGCGCTGGCCATCCGGCGAGAAGCGCGGCGCAAACGTCATGCCAGGGAAATTGCCGACGACCTCGCGCTGGCCGGTTTCCAGCTGCAACAGATAGACGCGCGGCTGGTTGCCTTCGAACGACATGTAGGTGATTTCCTGCTTGTTCGGCGAGAAGCGCGGCGTCAGCACCAGATCGTTGCTGTTGGTGATGGCGCGCGAATTGGCACCGTCCTGGTCCATGATCGCCAGCTGCTTCTTGCGCTCGGTCTTCGGGCCGCTTTCGGCAACATAGACGATGCGAGTGTCGAAATAGCCCTGCTCGCCGGTGATTTCCTTGTAGACCGCATCGGCAATGATATGGGCGACACGGCGCCAGTTTTCCGGCTGCGTGAAGAACTGCTGACCGGTCATCTGCGACTGCGCAGCCGTGTCCCAGAGACGGAACTCGGCCTTCAGGCGGCCATCGCCCTCCTGCGTCACTCGGCCGGTGACCAGCGCCTGTGCATTGATCACACGCCAGTCTTCAAAGCGCGGAGCTGCGTCCGGGTTGGAAATCTTCTCGATGAAGGCAGCCTTGTCGACCGGCGCGAACAGGCCGGACCGCTTCAGATCGGCTGCCACAACCTCGGAAATCTTCGCACCGATTTCGCCGGCAAAATCCGTCACCGCGATTGGCAGCGGCTCGACATTGGCCTTGTTGATGTTGAGTTCCACCCGTGCCTGCGCGGGAGCCGACAGCACGGTCAGCGATCCGGCAAGCAGAAGCACGAAGCGGAAAAAATTACGGTTTATCATCGGTACAAAGCCTTTCAGCTATTGGAGCATGGAACTTGGATCGAAGTTGACGACAACCTCGCTCCAGGAGTCATATTTTTCAGCAGGCAGGTTTTTGAAGGGCGACGACTTCAGCACGGCCCGGCGCGCACCACCCATCAGGGCCCGGCGCGCGGCATCCGAGCCGCCCGTCGCCGTGACTTCGGGCTCGCCAATGATCGCGCCGCTTTCGTCCAGCTTCATCGACACGATGACGCGAACGTCGGACGCATCGGCCATGCCGGGAATGATCGACCAATTGTTCTGGATCTGGCCGCGCAGGGCATCCATTTCGCTCAAGGACAGCGTGTTGCCGACAGTCGATTTCTTGGTGCCGAGCGCCGCCGTCTCGGTGGCGCGCTTGGCACCGCCGCCGGCGGAATCGGTCTTGTTCAGAAGGGCGGCAACCTCGTCGGCATTGAAGTCGCTCTCCTTGGCGGAGGCGGCCTTCTTCTGCTCTTTCTTCGGTTCTTCCTTTTTCTTCTCCGGCGCCTTTTCCGTCTTCACCTCGGTCTTGACGACCTTCGGCTTGGAAATCGGCGTCGGAACCTTGTCCGGCAGCGCTTCGGCATCCGGGTTCTCGGCCGGCTTTTCCTCAGGCGTCGCCTCTTCCGGCTTCACGTCCGGGGTGATCTCGGCCTTTTCCTGCGGCAGCGACGCCACTTCCTTGGCGGGTTCGACAACCGGCTCGGCCTTCTCGATTTCCTTGCTGACATCGTCGGCCGGATCGGGTGTCGGCAGAACCTTCTCGACCTTTTCAGGCGCAGCCGCCGTTTCCGTCGTCACCGGCTTCTTGTCCGGCACGGGCGGCGTCTTCAGGTCGACATCATTGTCTCCAACGTTTTCGGCATTCTCGACCTTGGTCGGCTTCTTGGTCGGAACCGGCGACGCCTTTTCCTTCAGGTCGGCATCCTTGGCGCCCTGCTGAAGCTGGGTCAGTTCCTCGATGGAGACGATATCGACGGGCAAGGCTTCAGAATCGGTCACCTCGAATTTTTCGGGGCTGCCAAGCGTCACCAGCGCCCAGGTCAGGACGAGGGCGTGCAGCACGGTCGATGTGACGAGACTAGCCTTCATCGTGAGCGCTCTACTGGTCCTTCTTCGGCTGTGTCACGAGACCGAGATTCTTGAAACCGGCATTCTGGATGCGCGCCATGACATCGGCGATGACGCCGTAAGGGGCAGTCGCATCGCCGCGCACGAAAATGCGCTCGCTATAGCCGGTGGTGGCGATCGCCTGCAGCTTGGCGACGATCTCGTCGACCGGGATCGCGGTTTCCTGCAGAAACACGTCGCCATTGTTCTTGACCGAGATGGTGATTGGCTGCGTTTCGGAATTCAGCGCCTTCGCCTGCGTTTCCGGCAGGTCGATCGGCACGCCGACGGTCATCATCGGTGCGGCCACCATGAAGATGATCAACAGCACCAGCATGACGTCGACCATCGGGGTGACGTTGATTTCGCTGATCGGCGCCTTCTTGCCGCCACTGCGGCGACGGCGGCCACCGCCCGAATTGTTGGATCCAACTGACATGCCCATCGGCTCTGCTCCGTCCCCAGGCGTTTACTGCGCGGCCTGGCGAGGCTGCAGCTTTTCATCGATCTGGCGCGAAAGAATGGCGGAGAATTCGTCCGCGAAACCTTCCATCCGGGCATTGAGCTTGCCGGCGTCGGCCGCAAACTTGTTGTAGGCGATAACCGCCGGGATAGCGGCGACGAGGCCGATGGCGGTTGCCAGCAGTGCTTCCGCGATACCCGGTGCCACGACGGCAAGGTTGGTCGATTTCGAGCCGGCGATCGCTTGGAACGAGGTCATGATACCGACGACGGTTCCGAAGAGGCCGATGAAGGGTGCGGCCGAACCGATGGTCGCCAGCGAGCCGAGCCGCGCTTCAAGCGCTTCGGATTCGCGCGACAGCGTCACGTCCATGGCCCGGTCGATACGCATCTGCAGGCCCATCGGGGCCCGCGCACCGCGCTCGAACGACTTCTTCCATTCGCGCATGGCGGCGACGAAGATCGCGCTCATGCCGGAGTTCTGCCGGTCGGCGAGCGTGCGGTAGAGCTCCTCCAGCGACTGCCCCGACCAGAAGATCTGCTCGAAACTGTCGAGCGCCCGGCGCGCCTTGCCGAAGCTGACGTATTTGTCGACGACGATGGCCCATGTCCAAACCGAGGCGCCGATCAGGCCGAGCATGACCAGCTTGACCACCAATCCCGCCTGCATGAAGAGCGACCAGAGAGACACATCGCTCGTCGCCGCAGCCAATCCAACCTGTTCCATCGTTCAATATCCCCGAATCCAAACGCCCGGAAAGAGCCTCAGCATGCTCGTAACCGGGTAGCCCAAACGTCATCCTGCAAGATTTTCCAGGCAGCTGCCGTTGATCGCTCAGCACCGATCTTCAAGCTTCCAGACTGCCTTCTTGCTGCCAATCTTGGTCAAAGGATGACGTGCACTGCACAAAATCCTAAGGAGGTTAGTAAGACATTATTATGGTTAAGGAAGTCTTAGCAAAAACGCTCGGGATAGACTCCGGCCACACGGCGAGACCCGCTGCGGGAACTTACAGACGACATCGGCGTTTGTTGGCTCATGGACCAGAAAACCGCCGAAACGTCCAGAAACAGCACGCAACAGGGCAGCTTCGATCGCCGTGACCGGCTGATTCTGGCGCTTTGGGCGCAGTTGCGGGCCGAGCGGGAAACCCGCGACGCGCTTGAAGAGACGATCCGCAACGGAGCACTTTCTGAAGACGTGCTGGTGGCCATCGCATCCGACCCGGTCCCCGTCATCACCAGTGAAGACATTGCCGAAGTGGAGCGCTTTGCTGCATCGCAACAGAGGCCGCCGGCCGCCCTGCCCAAAAAATCGCGTTAAACAGAGACGGGCCGTCATCGGCCCTTGGTATGGAGTATGAAAATGGTGTCTCGTGCTTTGTGGAAAGGCCAGCTCCGCCTCTCGCTGGTGTCCATCCCGGTGGAGCTTTTCAGCGCCACCCGTTCCGCCGCAAAAACCTCCTTCCGCCAGATTCACGAACCATCGGGCAAACCTGTGCATTACGACAAGGTCGTGGACGGCATCGGCCCTGTTGACGGCGACGATATCGTCAAGGGCTACGAATACGAGAGCGGCAAATACGTTCTTCTTGATCCCAAGGAAGTCGATGCCATCAAGCTCGAGACCAAGAAAACCCTGGAACTGGTCCAGTTCGTCGAATCCTCCGAGATTTCGCCGATCTACTACGACAAGCCCTATTATCTCGTGCCTGCCGACGATCTCGCCGAAGACGCCTATCAGGTGGTGCGCGATGCCCTGCGCTCCAGCGGCAAGGTCGGCCTTGGCCAGCTGACGCTGCGCGGCCGCGAATATCTGGCCGCCATCCGCCCCTGCGGCGACGGGCTGCTCCTGGAAACGCTCCACTACGCCGACGAGTTGCGCAAGGCCGACCCGATGTTTGCCGGCATCAGCAAGAAGAAGGCAGATAAGGAGCTGCTCGAGGTCGCCAATGCCCTGATCGAACGCAAGACCGCACCCTTCGACGCCGCCGCTTTCAAGGACAATTATTCCGATGCCCTGAAGGAACTGGTGCAGAAAAAGATGAAGGGCAAGAAGACGATTAGCGTGGAAGAGGACGAAAAGCCCGTGCGCGGCACCGACAATGTCATCGACCTGATGTCGGCCCTGAAGAAGAGCCTCGAAAACTCGGGCGCCAAGGACAAGAGCGCCCAGAGCAAGGCAACGCCTGCCAAGCCGGCGGCGGCGCGCAAGAAGAAATCGGCGTGAGGTGAGCCATGGCAACGGCTGCGAACCCTCTTTCCGAATACAACCGCAAGCGCGACTTTTCCATAACCGCCGAGCCCAAGGGCAAGGCCGGCGCCAAGGCGAGCACCCGCAAGGGCTTCCTGATCCAGAAACACGACGCTACGCGCCTGCACTATGATTTTCGCCTGGAATGGAAGGGCGTCCTGAAAAGCTGGGCGGTGACGCGCGGCCCCAGCATCAACCCTGAGGACAAGCGGCTGGCGGTGCGCACCGAAGACCACCCGATGGCCTATGGCGATTTCGAGGGCACAATCCCGAAGAAACAATACGGCGGCGGCACCGTCATGCTCTGGGACACCGGCTGGTGGGAGCCGATCGAGGATGTCGACGCGGGCCTGAAGGAGGGCAAGCTCAAATTCGTCCTGCACGGAACGCGCATGCATGGCGCCTGGGCGCTGGTGCGCATGAAGCCGCGCAATGGCGAAAAGCGCGAAAACTGGCTGCTGATCAAGGAGAAGGATGAGATTGCCGATGAGGACGGCGAAAGCATCCTGACCGGCAACATGACCAGCGTAAAGACCGGCCGGACGATGGAGGAAATCGCCGCAGGCAAGGGCGAAGCTTCCGCCCATGTGTGGGAATCAAGCAAGAGTGCTGCCGCCAACGTCAAGGCCGGCGCCATCGCACCGGAGCCGAAGAAAAAGAAGGCCGCCCACGCCGGAAAAGCCCCCGGCTTCATCGAACCGCAGCTGGCAACGCTGATGAGCGAGGCGCCGGACGGTGACGACTGGCTGAGCGAGGTGAAATTCGACGGTTACCGCCTGCTGGTCTCGATCGGCGGCGGCAAGGTGACCTGCTACACCCGCACCGGGCTCGACTGGACGGAGAAATTCCCCGACATCGTCGAGGCCTTCGAAGGGCTTGATTGCAAGAGCGCGCTGATCGACGGAGAGGCCGTGGCCGTCGAAGGCAAGGGCTCGAAATTCTCGGCGCTGCAACGGGCGTTGAAGGACGGCGGTCGCATATCCTATTATGCCTTCGACATCCTGCACCTCGACGGCAAGGACTTGCGCAAGACTGCGCTGATCGACCGCAAGGAGAAACTGAAATCACTGCTCGAAACCGCCGACAATGCGGTGGTGAAATACAGCGAACACGTGCGCGGCCAGGCGGCCCGCGTTTTCGAGGCCATGTGCAAGGCGGGCCAGGAAGGCATCATCGCCAAGCGTGCCAAGGATCCCTACCGCTCCGGCCGGCTGGGAAGCTGGCTGAAAATCAAATGCACCCACCGCCAGGAATTCGTCATCGGCGGCTATTCGCCCTCCACCAAGAAAGGCCGCGCCTTCGCCTCGCTGCTGGTCGGCACGTTCGAGGGGGACACGCTGATCTATCAGGGCCGCGTCGGCACCGGCTTCAACGAGGCGGTGATGGAGGAGCTGGCAGGCCGTTTCGCAAAATCGACACGCAAGACTTCGCCGTTCGAGCAGGTTCCGCTAGAATTCTCCCGAGGCGCCGTCTGGCTGACGCCGGAACTGGTGGCGGAGGTCGAATTCGCCGAGTTCACCGACGACGGCCACATCCGCCATGGGTCGTTCGAAGGCCTGCGCCAAGACAAGGAGGCACGTGCCGTGGTGGAAAACGGGAAAGCTGCGAAAGCCGAAAGCCCTTCAAAGGCCGAAAGCCCTTCCAAGGCGAAAAAGAAGCCGGCCGCTGCCGAGACGAAAAAAGCCCCGGCGGCAAAGCGCAGGGCAAAGGATGCCGATACCCTCGCCGGCATCACCATCAGCCATCCCGAACGGGTCCTGTTCAAGGAGGTCGGCCTCACCAAGATGGCGCTGGCCGAATATTACGAAGCGGTTGCCGGCCGCATGCTCGTCCACGCTGCCGATCATCCGGTATCGCTGCTGCGCTGCCCCGGCGGCAGCATTGCCCATTGTTTCTTCCAGAAACACGCCGGCGACGGCTTTCCAGACGCGATCGGCGAAGTCCCGATCAAGGAATCCTCCGGCGACGTCGAAAACTACATGGTCATCAAGGATGCGGCGAGCCTGATCGCCGCCGTGCAGATGGGCACGATGGAATTCCACATCTGGGGCTCGTCGGCTGCCCAATTGGAAAAACCCGACCGGCTGATCTTCGATCTCGACCCGGATACGTCGCTGACCTTCGAGGATGTGAAGGCCGCAGCCGTCGAGCTGCGCGGCATTCTCGAAGCCGTCGGCCTCAAGTCGGTGCCCATGGTCACCGGCGGCAAGGGCGTGCATGTGATCGTACCGCTGCAACGCCGGGCCGAATGGGAGGATGTCAAGGCCTTCGCCAAGGGCCTTGCCGGCAAGATTGCCGATGCACGGCCGGATCGCTACATCGCCACCATGTCGAAGGCCAAACGTAAGGGACTGATCTTCATCGACTGGCTGCGCAACGAGCGCGGCGCCACGGCCGTCGCCCCCTACTCCATCCGCGCCCGCGCCAATGCGCCGGTCGCCACCCCCGTCACCTGGGACGAGCTTGCAGAGCTGGAAGACGCCAACGGTTTTAGAACCGAGACGGTGATTGTGCGGCTGACGGAGGCCGACCCCTGGGAAGACACCAAAGACTGGAAGCAGAGCGTCACCAAGGACATGGTCGCCGCCGTCTCAGGCTGAGGCCGTGTTGCCCAGAAAACGCTCGGCCAGGGGCTCCGGCAACCGCCTCGGTCGACCCTTGCCGTTGATGACGGCGATGATCACCTTGGCGGCGATCAAAAGCGTGCCATCGCGGCTGATCGTCTGCTGCAGCACCATCTTGGCGCCGCCGGCCTTTTCGGTCGTGGTCTCGATGGTGACAATGTCGTCCATGCGTGCAGGGGCCTTGAAATCGATCTCCATGCGGTGAACGACGAAGATCAGCCCCTCCGTATCGCCTTCGATCGACATCGCCCCCTGCTCGACGCCGAGCAGCCGGAGATAGTCGGTGCGGGCCCGCTCCATGAAGTGCAGGTAGCGGGCGTGATAGACCATGCCGGAAAAGTCCGTGTCTTCGTAATAGACCCGCTGGTGGAGGCGGTGGCCGCCATCCGTCAGCTCTCCGGAAATGCTCGAAACATCCATCGTCACCACCCCGCCTTTTGCTTCTCTCCTGTGACGGAACAAAAGCCGTTTTGCAAGCATTGCAGGCTTGTCACAATACTTCCCTATCAACGGGCCGTGCTTTCATCCTGCGAGGACCGATTCCATGAAAATTGCGATACTGGGTGGCGATGGATTTTGCGGCTGGCCGACCTCCCTGCATCTGTCCGATGCCGGCCACGAGATCCACATGCTCGACAATCTCTCCCGCCGCTGGATCGATACAGAGCTCGGCGTGCAATCGCTGACGCCGATGGACTCGATCCAGGAGCGAACCCGCATCTGGCACGCCGAGACCGGCCGCCGCATCCACTTCCACCTGATAGACCTTGCCCGCGACTATGAGCTCCTGAAAAACTGGCTGGCCGAACACCGCCCGGATGCCATCGTGCATTTCGCCGAACAGCGCGCCGCCCCCTATTCGATGAAGAGCGACCGCCACAAGAACTACACGGTCAACAACAACGTCAACGCCACCCACAACCTCTTGAATGCCATGGTCGAGATCGGGCTCGACGCCCACCTCGTCCACTTGGGCACCATGGGGGTCTATGGCTATTCGACGGTTGGCGCCGCCATTCCCGAGGGCTACCTGCCCGTCGGCATCGACACGGCCGACGGCCGCCATGTCACCCAGGACATTCTCTACCCGGCCAATCCCGGTTCGATCTACCACATGACCAAATGCCTCGATCAGCTGCTGTTCCAGTTCTATGCCAGGAACGACGGCCTGCGCATCACCGACCTGCACCAGGGTATCGTCTGGGGCACACACACCGAACAGACCCGCCGCCACGAGCAGCTGGTCAACCGGTTCGACTATGACGGCGACTATGGCACGGTGCTGAACCGTTTTCTCATCCAGGCCGCCATCGGCTATCCGCTGACCGTGCACGGCACCGGCGGCCAGACGCGCGCCTTCATCCACATCCAGGATTCGGTGCGCTGCATCGAGATCGCCCTGAAGAACCCGCCGGCCCGGGGCAGCCGCGTCGAGATCTTCAACCAGATGACCGAAACCCACCGGGTGCGCGATCTCGCCCAGATCATCGCCGGCCTGACCGGATCCGACATCGCCTTCCTGCCCAACCCGCGCAAGGAGGCGGCCGAAAACGAGCTGATCGTCCACAATGGGAAATTCAAGGCACTCGGCCTCGACCCGACGACGTTGCGCGACGGCCTTCTTTCCGAAATCGTCGACGTGGCGAAGAAATATGCCTATCGTGTGGACAGGAGCCGGGTGCCGGCGGTTTCCGCATGGACAAAGGACATTGCTGCAACCATCAATCATGATCCGGAAGGCAGAAGGCTGAAATCAGTGTCATGACCCTCGATCTGTCACAGTCGGGTTTGCGATCGTCAAAGCCTGCCGCCTCGCGGCAGGCTTTTGTGACACTGGTGACCAATCCCGACTATGCCATGGGCGCCACCGCGCTGGGGCGTTCGATCAGCCGGACGGGCACGGAGGCCGACATCGTCGTGCTGCACACGGGCGGCGTGGATGACGCCGACCTCCAGCCCCTGACGGCGCTGGATTGCCGCCTTGTCGAGACCGGCCTTTTGCCGCTGTCGGACGGCTTCAACCAACGCCACTCTCGCAGCAATGTTCACACGAACGCGCCCTTCACCAAGGGCCGCAAGCCGCTCTTCCACGCGCCGCTCGACAATTTCTGCAAGCTGCGGCTCTGGCAGCTGACCGACTACGACAGCTGCATCTTCATCGATGCCGACGCGCTGGTCTTGAAAAACATCGACCGTTTCTTCGCCTATCCCGAATTTTCCGCCGCGCCAAATGTCTATGAAAGCCTTGCCGATTTTCACCGGATGAACTCCGGAGTCTTCGTCGCAAAGCCGTCGCTCGCCACCTTCACGCGCATGCTCGATAGGCTCGACCAGCCCGACGCCTTCTGGCCGCGCACGGACCAGAGCTTTCTGCAGGATTTTTTTCCCGACTGGCACGGCCTGCCGGTGACGATGAACATGCTGCAATATGTCTGGTTCACCCTGCCCGGCCTCTGGCACTGGCCGTCGATCGGTGTGTTGCACTACCAGTATGAAAAGCCCTGGGAGACGGACCACCCCAAGGCTTCGCAGCTGAAACCGCTGATCAATCTGTGGCAGGCCTATTTCACCGGCCAGGCAATACCCGAGATTACCAGCCTGTCGAACCCGGAGGCGGCATGATGCGGGTTCTGGTCTCCGGCGGCACCGGTATCGTCGGCCGCTTCATCGTCGAGGACCTGCTGGGGCATGGCTATGCCGTCACCGTCGGCGGCCGCACGCCGCCGGCCGACGGCCTGTTCTCCAAACCGGTGGAGTTCGTGCCACTGGTGCTCGACCCGGAGCGCGACCAGATCGAGGCCTTCGACGATATCTACTATTTCGTCCATGCCGCCTTCGATCACGTCGCGGGCAAATATCGCGGCGGCGAGGGCGAAGACCCGCACGGATTCCGCACCAGGAATCTCGACGGAAGCGTCCGGCTGTTCGAGGCAGCCAAGGATGCAGGTGTTCGGCGCGCCTGTTTTCTTTCAAGCCGCGCTGCCTATGGCCCACACCCGCCGGGCATGCCGCTGACCGAAGACCTGCATTGCCGGCCGGAGACGCTCTACGGCACCGTCAAACTCTGCGCCGAGCGCTCGCTGCAGTCGCTGTGCGGCCACGGCTTCGTGACCTCGAGCCTGCGGGTGACCGGCGTCTATGGTGCCGCAAGGCCGGGCCAGACGCACAAGTGGCAACAGCTGTTCGACGACTATCTCGACGGCCGCCCGATCGAGCCCCGCGCCGGCACAGAGGTCCATGGCGCCGATGTCGCCAGCGCCGTGCGGCTGATGCTGGAAGCCGACGCCATCCGCATCAATGGCGAAACCTTCAACGTTTCCGACCGGCTGATCGACCGCCGCGACATCCTGTCGATCGTCCAGAACGAAACAGGCTGCCCGCATCCCCTGCCGGCGGAAACCGACGCTGCGGACTATCCCGCCATGGGCATCTGCAAGATCGCCGCCCTTGGCTGGGCACCCGGCGGCTGGGGGCTTCTGGAGCGCACGATCGGCGATCTCGTGGAGGTTGCAGCCCCTCTCTCAGCGACACAAGTTTTGTAAGCTGACAGTCGCTTGCCGTCACAGCATCAGATCCGCTTCGCTCAATCCCGCAGCCAAAAGATCATCTGCCCGCACACCGGCATCATCGCCGACGATGAACTCGTCCAGCTGCGGCGGCGCAACGCTCGTGCCCGAGAGCATGGCATGTGCCTGGCCGCGATGATGGGTCTGATGCTGAAACAGATGGCTGACAACGTCGTCCATCCGGTCGGTCTGCACACGGTTGCCGCGATGGATCTCGACGGTCGATGAAAGTCGCGCCGCATCAAGCCCGCTGCACAGAGTCAACAGCCGTTGATCGACCTGCGCCTGAGCCTCGGCCAGCAGGCCGATATCGCGGAACGGCTCTTCGATCTCGAAAGCCCGATAGCCGAGCTTGCCGCCTTCCAGCGCATCGACATAGAAGAGATCGACCTGGAAGATATGGTTCAGCGTCAAACTGATCGACGGAAAGAAGCCAATGCGCACGGCCCGGAACTCGCCGTCCTGGAGCGTGGCGCAGGCCCGGTGCAGCCGGCTGTTGGCCAGACGGTTGCTGATCGCCAGCTTGCGAAAGACCCGCGCCGGGTCATAGAGTTCATCCATCACCAACCTCCCTCACCGGTCGAGATTGCCGTCGTCCCAAATGATGTGTTGGGGCGTTTCCGGCAGCATCTCAATCTGTTCGGCAATGAAATAGGGCGGAATGTTCAGCGCCCTCAGCGACGCCGTCGTCGCCTTCACCCATTTAAATTCGAGATCGCTCTTGCCGTCGGCGATCCGGTGAACGATCTCGTCCGGGCGGAACGGAAAGGTTTCGGGCACGTCCATCAGATAATAGAGCCCGACCTGGTGATAAGCGCGCGCCTCATAGCGGAAGAAATTTTCGACCATCCACAGCAAGCGTCCGACCGTGACCTCGACGCCCAGCTCCTCGACCATCTCGCGCTTCAGCGTTTCTGCCGACGTCTCGCCGATCTCCGCCCGGCCGCCGGGAAAGGTCCAGAACAGCTCGTGCGTCGCCCGGTGCACCAGCACATGGCGATCGCGAAAACCAAGCCCGGCGATGCGATAGTTGAACCGCTTTCCGCCGGCATCGATGCGGATCATCTTGCGCTTGGCCATGGCTACCCCAGATCGATGACGACGATTTCCGGCGGCGAGCCGAACCGCACCGGTGCGATCGAGCAGCCGAGGCCGCCCGAGATGATGATGTTGCGATCGTCCTCGACCACATGTCCATAGGCATAACGATCACCGAATTTCGACGGGACCACCGGAGACCGGCCAAAAAGCCGAACCTGCCCGCCGTGGGTATGGCCGGACAGGGTGAGAGACACGCGCGGCGGCACGTCGGGAAAGATATCGGGCTCGTGCGCCAGAAGGATCACCGGCGCATCGTCGGTCACCTGCGCCAGCGTTGCCGGCAGATCGTCGCGGCCGATCATGGCGGGCCGCTTCCAACGCCGGCCCGGTTGCAACGCCCACTGGTCTTCGAGCCCGGCGATCCAAAACCCGTGTCCGTCCTTTTCCAGCCGTGCCACCTCGTTGCCATAGACCGAAAGCCCCGCATCGCGCAGCACGCCGTTGATCGCAGGTAGACCGAGACCGCTTTGCTGGACCTCCACATCCTCCCACCAGTCGTGATTGCCGAGAATTGCGTGGACGCCGAGCGGCGCCTCCAAAGTTGAGAGCGCCTCTGCCCAGCGCCGCGACGGCACCGGGCCGGTCACCCATTTCATGCTGGAGGTATAATCGCCAAGAAGCACGATGACGTCACCCTCCAACCTGTTGGCGGCAGCGCAGATAGACGCCACTCGGCTCGCCGGCATCCAGGGTTCGCAGGCGTGGATATCGGCAAGCGCCACGACGCGCAGCTTCAGTCCCGGCGTCCATCCGGGCGGAGTAAGGCTATAGCGCGTCGTATTGAGCCGGACGAGCGGCTCGTAGGCAGCGGCATAACCGCCAAGCGCCATGGCACCGGCAAAGCCACTGCCGATGAGCTTCATCAAACCGCGACGCGTGATCAATCTTCATCCTCTTGGAACAGGCGAAACTGGGTGACTTCCAGATCTTTGGGCGCCTGCAGCCCAAGGTGTTTCCATGCGTTTGCGGTCAAAATGCGTCCGCGCGGCGTGCGCTGGATAAAGCCCTGCTGGATCATGTATGGCTCGATGATGTCCTCGATCGCATCGCGCGGCTCCGATAGCCCGGCGGCGATGGTCTCTATACCCACAGGACCGCCGCCGAAATTGTGGGCGATCATCGTCAGGTAGCGCCGGTCGAGCTGGTCGAGCCCGACCTTGTCGACCAAAAGCCGCGTCAGCGCCTCGTCGGCAATCGTCTTGGTGACGGCCTCGGCCTTGGCCACTTCGGCAAAGTCGCGCACCCGGCGCAACAGCCGTCCGGCAATGCGCGGCGTGCCGCGCGCCCGGCGGGCGATTTCGAGCGCGCCCTCGTCGGTCATGCCGAGCCCCATCAGCCGGGCGCCGCGCCGCACGATCAGTTCCAGCTCTTCGACCGTGTAGAAATTCAGCCTCACCGGAATGCCAAACCGGTCGCGCAGCGGCGTGGTCAAAAGCCCGAGACGGGTTGTCGCCGCCACAAGCGTGAATTTCGACAGGTCGATCTTCACCGAGCGGGCTGATGGCCCCTCGCCGATGATGAGATCGAGCTGGAAATCCTCCATGGCTGGATAGAGGATTTCCTCGACGGCCGGACTGAGGCGATGGATTTCATCGATGAACAGCACATCGCGCTCTTCGAGATTGGTCAGAAGCGCCGCCAAATCGCCCGCCTTGGCGATAACCGGCCCGGAGGTCGAGCGGAAATTGACGCCGAGTTCTTTGGCCATGATCTGCGCCAGCGTCGTCTTGCCGAGACCGGGCGGGCCGACGAACAGCACATGGTCGAGCGCCTCGCCGCGGTTCTTCGCCGCCTCGATGAAGACCTTCAAATTGGCGCGCGCCTCCGCCTGGCCGGTGAACTCGTCCAGCGTCTGCGGCCGCAGTGTCGTGTCGATGTCCTCGCCACGTTTCTCCGGCGTAATCAGGCGGGTGGCGTCGGTCATGTCAGCAGTTCCATTCCGGGGACCGACCGCGCAGCCCCCTGATCAAAAGTATATGTCTTCGCGCATCCAGCCCGTTTCGACAGGAAGGAAACAATGTGATCAGAAATGTCGGTTTGCCCTGCAGGAAACTCTCGAAACAACGATGCCAGGAAATTCTCCTCCTCGAAAAAGAATTCCGGCGATGCCATAAGCTGCAGAAAGGCCCCAGCAATGTCGGAATTCTGAGTGCGATAGGTTCGCTTTAAAACCCAACTTGCTTCGGCAACGACCAGAAGGGAAATGAAGGCTGGCGCTGCAACCGATCGCGACGAGAGCAGTCGCCTTACAGCACGAAGCTGGCTTTCATCATCTGCCAGCATCATCCGCAGGAGAACGTTCGTGTCGATCCCGATCATTGAGGGTTCGTCCATGTTTTTCTCCGAGATAGTCACCAATTGACCTATCCATTTCCTCAAGTGTAAGCGGTCGACGATCTGGATCGTGCAGGATGCCGATCAGATCGACCGCACGTTTGTTCTTCGCTTCGATCACTACCTTATCGCCATCGACGAAATAGCTGATTTTATCACCAGTTTTAAGTTTCAGCATTTCGCGAACCTCGGCAGGAACTGTTGTTTGTCCTTTTGAGGTCATTGTTCCATAAAAAACATTCATGCTGGTTTTCCCCTGCCAAATCTCCCGGCGCGAATGGAACTCGGATAGCCTTTCCAATTCCTTTCAAACTCATTATAGTAAGGAGCACTCAAAAAAGCAAGGAACTACCGCGACAGTTCCTTCAGCCCCAGCCGGATCAGCTTGGCGCTATCGGCGTCCTCGCCCCCATTCTTCAAGGCGGCGGCAATGGCATTGGCGGCCTGATCGCGGGAATAGCCGAGATTGGTGAGCGCCGAAACCGCGTCCGTTACCGGTGCCGAAGCAACGCCCTCGCCAAGCTCCTGCTTGAAACCGATCGCACCGGCCGCCTCTCCGGCAAAGGCCGGCGCCTTGTTCTTGAGTTCCGTCATGATGCGGATGGCGACCTTGGGCCCGACGCCCGGCGCGCGCGACACCGCCGTCTTGTCCTGCAGCGCGATGGCATTGGCAAGCTCGCCCGGCGTCAGGGTCGAGAGCACCGCCAGCGCCACTTTTGAGCCGACCCCCTGCACGCTTTGCAGCAGCCGGAACCATTCTCGCTCGAGCGAGGTCAGAAAACCGAACAGCCGCAGCTGGTCTTCACGCACATAGGTCTCGATGAACAGCACCACCGCCTCGCCGGCCGACCCCAGCCTGCCCAGCGTCCGGCCGGAGCAGTAGGCGACATAACCGACGCCGTGCACATCCACGACCACATGGTCTTCGGCGATCTCGTCGATCGTGCCCTTGAGTTTGCCGATCATCTATCCTGTCCTTGCAAAGGGTGGGTTTCCGGCGTGATCAGCTCGACCATCGGGAAATAGGAGCGGTATCCGGCCGGATCGCGGGTTAAAAGCGTATAACCGCGAATGGCCGCATGGGCGCCGATGAGGAAATCCGGCAGCACCCGTTCGCGCGAACCACCCGCCGCCCGGTAGCGGCGAAATGCGTAGGCCGCAGCAAAGGCAGCACTCCACGGCAGGCTTTCGCGCACGAATTCATTGCGTGGCAACAGTGCCTCGACCTGGTCCGCATCGTCATAGCGATAGGAAAACTCGGAATAGACGATCTGGTTGATCACGACGCTGCCGCGCCGCATGGCGAACATCAGCTGGGTGCGCGACCAAGCCAGCCACTGCGTGTTGCGCACGGCCAGATCGACCAGAACATTCGTATCGATCAGCGTCGTCACCCGGCGCCCCTATCGATCGCGTGTGATGCGCATGAGCTCGTCAGCGTCGATCGACTGGTCGCCGGTGCCGGCGAGACGATCAAGCGTCGAAACGAAATGTTTGAGCCGCTCCCGGTCGGCTTCCCGGCTGCCGCCATCCTTCGGCGCAATCGTCAGCACACCGCCCTCGATGCCGAAAATGACGTCGCTGTTGGGCTCGATCCCCACCAGCTCGCGCAGATCGCGCGGAATTGTAACCTGTCCCTTGGATGTGACGCGCATGTCGGGAAACTCCATTCGATGAAGTAAGGAATATCCTTACTTATAGAACAAGTCAAGAACAAACTCGCTTAACCTGCTGCCATCACCGCCTGGCGCATGCGGTTGGCGACGCGGTTGTGGGCGTGGCAGATGGCGATGGCCAGCGCATCGGCGGCGTCATTGCCCTTGAATTCGGATTTCGGCATCAGGATCTTCAGCATCATGTGGATCTGCTGTTTTTCGCCATGGCCGACGCCGATGACGGCCTTCTTGACCGCGTTCGGCGCATATTCGGCAACCGGCAACCCGGCGCGGGCAGGCACCAGCATGGCAATGCCGCGCGCCTGTCCAAGTTTCAGCGTCGCGACGGCGTCCTTGTTGACGAAGGTCTGCTCGACCGCCGCCTCGTCGGGCTGATGCAGATGCAGCACATCGGCCAGACCATCATGCAGCTGGCAGAGCCGCGAGGCCAGATCCATGTCGCCATCTGACGTCACCGTTCCCGATGCGACGAACCGCAGCGAGTTGCCGAGCGTGTCGATCACGCCCCAGCCGGTGCGGCGCAGGCCCGGGTCGATGCCGATGATGCGAATCGTCTTTTCCATGCCATTACCCTATGCTTCAGACCGCGACGCTGCCAGCAAAAAGTGAACAAAACAAAAACATCCGCATCGATGTCCACCAGCGTTTTGTCGAACCTGCTGCGCCGCTCTTGGTTTTCGAGAAACCGATCCCACATACGAGTGATAAGTCTTCCTTATCATTTCAGCAGGTCTGCGCTCATGGTTCCCTTTTCCATTCTCGATCTCGCCCCGGTCACCGAAGGCTCCACCGTTTCGGATGCGCTGGCCAATTCGCGGGCGCTGGCCGTTCACGCCGAAAAGCTCGGCTACAAGCGTTTCTGGCTCGCCGAGCATCACGGCATGGTCGGCATTGCCAGCGCCGCCACCTCGATCGTCATTTCCCATGTTGCCGCCGGCACAAAAACCATCCGCGTCGGCTCGGGCGGCATCATGCTGCCGAACCACGCGCCGCTGGTGATTGCCGAGCAGTTCGGCACGCTGGAAGCGCTCTATCCCGGCCGCATCGATCTCGGCCTCGGCCGGGCGCCGGGCACCGACATGCGCACGGCCCAGGCACTCCGCCGCAACATGGACGCCAGCACCAACAGTTTCCCCAATGACGTGATCGAGCTTCAGACGCTGCTCGGCGACGCAGAGGACAACCACGCGATCGTCTCGACGCCCGGCGCCGGCGCAAAAGTGCCGATCTGGCTCTTGGGCTCCAGCCATTACAGCGCTCATCTGGCCGGCATGCTCGGCCTGCCCTTCGCCTTCGCCTCGCATTTCGCCCCCGACATGCTGATCGATGCGCTGGAAATCTACCGCGAGCGCTTCACACCCTCGGCCCATCTCGACAAGCCGCACGCCATGGTCGGCATCATGGGCGTCGCTGCCGATACGGATGCAGAGGCCAATCACCTCTTCACCTCCATGCAGCAGTCTTTCGCGGCGCTGCGCCGCAATGCCCGCGGCAAATTCCCGCCGCCGGTCGCCTCCATGGACGGCCACTGGAGCGAGACCGAAAAGATCTTTGTCGATCACGCCATGACCTACGCCGCCGTCGGCTCGCCCGAGACCGTCCGCCGCAAGATCGGCGATTTCCTCGACAAAACCCGCGCAGATGAACTGATCATCTCCATGCCGATCTACGACATGGCCGCCCGCCTGCGCTCGGCCGAGATCTTTGCCGAGACGCGGCAGAGCCTGGCGATTGCCGCCTGACACACCCCGTCATGCTAGGCCTTGAGCCGAGCATCTGCTGCACGACATGCGTGTTCGATGGCAACGTCAGTCTCAAGGTTCGCGGTGACGACAGCACATCCGGCTCATGGCCGAGGATGACTGCACGGGAAGTATCAGGTCTTGAAGTCGAAGTGCTTGCGCACGGTTTCGAGGATTTCCCAGGTGCCCTTGAAATCCGCCTCGACCACGAAGGCATCGCCGGCCGTCACCGTCACCGGCGTGCCGCCATCCGGGGTTATGACGATCTTGCCGGCAATCATGTGGACGAATTCATAGGCCGTGTAGGTCGCGTGATAGGTGCCGGGGGTCGCCTCCCAATAGCCCGAAACCATCGAGCCGTCCGAGGACGTATGCAGCGCCCAAGTCTTCATCGACGGCGTCCCGGCCACCACGACCCAGCCGTCGAGCGTTGCGGGATCGCCGTCAGCCGCAACCGGGTTGCCGAGTTTCGTCACGGTCTGCATCAGCGCTGTCCTCTCATGAAAAAAGGCCAGCCTAATGCCCAACCGGCCGCAGCACGCAGCCGATCCCGACAGGCCATGCCGCAGGAGGGATCAGGCCGAAAGCTTGGCCATGATCTCGTCGGAGACTTCGAAGTTGGTGTAGACGTTCTGGACGTCGTCGTCGTCCTCGAGAATGTCGATCATCTTCATCAGCGATTGCGCGCGCTCTTCGTCGACAGGCACGGTGTTCTGCGCCCGCCAGATCGCCTTGATCGTTTCGGCTTCGCCGAGTGCGGATTCGAGCGCCTTCGAGACGTCGCCGATGTCCTCGAAGCCGCAGATGATCGCGTGACCGTCTTCATCGGTCGTCACGTCTTCGGCACCCGCCTCGATCGCCGCTTCCATGACAGTGTCGGCGTCACCGGCCGAAACCTTGTAGGTGATCTCGCCGACGCGGTCGAAGGAGAAGGAGACCGAGCCCGTTTCCCCGAGCGCGCCGCCGGCCTTGGTGAAGGTCGAACGGACATTGGAAGCGGTGCGGTTGCGGTTGTCGGTCAGCGCCTCGACGATGACGGCGACGCCGCCCGGGCCGTAACCTTCGTAACGGACCTCTTCGTAGTTCTCGCCGTCGGCGCCGGAACCCTTCTTGATGGCCCGCTCGATATTGTCCTTCGGCATCGACTGCGCCTTTGCGTTCTGGACGGCCAGGCGCAGGCGCGCATTCATCGAAATGTCGGGCAGGCCGGACTTGGCAGCGACGGTGATTTCGCGCGCCAGCTTGGAAAACATCTTCGAGCGCACGGCATCCTGCTTGCCCTTGCGGTGCATGATGTTCTTGAATTGTGAATGGCCGGCCATGGCGCCCTCCGCATTTGGTCTTCTTTTGAGATGGGCCGCCTTATAGTTTCATTGCCGCCGTCCGTCCAGCATGCCTGCCTGCTTTTCAGTCGGCCGAAAGCCGGGCCCGGCTGAGAAACATCGAATGGCCGTCGCGGCGTTCGCAGGCGAGTCCCTTGCGGGTCGACGAGCAGCTGAACGGACCAGCCTTCCACACTTGACCATAATCGAGCACGGTGCCGAGCGAGCAGCAGCTCGGATCGCCGACATCGCGGTTGATGGTGGCGGCGCCCGACGCGCCAAGCGTCACCCGCACGTATTGCGGCTCCACCCGGTCACAGGCAAGCTCCGGCCCGCCATCTTCCGGCTGATAGACCTCGGTGCCGCCCTGCGGCGTGTAGATGCAGCCGATATTGCCCGATGGCAGCGTGAACTCCTCCTGCACGCCGGAACCGGCCGAACGGGTGATCTTAGCCTCTGGCTGTTTCTCGGTCGTGGTGTCACTGACACCGTCCTTCGGCCCCGGACGCGGCGCATCGTCGAGCGCCATGGCGGCGCCCGCCGTCAGGATAAGAAGCACGGCGGCAAAAAGGACTTTCATGAAATCAACCTGTTTTCGTCAGACGCCGCTCAGAATATGGATCGTCGGCTTCCTTGGCAAGGAAGCGAGCGACACGGTGATGGACGTGTCGGGACTGAAGACCACATCGAAGCTCGTGTCGAAAAGCTGCAGAAACGCCGTGATCGGCGGCCCGCGCCGGTGCATGGGCAGGATCAGCGCCGAGCGCAGCCGCGTCACCACCTCGCTCATGCCCTGCGCGCCCATGGTCAGGCCGCCATCAACCGGCACCATCACCACGTCGAGCCGGCCGATCTCGGCATAGTGCTTGTCGGTCAGCGTGTGGTGCAGATGGCCGAGGTGACCGATGCAGAGACCGGCAACTTCGAAGATGAAGATCGAATTGGCATCGGGCTCCATGGCGCCGTAGCCCGAGCGGATATCGGTGGTGACGTTGCGGATATAGGCGTCGCCGACCACCACGTCGTGATCGGCCGGCCCGCCCTCAGGGTTCCAGCCCTGCAGCACCTGTTTGATCCCCGGGTCCGGCGTCATCGTATAATGGGTCGAATGCGCCTTGTTCATCGTCACGACATCGGGAAGCTGCGGCGGCGTGTACCAGCCGTTGTAATCCGTCGCGATCGAAATGCCGCCCGGTGTCTCCAGATGGAAGGTCGAATGGCCGAGATAGGTGATGCGCACCTCCTGCGCACTCGCCTGAACCGGCAGCAGGCTGGCGCCGCCGAAACTGGCGAATGTGGCGCCGGGCAAGGCCTCGGCGATGGCCTGGCACTGGCTCGCCTGCACGTTCTGGGCACTGGCGGGAGAACCAACCGAAAAGACGGACACCAACGACAGAGCAAAAACGGCAAAGGAACGGCGCATGATGCTTCTCCGGCCTGCATGAACTGCCGGGAAGGATAGGCGACGGTGCCCCGACGTAAAGCGCTAAACCACCGGTGAAACTCACAATCGCGTCATTCCCGCCCGGAACAAGGCGCGGGCATCGGCGTTCCTAACCGGAACATAAATCCGAAGGAGACCTCCGATGACCAGCCTCACCGAAGCCCGCGAAAATCCCAAACAGCAGCTCTTCGACCAGATCCACAAGATCCATGCCGGCATGCTGGGCTTGGAAGGATCGGGTATGCACATGCAGCCGATGGCGCCGAATGTCGATGAAGAAACCGGAACCGTGTGGTTCTACACCCGCGCCGATTCCGATCTGGCCCAGGCCATCGGCCAGGGCGCCCGGGCACACTTCTGCGTCATCGGCAAGGACCATGACTATCACGCCTGCCTCGGCGGCCATATCGAGGTTACCCGCGACCCGGTCAAGATCGACGAATACTGGAACTCGGTCGTCGAGGCCTGGTTTCAGGAAGGCAAGCGCGATCCCGACCTCACCATGCTGGCGCTCCATCTCGACAGCGCCGAAATCTGGGCGTCGACCGGCAGCAGCCTGAAATTCGGCTGGGAGATCGCCAAGGCCAACCTTACCGATTCCGAGCCGGATGTCGGCGTCAAGACCCATGTGACCTTTAATGGCAGCACCCAGCAGCCGCCGGCAGGCCACACGGTCTATTGATGCATGTCTCTCGAAAGTGTGCGCGGTTTTGGCATGAAGACAGGCATCAGAACAAAGGCCTAAAGCCTCAGGTCCAGAACGCCGGCAGGGTCTCGCTGAGGCGAGGCCCGAGCCGGAGCGGCGCAATCTTTTCGGCAAGCCCCGTGCGGTCGGAAATCTCGACGCCGACGCCGCAGATCGTTGCAGGACCGGAGGCCGCTTCAAAGCGGCCTTTCGGCATTTTAGAGATGAACCGGTTGAGCGGCTCTTCCTTTTCCATGCCGAGCGAACTGTCATAATCGCCGCACATGCCGGCGTCCGACATATAGGCTGTGCCGCCGTTGAGGATCTGGTGGTCGGCCGTCGGCACATGCGTGTGCGTGCCGACGACGAAACTGGCGCGGCCGTCGACGAAATGGCCAAAGCATTGTTTTTCGCTGGTGGCTTCCGCGTGAAAGTCGAAGATGATCGCATCGGCCTGTTCCTTCAGCGGGCAGGCCGCCAGGATGGTCTCGGCCGACTTGAAGGGATCGTCCAGCTCCGGGTGCATGAAGACGCGGCCCATGATGTTGGCGACGAGAACACGCGCGCCGTTGCGGGCAAAGTACAAATTGGAGCCCCGCCCCGGCGTCCCTTGAGGATAGTTGACCGGGCGCAGGAACTGGTCGTGCCGCTGGCAGAAGCTGACTGCCTCTTTCTGGTCCCAGACGTGATTGCCCGTCGTCACCACATCGGCGCCGGCGTTGATCGTTTCGAGAAAGATGTCCTCTGTGATGCCGAAACCGCCAGCGGCGTTCTCGCCGTTGACGATAACGAAATCGAGCTTCAGATCGCTGATCAGCCCCGGCAACCGGTTCCAGACCGCCGTCCGGCCGGTCTTGCCCACCATGTCACCCAGAAACAAAAGCCGCATCGAAGTCCCGATCTCTATGCAAATCTTCGCAGGCCGCTCTCCGTCAGGATCGCGTCCAGCGCCACGTCATGTGGTTCGGCGGGCACTGATGCCACTTCCTGGCAGTCGAAAGCAATCCCGATCAGCCGGGGAACGCGGCCTTTTTGCCGCAAACGATCGATTGCGCGATCATAATGCCCTGCCCCGTAACCAATCCGGTTGCCCGCCGCATCGAAGGCGGAGAGCGGAACGAGCAGCAGGTCAGGATCAAGCACGGCCGCCTCTGGCCCCGGCCCGGTGGTGCCGAAACCCGTTGAAACGATCGGCGTATCCACCGTCAGTTCACGAAAGATGATGGTCTGGCGGTCGAGAACCACAGGCAGGCACAGCCGAGCGCCCCGCGCCTGCAGCCGCGCCATCAGCGGCCGGATGTCGGCCTCCGAGCGGATCGGCCAGAATCCCGAGATCACCTCGCCCGGCTGAAAGACGATAGCCTCGCCGGCATGATCCAGCATCGAAAGACTGGCCGCGAGACGCGCCTCCGGCATCATCGCATCGCGAAGGACAAGCCGCTGGCTGCGGATATCGGCTTTCAACTCTCTTGCTGTCATCGGGCTGTTTCAACTCTGCACAAAAATCCACCCTAGCCTGCAGGCCACCGCTGCAGCAATGCAGGCACTTGCAGTTTTCAGCTGGTTTGGAGGGCCCGGATCAGGCCACAGGCGTTAGGCTTCCGTTCATCATTGCGGCCGCTTCCGCTTTCCCGTCATTTTCTCCCGTGCCAAAAGCGTGCGAAAATTCAAACAGTTGCAGCAGCACGTCAGAAAATGCCGCCACATTGGCTGCAGGGAATAGCATGAACAAGGAACTCGATCCGCTGGAAATCCGCTGCCTGGCCATGGCAGCGCGGGGCCTGTCCCGCAGCGAAATTATCTGCCAGACAGACGTGCCGCACGACCGCATTGAGGCGGCCTTCGTGCAGGCCATGGAAAAACTGCAGGCCCAGAATCTGGCCGAGGCCATTTTCCGGGCGGCCCGCATGAACCTTATCTGAGGCAGCGCATGTCTCCCAAAAGTGAGCAGCGGTTTTGGGATCAAGACAGGCGCAACAGGATCCAAGCGGATACTCCTAAAGTTTGAAATTCTTTTGCCGAAAAGCCTCCGTTTTTCATGCCAGGATCGGCAACGCATTGCCGCTACGACATCTCCCGGAGACCAACTCGGGAGATGACATGTTTTTCCAGGCACTCAAGAAAGGCTTTACCGCCGATAGCGTCCAGTCCGGCACGTCAAGTGCGCCGGCGCCCGGCAACGTCTGGGAAGCAGTGACGCGCGACCTAAACGACATCGAAGATCAGCGGACGCGTTCAAGAACGGCAGCAGACGGCGCGGCCTAATTCGATCCCGTCGCCGCCCTCGTCTCGGCCGCATGGATCCGATCCCGCCAGGGCAGCGAGTGAACAGGGAAGCATTAAAAGGAAGATAGTGCGATCCACGACAACCGATGGATGTTTACGATCCTGGGTGCCTACAAACGTAGGTGGGCGCCATATGTCCAAGCCCACGGGCCTGGCCAGGGACAGCTCCCTTTGGATCGAGTATGGCCCCAGGGATTGTTTGTCCTGTCGGGGAGCGCAGACCGCATCCTCTATATAGATTGAATCGGGCTCGTCCGCCAGTGGCGAACGTGGCATTCAGATGATTTGGAAGGTCATTTGCCGGATCGATGGCCGTCAATTGACCGGCGGGGCGCTGCGGCCACCCAGTTTGGCGGCGATGCCGCTGATCTGCCGGGTTAGATCGCCGAGCGCCGAGGTCAGCATTTCTTCGGTGCGCGCCTCGTTGGTCAGCTGCGCGTCACGGCCCTGCTTCAGATTGTCGACCTCCGTTTCCAGGCCGCGCAGCTTGCGCGACACTTCGCTGAACTCGTCCATCACCATGATGCCGGCCATGACGGTCAGGCGCAGATCGCCGATTTCGCCGAATTGTGCTTTCAGATGGCTGACATAGCGATCGAACCGGCTGGCAAGGTCGGTCAGGTGATCTTCCTGGCCTTCCTCGCATGCCATCCGGTAGGGCTTGCCGTCGATCATCACCGTCACTTGCGCCATAGATCTGCCTGCCTGTCGTCCGCCTGTTCGCCGTTCTAGCGGTCGAGAACGGCCCTGATTGTTTCCATCGCGGTGACGAGGCGGCGCGAGACTTCGCGGTTGACCTCCTCCAGCCGGTTGGCGCGAAATTCAGACTGGTCGAGCTCCTGGGCCAGCCGCGAACGATCGACATTGACCCGGCGCGTCTCGCTTTCGTACTCGCCCTTGTCTTTTTCCTTGTCGAACCGCGCGTCAACGGCATTCTCGAGGCTGGCAACGGCGTTGCGCAGCTCCTCGATCGCCGTCTTGACTGTTTTTCCTGCCGACATCATCCGTTCCCGCCACCCGTCCGGGTGCCTTGACCCCAACCTGTCGAATCGCCGCACATGCGGACTTTTCAATTTATCGACACTATTAAACCCAATCCCGCAGCGTCAACAACGCCTCGCTTCCGCGACCCTACGGAACCTGTGGATCATGGCGATTTTCGTTTTATATTAGCATCTTCGACGGCCTTGCGGCGAAACGCCAAAAACCGTTGTCGCGGCCACGTCGAAAGTCGACGCAAAATGGCTGAAAAGCGCCGTTTTTATTGACTCAGACGGAGCACCTGCTATGTGTCAGCCGCTTCCCGCACGGTCTTGGAGGATAGAGACCGTTCCCTGGCAATCGAGCTCAAACGGAATAGTCATGATCTCTCGCGAACAACACGACCGGATGGCCAATGCGATCCGCTTTCTTTCCATGGATGCAGTCGAGAAGGCCAATTCGGGACATCCGGGGCTGCCGATGGGTGCTGCCGATGTGGCAACGGTCCTTTTCTCCAAATATCTGAAATTTGATCCGAAGAATCCGCTCTGGCCCGACCGCGACCGGTTCGTGCTCTCGGCCGGCCACGGCTCGATGCTGATCTATTCGCTGCTTTATCTGACCGGCTATGAGGACATGTCGATCGAGGACCTGAAGCAGTTCCGCCAGCTTGGCTCGAAGACCGCCGGCCATCCGGAATATGGCCACGCCACGGGCATCGAAACCACCACCGGCCCGCTCGGCCAGGGCATTGCCAATGCCGTCGGCATGGCGATCGCCGAGCGCAAGCTTGCCGCAGAGTTCGGCGCCGACCTGCAGAACCACCACACCTACGTGCTGTGCGGCGACGGTTGCCTGATGGAGGGCATCAGCCACGAGGCAATCGCGCTCGCCGGTCACCTGAAGCTCAACAAGCTCGTTCTGTTCTGGGACAACAACAACATCACCATCGACGGCGCCGTGTCGCTGTCGGATTCGACCGACCAGATCGCCCGCTTCCAGGCCGTGCACTGGAACACGATCGCCGTCGACGGCCACGATCAGGCAGCCATCGCCGCCGCCATCGAAGCCGCCCAGACGTCCGACCGCCCGACCTTCATCGCCTGCAAGACCGTCATCGGTTTTGGCGCGCCGAACAAGCAGGGTACCCACAAGGTCCACGGCTCGCCGCTCGGCGCCGAGGAAATCGCTGCCACCCGCAAGGCGCTGAACTGGGAAGCCGAAGCCTTCACCATCCCGGACGACGTGCTCAGCGACTGGCGCGCTGCCGGCACCCGCTCGGTCTCCATCCGCGAAGAGTGGGAATCCCGCCTCGCCGAAACCGATGGCGACAAGAAGTCGGAATTCAACCGCCGCTTCGCCGGCGCGCTGCCGTCGAACTTCGACGGTGCCATCGACACCTACAAGAAGAAGCTGGCCGATGCACCACCCGCCATCGCCACCCGCAAGGCCTCGGAAGACGCGCTCGAAGTCATCAACGGCGTGCTGCCGGAAACGCTGGGCGGCTCGGCCGACCTGACGCCGTCCAACAACACCAAGACCAGCCAGATGAAGTCGATCACGCCGACCGATTTTTCCGGCCGTTACGTCCACTGGGGCATCCGCGAGCACGGCATGGCTGCGGCCATGAACGGCATCGCGCTGCACGGCGGCCTGATCCCCTACTCCGGTGGCTTCATGATCTTCTCGGATTATTGCCGCCCGTCGATCCGTCTGGCCGCCCTGATGGGCATCCGCGTCATCCACGTCCTGACGCATGATTCCATCGGCGTCGGCGAAGACGGCCCGACCCACGAGCCGGTCGAGCACATGGCCGCCCTTCGCGCCATTCCGAACCTGTTGATGTTCCGCCCGGCCGATGCGGTCGAGACGGCCGAATGCTGGCAGCTGGCGCTGCACGAACAGCACCGGCCCTCCGGCCTGGCGCTGACCCGCCAGAACCTCGCGCCGTCGCGCCTGACCTATGAGGCCGACAATCTCTGCGCCAAGGGTGCCTACGAACTGCGTTCCGCCGACAATGCCAAGGTGTCGATCTTCGCCTCGGGCTCCGAGGTCGAACTCGCGGTCAAGGCGGCCGAGCAGTTGAACGCCAAGGGCGTCGCCACCCGCGTCGTCTCCGTGCCCTGCGTCGAGCTGTTCCAGGAACAGCCGGACGATTACCGCGCGTCGGTCATCGGCAATGCCCCGGTCAAGATCGCGGCCGAAGCCGCCGTCCGCCAGGGCTGGGACTATTTCATCGGCAATGACGGCGACTTCGTCGGCATGCACTCCTTCGGCGCCTCCGGCCCGGCCAAGGATCTGTACAAGCACTTCGGCATCACCGTCGACGCCATCGTCGCCGCCGCCGAAAAGAAGCTGGCCTGATCATCCCGGGGGGCGCCCACCCAGGCGCCTCCCTCTCATCATCACGATATCCAGACCCAAGAACAGGGAGAGAACACACATGACTGTTAAAGTTGCCATCAACGGCTTCGGCCGCATCGGCCGCAACATCCTGCGCGCCATCGTCGAATCCGGCCGCACCGACATCGAAGTCGTCGCCATCAACGATCTGGGCCCGGTCGAAACAAACGCCCACCTGCTGCGCTACGATTCGATCCACGGCAAGTTCCCGGCCAGCGTCGAAGTCGTCGGCGACACCATCATCGTGGCCGGCGGCAAGCCGATCAAGGTCACCGCCATCAAGGATCCGGCAACCCTGCCGCACGGCGAAATGGGCGTCGATATCGCCATGGAATGCACCGGCATCTTCACCTCGCGCGACAAGGCGGCCCTGCACCTGCAGGCCGGTGCCAAGCGCGTCATCGTTTCGGCCCCGGCCGACGGTGCTGACCTCACCGTCGTCTTCGGCGTCAACCACGACAAGCTGACCAAGGAACACCTGGTCATCTCCAATGCCTCCTGCACGACCAACTGCCTGGTTCCGGTCGTCAAGACGCTCGACGACGCCGTCGGCATCGATCATGGTTTCATGACCACGATCCATTCCTACACCGGCGACCAGCCGACGCTCGACACGATGCACAAGGACCTTTACCGCGCCCGCGCCGCCGCCCTGTCGATGATCCCGACCTCGACCGGTGCCGCCAAGGCTGTCGGTCTCGTCCTGCCGCACCTCAAGGGCAAGCTCGACGGCACCTCGATCCGCGTGCCGACCCCGAACGTCTCGGTCGTCGACTTCAAGTTCGTCGCCAAGCGCGACACCACGGTTGCCGAAATCAACGCCGCCATCAAGGCCGCCTCCGACGGCGCGCTGAAGGGCATCCTCGGCAACACCGACGAACCGCTGGTCTCGCGCGACTTCAACCACGACTCGCACTCGTCGATCTTCGCCAACGACCAGACCAAGGTGCTCGAAGGCAAGTTCGTGCGCATCCTGTCCTGGTACGACAACGAGTGGGGCTTCTCCAACCGTATGGCCGACACGGCCGTTGCGTTTGCAAAGCTGATCTAGGCCTGGGAGTGCGCGGGAGGGGCATGCCTCCCTCTGTCGGCGACGCCGACATCTCCCCACAAGGGGGGAGATTGGCCGCGAGCTGTCAAGCGCATCATGAAAAAGAACGATCTCCCCCCTTGTGGGGGAGATGTCACGAAGTGACAGAGGGGGATGAAACGCTCCTCCAACACAGTCGATAAAAGACGTTCCCGGAGACACCCCATGACATTCAAGACCCTCGACGATCTCACCGACATTGCCGGCAAGCGCGTGCTTGTCCGCGTCGATCTCAACGTGCCGGTACAGGATGGCAAAGTCACCGACGTGACCCGCATCGAACGTGTTGCGCCGACCATTCTCGAACTGTCGGAAAAAGGCGCCAAGGTCATCCTGCTCGCCCATTTCGGCCGTCCCAAGGGTGAGCCGGTCGCAGACATGTCGCTGGAATCGATCGCCCCAGCCGTCGAGGACATTCTTGACCACCGGGTGCATTTTGTCGCCGCCAGCATCGGCGACAAGGTGGCTGCTGCCGTGGCCGAAATGAAAAACGGCGACATCCTGCTTCTGGAAAACACCCGCTTCCACAAGGGCGAAGAGAAGAACGACCCGGAATTCACCGCCGCACTCGCCGCCAATGGCGATATCTACGTCAACGACGCCTTTTCGGCCGCCCACCGCGCCCATGCCTCGACAGAGGGCCTCGCCCGCCATTTGCCCGCTCATGCCGGTCGCACCATGCAGGCCGAACTCGACGCGCTGGAAAAGGGCCTCGGCCAGCCGGTCCGCCCCGTCGTCGCCATCGTCGGCGGCGCCAAGGTCTCCTCCAAGATCGACCTGCTCATGAACCTCGTCAAGAAAGTCGATGCGCTTGTCATCGGCGGCGGCATGGCCAACACCTTCATCGCCGCACGCGGCACCAATGTCGGCAAGTCGCTCTGCGAACATGATCTCGCCGCCACCGCCACGCAGATCATGACCGAAGCCGCTGCCAGCGGCTGCGCCATCGTGCTGCCTGTCGACGGCGTCGTCGCCCGCGAGTTCAAGGCCGGTGCCGACAACGAGGTCGTCGACATCAACGCCATCCCCGAAGACGCTATGGTGCTAGACGTCGGCCCGGCCTCGATCAAGGCCATCAACGAGTGGATCGCCAAGGCTTCGACGCTGGTCTGGAACGGACCGCTCGGCGCTTTCGAGATCACCCCCTTCGACAAGGCGACGGTTGCCGTGGCAAAATTTGCAGCTGAGCGCACCCGCGCCGGCAAGCTCGTCTCCGTCGCCGGTGGCGGCGACACGGTCTCGGCCCTCAACCATGCCGAAGCGGCCGACGACTTCTCCTATGTCTCGACCGCCGGTGGCGCGTTTCTCGAATGGATGGAAGGCAAGCCCCTGCCCGGCGTCGATATCCTGCACCAGCAGAAATAGGCCTCGACAAGAATAACAAAACACAACCGGCGGCAGCAATTCCGCCGGTTTTTCTTTGCCAGAAACGGAGAAAAGAATTTCAATCGTTTCAGCGCTTTTGCAACCGCTTAAGCCATCTTGCTCGTCTGCCATCGCGGGCGCATCATCGGCGGCCATGCCGAAAGACTGCCCGTTCGCGACGGGCGCGCCGACAAACAGGGAGACGCTCAATGGACAGAATCCAAGACATTGCACAGGCTCTTGTGGCGCCGGGCAAGGGCCTGCTGGCAGCCGACGAATCCACCGCAACGATCAAGAAGCGCTTTGACGGCATCGGTATCGAATCGACCGAAACCTCGCGCCGCGACTATCGCGAGATGATGTTTCGCGCCGACGACGCCATGAAGAGCTGCATTTCCGGCGTCATCCTCTACGAGGAAACGCTGCTTCAGAGGGCGGCCGACGGCACGCCTTTGACCGACGTCATCCGCGCCAATGGCGCCATTCCCGGCATCAAGGTCGATGCCGGCGCCAAGCCGATGGCACTGTTTCCAGGCGAGACGATCACCGAGGGTCTCGATGGCCTCGCCGGCCGCCTGAAAACCTATCACGACGCCGGCGCCCGTTTCGCCAAATGGCGCGGCGTCATCTCGATTTCCGCTACGCTGCCGAGCTTCGGCGCGGTCAAGGCCAATGCCCAGGCACTCGCCCGCTACGCCGCGCTCTGCCAGGAGGCCGGCATCGTGCCGATCGTCGAGCCGGAAGTGCTGATGGATGGCGAGCCCGGCGATCACGCGATCACCCGCAGCCAGGACGTGACGGAAGCGGTGCTGCGCACGGTCTTCCTCGAGCTTGCCGACCAGCGCATCGATCTCGAAGGCATGATCCTGAAGCCGAGCATGGTCATCGACGGCAAGAAGGCCCGCAAGGCCTCCGTCGAGGAGGTCGCCGAACGCACGGTAAAAGTCCTGCGCAACACAGTGCCATCCTCCGTTCCCGGTATCGCCTTCCTGTCCGGCGGCCAATCGACCGAGGAGGCCACCGCCCATCTCTCCGCCATGAACGCCGCTTATGACTTGCCCTGGCAGTTGACCTTTTCCTATGGCCGGGCGCTGCAGGCATCGGCGCTCACGGCCTGGGCCGGCAAGCCGGAAAACATCGCCGCCGGCCAGCGCGCCTTTGCCCACCGCGCCGAAATGAACAGCCTTGCCGCACGCGGCGCCTGGAGGAAGGATCTCGAAACGGCTGCCTGAGCCCGCCGGTTCCGTTACGAAACGAAGCCCCCGCTGCGACACATGGTGGGGCTTTCGATTGTCGCTGGCACAAGATTTCACTTCGCCCCGGCAGCCCACCGCTGTATGCGCTGGACGCATTGGAACGGGCCGGAGGAAACCCATGAAGAGCGCCGCTTACGTTACCGTCGATGTCTTTACCAGAGTGCGTTTTGCCGGAAACCAGCTGGCGGTGGTCCCCGATGCGCGCGGCCTGTCGGATGACGAGATGCAGCAGATCGCCACCGAATTCCACTATTCCGAGGTCACCTTCGTGCTGCCGCCGAGCAACCCGGCCAACACCGCCCACGTCCGCATCTTCACGCCGACCATGGAAGTGCCCTTCGCCGGTCACCCGAATGTCGGCACCGCCTTCGTGCTCGGCAACCAGACGGAAGTTTTCGGCAAACCGCCCGGCGATCTGCTCCGCTTCGAGGAGGCGGCCGGCCTCGTCGAGGCCACGCTGATCCGCGACGACGAGGGCCAGGTAACGGGTGCCGGCATTCTGGCGCCACGAACGCTGTCTCTCGGCGTCGACATCGACCGCCAGACCATCGCCGCCTGCGCCTCGATCGATCCGGCGAGCATCCGCACCGACACGCACCAGCCCGTCATTGCCTCGGTCGGTCTGGCCTTTGCCGTCGCCGAAGTCGACAGTCTCAAAACGCTGGCAGGCGCATGCCCCAACACATCCGCCTTCGCTGAGGCCGGCCGCAGATTTTCGAACGCAGGAGACCAGTTCTCGCTGTTTCTCTACACCCGCCCTACTGCCACACCCTGGCAGATCCGCGCCAGAATGTTCGCGCCGCTCGACAATGTCATCGAGGATCCGGCGACCGGCAGCGCCTCGGGCGCGCTCGCAGCCCTGCTCGTCCATCTCCATCCGGAGCCCGACATGGACGTCGATATCCTCATCGAGCAGGGCGTCGAGATGGGCCGCAGAAGCCTGATCAACCTGCATGTCGCCAAATCGGGCGGTATTGTCAGTAGCGTCCGCATTTCAGGCGATTGTGTCGCCATCATGCGCGGGACCATCGAGGTCTAGGATCTCACGGCCGGATCAGCACGGTCAGCATCATCACCGCGATGGCGATGACGGCGATCTTCCAGAAGTCGGCGCGCTTTTTCAGGCCCGGATAGCCGAGCGGGCGGATGATCTGCACCACCATCAGCAGGAACAGCAGGACCGCAAGTATCTTGGACATGGCCGTCCGTTCCTTTTCTTTCCAAACGTCACAGCACCGTCACGTTTTCACGCGATCAAGGCCCCTGTCCCGCTTCGTAAAAACGTTTTGCGGGTAGAATTTGCGACTGGCGCTCATCCGGTTGTGCAGATAGTCCCAATGTAGATTTGCCCGAAGTCCTCAGCGGTTTCGGGATGCCGGTAGGCGAAAAAACCACGGATAATGTGCATCGGGTGATTCCGTTTTCGCACCATACGCTTTAGCCTTGTCGCAACCACGCAGTCCTTGCACCGAGCCCGCAAAGAAATCAAAATGAAAACAAATCTTTTTTCCGTTTTTGCCCTTTTGCTCGGCACCCTGTTCCTGTTTCTCGGCAACGGTCTGCACGGCCTGCTGCTGCCGGTGCGCGGATCGGCCGAAGGCTACGAGACCACCATCCTCGGCCTGCTTGGCACCTCCTGGGCCTCGGGCTTTGTTCTGGGGTGCATTTTTGCCCCGAAGATCGTCAAGCGCGTCGGCCATGTCCGCGCCTTCAGCGGCTTTTCCTCGCTCATCGCCATCATCGCGCTTCTGACGGGTATTCTGGTCGACCCGGTCTGGTGGATCGCGCTGCGCGCCATCACCGGCTTCTCGATCGCCGGCACCTCGATGATCATCGAAAGCTGGCTGAACGAGCGGGCGACCAATGAGAGCCGCGGCATGATCTTCGCGCTCTACATCGCCATCACGCTTTTCGGCGTTGTCGGCGGCCAGTTGATGGTGCCGCTGGCCGATACGGCAACGCCGATCCTGTTCATGGTCACCGGCATTCTCTATTGCCTTGCCATGCTGCCGACGACGCTCTCGACCGCCGCCACGCCGCAGCCGCTGCAGACCGTCAGTCTCGATATCTCCAGCCTGTTCAAGACCTCGCCCGTCGCCTGCGTCGGCATTCTCCTGACCGGCATCGCCAATGGCGTGTTCGGCACACTCGGCGCCGTCTTCGGCGCCGAAGCCGGCTTTTCCTCCGGCGCCATCGCCGCGATGATGAGCGTCACCATCTTTGCCGGAGCCATCATGCAGCTGCCGGCCGGCCGTTTGTCCGACAGGATCGACCGGCGCTACGTCCTGGCCGGCCTCGCCGTCGTGGCCGCACTGGCCGGGTTCCTGATTCTGATCATCAAACCCGTCGACGTCACGCTGACGCTCATCCTGATCTCGGTTTACGGCGGCGCTGCCTATTCGCTCTATCCGATCGCCGTCGCCCATGCCAACGACTTCGCCAAACCCGAGGATTTCGTCAAAGTGTCCGGCGGCCTGCTGCTGCTCTATGGCGTCGGCACGATCCTCGGCCCCACCATCGGCGGCCCGGTCATGTCCGCCTTCGGCCCCTATGCGCTGTTTCTGGTGACGTCGCTGCCGCATATCCTCATCGCAGCCTACGCCATCTTCCGCAGCAAGCGGCGCGCCGCCAAGCCGATCGCGGAGAAGGACGCCTACACGACCGTCAACCCCGGCACGATGGTAACGCCGGAAAGCCTGCAGCTTTCGCCGCGCGCGGCCCCCCTGGCCGAGACACCTTTGGCCGAGACAGCGGAGGCCGACGACGAGATCCATGAGGAGGAGGAGACCACCGCATGAGCCTGTTCGAGGAAGAGCGTCCGAAGAAACCGGTGTCGCACGAGATCGGCGCGGAACTCTCGGCCCTGTCGGCCGATGAGCTGGCGCTGCGCATTGCGCTGCTGCAGGAAGAAATCGCCCGGCTGGAGGAAGAGCGCCAGCGCAAATCTGCTAGCCGGTCTGCGGCTGAAAGCCTGTTCCGATAGAAGACCGAATGGCCCGGCCAGAACAGTTTTGGGCGGCCGGTGAGGTTTCATTAACCAAGAATTAAGCCTTACGAGGTATTACTGATCCGTCCAGAGCTTTCTGGCCTCAGACAATTTCTCCTGATGGCGAATGGGTCTGATTTTCTCCCTGTTTTACCTTGAGAGCCGCTTTGCGGCTCTTTTTTTTGCGCTTCGCTCGGTCTGTCATGGGCAAGGAAAGTGTGGACATTAACCCTTTATTAAGAATGGACTTGCGCCAAATGGGTTAAGACACCATCTTGTGCGGGCAAAGACCTGAGGAAACTTTTCCGAAAGTCACCCGTTACCTGAAGTGATGCGTTTGAACAGGGAAGTTGGCATGATGTCCGAAAGCGGATTGAACACAATAAATTTCTCGGGGCGGATCGCATCCTCCGTACAGTTCAAGGCCCTCTATTCCGAAGGCATGGGCCTTGTGGAAGAGACAGCCACTTACCTCGATGGCCCGGGCCGCACGGCCTCCAAAGTCCTGCCGCGCATGGCTTCGGTGCTGTATGCAGCCGAATCGATGCGTTTGACGACGCGACTGATGCAGATGGCTTCCTGGCTGCTGTTGCAGCGCGCCGTCAACAATGGCGAGATGAGCCGCGATCAGGTGCTGTCGGAAAAAAGCAAGGTTCGCCTCGACAGCTTCAATGTCGACAAGTCGGCCCCCGGTTGGCTCGACCTGCCCGAATCGTTTCGCGACCTGATCGAGCGCTCGCTGCGCCTTCAGAACCGCGTCGCCCTCATCGATCGTGAAATCTACCGTCCCGAGGACATGGAACACGTGGTTCCGGACAATGAAAACAGCGTCCGCGCCCAGATCGACCTGCTTCAGACTGCTTTCGGCAGCAACTGAATACGTTCTACCTATATCTATCAGCACACAAAATTATTGACCCGGCCGAGAGGCCGGGTTTTTTTGTCTGCATTATACTGAAACAAAAAAGCCCGGCAGAGCCGGGCTTTTCCAATCGCCAGAGCGACAGATCTTACAGGCCGAGGCCTTCGAAACGCTTCTTGAACTTCGAAACGCGGCCGCCGCGGTCCAGCATCTGCTGGTTGCCGCCGGTCCAGGCCGGGTGCGAGGTCGGGTCGATTTCCAGGTTCATGGTGGCGCCTTCGGTGCCCCAGGTCGAACGGGTCTGGTATTCGGTGCCGTCGGTCATGACCACTTTGATCATGTGGTAGTCGGGATGGATGTCAGCCTTCATAACAATTTTCCTGCCGGTTGGGAGAGCCGGTCGCAGGTCCCGCTTGGGGTTTTCCGCACCAGACTCTGACATTGTGCTTCTTGCGCGGATAGTTTTGCACTCGGGCCCTGCGGTCGAATGCAAAACTATCCGCGCCGTGGTCCATTTGTCGCAAGCCATTGCGGGACGGGGACCAAACTCGTAAATGGAGCCGAAGAACAACGCGAACTGCGGCTTTCCAATTGGATGCGGTGCCTATACATCAAGGCCGGTGGGATAACAAGTGCTGGCGGCCAATTGAAAAGAGCCGCGCGGAAACGGGGGTAAGGTGTCGGAACAACAGGCAAATGCGGCGCCGGTCAAGCCCGTTCCGGGCAAGTCCGCTCGCCCGTCGGTGCGCCCCCTGGCACGGCTTCTGCCCTATGTCTTTCGCTACCGCACGCTGGTGGCAGGCGCGCTCGCCTCACTGGTCATTGCCGCCGTCACGACGCTGATCCTGCCGCTCGCCATCCGCCGCATGATCGACCACGGGTTCAGCACGTCCGATTCCGGTTTCATCAACACCTATTTCTCCATGCTGCTGGCGCTCGCCGTGCTTCTCGGCATTGCCAGTGCCGGGCGCTACTATTTCGTTATCACGCTCGGCGAGCGGGTCGTGGCCGATCTGCGCCGCGATGTCTTTGCCCATGTCACCCGCCTGTCGCCCTCCTTTTTCGACGTCAACCAGTCCGGCGAAATCGTCTCCCGGCTGACGGCCGATGCGACCCAGCTGAAATCCGCCGTCGGCGCCACCGCCTCCGTCGCGCTGCGCAACATCATCCTGTGCCTCGGCGCCATCGGCATGATGGTCTATACCAGCCCGAAGCTCTCAAGCCTCGTCATCGGCGCCATTCCGCTGATCGTCTTTCCGCTGGTCGGCTTCGGCCGCTCCGTGCGCCGCAAATCCCGTGAAGCTCAAGATACGCTGGCCCGCGCTTCGGCCTTTGCCGGTGAGGCCATCTCCGCCGTGCGCACCGTTCAGGCCTTCAACGGCGAACCGGCCGCCCGGGACCGTTTTGCCGGCGCCGTCGAAAGCGCCTATGAGGCCGCCCGCTCGGCCATCCGCGCCCGCTCGGTGCTGACGGCCTTTGCCATCACCATGATCTTCGGCTCGGTCGTCGCCGTGCTCTGGTTCGGCGCGCAGGGCGTGCTCGCCGGCACGATCTCGGCAGGAACGCTGAGCCAGTTCCTTCTTTATTCGGTTTTTGCCGCAGGCTCGCTCGGCGCGCTTTCGGAAGTCTGGAGCGAGGTGTCGCAGGCAGCCGGCGCCGCCGAACGCCTCGGCGAACTGCTCGACGAAACCCCGGCCATCGACACACCGGCAAACCCGGCCATCATGCCACTGGCACAGGGCTCCATCGCCTTCGACGACGTGCATTTCTCCTATCCGTCGCGGCCGGACTACAAGAGCCTGAAGGGCCTGTCCTTCACGGTCAAACCGGGCGAGACCGTCGCCATCGTCGGCCCCTCCGGCGCCGGCAAGACCACTGTCTTCTCGATGATCCTGCGCTTCTACGACCCGACCAAGGGCACGATCCTGATCGACGGCACCGATATCTCGACCGTCTCGCCCGATGCGCTGCGCCAGCGCCTGGCCATCGTGCCGCAAGACACCACGATCTTTGCCTCCACCGTCAGCGAGAACATCGCCTTCGGCTCGCCTGGCGCCACGCCGGAGACCATCCGCGCCGCCGCCGTTGCCGCCCAGGCCGACGAGTTCATCGCCCGGCTCGATCAGGGCTATGAAACCCAGGTCGGCGAACGCGGCGTCACTCTGTCGGGCGGCCAGCGCCAGCGCATTGCCATCGCCCGCGCCATCCTCAAGAACGCGCCGATCCTGCTGCTCGACGAGGCGACCTCGGCGCTCGATGCCGAAAGCGAAACGCTGGTGCAGAAGGCGCTCGAAGGCCTGATGGAAAACCGCACGACACTGGTCATCGCCCACCGGCTGGCGACCGTCCTCAAGGCCGATCGCATCCTCGTCATGGATCACGGCCGCATCGTCGAGGAAGGCACCCATGCCTCGCTCATCCGCCACGGCGGCATCTATGCCAAGCTCGCCCGGCTGCAGTTCGACCACGGCTCCGAGGCCTTCCTGGCCGTTGCCGGAAACTCCTAAAACCAAAGTCGCCATTGTCTCTCCCCAAACCTGACCTATTGTTAGGGGCTCGGCCGTCACGGTCCGAGTTATCCCTGGGAGGAGATGAGAATGGCGATTTTTGCCTTGAAGCGGCGCACTGCGCTGACACTCGGACTTGTGGGCCTGTCGGCGCTGGCGCTGGGCGCACCGGCCTTCGCGCAGGACTTTCCCGACCGGGCGGTGACGCTGGTGATCCCCTTTGCCGCCGGTGGCTCGACCGATGTGGTCGGCCGCATCATCGCGCAGAAGATGTCGGATGATCTCGGCCAGCAGGTCGTGGTGGAAAATGTCGCCGGCGCCGGCGGCAATCTCGGCGCCGACCGCGTCGCCCGCTCCGAGCCCGACGGCTACACGATCCTGATGGGCACGGTCGCCACCCACGCGCTGAACCCGCTTATCCTCAAGACCAAGCCCTACGATCCGGAAAAGGACTTTGCGCCGGTTTCGCTGCTCGTCATCGTGCCAAACGTGCTTGTCGTCAATCCGGAACTTCCGGTGAAGAACGTCGCGGAGCTGATCGCCCTTCTTAAAGCCGATCCGGAAAAATACAGCTACGCCTCTTCCGGCAACGGCACGCCGCTGCACCTGTCCGGCGAACTGTTCAAGACGATGACCGGCACCAGCATGCAGCACATCCCCTATAAGGGCTCCGGTCCGGCGCTGAACGACGTGCTGGGCAACCAGGTGCCGATCATGTTCGACAACCTGCCCTCCTCCTCCGGCCACATAAAATCCGGCACGCTGCGGGCACTGGCCGTCACCACCAAGGAGCGCGCCGCCTCCTTCCCCGACATTCCGACGATCGCCGAATCGGGCGTGCCGGGCTACGAGACCTATACGTGGAATGCGCTTTTCGCCCCGGCCGGCACGCCGAAGGACATCGTCGACCGCCTCAATGCCTCGGCCAACAAGGCGATGAAAGACCCGGCCGTGGCCGAGCGCATGAAGGAATTCAGCGCCACGATCGTCGGCTCCACCCCGGAAGAACTCGCCGCCCACGTCTCTGCCGAACTCGCCAAATGGACCCCGATCGTCAAGGACGCCAACGTCCAGATGGATTGAGGCTCTTTCCCTCCCCCTCGTGGGGAGGGTGGCCCGGCGGGCCGGGACGGGCTCTGATGCCGCATATATGTTGGCTTCCGCACAAGCTCGCCCCCTCTGTCGGCGACGCCGACATCTCCCCCACTTGGGGGGAGATTGCCATCAGCTTTTGTTCCCCACAAAGAACAGGCCGACAACTAAAATGAGCGATCAGCCGCCCACCCAATCTCCCCCCATGTGGGGGAGATGTCACGCAGTGACAGCGGGGGTGAACGCTCTCCACGGATGCGCAGGCCTAATGCATGCCTCCCAAAAGTGAGCGCGGTTTTGGGCTAAAAACATGCATAAAAACAAAGATCTAAAGCGCATTGCGTGAATCCGTTTTCACGCAACGTGCTTTAGGCCAGGATCAAAATCACCCGCCAACATTCCGCGCCACAACGCGCCCCGAAAAAATGCAGCCGCCGAGGAAACTGCCCTCAAGCGCGTTATACCCGTGCATGCCGCCGCCGCCGAAGCCGGCGGCTTCACCGGCGGCATAGAGGCCGGGCACCGGTTCGCCGGACAATTCCAGCACGCGACCGGAAAGATCGGTCTGCAAGCCGCCGAGCGTCTTGCGGGTGAGGATGTTGAGCCGCACGGCGATCAGCGGTCCGGCCTTTGGGTCGAGCAGCCGGTGCGGCTTGGCGGTGCGCATCAGCCGGTCGCCGAGATAATTCCGGGCGCCGCGAATGGCGGTGATCTGGGCATCTTTGGAAAAACCGTTGTCAATCTCGCGGTCGCGCGCCTCGATCTGCGCCTGCAGATGCGGGATCGACAGGCGGTGCTCGCCTGAAAGAGCGTTCATGCCGGCGACGAGATCGTCGAGGCGGTCGCGCACGACAAAATCCTCGCCTTTGTCCATGAAGGCCTGCACTGGCCCCGGCGGGTTCTTGCCGAGACGCTTCAGGAGCAGCGGGATGTTTTTGCCGGTCAGATCCGGGTTCTGCTCCGATCCCGACAGCGCGAACTCCTTCTTGATGATCGCCTTGGTCAGGATGAACCAGCTGTAATCGGCACCACTCAGACGGATCGCCTTCAGCGTGCCCAGCGTATCGAAACCGGGCATGGCGGGCGCCTCGAAGCGTTTTCCATCGGCATCGCACCAGAAGCAGGATGGACCAGGCAGGATGCGGATGCCGTGGTTCGGCCAGATCGGATCGAAGTTGCGCAGACCCTCGGTATAGTGCCACATCCGGTCCCGGTTGATCAGCGACCCGCGCGCCTGCTCGGCGATATCAAGCATGCGCCCGTCGACATGATGCGGCACGCCGCTGATCATCGCCTTCGGCGCCGGGCCCAGACGCTCGACCGGCCAGTTCTTGCGCACCAGATCATGATTGCCGCCGATGCCGCCCGAGGTGACGACCGTCGTCCCTGCCGTCAGCGAAAAGTCGCCCGTGACGTCGCGCGAACTCTTCTGGCCGCGCAGCACCGGATCGCTCTTCAGGATCGAACCACTGGCGCCGGTGACGGTGCCATTGACGATCAGCAAGGCATCGACCTGATGGCGGAACCGAAAGCGGATGAGACCGCGCCGCTCAGCCTCGCGGGCGCGAGCGATGAAGGGCGCCAATACACCCGGCCCCGTGCCCCAGGTAACGTGAAAGCGCGGCACCGAATTGCCGTGACCACTGGCGAGCCCACCGCCGCGCTCGGCCCAGCCGACGACCGGAAACCAGCGCATCCCCTGCTGGTGCAGCCAGGCACGCTTCTCGCCGGCGGCAAAATCGAGATAGGCTTCTGCCCACAGGCGCGGCCAGTGATCCTCGGACCGGTCGAACTGCGCCGAACCCATCCAGTCCTGGCGGGCAAGATCGATGCCGTCGCGAATACGCAACCGCCGCTGTTCCGGACTGTCGATGAAAAAAAGACCGCCGAGCGACCAGAACGCCTGCCCGCCAAGATTCTGCTCGCCCTCCTGATCGACAAGAATGACCTTCAGACCCCGGTCCGCAGCCTCCACGGCCGCCACAAGCCCCGCCAGCCCCGCCCCGATCACCAGAACATCGCAATCCATCAGAGATCTCCTCCACTGGGTGCCATCTTACGCGGACGTAAAGGTCAGGACAACCGGATCACCGTTCGGTCAGTTTCAACTCGATGCGGCGGTTGGTGGCGCGGGCTTCGGGCGTGTCGCCTTCGGCGATCGGCTGAAATTCGCCGAAGCCGGCGGCGACCAGGCGGTTGGCGGGCACGCCCTTGGAGATCAGGTATTTCACGACCGATGTGGCGCGGGCCGAGGAGAGCTCCCAGTTGTCGACGTAGCGGCCGGTGCCCGACAGCGGCACATTGTCGGTGTGGCCATCGACGCGCAGCACCCAGTTGATTTCCGAGGGAATTTCCTTGGCGAGATCGAGCACGGCGCTGGCCAGCTTGCCCATTTCCGACTGGCCGGCCTCGTTCAGCTCGTTGCCGCCGGACGGGAACAGCACTTCCGACTGGAAGACAAAGCGGTCGCCGACGATGCGGATGTTTTCACGGTCGGACAGGATTTCGCGCAAACGGCCGAAGAAGTCGGAGCGATAGCGGTTGAGCTCCTGCACGCGCTGCGCCAGCGCCACATTCAGCCGCCGCCCAAGATCGGAAATTTTCGCCTGCGAGGCCGAATCCTTGGCCTCAGACGCCTGCAAGGCGCCCTCGATAGCAGCGATCTGGTTGCGCAGCGCGGCGATCTGCTGGTTGAGCAGATCGATCTGGCTCATCGCCCGGGCGCTCACCTGCTTTTCGGCATCGAGCGATTCGGTAAGAGCACCGACCTGCGCATTGGCCGTATCGGAAGCCCCTGCACCCTGGTCGAGCAGGGCCTGCAATCGCGAGCGCTCACCTTCCGACTGCGATAGCGAGGCCTGCAGGTTGGCCAGCGCATCCTCGATATCCTGCTTGCCGCCCTTTTCCAGCGCCAGCAGCTGGGTCAATTCGTTGATCTGGCTGTTCAGCCGGTTCAGAACCTCGTCCTTGCCGCTGATTTCGCGGCCGAGCAGGAATTGCGCCAGCACGAACACCGACAGCAGAAACATGATCGACAGCAGCAGCGTCGACAGGGCATCGACGAAGCCCGGCCAGTAATCGACCGTGCGCTGGCTGCGGCGGTTGCGGGCAAGCGCCATGCTCAGGCGCCCCCGTTTTTCAGATTGCCGATTTCCTTGGAGAGCTGATCCAGCGTCTTGCGCATGGATTTAGCCTCGTCCTGCTGCGCTTCGATCCAGTCGCGCAGCATCTGCTGCTCGCCGCGCATGTTTTTGACCAGCCCTTGGATGCCTTCGGCAAGGCTCGCCATGGCGGCGGTGGTGCGCTGGTTGGAGCTGCCGTCGCTGGCAAGTTTCGCCAGCTGTTCTGTGAGGGCCCGCAGCTCTTCGGAGGGCAGCGCCGACGGATCTGCCGCAATTGCTGCAGGCGCCCGGTCGGAGTTGACGTCGGTGACCGAGGACAGCCAGTTTTCAAGCTCGGTGTAGAAGCGGCTCTGGGCGCGGCCGGCCTGAAGATCGAGAAAGCCCAAGACCAGCGAGCCGGAAAGGCCGAAGAGCGAGGTTGAGAAGGCCGTGCCCATGCCGGCGAGCGGCGCCGACAGCCCTTCTTTCAGGGCTGCCAGAACGTCGTTCGTGTCGCCGCTGCCGGGATCGAGCGACTGGATGACCGTGTTGATCGAGCCGATGGTTCCGAGCAGCCCCCAGAACGTGCCGAGCAGGCCGAGAAAGACCAGAAGCCCGATCAGGTAGCGCGACGTGTCGCGTGATTCGTCGAGGCGCGTGGCAATCGAATCGAGAATGGAGCGCAGGGCCGTAGTCGAAATCGCCATCGAATGGCGCTGGCCGATGAGCGCCCGCATAGGCGCCAGAAGCACCGGATCGCGGCCGACCTTGTCGGCACTGCCGGCGGCCCGGAAGGAATTGAACCAGCGCACTTCGGGCCGAAGGGCCAGCACATGGTTGAAGACCAGAAGCGCGCCGATCAGCAAAACCCCGACAATCAGGCCGTTGAGGCCCGGATTTGCCAGAAAGGCCGTCTTGGCCTGGCGAAACAGAATGGCGCCGACGAAACCGACGATGATGAGAAAAATGATCATCGTCCAGAAAAAGGACATGGGACTTGAAAGCTTCTGCGGATTGTAGCCCTCCGCCGCCGCTTCCGACGTGCCCCATCCGGGCAACTTCAATATCGCCATGTAAAATCAGTCTCCGGTTCGCAACCTGCGCGGAGACTAGATTAACTTTGTGCCAAATTGAAGGGGAAACAATGCATGCGATGCGGGTTCGCCACCCCCTAATATAAGGGGTTACTTGCCAGGGATTGGCCGGTGCAGCACGTCCTGCAGCGCCTTGCGGATGTGTTCGTTGCCTGCAACGATCGTGCCGTCTTCGAGCGAGTTGCTGCCGCCATCGACATCGGAGATCCAGCCGCCCGCTTCGCGCACCAGCAGCATGCCGGCAGCAATATCCCAGGCATCGACGCCGCGCTCCCAGAAACCGTCGAAACGGCCGGCAGCGACATAGGCGAGATCGAGCGAGGCCGCCCCGTTGCTGCGGATACCGGCGACTTCGCCCATCACATGGCGAAGTTCGATCAGATAGGCGCCGTGGCTGCCGTGGCCGAGATAGGGCGTTGCGGTGGCGATGACGGCGTCCGACAGGCTCTTGCGGGCCGCAACCCGCAGACGGCGGTCGTTGAGAAAGGCGCCGCCGCCGCGTTCGGCCGTATAGAGTTCGTCCGTCGCCGGATTGAAGATGACGCCCCCGACGATTTCCCCGTTGCGTTCCAGCGCCACCGAGATGGCAAAGAACGGAATCCCGTGCAGAAAATTGGTCGTGCCGTCGAGCGGATCGACGATCCAGCGGTGGGCACCGTCATTGCCCTTGATCTCGCCACCCTCTTCCCCGAGATAACCGTAGGTCGGGCGCGCTTTCATCAGCTCTTCGCGGATGACTTTTTCCGCCTTGCGGCCGGCCTGGGCCACGTAATCTGCAGGGCCCTTCAGCGAAACCTGAAGGTTCTGCACTTCGCCGAAATCGCGCGACAGCGACTTTCCGGCTTTGAACGTGGCCTGAACCATGACGTTGAGAAGGGCAGAACGGGCCATCGGGTGGTATCCTTGGAAACGGCGTGCGGCCCGCAGCAATTTAAAGGCGGGGCCGGGAAAAAGAATGAGCCTGGAAGCGTTGGGCGCCTCAAGACCACAAAACCCCATAAGTTTCAAGTCTTGAGGGCAATTGCGGCCGAAACGCCGGTGAAAACGGCGCCTTTACGAGGTGCGATAGCGGTTGGCGGCATCCAGCGCCGCCTTCTGCTGGACATCGTTCAGCCCGAGATAGAAATCCTCGAGCGCTGGATCCTTGAGACCGGCGCGGCGCGACAGCACATACCATTTGGCAGCCTCGACCGGATCGGGCCGCGTGCCGATGGCATTGACATAGAGATGCGAAAGCTTGTTCTGCGCCAGCACGTTGCCACCTTCGGCCGCCCGCCGCATCCAGCCGAAGCCGGCATCGAGATTGCGCTCGCCGGCAATGCCGTCGATCAGCCACACCGCCAGATCGAACTGTGCCGTATCGAACCCGGCGCGGGCAGCGCGGAGCAGCCATTCGCGCGCACGCTCGCGTTTGCTTTCGTCGATACCGTCGACATTCAGATAGATCTGCGACAGGGCGTATTGCGCATCGGCAATGCCCTGCTCGGCCGACTTTTCATAATAGGGCAGCGCTGCCTTCAGGCCCTTGTCCCCCGGCATTTTGCGCACCAGCGCCTGGGCATAGTTGAACTGTGCCGAGGAATTGCCGCGGTCGGCCGATTTTTGCATCAGCTCTTCGGCCTTTTTCGGGTCGCGCGGCACGAGCACGCCATCCATCAGCAGCAGCGCGTATTTGAACATGGCCGAAGGATCGTCGCCTGCAGCGCCCTGGCCATACCAGAAAGCGGCTTCCTTCTTGTTGAGCGGAACGCCGAGCCCCTGCTGCAGGATTTCGGCCACCAGCGTCTGCGCCGCCGGATCACCGAGCTGGGCGCGCGGCAGCGCCAGTTCCATCGCCGTCAGATAATAGCCGCGCTGATAGGCGCCATAGGCGGCATCGACCTTGCCGGTAAACGGCTTTTCGGCCGGCAGCTCCGGCAGGTCGGCGCCCATGCGCTCGAGAACGCTGACGCCGGACGACGAACCGTCTGCACCGGGGAGCGGCTTGGCCCCGACATCCTCGGCCTTCGACCCGGTCGGCACCCGCCCGCGCTTGTGAACGGGCACCTCGACCTCCGGCACAGCCTTCTCGTCCGCCACCACCTTCTCGTCTGCTACGGCCTTGTCTTTGGTCGTCGCCTTTGCGTCCGGCACGGCCTTGCCCGCCGCATCCTGCGCGTGGGCGGGAAGCGGGACAAACAGCAGGCTGGTGCCGACGAGCAGCAGACGGCAGAGATGGGACAGCGATCGGTCGAGCGGGTTCAGCATCCGGATCTGTTAATCTTCAAACCGTGGCGCTTTTTCGTCCAGCAGCGCATTGACGGCAGCAACCACCGATGGGGCCTGGACCGGATCGGCAAAAACAGCCAGCCGCAGCGCCACGAACTCGGCACCGCACTCTGCCACCTCCAGTGCTGAGGCTGGATCGGTGCCGCCCATGACGATGCAGGGAATGGCCACCATCGACGACCACCATTCGCCGAGCGCAAGGTTCTTCGAATGCGCTTCCGGCTTGATGTCGCCGTCGAGCTTGCCGAAGAAAATATAGTCCGGCCGCACTTCGCCGATTTCCAGCGCATGATGCCGGTCCATGGCATTGCCGCCGCCGACGATCAGCTTGGGCGAAAATTTCTCCATCGCTTCGCCGAGCGCCTCGGCTGCATTAGCAATGTGAAGGCCATCGGCTCTGGCGCGGCCGGCAACACGCGTATCGCCTGAGATCAGCGCCGCAGCGCCGGCTTCCTGGATGATCGGCACCAGCAGCTCCGCATGCACCTGAAATGCCGCATCGTCGAGATCATATTGCGGGACGATGACGGAGGCGACATCGCCGCCCTTCAGCGCATCCGCCATCGCCTGCGCCTGCGCCTTGGCATCCTTGATGTCAGGCGCGATCAGCACCAGACGGCAGCGGCTCTCGGTCTTCTTCATTCTCTGTCCATATCCTGCGGCCCATATCCTGCGGCCCATAGCCTGCGGCAATGCGCCCAACACAGCGACGACCGGCACTCGATTTCATGTGGAAAAACCGATAGACCCTGCGCACCAAAGGATCAAGTGAACCCATGCTTCCAGGAATCGAGTTTTATTACATCGCCGTCCCCGCAGTCATCCTCGTCGGTATGGCCAAGGGCGGCATGGGCGAGGCCCTGTCGCTGATGGGCGTGCCGCTGCTGGCCATGGCTATTTCGCCGGTTCAGGCAGCCGCCATTCTGCTGCCGATCCTGATCGCCATGGACATCGTCTCGCTGTGGATCTGGCGCAAACACAGCGACAAGACGACGCTGCTGATGCTTTTGCCCGGCGGCATCGCCGGCATTGCCATCGGCTGGGCGACGGCAGCGCTGGTCAACCGCGAGGCGCTGCGCCTGATCATCGGCCTGATCACGGTCGGCTTCGTGCTGCGCTATCTCTACAATGTCTGGCGCAGCCGGCGGGGCATCACCGTTCCACCGAAGCCGCAGCGGCTCATGCCGGCCCTGTTCTGGGGTGGGGCTGCCGGCTACGGAAGTTTCGTCGCCCATGCAGGCGGGCCGCCCTTCCAGATCTATGCCCTGCCGCTGCAACTGCCGCCGCGCGAATACACCGGCACGATCATCCGCTTCTTCGCCATTCTGAACGTGGTGAAGCTGGTGCCCTATTTCGCGCTGGGCTCGCTCGGCACCAGCAACCTGACGACATCGCTCAGCCTGTTTCCCTTCGCCATCGTCTCGACGATCATCGGCGCCTGGATCATCCGCCGCATCAAGCCGGATGTCTTCTACCCGTTCATGTATACGATGGCGTTTCTGGCCGGGTGCAAACTTCTGTGGGATGGGATATCGGCATTTCTGCTCGCCTGAGCGGCGGAGACAGGAAGATGGAACAGTCTGCCGGGAAATATTGCCATGAGAAATGGGGAGCTGGGATAGCTCCCCATCCGGATTCTACTTGGCGACGGCAGCCGATGCTTCGACCAGCGAGGCGGCGATTGCTTTGGCAAGCAACATTCCGTTTGTCCTGATTGCGGTCTGATCGAGAGTACGGGCCGATTTTATAAGATCAAAGCCTTCTTTCAGTACAATTTCCTGAGCTCTGTTAACGGCCCAAGTCGTCGTCTCACTGCGCTGCTGCATTCCGCTTTCCCCCGTTGCTAAATCATTTAGCCACTAAACTGCGGATCTGACGATCGGCTTACGCCGCCCATGAAGACCGAATCAAATATATTCCGCCCCAAAAATCTACATTAGATTTTTAGTTCAATCACCATGGAAAGCGGCAATTGGCGTGCTGGATTTACCATATTTTTGACTCCTGAAAACATGGGCGCTGGCAACGCCGCTGTGACGACGGAGACGTCGACAATCATTCCGCAGCGGGCGGGCAAAACCCGTGCACCTTCGCCCGCGAAACCGGCTTTATGAAAAGTTTGCCGCACTGCACAATTCGCTTGCGGGAGGCATATATTTGCCATAGCTTTTTTTCATGGTGACCAACGACCCTTTTGCTGCCATTGCCGATCCCAACCGGCGGTATTTGCTGGAAGAACTCCGGCGGTCGCCGCGCACGGTCAACGAACTGGCGCACGGGCTGCCGATCAGCCGGCCGGCCGTTTCGCAACATCTCAAAGCGCTTCTGGACTGCAATCTTGTTTCGGTCTCGGCCAGAGGCACGGCGCGCATTTACGCGATCAACCGGCCGGGTTTCGACGGATTGAATTTCTGGCTGGATCAGTTCTGGACATGAACGGCACGACCAGACCTTAAGTGGCCTGTAACGGGAAATGGCCTGTAACGGGAAGTGGCCTGTGACGGGAACCCTCGCCTCCGGTACGGCGCACTATTCAGGATGCGCGACCGGAAAGGCACGTCTGCTGCCAGCAGAGAATAAAGTGCCAGCGGTGCCGTTGCTATGACTATGGAGAGAGGGTTCCCTTAGGACTTTTTGGAATTCGAGTGAATGTTACTCAGTGAGAAGAACGAAGTCTTTCAATCTCGTCCTTGATGCGCAGCTTGCGGCGCTTGATGCTCGCGATGGTCTCGTCTTCAGTCGATGGCCGGATAAGCGCCATATGGAGTTCCTGCTCGAGAGCACCGTGTTTCTTTTCAAGCGTTGTAAGATGAGCCTCAATTGTCATTGACAGTTCCCTTCCTCTAGCCTGCATCCAGCCATTCGATCGCTGAATGTTCCAAGTTAACAGCACGAGTGTGCCATGCCATTTTTCATTTGTCGAAGGCGAAATCATGACCAAGGATAACTTCCCGTTACCAGTCTTTGTGTGGTAGAGCAGCCAACCGATCAAAGGAACAGGCGGAACAACCGCCGTATTGGCCGACGGGGATTACAGCATGCCAGACCAGGACCAGGCCGAACTCAGACTTTCCGCAGCCCGGCTGCGGCAAGAGCATGAAGACTTTGATTTTGCAATCAATGCAATGATACAGACCGGCTGCGACGCCCTTCGGGTGCAGCGGATGAAGAAGAAGAAACTTGCTTTGAAAGACAAGCTTTCCAAGCTCGAAGACCAGATCATTCCCGATATCATCGCCTGATATTCCACCGCCCCAACGCCAGACCGGCCCGCAAGGACTGGCCCAAAATGGGAAGAACCGTTCGTGACGCAGACAGCAACGCCGCCCGTCGCCATTATCATGGGGAGCCAGTCCGACTGGGAGACCATGAAGAACGCAGCCGATACGCTGGACGCGCTCGACATCGCCTATGATGCCCGCATCGTTTCGGCACATCGCACTCCCGACAGGCTGACCAGTTTTGCCAAGGGCGCCCGCGATGAGGGCTTCAAGGTCGTGATCGCCGGCGCCGGTGGCGCGGCCCACCTGCCCGGCATGTGCGCCGCGATGACGCCACTGCCGGTTTTCGGCGTGCCGGTTCAGTCGAAGGCACTGTCCGGTCAGGACAGTCTGCTCTCCATCGTCCAGATGCCGGCCGGAATTCCCGTCGGCACGCTCGCCATCGGCAAGGCCGGCGCCATCAACGCCGCTCTTCTCGCCGCCGCCGTTCTGGCGCTCTCGGATCCCGACCTTGCCGACCGGCTGGATGACTGGCGCGAAAGCCAGACTGCCGCCGTTGCCGAATACCCGGTCGATCCCGCATGACAACGATCGGCATTATCGGAGGCGGTCAGCTCGGCCGCATGCTGGCCATGGCCGCCGCCCGCCTCAATTTTCGCACCGTCATCCTCGAGCCGCAACCGGACAGCCCGGCAGCCCAGGTCGCCGACCGGCAGATCGTTGCGGCCTATGATGATCGCGAGGCTTTGTTAGAGCTCGCTCGCGTCTGCGACGTCGTCACCTATGAATTCGAAAACGTTCCCGTCGCTGCAGCCAACCTCCTGGCAGAGACCACGCCGGTCTACCCGCCACCCCGCGCGCTGGAGGCGGCACAGGACCGGCTGGTCGAAAAGACGTTTCTGCGCGACTGTGGCATTACCACCGCCGATTTCCGTGCAATCGACAGCCAGCAGGACCTTGAGGAGGCATTGAAGGCTTTCGGAGGCTTTGGCGTGTTGAAGACCCGCCGCATGGGCTATGACGGCAAGGGCCAGACGACGTTCCGCAACGGCACGGGAACGGTCGAGGGCGCCTATGCTGCACTTGGCAGCGTGCCGCTCATTCTCGAAAGTCTGGTGCCCTTCGAGCGCGAAATTTCGATCATCGCTGCCCGAGGCATGGACGGAACTGTCGAATGTTTCGATCCTGCCGAGAATATCCACAGGAATGGTATCCTCCACACCTCGACGGTGCCTGCCCGCAGTTCAAGCGACACCGCCAGTGCTGCCCGCGCTGCTGCAGCGGCCATTGCCGAGGCGCTGTCCTACGTCGGCGTCATCGGCGTCGAGTTCTTCGTTCTGCCGGACGGCGGACTGATCGCCAACGAGATCGCCCCGCGTGTCCACAATTCCGGCCACTGGACGGAAGCGGCCTGCGTCGTCTCGCAGTTCGAGCAGCACATCCGTGCCGTTTCCGGCCTGCCGCTCGGCAATCCGCAGCGCCATTCGGACTGCGTCATGCAGAACCTGATCGGCAACGACATCAACGACGTGCCGCGCTGGCTCGAAACCGCCAACACGCTCGTCCACCTTTACGGCAAGACCGAAGCCCGGCCAGGCCGCAAGATGGGACATGTGACCTCGCTCACCTGAGGTCCCCGAGCCAAGGTAAAGCCCTTTCGCGGCTCCAAAAACCGGCCTGTGAAGGTTGACATGCAAAAGGCGGCGGGTTATTGGCCTGCCCATCATAGAGTGCGCTTCAGACTGTGCCTCGGATCGGAAAAGGGATTTTCTTCCGGCTGCAGTCTGTTCCTTCAAGTCTTGCGCAAGCCTTGCCGGAACGCCTTCGGGTTTTCGGGACGGTGTTGTATCGAGAAGCGAACTTAGAATTTAATCGATACCGGGCGGATCGAAGCATCCCCCGAAACTCGCGGATTGAAGCCATGAAGATCAAGAATTCGCTCAAGTCACTGAAGTCGCGTCACCGCGAGAACCGTCTGGTTCGCCGTAAGGGCCGTGTCTACATCATCAACAAGCTGAACCCGCGTTTCAAGGCTCGTCAGGGCTGATCGTGCGGGCGCAGAAGCGGCATGTCTCGTGCCCTTCCAGCGTTGCTCGTGAAAAATTGATTTGATATTGCGCCATGGCGGGCTACCTTGTCCGCCATGAAACGTTTTCTATTGTCCTTGCTGATTCCCCTCCTGGCCGGACCGATGGTCCCCACCCGGGCAGAAGCGGCCGATCTGGCTGCGGTTGATAAATCGGCGACAAGTCTCCCCACCCAGAAAGAACGGCTCGATCAGCTCTTTACCGAGCTGAAGCACGCCCGTGATCCGGCGGCAGCCACCGAGATCTCGCAGCGCATCCGCATCGAGTGGAGCGACTCCGGCAGCGCCTCGATCAATCTCTTGGTGCAGTGGGCCGACAAGGCGATCGCCGACAACAAGCGTGCGGCAGCCATGGATCTGCTCGATCAGGTCATCTACCTGTCGCCACACTATGTCGAAGGCTGGAACCGCCGGGCCACCCTGCACTTCGTCATGGGCAGCTACCGCAAGTCGATGTCCGACATCAACCGCGTGCTGGCGCTCGAACCCCGCCACTTCGGCGCCATGGCCGGCATGGCGGCAATTCTCACCAGTGCCGGCGAAGACGAACTGGCGCTGCGGGCATGGGAGCGTTTTCTTGAGGTCTACCCGGCCGACCGGCAGGCCCAGCAGCAGGTCGGCGAACTCTCCGAAAAGCTGGCCGGCAAACGCACCTGACAAGAAAAAATCCTCTTTTGCGAAACCGGTGGCCCAGCGCCTGCGTATGTGCTGAACGCGTCGCATAAGGCGGCGCATCACCCGGATCTTCACGATCACAATCATAGAGATAACGCGTGCGCAGCATTGTCAGGACAATCATGCTGATTCTGGTACTTTGTGTTTCTGGCCTGCTCGTCGCGGGCATCCTGTTCTCCCGCTACGAATCGTCGAAGATCATCGCCGCCAACGCGAACCGCGGCGAACTGATCGATGTCGGCGGTTTCAGGATGAACAGCATCCTTGTGCCCTCCGGCGCCAATGCCGACCTGCCGCCGCTGGTCTTCGTCCACGGCGCCAGCGGCAACCTGCTCGACCAGATGTACGCCTTCCGGCCGGCGCTGGAAGGCCGGGCCGAGATGCTCTTCGTCGACCGCCCAGGCCACGGCTATTCCGAGCGTGGCGGCCCGGAAAACGGTTTTCCCGACGGCCAGGCCGATGCGATTGCAAAGCTGATGGACAAGCGCGGCATCAGGAAGGCCATCATCATCGGCCATTCCTTCGGCGGCGCCACCGTGGCGAGCTTCGCGCTCAATCACAAGGACAAGGTTGCCGGGCTGGTCTTTCTTTCGCCTGCCACCCACCCGTGGCCGGGCGGCGTCGAATGGTATTATTCGATCACCCGCATGCCCTATATCGGCTGGCTCTTTGCCAATCTGGTGGCGGTGCCCGTCGGCCTCAGCCGTATAGAGGCCGGCACGCATTATGTCTTCGCACCCAACCACCGGCCGGACGGCTATATCGCCAATACCGCCCCGGCGCTGGTGCTGCGGCCGTCGATCTTCCGCAACAACGCCATCGACGTCGCCAATCTGCTCGACTACGTGACGCGCGTCTCACCGCGCTACAAGGAGATCAAGGTGCCGACCGAAATCATCACCGGCGACCGCGATGATGTGGTTTTGGCCAACATCCACTCGCGCGGCCTTGCCCGCGACATCGAGGGTTCGGAACTGGTCTGGATCAAGAATCTCGGCCACAAGCCGGACTATATCGTCACCGACGTGGCGATTGCCGCGATCGAGAAGGTCGCAGGCATGGACCGCGACGTGCAGGCGGCGGCGCGGATCGCCGAAGCGCGGATTGCGGGGGATGACGAGAAATGAAAAACGCCGCCCCGGTTTCCCGGGACGGCATTCTGAAGACGTGACTGGAGAGAGCGGTATCAGATACCGCTCTGGCCATCCGAGCCGATATAGGCGATACGCAGCATGTTTGTGGCACCGGGTGTACCGAGCGGCACGCCGGCCGAGATGATCAGGCGGTCGCCCGGCTTGCCGAAACCTTCATCGACGACGATGCGGCAGGCCCGATTGACCATGTCGTCAAGGTCCGTCGCATCGCCGGTCACGACGCAGTGCAGGCCCCAGACGATCGACAGGCGGCGCGCCGTCTCGACCACCGGTGAGAGCGCCAGGATCGGCACTTCCGGACGCTCGCGCGCTGCACGAAGCCCGGTGGTGCCCGACGATGTGTAGCAGACGATGGCCGACAGCTTCAGCGTCTCGGCGATCTGGCGGGCTGCCAGCGAAATCGCGTCGGCGCCGGTTGCTTCCGGCGGTGTGCGCTGGGCGTAGATGATGCCGGGATAATGCGGGTCGCGCTCGATCTTCGAGGCGATGGACGCCATGGTCGAGACCGCTTCGATCGGGTAGTCGCCGGAGGCCGATTCGGCCGACAGCATGATCGCATCGGCGCCTTCGAACACGGCGGTCGCCACGTCGGAGACTTCGGCGCGGGTCGGCACCGGCGCCGTGATCATCGATTCCAGCATCTGCGTGGCCACGACGACCGGCTTGCCGGCCCGGCGACAGGCGCGGATCAGCTGCTTCTGCAGGCCGGGAACCGCTTCCAGCGGCATTTCGACGCCAAGGTCACCACGGGCAACCATCAGCGCGTCGGAGAGTTCGATGATTTCGTCGATCCGTTCGATCGCCTGTGGCTTTTCGATCTTCGACATCAGGCCGACGCGGCCCTGTGAGATCTTGCGCACTTCGATCAGGTCCTCGGGACGCTGGACGAAGGAAAGAGCCACCCAGTCGACTTGGCCGGTTTCCAGAACCGCATCGAGATCGACCCGGTCCTTCGGCGTGAGCACGCCGACGCCGAGCAGTGTGTCGGGCAGGCTGATGCCCTTCTTGTCGGAGATCTTGGTACCCGACACGACTGTTGTGACAATGCTCTTGCCGTCGCTGGATTCAGCCCGCAAATGCAGCTTTCCGTCGTCGATCAGCAGACGGTGGCCGGGCTTCACCGCTTCGAGAATTTCGGGATGCGGCAGGAAGACGCGGTTGCTGTCGCCCGGCTCATCGCGGTCGTCGAGCGTGAAGGTCTGACCGACCTTCAGATCGATCTTGCCTTCGGCGAACTTTCCGACGCGCAGCTTGGGACCCTGCAGGTCGGCGAGAATACCAATCGGACGGCCGCAGCGCTCTTCGACGGACCGGATCCGTTTGATCAGCGTGCGCATCAGATCGTGGCTGGCATGGCTCATGTTGATGCGGAAAACATCTGCGCCCGCCTCGAACAGTTTCTGGATCATCTCTTCTTCGCCGGAAGCGGGGCCGAGAGTAGCGAGGATTTTGACTTTTCTGTTCCGTCTCATCAATTCTGGCTTTCTTGCGTGGCCGGCGTATCGGAAAGCTGAACCATCCAGCTCCCCTGACGGCCGGTGTCGTATTCTTTGAACCCGATCCGCTGGAACCCGCGCGCAAAACAATCCTGGACGCCGGTGATCTTGAACTCGTTTTCGGCAACGCACATGTTGACGTCGCCTTTCCAGCGGCCGCCGCGTGCGGCATCTTCGGCATAGAGATAGTAGTAGCGGGACTGCAGTTCGCCCTCGATCAGCGTCGCGCATGTCGTGGCAGGAACCTGCCACCAGCCCTCGGTGATCCAGCCTTCCTTGGCCCGGTAACCGATGGCGACCCCAACGAGATTCTGGGAGCCGTTGCAGACACGGAAATCAGCGCGCGCCTCGCCGGCTACAAGCGTCGGAGCGGCGAGAATCAGAATGAAAAGCAAGAGATGGGTAAGGTGCCTCAACCCGGCATTCCCGTTTCTGAACGAATGATAGGACACGGTTTCCAAGAGGTCTCCATCCCGATTTGTCGAGGAACTTTCTTGCGATGCTGGAGCGGGAATGTCAACGAAAGTCTAATCGATTACATTGGGGTTTTTGCTCGTTTTCTGCGGTCAAAAACCGATTATCGCCGTCGCGGCGCCTTGTCGCCGCCATCCATGCGTGCCATCACCATGTGACATCATCAAGACAAGTATCAGGGCATGGGCGTTTCAGGCACGATTGACTTCGAACCCTTCGAAATCATCGAGGGGAATAACGGTGACGGGCTGGTGCTCCTCGGCGACCACGCCATGCGGCAGCTGCCATCGGGCTACGGCAGCCTCGGCCTGCCGAATGCCGCCTTCGAGCGTCACATCGCCTATGATATCGGCATCGAACCGCTGACCCGCGCGCTCTCCGCCCGCCTTGAAGCTCCGGCCGTGCTTGGCTGCTTCTCCCGCCTGCTGATCGACCCCAACCGCGGCGAGGACGATCCGACCCTGATCATGAAAATATCCGACGGCGCGATCATTCCGGGCAACCATCCGATCACGCCGGAGGAGTGGGACAACCGGCTGAACCGCTACCACCGCCCCTATCACCGGGCCGTGTCGCAAACCATCGGCACGGTCGCCGCCACGACCGGCAAGGCGCCGCTGGTGGTCTCGATGCATTCCTACACGCCCTCCTGGAAAGGCGTTCCCCGCCCCTGGCATGCGGCCGTGCTATGGGACAACGACCCGCGCGCGGTTGTGCCCTTGCTGGAAGCCCTGCGCCGCGAACCGGGCCTGCTGGTCGGCGACAACGAGCCCTACGACGGCGCGCTGCGCAACGACACGATGTTCCGCCATTGCATGGCATCAGGCATTCCTCACGTCCTGATCGAAGTGCGCCAGGACCTGATCGCCACGGCAGACGGCGTCGAGGAATGGACGAACCGGCTGGCCCCGATCCTTGAAGAATTGAACCGGCGGCCCGATCTGCATGTCTATGACATCCATCCATCGCGCACCGGTTCCTACACCGTTTGAAAAGGCATTCGTATGACCGAGCTCAGCCCGCAGCAGAAGATCGAATTCGAGGCCGCAGCCTTCCGCCGGCTGCTGTCGCATCTGTCCAACCGGCCGGATGTCCAGAACATCGACCTGATGAACCTTGCCGGCTTCTGCCGCAACTGCCTCTCGAACTGGTACAGGGACGCCGCCAACGAAGCCGGTGTGCCGCTCGACAAGGACCAGTCCCGCGAGATCGTCTACGGCATGCCTTACGAGCTCTGGCGCGACAAACACCAGACGGATGCCACCAGCAGCCAGAAAGCTGCTTTCGAGCTGAACAGGCCGAAGGAGTGATGCGGCATCGCATCCCCATCAGGCGTTTTAAATGCCTGATGGCACCGAAATTTTCTTGACCTTCACGCCCGTTCGCGGCACGTCACACCACCACAGTTCAAGAGCAACACTAGGAGCAGACCATGTCTGACGTTCATGCCGTCGCGCGCGACCAGCTTCGCGCTTTCATCGAGCGTATCGAGCGCCTCGAAGAAGAAAAGAAAACCATCGCCGACGACATCAAGGACGTCTACGGCGAAGCCAAGTCCTCAGGCTTCGACACCAAGATTCTGAAGAAGGTCATTGCCATCCGCAAGCAGGATGCCGACGAGCGTCTAGAGCAGGAAGCCATTCTCGACACATACCTGATCGCGCTCGGCATGGCCGGCGAGCAGGAAGCGGCCGAATAGCACGCATCGCCTTCTCGGCTACCAAAAACCCGCCGGTTTCGCCGGCGGGTTTTTCTTTGCGCGTTTCAACCCTACCAGTTGCCGGGATCGGCGGTTTGATCAATGAGCGCGAATTCGTTGGCGGCCTCCCGCTCCAGCTCGATCTCGGTCACCGCCCCTGTCTCGTCCGTGACGGAATAGACCGTCGGCGCGGGATGTCTTGTCAGCGTCTGAAACATCAGCAGGGCCGCCTCCTCCGCCGTGTCGGCCTCGATGTCGAGCGTGGTGGTGACCGTAAACCTGTGCATCGTCTTCACTCCGTTTTGCCAGCACGGCGAGCCGTCTGTCTTGAAAGACAATATAGGCTGAAAATGCCAGGCGGCCAGCAGGCCTATTGTTCGGCAACAAAAAACCGCCGGGCTTTCAGGCGGGTTTTGAAGATTGAACACTTTTATGCCGGTCAGTTCGTACTGAACTTCTTCACTGCCAGGAAGTTCACCGCATTGCCGCTGAAGCGGCCGGCATCAATCGACGCGGTATTCGTCGTGAAGCCTTCGGAATAGACGGTGGTCGGGGCAACGCGCATTGTCTTGCTGACGAAACGCGGTGCCTTCACCGGCTTGGAAATCGTCGCAACCCGATCGTTGGTTAGCGCCCACTGCGAAATGATCTTCTGCGTCAGCTTCGGCTCGGTCCGCGTAGACGAGCGGCTGACGGCATCGGCATCTTCCTTCTTCGGGCGCGACCCCTTGGTGACTTCCTCATGCACAACAGGCTGTTCGCCGAAGGCATCCTCGAAGAGCGACGCGGATTTTGTGGTCTGTTCCGTTTCGGGAACAAGCGCCGCCAGTTCGACCGGAACACCCTCTTCCAGGTCCTCGGCAGCGTCGGCATTGGCCAGCGATGCCGGGTCCTGCTCGGGAATGGCGACCGGTGTCTGTTCGGAAACCGGCTTGGTATCGAGCGCTGCCATCTGCTGCTTTTCGTCCAGCTTCGCCGCATCGGCCTCAGCCTGTGCGGTTTCAGTCCGCTCGACGAAGGTCGGCACGGCGACATCGGCACCGGTCACGGCCGCCAGCGCCTGCTCGCCAGCCGGCCGGAACGCCGGAACAGGCACGAAGCCGAGGGCAGCGTTTTCGGTGACCGTTTCAGCAGACGCCAGCATCAGCGCATCCTGCGATGCAGCCGTCTTGTTGCGGTCGGCCAGCATCTGCGGCACCGGAATTTTCAGCGCGCCGAGATCGGCAAATTCGCTCGCCGTCTGGGCGCCATCGGCCGGAACAGCCGCTTCAAGCGCTGCCTGCGCAGCCGTGGTCTGCGGCTCGACGAGCGCCACTTCCATGCCGGCCTGCTGCACCGCGTCCTTGAAGGCCGGGCGGATCAGCGGGATCGGCGCGTTGATGTCTTTCTGCTGCTCGTCCTGAACCGGCTGGTCGTTGGTCGCAACGATCGTCTCGCTGCCGGCCACGCCTGGAAGCGCGTCCTGCTGCTCGGATGCGGCGGCCTGTGCCCTGCGGGAAACCGGCTTTTCTTCGGCAACCTCGATCTCGGCACTGGCAATCGCCGTTGGTTCTTCATCCTCGTCGCCACCGCCGCCGAAGAGTGTTGCAAACAGATTGCCGCGGCGCTTCTTGTCGCCCTGCTTGGCACCGCCGCCGGCGACTTCAATGGCACTGGCACCGACACGGCGCTTGTAGTCGGCAATCGCCACCTGATAGCCCGGCAGCGGCTTGCCGTCGGAAGGAAGGTGAACGGTCTTGCCATCCGGGAAAAGGCGGACGAGTTCGCTGCGGCTCATGCGAGGCCAGGCGCGGACGCCGCCGACATCCATGTGCACGAAGGGCGAGCCGGAGGTCGGGTAATAACCGACGCCGCCGACCTGGAACTTCATGCCGATTTCACGCAGGGTCTTCAGCTTGACGCCGGGAATGTAGAAATCCATCGCCTTGCCGAGCATGTGCTGGCTCTTCTTGGCAACGCCTTTGGAGCGCGAGCGCAGCATGCCGTTGGTGGCGGGCGAACGATAGGCGGAAACAACGTGGATATAATCGCGCGCGCCACTCTTCTGGTAGACTTCCCAGACGAGATCGAGAAGGCGTGGATCCATCTTCGTCGGCTCGTTGCGGCGCCAGTCGCGCAGGAAACGGTTGATCTGCTGCAGGCCCTTGGAATCAAAACGGCCGTTCTTCTTGAACGTGATCTGGGCTTTTTCGCCGGTATGGATGAAATAGAGCTTCAGCGTCCGGGTCTGGCCAGCAGCCTCCACGGGCGGCGCCATGCCGGGCGTGACCATCAAAGCCATGATGAGAACGGCCGCAAGCAGACATTCAGCAGCCTTGGCGAACTTTGAAGCCACGCCTTTCTGCCCCGAGCCAGCAGGCCATTTCAATCCGAACAAATTTTGCAACTCGATCCCCGTCCGACGGACAACGTCCTGTAAGCTGTCCCAGATGACTGTCAATTGCGGTGACAGCATGGCATTTCTGCCACAGTGTTCACTACCCCTTATAATATAGTGAACACATCCCTAACAAGGGATAAATGGACATGGCGCTTTTCTGCCCAGAAAATGCGCCATTTTTCAGGCGTTAAGCGGCATCACGCAGCGGATCGTCGGGATCGATGCCGTAATCCTTGAGTTTGCGGTAGAGTGTCGAGCGGCCGATACCGAGCTTCCGGGCCACCTGGCTCATCTGGCCGCGATAGAATTTCAGCGCGAAACGAATCAGTTCCTCCTCGACCTCGGCCAGTTTGCGCACGTCTCCGCCGTCGTCGAGACTGGAAATAGCATTGTCCGGGCCATGGTCAGCGGCCTGTGCACTATCCTGATCCGCAGCCGCGTAACCGGCAAAGTCGGGATAAACGGGCGGCAGCGGTTCGGCGCGCGAAAGCTGCGGTTTTTCAGCACCGTTCTCAAGCCAGGCAAATCCGGCATCTTCGGTGACCGCATAGCCTGGAATCTGCGTGGCGATCTGCGGAAAGTTTTGCACCGCAAGCTCGGGTCCGTCTGCCAGGACGACGGCACGGAAGATCGCATTTTCCAGCTGGCGGATGTTGCCCGGCCAGTCATAGGCCGTCAGCAGCGCCATGGCGCCACTGGAGACGGACAGCGGATTGGCCAGCCGCTGCTCGCCGGCAAAGCGCTCGACGAAGCTGCGCACCAGAACCGGAATATCCTCCTTGCGCCGGCGCAGCGCCGGAATGGCAATTGGGAAGACGTTGAGACGGTAGTAGAGATCCTCACGGAAGCGCCCGGCCTTGACCTCGCTGATGAGATCGCGGTTCGTCGCCGAAATCAGCCGCACATTGACCTTTTGCGGATGGCGGGCACCGACGGTCTCGATTTCGCCCTGCTGCACGGCGCGCAGCAGCTTGACCTGCACCTCGAGCGGCAGATCGCCGATCTCGTCAAGGAACAGCGTGCCGCCGTCGGCGTCGGCAAACTTGCCCGTGTGTTTTTCGGTGGCGCCGGTAAATGCGCCCTTCTCGTGGCCGAACAGGATGCTCTCGACCAGATTGTGCGGGATGGCGCCGCAATTGACTGTCACGAAAGGTTTGCCGGAGCGGTCACTTGCCGCCTGGATGGCGCGCGCCACCATTTCCTTGCCGACGCCGGATTCGCCTTCGAGAACGATGGGAATATTGGACTGCGAAGCACGGCGCGCCAGCTCGATAACGCGCAGCATGGCAGGGCTGGCGGAGACCACATCGTCGAACCCGACCGAGCCCGACCGGCTCTTGCGGCTGCGCTTTGTGCCTTCGCGCTGCTCCATCTTCAGGGCATTGCCGATCGACACGGCCAGACGCTCCGGAGAGACCGGCTTGACGACGAAATCGAAGGCACCAGCCCGCATGGCCTGGACCACGGTTTCGATGCCGCCCTGCCCGGTCTGGACGATGACCGGAATGTCGCTTTCGCGCTCGGCCAGCACCTCAAGAAAAGCGATCCCGTTCATTTCCGGCATCATCAGGTCGAGAATGATGACATTCATCACCCCGCCCTTGCGCGACAGAAGTTCCAGCCCGGTTCTGCCGTTGTCGGCCAGGTGCGCGACATGGCCGGCCCGCTCGACCATGTTCTTCAAGAGCCTGCGCTGTACCGGATCGTCATCGATGACGAGAACGTGTGCTGTCACGGAAACCTCCTGCTTGCCGGCATGAAAAAAGACACACATGCCAGTCCAATCGGGATCATTCCTCACACAAAGGGCTGAAAATCCTCTTTTGAGAAACGGTCGCATTTTACCGATCATCAATACTTTCACCGCCGTGCTGAATTGAACCGCCGTTTTTGCGCAAACGAGTTGATTTGGCGGCCGCTTGCTTTAGCTATGAGGTCCTATTCGCCGTCAGCAATGCCGGCACAACGAAGAGATATTGCAACCATGCCGCTCCTGCCCTTTGCACACCTGAATGCCGATCTCATCCGTTCCGCCTCCGCCTCGGCAGCTGCCGTGACAGGCCTCGGCGACCTGCCAGTCTGGCGGCTGGAAGATCTGTACCCGTCGGCAGACGGCGTGGAGTTCAAGGCCGGCATGGCCCAGGCGGAAGCCGACACGCTGGCCTTCGAGACCAGGTGGAAAGGCAAGCTGGAGGCCGCCGCTGGCAAGTCCGGTGGCGAGGGCATTGGGGCTGCCGTGCGTGAATTCGAGGCGCTGGAAGACCTCATGGGCCGCATAGCCTCCTTTGCCGGCCTCACCTATTTTTCCGACACGACCAACCCCGCAAACGGCAAGCTTTATGGCGACGTACAGTCGAAACTGACCGATATGGGCAGCCATCTGTTGTTTTTCGCCTTGGAAATGAACCGCATAGATGATGCAGTGATCGACGGCAGCCTTGCCAGCGATCCGCTCGCTGCCCATTACAAGCCGTGGATCACCGACCTCCGCATGGACAAGCCCTACCAGCTGGACGACAGGATCGAGCAGCTCTTCCTCGAAAAATCCATGACCGGTGCTGCCGCCTTCAACCGTCTGTTCGACGAGACCATGGCATCGCTGCGCTATACGATCGACGGCGAGGAACTGCCGCTTGAGGTTACCCTCAGCCTGATGCAGGACGCCGATGGGCAAAAGCGCAAGAAGGCGGCGATGGCGCTGGCCGAAACCTTCACCGCCAACATCCGCACCTTCACACTGATCACCAACACGCTGGCCAAGGACAAGGAAATCTCCGACCGCTGGCGCGGTTTCGAGGATATCGCCGACAGCCGCCATCTCGCCAACCGCGTCGAGCGCAGCGTCGTCGATGCGCTGGCCAGTGCGGTGAAGGCTGCCTATCCGCGCCTGTCGCACCGCTACTATGCGATGAAGGCAAAATGGCTCGGAATGGAACAGATGGAGTTCTGGGACCGCAACGCACCGCTGCCGGAAACCCCCGACGCGATCATTTCGTGGAACGAAGCCAAGGATACGGTGCTGACCGCCTACCACGCTTTCGCACCGGAAATGGCCGATATCGCCCGCCGTTTCTTCGACGACCAGTGGATCGACGCGCCCGTGCGGCCCGGCAAGGCGCCCGGCGCCTTCGCCCATCCGACCGTACCCTCTGCCCACCCTTACGTGCTGGTCAATTATATGGGCAAGCCGCGCGACGTGATGACGCTCGCCCACGAACTCGGCCATGGCGTGCATCAGGTTCTGGCCGGCGGCCAGGGTGCGCTGATGGCCTCAACGCCGCTGACGCTGGCCGAAACCGCCTCGGTCTTCGGCGAGATGCTGACCTTCCGCACATTGCTAGACCGCACAAAAGACGGGCGCGAGCGCAAGGCGATGCTCGCCCAGAAGGTCGAGGACATGATCAACACGGTCGTGCGCCAGATCGCGTTTTATGAATTCGAGCGCAAGGTCCACACGGCCCGCAAGGAAGGCGAACTGACTGCAGAAACACTGGGCGAGCTCTGGCTTTCGGTGCAGGAGGAAAGTCTGGGACCGGCCATCCGCATTTCAGAAGGCTACGAAACCTTCTGGGCCTATATCCCCCATTTCATCCATTCGCCCTTCTACGTCTATGCCTATGCCTTCGGCGATTGCCTGGTGAACTCGCTCTATGCCGTCTACCAGAACACTGACGAGGGCTTTCAGCAGAAATATTTTGACCTGCTCAAGGCCGGCGGTACACGCCACCATTCCGAACTCCTAAAACCCTTCGGCCTCGACGCCACCGATCCGTCGTTCTGGGCACAGGGACTGTCGATGCTGGAAGGGCTGATCGACGAGTTGCAGGCGCTTGATAAGGCCGAGTAACGGCGCGCCCTCAAACTGCGCACCTGGAGCGACATGTCATATTTCGTAGGGAATGCGGACGCCGGGCGTATTGGCAGGAAAGTCCTTGCTGTTGCGTGTCACCAGAATCATCGAAAGCGTGTCTGCCGTCGCCCAGATGATCGCGTCGGGCAACCTTATCCGGTGCTCCTGACGCAGGATCACGGCCCGTTCGGCAATGTCGTCGGTCAGCGAGACAACCTTGAAGCCGTTGAGGAAAGCCCGTGTGCCGGCCTCGACATCCAGGCGGGCGCCGATCATCACCTCCATCCAGCTGATAATGCTGATCGCCCTGTCCCTGTAGAGCGCCAGTTCCGCAGACGCCTGCGGCACGGCATTGAGATAGTCGATCAGAATGTTCGTATCAAACAGCGCCTTCACCATTCGCGGCGAATTTCATGCTGATAGACCAGACCATCGACCGCACGGTCGCCCCAAAGGCCGAAAGCCTGCGCATCGTCGGCGGCCTGCAGCTTGAGAAAATCATTGACCGCCTTGCGGATCAGCGACGCCCGGGACACCTTTTCCTTACGGGCAATCGCGTCCAGCGCCTGAATTTCCATGTCGTCTATGTCGATCAACGTTCGCATCAAGCACCTGTGATATATGATATCGCATCTATATATCATTGCTTGTCACATGCCGCCAGTGATAACTAAGATCGAACGGACCGGATCAGCAAAGCGAATGAGTGAATCAGAACCCCACGTTCTTTTCCGCGACGACAGCGCCGGGCAGACGACGCTGTTTGCCGCGCCGTCGCGCCTCATCACAGCGCATACCCGGCAGCAATTCTTCGAGGGGCTGAAGGCGATCGAGGCGGCGCATGCCGGGGGCAAGTGGCTGGCAGGCTACATGTCCTATGAAGCAGGCCACCTGTTCGAGGACAAGCTCGCGCCGTTCGCAGAGGAAAATCGCGAAACGCCGCTGATGTGTTTCGGCGTCTTCGATGGTCCGGTCGATCCCGATCACCCCTTGGCGCAGCCCCGCCAAAGGATGGAGAATGAGCCGCTTCTGACAGATCCGGTCGCGGAATGGGATTTCGAGGCCTACCGCGAACGGTTCGACCGGCTGCACATGCATCTGCGCAAGGGCGATTGCTACCAGGCCAACCTGACCATGCCGGTAAAGGCTCGCTGGAGCGGCGACCCGCATGCGGCCTTCTGGTCGCTGATCGAGCGCCAGCCGGTCAAATACGGTGCGCTTGTCTGCCTCGACGGGCCGGTCATCCTGTCGCGCTCGCCGGAACTGTTCTTCAAGGTCAATCATGACCGCTGGATCGAAACCCACCCGATGAAGGGCACCGCCGCGCGCGGAAGCTCTGTCGCCGAGGACAGCGAGATTGTTCGCAACCTGCAGCAGGATCCGAAATCGCAGGCCGAAAACCGCATGATCGTCGATCTCCTGCGCAATGATGTGTCGCGCATCACCGAGGTCGGCACGCTCGATGTGCCAAAGCTTTTCGCCGTCGAGACCTATCCGACCGTGCACCAGCTGGTCAGCCACGTCCGGGCGCGGCTGCGCGACGATGTCGGTATATCCGAGATTTTCGAGGCGCTGTTTCCCTGCGGCTCGGTGACCGGCGCCCCGAAAATGCGCGCCATGGAAATTCTCCATGATCTCGAAACCGGTCCGCGCGACGCCTATTGCGGCGCCATTGGCTTCATCGCCCCCACCGGCGAGATGCGCTTTAGCGTCGCCATCCGCACGCTGTCGCTGTTTGAGGACGGTCGGGCGATCTTCAACGTCGGCGGCGGCATCGTCTTCGATTCCACTGCCGAGGCGGAATATGAGGAATGCCTGCTCAAGGCCCGCTTCGCCATCGGCGATCAGCGGATTGCCCGATGAGCCCCCTGTCGCTGATCGAGACGCTGCGCTGGGAACCCGAAACGGGCTTTCTTCGGCTTGACCTGCATCTGGCGCGGCTCGCCCATTCGGCCAAAGCTCTTGGGCTTCCCGGTGCCGGACAGGCAGCGGACACCCTGACGGCCGCCGCCAGCGGCAGCGCCTCTTTGCGCGTGCGTCTCGAGCTGTTTGCCGATGGCCGCATCGAGGTCACGACTGCCCCCTTTGTTCCACTCGCGCTCAACGCCGTCTGGCGCGTCGCCATTGCCTCGACCCGCCTCTCCTCGTCCGACCCGCTGCTGCGCCACAAGACCAGCCATCGCAGTCTTTACGACAGGGCCCGCGCCGAATTCACCCGCGAGGAGGCAGACGAAGTCCTGCTTCTCAACGAGAATGACGAACTCTGCGAGGGCACAATCACCTCCCTCTTCGTCGACGATGGAACCGGTTTGCTGCTGACCCCGCCGCTGTCCTCCGGTCTGCTGGCAGGGGTTCTGCGGACCGAGCTTCTCTCCCGGAAAAAGGCCCGCGAGGAAAGGCTTAGGCTTGCGGATATCGAGGGCAGGACGGCCTATACTGGCAATTCGCTGCGCGGGCTGATCCGCGCCACACTACGGCACAAGGAATAGGCTCATGTTCATTCTCTCCCTCGTCTATTAAACCGATATTGCCGAGGTCGACCGCCATATCGACGCGCATATGGACTGGGTGAAGGCGGGTTATGACAGCGGCACCTTTCTCGCTTCCGGCCGCAAGATGCCGCGCACCGGCGGCATTGTCCTCGCCCGAGGCAGCCGCGAGACGATCGAAGCCATGGTTGCCGCCGATCCCTTCACGATCCATGGTGTCGCCGACTACGAAATCACCGAATTTCACGCCAGCAGGGCAGCGCCCGGTCTTGAAGCGCTGAAGGACTAGCGAGCCCGGCATGAGCGACCGCAGCCCACCGATATACACGCCCTATGACGGCTCGGCCAAACCCTTCACGATTGGCCTGACGCAGCTCGATCCGGAAAACTGGATCGAGCCTGACGGTGATCTCGATGCGTACCTTTCGGAGAAGTCCCGGCTGCTTGGCGTGGTCCGCGACCAGATCTTTGTCGAGGAAGACGGCACGCGCGACAGCCAGGTGGAGATGCTCTCGCTGCTTTCAGCCTATCTCCCCGACCGGTTTCCGGCGATCTACAAGAGAGACGGCACGATCCTGCAGGCAGGCGCCCAAACGATCGATCTCGCCGATCCCGGCACCCCGCCGCTGATCCTTGCCGGTTCGCTGGTTCAGGACGATCTCGTCATCATGCGGCGAAAGGAAACAGGCTGGCATCTGGTGGCGGGCTACGTCGCCTTCCCCTCCTCCTGGCGGCTGGTCGAAAAATTCGGCCGCAGCATGGACGAGATCCACGACGTCGTGCCGGGCTTTCAGGGCGGCACCCGCAATGCCGAGCTGATCAACCGCATGTTCGACAGTCTGCAGGTCGGCCGGCTGGTGCGCCGCTTCAACTGGTCGATCAATCCGGATGGCGAGCTCTACCATCCACGCTCGAAGGCGCTCGGCGCCGTGCCCGGCGTCGAGCCCTTGCGGCTCAACGACGCCTTTGTCCGTGTCGAGCGCCAGACGCTGTGCAAGCTGCCGGGAAGCGGCGACATCGTCTTCACCATCCGCATTTACACCGACCCGCTCGCCATGCTGGAAAGCCACGCCGATGGCGCCCGCATCGCCACGGCGCTGGCCGATCAGCTGACCGAGCTGGACCAAGAGCAGACCGCCTACAAGGGCTTCACGGCCCGGCGCGACGAGCTGATTGCAGCCCTCCGCAGCACGGCCGGGGGCTGAACAATCAGGCAGGACTGGCGCCGCTTGCTCTTTATTGTGACAGGAATCTGTGCTCTAGGCCTGTTCTATTCGAAAAGAGGCGCATAGTTTGCCTCAAACAATCCAGAACGAACTGTCCGCAGGAGAAAACTTCATGACAGGTACCAATTATCCGGTTTACGGCGACATTACCGGCCCGATCGTCATGATCGGCTTCGGTTCGATCGGCCGCGGCACCCTGCCGCTGATCTGGCGCCACTTTTCCTTCGACAAGAACCGGATGGTCGTTATCGATCCGCGCGAAGAGCCGGGCGATATGGCGATCCTGCAGGAATATGGCATCCGTCACATCAAGGCGCATGTCACCAAGGAAAACTACAAGGAGCTCTTGAAGCCGCTTCTGACCGATGGCGAAGGCCAGGGCTTCTGCGTCAACCTGTCGGTCGACACCGGCTCGCTCGACCTGATCAAGCTCTGCCGCAAGCTCGACGTTCTCTACATCGACACGGTCGTCGAGCCCTGGCTCGGCTTCTATTTCGACAAGAGCATGAAAAATGCCGACCGCACCAACTATGCCCTGCGCGAAACCGTTCGCCACGAGCAGAAGAAGAACCCGGGCGGCACGACCGCCGTTTCCACCTGCGGCGCAAACCCGGGCATGGTCTCCTGGTTCGTCAAGCAGGCGCTGCTGAACCTCGCCAACGATCTCGATGTCAAATACGAAGAGCCCGACCAGCACGACCGCGAAGGCTGGGCCAAGCTGATGAAGAAGGTCGGCGTCAAGGGCGTGCACATTGCCGAGCGCGACACCCAGCGCACCGTCAACCCCAAGCCGCTCAACGTCTTCTGGAACACCTGGTCGGTCGAAGGCTTCATTTCCGAAGGCCTGCAGCCGGCCGAACTCGGCTGGGGCACCCATGAAAACTGGATGCCGAAAAACGCCAAGAAGCACAATAAGGGCAACAAGGCCGCCATTTACCTGGAGCAGCCGGGCGCCAACACCCGCGTTCGCACCTGGTGCCCGACGCCAGGCCCGCAGTACGGCTTCCTGGTCACCCACAACGAGTCGATCTCGATCGCCGATTATTTTACGGTCAAGGACAAGGACGGCGACGTCACCTTCCGCCCGACCTGCCACTATGCCTACCACCCGGCCAATGATGCCGTTCTGTCGCTGCACGAAATGTTCGGCAACGGCGGCAAGCAGCAGCCGGTCCTGCACGTTCTCGACGAGAATGAGCTGGTGGACGGTGTCGACGAACTCGGTGTGCTGCTCTACGGCCACGACAAGAACGCCTACTGGTACGGTTCGCGCCTGTCACTGGAAGAAACCCGCCGTATCGCCCCCTACCAAAACGCAACCGGCCTGCAGGTAACCTCTGCGGTTCTCGCCGGTATGGTCTGGGCGCTGGAAAACCCGAAGGCCGGCATCGTCGAAGCCGACGAGATCGACTACAAGCGCTGCCTCGAAGTGCAGACGCCCTATCTCGGCCCGGTCGAAGGCCACTACACCGACTGGACCCCGCTCGACGGCCGTCCGGGCCTGTTCCCGGAAGACCTCGACACCAAGGATCCATGGCAGTTCAAGAACATCCTCGTTCGCTGATCTGATCCGCTGCCGCCGATTTTGAAGCGCCCGCCCGGTTCTACCGGCGCGGGCGTTTTCGTGCGCGACTGCTTTCTCAGGGATAACAGCGCCTTCACCCTGCCCAAGTCTTGCTTTCAAACAGTGATCGCGGCAAGGTTCTCAACGGATCGTTCAGCGCCGTTGCTGTGAAAATGCGGGAGATTGCCCATGAAGCCCATCACCATCGTGACCCTTGCCGCCCTGACCGCGCTCGCATCCTGCCAGTCACAGCGCCAGACACAGGCCGATCTGCCGCGGATCAGCCAGGCCCCGACGGTCGAAGGCAGCTGGGTCGATCCGAACGGCATCGTCTCGACATTCTTGGCCGGGCAGTTCGAAACCCGCACGACGGATGGGACCAACAGCAAGCTGGCATCGGGCACCTACACGACGATGCCGAACGGTGTCACGCAGATCAACCTGTTCTCCAACATCAAGCAGACGACGACGCTGGTAAACTGCAGCCTGGCCGGACCAAGCCAGCTCAACTGCACCTCGCAGGCCGGCTCGCAATTCTCCCTGACACGTCGCGCCTGATCGGTAAACCTGTGATGGCGGCTCAGTCGGGCCGCACATCCAGCCCGAGCGCCTGCGCGATCGTCACAGCCTGATCGACCGTAATAATGGCGCCCTTGATCTGGGCCTTGTCCGGCTCGATCGCGCTGAGATCGCTGCCGCGCAGATCGCATTTCGAAAAATTGACTCCGTGCAGCCAGGCGCCTGCGAGATCGACGTCGCGCAGCGATCCGCCCTGGCATTTGGAATTGCTGAGATCCGCGTCCCGCATGCGTGTACCTGAAAAGGATGCGCTGCGAAGGTCCGCGCCCGGCAGGGCCGTGAACGACCAGTCGCCACCTGTGACCTTCATGCTGTCAAACGTGCAGGCCTCAAACGTGCTGCCAACGAATTTACACTGAACGAAGCGCACATCGAAGAACTTGCAGGCAACGAAGGTGCAGTTGATGAAGGCCGCCGCCTCATGGGTGGAGGCATTGAAGTCCCCTCCCCGGAACATGCAGCCAGTAAACACCGCTCCCGTATTCTGGACCTCGGTCATGTCGAGATCGGTAAATAGGATCTGGCTGTGCTGCTGACGGGTGATATCTCGCCCGTACCAGTCGGCCTTTGCCACTGTCGTCAAGGTCTCTGGCGGCGGGGCTCCGTGTGTGCGTTCGGCCATGGTCTCTTCTTCCAGAAAATCGCTTGCCAACGAGTACAGGCCAGATGGCGATTCTGGCAACGCCAGATCGGCGCCCAAGTTTTTTCTTGATGTTGTCCGGCAGCGGTGAAACCATTCTGTCTGGCATCGACATGTCATGAAGACGCGGCAGGATGGACATCAGCGGCACGGCAGGCCGCGCAAAACCGGACGCCGGAAACAGGAGAAGCCCCATGATCAGACACTTGCGCACAGGTCTGTTGACCGCCTCGATCATCACCCTTTCATCCGGCGCGGCCTTTGCCGATTACGAGCTGAACATCCTCCATATCAACGACCTGCATTCGCGCATCGAATCGATCAACAAGTTCGATTCCACCTGCTCGGCCGAGGAAGAGGGCAAGAACGAGTGCTTCGGCGGCGTTGCCCGGCTCAAGACGGAAATCGACACGCGGCGCAAGGCGCTTGCGGGCAAGAATGTCCTTCTGCTGAACGCCGGCGATAACTTCCAGGGTTCGCTGTTCTACACGACCTACAAGGGCGCGGCCGAGGCCGAATTCCTCAACCTGATGAAATTCGACGCCATGACCATCGGCAACCACGAGTTCGACGATGGCGAAGACGGCCTCGCCACGTTCCTCGACAAGGTCCAGTTCCCGGTCGTGACCGCCAATGTGCTGGCAAGCCACAAGTCCAAACTCGGCGACCGGGTCAAACCCTTCATCGTCCTCGATGCCGGCGGCCAGAAGATCGGCATCGTCGGCGCCGTCGCCAACGACACGGAGGAGCTGTCCTCCCCCGGCGCGGATGTGCTGATCGGCGAAGACGTCGCCTCGATCACCGGCGCCGTCGCAGAGGTGAAGAAGCAGGGCGTCAACAAGATCATTGCGCTCACCCATGTCGGCTATCCGCGCGATCTGGCCGCCATCGCCAAGATCCCGGACATCGACGTGGTGGTTGGCGGCCACTCGCACAGCCTGCTGTCGAATACCGACGGCAAGGCCGAAGGGCCCTATCCGACGATGGTCGACAATCCCGGCGGCTACAAGGTGCCGGTCGTGCAGGCGGGGTCCTACTCGAAATATCTCGGCGACCTCGTGGTCACCTTCGACGACGCCGGTGTGCCGAAAACAGCAAAGGGTGATCCGATCCTGATCGACGGCTCCATCAAGCCCGATGAGGCGGTGCTTGCCCGGATCAAGGAACTGGCCGCCCCGATCGAGGCCCTGCGGGCCAAGATTATCGGCAAGACGGAGGGTCCGATCGACGGCTCGCGCGAAACCTGCCGGACGCAGGAATGTGCGATGGGCGATCTCGTCACCGACGCCATGCTCGACCGCACCAAGGGCCAGGGCATCAGCATCGCCATCACCAACGGCGGCGGCCTGCGGGCATCCATCGATAGCGGCGACGTCTCGATGGGCGAGGCGATCACGGTCCTGCCGTTCCAGAACACGGTCGCCACCCTGCAATTGAAGGGCGCCGCCGTGAAGGAAGCGTTGGAAAATGGCCTCAGCCAGTTTGAGGAGGCCGCCGGCCGTTTCCCGCAGGTAGCGGGCCTGAAATTCTCCTTCGATCCAACGCAACCAGCAGGCAGCCGTGTCACTGCGGTGGAGGTCAAGGACGGCGCGACATTCGTGGCCCTCGACGACGCCAAGACCTACGGCGTCGTCACCAACAACTACATGCGCGGCGGCGGCGACGGCTACGACGTCTTCAAGGCGAAGGGCGAGAACGCCTATGACTACGGCCCCGGCCTCGAAACCGTGCTCGCCGACTATCTGGCCAAGAACAATCCCTACCAACCCCATACCGATGGCCGCATCACCCAGGTTTCCGGGGCGGCAGCCGACACGGTGGCGGCCGAAACCAAGCCTGCGGAGGTGACCGAAAAGGTGGAAACGGGGATGGCCAGCGGTGCGGCGAAGAAACATGTTATCGTCGCCGGCGATACGCTCTGGGATCTGGCCAGATCGATCTATGGCGAGGGCCGTCTCTGGCAAAAGATCGCCGATGCCAACGGCAAGCCGGAGCCGCATGCGCTGAAGATCGGCACCGAGCTGGAAATCCCCTCACCCTGATCCGCAGTGCCCCTCCTGTGGGACGCGGTGTCGCAGCTTGCCCGGCCCGGTCTTTTCCGGGCCGATTTTCATTTGATCCCGGTCCTGATCCGTATAGTCAGGACGACGTATAGAGTGCCTACCAATGACGAAGACTGGAGCGCCGATGAATGCCCGTCCCGAAATGACCGCCATCAATCACCCGCCCGTGCGTTTCGGCAAGGTCGGCGTGCTGCTGGTCAATCTCGGCACGCCAGATGGCACCGACTACACCTCGATGCGCCGCTATCTGAGAGAGTTCCTGAGCGACAGACGCGTCATCGAATGGTCGCGCCTGTTCTGGTATCCGATCCTCTACGGCATCGTCCTCAACACCCGTCCCGGCAAGGTCGGCAAGGCGTATGAGACGATCTGGAACAAGGACCTGAACGAGAGCTACCTGCGCACCTACACCCGCAATCAGGCCGAGCTGATGGCAAAATCCTTCGCCGCGATGCCGAATGTGCAGGTCGATTGGGCCATGCGCTACGGCCAGCCCTCCATCGCCTCGAAGATGGACGCCCTGCAGAAGGACGGCTGCGAAAAAATCCTGCTCTTTCCGCTCTATCCGCAATATGCAGCCGCCACCACCGCGACCGTCAACGACGAGGCCTTCAAGGCGCTGCTGAAGATGCGCTGGCAGCCGGCGCTGCGCACCGTGCCGCAATATTCCGATGACCCCGTCTATATCGAGGCGCTGGCCAATTCGATAACCCGCCATCTGGCGACGCTCGACTGGGAGCCGGAGGTCGTGCTGACCTCGTTCCACGGCATCCCCAAATCCTATTTCATGAAGGGCGACCCCTACCACTGCCAGTGTCACAAGACCGCCCGCCTGTTGCGCGAAAGGCTCGGCTGGTCGAAGGAAAAGCTGCAGATCACCTTCCAGTCCCGCTTCGGGCCGGAGGAATGGCTGCAGCCCTATACCGACAAGACCGTGGAAAAGCTGGCCCAGGAGGGCGTCAGGCGCATCGCCGTCATCAATCCCGGCTTCGTCTCGGATTGTCTGGAGACGCTGGAGGAAATCGCCGTCGCGGCCGGTGAGATCTTTCACCACAACGGCGGCGAGAAATTCACCCACATTCCCTGCCTCAACGACAGCCCGGATGGCATGAGAGTTCTCGAGCACGTGGTCCGGCGCGAGCTGATGGGCTGGGTGTAAAAGCCCCGCCTAATTTTCCATGGTCAAAGCCGAATAATCTGGCCTATAACCACGTCTCGGGTAGAGTGGTACCGGCGCAGCTGCGCCTGATAGTTTGGGGGAATCCAATGGAATTCGGTGGTCTGGATATCGTCGTCGTCGCCTTCGCGGTGCTGGTCATTCTGGTTCTCTTTGCAGGGATCAAGACCGTGCCGCAGGGCTACCAGTACACGGTCGAGCGTTTCGGCCGCTACACGAACACGCTGCAGCCGGGCCTCAACCTGATCGTCCCCTTCATCGACAAGATCGGTGCCAAGCTGAACGTGATGGAGCAGGTGCTCGACGTGCCGACGCAGGAGGTCATCACCCGCGACAATGCCAGTTGCTCGGCCGATGCCGTCGCTTTCTACCAGGTCCTGAACGCTGCCCAGGCCGCCTATCAGGTCTCCGACCTGCAGAACGCCATTCTCAACCTGACGATGACCAACATCCGCTCTGTGATGGGCTCCATGGACCTCGACGAACTGCTGTCGAACCGCGAGACGATCAACGACAAGCTGTTGCATGTGGTCGACGAGGCTGCCAGCCCCTGGGGCATCAAGATCACCCGCGTCGAGATCAAGGACATCCAGCCGCCGAAGGATCTGGTCGATGCCATGGCACGGCAGATGAAGGCCGAGCGCGAAAAACGCGCCCAGGTTCTGGAAGCCGAAGGTTCGCGCAACGCGCAGATCCTGCGCGCCGAAGGCGCCAAGCAATCGGCCATCCTTCAGGCCGAAGGCCAGCGCGAAGCCGCCTTCCGCGATGCCGAAGCGCGCGAGCGTCTGGCCGAGGCCGAGGCCAAGGCGACCAAAATGGTTTCGGAAGCCATCGCCGCTGGTGACGTTCAGGCGATCAACTACTTCGTCGCCCAGAAATACACCGAAGCCATGGCCGCCATCGGCACTGCCCCCAATTCCAAGATCGTGCTGATGCCGATGGAAGCCTCGTCATTGATCGGCTCGCTCGGCGGCATCGGCGCCATTGCCCGCGAAGTCTTCGGCGACGGTTCGACGGCACCGGCCCCCACCGGCCAGCGCGCCCGCCAGCAGGCCGTGCGCACCACACCGGCCGTCAGCCCGTTCGGCACGCCGGAAGGCGGAACCATCTGATGATCGCCCGTCTGGTCGCCGAACTCGGCCCCTGGACCTGGCTGGTTGTCGGCCTCGTGCTGCTCGGCGCCGAAGTTCTCATGCCCGGTGTCTTCCTGGTCTGGATCGGCATCGCCGCGCTGATCACCGGCGCCATCTCACTGCTGCTCTGGGACTATGCATTCTGGGGCTGGCAGCCGCAGGTGGTGATCTTCGCTGTGCTCTCGGTCACGGCAGCGATTCTTGGGCGCCGGTTCCTCCTGAAAAACGAAAAGGTAACCGACGAACCCTTCCTCAACCAGCGCGGCCAGAGCCTCGTCGGCCGCACCGCAACGCTGGAGGAACCGATCCGCGAAGGTCAGGGCCGCATCAAGCTCGGCGACACCTTCTGGACCGTCGAAGGCCCCGACCTGCCGACAGGAACCCGCGTCCGTGTCGCGGCGAGTTCAGGACGGACGCTTGTTGTGGAAGCAGTGTGATTCCCCTCGCTCGCTTCTCTCCTTAGCGGCCAGCGCCGGGTTGTGGCGCCGTGCCGACAGGGCTGCCATGCAGAGCGCGCGCCTTGGAGCCGTCTGCCGGCCCGGATCGAGCGGCGGCCGGTCTTCAGAAGAGCCGTAGTGTGGCCGCCTTGCTCCGGTTTTTTAAGTGCCGTCGGCTCCACCCGGGCGGTCGTTCTCGCGTTGACAAGCTCTAGAAGCGCCTTGATCTGCGGGCTTGGCGGCGGGTTGGGCGAGCCTGCGGATGGACATGAATGTCGAGCCACTGTTTACAGACGTCGATTCCCACATAAACTGCGGGGGTCGCGTCGTCTTTGAACGAAACCTTGCCTTGCATGCGGGACTTGCTCCCCATCATCTGTTCAGGACAAACGCGAGGACGGCCGGACCAATCTCTGTCCCGGTCCACACCAAGGGGGGCACGGTCCCGGCCGCCCGCTCTCCGGCGGATAGCCACCGCTGGAGAGCGCACCGATCATCCAACAATCATTGCAAACTGAACATGCAAGGGGGTTAACCCTCCGCAATCTCATATCACCGAGGCAGAAGCGTCGATCCCATCAGGCTTTCGTCGATCGAGCGCGCCGCCTGGCGGCCTTCGCGGATGGCCCAGACGACCAGCGACTGGCCGCGTCGCACGTCGCCGGCTGCCCAGAACTTGTCGAGCGAGGTCTTGTAGTCCTTGTCGTTGGCGGTGACGAATGTGCCGCCGCGCTTGTCCTTGCCGATCGTCAGTTTTTCGCCGAGGTCCTTGAGCACGCTGTCGGTGCCCGGACCGCTGAAACCGATGGCGATGAAGGCAAGATCGGCCTTGATGATGAATTCGGTGCCGGGCACCGGCTTGCGGCGCTCGTCGACTTCACAGCACTTGACACCGATAAGAACACCATCCTCGTCGCCGATGAACTCGAGCGTCGCCACCTGGAACTCGCGCACGGCGCCTTCGGCCTGGCTCGACGATGTGCGCATCTTGGTGGCCCAGAACGGCCAGACGGAAAGCTTGTCTTCCTTTTCCGGCGGCTGCGGGCGGATGTCGAGCTGGGTGACGCGAACGGCACCCTGACGGAACGCGGTGCCGACGCAGTCGGACGCCGTGTCGCCGCCGCCGACGACGACGACATGTTTGCCACCGGCCACGATCGGGTCAGACGGCCAGGCGACGCTGTCGATCGGCTCGCGGCCGACGCGGCGGTTCTGCTGCACCAGATAGGGCATGGCATCGTGGACGCCAAAAAACTCGACGCCCGGAATGCCGGCATCGCGCGGCTTCTCGGCGCCGCCGCAGAAGAGCACCGCATCATGATCGGCCAGAAGCTGTTCGGTGGTGATATCGACACCGACATTGACGCCGCAATGGAAGGTGACGCCCTCGCCCTTCATCTGCTCGACGCGGCGGTCGATAAAATTCTTTTCCATCTTGAAGTCGGGAATGCCGTAGCGCAGCAGGCCGCCCGGCTTGCTCTCGCGCTCATAGAGGTGAACCGTGTGGCCAGCGCGCGCAAGCTGCTGCGCAGCCGCAAGGCCCGCCGGGCCGGAGCCGATGATGGCGACCGACTTGCCGGTCTTTACCGTCGAAGGTTGCGGCACGATATAGCCCATCTCATAGGCCTTGTCGGCAATCGCCTGCTCGACGGTCTTGATTGTGACCGGCGCATCCTCGAGGTTCAGCGTGCAGGCTTCCTCGCAGGGTGCGGGACAAATGCGGCCGGTGAATTCCGGGAAATTGTTGGTCGAATGCAGGTTGCGGATCGCCTCGTCCCAGTTGCCGTTGTAGACGAGATCGTTCCAGTCGGGGATCTGGTTGTGCACCGGGCAGCCGGTCGGTCCGTGGCAATAGGGGATGCCACAGTCCATGCAGCGCGCCGCCTGTTTCTGCACTTCCGGATCGGACATGGGAATGGTGAATTCGCGGAAATGGCGAATACGGTCGGAGGCCGGCTGATACTTGGCCAGCTGCCGGTCAATTTCCAGAAATCCAGTTACCTTGCCCACGCTCTACCCCTCATCCAATCGTGACCGCTAGTGCAGCCAGTTTTCAACCTTCAAACCCGGCACCCGGGAAAACTCGTCTTCATTGGCAGTCACGAGAACTGCATCCAGCGCCAATGCATGTCCCGCGATCCACATATCGTTCGAACCGATATCCTGGCCCTTTCTCAATGCAAGCCGGATGTCGGCATATATCCTGTCCCCCGGCATTGCGAAGGATGCGACGTACATCCGCCGCGTCACATTCGCAACCTTGGTTGCCAGATCGTCCGAACCCCACTTCTTCACGCCGTACCAAATTTCGGCATGAACGAAGATACTTGTGAAAACATTGTCTTCGCCGACCTCAATCACCTTCTGGAACACTTTGCCCCGAGGCTCGTAGACAAGCGCCGAAATGACGTTCGTATCGAGCATGTACCTCATGGCAGATCGATCTCGTCCAAGGGCCCCAAGTCATCCTCGTCGTCCAGAAACGGCTCACCAGTCCACGGCTCCGCCGTTCGAAGATAGTCCAGAAGACCGGCAGTCTCGCCCGTCCGCATCAAAATCGAACCGTCCGGCTGCTGGCTCATGATCACGCTGTTGCCTGAAAATCCAAACTCCTTCGGGATCCGCACGGCACGGCTTCTTCCATTCTTGAAGATGCTGACCGTGACACCGTCCTGTTCGTTCTCAATCGGAACATGCTCGTTCATACCGGCCTCCAGCTTGTGATATACCATGGCATATCACAAGCTTGCCTTTGCTTCAATTACTCCGCCGCATCCGCCATTTTCATCCGTTCCATATCCTCAAGTGCACGGCGGTATTCGACCGGCATGACCTTGCGGAACTTGGGGCGGAAATCGACCCAGTGGTCGAGGATTTCCTTGGCGCGGGCGGAGCCCGTGTAGTGCAGGTGGTTGGAGATCAGCTGGTACAGCCGCTCCTCGTCGTGGCGGGTCATATCACCCGACACGTCGACCATGCCCTTGTGCATCAGGTCGCCGCCGTGGTGATGCAGCTTTTCGAGCATGTCATCCTCCTCGGGCAGCGGCTGCAGCTCGACCATCGCCATGTTGCAGCGCTTGGCGAAATCGCCGCTCTCGTCGAGCACATAGGCGACGCCGCCCGACATGCCGGCTGCGAAGTTGCGGCCGGTCTGGCCGATGACGACGACGACGCCGCCAGTCATGTATTCGCAGCCATGGTCGCCGACGCCCTCGACGACGGCCACCGCACCGGAGTTGCGCACGGCGAAACGCTCGCCGGCGACGCCGTTGAAATAGCACTCGCCGGCGATCGCGCCGTAAAGAACCGTGTTGCCGACGATGATCGAGTCGGCCGCAACGATCTTCGAGTTCTCAGGCGGGCGCACGACGATCCGGCCACCGCAAAGACCCTTGCCGACATAGTCGTTGCCGTCGCCGATCAGGTCAAAAGTGATGCCGCGGGCCAGAAACGCGCCAAAGGACTGGCCGGCCGTCCCGCGCAGCGTCACCGCGATCGTATCGTCCTTCAGGCCCTTGTGGCGGTGCCGCTTGGCGACTTCGCCCGACAGCATCGCACCGGCAGACCGGTCGACGTTCTTGATCTCGACCTCGAAGGCGACAGGGATCTTGCTTTCCAGCGCCGGCATCGCCTTGGCGATCAGGGTGCGGTCGAGCACGTCGTCGATCGGATGCTTCTGGCGCTTGGTCCAGTAGGTATCTTCCTTCGGCGCATCGACCTTGTGGAAGATGTTTGCGAAGTCGAGACCGTTGGCCTTCCAGTGCGAGATCATCCCGTCCTTTTCGAGCAGTTCGGAAGCGCCGATGATCTCATCGAACTTGCGAACGCCCATCGAGGCGAGGATTTCGCGGACTTCGTTGGCGACGAAGAAGAAGTAGTTGACCACATGCTCCGGCGCACCCTTGAAGCGCTTGCGCAGGACCGGGTCCTGCGTCGCCACGCCGACCGGGCAGGTGTTGAGATGGCACTTGCGCATCATGATGCAGCCGGCCGCAATCAGCGGCGCGGTCGAGAAGCCGAACTCGTCGGCACCCAGAAGCGCACCGATGACGACGTCGCGGCCGGTCTTAAGCCCGCCGTCGACCTGCAGCGCGATGCGGGAGCGAAGCCCGTTCATGACCAGCGTCTGGTGGGTTTCGGCCAGGCCGATTTCCCAGGGGCTGCCTGCGTGCTTGAGTGACGTCAGCGGCGAAGCGCCGGTGCCGCCGTCGTAGCCGGACACGGTGATATGATCGGCACGCGCCTTGGCGACGCCGGCCGCAACCGTGCCGACGCCGACTTCGGACACGAGCTTCACCGAAATATCGGCTTCCGGGTTGACGTTCTTCAGGTCGTAGATCAGCTGCGCCAGATCCTCGATCGAATAAATGTCATGGTGCGGCGGCGGCGAGATCAGGCCGACGCCCGGTGTCGAGTGCCGGGTCTTGGCGATGGTCGCATCGACCTTGTGGCCGGGCAGCTGGCCGCCCTCGCCGGGCTTGGCACCCTGCGCCACCTTGATCTGCAGCATATCGGCGTTGACGAGATATTCGGTCGTCACGCCGAAGCGGCCGGAGGCCACCTGCTTGATGGCCGAACGTTCGGGGTTCTTCGAACCATCGAAGAGCGGCAGGTAACGGTCCGCCTCTTCGCCGCCCTCGCCCGTGTTCGACTTGCCGCCGATCTGGTTCATGGCAACGGCCAGCGTCGCATGCGCCTCGCGCGAAATCGAGCCGAACGACATGGCACCGGTCGAGAACCGCTTGACGATATCGACGGCCGATTCCACCTCGTCGATGGAGATCGGCTGGCGGCCGGCGGCTTCCGCACCCTTGATCGAGAACAGGCCGCGAATGGTGTTCATCCGGAGCGCCGTGCCGTTCACCATGTCGGCGAACTCGCGGTAGCGGTCCTCGGCATTGCCGCGAACGGCATGCTGCAGCGTGGCGACAGCATCCGGCGACCAGGCATGGCCTTCGCCGCGAATGCGGTAGGCATATTCGCCGCCGATATCGAGCGTGTTGTGCAGCACCGGATCGGCCCCGAAGGCGGCCGCATGGCGGGCGGCCGTTTCCTTGGCGATCGTGTCGAGGCCGATGCCTTCGATCTGTGTTGCCGTGCCGAAGAAATACTTGTCGACCAGCTCCGACTGCAGCCCGATGGCGTCAAAAATCTGTCCGCCGCAATAGGACTGGTAGGTCGAGATGCCCATCTTCGACATGACCTTGAGGATGCCCTTTCCGACAGCCTTGATGTAGCGATAGACCACTTCGCTGCCGTCGACTTCCTTGGGGAATTCGCCGCGCGCATGCATGTCGGTCAGTGTGTCGAAGGCGAGATAGGGGTTGATCGCCTCGGCGCCATAGCCGGCCAGGCAGCAGAAGTGGTGCACTTCGCGCGGCTCGCCCGATTCGACGACAAGCCCGACCGAGGTGCGAAGGCCCTTGCGGATCAGGTGATGGTGCACGGCCGCCGTCGCCAGCAGCGCCGGGATGGCGATGCGGTCCGGGCCGATCTGCCGGTCGGAAAGCACGATGATGTTGTAGCCGCCTTTGACCGCTGCCTCGGCCCGTTCGCAGAGCCGTTCCAGAATGTCGAGCATGCCATCGGCGCCGCGCGACACGTCATAGGTGAAGTCGAGCGTCTTGGTGTCGAACCGGTCTTCCGTGTGGCCGATCGAGCGGATCTTTTCGAGATCGCCATTGGTGAGGATCGGCTGGCGGACTTCCAGCCGCTTGGCGTGGGCCGCCCCCTCATGGTCGAGCAGGTTCGGCCGCGGCCCGATGAAGGAGACGAGGCTCATGACCAGCTCTTCGCGAATCGGATCGATCGGCGGGTTGGTGACCTGGGCGAAGTTCTGCTTGAAATAGGTATAGAGCAGCTTGGTCTTGTCCGACATGGCCGAGATCGGCGTGTCGGTGCCCATCGAGCCGATCGCTTCCTGGCCGGTCGTCGCCATCGGCGACATCAGGATTCGTGTGTCTTCCTGCGTGTAGCCGAAGGCCTGCTGGCGGTCGAGCAGCGACACGTCGCGGCGCAGCGCCCGGGGTTCCACCGGCTTCAGGTCTTCCAGAATCAGCTGCGTGTTGTCGAGCCAGGTGCGATAGGGATGCTTGGTGGCAAGCTCGAGCTTCAGATCTTCATCCGAAATGATGGTGCCCTTTTCCATGTCGATCAGCAGCATCTTGCCGGGCTGCAGGCGCCACTTCTTGACGATGCTCTCCTCGGCCACCGGCAGAACGCCGGCTTCCGACGCCAGGATGATGCGGTCGTCATTGGTGACGAGATAGCGGGCCGGACGCAGCCCGTTGCGGTCGAGCGTCGCGCCGATCTGCTTGCCGTCGGTGAAGGCCACGGCGGCAGGACCGTCCCAGGGCTCCATCAGGGCGGCGTGATATTCGTAGAATGCCTTGCGCTCCTCGGCCATCAGCGTGTTGCCGGCCCAGGCTTCCGGGATCAGCATCATCACCGCATGCGCCATGGAATAACCGCCGCGCACGAGGAACTCGAGCGCGTTGTCGAAACAGGCGGTGTCCGACTGGCCTTCGTAGGAAATCGGCCAGAGCTTGGAAATATCATCGCCGAACAGTGGCGAAGACACCGATGCCTGGCGCGCCGCCATCCAGTTGACGTTGGAGCGCAGCGTGTTGATTTCGCCGTTGTGGGCAACCATGCGGTAGGGGTGCGCCAGCTTCCAAGACGGGAAGGTGTTGGTCGAGAAGCGCTGGTGCACGAGGGCGACAGCCGATTCGAAACGCGGATCGGACAGATCCTTGAAATAGGCAGCCACCTGATAGGCGAGGAACATGCCCTTGTAGACAATGGTCTGCGTCGACAGCGAGACGGGATAGAAGCCGGTATCGCGGCCCTCGAACTCCGCATAGATGCGGTTCGAGATGACCTTGCGCAGCGTGAAGAGCCGGCGCTCGAACTCGGCATTGGTCGAACAGTCGGCACCCATGCCGATGAAGACCTGCACATGGTGCGGCTCGGTTGCGGCGATGTCCGGCGCCTTGGACAGCGAAGCGTTGTCGACCGGCACGTCGCGGAAGCCGATCAGCACCTGACCTTCCTCGGCGATCACCTGCGTGATCACATCCTTGAAATGGGCGATCTGGTCTTCTTCCTGCGGCATGAACAGATAACCGACGGCATAGTCGCCGGCCGCCGGCAGGGTGATGCCCTGCAGCGCCATTTCCTCGCGGAAGAAACGGTCCGGAATCTGCACGAGAATGCCAGCACCATCGCCCATCAGCGGATCGGCGCCGACAGCACCGCGGTGCGTCAGGTTTTCCAGGATGAACAGGCCGTCGCGCACGATCTGATGCGACTTCTTGCCCTTCATATGCGCGACGAAGCCGACGCCGCAGGCATCGTGCTCATTGCGCGGATCATAGAGACCCTGTTTGGCCGGCAGGCCGCGATGCAACATGGCCGGGGAATTGCTCGTCTTCGAGCCGGTCGCTGCGGTCAGCGCGCGGTCTTGCTCGAAGTGTGCTGATGGCGTCAGGTCCGACATCGTATTCCCTCCTTGAAGGCCCGTTTCCGGGGCTTGCTACCGGCAGGTGGTGAAAGGAATATCCTCGCCATACCGCACTGCACTATCGTTGCATGAACCTGATCCGGCCGCAAACACCTGAGCGCTTGAAAAGCCAAAAATGGCCGTAAAACGCGTAAGGCATTGACAGGGCAGCGTGGTCTTTTGCCGGGTTCTCAAGTCCCGGAACGGTTCCGCGCAGGCTCCTTCGCATCAGGCAAGATGGCCGCAGACCGGTATAGACCCTTTTGTCGCCCATGGAATGAACGTCATTCCGTTTGCGCAAACAAGGCTGTGCGTCAGATCCGGAAAGTCCGGAAATATCGGCATTTTTCGATCCACTGACCGAAATAGGACAGCAAGACTGTCCTATTTCATAGGCTCTATGCCAGAAAGCTCTGAAGACTGCAAGAGCATGACAAGAAAATATTAGCATTTGGAGATTGAACATTACCGGATATTATCCAATTTTGTTTTTTAATTACAAAATTTTGTATTTTCCTTACGTTTCATTTCAAAATGGCACTGCTCGGTCTCTCCGGCTTACAGCCTCGCCCCCTCTGTCTTATGGTCCGCGCCAACGAGGCCTTCGGGCCATATTGCATGCAAGAAAAGGACGAAAAACCAATGATTTTTGCCTCCGACAACTGGGCCGGAGCCCACCCGCTGATCGCCGAAAGCCTGGTCAGCGCCGCCAGTGGTTTTTCCTCCGCCTACGGCACCGGCGACCTCGACAAGAAGGTCGAAAAAAAGTTCTCGGAAATTTTCGAACGTGAGGTCGCAGTCTTCTTCGTCGCCACCGGAACGGCGGCAAACTCTCTGGCGCTTGCCAGCGCCAATGTGCCCGGCGGCCACGTCTTCTGCCACCGCGAAGCCCACGTCAGTGTCGATGAGTGCGGCGCCCCGGAATTCTTCTCGCATGGCGCAAAGCTTGCCCCGGTCGATGGCGCCGGCGGCAAGATGGACGCGGTGCTGCTCGAGAAAGAAATCCAGCGCACCCGCAGCGGCGGCGTCCATGGCGGTCAGCCCATGGCCATTACGCTGACGCAGGCGACCGAATCGGGCACGGCCTATTCGCTGGACGAGATCGACGCCATTTCGGCGATCGCCAAATCCTATGCCCTGCCGCTGCATATGGACGGCGCCCGCTTCGCCAATGCGCTTGTGACGCTTGGCACCACGCCGGCCGAAATGACCTGGAAACGCGGTGTCGATCTGCTCTCCTTCGGCGGCACCAAGAATGGCTGCTGGTGCGCCGAGGCACTGGTGCTGTTCGACATGTCGAAAGCCGCACAGATGCACTATCTGCGCAAACGCTCGGCCCAGCTCTTCTCCAAGTCGCGCTTCATTGCCGCCCAGTTCGATGCCTATCTGAAGGATGATCTCTGGCTGAGTATCGCCAGCCATGCCAATGCCATGGCGCAGCAGTTGGCCAGCGGTCTTGCCGCCTCCAACTCCGCCCGCCTCGCCTGGCCGACCGGCTCGAACGAGGTCTTCGCCATTCTGAAGACCGATGCCGCCGAAAAGCTGCGGGCAGCCGGCGCCGTGTTCTACGACTGGCCAGTGCCACACGATCTGGCCATGTCCGGTGATGAAGTCCTGATCCGCCTGGTGACGAGCTTTGCTACGGAGGAGGCAGACGTCGGACGGTTCCTGGAAACTGCGGCGGCCTGATAGGGGCGGCGACAAAAAAGCGGCACCCTTTCGGATGCCGCCCTTTCTTCAACACGCATTGTGGCGTCAACAGGCTTTAGGAGCCGGTCAGACGGTCTGCGCTTCGATCTGCTTGGCCGCCTGGGAGGTGGCGGTAATCTCGATCTTGCGGGGTTTTGCAGCCTCCGGAAGTTCGCGCAGAAGGTCAATGTGCAGGAGACCGTTCTTCAGGGAAGCGGCGGTGATTTCCACGTGATCGGCGAGCTGGAAGCGGCGCTCGAAGGCGCGCTTGGCAATGCCGCGATAGAGGAACTGGCCATCTTCCTTGCTGTCTTCAGCCTTTTCACCCTTGACCGTCAGCGCATGTTCGCGCGCTTCGATCGAAAGCTCGCTTTCGTCAAAACCGGCAACAGCCATGGTGATGCGATAGGTGGCTTCACCGGTCCGCTCGATATTATAGGGCGGATAGGTCTGCGACTGGTCGGGCTGTCCGAGACTGTCGAGCATGGTGAACAGGCGGTCGAAACCGACGGTGGAACGATAGAGGGGGGAAAAATCAACGTGACGCATGGTGTCCTCCTGTGAGCGACTGGTTTTGCGGTTTTGGGTTCCTCATCCCGTCAACGGCGATGGCGAACCCGGTTCACAGGCCCGCTTGGGGCGCCTGTAACCCTGAGATGGGAACTGCTGTTGCGGCCGTCAAGACCCGCCGCAGCGCGAAGAATGCAGCCTTTTTTCTTTGACGCCGTCCCAGCCACGGCCTATCGGTTGATGAACGCAAAACACCGCCACCACACAGCCATGGCAGACCCGATGACGCCCATCCTCCGCTCGACCCCGGGCAATGCCGTGCCGGACAATCATAAGGCCGGCTATTTCGACGGTGTCGGCGGCGTCCAGATTCGTTATGCGATTTTCAGGTCCGATGCGCCGGTCTCCAAGGGCACGATCGTGCTGCTTCAAGGCCGCAACGAAACCATTGAGAAGTATTATGAGACGATCCGCGACTTCAACACCCGCGGCCTCTGGGTCGCAACCTTCGACTGGCGCGGCCAGGGCGGATCCGGCCGAATGCTGAAGAACACCAGACGCGGTCATGTCCGCCACTTCTCCGACTATGAGCACGATCTCACGACATTCCTGGAGCACATCGTGCTTCCCGATACCCGCCTGCCCTTCTTCATGGTCGCCCATTCCATGGGTGCGCTGATCGCCTTGTCGCAGGCACCCTGGCTGGAAAACCGCATCGAGCGCATCGTCGTGGCCGCCCCCTTCGTCGAGCTTGGCGCTCAGGCGGTGAGCAGCGGTCTCATCGGCATTATCGCTCGCGCCGCCCGTATTTTAGGCCTGGGCGCGTTTCCGCTGATCCGCGACCGACCTCCACGCCCGTTCGAGGACAATCTGCTGACGGCGGACGGTCTGCGTTATGCCCGCAATCTTGCAATCACCCGGTCCAATCCGGATCTCGGGTTGGGCCCGCCAACATCGTCATGGCTCTGCGAAACACTGACCGCGATCAACCGCATCAGACAGCGTGAGTACCTGACACAGATCCAGATTCCGACGCTGCTGCTGGCACCCGGCCGCGACACGCTGGTGCCGCACAGGGCCGTTGAGCGGCTGGCGCGCAATTTCCGCGCTGCCACGATGATCCCGATCGATGGCGCACGGCATGAACTGTTTCAGGAGGCCGACAAATACCGCGCCCAGGCCATGGCCGCCATTGCCGCTTTCATTCCCGGTGGCGATGATGCGGCGGACGACAATCCTGCGGCTTGAACGTCCCTATCTTTTTAGGATCGCGAGTGCCTGCGCATGCAGGGCAGCACTGCCGGCAGCCACCACTTCGCCGCCCATTTCCGCAGGTCCGCCGTTCCAGTCGGTGATGATGCCCCCGGCCTGCTCGATCAGCGGAATGATGCCGCCGACGTCATAGGGTTTGAGGCCGCATTCGATCACCAGATCGATATGGCCCGCCGCCAGCAGCGCAAAGGCATAACAATCGCAGCCATAGCGGGCGAGCAGCACCTTGTCCTGCACGGCATCGAAGCGTGTCTTGATATCGCCCTTGTAAAGATAGGGCGAGGTGGTGAACAGGATCGCCTTGGAAATGTCGCCGCAGTCGCGTGTCCTGACCACTTGCTCGCCATCCGGCCCGCGATAGTGCGTCTTTCCATCGGCGGCGAAATAACGCTCGCGTGTAAAGGGCTGGTCCATGATGCCCATGACCGCCTCACCCTTATGATAGAGCCCGATCAGCGTGCCCCAGACCGGCAGGCCCGAGATGAAGGCCCGGGTCCCGTCGATCGGGTCGATCACCCAGACGTAGTCGCTGTCGAGCCGGACATTGCCGTGTTCCTCGCCAAGAATGCCGTGGTCTGGAAAGCGCTCCTCGATCAGTGCCCGGATCGCCACCTCGGCCGCCTGATCGCCTTCGGTGACGGGATCGAACCCGACGGCTTCCTTGTTGGCGGCACTGATGCCGGTGCGAAAGCGCGGCAGGGTCTCGCGGGCAGCGGCATCGGCCAAACGATCAAAAAAAGCGCGGTCGGGAAGCATGAAGATCTCATCTGTTCGAGGGGACAAACCTGTTTAGGGCATATCCGGAATCAACGAAACCGGCATTTTTCCGAAAGACAAAAAAGCCTTTTTCAACAACGGTTTAGCGCTAAAATAGTGAGCATTTGCCCACAAGGAGCACAATCGCCCGGCAAATCCTTTGCCGCACTGCACGATTTACATGAGTTTTCGCTTGACAATTGTGCGCTGCAATATTAGCTTTTTCCTACAGTCACTTGTGGCTGTAAATACCCTCCTTGGGTGTTTCCTCCCTAGACTTGACCGCGCCTTAGGCGCGGTTTTTTTTGAGGAAAATACAATAGCCAAGTGTGGGTAGCGGCCTATTCGGCGGCCAGTGCGGTGCCCGGTACCGCCGCATATTTTTCGACATGTTTGGACAGCGCCGCGAGAAAGCGGCCGAGGTCGGCGGCAAGCCTGTCGAACTGCGGCTTTTTCTTCAGCGTCGTCTCGTCGATATAGAGCCCCCGGTTGATCTCGATCTGCAGCGCGTGCAGGCCGCGCGATGGGCGGCCGTAATGTTCGGTGATGAAACCGCCGGCATAGGGTTTGTTGCGCGAGACGCTGAAGCCCATCTCTTCAAGAATTTCCACGGCAGCCCGCGAAAGATCCGCCGATGCGCTGGTGCCGTAGCGATCCCCGAGGATGAAATCCGACCGGTTGGCGGCCCCGTGCCCGCGAATGTTGCCGGGCATCGAATGGCAATCGACCAGCACCGCAAAGCCGAAGCGCACATGCGTCTTGGCAATCAGCTTGCGCAGGCAGTCGTGATAGGGCTTGTAGATCGTCTCGATACGGCCAAGCGCCTGTTCCACCGGCAGGCGGTTCTTGTAGATTTCCATGTTCTCAGCCACCAGCCGAGGCACCGTACCAAGCCCGCCGGCCACCCGGATCGAGCTGATATTGGCATAGGGCGGAAGCTGCCCCTCGAACATGCGCGGATCGAGTTCGTAGGGCTCCCGGTTGACGTCGAGAAAGGCGCGCGGGAAATGGGCAAGCAGCAAGGGTGCGCCGAGTTGCACAGCCGAGCCGAAAAGCTCGTCGACATAATAGTCTTCCGACCGCCGGATCGCCGTTGCATCAAGCCGGGACTGATCGAGAAAAAGCTGTGTATAGAGCCGTCCGCTATGGGGAGAGTTGAAAACGAAGGGAATCCGCTGCGTATCCGGCTCCCTGACCTCGAACAGGCCGCTTTCAGCTGACTCCACGGCCATTTCGACCCTTTTACCATGTCACTATGTTACTGCTTCGTATATGTTGCCAGTTGGCTGCGCCTGTGTCCATAGTCGCGCAGTTCCGGTTTGGCGCCTCTTGAAGAGCGCTCTTCACCGGATATTTACCAGGATACGGTCTCTTGTAGGCTCCGCGTCCCAAATCACCGAATGCAAGCAAAAACGGCTACAAAAACATGAGTCCTAAGATCCTTCTCGCCGAAGATGACAACGACATGCGCCGCTTTCTGGTCAAGGCCCTGGAAAAGGCCGGCTACAAAGTCATGTCTTACGACAACGGCGCTAGCGCCTACGACCGCCTGCGCGAAGAGCCTTTCAATCTTCTGCTGACCGATATCGTCATGCCGGAAATGGACGGGATCGAGCTCGCCCGCCGCGCGACGGAACTCGATCCGGATCTCAAGGTCATGTTCATTACCGGTTTTGCCGCCGTTGCGCTGAACCCCGATTCCAAGGCTCCCAAGGACGCCAAGGTTCTCTCCAAGCCCTTCCATCTTCGCGACCTCGTCGATGAAGTGAACAAGATGCTGGCCGCCTGAGGCAATCTGATAATGTTCACAAAATCGTCGCGAAACGCACTTGACGCCATCGCGGGTTCTGTGATCTATGCGCCGCATCGGATGGGCGTATAGCTCAGCGGGAGAGCACTACGTTGACATCGTAGGGGTCACAGGTTCAATCCCTGTTACGCCCACCATCCAATTGCTTGAATATTAAGGGCTTACCGGGAAACCGGTGAGCCCTTTAATACTTCACCCCACGGGGTTTCACTGAGCCTTGATGGCCCCGGCCCTGGCTCGACACTGTATGAATTTAAGGACGCTATTCCATTGAGACATCCCAACGATAACGGCTTTGCCGATCGCCGGAAAGCAGCGCTTGAAGCCAAGCAGAAGCTGCTGAAGAAGTTCGAGACGGCACCGAAGCTGACCGACCCGGAGATGCTTGCCAAGAGCCTTGAGCGGCAGGCAGCCGCCGAAGCGCGCGAACTGCGCCGTGCCGAACGCGCCGCGCTGAAGCAGGCCGAACTCGACCGCCAGCTGGCCGAAGCGGCAGCCGAAGCGGCTGCAGCCGACGCCGAGGCACGCGCCGAAGCCGACGCCCGCGAAGCCGAAACCAAGAACCGCATTGCCCGGGTCGTGGCCGACGAAGCCGAACGCAAGGCCGAGCGCGACCGACGCTACGCCGCCCGCAAGGCCCGCAAGAACTGATTACGGCTCGAAGGCCCAACCCCCGCGCCCGGCCTTAGGGCGCGGCTGGCTCAAGGTCCGCCTGGCTTCAGATCCGCCTGGCTTAAGATCTGGCCGGCCTAAGATCTGGCCGGCATGTCCCGTTCCAGGGCACTGAAGGCCGCTCCCATGAGTGTCTTCGTATAGGTCTCCACCGGCGCGTCGAAGATCGCGTCGGTTTCACCCTCCTCGACCACTTTCCCGTCCTTCATGACAATCACATAGTCCGCCATCGCCTTCACCACCGACAGGTCGTGGCTGATGAAGACATAGGACAGACCGTGTGCAGCCTGAAGGTTGCGCAGGAGATCGATGACCTGTCCCTGCACGGAGCGGTCGAGTGCCGACGTCGGCTCGTCGAGGATCACCACTTTCGGCTTGAGGATGATCGCGCGCGCAATGGCGATGCGCTGGCGCTGGCCGCCGGAAAACTCGTGCGGATAGCGGTTGCGCGAGCCCGGATCGAGGCCGACCTCCATCAGCGCTCCGATCGCCCGCCGGTCGCGGTCGGCGCGGCTGAGCTGCGGCTCGTGCACGTAAAGCCCCTCTGTAATGATCTCCCCCACCGTCTGGCGTGGCGACAGCGAGCCATAGGGATCCTGAAAAACCAGTTGCAACTGGCGCCGCAGCGGCCGCATGGCGCGCCGGTCGAAGCGGGACATGTCGACCGTGCCGAACCGGTAGTTTCCGGCACTGGGCACAAGCCGCAAGAGCGCCCGGCCGAGCGTCGATTTCCCCGAGCCGGATTCGCCGACGATGCCGATCGTCTGGCCCTCTTTCAGCCGCAGCGACACACCATCGACGGCACGCAGCGTCGAGGCCGGCTGGCCGAACAGCCCGCCGCCAAGCGCATAGGAAACCTCTATGTCGCGGCCTTCCAGAATGATCGGCGTATCGGCGGGCGGCGATGCCTTGCGACCGGTTGGTTCGGCAGCCAAAAGCATTTTCGTGTAATCCGCCTGCGGCCTGTCGAAAATGTCGCCCGTCGTGCCGGTTTCCACCACCTCGCCGCGCCGCATCACGGCAACGCGGCTGGCGAAATGCCGGACGATGCCGAGATCATGGGTGATCAGCACCACGGCCATCCCGAATCGCTGCTGCAGCGAGCGCAGCAGATCGAGGATCTGCGCCTGGATGGTCACATCGAGCGCCGTCGTCGGCTCATCGGCGATCAGGATATCCGGCTCGTTGGCAAGCGCCATGGCAATCATCACCCGCTGGCGCTGGCCGCCGGAAAGCTCGTGCGGATAACTGTCGATCCGCCGCTCCGGATCGGGAATGCCGACGAGCGCCAGAAGTTCGAGCACCCGTTTTCGTGCCTGCCGGAAGCTGCCGCCGCGATGATGCACGATCGGCTCGGCGACCTGCCGCCCGATCGGATAGAGCGGATCGAGCGAGGTCATCGGCTCCTGGAAGATCATGGTGATCTTTGCGCCGCGCACCTGGTTGAGTGCCCGCGCCGGCAGACCGACCAGTTCCAGCCCCCGATATTTTGCCGAGCCGCTGACCGTGCCGTTGCCGGCGAGCAGCCCCATGATGCCCATCATCGTCTGGCTTTTGCCGGAACCGCTCTCGCCGACCACCGCCAGCGTTTCGCCGGCGCGCACGTCGAGATCAATGCCCTTGACCGCCTCGACCGTTCCGTCCGGCGTCGTAAAGTCGACCTTCAGATTGCGCACCGCCAGAATGATGTCGTCAGTCATCTCAGCGGTCCTTCGGATCGAGCGCATCGCGCAGGCCGTCGCCAGCGAAATTCAGCGAGAACAGGGTGATGATGAAGAAGATCGCCGGGAAGATCAGCAGCCACGGTGCCGACTGGATATTGTTGGCGCCTTCCGAAATCAGCGCCCCCCAGCTGGTCAGCGGCGCCTGCACGCCGAGGCCCAGAAACGACAGGAAGCTTTCGAGCAGGATGACCTTCGGCACCACGACGGTGACGAAAATGATGACCGGCCCGATCGTGTTCGGGATGATATGGCGGCGGATGATTTGCCAGTCGGTGAGGCCAAGCGCCTGCGCCGCACCAACGAACTCGCGCCGCTTCAGCGCCAGCGTCTGGCCGCGCACGATGCGCGCCATGTCCAGCCACTCGACCGCACCGATGACGAGGAAGATCAGGATGAAGCTGCGGCCGAAGAACACCACCAGCACGACGACGAGGAACACGAAGGGCAGCGAATAGAGGATCTCGACCATGCGCATCATCACATTGTCGACCCGCCCGCCTATATAGCCCGATGTCGCCCCGTAGAGAACGCCGATGCCCAGTGACACGAGACTGGCGAGCACGCCGACGGCAATGGAAATCTGCCCGCCGAGCATGACGCGAACCAGCAGGTCGCGGCCGTTTGAATCCGTGCCGAACGGGAAATATTCCCGGTCGACATTTCCTGTCAGCACCATCGATTTGCCGCCATCGCCGGTTGAAATCACCTTTGTCCCGTCGAATTCATTGGCCCGGTCGAAGTAACGGGTCGTGCGCGGATCGATCTCCTTGTCCGATGTGACGGTGGCCGTGAAAGTTTCGCCGTCGACGGAAAACGCCTTGAGCTGGACCCGCGCCCGCGCGGCGATACCGTCCATAACATCCTGCAGCAGCGTCGTGTCCGGGCGCGGCTCCAGGCTCGGCGGGATGGAGACATAGGATGGAAAAACCTGATCGTAGGTATGGCTGACGAAAAAGGGCCCGAAGAAGGAAAACAGCGCGATGAGGATCAGCGTCACGCCGCCGGCCATGGCGGCGCGGTTGCGGCGAAAGCGGATCAGCGCCAGCTGGAAGAGACTGCGTCCCTTCATTTCAGGCAGCACGGCGGGGGCGTGGGTCAGGTCAGTCATGGCGGACCCTCGGATCGAGCAGGCCGTAGAGAATGTCGACAGCCAGATTGAAGACGATGACGAAGATGGCGACGAGAATGACGGTGCCCATGACGAGCGTGTAGTCGCGGTTGATGGCGCCGAGCACGAAATAGCGGCCGACGCCGGGAATGGTGAAGATCGTCTCGACCACGGCCGAACCGGTGAGCAGTGCCGCAGCGCAAGGGGCGAGATAAGAGACCACCGGCAGCATTGCCGCCCGCATCGCATGGGTGATGACCACTGTGCGGGCCGGAAGCCCGTAGGCACGCGCCGTGCGGATGTGATCCGTGTGCAGCGCCTCAATCATCGAGCCGCGTGTCAGCCGGGCAAAGACCGCCAGCTGCGGCAGCGCCAGCGCGATCATCGGCAGGATCAGAAACCGGATCGACCCGTCGCCCCAGCCACCGGCCGGCAGCCAGGCGAGCGTAATGGCAAAGACCAGCGTCAGCACCGGACCCACCACGAAATTGGGCACGGTGACGCCAACGGTCGAAACCGACATGATCAGGAAATCGAGAACGCTGTTTTGCCGGAGCGCGGCGATCGTGCCGGCCAGCACCCCGCCGATCAGCGCCACCAGCAGCGCATAGAATCCGAGCTCCAGCGAATAGGGCAGCCCCTTGCCCATCAGTTCGGCGACGCTGTTGTCCTTGTAGATGTAGCTCGGCCCGAAATCGCCGGTGACGGCGTTGCTGATATAGGTGACGTATTGCCACCAGAGCGGCTGGTCGAGCTGGTAGGTCCGCATCAGGTTTTCCATCGTTGCCGGTGGAAGCGGCCGCTCGAGATTGAAAGGGCCGCCAGGTGCGAACCGCATGAGGAAGAAGGAAATGGTGACGACGATGAACAGCGTCGGCACGGCACTCGCCAGACGGCGAAGGACGAAGGACAGCATGGGCGTGCTCCTGAGCGCGGCCGCAGCGGATCATTCCACTGCGGCCGGCGTCATCCCTGATTTATTCGGCGATGCTCAGGAAACGCGTCAGATGCTGGTTGGCGGCATTGTCCTGCCAGCCCTTGACCCGTGACGCCACCAGCCAGAGTTCGGCCTGCGCCAGGAACGGCGCCACCGGCTGTTCCTTCATCATCAGCGTTTCGGCCTCATGCAGGATCTTCGAGCGTACCGCCGGGTCCATCTCCTCGTAGGATTTCTTCATCAGCGCGTCGAACTCGGCGCTGGTAAAGTGCCCGTAGTTAAACGTCTTGTTGGTCGAGACGCTGAGCGCCAGAAAGTTTTCCGCATCCGCATAGTCGCCGGTCCAGCCGGCACGCGCGACATTGAACTTGCCGCCCTCCTGCAGGTAGGCGTAATGCGAGGAAACGTCGAGATTGACCATCGTCACGGTCGCGCCGAACGTGTTCTTCCACATGTCGGCCACAGCCGTTGCAACCCGCTCGTGGTTCGGGTTTGTGTTGTAGCGGATCTCGATGGCGAGCGGCTTGCCACCCTCCCCGTAGCCCGCTTCCCTCATCAGTTCGATTGCCTTGTCCTCGCGGTCGAGTTGCGACATGTCGGCAAAATCGGCCTTCGACGGCTCGCCGTAGGAGGCGATGCCGGGCGGCACCATAGAATAGGACGGCAACTGCGAGCCGCTGTAGATGTCCTTGGCCAGGAAGTCGCGATCGACCGCCATCGACAGGGCCCGGCGCACCCGCACATCGCTGTAGGGCTCGGTGCGTGTGTCGAAGGCGTAGTAATAGGTCGCCAACGCCGGCGACACATGCACCTGCTCACCGTAGGACTTGCGCAGCCGGTCCAGTTGATCGGCTGAGAAATTATAGGCGATATCCATTTCCTTCGCCTCGAACCGACGCACCGAGGCCGCCTGGTCGTCGATCGGATAGAAGATCACCTTGTCGATCTTGACGTTGGCCGCATCCCAGTAGGACGCATTCTTTTCCGCCGTCAGCGTATCGTTCGGCACATGCGCGGTGAGCTTGTAGGCACCGTTCGACACCATGATGCCCGGCTTGACGAAATCGGCACCGTTCTTGTCGAAGCTGGCCTTTGAAATCGGCAGCGCCGTCTGGTGGGCCAGAAGCTCGAGAATGAAGGGCGTCGGCCGTTCCAGCGTCAGTTCGAGCGTCTTGTCGTCGATCGCCTTCACACCCAACTGGTCGACCGGCAGGCCGCTCTTGTTGATCTTTTCGGCATTCTTGATCGGATAGAGAATATTGGCATAGCCGGCCGCCGTCTTGGGGTCCTCGACGCGCTGGAAGGAAAAGGCGAAATCGCCCGCCGTCACCGGCGACCCGTCCGACCATTTCGCATCGGCGCGAAGTTTGAACGTGTAGACGGTGCCGTCTGCCGACGCCGTCCAGCTTTCCGCAGCACCAGGCACGATCTGGCCTGCGGCGTCATAAACAGTGAGACCTTCGAAGAGATCCTTGAGGATGAACTCCTCGATATTGATCGACGTATGCGCCTGGTCGAGCGTCTGCGGCTCACCGGCATTGCCGCGATGAAGAACGGTTTCGGCAAGCGCCGGGCTTGCTGCGATGATGAGAGAGCCGAGCACGAGAGCGGTGCGGAATGTGACATTGAACTGGTTCATTGTTGCTTTTCCTTCCCCTTTTTATGGTTCGATGGAGGTGACGAAATGCTAATTCTCCCGGCAGTGCAAGTCTCCGGCACCTGAAAAAACACATCTGTGATCATATGAGCCAAAAAACACAAACGTATAGATTGCGAAATTGTGACGTTGATTTTGGCCGCGACAGCGCTACGGCTGCAAGCATCGCTCCGATGCCTGCAGCCTATCCGCGAAAGCTGAAAATGGTCGAAATTCGCCGAAAACGGCGCTCCAGCACGCGCTGGGCGCCCTATTCCGGCACCCGCCGGACGGATTCGCGCTCGATGAAGCCGCATTCGAGCCGGGTCACCGGATAACGTTTTGCAGGCTCGGCCTTCATCGTCTCCAGCTGCTCGACTGCCCAGGCGCCCATAGCCCGGTGTGGCAGCAGCGAGGTGCTGAGCGGCGGGCGCAGATGCCGGGCCAGTTCGTCATCGTCGAAACCGATCACCGAGATATCGCCGGGCACGCTCAGCCCCGCCTCCTTCAGCGCCTCGTAACAGCCGCTGGCCATCCGGTCGCTCTGGCAGTAGATCGCCGTCGGCCGCTCCGTGCGCTGCAACAGCGCGAGGGTGGCGGTATAGCCTGATGTTGCCGACCAGTTTCCCTGGACGACAAGCCCCTGATCGAAGCCTATGCCGGCACCGGCAAGCGCCCGCCGGTACCCTTTCAGCCGGTCCTGCGCCGCCTCCATCCAGGGTTCGCCGACGATCATTGCTATGCGCCGGTGGCCTTGGTCGATGAGATGCTGGGTAGCACCCTGCGCGCCTGCGGCTTCTCCGGGAACGACCGATGGAAAGGCGTGATCGTCCGTATAGCAATTGAGCAGCACCACCGGAATGTTCAGACGCGCCAGGGCCGGCGGCACGATGATCTTGCGCGTGAAGATCGTCATGTAGATCAGCCCCGACACGCCGCTGCGGGTCATGGCCTCGATGGTCCGCGCCTCCATTCCGGCATTGCTCAGCGTCTGCGCCGCCAGCACCACCGTGCCCGCATCCCATGAGGCCTGCCGGGCTCCATCGATGGCGGTGGCGGATTCCGGAGACGTTGCCAACTGATCGACCACGAAGCCGATCAGGCCGCCGGTCGGGAGCGACGGAACAACCGGTTCATGCGCGAAGATCGGCGCCGCATAGCCAAGAGCCCGGGCCGCTTCGATGACGCGCTGGCGCGTTTCATCGGAAATCTTGATGCCCGTCGTCTGATTGAGCACGAAAGACACGGTTGCCTGCGAGCAGCCGGCAGCCTTGGCGACATCGGTCATCGTCACCCGGCGCGCCACGTTTTCGCGTGGGCCCTTCTGGCCCCGTTTCCGTTTTGCGGTATCGTCACTGCCTGCCAAACGCCCGCTCCTGCCTGCCGTCTCCGCCCCGCTGAGCGCAATATCGACTGAATCACAGCTAATATCCATAAATGAATTTGACTTATAATTATAAATGACCAACTCTCAAGCGAAGAGAGGAGCGAAAGTGAAGCTCCAGACCTGAGACAAGGGAGAAGATCATGACCAGCAAGGATCAAGGCTACAGCTACGACCTCGATGAAAACCTGAAAACACTGCAGGCCGATGGCATCACCGGGCTGAAGAAAGCCTTTCCGCGCGAATGGGCCGAGCGCATGCGCGAGGACATGATGACCGCCTTCTGGGCGGCGATCCAGCGCCCGGGCGGTGCTGTCGGCCGCGGGCCCCGCCGCTGGTATGTCGAAATCCATCCGGAGAATTTCTCCGGCTTCGTCGATCTGGTCACACACCCCTGGGTCGTGGCCATGTGCGAAAACACGCTCGGGCCGGACTACCAGATCGTCGAGATCGGCTTCGACGTGCCGTTTCAGGGTGCGAAGTTCCAGCCTTGGCACCGCGATTTCCCCTCACCGCCGGACACATACGCCGATCGCCGTATCACCTCGCTCGCCTTCAACCTCACCGGCGTCGATGTCACCGAGGACATGGGCCCGTTCGAAGTCGCCCCGGGAACGCAATATGAAGACGGCCGCTCCTGGAAACACGAAATGTTTCCCGACAAGGAGATCTGGCCGCAGTTCCAGAAGCTTGCAACCCGGAAATATCCACAGCTTGGCGACATTTCCTGCCGGTCGGCACTGACCGTGCACCGCGGCACCGAGCACGGATCGCCGATCGCCCGGCCGGTCATGGTGCTCGGCGTCGACGCACCTGGCGCCGGTCACGCCGAGTTGCACGACATGATGGTGACCAAGGCCTACCACGATGCCCTGCCGGAAAAGGTCAAAAAACATCTCGTCTGCAGCATCGCCGAAGAGCTTATTCCGGTGACCCAGAAGCACGATATCGAGGGCCTCGTCATGGGCGCCGATCCGAGCTGAGGTCACCTGTTAAAACTTGTGAACGGCAGTCAAGAAAAAACCGTTATGGATTTCCGGCGGCGCTTGTTATAGCGGAGGCCGATAGACAACGCGCGACGCGCCAAGCCGGATTGAGCTCACTTGAAAAGCGAACTTGCATGACGACAGCCCCTCGCAGCTGGGTGGCGCGCCTGTCTCCCTATATGGCTCCCGAAAACGGCCGCGCCGTCTTCGAGACCCTCGTCACGGTCATCCCCTTCGCCGGGCTCTGGGCCGCCATGGTTTATCTGGAAACCATCAGCATCTTCCTCGCCTTGCCGCTGGTTCTGCCGGCGGCGGGCCTGATGGTTCGCCTGTTCATCATCCAGCATGATTGCGGCCACGGCGCCATGTTCACCTCGAAGACTGCGAACGACTGGCTCGGCCGGACGATCGGTGTTCTGACCCTGACGCCCTACGATTACTGGCGCCACACCCACGCGCTGCATCATGCCTCCTCGGGCAATCTCGACAAGCGCGGTTTTGGCGACATCGATACGCTGACGCTTGAAGAATACCGGGCGCTCGACCGCATGGGCCGCCTGAAGTACCGGCTCTATCGTCACCCCGCCGTCATGTTCGGCCTCGGCCCGGCCTATCTGTTCCTCGTTCAGCACCGGCTGCCGCTCGGCGCCATGAACAAGGGCCACATTCCCTGGACGAGCACGCTCGCCACCAATGCCGGCATTCTGGCGCTTTATGCGATCCTCATCTATTTCGTCGGGTTCTGGACCTTCCTGCTGATCCAATTTCCGGTCATCCTCATCGGCGCATCGGCCGGCGTCTGGCTGTTCTATGTCCAGCACCAGTTCGAGGAAGCCCACTGGGAACGCACCGACGACTGGGACCGTGCCAATGCCGCCCTGCACGGCAGTTCCTTCTACGATCTGCCGCAGCCGCTGATGTGGTTCACCGGCAATATTGGCATCCACCATGTGCACCACCTGTCGAGCCGCATTCCGTTCCACAAGTTGCCGCAGATCCTGAAGGATCATCCGGAGCTGAAGACCATCGGCCGGCTGACGCTGTGGCAGAGCATCAAATGCGTCCGCCTGACGCTCTGGGACGAGCAGGCAAAGAAGCTGATCTCGTTTCGCGAAGCGGCACGCCGCATCATGCCGGCGCAGGCTGCCGCCGCCTGAGACCTGCTCCGGCATATCACCCGTCACGGCGGGTGATATTTTCGTGACTATTCCAACCTTTTCCGCTAGAGCGACATGAAAATGGCGAACGCAACCGCCATATGAGAGCACACGCCTCAGCACGTCCCGAACCACGCCAAGGAATAGGCCCATGCCTGCATATCGTTCCCGCACCACCACCCACGGCCGCAACATGGCCGGAGCACGCGGCCTCTGGCGCGCGACGGGCATGAAGGACAGCGATTTCGGCAAGCCCATCATTGCCGTGGTGAACTCGTTCACGCAGTTCGTTCCCGGCCACGTCCACCTCAAGGATCTCGGTCAGCTGGTTGCCCGCGAAATCGAAGCACACGGCGGCGTCGCCAAGGAATTCAACACGATCGCCGTCGATGACGGCATCGCCATGGGCCATGACGGCATGCTCTATTCGCTGCCGTCGCGCGAAATCATTGCCGACAGCGTCGAATACATGGTCAACGCCCATTGCGCCGATGCCATGGTCTGCATCTCCAACTGCGACAAGATCACCCCCGGCATGCTGATGGCCTCGTTGCGCCTTAACATCCCCACGATCTTCGTCTCCGGCGGCCCGATGGAAGCCGGCAAGGTCATGCTGTCCGACGGCAAGATCCACGCCCTCGATCTGGTCGATGCCATGGTCGCCGCCGCCGACGAGAAGATGTCGGACGAGGACGTCCAGACCATCGAGCGCTCGGCCTGCCCGACCTGCGGCTCCTGCTCCGGCATGTTCACCGCCAATTCGATGAACTGTCTGACGGAAGCCTTGGGTCTGTCGCTGCCCGGCAACGGCTCGACGCTCGCCACCCATTCGGACCGCGAAGGCCTGTTCCTCGAAGCCGGCCGCCGCATCGTTGGCCTTGCCAAGCGCTACTACGAACAGGACGACGAGACCGCCCTGCCGCGCACCATTGCCTCCAAGGGCGCCTTTGAGAATGCCATGGCCCTCGATATCGCCATGGGCGGCTCGACCAACACGGTTCTGCACATCCTGGCGGCTGCCCATGAAGGCGAAGTCGATTTCACCATGGATGACATCGACCGCCTGTCGCGCAAGGTACCGTGCCTCTCCAAGGTCGCACCGGCCAAGTCCGACGTGCACATGGAAGACGTCCACCGCGCCGGTGGCATCATGGCCATCCTCGGCGAACTCAACCGCGCCGGCCTGCTGAATGCCGGCCTGCCGACCGTGCACGAGCCGACCCTGGGCGACGCCCTGTCGAAATGGGACATTGCCGTCACCGACAATCCCGCTGCCCTGAAACTGTTCAGCGCAGCGCCCGGCGGCGTGCCGACCCAGGTTGCCTTCAGCCAGAGCGCCCGCTGGAAGGAACTCGACGTCGACCGCGAAAAGGGCGTCATCCGCGATGCTCAGCACCCCTTCTCCAAGGATGGCGGCCTCGCCGTGCTCAAAGGCAATATTGCGATCAATGGCTGCATCGTCAAAACAGCCGGCGTCGACGAATCGATCCTGAAATTCTCCGGCCCCGCCCGCGTCTTCGAAAGCCAGGATTCCTCCGTCAAGGCCATCCTCGCCAACGAGGTCAAGGCCGGGGACGTCGTTGTCATCCGCTATGAAGGCCCCAAGGGCGGCCCGGGCATGCAGGAAATGCTCTACCCGACCAGCTACCTGAAGTCGAAAGGTCTGGGTAAGGCCTGTGCGCTGATCACCGATGGCCGCTTCTCCGGCGGCACCTCGGGTCTCTCCATCGGCCACGTCTCTCCAGAAGCTGCCAATGGCGGCCTGATCGGCATCGTGCGCGAAGGCGACATGATCGACATCGACATCCCCAACCGCACCATCTCGCTGCGCGTCAGCGACGAAGAACTGGCGACCCGCCGCACCGAGCAGGACGCCAAGGGCTGGAAGCCGGTAGAAATTCGTAAGCGCAAGGTTACAACGGCGCTGAAAGCCTATGCGGCTTTTGCCACATCGGCCGACCGCGGCGCGGTCCGCGACCTCGGCGAATTCGACGTCTGACGATGAAGCGGGCAGACTTGCCACGCTTCACGAGTGGGCGTATATATTAGGAGTGGTGACCGGGGCGCGAACTCTGATCACCGTTTTGCTTACTTTGCTACGAATTGAACCCGGACAATAGCGGACCAGCTTGTCCGGGTTTTTCGTATCCGTAAGCGTGATGCTAAATGGCCAGAACCAAATCACATCACCTCCTCATTGGGGAGACCAAGGCCCATGCCTGGGTCGAAGGGGCCAGTCCTGTTCGACACGCCGGCTGGTCTCGGCGCACGCTGCTTCTGCTCCCGAAACTCACAACCATTAGTGTTATCTAAAGAACATATGACGGATGTTGCGTTAGCCATCAAGTCCGGCTTTCTCCCCTTGCCCCTTGCAATATCTCTTCGCATTGCACAAAGTCTGGCTCACAGATGGCAATGACCCGTCACGAGGGGATAAAAAGCAGTATGTCGATCAAGGCCAGTATCTATCACCTGACGCATTATAAGTACGACAAGCCGATCCGGCTCGGCCCTCAGGTCATCCGCCTGAAACCTGCGGCCCACTCAAAGACCAAGGTCTTGAGCCACTCCCTGAAGGTGACGCCGTCCAATCATTTCGTCACGCTGCAGCAGGATGTTTACGGCAACTACCTGTCGCGCTACGTTTTTCCTGATCCGGTCACCGAGCTGAAGATCGAGGTCGACCTCGTCGCTGACATGACGGTCTACAACCCGTTCGACTTCTTCATTGAGGAAGAGGCGGAACAATTTCCCTTCGAATATCCCGAAGATATCCGTGACGACCTGAAGATCTATCTGGCGACAGAGCCGGTCGATCCGTTGCTCAAGAACTTCATCGCCTCGGTCGATCTTACACCGCGCCGCACAATCGATTTCATCGTCGGGCTGAACGCCAAGGTGCAGCAGCGTGTCGGCTACGTCATCCGCATGGAGCCGGGCGTCCAGACGCCGGAAGAAACACTGGAGACCAGCCTTGGCTCCTGCCGCGATTCCAGCTGGCTCCTCGTCCAGACCCTGCGCCATCTCGGCCTCGCCGCCCGTTTCGTCTCGGGCTACCTGATCCAGCTCAGTCCGGACCTGAAGGCGCTCGACGGCCCCTCCGGCACTGAAGTCGATTTCACCGATCTGCACGCCTGGTGCGAAGTCTACATCCCCGGCGCCGGCTGGGTCGGCCTCGACCCGACCTCGGGCCTTCTGACCGGCGAAAGCCACATTCCGTTGGCCGCCACGCCGCATTATCGCAACGCCGCGCCGATCTCCGGCGCGCTTTTCGGCGAGGCCGAGACCGAGTTCGATTTCGCCATGCGGGTCGAACGCGTCGCCGAACATCCGCGCATCACCAAGCCGTTTTCCGACGAGTCCTGGGACGCGCTGAACGCGCTTGGCCACCACGTCGACAAGGTGCTCAACGACAATGACGTGCGGCTGACCATGGGCGGCGAGCCGACCTTCGTGTCGATCGACGATTTCGAATCCGAGGAATGGAACACCGCCGCCGTCGGCCCCACCAAGCGTGAGAAGGCGGATGAATTGATCCGCCGCTTGCGTGAACGTTTTGCTCCGGGTGGCTTCCTGCATTACGGACAGGGCAAGTGGTATCCGGGCGAAAGCCTGCCGCGCTGGACCTTCTCGCTTTATTGGCGCAATGACGGCAAGGCCATCTGGAGCAAGGAGGAGCTGGTCGCACAGGAAGGCGTCGATACCGGCGTCACCGAAAAGGATGCCCAGCTGCTGCTGACCGGCATTGCCGCCGAACTCGGGATCGAGCCCGAGATGGTCGTGCCGGTCTACGAAGATCCGGCCGAATGGATCATCAAGGAAGGCAATCTTCCCGAAAACGTCGATCCGGCCAATTCCAAGCTGAAGGACCCGGAGGAACGCAAACGCATCGCCCGCGTCTTCGAGCGCAGTCTCACGGTGGCCACCGGCCATCTCCTGCCCGTACAGGTCTGGAATGCCAAGGCCACCGAGCGCCGCTGGATCAGCGAGAAGTGGACGACCAAGCGCGGCAAGATATTCCTTCTGCCCGGCGACAGCCCCATCGGCTTCCGTCTGCCGCTGAGCTCCCTTCCGCATCTGGAACCGGAAGACTATCCGCACATCATCCCGGCCGATCCGTCCGAACAGCGGGGCATGCTGGCCGATTACACCGATCCAGGCCGCCCGCTGATCGAGCCGATGGTCGCCCATCGCTCCAAGACGGATCCCTCGCAGAGGCGAAATGAAATGACCGGCCCGGTGCGCACGGCGATGAGTGTCGAGCCGCGCGACGGTCGCCTTTGTGTCTTCATGCCGCCGGTCGAGCGCACCGAAGACTATCTTGAGCTGATCACGGCGGCCGAACGCTCTGCCGAGGCCATGGGCTTGCCGATCCATATCGAAGGCTACACGCCGCCCTATGACGAGCGCATCAACGTCATCCGCGTCGCGCCCGATCCCGGCGTCATCGAGGTCAATGTCCATCCGGCCGCCAACTGGCAGGATTGCGTCGACATCACCACGGCGGTCTACGAGGAAGCCCGCCAGACACGGCTCGGTGCCGACAAATTCATGATCGACGGCCGCCACACCGGCACCGGCGGCGGCAACCACGTGGTCGTCGGTGGCAACAATCCCAACAACAGCCCCTTCCTGCGCCGGCCAGATCTCTTGAAGAGCCTGGTGTTGCATTGGCAGCGCCATCCCTCGCTCTCCTACATGTTCTCCGGCATGTTCATCGGCCCGACCAGCCAGGCCCCGCGTATCGACGAAGCCCGCCACGACAGCCTCTATGAACTCGAAATTGCCATGGCCAACGTCTCGCGGCCCGGCGACAACTACACCACCTTGCCCTGGCTGGTTGACCGCCTGTTCCGCAATCTTTTGACCGACGTCACGGGCAACACCCACCGCTCGGAAATCTGTATCGACAAGCTGTTTTCGCCCGACGGCCCGACCGGCCGTCTCGGCCTTGTCGAATTCCGCGGCTTCGAAATGCCGCCGAATGCCCGCATGAGCCTGGCCCAGCAGCTGCTGGTGCGCGCCCTCATTGCCCGCTTCTGGAACAAGCCGGCTGAAGGCAGGCTGGTGCGCTGGGGAACGGCATTGCACGACCGGTTCATGCTGTCGCACTACGTCTGGCAGGATTTCCTCGACGTGCTCGCCGACCTGCGCGACAACGGCTTCGATCTGCGCCCCGAATGGTTCGCAGCCCAGCTCGAATTCCGCTTCCCCTTCTGTGGAGAAGTCGAATACCAGGGTGCCAAGCTCGAACTGCGCCAGGCGCTGGAGCCATGGCATGTCATGGGAGAACAGGGTGCCCCCGGCGGTACGGTCCGCTATGTCGATTCGTCGGTCGAGCGGCTGGAAGTCAAACTCGAAACCGCCAATCCGGAGCGTTATACAGTCGCCTGCAACGGACGCGCTGTTCCATTGGCCTCCACCGGCTTCAACGGCATTTCCGTTGCCGGCGTCCGCTTCAAGGCCTGGCAGCCGCCGTCCGGCCTGCATCCGATGCTGCCAGTCAACACGCCTCTGACCTTCGATATCTACGACAAGTGGACCCAGCGTTCGATCGGTGGCTGCATTTACCATGTTGCCCATCCAGGGGGGCGCAGCTATGACACATTCCCGGTCAATGGAAACGAAGCGGAAGCACGAAGATTGGCGCGATTTGAACCGTGGGGCCATACGGCAGGCGGCTATAGTCTCTGGCAGGAGCCCTCGTCGGCTGAATATCCGCTGACGCTCGACTTGCGGCGCCCGGCAGGAGCATAAATGGCAAATACGCAGGCCGCAGACACAGAACGAGCCGGTGCCCGGAGCGAACGCCCGGCTCGCGATCTGCTGTCTGGTTATGCGGTCCTGCCCGGCAGTGCCGACGAGATGATGGACACCAAGGGCAATGTGCGCCCTGTCTGGCAACATCTTCTCTCGACCATCGGACGCATGGACGACACGGAGCTCGCCAATCGTTTTGCCCGCGCCGACCGCTACCTTCGTGATGCCGGTGTGTTCTACCGCGCCTATGGCAGCAAGGAAAATTCCGAGCGCAGCTGGCCGCTGTCCCACATTCCCGTGCTCATCGCGGAAGATGAGTGGCAGGAACTGGCCAACGGCCTGACGCAGCGCGCCAACCTGCTCGAAAAGATCGTTGCCGACATCTACGGTGAGAACAAGCTGGTGGCGCAGGGTTACCTGCCGCCGGCTCTCGTCGCTTCCAACCCTGAATATCTACGCCCGCTGACCGGCATCAAACCGGCAAGCGGCCACTTCCTGCATTTCTGTTCCTTCGAAGTCGGCCGCGGCCCTAATGGCAAATGGTGGGTTCTGGCCGATCGAACGCAGGCTCCATCCGGCGCCGGTTTTGCGCTTGAAAACCGCGTGGCGACCACGCGCGCACTGTCAGACCTTTACGCCGAAACGCATGTGCACCGCCTCGCCGGCTTTTTCGGCGCCTTCCGTGATGCCCTGCAGGCGGGCAAGCGGCACCCGGACGAACGTATCGCCGTTCTGACGCCGGGCCTTGCCAACGAGACCTATTTCGAACACGCCTATATTGCCCGCTATCTAGGCTTCATGCTTTTGGAGGGCGAGGATCTGGCCGTCGTCAACGGCCGCGTCATGGTGCGCACCGTTGCAGGCCTGAAGCCTGTCGGCGTTCTCTGGCGCCGCCTCGATGCCGCCTTCGCCGATCCGCTCGAACTCAACCAGCATTCGCATATCGGCACGCCCGGCATGGTCGAGGCGCTACGGGCAGGCACGGTGTCGATCGTCAACGCGCTCGGCGCCGGCATTCTGGAAACCCGCGCCTTTCTCGCCTTCATGCCGACGATCTGCCGCCACCTGCTCGGCGAGAACCTCGCCATCCCCAGCATAGCCACCTGGTGGTGCGGGCAGAAATCCGAGCGCGATCACGTTGCCAACAACATCGCCAAGATGGTGATCGGGCCGGCCTATTCGACAAAGCCGTTCTTCGACGATGACGATCAGTCCGTCCTGGGCTCCACCCTGCGCGACACCGCCAAGGCATCGATCACCGACTGGCTGCAGACCGAGGGCAACAAGCTCGTCGGCCAGGAAGTCGTGACGCTGTCGACCACGCCTGCCTGGGTCAACGGCAAGCTGACGCCACGCCCGATGAGCCTTCGCGTCTTTGCCGCCCGCACCCGCAACGGCTGGCAGATCATGCCCGGTGGCTTTGCCCGCATCGGCAGCGGCGAAAATGCCGCCGCCATCGCCATGCAATCCGGCGGTTCTGCGGCAGACGTCTGGATCGTCAGCAACAAGCCGGTCGAGCGCACGACGCTGCTGCCGACCGAGGAAAGCTTCATCCGCAACATGCCCGGCAGTCTGCCGAGCCGCGCCGCCGACAATCTCTTCTGGCTGGGCCGCTATATCGAGCGCGCCGAAGGGGCGCTGCGTATCTTGCGCGCCTGGCACGGCCGCTTCGCAGAATCGGCAGACCCCGATCAGCCGCTGCTGAAAGACGTGACGGAATATCTGGCCGCCCTCGACGTCGATACCGAGGAGCCGGTGCCCGAAAGCCTGCTGCGCAACATAGACAGCGCGCTGTTTTCGGCCAGCAACATACGCGACCGTTTCTCGCCGGATGGCTGGCTCGCCCTGAACGATCTGGCGAAAACCACGCGCAAGTTTCACGCCACCGTCCAGGCCGGCGACGACGCGACCCATGCAATGACCATTCTCCTGCGCAAGCTCGCGGGCTTTGCCGGTCTCGTCCACGAGAACATGTACCGCTTCACCGGCTGGCGCTTTCTCTCGGCCGGCCGCTATCTCGAGCGCGCCCTGCACATGACGCGCCTGCTCGGCCATATGTCCGGCCCAAAGGCGCCCGATGGCGCGCTCGACATGCTCTTGGAAATCGGCGACAGCGTCATGACCCACCGCCGCCGATACAATGTCAGCACGGCGCATCTGACGGTCACCGATCTCCTGGCGCTCGACCCGCTCAACCCGCGCTCGATCCTCTACCAGCTGAACGAGATCAAGACGGAAGTCGAGCTGCTGCCGAACGCCTTTGCCAACGGACAGATGTCGCCCTTTTATCGCGAGGCGATGCGGCTGCATGCCAATCTTGCCGTCATGACACCGGAAGCCATGACGGCGGACGTCTACAACCGGCTCGAACTTGAGCTGGAAAGACTGTCCGACGTCCTCGCCCAGACCTATCTCGGCTAGGCTGCATCATGCTGTATGACATCAATCTCCAGATCACCTACAGCTATGAGGCGCCGGTTACGGGCGGCCGCCATGCTGTTCGCGTCTTGCCGGTGTCGTTGCCCAGACGCCAGCGCCTTGTCGCGGGCTCCGTCAGTTGCCTGCCGCATCCCGACGAGCGCACCGAAAACGTCGATTTCTTTGGAAATCCGTCGACCTCGATCCTGTTCCGCACAACGCACGAAAAGTTCGTGGTCCGCATGCAGGCGCGTGTTCAGGTCGAACCTTCGTCGATAACCGCCGACTTCTCGCCCAACCTGGTGGCCCTGCCGGCCGAAATTGCCAGCTTCTGGTCGCTGGATGCCAATTCGCCGCACCATTTTCTGGGGCCCAGCCCCCGTCTTCCGGAAGATTCTGCCATTGCGGCCTATGCCCGGGCGATCGCCGCACCCCATATGACCGTGTGCCAGATCGCGACAGCGCTGTGCAGCCATATCCACCGCGATTTCACCTATGATCCGAAGGCAACGACAGTCGATACGACGCCCAAGGAGGCGTTTCGTTTGAAACGCGGTGTCTGCCAGGACTTTTCGCATGTGATGATCGTCTCGCTCCGCAGCCTCGGCATTCCCGCCGGCTACGTCAGCGGCTTCCTGCGCACCATCCCGCCGCCCGGAAAAGAACGCCTTGAGGGCGCCGATGCCATGCATGCCTGGGTGCGCATCTGGTGCGGCAACGTCGCCGGCTGGATCGAGCTCGACCCGACCAACGATATTCCCGCAGGCGTCGATCATATCGTCGTCGGCCATGGTCGCGACTATGCCGATGTCGCGCCGATCATCGGTATTCTGAAGAGCTACGGCAGCCACAAGACCGAGCAGGCCGTGGACGTCATTCCCGTCAAATGAACCAGCCCGGCACAGGCCATTTCCCGTTTGGAGACAGCCCACTGACGGCGCAAACACCGCAATCCCGGGCTTCGTTAGACATTGAATAAAAATTCATCATGTCAACAAACCGGCTGATAAGACTTGTTTGCTAGCGTCCGCTCACAAATAAATTATTGAGCGGATTTTTAGTATGTCATTTGCAATTACGGCGGCCCGCAAGCTGGCCCGCATTTTCAAAGACCGCAGCGGCAATTTCGGGATCGCGACAGCGGTCATTCTGCCGGTTTTCCTCGCAAGTGGCGGCGTTGCCATCGATCTGGCACAGATGGTCAGCAACAAGACGAGACTTCAGGATGCGGCTGATGCCGCAGCCCTGGCCGCATCGTCCGTATTAGCCGGCAAAGGGGCGACCCAGGCCGAAGCCCGATTGCTGGCTCAAAAATATGTGGCGGCCCAAATGAATGCCGAGGGACTGCAACTCGATGAATTGAATATCCCTGTCGATTTCGCGAAGACGACCACCGTTCTGATAACGGAAACGGCTCAGACGGGCAGTGGCAAGAGCTTCAAAGTCACCGTCAATGCACAGTACAAACACGACTTCAATGCGATGACCAGACTTTTGGGTCAGACCAGCATCACGCTGAATGCAGCAGCAACTGCTGACAGCGCGACCGAAAGTAAGAATGCGCTTTCCATGTACCTCGTGCTAGATCGCTCCGGTTCGATGGCCTGGAAGACGACCGACGTCGATAAGAGCGTTTTTGCCTGCTACACCTATCAGGAAAGCAACTGGAACACGCCCAACTGGACGATTCCTTGCTACAAGAGCAAAATGGCCACCTTGAAGCTTTCCGTTGCAAACCTTCTGACGCAGTTGAACATCGCCGACCCGACCGCGACGCTGGTACGCACCGGAGCCGTTTCGTACAACCTATCGTCGGATCCGGCCAGCAAGCTGAACTGGGGAACGGCTGCAGTCATGACCCAGGTAAACCTGCTCATTGCCGACGGCGGCACGGATTCTTCGGATGCGTTCCAGAACGCCTACGACAAGCTGATGGTCACAGGTACTAAGGGCGAAGATTCCATTCATGACAAACAAAACGGTCAGGTACCAACAAAATACATTGTCTTTATGACCGACGGCGAAAATAACAACACATCGGCCGATACGGAAACCAAGGCTACCTGTGATTTAGCGCGCAAGGCCGGAATTCAGGTCTACACCGTCGCCTTCATGGCCCCGACACGCGGTCAGAACCTTTTGAAATATTGCGCCACCACGTCGCAAAATTATTTCGCCGCAGACAATGCCGACGATTTGGTGGACGCCTTCAAATACATCGGCCAGCGAACGGCAGCGATGGTCTCCCGCCTGACGAAATAATCATCGCTCTTTTCGAGCATACACAGAAACCGCCCGGATCAGCCCGGGCGGTTTTTGTGTTGAATTGATTGCAGACATTTCGCTTGAACGAGATTTGGCCACCCCTTCACGCTGAGGTTGAATCCTGACGGTACAGCAAAAAGAGCTCGCCCGGCAAGCTCTCCGGCACGCCTCCAGCCGGCCGGTCCGCCCGCGTACATTAGATAAAAATCATCTGTTGCAAGACGTTCGTATGAGTGCATAAATCGGTTCGCACTCCTCCGGCGCTGCACTCCCAGCAAGCGCCATAACGAATTGTTGGCCTTTCTCATGATGAACCAGATCTCCACTGCAGATTTACCAGCACCTGCCCCTCGCGTATCCGATCCTCACGTCCTGGCTCAGGAAATCATCGAACGGTTGACCTACCGGATCGGCAAGGACGCTCGCGTCGCAAAACCGCATGATTGGTTGACCGCGAGCATTCTCGTCGTTCGTGACCGTATTATCGACCGCTGGATGGAATCCACCCGCGAGACGTACCGCACCAACGCCAAGCGGGTCTATTATCTGTCGCTGGAGTTTCTGATCGGCCGGCTGACCCGCGATGCCGTCACCAACATCGGACTGATGGACGAACTGCGCCAGGCGCTGGCCTCGCTCGGTGTCGAGCTTGACATGATCGTCGGTCTGGAGCCCGATGCAGCGCTCGGGAATGGTGGTCTCGGCCGCCTTGCTGCCTGTTTCATGGAATCCATGGCCAGCGTCGACGTTCCCGCCTATGGCTACGGTATCCGTTATGTCCACGGCCTGTTCCGCCAGCAGATGGCCGATGGCTGGCAGGTCGAACTGCCAGAAACATGGCTGGCGCACGGTAACCCCTGGGAATTCGAACGCCGCGAAAGCTCCTACGAAATTGGCTTCGGCGGTGTCGTGGAAACCTCACAGGTCACGGAAGACACCCAGCGCTACGCCTGGAAACCCGCCGAACGCGTGATCGCCACGGCCTATGACACGCCGGTCGTCGGTTGGCGCGGCAAGCGCGTCAACACGCTGCGCCTGTGGACGGCACAGCCGATCGACCCGATCCTGCTCGACGCCTTTAACGCCGGCGACCATATCGGGGCGCTTCGCGAGAGCAACAAGGCAGAAAGCCTCGCCCGGGTTCTCTATCCGGCCGATGCGACGCCGGCGGGTCAGGAACTGCGCCTGCGCCAGGAGTTCTTCTTCTCCTCGGCCTCGCTTCAGGACATCCTGCGCCGCCACCTGCAGCAGTATCCGGACTTCACCTCGCTGCCGGACAAGGTCTCGATCCAGCTGAACGATACGCACCCGGCCGTATCGGTTGCCGAACTCGTCCGCCTGCTCTGCGATGTCCATGGCCTCGATTTCGATGTGTCCTGGGATATCGCCCGCAAGACATTTTCCTACACAAACCACACGCTTCTACCGGAAGCACTAGAAACATGGCCGGTGCCGCTGTTCGAGCGACTGCTGCCGCGCCACATGCAGATTGTCTACGCAATCAATGCGAAGATCCTCATCGAGGCCCGCAAGCAGAAGGTCCACACCGATCAGGAAGTCCGCAATATTTCCCTGATCGACGAAAGCGGCGATCGCCGCGTGCGCATGGGCAACCTCGCCTTTGTCGGTTCGCACTCGATCAACGGCGTCTCGGCGCTGCACACCGAGCTGATGAAGCAGACCGTCTTTGCCGATCTGCATCGCCTCTACCCGACCCGCATCAACAACAAGACCAACGGCATCACCCCGCGCCGCTGGCTGATGCAGTGCAATCCGGACCTGTTCAACCTCATTCGCGGTGCGATCGGCGACGAGTTCATGGACAATGCCGAAGCGCTGCAGGCCTTGGACGGCTTTGCCGACAATGCCGACTTCCGCGAGAAGTTTGCGGCGGTAAAGCGTTCCAACAAGGCGAAGCTGGCCAATCTCATCCAGAGCCGGATGGGCATCCGCATCGATCCCTCTGCCATGTTCGACATTCAGATCAAGCGTATTCACGAATACAAGCGCCAGCTTCTCAACATCATCGAAGCCGTCGCACTTTATGACCAGATCCGCTCGCATCCGGAACTCGACTGGGTTCCGCGGGTCAAGATCTTCGCTGGCAAGGCGGCGCCGAGCTATCACAACGCCAAGCTGATCATCAAGCTGGCCAACGATGTCGCCCGCGTCATCAACAACGATCCGGCCGTGCGCGGCCTGCTCAAGGTCGTCTTCATTCCGAACTACAACGTCTCGCTCGCTGAAATCATCGTTCCGGCCGCCGACCTGTCCGAACAGATCTCGACGGCAGGCATGGAAGCATCCGGCACCGGCAACATGAAGTTCGGCCTCAACGGCGCGCTCACCATCGGCACGCTCGATGGTGCCAACGTCGAGATGCTCGAGTATATCGGCGCTGAAAACATCATGATCTTCGGCCTCACCGCCGATGAGGTCGCCAAGGCTCGAACCGACGGCCACAATCCGCGTGCCATTATCGAGGCATCGCGCGAACTGTCCCAGGCGCTGCTGGCGATTTCATCCGGTGTTTTCTCCCATGATGACCGCAACCGCTTCACCAGTCTGGTTGACGCCATATATAACCATGACTGGTTCATGGTTGCGGCCGATTTCGATGCCTACGCCAAGGCGCAGCGCGATATCGACGCGATCTGGACGGACAAGACCGCTTGGTATTCCAAGGCGGTGCACAACACGGCGCGGATGGGATGGTTCTCCTCCGACCGGACAATCCGTCAGTATGCGATAGAAATTTGGAGAGCCGGATGACAACACCCCCCAAGGACAACCCGGCAGCCAAGTCCACAGGACTGGCAGCAGCAGAGATTGATGCCATCATCTCCGGATCGCACGGCAATCCATTCTCAGTCCTTGGGATTCATCCCGTGGGGAAGGAGCATGTCGCGCGCTGCTTCATTCCCACGGCCCTTGAGGTTGTGGCCGAAACACTGGCCGGCAAGGAAATCGGCACGCTGACCCGGCGTCACGATGCAGGCTTTTTCGAAGGCACTGTTTCGCTGAAGAAGCAACAGCCCGTTCGCTACCGTGCGAAGAATGCCGGTGGCGAATGGACAGTTGCCGATCCCTACAGCTTCGGCCCGGTTCTCGGGCCGATGGACGACTATTACATTCGCGAAGGCTCGCACCTGCGCCTGTTCGACAAGATGGGTGCCCATCCGCTGAAACATGAAGGTGCCGAGGGTTTTCATTTTGCCGTCTGGGCGCCCAACGCCCGGCGTGTCTCGGTCGTCGGCGATTTCAACGGCTGGGATGGCCGCCGCCATGTCATGCGCCTGCGGCTCGATACCGGCATCTGGGAAATCTTCGTGCCCGATGTCGCCGATGCGACGATCTACAAATATGAGATCATCGGCAAGGACGGCGAACTCATGCCGCTGAAGGCGGACCCTTTTGCCCGGCGATCGGAATTGCGGCCGAAAAACGCGTCGATGACAACGGGCGAAATCGCCCAGGTCTGGGAAGATGAGGCCCACCGCAAACATTGGGCCACCATCGACCAGCGCCGCCAGCCGATCTCGATCTATGAGGTGCACGCCGCCTCATGGCAGCGCCACCACAATGGCGACATGCTCAGTTGGGACGAGATGGCCGAACGGCTGATCCCTTACTGCGTCGACATGGGCTTTACCCATATCGAATTCCTGCCGATTACCGAATATCCGTTTGACCCATCCTGGGGCTACCAGACAACGGGGCTTTATGCGCCCACGGCCCGTTTCGGCGAGCCGGAAGGTTTTGCGCGCTTCGTCAATGGCGCCCACAAGGTCGGCGTCGGTGTCATCCTCGACTGGGTTCCCGCCCACTTCCCGACCGATGCGCATGGTCTCGGCCTGTTCGACGGCACCGCCCTCTACGAACACGAGGATCCGCGTCAGGGCTTCCACCCGGACTGGAACACGGCGATCTATAATTTCGGCCGCTTGGAAGTGCTGGCCTATCTCATCAACAATGCCGTTTACTGGGCTGAAAAGTTCCATCTCGACGGCTTGCGCGTCGATGCGGTCGCTTCGATGCTCTACCTCGACTATTCGCGCAAACATGGCGAGTGGGTGCCGAACGAATATGGCGGTAACGAAAACCTCGAGGCCGTGCGCTTCCTGCAGACCATGAACTCCAGGGTCTATGGCAGCCATCCGGGCATCATGACCATCGCCGAGGAGTCCACCTCCTGGCCGAAAGTCTCCGCGCCCGTCCATGAAGGCGGCCTCGGTTTCGGCTTCAAGTGGAACATGGGTTTCATGCACGACACGCTGCAATACATGTCGCGCGAGCCCATCCACCGCAAGCACCACCACAACGACCTGACCTTCGGCCTGCTCTACGCCTTCAGCGAGAATTTCGTGCTGCCGCTGTCCCATGACGAGGTTGTTCACGGCAAGGGCTCGCTGATCGCCAAGATGACTGGCGACGACTGGCAGAAGTTTGCCAATCTTCGCGCCTATTACGGCTACATGTGGGGCTATCCCGGCAAGAAACTGCTGTTCATGGGCCAGGAGTTCGCCCAATGGCAGGAATGGTCGGAAGAAAAGTCGCTCGACTGGAATCTGCTCGAATATCCGCTGCATGCGGGCATGCGCCGGCTGATCCGCGATCTGAACCTCACCTACACAAGCAAGCCCGCACTTCACGCCCGCGACTGCGAGGGTGAAGGCTTTGAATGGCTGGTGGCCGACGATCGCGAAAACTCCGTCTTTGCCTGGCTGCGCAAGGCGCCGGGCGAAAAGATGATCGCTGTCATCACCAACTTCACGCCGGTTTACCGCGAGAACTACACGATCCCCCTGCCGACATCCGGGCGCTGGAAGGAAGTGCTCAACACCGACGCCGAAATTTACGGCGGCAGCGGCAAGGGCAATGGCGGCGTCGTTCAGGCGGGTCCCGACGGAAACGGCCGCGGATATGCCACCATCACTTTGCCGCCCCTGGCGACACTCATGCTGGAACAGGAGCTCTGACAGGCAAGCACGATCAATAGCGAAAACCACGATGAGACATGGAGTATCGCCGCTTGGAGGCGCGATAGTCCGGATGAGAAATATGAACGGGAGGAAAACACATGGAAAAACGAATTCAACCCCTCGCTCGTGATGCGATGGCCTACGTTCTTGCCGGCGGCCGTGGCAGCCGTCTCAAGGAATTGACCGACCGGCGCGCCAAGCCAGCGGTCTATTTTGGCGGCAAGGCCCGCATCATCGACTTCGCGCTGTCCAACGCGCTGAACTCCGGTATTCGCCGCATCGGCGTCGCCACGCAGTACAAGGCGCACTCGCTCATCCGCCATCTGCAGAACGGCTGGAACTTCTTCCGCCCTGAACGTAACGAAAGCTTCGACATCCTGCCCGCCAGCCAGCGCGTGTCGGAAACCCAGTGGTACGAAGGCACCGCCGATGCCGTCTTCCAGAACATCGACATCATCGAGGACCACGGCGTCAAATACATGGTCATCCTGGCCGGCGACCACGTCTACAAGATGGATTACGAATACATGCTGCAGCAGCATGTCGATTCAGGCGCTGACGTCACCATCGGCTGCCTCGAAGTGCCGCGCATGGAAGCCACCGGCTTTGGCGTGGTGCATGTCGACGAGAATGACCGCATCATCGATTTCGTCGAGAAACCCGCCGACCCGCCGGCCATTCCCGGCAAGCCGGACAGCGCCTTCGCCTCGATGGGCATCTATGTCTTCGACACCAAGTTCCTGATCGAGGAACTGCGCCGCGACGCCGCCGATCCGTCGTCCAGCCGCGACTTCGGCAAGGACATCATTCCCTATATCGTCAAGAACGGCAAAGCCGTCGCCCACCGGTTTGCCCAGTCCTGCGTCCGTTCGAACTTCGAGCGCGAGCCTTACTGGCGCGACGTCGGGACGATCGATGCCTATTGGCAGGCCAATATCGACCTGACTCATGTCACGCCGGAACTCGATATCTACGACGGCACATGGCCGATCTGGACCTTCGCAGAAATCAAGCCGCCGGCAAAATTCGTCCATGACGACGAAAACCGCCGCGGCTCGGCGACTTCCTCGCTGGTTTCGGGCGATTGCATCATCTCCGGTGCATCGCTCAACCGCAGCATGCTCTTCACCGGTGTTCGGGTGAATTCGTTCTCGCGTCTCGACGGTGCGGTCATCCTGCCCAACGTCAAGATCGGGCGGCATGCCCAATTGAAGAACGTCGTCATCGACAGCCGCGTCGTCATCCCCGAAGGCCTCGTCGTCGGCGACGATCCGGAGCTGGATGCCAAGCGCTTCGGGCGCTCGGAAAACGGCATCTGCCTCATCACCCAGCCGATGATCGACAAGCTGGGAATGTAGGACCAGCCATGAATGTTCTGTCGGTCGCATCGGAAGTTTTTCCGCTCATCAAGACAGGGGGCCTCGCCGACGTGGCGGGTGCCCTTCCTCTTGCGCTGAAATCGCATGGTATCCGCATGCGCACGCTTCTGCCGGGTTATCCGGTGGTCATGAGCAAGGTGAAGAAGCCAAAGAAGATCGGCGGCATCGAAAACCTCTTCGGAGCGCCGGCAAACATTCTGGCGGCCACGCACGAAGGCATAGAGGTGCTGATCCTCGACGCTCCGGGCCTGTATACCCGCGATGGCGGCCCCTACCTCGATCCCTCCGGCAGGGATTATCCCGACAACTGGCAGCGTTTCGCTGCCCTTTCGCTGGCGGCGGCCGAAATCGCCGCCGGCCTTCTGCCCGAATGGGTGCCGGACCTCGTCCATGTGCATGACTGGCAGGCGGCGCTGACCCCGGTCTACATGCGCTACGACCGGGCACCCGCGACCCCGAGCGTGCTCACCATCCACAACATCGCCTTTCAGGGCCAGTTCGGCCCGCAGATCTTCCCGCAGCTGGCTTTGCCGCCGGAAGCCTTCTGGTCGGAAGTCGAATATTACGGCGATGTCAGCTTCATGAAGGGCGGCCTTCTGACCGCATCCGCCATCACCACGGTCAGCCCGTCCTACGCCAATGAAATTCTGACGCCGGAATTCGGCATGGGGCTGGAAGGCCTCGTCGGCGCCCGTGTCCGCGATCTGAGCGGCATCGTCAACGGTGTCGATACCAAGGTCTGGAACCCGGAATCAGACCCCGGCATTGCCGAACACTATTCCACCGGCACGCTGCGCCGCCGCGCCATCAACCGGGCCGCGCTCTCGCAGCGCTTCGGCCTCGACGATGCGCCCGGCCCGATCTTCTGCGTCGTCAGCCGCCTGACCTGGCAAAAGGGCATGGACCTTCTGGCTGAAGTCGTCGACGAGATCGTCGCCGACGGCGGCAAGCTGGTCGTGCTCGGCTCCGGCGATCAGGCGCTGGAAGGTGCCCTTCTGGCCGCAGCCTCCCGCCATCGCTGCCGCGTCGGCATGGTCATCGGCTATGACGAACCTCTGTCGCATCTGATGCAGGCGGGCTCCGATGCCATCCTCATCCCCTCGCGCTTCGAGCCCTGCGGTCTCACCCAGCTCTACGGCCTGCGCTACGGCTGCGTGCCGGTTGTGGCCCGCACCGGCGGGCTGGCCGATACGGTCATCGACGCCAACGAGGCAGCCCTTTCCGCCCGGGTTGCCACCGGATTCCAGTTTTCACCCATCACCGCCGATGGCCTGCGGCTCGTGCTCCGGCGCGTCTTCAAGGCCTATAGCGATCCCAAGCTCTGGGGCCGCCTGCAAAACCAGGGCATGAAATCGGACGTTTCCTGGGAGCGCAGCGCCGAACGTTATGCCAATCTCTATGCCGGACTTTTGAAGGACAGGACGTAACACCATGATCAAGACGGTCAACACCACCCCCTACACGGACCAGAAGCCCGGTACCTCGGGTCTGCGCAAGAAGGTTCCGGTCTTCCAGCAGGTGAACTATGCGGAAAACTTCATCCAGTCGATTTTCGATTCGCTGGAAGGCTTTGCCGGGCAGACGCTGGTGATCGGCGGCGACGGCCGCTACTACAACCGCGAGGTCATCCAGATCGCCATCAAGATGGCTGCCGCCAATGGTTTTGGCCGGGTGCTGGTCGGCCGTGGCGGTATCCTGTCGACGCCCGCCGCCTCCAACATCATCCGCAAATACAAGGCCTATGGCGGCATCGTGCTGTCGGCCAGCCACAACCCCGGCGGCCCGACCGAAGACTTCGGCATCAAGTACAACATCGGCAATGGCGGCCCGGCACCCGAAAAGATCACCGACGCGATCTATGCCCGCACCAAGTCGATCGACAGCTACAAGATCGCCACGGGCGAAGACATCAACCTCGACCACGAAGGCTCGCAGGATCTGGCCGGCATGACCGTCACGGTCATCGATCCGGTCGCCGACTATGCAGCCCTGATGGAAGAGCTGTTCGACTTCCCGGCCATCCGCGCCAAGATCGCCGGCGGCTTTACCGTCGTCTTCGATGCGATGAGCGCCGTCACCGGCCCTTACGCCAAGGAAATCATCGAAAACCGCCTCGGCGCTGCCAAGGGCTCGGTGCTCAACTTCATTCCACTGCCGGATTTCGGCGGCCATCATCCGGACCCCAACCTCGTCCATGCCAAGGGTCTCTACGACCAGATGATGGGCGACGACGCACCGGATTTCGGCGCCGCCTCCGACGGCGACGGCGACCGCAACCTCATTATCGGCAAGGGCATCTTCGTTACGCCATCAGACAGCCTGGCGATGCTGGCTGCCGATGCGCATCTGGCACCCGGCTATGCCCGTGGCCTTGCCGGCATTGCCCGCTCGATGCCGACCAGCGGTGCTGCCGACCGCGTGGCCGAGAAGCTCGGCATCGGCCTCTATGAAACGCCGACCGGCTGGAAATTCTTCGGCAACCTGCTCGACGCCGGCATGGCGACGATCTGCGGCGAGGAAAGTGCAGGCACCGGATCGGACCACGTGCGCGAGAAGGACGGCCTCTGGGCGGTTCTGCTCTGGCTCAACATTCTGGCCGTGCGCGGCGAAAGCGTCATCGACATCTCGAAGAAACATTGGGCCACCTACGGCCGCAACTATTACTCGCGCCACGACTATGAAGAGGTCGATTCCGATGCGGCCAACGGCCTGGTGGCGGCGCTGCGCGCGCAGCTCGAAACCCTGCCCGGCAAAAGCTTTGGCGCGCTGAAGGTCGAGAAGGCCGACGATTTTGCCTATCTCGATCCGGTCGACCAGTCGGTGAGCAAGAACCAGGGCATCCGCATCCTGTTCGAAGGCGGCTCCCGCGTCGTCTTCCGCCTGTCTGGCACCGGCACGTCCGGCGCCACGTTGCGCGTCTATATCGAGCGTTTCGAGCCTGATCCCGCCCGCCATGACATCGACACGCAGGAGGCGCTGGCCGACCTGATCGCCGTTGCCGACGAGATTGCCGGCATCAAGAGCCGCACCGGCCGCGACCAGCCGACCGTTATCACGTGAGTATGGCTCCGGACGAAAAACTGGCCCCCTACGGCGCCACGCCCACCCCTGAAGGCGTGCGCTTTTCGGTCTGGTCGCACCATGCCTCGAGCATCGAGCTCTGCCTTTACGACAGTGCCGGCAAACGCGAGACCCGCCGCATCCCGATGAACCGCCTGACCGGCGACATCCACTCGCTGTTCGTGCCGGGGCTGAAACCCGGCGCACGCTATGGCCTGCGTGCCGACGGCGTCTATTCGCCGGATCACGGCCTCTGGTTCGATCCCTCAAAACTTCTGGTCGATCCTTACGCCACCGAGCTCGACCGGCCCTTCGTCTATGATCCGAAACTTGGGGTTTTTGGCGAGGACACGGCCAAGCTGGTCCCAAAAGCCATCGTCGGCCAGCACCCGCTGAGCGAGCCCGAGGCACCGCTGTTCACAGCAGGCGGGCTGATCTACGAAGTGGCCGTCAAGCCCTTCACCATGCTCAACAAGGCCGTGCCGGAAAAGCAGCGCGGCACCGTGGCCGCACTCGCCCACCCCTCGGTCATCGCTCACTTGAAGCGGATCGGCGTTTCGGCGGTCGAACTGATGCCGGTCACCGCCTGGATCGATGAGCGCCACCTGCCGCCACTCGGCTTGTCGAACGGCTGGGGTTACAATCCCGTCGCCATGATGGCGCTCGATCCGCGTCTGGTGCCCGGCGGCGTCAGGGAACTGAAGGAGACTGTCGCGGCGCTCCGGGCCGAAGGCATCGGCGTTATCCTCGATCTCGTCTTCAACCACACCGGCGAAAGCGACCGCTACGGCGCCACCCTGTCGATGCGCGGCATCGACAATCTCACCTATTACCGCCACGTCACCGGCCTGCAGGGCGACCTGATCAACGACACCGGCTGCGGCAACACGCTTGCCTGCGACCACCCTTCGGTCCACGACCTCGTGCTCGACAGCCTGCGCCACTTCGTGCTGACGACCGGCGTCGATGGCTTCCGCTTCGATCTCGCCCCGATCATCGCCCGCAACATGAGCGGTTTCCACCGCGATGCGCCACTTCTGACCGCCATGCTGACCGATCCGGTCCTGAAGGACCGCGTGCTGATCGCCGAACCCTGGGACATCGGTCCCGGCGGCTATCAGCTCGGCAATTTCCCCATCCCCTTTCTCGAATGGAACGACCGGGCACGCGACGATATGAGGATGTTCTGGCGCGGCGACCGTCACAAGATCGGCGCGCTGGCGACAGGCCTTTCCGGCTCGTCCGACCTGTTCTCGCGCTATGGCGAGACCGGCACCCGCACGATCAATTTTGTTGCCGCCCACGATGGTTTCACACTGATGGACCTCGTCTCCAACACCGGCAAGCACAATGAGGCAAACGGCGAGGAAAACCGCGACGGCCACAATGACAACCACTCCTGGAACAATGGCGCTGAAGGCGACACGGACGACGCCCACATCATCGCCGCCCGCAAACGCGACGTCATGGCCATTCTCGGAACACTGTTTTCCGCCCGCGGCACGATCATGCTGACCGCCGGCGACGAAGGTGGCCGCAGCCAGAAGGGCAACAACAACGCCTATGCCCAGGACAATCCCATCACCTGGGTGGACTGGGACGCGCTCGACGACACGCTGATCGCCCACACGGCGGCGATTTCTGCCATCCGCCGGCGCTTCGATGTGTTTTCTCAGGCTGAATTCCTGACTGGTGACGGTGATGTCGAATGGCTGAAACTCGACGGCTGGCCGATGTCGGTGTGGGATTGGGACAATCCCGCCACCGACAATTTCATGATGGTTCTGGCGACCGGCGATCGTGAAACCGGCCTGACAACGCGCATCGCCATCCTGTTCAACCGGGCCCATGCCGATTGCCCCTTCCGCCTGCCGGAAGACCCGGTCAAGCACTGGCAGGGGCTGCTCTCCGGCACGCGAACCGTCAGCGGCTTCATCCCCGCCCGCTCGGTCGATTTATTCGTCGAAATTTCCTGAGCCCTGCGAACTATACATGACGGCAAGCATTGCCCGTCATGGTCTCCTGAGCCTATAGGGGGAGCGGGAGACCACTCGGAAATTCAGGAAACGCGAAAAGATGCCACGCGAAATATCACTCAAGGACGTCCGCGGCCTGATCGGTCAGGAACTTGGCATTTCCGACTGGATCACCGTCACCCAGAAAACCATCGACGGCTTTGCCGATGCCACCGATGACCACCAGTTCATCCACACCGATCCCATTCGCGCCGCCGCCGAAACGCCCTTTGGCGGCACGATTGCCCACGGCTTTCTATCGCTGTCGCTGCTCTCGGCCATGAACTTCAACTGTCTGCCCAAGGTGCGCGAACAGACGATGGGCATCAACTACGGCTTCGACAAGGTCCGCTTCATGACCCCGGTCAAATGCGGCGCCCGGGTGCGCGGCCGGTTCACCATGGCCGACGCCCGCTTCCGCGGTGCGGGCATGCTGATGGTCACCTACGACGTCACCGTCGACATCGAAAACGAGCGCAAGCCGGCCCTGACGGCCACCTGGCTGACCATCATCCAGTTTGACCCGAAGGACCGGCCGGAGGACGTTTGAGATGGCATCAGAGGAAGCGGTTCGCCATGCGTTCAGGACACAGGCCGTGGCCTGCGAACAGCTCGGCTCTCCCTTTACCGCCCGCCTCTGCACGCTGGCCGACGAGCGGCTGACATCGGACAACCCGGTCGGTGCGATCATCCTGTCCTGGCCTGGCGATCCCAGTCCGGGCGCCGATTCGGTGCCTCTGCGGTTCGCCGGCGCCCTGCACGCGCTGGTTCTGTCGGACCTCGACCTCGATCTCGTCTCCGCCTATCCGCCCCATACCACAGACGACGAAACACTTTGGACGGCGATAGACCGAGCCTGCAGTCTCCACAGCGCGTTCATCCTCGAACGCCTGAAATCCGCCCCGCAGACCAACGAAGTGCGCCGCTCGGCAGCCCTGCTTCCGGGCTTCCTGACGATTTCCAGCCTGTTTCAGAAACCCCTCGTTCTTTCGGAGGTCGGTGCCAGCGCCGGGCTCAACCTGCAATGGGACCGCTATGCCTACCGCCTGGGCGACAGGACCTGGGCCTTGCAGCCCTCTTCCGTCACCATGACGCCGGAATGGCGAGGCTCCGTGCCACCGGTCGTCTCCGTCGAAGTGGCAAGCCGCGCCGCCTGTGACCTCAACCCGCTCGACCCGGCGCTGGACGAGGACAGGCTCCGTCTCCTGTCCTATGTCTGGGCCGACCAGACCGACAGGCTGGAGCGCATTCGCCAAGCAATCGCCATCGCCGCTGCCCACCACCAGACCGTCGACAGGGCCGACGCTGTCGATTGGCTCGGGCACCGCCTGTCGCATGTCCATGAGGGCACGACCCATGTGATCTATCATTCGATCGCCTGGCAGTACCTGCCGCCGCAACTGCGCGAAAAAGGCGAGGCACTGATCGCTGCGGCAGGCGAGCGCGCAACGGCGAACGCACCAGTGGCGCGTCTTCAGATGGAAGCCGACGAGCAGAAAGAAGGGGCTGCTCTCATCCTGCAGGTCTGGCCTTCAGGCGAAAAACACCTGATCGGCCGCGCCGATTTTCACGGCCGCTGGGTGGACTGGCTAGGCTGGCCGGGGAAGTCCTGAAGGTTACCCGTTCGCTGCATCCTCGGCCGCTTCCGCCAGCATGCCGAAGGCGTAGGTCGCAAACGACCGCCAGCATTCGACCCGGTACGTGTCATCTGCCGTGCGGAAGATCACCGCTTCCATCTTGCCCAGAACCGTGCGTGTGCAGGCGCCGGCCGGGAAGGAGGCGGGCGACAGATCGTGCGGGGTAACGCCGTTGAGCGCCACCGTCGCGCGCGGGCCCTTGACGATGATCGCCGTATTGCGGTGGGACACATCCGTTGCCGAGTGCAGCACGCCGGACGTGGCGGCGATCGCCATCAGGTCGGCCTCGTTTTCGTCGATCAGCAGCCATTCGTCCGGCCCGAGCCAGAGCGCGTGGCGGCCGTTGGCAGAGGTCGAGCCCTTGGGCCGCACCGGCAGGGTGATGTTCAGCGCCGCCGATAGCGCAGCGATCGCGTCGGGTTTTGCCCGGAGAGACAGCCGGGTTGCCGGAGCGGCGGTCGTCAGGCTCGCCACGCCGGAGCCGCCATGAACGCCGGCCAGCGGTGCCTTGCGGGCTGCAATCATTGGATCAGCCATTGATGCGGCTCCCTTCCTTGTCGATAAACACCATGTCGCTCACCTCGACGGCAATCGTCTTGTCCACCATCGGCACGTAGAGCGTCTGACCAATGCGGGCCTTCCCTCCTGCCACCAGCGCCATGGCGATCGACCGGCCGCAGTTTTCAGACCAGTAGGACGACGTCACATGGCCAAGCATGGTCATCGGGATCGGCTCGTTCGGATCGGCCACGACCTGCGCGCCCTCCTCCAGAACCTCCTTCGGATCCTTGGTCAGAAGACCGACCAGCTGTTTGCGGCCTTCCTTGACCAGATCGGACCGCTTCAGGCCGCGAATACCGACGAAATCCGGCTTCTTCTTGCCGACGGCCCAGCCGAGGCTGGCGTCGTAAGGCGTCACGGTTCCGTCCGTGTCCTGGCCGACGATGATATAGCCCTTTTCGGCGCGCAGCACGTGCATGGTTTCCGTGCCGTAGGCGCAGGCGCCCAGCGGCTCGGCCCGGGCCCAGATCGCCTCCCAGACCGCCTGGCCATAATCAGCGGGTACGTTGACCTCGAAGCCCGCTTCACCGGTGAACGACATCCGGAACAGCCGCGTCGGCACGCCGCAGATCTTGCCTTCCCGCACGCTCATGTGCGGGAAGTCCTCGTTCGACATATCGATGCCTTCGACCAGCGGCGCGAGGATTTCGCGTGCCTTCGGACCCTGCACCGCGATGACCGCCCACTGTTCGGTGGTCGAGGTCAGCCACACATTCAGATGCGGGAATTCGGTCTGCAGATAGTCTTCCATGTGGTTCATGACCCGCGGCGCACCGCCGGTCGTCGTCGTCACGTGGAAACGGTCCTCCGCCAGGCGTCCGACGACACCGTCGTCATAGACGAAGCCGTCTTCGCGCAGCATGATGCCGTAGCGGCAGCGGCCCGGCTTCAGCGTCTCCCAGCCATTGGTGTACATCAGGTTGAGGAACTGGGCGGCGTCGGGGCCGACCACTTCGATTTTGCCGAGCGTCGAAGCATCGAACAGGCCGGCGACATTGCGCACGGTGACGCATTCGCGGTTGACGGCCTGATGCATGGTCTCGCCTGACCTTGGATAATACCAGGCGCGCTTCCACTGGCCGACATCCTCGAAGGCTGCGCCATGCGCTTCCTCCCAGGCATGCATCGGCGTCTTGCGGGCCGGATCGAACAGTTCGGCGCGCGAGTGATTGACGATCGTGCCGAAGGTCACCGGCGTGTAGGGCGCGCGGAAGGTGGTGAGACCGACCTTCGGGATCTCGCGGCCAAGCGTTTCGGCGGCGATGGCCAGGCCGTGAATGTTCGACAGCTTGCCCTGATCGGTCGCCATGCCGTTGGTGGTGAAGCGCTTGATATGCTCGATCGAGTGCATGCCTTCGCGCACGGCAAGACGGATATCCTTGGCGCAGACATCGTTCTGGAAGTCGATGAACGCCTTGACGGTCGTGTCGGCGCCGGCCCCTTCAGCACTGCCGGCCATGCCGCCGGTCCATTCGAAGGCGTTTTCGCCCGAAAGCGAGACGGCAACAGCAGCCGAATGACCTGTGGCCTCGGCCATCGTTTGGCCGGCCGCAAGCGCTTCATCGATGGTGGCCTGCAGGCCGTTGGTGCCATTGCAGGCGCCGACGGAAAGGCAATCCTGGGCATAGATGCCCGGCAGGAAGCGCTGGCTTTCCTGATCGAAGGCGACCTTGCCGCGCGACTGCGAGAACAGATGCACCGATGGCGTCCAGCCGGCCGACATCAGCAGGGCATCGATGGCAATCGTCCGCTTCGCACCGCCGCCGTTGCGGGCAACCGACATCGAGGCAACGCGCAAGCTTCCGGATGTATCGAGAACCGAATGACCGGTGAGAACCTCGATGCCGAGCGAGCGGGCCTCGGCAACAACGGCCTCGCCCGGATGCTCGCGGTTGTCGACGATCGCCTCGACGGAGACACCGGCGCGCTTGAGGTCGAAGGCGGCCTCGTAGGCGGAATCATTCGCCGTGTAGACGCCGACCTTCTTGCCGACGGCGACGCCGAAATGGTTGAGGAAGGTGCGGGCGGCGGATGCCAGCATGATGCCCGGACGGTCGTTGTTGGCGAACACCATGTGACGCTCGATGGCGCCGGCGGCGATGATCACCCGCTTGGCACGCACTTGCCACAGACGCTCGCGCGGCAGCTTGCGGTCGGGCTTGGCAACATGGTCGGTCACCCGTTCGGCAAGACCGACGAAGTTCTGCGCGTAATAACCAAAGGCCGTCGTGCGCGGCAGCACGGTAACATTGTCCATCGCAGACAATTTGGCGACGGTCGCTTGCGCCCAGGCAAAACCATTCTGGCCGTTGATCGTGACGCTGGCATCATAGTGCAGCGCGCCGCCGAGTTCCGGCTGCTCGTCGCAGAGAATGACGCGCGCACCGGCTTCGGCTGCCGCCAGGGCCGCAGAAAGACCGGCGACACCGCCGCCGACGACGAGCACGTCGCAATGGGCAAAACGGTTGGCATAGTGGTCGGTGTCGGCTTCGCTTGGGGACACGCCGAGACCGGCAGCCGCGCGGATCTGCGGCTCATAGACGTGTTTCCACGCCTGCTTCGGCCACATGAAGGTCTTGTAATAGAAACCGGCGGCGAAGAACGGCGCCAGCAGATTGTTGACGGCACCGACGTCAAAGGACAGCGACGGCCAGCGGTTCTGCGAAATGACGGTCATCCCGTCGAACACTTCCTGCACCGTGGCGCGCACGTTCGGCTGCTTGCGCGAGGCATCGCGCTCGACGCCGATCAGCGCGTTCGGCTCTTCGGCACCGGCCGAGACGAAGCCGCGCGGGCGGTGATACTTGAACGAGCGGCCGACGAGGTGAACGCCGTTTGCCAACAGGGCCGAAGCGACCGTGTCGCCGTCAAGCGCCGTGTAGCTCTTGCCGTCGAAGGTGAAGCGGCTTGTCCGGGCCGGAGTGAGGCGGCCGGCGCCCTTGATACGATTTGCGCCGCTCATTTCGCGTCGGCCTCCGTGGCTTCATAAGTTTCCACAACCGCTTCCGTCGCAGGTGCCTTCGTGCCGAGATCCGGCTTGGGCTCGCCCGCCTTGTAGGAAACGATGAATTTGTCGCTGACCGTGTCGCGCGCCGCATTGAAGAAGCGGCCGCAGCCATGGATATGGCGCCAGCGCTCGAAGGTCACGCCCTTGACGTTGTCGCGCAGGAAAAAGAACTCCTCGAACGCTTCGTCGGAGATCGATGCGATATCGGTCGAGCGGGCGATATGGGCATCGCCGCCGTGGCGAAACTCGAGCTCCGCACGCTCATCCTCGCAATAGGGGCAATATATCAGAAGCATGGGACACTCCCTGCCGTTTTGGCATGGCGGATTTCGGTAATAGCGATCGGCATAAGGGAAAAGAACGATCTCCCCCCTTGTGGGGGAGATGTCAGCGCAGTTGACAGAGGGGGGTGGCCACAGGTTCCGAACATCATGCCACCCTCAATGCGCAACGGCAGCCGCAGCCGCTTCGTCGATCAGGCGGCCGGAGCGGAAACGTTCGAGCGTGAAGGCCTCGTTGATCTTGTGCGGCGCGTCGTTGGCGATCGTATGGGCAAAGACATTGGCCGAACCCGGCGTTGCCTTGAAGCCGCCCGTGCCCCAGCCGCAGTTTACATAAAGCCCCTGCACCGGCGTCTTCGCCAGGATCGGCGAGCGGTCCGGCGTCACGTCGACGATGCCGCCCCAGGAGCGCAGCATCTTCATGCGGGTGAACATCGGGAACAGTTCGCAGATCGCATCAAGCGTGTGGTTGATGATGTGCAGGCCGCCGGTCTGGGAATAGGACGCATACTGGTCGGTACCGGCGCCGATTACCAGTTCGCCCTTGTCGGACTGGGAAATATAGGCATGCACCGTGTTGGACATGACGACGCAGGGGAAGATCGGCTTGATCGGCTCCGACACCAGCGCCTGCAGCGGGTAGCTGACCAGCGGCATGCGGATATCGGCCATTTCCATCAGCACCGACGTGTGGCCGGAAGCAACGACGCCGACCTTCTTGGCGCCGATATAGCCACGATTGGTATCGACACCGGCAATCGCGCCATTGGCATGGCGGCGCAGGCCGGTGACTTCACAATTCTGGATGATGTGAACGCCACGGTCGGAGGCGGCGCGGGCATAACCCCATGCAACCGCATCATGGCGCGCCGTGCCGCCCTTGCGCTGCAGAGCAGCACCGATAACGGGATAACGCGCGGTGCGGGAAATATCGAGCGGCGGGCAGAATTCCTTGGCCTGCTCCGGCGTCAGCCACTCATTGTCGACGCCGTTCAGGCGGTTGGAATGGATGTGGCGCTTGAACACCTGTTGGTCGTGAATATTGTGGGCCAGCATCATGACGCCGCGCGCCGAATACATGACGTTGTAGTTGAGGTCCTGCGACAGGCCATCCCACATTTTGAGTGCGTGGTTATAGAGACCCGCACTTTCGTCGTAGAGATAGTTCGAGCGGATGATGGTGGTGTTGCGGCCCGTATTGCCGCCACCGAGCCAGCCCTTTTCGAGCACGGCAATGTTGGTGATGCCGTGTTCCTTGGCGAGGTAGTAGGCCGTGCCGAGACCATGACCACCAGCGCCGATGATGATGACATCATACTCCTTGCGCGGCTCCGGCGATGTCCACTGCGCTTCCCATCCCTTGTGGCCGCGCAACGCCTCGCGTGCCACGGCAAATCCTGAATATTTCCGCATTCGCCGATACTCCGTGAACCCCGGTGTTTCTTATCCATAAAACCTGTCAGCCGTCCGAGCGGCGAGCGCCATAGAGATCGCAAATCCGTAAACGGCACAACGTTTCTTTTGCGACGCGCCACGGCGTAGCTGTGCAGAATGCGACAGCATCTTGCAGCACGGCAGTTGCTCCCACCGGACATCGCGTGTAGGTCTGCATCAATGGTATCCAGCGAGCAGCGCTGCCACGCCGCCTGCGGGGCAAGCCCGCATTTGCAGGTGATTTCTTCAACCCAGCCAAAACTCATGGCTGGACTTTGAGGCGCCCTTCTGGTATGCCCCTCCCACAATCGCACAGTCCCCGGGGCTGGGCGCGCTTTATTTTTGCTGCCGAGGCCTGATTTTCCCGCAGCAAAGTCGAAATCAAGGAACGGGATTAACGTGCAGGTACTAGTCCGCGACAACAATGTCGACCAGGCGCTTCGCGCACTCAAGAAAAAGATGCAGCGCGAAGGCATTTTCCGCGAAATGAAGATGCGCGAAGCTTACGAGAAGCCCTCGCAGAAGCGCGCCCGCGAAAAGGCTGAAGGCGTTCGCCGCATTCGCAAGCTGGCCCGCAAGCGCGCGCAGCGCGAAAGTGGCATCGTCACCACGAGCCGTCCGGCTGCCGCTGCACGGTAATACGTCGTTTTTTCGACGTTTTCAGATGTCATTGTGGCGGAGGCGATTGGTTCGCCGCCGCCTTTTTTGTTTTTCGGACTGTCGGGTGAGATCTTCACCCTCTGGCCTTTGCCGCATGGGGACGCAATCTTTGACAATGGATGCACTGACCTTGGATATCTCCGGCCCGGTTTTCGAAGCGAGCCGCCGGTTCCGGACGATCAAATTCGCCTGTGTCTCCCTCGCCATGATGGGTGCCGCCGTTGCCATTTCGGGGTGCAGCACGACGACCACGACCGACGCCATCAGCGTTGAGCGCGGCCAGGGCACCAGCGAGAACATCTCGTCACTGTCAGGCGTCATCTCGGCCAACCCGCAGGATCCCGAAGCCTACAACGTTCGCGGCTCGGCCTACGGCCGTTCGGGCCAGTCGCGCAATGCGATCGCCGACTTCAACCAGGCGATCCAGCTCAATCCGCGTTTCTACCAGGCCTATGCCAACCGCGCGCTGGTTCAGCGCAACACCGGCAACCTGGCGGAAGCCGCCGCCGACTACAACATGGCGCTGCAGATCAACCCGCGCTACGACGTCGCCTATATCGGCCGTGGAAATCTCTACCGTCAGGCCGGCCGCATCGATGAAGCCTTCAACGACTTCAACAAGGCGATCCAGCTCGATACGACCGATCCCCGCGCCTATCACAATCGCGGCCTGATCTACCAGACCCGCAACCAGCATGCGCAGGCGATCGAGGATTTCTCGACGGCGATCTCGCTGTCGTCAAGCTCGCCCGAACCCTACAACGGCCGCGGCATATCCTATGTTGCCATGGGTGACGACGACAACGCCTTTGCCGATTTCAACAACGCCATCACCCTGAACGGCAAGATCGCCGAATCCTGGGCCAACCAGGCGCTGGTCTATGAACGCAAGGGTGAAAAGGCCAAGGCCGCGAAATCCTACTCGCACGCCCTGCAGCTGGATCCCAAATACACCCCAGCCCGCGACGGCCTCGGCCGTGTAAAGTCCGGCGCCTGATACGGCATCAGCTTTACAGCTTACAATTTTTAGTCTTGACCTCCCGGGAATGATGCAGTCTCCGGGAGTTTTTGCGCGTGGCTCCAGCCAGTCTCGGTATGTCTGCCTCTTGGGAACGGACTATTTGATGATCGTATGCTCCAGCGCTTCCCGGATGAAGCGCGTGTAGGGAATTCCACGCTCCTTGGCTTTCGCCTTGATCGCATCGAGCAATGGCTGCGGCAGTCGCATGTTCAGCTGTGCGGATTTTTTCTCGAACTCGAATGCCATGGGCTTGAAGCCGGAAAAATCATATTCCGAAAGATCAGCCTTATCGACGAAAGCTTCCGCCTGCTCGTCCGTCTCGTAAACGGGAAATGGCTTAGATTTTGATGGTGCGCTCATAGGCCTCGATTTCCTTCTTATGCATGTATCGCGCAGAGATAGGTCGCATAAATCTGTCCCCGGCGATCTCTCGGATCATGAAAACGATAAACAGGTAACGGCCGACATCGTTGCGCCCGACGGCATTGAAACGGACTTCAATACCTCCACTTGCCTTGTCCGGCAGAACAAGCGGGTCGTCGCTCAGCACGAATTCAATCTCTGCTTTCGAGACTCCGTGCTTGGCGCACTTTGGCCAATTGCCATTGTCCCAACCAAAACCTTTGATCATCATAGGATGAAACCGCATCTCTGTATATACAAACGCAAAACAAAATGGTTTCGATCTGCCGGCAGTCCATTCCGAGCACCGCCATCGTCAGCGGTTCGCTATGTCGCGATCGAAAACGAAGTCCGCAGGAAGCCGCCCGCGAAAACGCCTGAGCTTCTCCAGCAGCTCGTGAGGATTCGAATTTCGAGACACCTCCAAGTCACCTGTTCCAGCGAGCCTGATCCGGATGTCATCGCCTTCCTTGATATCCAAAGCCTTGACGACACTGGCAGGCAGGCGAATTGCCAGACTGTTTCCCCATTTCGCGACACGCATGCATGCCCCCATCTACACAATATATTGCGAATACATAAAATGAATACCATCCAGAAAGCGAACGAAAAAGGCCGCCTCGAACGAGACGGCCTTCCTATATTCTTGCCCGATGACAGAACCGCTCAGTGGTTGAGCGCCTTGACGATTTCCTCGGTCATCTTCTTGGCATCGCCGAGAAGCATCATTGTCGCATCCTTGTAGAACAGCGTGTTGTCGATACCTGCGTAGCCGGAGCCGAGCGAGCGCTTGACGAAGAGGCAGGTCTTGGCCTTGTCAACGTCCAGAATCGGCATGCCGTAGATCGGCGAAGTCTTGTCGTCGCGCGCCGCCGGGTTGGTGACGTCGTTGGCCCCGATGACATAGGCGACGTCGGCCTGGGCGAATTCCGAGTTGATGTCCTCAAGCTCGAAGACTTCATCATAGGGCACGTTGGCTTCGGCCAAGAGCACGTTCATGTGGCCGGGCATGCGCCCCGCCACCGGATGGATCGCGTACTTCACCTCGACGCCCTTTTCCTTCAGCTTGTCGGCCAGTTCGCGCAGCGCATGCTGGGCCTGCGCCACCGCCATGCCGTAACCCGGCACGATGATGACCTTCGAGGCATTGGCCATCAGGAAGGCGGCGTCGTCGGCCGAGCCCTGCTTGACCGGGCGCTGCACGCCGTCGTCGCCGGCTGTCGCCGTCTCGCCGCCGAAGCCGCCGAGACAGACCGAGCTGAACGAGCGGTTCATGCCCTTGCACATGATGGAGGACCGGATCGCACCCGAGGAGCCGACCCGCGCGCCGGTGATGATCAGCGCCAGGTTGCCGAGCGTGAAGCCGATACCGGCCGCAGCCCATCCCGAGTAGGAATTGAGCATCGAGACGACCACCGGCATGTCGGCGCCGCCGATCGGCACGATCAGGAGCACGCCCAGCGCCAGCGCCAAGACCACGATGGCCCAGAAATCGAAATGGCTTTCCGAAAGGGCAAGCCCGACGATGAAGAAGACGATCAGCCCAAGCAGAACGGCATTGATGACGTGGCGGTAGGGCAGCATGATCGGCTTGCCGGACATGCGCCCGTCAAGCTTCAGATAGGCAATGATCGAGCCGGTGAAGGTGATGGCGCCGATGCCGACGCCGAGCGCCATTTCCACCAGCGCCTGCGCATGGATGGTGCCGACATCGCCGATGCCGAAGGCGGCCGGCGAATAGAGCGCGGCGGCGGCGACCAGGACGGCAGCCAGGCCGACCAGCGAATGAAACCCGGCCACCAGCTGCGGCATCGAGGTCATCGGGATCGAGCGGGCGATATAGGCGCCTGCCCCGCCGCCGATGGCAAGGCCGAGCACGATCAGCAGCAAACCGCCGAACGACGGGGTGGCCAGCAACAGCGTCGTGACGATGGCGATGCCCATGCCGACCATGCCCAGCATGTTGCCACGCCGGCTGGTGGTCGGATGCGACAGGCCGCGGAGCGCAACGACAAACAGAACGCCCGAAACGAGATAGAGGAAAGCAGCGATATTGGCTGACATCAGTGCGCCCTCACTTCTCTTTTTTCTTGTACATCGCCAGCATGCGCTGGGTGACGAGGAAGCCGCCGAAAATATTGACCGAGGCGAGAACCAGCGCCACGAAGCCGAAACCGGTAGCGACGCCGGACAGCGACACACCAACCGCCAGCAAGGCGCCGACGACGATGACGGACGAGATCGCATTGGTCACCGCCATCAGCGGCGTGTGCAGCGCCGGCGTTACCGACCAGACGACGTAGTAGCCGACAAAGATCGACAGCACGAAGATTGCCAGCTGGAAGACGAAGGGATCGATCGCACCGCCGGAAACACCGTGGGCCGCAGCAGCTGCTGCGTCGGGCACATATTCGGCCGCCGTGCGCACGGCTTCGACCGCGCGGTCGAGTTCGACGATTGCCTTGTCGAGAAGTTCATTGGCCATTACGCACTCTCCTTCAGCTGAACCGGCACGACGCCGCCAAAGTTCGGATGAACCACGGCACCGCCATGGGTCAGCATGGTCGCCTTCACCAGCTCGTCCTCGAGGTTGAGCGCGATCTCCTTCGTGCCCTTGTCGACCATGGTCTCGAGAAACGTCAGAAGGTTCTTCGCATAGAGCAGCGATGCCGAAGCGGCGATACGGCCGGAAACGTTGAGATAGCCGACGACCTTGACGCCTTCGACCTCGACCACCTGACCGGCGACCGACCCCTCGATATTGCCGCCACGCTCGACGGCCAGATCGATGGCGACCGAGCCGTTCTTCATCGCCTTCAGCATGTCACGGGTGATGAGGCGCGGAGCCGGACGGCCCGGGATCAGCGCCGTGGTGATGACGATATCCTGTTTGGCGACGTGATCGGCGGTAAGGGCCGCCTGTTTGGCGCGGTATTCGGCCGACATTTCCTTGGCGTAACCGCCGGCCGTTTCCGCCGCCTTGAACTCTTCGTCCTCGACGGCAATGAACTTGCCCCCGAGCGAGGCGACCTGTTCCTTGGCAGCCGGTCGAACGTCGGTGGCCGAGACGACGGCACCGAGACGCCGCGCCGTGGCGATCGCCTGCAGACCTGCAACGCCCGCACCCATGACGAAGACCTTGGCAGCCGGAACAGTCCCGGCCGCCGTCATCATCATCGGCATGGCGCGGTCGAATTCCGCCGCCGCATCGATCACCGCCTGATAGCCGGCCAGATTGGCCTGCGACGACAGAACGTCCATCGACTGGGCGCGGGTGATGCGCGGCATCAGCTCCATCGCAAAGGCTGTCAGCCCAGCGTTCGCCATCGCCGTCAGCGCCGCGTCGTTGCCATAGGGATCCATGATCGCGATGACGATCGCGCCGGATTTATAGGTGGAAATTTCCGCCTCCGCCGGGCGGCGCACCTTCAGAATGACATCGGCCCCGGCCGCATCGCCAATCCGGGCACCGGCCGCCTCGTAGTCGGCATCCGATATGCGCGAGGAAAGCCCCGCTCCGGCCGCGACGACGACGTCGAAGCCGAGGCCCTTAAGTTTCTTGACCGTATCAACGGACGCCGCTACGCGCGTCTCATCCGCTGCGATCTCTTTCGCAATGAAAACAGTACTGGTCACAGGCTCCCCCCTGGCATGTACGTACAAAAGCCAACCCGCCCGCAAGGGTGGCTGGCTCAGCTATGTCGTGATGGATGCCGGTTCAGCGCAGAGCGAAGAAACCAGCGAAATTGAGGATGATGAAAAGGATCAGGGAAGAGAAGAAACCCATACCGCCGAAAAATGCGGCTGCCATTGCCACCAGCAATGCGATGCAGAAAACCACCACGATCTTTGTCAGCGTGAGGAACAGCGAGTACGTCTTTTCGTGCTCGGAATAATCCATCGAAGCACCCGTCTCGACCGGTCCGGAATGATGTTCTGCCATCGTCCAATCTCCCAATAACTGCGTCTTCAACGCCGGCTGGCCGGCGTCGGCCCTATCTCATGCCGCTATTTCAGGAGATAGTCTTGGCTCGCTAACACAAACCAGCGGCCAAGCGCAACGAAAACCGGTTTGGGACGCTTGGAAAATCGGGGATGGGCCGAGGCGCAAACCCGTGTTTTCAGTGTGTTGACGTCTGCAGGCCCAAAGCCTCGCGACGATGTGTCACCTGAGCCAGCCGCGCCGTCGGGCGGATCGTCAGCGGCATGAACGGCAGGGACGGTGCGCCGCCAAACATCATGCGCCGCTCGAACGGTTTGGAATCGAAAACCGGATAGCGCTGATAAAGCCACGGCCGTATCTCGCGCACCCGCGCCACCAGAAGCGCGCCATCGGCATTGTAGACGCCGAGGTTCTTCTTTTCCCGGACGATCGTCTCAGCTGCAAAAACCCGCTTGTAGAAAGCCGCGTGCCGGGGGCGGCAGGCGGTCAGGCAGCGATCGACGTCGAAATGTTCGGACGCCATGGCGGCAACGCGCAACGTCAGATACGGAATGGCCGAGCCTTCCTCGCCATCGAGTTCGGGATCGGCGGCAAAGCGGCCCGGATCGACCAGCGTCATGCCCGCATCGAGAAAACTTGCCACCTCGGGCGCGAAAATCGCACCGGCGGTGCTGGCACGATGGTCCGGCGTCACATGATGCACACGCACGGTACTGATGAGGCGTTCATCGAGATAGATGCCGAAGACGAAGGCATGGCTGTCGAAATCCAGCCTGTCGACCAGCGTCGAGCCGGTCATCGGCATCAGGTCGACGGCTTTGTAAGCCTTGAACCGAAGCCTCGCTATATCTTCCATATCTTCGCTGGATTCCACTCGCCGATACTCGACACGGTCCAGCAAACTGAGCAATTTTTCCTTGAATTGCCCATTGTCCACATTACGCACACTCATCGTAGGAAAAACCTTGCCAGTTAATGAAAGGTTAATCTATCAAGAGTTATGAGCGGGGCAATGATTAAAATTATAACTTTCTCATTAACCTTTCAGTATAGTTAATTTTTCATACAACCATGGCGATAGCGCAACACATGACGTGCACGGTAGCCCGTTTGTGGGGAAAATTGTCGTCAGACAGCAGGCGGGAAAGACCCGCAGATCATCGCTCGGATCAGGAAATTCTGGTGAGAACAGTTACAAGATGAACTGCTCGCAGATCGGCATCGCAGGTGTGGTTGACGCCGGGGGCAGGCAGATCAGGCGATCAGCCGCCCGGGAGCCTTGGGACGCCGGCCCCTCTTTTCGAGGCTATCGCACAGGCTTTCGATGGCCGTCGCAGGCATGGGCGCGGCAAAGACAAAGCCCTGGATCAGATCGGCGCACTGGAATTTGTTGATCAGGTCGAGTTGATCCCTGGTCTCCACGCCTTCGATGACGATTTTCAGGCCGAGTTCACGCGACAGGTTCACTGTGCCGCGCAGCAGCTTGAAGCGCCGCGCATCCTCGCGAATGTTACGCACGAACGAGCGGTCGATCTTGATGATATCGAGCGGCAGGGAATCGAGATAGCTGAGGCTGGAATAGCCGGTTCCAAAATCGTCGATGGCAATGATGACGCCGCGGGCGCGCAGCTCTTCCAGAATGGCCTGAACCTTGACCATTTCCTCCATCAGGCAGCTTTCGGTCACCTCAAGATGCAGCCGCGACGGCGCCAGGCCCGATCGGGACAGTGCATCCATGACAACAGCGATGATATTGCCGTTGCGCAGATCAAGGATGGACAGATTGACCGAGACGGCCACATGCTCGGGCCACTGCATGCAATCACGGCAGGCCTGATTGAGGACGAAACGCGTAATCTCCGAAACGACGCCGATCTCCTCCGCCATCCGGATGAAGACAGCCGGCGATACGGCACCACGCTCGGGATGCGTCCATCGCGACAGGGCTTCGCAGCAATCGATGCTGGTGCCGTCCGGCCGGAACATCGGCTGGTAGGCCACCGACAATGTACCAGCCTGCACCGCTGCGCGCAGATCAGCCTTCAGCTTCTGGCGATCGATATAACGTTCGTCCATTTCGGGCTCGAAGGCCATGCAGCCGCCCTTGTTGCGCAGCTTCGCTTCGAAGAGCGCCAGATCCGCCTTGATCTGCAACTCTTCAAGACGCCATTCGGCGCTGGACACCAGCACATAGCCCGCGCTGAACGAAACATGGAACGTCGAGCCGTCGATATCGTAGTTGCCGCCCATCAGGTCGTGAATGCGCCGCAGGCGACCCTCGATATCCGGACGGTTGTTGTCATTGGGAAAGAAAACCAGAAACTCGTCGCCCATCAAACGGGCCGTGATGACCTGGTCGCCCCCGACCCTGCCAAGCCGTTCGCCGATGGCGACCAGCAGCCGGTCTCCCGTCACATGGCCCTTCATGTCGTTGACATGCTTGAACTCATCGACGTCGAGAACCATGAAACCGACGGTGCCGGTCCGCTTCTTGCTGCCAATGGCGGTCTGCACCAGATCGCCGAAATGATCGCGATTCGGCAGGCCGGTCAGGCTGTCGAAACGCACCATGTGGAGAATCTTGCGCTCGGCGTGAATTCGCTGCGTCACATCCTCGAAGATCAGGACGACGCCGCCGGCGCGCCTCTGTTTTGCCGAGAACTCGAGAAAGAGGTCGTCGGCAAACTGGATCAGCGCCCGCGACTGGACGCCGCGCATCATTTCGTCGAGCTGCTTGATGATATGGCGCGACTGGTCGCTGTCCATGAAGGCATGTCGCATGCCGTAGCGGAGAACCACATCGAGATAGCTGTCCTTCAGCATGTCCTGATCGCCCAGCTGTAAAAGCTGGCAGGCGCGTTTGTTGGCAACCAGAATGCGGTTTTCGGCATCGAGCATGAACAGCCCATGCGTCATATTGTTGAGTGCCGTGTCGAACCGGTCGGCGATGGTGGAGATCTCGCGGGCGGCGAGCACATTTTTGTAGAGAAATTCGCGGACGCCCTTGGCCATGATCCAGGTCGTTGCCGCCAGCGGCAGGATCAGGAAGGCCAATATGGCCATGTACATGTCCCACAGGCCGAGAAGTCCGAGCACGATCGGCCCGCAGGCCGACAGCGTCATGGCCCAGACAGCCTTGGGCGAACCATAGTTGCGGCCGACCACCGACATCATCGAGCCGAGCGTCACGGAGATCAGCGCAAGTTCTGCAAAAGCATCCTGGCTGACGAGAATGGCATAGCCGCAGGCCGAACCGCAGGTCAGCGTCACCAGCAGGCCACGGGCAATATACCGGTCTTCCCAGCGTTTGATATCGGACAGCGAGGCGCCATCGAAATCCTGCCGGTCAAAACGGCGCATATCTGCAAGGCGGATGACCCAAGTCAGAACGACGAAACCGGCACATAAAAGATACAGACCATCGGCGGTTTTCGTCCAGACGAGCAGGAACGTGACGACATGCGCGAGCACACCGATCAGCAGCGTCTTTCGGTTATGATAAAGAGAGCTGACGAACGACAGATAGACATCTGTCGGAAGTTCGCTCCTTCCATTTCCCGCCATGAACCTTTTGCTCCCTGTTTCGGGAATTATTAGGCTTCAAGATTTAACGAAAGATTTCAAATACACAGGTCAAAAATAGCGCATTACAATGGCAACGACTCAGAAACAACCTTGGCGGCTAATATACGCAACCTTATATAGTTTTTTTAGCGAATAAGTAGCGCATACTGCAACTTATCTTATACATGACGTTACCAAGCAACAAGAATGCGTGATGTGCGGCCAAATCCGCATTTTTCTTTTGTGGTAAAGAAAAAGTATCATCTGCTCACAAAAGTCGGCCCATCCGCCCTTAACGGCCGCGCAAAAGATCGTTGACTCGCACCCCGGTCCGGTTGCAAGGCTTCTGCATCAACCTGTGCCTGGAGACCATTTATGCCGAATCCTGTCGTCGCCATACCCGCTGATATCAGGGAAATCGAAGGCAATGTCTGGCAGGCGACACCCAACCAGTATGTCCGCGCTGCGGTCAAAGGCTCCGGCGTCACCGTCTTCATCGTTCCCGCGCTCGAAGACGGCGGTGAAACCGACGCCATCCTCGACCGGGTTGATGGCGTGCTCATCAGCGGCTCGCGCTCGAACGTGCATCCCTCGCTTTACGGCCAGGAAGCAAAAGACAGCGACGGCCCCTTCGATCCGGCCCGGGACGCCACCAGCCTGCCGCTCATCCGCCGTGCCATCGAGCGCGGCATTCCGCTTCTGGCGATCTGCCGTGGCATCCAGGAACTCAACGTCGCGCTCGGCGGAACGCTCGCCAGCGAAATCCAGGACCAGCCCGGCATTTGGGATCACCGCAAGCCCGATGTCACCGATCTCGATGTTGCCTATGGCATTCGTCAGAGCGTCACCGTCAAGGAAGGCAGCTGCCTTGCCGCCGTGCTGGGTGCCGGCGAGGTGAAGGTCAATTCGCTGCACCGGCAGGCGATTTCGAAGGCCGCCCCGCGCCTTGCGGTCGAAGCGGTCGCCGAAGACGGCACCATAGAGGCAGTTTCCGTCATCGACGCCAAGGCCTTTGCCGTCGGCGTCCAGTGGCACCCGGAATACTGGGCACTGACCGACGGCCCCTCGGCCGCCCTGTTCAAGGCTTTCGGCGATGCCGCCCGCAGCTATGCGGCGGCTAAGACGCTTCGCCAGGACGAACCCGCAAAGCACATCATGACCGCGTGATAGCGCTTATGTCGCCTTGCGGCTGAACGGTGTTTCCGGCACCGGCGTCAGGGCGGCACCCTTGCCGAACCAGGCGATCAGATTGTCGACCACCAGATCGGCCATGGCATTGCGCGTCGCCTGCGAGGCCGAGCCGACATGTGGAAGTAGCGACACGTTCGGCAGGGCCAGAAGCGCGTCCGGCACGTTCGGCTCATGTTCGAAGACGTCGAGACCGGCCGCAGCAATAATGCCATTGTCGAGCGCATCCGCCAGAGCCGCTTCATCGACGGTCGATCCACGCCCGATATTGACCAGCACACCCTTTGACCCCAGCGCCGCCAGAACCTCGGCATTGATCGTGTGGCGCGTGCTTTCGGTGCCGGGAACGATCACGACGATCGTATCCACCGCTTCCGCCATGCCCACGAGCTTCGGATAGTGCGTATAGCTGACATCCGTACGGGCGCTGCGGGTGTGGTAGGCAATTCCCACGCCAAACGCCTCCAGCCGCTTGGCGATGGCGATACCGATACGGCCGAGACCGTAGAGACCGACCGTGCGGCCGCGCAATGTCAGGGGCGTCAGCGGATAGGCACCCTCGCGAACCCAGCGCCCGGCCCGCAGCCAGTGCTCGGCCTGCGGAAATTGCCGCAGCGTGTTGAGCAGGAGCCCGATCGCCGTATCGGCGACCTCCTCGTTGAGCACGTCAGGCGTATGCGTCACCACGATGCCCGACCGGGCCGCATGGGCGGCATCGACGCCGTCGTAGCCGACGCCAAAATTGGCGATGATCTCGAGCTTGGGCAGAACATCCATCAGGCCGGCCGGAACCGAGCCCTGGATGGCAATGCCTGAAACGCTGGCGGCAAGCTCCGGCGTGATCAGGGCAGGATCGGACGACGAGATGAACACAGGCTCGAAGGTCTCGGCCAGACGCTCGAGCACCCGGCTGTGCATCCGGCCGGGAACGAGAATTCGGGGGCGGTTATGCGGCAAGGCACTCTCCTGCAATTTTTCGTCAGACATAGGGTTTGATAAATCAGCGCAACGGGCCGGTCGACTGGCGGATACGCATTTCCGGTTTGATCAGATGGATGCCGTCAGGCTCGTGGCTGCCCGACAGTTTGTCGAGAAGCGCCCGGGCCGCATTCCGGCCCACTTCGGACTGGCCGTTCCACACGGTGGTCAGCGCCGGCGTGGCGATCGCCGCCTCTTCGAGATCGTCATAGCCGGTGACAGAAATATCCCGCCCCGGCACGAGACCGGCGCGCGAAATGCCGTTCATCAGGCCAATGGCGACCAGGTCGTTCCAGCAGACGGCCGCCGTCGGCTTTTGCGGCAGCGACAGGAAATTGACCGCAGCCTCGAACCCGCCCTGTTTCGAGCGCGGGCCGGGAATGCGCAGCTCCGGATCGACTTCGATATTGGCCTTGCGCAGCGCGTTGACATAGCCCTGGTATCGGTCGCGGCCGGTCGATGTCTGGTCCGTGCCGCCGACCATGGCAATGCAGCGGTGGCCAAGACCGATCAGGTGGTTGGTCGCCAGCGAAATGCCGTAACTGTCGTCGCCGCGAAAGATCGGCACGTCCATGCCGTCGATCGAGCGGGCGATCAGGATCGCCGGCATGCCATTGTCTTCTGCCAGCTGGATGTCTTCGGGCGGCGTGCCGATGGCCGGCGACATGATGACGCCGTCGCCGCCGAGCTGCAACAGCGTCTCGATGAAGGTCCGCTGCTTTTCGACCGAATCATAGTGGTTGGACAGGATGAAAGTCTGGTTGCTGCGGTCGAGCTCGCTCTCGATGGCTTTCAGAATTTCGCCGTAGAACGGGTTCATGATGTCGTGCACGACAACGCCGATAATGCCCGAGCGCGAGGTGCGAAGACTGGCGGCGCGGCGATTGTAGATATAGCCGAGCGCGCGCGCCTGTTCCTTGATCCGGTCGCGCGTCGCCGCCGCCACCAGCGGACTGTCGCGCAGTGCCAGAGACACGGTCGCCGTTGACACCCCGAGCGTATCGGCGATCGTCGAAAGCTTGATTTTTTGAGCCACGTCTCCCCCGACTGCCGATTTAAACAATTATTTAAACCGTTTAAATCAACTGCGCAATCCTGTTCGTATGGGGTCAACCGGCAAGATCGGCATTCTGCAAATTGTGATCGACCACCCGGAGAAGCTTCAGCAGCGTCTTCATCTGCTTGTCGCTGAGACCGGCTGTCGCCTGTTTTTCTGACCTTTTGCTGGCCTCCGAGATGGCATCCAGCAGGTTCCGGCCAGCGGGCGTCAGGTAGACCTTGGTCAGCCGCGCATCACCCTCGTCGGCACGCCGCTCCAGAAACCCCTGCGCCTCCATCCGGCCGATCGTGCGCGTCATCGTCGGCGCCTTGACGCCAAGCCCCTGCGCCAGGCTACCCGCCGTCATTCCATCCGTTCCGGCAAGCAGCAGCATGACCCCGTCCTGTCCAGCATAAAGTCCACTGTCCAGCAGATTGCGCGACAGCACCGTGCGCATAGTGCGCGCCGCCTGAACAAGGATCGAAGAAAGATCGCCGCTGCCTTCGACGGCAATATCGTGCTTCTTCTTGCCCGCCTTGACCTTCTTCCCGGACTTTTCAGCCTTTTCGACCTTAGCCGCCTTGTTCTTCTTGCCCATGTCCCCTCCAGGCGCCAGACCGGCGCGGCATCGGGTCTTTGCACGACCACGCACCCACTGTATGACTCACCTGGGGTCGATCCAGCAAGGCTGTAGCGAAAGACAATTTTAGCATGCCATCACAGGCACATCACTGGAATGACGGTCTTTTGGGAATCGACCCGGCGGTGCGGGGCCGAACCATCGCACTCCTGCCGCTCGGCGCCCATGAACAGCACGGCCCCCATCTGCCCTTCGACACGGATACGCTGATTGCCGATGGTATAACTCAGCGCGTGATGACGGCCCTGCCTTCCCGCCTTTCGGTCTTCCGGCTGCCCACCGAACCGGTCGGCTATTCGGTCGAACATATGGATGTGGAGGGGACACAAACGCTCACCTATCACGAGGCGGTCGAGCGTTGGCTGGGCATCGCCGAAACCCTGGCCAACGCCGGCATTCGCAAGTTCGTCATGCTCAATGCCCACGGCGGCAACTCCCCGCTTACGACCATCGTCGCCACCGAAGCCCGCATCCGCTTTAATTTGCTGGCTGTCGCCACCAGCTGGACCCGCTTTGGCCAGCCGGACGGCTGGATCGCGCCGGATGACAAGGCCATCGACATCCACGGTGGCGATATCGAGACCTCGGTCATGCTGGCCCTGCAGCCGGACAGGGTGGATATGCCGAAGGCGAAGACCTTCCCCTCCCGGCAAAGCCAATTTGCGCAGGACTTCAAACACCTGCGCGCCTACGGCCCCCATGCCTTCGGCTGGAAGATGAGCGACCTCAATCCTGAAGGCCTTGCAGGAAATGCGAAGGCGGCAACGGCGGAGCGCGGCGAACACCTGATCGCCCATGTGGTCAACGGCATCGTCGAGCTGCTGGAAGACGTGGACAGGTTCGATCTGTCGATATTCGAGGCCGCAGGGAGCTAGCGCCAGCGCGATTGATTTCCTATATGACATTCCAACGCCACAGGCCGGAGATCCGGCGCGCTACAATTCGAGGTTCATCATGACCCAGACAGCCGCAGCAACCGCACCCGCAAAGCTGAAGCCCATCCCCGTGACGGTGCTCACCGGCTATCTGGGTGCCGGCAAAACGACTCTGCTCAATCGTATTCTCTCGGAAAACCACGGGCGCAAATATGCTGTCATCGTCAATGAATTCGGCGAAATCGGCATCGACAACGATCTGATCGTCGAGTCGGACGAGGAAATCTACGAGATGAACAATGGCTGCGTCTGCTGCACGGTGCGCGGCGATCTCATTCGTGTCGTCGAGGGCCTGATGCGCCGTCCTGGCCGTTTTGACGCCATCATCGTCGAAACCACAGGGCTTGCCGACCCGGTTCCGGTCGCCCAGACCTTCTTCATGGACGACGATGTCCGCGCCAAGACCGAGCTCGATGCCGTGGTCGCCCTGGTCGATGCCAAACACCTGCCCCTGCGCCTGAAGGACAGCCGCGAAGCCGAAGACCAGATCGCCTTTGCCGATGTCGTGCTGCTCAACAAGACCGATCTCGTGACGCCGGAAGAGCTTGCCAAGATCGAGGCGACCGTGCGCGCCATCAACCCATCGGCCCGCATCCACCGCACGGAGCGCTCCAAGATCGACCTGACGAAAGTTCTCGATCAGGGTGCGTTCAACCTCGAGCGCGCACTGGAAAACGATCCGCATTTCCTCGATGCCGATGATCATCACGAGCACGACCACACCTGCGGCCCCGATTGCGGTCATGACCATGCGCACCATGATCACGCCCATCACGACCATGATCATCACGGCCACGATCATCAGGGCCACCACCATGATCACGACGACCACGGCCATCACCACCATCACGACCATGGCGTCTCGCCGATCCATGACGTCACGGTGCAGTCGGTGTCGCTGCGCGCCGGCGAGATGAACCCGGACCGCTTCTTCCCCTGGATTCAGAAGATCACCCAGACCGAAGGCCCGAACATCCTGCGCCTCAAGGGCATCATCGCCTTCAAGGGCGACGAGGAACGCTACGTCGTCCAGGGTGTGCACATGATCATCGAGGGCGACCACCAGCGCGCCTGGAAAGACGGCGAAAAGCGCGAAAGCCGCCTCGTCTTCATCGGCCGCGAGCTTGACCGCGAAAAGCTGGAACGCACCTTCAACGCCTGCCTCGCCTGACCGCACAGCATGCCTCGCCTAGCCGGTCTTGATCGCGATCTCCACATCGGCGATATCCTGCGCCTGCCCGAGAATTACGATCTCGGGCCGGGCTCGGCGCCGGTCGATCTCCTCGTCTGCGAGACCAATGATGATGGTCTTGGCCTCATTGTCGTCTCCGGCTACAAGGCGGGCCTTGTCTATGCCATCCTGCCGGGCGCCTCGAAAGCTGGGGAGAGCCGCGTCATCGCGCACGGCTGGCTCATGGAAAATTGGGACAAATGGTTCTGTTACGGCTATCAGGACGGAATGCGAACGATACCGATGGAGAGCGCCGTGATACTTGCCTGGGACCAGCGTGACCTCAGGGATCTGACCTGATGCCGACAGTCGCTCCTCTCGATCTCGAAGGCCATGTGGTCAAGACCGCCTTCATCGGCGACGTGCCCGTCTTTGCCGAAGCCTCCGGCAAGATCCACCGCCTCGATCATGGCCACAAGACAATCGACGCCCACGAAGGCCTGCTCGCCTGTGTCCAGGACGAAGCCAACGGCACGCTGATCACCGGCGGCGAGGACGGCAAGGTCCTGCGCATCGGCGCCGATGGATCCATCACGCTGGTCGCAGACGTTCCGCGCAAGTGGATTTCGCAGGTCGCCGCCGGGCCTCAGGGCGCCGTCGCCTATGCCCATGGCAAGACAGCCCATGTGAAGCTCGCAGACGGCACCGTCAAGGATTTCACCGAAGAGCGCACCGTCGAAGGCATCGCCTTTGCGCCCAAGGGTCTGCGCATTGCTCTTGCCCGCTACAATGGTGTCTCGCTCCATTGGGTGGCGATGGTCGGCCAGCCGGTCGATCTCGACTGGAAGGGCGCCCACACCGGCGTCACCTTCTCGCCCGATGGCCGCTTCGCCGTCACCACCATGCAGGAAAATGCCCTGCACGGCTGGAAGCTCGACATCAAGCCGGGCTCGGAAGCCCGCCACATGCGCATGACCGGTTATCCGGCCAAGATCAAGTCGATCTCCTGGTCGGCCAAGGGCAAGTGGCTCGCCTCATCCGGTGCGCCCGCCGCCATCGTCTGGCCGTTTCAGGGCAAGGACGGGCCGATGGGCAAGGCGCCGCTCGAACTCGGCACCCGCGCCAACATCATGGTCACGCAGGTCTGCTGCCATCCGGCCGAGGATGTCGTCGCCATCGGTTATGCCGACGGCATGGTCCTGGCGGTGCGCCTCGCGGATTCCAAGGAGGTGCTGCTGCGCCGCCCGGGCAAGGGCGCAATCAGCTCGATGGCCTGGAGCCGCAATGGCAAGCAGCTCGCCTTCGGCTCCGAAGCCGGCGATTGCGGCGTCATCGACATCACGGCCTGAGACCGGCGATGATCCCCTGGACCCTGATCGACACTGCGAGAATGCCCGGCGGCAGCGACGAGCTGCGGTTGAAACGTCGCGGCAGCGAATACTCGATCATGCTCGGCACCAACGAACTGATGAACAGCCGCCTGAGCGGCTCGGAAGAAGCGCTGGCCAAACTCTCCTGCGACAGGATCACGCATCAGCCGAAGCCAAGCATGCTCATCGGCGGTCTCGGCATGGGTTTCACCCTGCGCGCCGCTCTGGCTGAGCTGAACGCGCAAGCCAGTATCACCGTTGCTGAACTCGTCCCCGCTGTCGTTGCCTGGGCGCGCGGCCCCATGGCCGGGGTCTTCGGCGGCAGCCTGACCGATCCGCGCGTCACCATCCGCGAGACCGATGTCGGCACACTGATCCGCTCCGAAAAAGCCGCCTACGACGCCATCCTGCTCGATGTCGACAATGGACCCGAGGCGCTGACCCGCAGCGAGAACGACAATATTTACAGCGCCTCCGGCCTGATCGCCGCCAAGGCCGCCCTGCGCCCCGGCGGCGTGCTGTCCGTCTGGTCGTCAGGCCCCGACACCCAGTTTACCAAACGCCTCCGGCAAGCCGGTTTCGCCACCGAAGAAGTCAGCGTCCGCGCCAACGGCAAACGCGGCGGCGCCCGCCACGTCATCTGGCTGGCGGTCAAGGCCGGCGCGTAGTCAGGCGGCCCTCCTCCCTTAAAGAAGGAGGGCCGCGTTGTCGTCAATCTGTCGTCACATCGCCGGAAGGACGGCAATGTCGCGGATGTCGCCATCGACACCGGTGATATCGCCGGTCTTCATCGCGGCTCCGGTGTCGAGGTTCACCGTGTGCAGCGCCTTGCCGGCCACCAGCCAGGCGGTGTTGGTACCGTCTTCGGCCGTCTGCACATCGAACGCATAGGTCGCCGGCGTGCCCGCGATACCGAGCTTGCCGATCGCCTTCAGCGTTCCATCATTCGGCTTGGTCTGCTGGATCAGGCCGCCGATCGTCGCGTCGATGTTGTACATCGCCGTCTTTTCCGGCTTGCCGAAGGAATTGATATAGGCGGCCGCGACGATGTTGGGTGTTTCGCCCTTGTGCATGTCGCCCTCTTCATAGGCGAGCACGCCGTCGACAGTCACTTCGCCGGTATCGGGATGGACGCGGTGATTGGTCGCGCCGGTCATGAAGCGCAGCCGGTCGGCCATCGGGTTGAAATCGACCACGACCGGTGCGCCGTCGATGGCAAGCGGCGTGTTCATCTTGGCGACCTCGGTCGCGGCACCTGTGGCCAGATCGATGCTGACGATGACACTTTCAGGCGTCACGCCGATCACCGTCTTGGTGCCGGGACGAAAATCGATGCCGACGAGGGAATCGACGCCGGTCACATCCATCGTCTTGCTGACCTCGGGCTTGTCCGTGTCGAACATCACGAGCGTCTTGTCGCCCGTCAGACCCAGAACCGGGGCGGCGAATGCGGCAGAGCTGCCGGCGGCAAGAATGGTCGAGGCGATCAGGGCGGGTTTCAGGATTTTCATGCGTGGTCTCCCTTTGGGGTTGATTGTGCAGGAAGAGCGCCGGGTTCGGCGGCTCCTGAGGCAAAGACACGCGCAATGCCGTCTCTGGATGCAGCAGACCCTCGAAATAATTTATATTTTTTGCCTGCATCTATCCGCCGATGCCGCGTGTAACCATCTGATGACCCCAAGACCCGAACCGCACCGGACAGATACAAAACCCGATTTTCTGCCCGCAAGGGTGGACGCGAGCCAACGGCCCATGGCAACAGGGAATGCCGAGCGGCGAAAGCGCGCCGAACAGCCAAACCTATGGAAGAGTGGTGCAGAGATGCAGGATCGACCAGACCCCCTCCCCTCCGCCCTGGCCGCCTGCGCGGCGGGTGACCGACAGGCGCTGCGGCTGATCTTCGATGCGGAAGCGCCACGGCTTGTGGCCATCGCCCAGCGCATCCTGCGCCGCCGCGAACTGGCTGAAGAAGCGGTGCAGGATGCCTTCGTGCAGATCTGGACGAAGTCCCACCAGTATGCGCCCGATCGCGGCTCGGCGCGTGGCTGGATCTATGCCATCGTCCGCAACCGGGCGCTCAACCTTCTGCGCGACGGCAAACGCGAAGACCTGCCGGGAGAGGAATTTCTGAGCGACCTGCAGGACGCCGACCATGTCGATCATGCGGCCTCCGCCTGGACCGATCTCGACCAGCAGAGCCGCCTGCGCCAATGCCTGTCGGGCCTCGACGAGGTCAAGCGCCGCAGCGTGCTGATGGCCTATATGTCCGGCTACACCCATGGTGAAATCGCCGGCCGCTTGCGGGTGCCGCTCGGCACGGCCAAGGCCTGGGTCCGCCGCGGCCTCGCCTCGCTGAGGGAGTGCATGGCATGATCGACGCCCGTTCCCTTCCCGAATTTGCCGACGAATATGCGCTCGGCCTGCTCGACGCGTCCGAGGTTCGCGAGGCCGAGGATCTGCTGCACAGCAGCCCCGCCTTTCGCGCCGCCATGGCACAGAGCCGCGATCGTTTCCTCGAACTCGACCTCTTGGCGCATCCGGTGCCGGTGTCCGAGAGCCTCTGGGATCGCATCGATGAAAGACTGGGCGAACAACAGCCCACGCCGGAATTGGCTCCAAAGCCATTGCCCGTTGCCAACGACAATGCGGTTAATCGCTGGCGCCTGCCGGCACTCTCCGGTCTTGCCGCATCTATGCTGTTGGCTGTCGGCCTCGGCTGGAGCCTGATGGTCCAGCCGGAGCCGCAGGTCATCGCCGTGCTTCTCAACGACGCCGGCGAACCGCTCGTGCTGGTCGAGGACTATGGCGACACCTCTGCCCGCATCACGCCGCTCAGCGATTTCGATGTGCCGGCCGGGCGCACCATGCAGGTCTGGACCCTGCCGAACAAGGAGCTGGGGCCGGTCTCGCTGGGGCTGCTCGAAGCCTCACACACCGTAACGCTCGACGGTCCCGTCCTGCCGCAGCCGCACGACGAGCAGCTCTATGAAATCACGCTGGAACAGGCGGGCGGCTCGCCGACCGGGCGGCCGACCGGCCCGATCCTCGTCAAGGGTTTTGCCAAGCTGCCGCGCTGACAAAAAATGCCCGGACGAAAGTCCGGGCAGATTTCCTACCAGGCCAGTTCGACTTGCGGACGGCCGTTGGAGGTCTTCTCGATTGTCCGGCCGGTTTCGTCGATCGTGCAGTAAACGCGCTTGCGAAAAGCCGAGAAACTCTCGAACGTCACCACATCCACCGGCTCTGTAAAGTTCAGCGTCAGGCGAAAGCGGCCCGGGTGCGAGGTCAGCGCCTGGACGCCCAAAATCTCGGCCTCGAAGGCCTGGCCGAGATAGTGGCCCTTGATCCGCGATCCGAGCATGTAGGGATTGAGCGGCGGCCGGTTGCCGATGGCCGCGTGCAAGGTGTTCCAGTCCTTGAAGCCGTTCTGGGCGGCAACGAGTTCCAGCGATTTCGAGTGGGTGATGTCTCCGCCCCGGGCGGCGAGCGACGAGCGCAGACGTTTTGCCTGATCTTTCAGAGCTTCAAGCGATGGGAGCGGGGGTGATCCACGCATGACGGTTCTCCAGTATTCGCATGCAATCGTTCGGAGGAGTCCGCATTGCCGCCGGATCGCATGCCAAAAGGCTGGATGACCGAGTGGATACTTTAAAGGGAAGACTTCACCAAAGCCTGGAGCTCGCGGACGGCAGGCGCTTCCGGGCCTGATGGCAGGGATCTACGCGTCATGACCGAATTTGTCAATCGAGCGCGCATCCTGCCGGCCGCAAGCTGGATGCGGACTTACCTCGCAAGCGTCTTGGCAAAGGACTTCAGGACGGCATTCATGCGGGTCTGATAGCCTTTTCCGGTTGCCTTATACGCTTCGAGCACCGATTTTTTGACGCGCAAGGTCACCTGCTGCGTGCCTTCCGGCTCCACCAGCATGGCATTTTTCCAGAATTCCTGATCCAGTTCGGGAATATCGCTATAGTCGATCTGGTCATCGGTTCGTGCAGCCAGGGTTTCAAGGCGCTTCTGCGAAATGCTCATGATAAAGCATCCTTTCAAGGGGAGGCCTTCACGCAGCCCGCTTCAAAGGGGCCTGCGACAGCTTGCGGCCGCTGGCGACCAGCATGCCGGCAGCGCCGGTGAGCCAGCCTTCGCTCAGTTCCAGCGCCAGGAAACGCGCGCGCTCGAACGGGCCGGGCATCACCAGATGCCGCGCCTTGTCGGCAAAGAAGCCGAAGCGTTCGTAATAGGCAGCATCGCCGACAAGCAGGATGGCGCCGTGGCCGCGCTTCTTGGCTTCGGTGATCGCAGCGCGCATCAGCGCGCCGCCGATGCCCTTGCCTTCATGGGCGGCATCGACCGCCAGCGGGCCGAGCAACAGCGCATCGACGGCGGTGCCGTCCTCACCGATACCCGCTTCGATGTTCCACAGGCGCACGGTGCCGATCAGGTGCCCGTCTTCGTCGCGCGCCACCAGAGCAAGGCCCTCGGCCGGCAGCCGGTCGCGGCGCAGCGTCTCGGAAGACTTGCGGCGGCGGCCCGGACCCATGGCGCGGTCGAGCAGATTTTCACGCGCGACGATGTCGCCCGCGTTTTCGAGGTCGATGGAAAAGGAATTCTGCGCAAAGAAAGCGCGGACAGAATCAAGAACAGCGGCCATGTCGGCCTCCCGTACCCAATACCGTGATAAGCGGCGGTTATGACAAATTGTGAAATTGCCGCCCCGGCTGGTTACGGGGCTGGCGAGATTAAATAACGTAGGACTTCAGCGGGTCGAAGCCGTTGAAGGCGACAGCCGAGTAGGTCGTCGTGTAGGCGCCGGTGCCTTCGATCAGAACTTCGTCGCCGATCGAGAGCGAGATCGGCAGCGGATACATGTTCTTCTCGTACATCACGTCGGCCGAATCGCAGGTCGGGCCGGCCAGAACGCAGGGCTCCATCTCGTCGCCGTCGCGGTCGGTGCGGATCGGGTAACGGATCGCTTCGTCCATCGTTTCGGCCAGACCGCCGAACTTGCCGATGTCGAGGAACACCCAGCGGTGGTTGTCATTGTCCGACTTCTTCGAAATCAGCACGACTTCCGCCTTGATCACGCCAGCGTTGCCGACCATTCCGCGGCCCGGCTCGATGATGGTTTCCGGAATGTTGTTGCCGAAGTGCTTGCGCAGCGAACCGAAGATCGCCTGGCCGTAAGCTTCCGCCGTCGGCACGTCCTTCAGGTACTTCGTCGGGAAGCCACCGCCCATGTTGACCATCTTCAGCTCGATGCCCTGCTTGGCCAGCGAGACGAAGACGCGCTTTGCGTCGGCCAGCGCCGAATCCCAGGCATCGACCTTGGTCATCTGCGAACCGACATGGAACGAGACGCCGTGCGAAACGAGGCCCAGCTGATGTGCGTAGACGAGCACGTCGACGGCCATCTGCGGCACGCAGCCGAACTTGCGCGACAGCGGCCATTCAGCGCCTTCGCCATCGGTCAGAACGCGGCAGAACACGCGGGCGCCGGGAGCGGCACGGGCGATCTTCTCAACTTCCTCGTGGCTGTCGACGGCAAAGAGCGATACGCCGAGCTTGTGCGCCTTGGCGATGTCACGCTCTTTCTTGATCGTATTGCCGTAGGAAATACGGGCAGCCGTCGCACCGGCGTCGAGCGCCATTTCGATTTCAGCCACGCCGGCGCAATCGAAGTTGGAACCGAGACCGGCCAGAAGGCGCAGAATCTCAGGAGCCGGGTTTGCCTTGACGGCATAATAGATGGAGCTGTCCGGCAGCGCATGCTTGAAGGCTTTGAAATTGCCGGCGACGACATCCAGGTCCACGACGAGGCACGGGCCTTCCGGACGGCGGGTGTTGATGAAGTCGATGATGCGTGCAGTGGTCATAACCGTATTCCCCATATTCCAAACGCTCCGGGAAACCCGGAGGACAAAGGACATACGCGAACACGCTATGGTACCAGCCGGTGGAAACCCCGGAACCAAGCATGCGCACGATGCGCGAATGATGGATCAACGCTCCGCCTAGAGCTTTGATCCGGCTTTGTCTGCCTTGGATTGGTGGGAAACCCGACCGCACTTCCGGCAATGAAGGTGTGCCTCTGAAGTAACCCCAGCTGTTGGAAAGCCAGGAGAGACTAGAAAGGCCCGCACCGTCGTTGCTTCAGATGTCCTCGCATTTCCCGGTTGGCCGGAATAGCGACTGGAGGGGTTAGTTCCAGGTACCTTACCAATCTCTCACCAAACGAGGGATCAGCGGACACCCATGGGCACGTGCGACTTTGGGCTGACATGCAGATAAGAAAAAACCCTGTCGTAATCAAGAGTTTTTTGAATCCGCAGTTGAATTTTTTCCAAGAACGGAAACAATCAAAGCGTTCACATTTGCTGAACAATCGCCCGCCCAGAGGCGCAACCGGCTGGAAACATTATGATCGCCGACGACCACAACGCCTTCGCCGACCATGCGCCGCGCCTGAAAGCCGTCGTCGAGGGCGCAGCTACCGGACCGCTCCACAACCTCACCATCGCGGTAAAGGATATCTACCCGGTCGAAGGCTGGCGCATCGGCGCTGGAAACCCGTCCTATCTGGCCGAATCAGTACTCGCCGCAGAGACATTTCCGCCGCTCAGAACGCTGCTCGCCGCCGGCGGCCGGATCATCGGCCTCACCCGCTGCGACGAGCTCTGTTTCTCGCTGACCGGCGTCAACCGCCACTACCCGATCCCCATCAATCCGGCAGCGCCGGACCGCATTCCCGGCGGCTCCTCGTCCGGCTCTGCCGTGGCTGTTGCCGCCGGTCTCGCCGATATCGCCATCGGCTCGGATACGGCCGGATCTGTTCGAGGCCCCGCCGCCTTCAACGGCCTGATCGGCCTGCGCACCACCCACGGCGCCATCCCCATGACTGGTGCCTATCCGCTCGCCTCGTCGATGGACACGTTCGGCTGGTTCGCCGCCAGTCTCGACATTTATGAGCGCGTCGCTGCCTGCCTGCTGCCTGCCTCAGGCGAGCAACTATGCCGGCCCTTGCGCATAGCCGCGCTCGACGCCTGTCTTGACGGCAAGGCCGAGCGCTCGGAGTATGCCCGCATGACCGCCGTCATTGAGACGGCCCTCGGCACGGCGACCCCCGCAAGCCTGCCACTGGATCTCGCCGATGCCGTCACCTGCATGCGCGTGCTGCAGGCTGAGGAAGCCTGGTCGATGCATGGCGCATGGATCGAGGCAAAGGACCGCCATCTGGCCCCGGACATCCGCGCCCGTTTCGACTTCGGCCGCGACCTCGATCCCGCAGAGGTACAGCGCCAAGCCGGTATCCGCACCCGCTTCACCGCCGCCGTCATTGAATTGCTCGGCAATGACGGCTTCATCCTGATGCCGACGACGCCCGGGCCCGCGCCGCATCTGGCCGCCAGCGACGACGATCTCCAGACCTTCCGCCTCTCGGCCCTCAGGCTCCACTGTATTTCCAGCCTCACCGGTCTGCCACAAATCACCCTGCCGCTCGGCAGCGTCGATGGCGCGCCCTTCGGCATCTCGCTTCTCGGGCCACGGGCCAGTGACCGGGCGCTGATCGCCCTTGCCACCCGCATTCTTTCCTCCGTTCCCAAAACTGCGAGCCTCTGACCATGGACACACTCACCCGCATCCGCGCTTTCATCGACGTGGTCGATGCCGAGGGCTTTTCCGCCGCCGGCCGCAAGGTCGGCCGCTCCAAGGCGCTGCTGTCGAAATATGTCCGCGAGCTCGAGGACGAGCTAGGCGCACTGCTGCTCAACCGTACGACCCGGCAGTTCTCGCTGACCGAGGCCGGCCACACCTACTACCGCACTGCGGTCGAGATCCTGAAAGAGATCGACAACCTCGCCGATCTCGTCCGTTCCAACAATTCCGGCCTGAAGGGCAAGCTGCGCATCACCGCGCCGCGCACCTTCATCGATGCCGATATCGGCCAGTCGCTGATCGATTTCGGCAAGGAGCATCCCGAACTGTCGCTGGAAATCGTCGGCGAGGACCGCTTCATCGATCTGGTCGAGGAAGGCTACGACCTGGCCATCCGTATCACCAAGCTCGAGGATTCGACGCTCATTGCCCGCAAGCTCGATGATTTTCAGGTGCTGATGTGCGTCTCGCAGGCGTTTCTTGATGCCAACGGCCCGATCAACCATCCTTCCGACCTGACGCGCCTGCCCTGTGTCATCGACACCAACGGCCGCTCCTATTCGAGCTGGCGGTTCGTGGAAAAGGACGGCACCGGCTTCAGCGTGCCGGTCGGCGGCCCCATTGAGGTCAACAGCCCACTGGCCGCCGTCCGCGCTGCAGCCTCCGGCATCGGCGTCGCCGGCATTCCGGAGTTCATTGCGAGGCCGCGCATCGCCGCTGGCGATATCGTCACAGTGCTCGACGACTACCTACCGCAGGACCGCGGCATCTATGCGATCTATCCGCACCGGCGCTACCTGCCGGCCAAGGTCCGCGCCATGGTCGACTTCATGCATCAGTGGTTCCGCAACCAGAAAACCTGAACCCCCCGCCGCGCTGGCTGTCCCAATTCCGTCCCATTTCGGGTACAGTTGATTCTTCGCATTTGCGAGACAATTTTCCGGCAGGACGGCACAAGGCAGGCGCAGCGATGATGAAGACCCGATTGTCCGCGCTTGCGATCCTGGCCGCACTGGCGCCGCTCCCGGCGCTCGCCCATCCGCACATCTTTGCCGAAGCCCGCCTCGAAGTCGTTGCCGATGACACCGGCGCGATTACCGAACTGCGCAATGTCTGGCGCTTCGACGAGCTGTTTTCCTCCAGCGTCATGCTCGATTTCGACAAGAACAGCGACCTGAAGCTCGATCCGGACGAACTGGCCGAAGTCGGCAAGACCGTGCTGGAATCGCTGGCCGAGTACAATTATTACACGACCATCACCGAGGACGGCAAAGACATCAAGGTCGGCAAGCCCGATGTCATCCATGCCGATTTCAAGGATGGCCAGCTCCTGATGTTTTTTGCCGTCAAGCCGGCCGAGGCCATGCCGCTCAAGGGCAAGATGACCTTCGGCGTCTATGACCCGTCGATGTACACCGCCATGGACTTTGCCGCCGACACCGACATGGTGACCATTGGCGACAAGTTTTCCGTCTGCAAGCAGCAGGTCGTGCGGCCCGATCCCGACGAGGTTCTGGCCCAGAACCAGAGCAGCCTGACCGACGCCTTCTTCAACGATCCGACAGGAACCGACATGTCGAAAATGTTTGCAACGAGGCTTGAAGTCACGTGCTGAAGGCCCGCCGGACCCTGACTGCTGCCATGACGCTGTTCGCTGCCGCTCTTCTCGGCGCCGGTCTTGCCCATGCGCAATCGTCGCTCGGCATCGGCTCGGCCGAACCGTCCTTCCGCACCACCGGTCTCTTCGGCGGTTTCTTTGCCTGGGTGAATGCCGAGCAGCAGGGTTTTTACCGCCTGCTCACAGGCGCGCTGAAGGGCATGAAGGAAAACCCCTGGCAGCTCTCCTCGCTGGTCGGCCTGTCCTTTGCCTATGGCGTGCTGCACGCCGCCGGGCCCGGTCACGGCAAGGCGGTGATCTCCTCCTACATGATCGCCAACGAGGTTGAGCTGAAGCGTGGCGTCGTGCTCTCTTTCCTCTCCTCGATCCTGCAGGGCGTGGTCGCCATTCTTCTCGTCGGCGCCGCCTATCTGGTGCTACGCGGCACGACGATTTCGATGACGCAGGCAACCCAGGCGCTGGAAATCGCCAGCTACGGGCTGATTGCCGCCTTCGGCGCCTGGCTGCTGTTTCGCAAACTGCGCGGCATCTTTTCCACGCGCGACCTTGCCATTGCGCCGATGCAGCTCGCCCTTGCCGGCCACGGGCATGACGACCATCAAGACCATGCGCATCACAACCACGTCCATCACGACCACAGCCATCACCACGCAGACGGCACGGTCTGCGACACGTGCGGCCACGCCCATGCCCCGGATCCGTCCATGCTGAAGGGCGACAGCTTTGCGCTGCGGGAAGCCTGGTCGGCGATCATCGCCGTCGGTCTGCGGCCCTGCTCAGGCGCCCTGATCGTTCTCACCTTCGCGCTGCTGAACGGCCTGTATTTGGGTGGTATTCTCTCGGTGTTTGCCATGTCGATCGGCACGGCCATCACCGTCTCGATCCTCGCCACGCTCGCCGTCACGGCCAAGGGTCTGGCGCTCCGCTATGCAGGCAGCGGCGCCTCGGCCATTCGCATCACCAATGGCATCGAAATTCTGGGCGCCCTGATGGTGCTGGTGCTGGGCCTCGCCCTGTTGGGCGCAGCATTGCAGGCTTGAGGCTGAAAGCTCAGAGACCCTTGCGGCGCTGGTAGCGCGCCCTGAGCCAGAAGATCAGGAAGAAGCCGAGCACGAAGGCGGTGCCGACAGCCGCCGCCAGCCAGGGCGAGATATTGCCCAGCGAAATCATGATATCAGGCAGGAAATAGAAACCGGTGCCGACGACGGCGAGGATGATCGCTGCCGCGATGGCAGGCGACAGCGGCTTCTTTTCCGAAAGTGTCATCATCGGTCCTTTACGCCAGATCCTGGCGGATATCTTCCAGACGCCGCTTCTGCGCGCCATCGGCATCAAAATTATCAGGGTCCAGCCATGCCTCGAAGGCCTTCGCCAGCAACGGCCATTCGCCGTCGATCATCGAATACCACGCCGTATCGCGATTGCCACCCTTCGACAGCATGTGCTGGCGGAAAACGCCCTCGAAGCTGAAGCCGAGACGCGTCGCCGTCTTGCGGCTCGGCGCATTGCGGTCGTCGCACTTCCATTCGTAGCGGCGATAGCCGAGATCCTCGAACACATGTTTGGCCATCAGGTAGTGCACTTCGGTCGACAGCGGCGAACGCGCCATGTCGAAGGAATGGGCCACGCCGCCAACCTCGACCACGCCATTGGCCGGATCTGCCCGCATGTAATTGGCCATGCCGACGATCTTTCCGCCTGCTTTCTCGATAAACACTTCGGTGACCCAGCCGGACGTCTTCACCGATGTCAGCCAGGCATCGAAATCCTCGATGCCGCGAAAATCATTCTGGGCGAAATACTGAAGGCGCGGATTGATGTCGAGGCCGCCGAACGCGTCCCACAGCGCCTGCAGGTGCGCCGCCCGGTCATAGGGCACGATCTGCACGGTGCGGCCTTCGAGCGTCACAGGCGCCGGCGCAGGCCGCGCCGTCCAGTTCGATAGATCACCCATGAAAATCTCCCCGATATCAGCGCGTTATGCCCGGCTCATGCGGCCGGGCACCTGTCCAACGCTTATACCGAGGCCGGAAGGCTCACAAATTCATATTGATGATGGATCGATCACCAGGGCGACTTGTAGGGCTTTTCCGCCGCCACACCGGCATCCACGGGAGCGGCATCGATGGTTACCGGAACCTTGGCAGCAGAAACGGTAGCCTCGATATGATCGACCAGCGCTTCGGCAAGATTGAGACGCCCGGCCAGAAGATCGAGATAGCCCCGCTCGGCCCGGCTGTCCGGCTCGATCGTCAGCCGTGAGGCGGTGTAGAGCTCGACACGCTGTTCTTCGGTCTTGGCGGCAGCGACAATGCTGTCGATATCGACCGGGTTGGCCAGTTCGCTCTCGATGAAGGCGGCCGCATCGGCAGACATGCCGGAAACCTTGAGCTTGTCGAGAATATGGGCCCGTTCCTGCTCGTCGATATGGCCATCGGCGCGCGACGCGGCGATCATCGCGCGCACCAAAGTAAGGGCGAAATCATCGTCGATTTGAGACGGATCGGCGCTGAAGCCGGAATCGGCCGGCGGCGGCAGCAGGACCGGGTCGGCCTGCGTCTGCGCCGTGGCCGGATCGGCCGGTGCGTTGCCTGCCTGATAGTTCTTGTAGGCCTGGTAGCCAAGGCCGGCGATGGCGGCGAGACCGCCGAGCTTCAACGCCGAGCCTGCAACCTGGCGGCCGGTACCGGTGCCTAGAAGCACGGCGGCAATGGCGCCTGCGGCCAGCGGATTGTCCTTGGCGAGCTGCGTAACCTGACCAGCCTTGTCGCGGACCGTTCCGCCCACACCGGGCACCTGCGATCCTAAGAACTGTTCCAGCAATTTCTTCGCGTCGAACATCGGCTATCCTCCGTTGGGTCAAGATGTCTGCGGAAAGATAGGCATGCACCGGGAGAATTACAAACGCACGACAGCCGCATCCTTTCGAATGCGGCTGTCGTTGATGTCGGGTTTGATCAGGCCTTCAGCGCAAAGGCTTCGGCGGCGAGCTTGGTGATGCCGGCCCAGTCGCCCTTGGCAACCAGATCCTTCGGCGCAACCCAGGAGCCGCCGACGCAGACGACGTTCGGCAGCGACAGGTATTCGCCGGCATTTTTCAGCGAAATGCCGCCGGTCGGGCAGAAGAACGTGCCCGCAAGCGGCGATGAGAGCGACTTCAAATAAGCCGAACCACCAGCCTGTTCGGCCGGGAAGAACTTCATCACCGTGTAGCCTTCTTCGCGCAGGCCCATGACTTCGCTGGCCGTGGCAGCACCCGGCAGCAGCGGAATTTCGGAATCGTCGGCCGCGTCGATCAGTTCCTGCGTCGTGCCGGGGCTGACGATGAACTGCGATCCGGCCTCGACGGCCGCCTGGTACTGGGCAGCATTGAGAATGGTGCCGGCACCGGTGACGGCGCCTTCGACCTCGTTGGCGACGGCGCGGATCGCCTCCAGAGCCGCCGTCGTGCGCAGCGTGATCTCGATCGCCTTCAGGCCGCCGGCAACCAGTGCCCGGGCGAGCGGCACGGCCGTCGCAAGATCATCGATGACCAGCACCGGAACAACAGGCTGAAGTCTCAGGATGGAAAGAAGCTTGTCGGACTTTTCGCTCATGCCGGGCACCTTTTTTAAACGATTGAATGGGGCTTTCGAATACCCCCGCTGGCCGCCAATGTCGAGCAAAAGCTGGGCGCTGGCGGTCGTTTTTCGACCTCACAAATGTGAATGAACCGCAAGGATACAGGCACTTGCGGCGATTGCACCGGGCGCCAGTGCCCTGTAGGTTAGAGAGGCTGCAGACAACATCCAAGAATTCGCGGCGGAGGGACGATGGCCAAGGAAATCGAGCGGAAATTCCTCGTTGCCTCCGATGGCTGGCGCGCGGCGGCCGATGATGGCGCCACGCTGCGGCAGGCCTACATCGCCGCCATGGAGGACCGTTCCGTCCGGGTCCGTATCAAAAATGACAATAGCGCCCGCATGACCGTCAAGATCGGCAGAAACGCGCTGGTACGCGACGAATTCGAATATGACATTCCGCTGCCCGATGCGGAGGAACTGTGCGCGCTCGCCATCGGCATCGTCATCCGCAAGACCCGCTACAGGGTCAGCCATGAAGGCTTCGTCTGGGAGGTCGATGTCTATGACGGCGCCTACAGCGGCCTTGTCGTCGCCGAGGTGGAAATGCGCAGCGCCGACGACGACCCCTCGCTGCCCGACTGGCTCGGCGTCGAGGTCACCGGCGATCACCGTTATTCCAACCAGTCGCTCGCCACTGAAGCGCTGGAAATCGAAGCCGGCGGCCTGCTGCGCATCAACAACGAGGGCGCCGGAATCTGAGGGTCTGGCACCGTGCCAGAAAGTCCTGTTGCGAAGGGCGCGCGGACACTATATTTCAGCCGCGATGACGGACATGACCCAAAACCCGCGCCCGGAAACCACCGGCGCCTTTCTCGTGGCGGCGCTGTATCACTTCACGCCGTTTGCCCGGTTCGCGGATTTTCGCGCGCCGCTGCAGGATCTGTGCGACGAAAACGGCGTCAAGGGCACGCTGCTGATCGCCCATGAGGGCATCAACGGCACAATCGCCGGAACCGATGCCGGCATCCGCGCGGTGCTTGCCTTCCTGCGCGCCCAGCCGGAGTTTTCAGGCATCGAGCACAAGGAAAGCCGGGCCTCGGCCATGCCGTTCCTGCGCATGAAGGTGCGGCTCAAAAAAGAGATCGTCACCATGGGCGTCGAGACCATCGACCCGCTCAAATCCGTCGGCACCTATGTGGCTGCAAAAGACTGGAACGCACTGATCTCCGATCCGGACACGCTGGTCATCGACACCCGCAACGATTACGAGACCGCCATCGGCATGTTTCGTGGCGCGCTCGACCCCAACACCAAGACATTCCGCGATTTCCCCGAATGGGTGCGCCAGAACCCGGACCTGCACGCCAAGCCGAAGATCGCCATGTACTGCACCGGCGGCATCCGCTGCGAGAAGGCCACGGCCTTCATGAAGGAGCAGGGTTTCGACGAGGTCTACCACCTCAAGGGCGGCATCCTCAAATATCTGGAGGAAACCCCGGAAGAAGACAGCCTCTGGGATGGTGCCTGCTTCGTCTTCGACGACCGCGTCTCGGTCACCCATGGACTGAGGGAAGGCGAGCATGTTCTTTGCCATGCCTGCCGCCAGCCGCTGACGCCGGAAGACCTCGCCTCCCCCCATCACGAGGGCGGCGTCACCTGCGTCCATTGTTACGAAGCCCGCAGCGAAGAAGACAGGCTGCGCTACCGTCAGCGCCAGTTGCAGATCGACCTGGCAAAAAAACGCGGCCAGAAACATCTCGGAAGCTGATATCCCGGAGGTCTTGCAGCATGGCGAAGCTCGTCTTTGGAATGAACCAGTCCCTCGACGGTTACATCGATCACGACCGCATACCGTCAGGCCGTTCGATCTTTCGCCACTGGATAGAGCACGTGCGCGGTCTTGCAGGCAGCGTCTACGGCCGCCGCATGTACGAGATCATGCGCTACTGGGACGATGATCTTCCCGACTGGACGGCAGAGCACCGCGAGTTTGCTTTGGCCTGGAGAAACCAGCCGAAATGGGTGGTGTCGCGCTCGCTGACCTCTGTTGGCCCCAACGCCACCCTTGTCCGGGACGACGTCGAGGGCGTGATCCGCGGTCTGAAGGGCCGGCTTGCCGGCGAGATTGCCATCTCCGGACCCGAGCTTGCTGGAAGCATCGCCGGTCTTGGCCTGATCGACGAGTATCGCCTCTATATCCACCCCATCGCGCTCGGCCATGGCAAGCCATTCTTTGCCGGGCCCGTCCCGGCGCTCCGCTTTCTGGCCAGCGATCAAATAAGCGAGGACGTGATCAGGCTGACCTATTGTCCGGCGTGATCATTTGGCGCCGTCCGGGCAGGTTAACCCACTCGGTCGAGCGTCTTCAGCGCAGCATCTTTTAGGAGCTGCGTGATCTGCTCCGCCGGCACGGGCCGCGAGAACAGATAGCCCTGCAGCTGGTCGCAGCCGTAGAGGCGCAGAAGATTGGCTTGCCGTGTCGTCTCTATGCCTTCCGCCGTGACCGGAATTTCGAACGCCGACGCCAGCGCAATCGTCGCCTGAAGCATGTCTCCGGCCTTTGGAAACGCGTCCAGCGCGGTGATCATCGAGCGGTCGATCTTCATCCGGTCGAAGCCGAACTGGCGCAGGTAGCCGATGCTCGAGAAACCCGCTCCGAAATCGTCGAGCGCGATCTTGATGCCGAGACGCTTCAGGGCGTCGATCGTATCGCGGGCACGCGCCGGGTTCTGGATGACGTAACCTTCGGTGATTTCCATGGTGATGCGGGCAGGATCGATGCCGCTGTCCTCGATCATCGCTGCGGCGCGCATAAGAAAATACGGATTGCGGAATTGTGCCGGCGAGACGTTCAGCGACAGCGGCAGCTGCGGCCATTGCCGCGCCGCCTGCAAAGCCTCGCGCATGACGAACAGCCCCAGCGGGTCGATCAACCCGGTCGCTTCGGCCACCGGTATGAAGACATCCGGCGGCACGATGCCTTTCAGCGGGCACGCCCAGCGCACAAGCGCCTCGACGCCAACAATCGCATGGCTCTGCGCATCGACGACCGGCTGGTAGACGACAAAGAGATCCTCCTCCGAAATCGCCTGGCGCAGCGCGGCTTCCATCTCCTTGCGCTCGGAAAACTCTGTATCCATCGACGGATGATAGGCCACGACCCGGCCACGGCCGTCGGCCTTGGCCCGGTACATGGCCATATCCGCCCGCCGCAACAACTCCTCGCTGTCGACCGTTCCCTTGGGGGATTCGGCCCGGCCGATGCTGCCGCCGACCACGACCACCCGCTCGCCCAGCGTGAAGGGCTCGGCGAAGAATTCCAGGATCATGGTTTCCAGAGCCGTGACCGATATCGCGTTGGGCCCCGATTCCAGCGCGATCGCAAATTCGTCGCCACCCAGACGGGCAAGAACCGCACCCTCGGGCACCAGGCAGGACAAGCCCGCCGAAACGCTTTTGATCAGCTGGTCACCGGTGTGATGCCCATAGAGATCGTTGACCTCCTTGAAACCGTCCATATCGAGATAGAGCAGCACGACATCCCTGGAACCGGCTTTTGCCCGTTCGATCAGGGCAGACAGGTTTTGGTAGAGGCCCCAACGGTTGTCGAGCCCGCTCAGCCGATCCCTCAGAGCCAGCAGGCGGGCCGAACGTTCGTCTTCGCGCAGCCTGGTTATGGTGGCACCGCCCCCGGCCAGGAGCACGACGAGAAACAGGCCGACGAGCCCCAGGCTCGCCAGCAAATATGGCCAGACCTGCGCATAAACAGCATCGCCCGGCGACCGCGACTGCCATTCCAGTGTGGCGATCTGCGTGCCGGCTGGATCGATGATCGGTGTCCCCTGCGGGTCACCTGTGGTGCCCGAGGCAAGATGCAGGTCGTCGATGAAGTAATTCTCCGAAAGGGCGCGCACTTTTTCCGGATCGAGATGCCGGATGAAGACGAGCGTTCGCAGCTCGTCGAGCGGAACCGTAAGCTCTGCTGAAGCGGGCCGGATCGACGACAGGCCGACCAGCGCCACACCGTCGGGTGTTCGGACGAAACCGCCCTGCAGGGCTTCCGGGCCCAGTCCGGCGGCGTGAACCTTGTCGAGAAGGATGCGGAAGGCCGGCGACAGGTAGGACAGCGGATCGGCCTTGAATGCCGCGCCCTTTCTGAAGGCTAGAATGACCGCATCGTCCGGTGCCAGCAGAAAGCTCGTATCGAAAATGTCGGTGCTCGCTGTGTCGAGATCGAACGATTCGAGCGCCCATGTCGTCGGATCGGGGCCATAGATCGCGCGCGCCGCGTCATCCCAGACGCCATAGTCCCTGACCGTCGTCAGCATCTGCCGCTTGAACGTGTTGAGCATGCCGGCCGTGGTCTGCTGCGAGCGCTGGTCGTCAAGCGCGTTGGTCCGCTCAGCCACGGCGGTCAGCGCCGCGAGCACGATGACGGTGACGACGAGCAGCACGCAAGCGAAGGCCAGCAGCAGAACCAGAACAGCGTTCTGCCGCTTCAGCCGGCCAAAAACCGGAACGTAGGCTGCAATACTGCGCATGACTGCTCCGACACGTGAAGCAAAACTCTGCGCGAAATCAATTCGCAAAACCTTAATTTTCTCAGGCAGATATAGTGAGAGAGCCACCCGATGCGTCCGCATTCAGCTCGATCCGGGCTGCCTGCCGGATGGCCGCCCAGTCCTTCTCCGCCGCAAGCACGACCGGGCAGGCAATGTTGTAGAGTTCGGCGGCAATCATCGCCCCGACGATGACGATCGCATCGCGGCTGAGAAGCACGATCCCGGCCGGCCCCTTACCCAGCCGGATCGCTTCGGCCAGAACCGAGCTGCCCGAGCTGGAGCCGCGTCCGGCTTTCATGGCGAGGATTGAACCGGACACGACCTCGCCCTTCTGCGGATGCCACTGGTCGATGATCCGGCCTGTGGACGAATCCAGCCCGCCCCAGAAGCTCAAGGGTTCGGAAAGCGCAAACACAGCCCCTTCAGCCTGCCCGGCGCACAGCGTGGTGACCGCGATCCCCGTGTTCAGGGTCATAGCCGCACCACCTTTCCCGCCCGGGCCGATACCATGCACTCGGCAAGCGAGCCGAACGCCATATCGACGCCGATATTGCCGGGGGCGTAATAGGCCATCTTGCCGGAATTGGTCATGATCGCGCCGGACATGTCGCGCATGATCGCCGTCAGATAGGTACAGGTGTCGATGACCAGCGTTACCCCGGCCACCCTGAGGGTCTCGGCCCAGCCGCGCGCTTCGAGCTCGGTGAGCACACCGCGATTGGTGTTGATGTAGATATCGACGGCGGCGCGCGTGACCCCGATCAGCGGCATCAGCCGCGCAAACTCCGCAAGAGAAAAATGCGGCGTTCCGAGACTGACGGCCACAAGCGGCGTGCCGTCCGGCACCGTCGACAGCTGACGCACCGTCTTGCGCAGATCATCCGCAGAAAGCCGGATCGTTTCCTCGCTCTGATGCCCTTGAAGCGCCGCCTCAAGGCTCGGTGCCTCCGGCGTCAGTCCGACCGCATGAAACATCGCCACCGCTCCGGACGAGGCCGCCACGGCACCCAGCGCCTTGAGATCGTCTTCCTGGGTATCGGCAGGCAGCCCGGTGATCACAGGAATCCGGTCGCCGCAATATTTGCCGATCGTATGCCCGGCCGCGACACAGGCCGGCCCCGCATCGCTCCATTCCGACGGCAGGCTGTCGATCTCCACCAGCACGCGGGCCCGGCGATTCTCCACCATGTGCAGGCCGTAGAACGGCGCCCTGCCGGTCATGGCGCAACAGAGATCGATGAAATCGCCATAGCGGTTTGTGCGGGCGCCGATCACCGAATTGGCAAAGACAATGGCATTCGATTCCGCCCAGGCGATCTGCGCCCCGAATTTTGGCCGGAACATCGTCTGGTAGGGCGCGCAGGTAAAGGTCGAGAGGCAGCCGAGCGCCTCGTGCGCTTTCATCAGCCGTGCGCCGCCGATGCCGATCTCAGGCTTGCCGATGAAAAGCTCCGGATGGATCAGATCGACCGAGCCGACATTCAGCGTCGTCGGCACCCGCACCCGGCCGCCGAGCCCGATCAGATGCTCGACGAAATCAAGGCTGACCTCGCCGAGATACAGACAGCCATCGATATGCGCCGCCTCGATGTCGATAAACCGCTCCGCCCCGACAGCCTCGGCAAACTGCGCCAGCAGCCGCATGCAAAACGCCGCCGCCCCGCCATGGGCGCCGGACAGAAGCTCGGAATCAAACGAAGACAGTTCAAGCGCCATACCGCTGGATTAGGACCCGGCAGGCGAAGAAGTCAATTGCGGTGTATCCTGTTCTTTGACGAGCTCGGCCTATCCCGCTTTCGCAACCGTAAGGCCGTCTCCCGCCTTGAAATTCCCCTTCGGGAATTGCTCGGCCAGCGACTGGTACCATTGGCCGCTCTTTTTCACCGTCCGCACCTGGGTTTCGTAGTCCACATGCACGATACCGAAGCGCATCTTGTAGCCTTCGGCCCATTCAAAATTGTCCATCAGGCTCCAGGCGAAATAGCCCCGCATCGGATAACCTTCGGCGATCAGGTCGGCCGTCACGGCCAGATGGTCTGCGATGTAGTCGAGGCGGGGCTGATCATCGACCACGCCGCCTTCGACCCCCATATTATAGCAGGCGCCGTTCTCGGTGATGTAGCACTCCGGCAGCGTATAGGCGGCATTGAGGGTGCGGATGAGATCGCCGAGACCCTTGGGAAACACCTCCCAGCCGATGTCGGTCTTGACCTCGCTCACCGGCGGGGCGGCGAGCCCTGCGGGGTATTCCGCGCTCGGTGACGGATCATTCACCACGCGCGTCGGCGTGTAGTAGTTGACACCCCACCAGTCGAGTTTCTGGCCGATGATCGCCATGTCTTCGGGCTCGATCTGCGGCATGCGGTGACCGAGCGCGCTCAAAAAGCTTTCGGGATATTCGCCCTTGAAGATCGGGCCGAAAAAGACGCCATTGTTGAAGTCGAAAGCGCGGCTGGCCGCCGCAACATCAAGGTCGCTGTCCGTGCCGGCATAGACCTGCACCGGATTGAGGACCAGGCCCGTGGGCAGATCCGGCCGTTCGGCCCGGATCGCCTGCACGCCGAGCCCATGCGCAAGGTTGGTGACGTGCAGCGCGCTCAGCGCCGCATCCATGTTGCGCTCGCCGGGCGCATGAATACCGTGGAGATGGCTGAGCCAGATCGAGCACCAGGGCTCGTTGAACGTCGCCACGGAATCCAGCCGGTCGCCCAGCCGGGCAATTACAATCCTGGCATAACGCTGGAAAGCATGGGCCGTCGAGCGCGCCGTCCAGCCGCCATCGCCCATCAGCGCCAGCGGCAGGTCCCAGTGGTAGAGCGTCGCGAAGGCCTTGATACTGCGCGCCTTCAGACCATCGACGAGGCGCTCGTAGAAATCGAGCCCCTTTTCGTTGACCGGCCCGGTGCCTTCGGGGATCACGCGCGGCCAGGCGATGGAAAACCGGTAGGCCGCAACACCGAGCGACTGGATCAGGTCGAGATCGCTGTCCAGCCGGTTGTAGTGGTCACAGGCGACATCGCCATTGTGACCTTCGAACACCCGGCCCGGCATGTTGGAAAACGCATCCCAGATCGACGCCCGGCGGCCATCGGCCTTCGCTGCTCCCTCGATCTGAAACGCGGCCGTCGCCACGCCGAAAACGAAATCACCGGGAAACCGGGTTGCAAGGATTTTTGGGTCCGTCATGGGCACTCCTTGCGGCTCTGAACTGTCTGTAACGTCGCAGTAAAACCGCCGCCCGGAAAATTCAATCGCGATTTCCCGCTACTCCGCCTCCCCGTATTTTCACGGAGAGGCATTCTTTAGATGGATAAAGAGACCGTTCGACTTAAACCTTCACCCAGGCCCCATTGCGCTTCGAGGACTGCACGCAGGCATCGACGAAAACCATGCCCTTCATGCCGTCGTCGATGGTCGGGTAGACCACGGCCGGATCGACCGCCACGCCCTTGCGCTTGGCGAAGATGGCACGGGCGGCCTCGGTGTAGATATTGGCGAAGCCTTCGAGATAGCCTTCCGGATGGCCGGACGGAATGCGGCTGACGCGCGCTGCTGCCGGGCCGGCGCCGGCACCGTTGCGGGTGATCAGGCGCTTGGGCTCGCCAAACGGCGTGTACCAGAGATAGTTCGGGTCCTTCTGGGTCCATTCGAGACCACCCTTGGTGCCATAGACGCGCACCATCAGACCGTTCTCGTGGCCGGGCGCCACCTGGCTGCACCACAGCATGCCCTTGGCGCGCTGGCCGTCCTTGGCCTTGAAACGCATCATCACATGGGCATTGTCGTCAAGCGCCCGTCCCTCGACAAAGCTGTCGAGATCGGCGGCAAGCTCCTCCAGCTCGAGTCCGGAAACGAAGGCGCCGAGATTGTAGGCATGGGTGCCGATGTCACCGGTCGAGCCGCCGGCGCCGGATTTCGACGGATCGACCCGCCAGGCCGCCTGCTTCTGGCCCGACTGCTCGATGTTCTCCGTCAGCCAGTCCTGCGGATATTCCATCTGCACCAGCCGCACCGGGCCGATGTCGCCATTGGCGATCATCTCGCGCGCCTGGCGCACCATCGGATAGCCGGTGTAATTGTGGGTGAGCACGAACAGCGCGCCGCTCTCGTCGGCCAGCTTCTTCAGCTTCTTGGCGTCTGAGATGGTCGAGGTCAGCGGCTTGTCGCAGATCACATGGATGCCGCGCTTCAGGAATTCCTTGGCGGCTTCGTAATGCACATGGTTTGGCGTCACGATCGCCACGGCCTCGATACCGTTCTTCAGCTTGGCTTCGCGGATGGCCATTTCCTTGAAATCGGCATAGCTGCGCGCCGGGTCGAGCCCCAGCTCGGCGCCCGAGATCTTTGCCTTTTCCGCTGTTGACGACAGGGCGCCTGCAACCAGTTCGAAATGATCGTCCAGCCGCGCCGCCATCCGGTGCACCGCCCCGATAAACGCTCCCGACCCGCCGCCAACCATACCGAGCCGGATCCGCTTCTCCCGAACTTCCGTCGTTCCTTCGATTGCCATGAGTGTCTCCCTTGATGTCCGAATATGGAGAGAGTTACCCCCCTCTGTCGGCGACGCCGACATCTCCCCCACAAGGGGGAGATTGACCGCGAACCTCATGCGTCCCTGACAGGGTCGATGAGGGAAAAGAACGATCTCCCCCCTTGTGGGGGAGATGTCACGAAGTGACAGAGGGGGGTGCCCCAGCCTCTGGCCTCTACACCTACAACCCCAGCATCCGCCGATTGGCCGCATCATCCGTGCCGGCATCGGCAAAGTCGTCGAAGGCCTTTTCGGTGACGCGGATGATGTGGTGCTTGACGAAGTCCGCACCCTCGCGGGCGCCGTCTTCGGGGTGTTTCAGGGCGCATTCCCACTCGACCACGGCCCAGCCGTCGAAATCGTTGGCCGTCAGCTTCGAGAACACCGCGCCGAAATCGACCTGGCCATCGCCCGGCGAGCGGAAGCGCCCGGCCCGGTTCACCCAGCCCTGATAGCCGCCGTACACACCCTGACGTCCGGTCGGGTTGAACTCCGCATCCTTGACGTGGAACATCTTGATGTGCTCGTGGTAGATGTCGATATTGTCGAGATAATCCAGGCACTGGAGGATGTAGTGCGACGGATCGTAGAGCATGTTGGCGCGCTTGTGGTTGCCGACCCGCTCAAGGAACATCTCGAAGGTGACGCCGTCGTGCAGGTCTTCGCCCGGATGGATCTCATAGGCGATGTCGACGCCGCAATCTTCCGCATGATCGAGGATCGGCGTCCAGCGGCGGGCGAGTTCGTCGAAGGCGGTTTCGACCAGCCCGGCCGGGCGCTGCGGCCACGGATACATGAACGGCCAGGCCAGCGCGCCCGAAAAGGTCGCATGCGCCTTGATGCCGAGATGTTTGGAAGCCGTCAGTGCCATCTTCACCTGCTCGACCGCCCATTCCTGCCGCGCCTTCGGATTGCCGCGCACTTCAGGCGCTGCAAAACCGTCGAAGGCTTCGTCATAGACCGGGTTGACCGCGACCAGCTGGCCCTGCAGGTGGGTTGAAAGCTCGGTCACCTCGATGCCGTTTTCGCGGGCCTTGCCGGCGAACTCGTCGCAATAGTCTTTCGAGGCAGCGGCCTGTTTCAGATCGATCAGCTGGCTTGCCCAGGTCGGCACCTGAACGCCGATATAGCCGCAGTCGGCGGCCCATTTTGTGATTGAATCCCAGGAATTGAATGGTGCGGCATCGCCGGCAAACTGGCCCAGAAACAGCGCGGGGCCCTTGATGGTCTTCATCGGTCGTCTCCTCCGTCGACCGATCGGCGGCTCTGCCCGGTCGCATCGATCTGTCTTTGATTGTACGTCACCGGCTCAAGGCAAACGGAACGGTGAAACCTGAAACGTTGCAGGCATCCCGGACGCTATCATATATTAGCAACGGGACAACGGGCGCGGCAGTGAAAATCCAGGGAAAAATGAAGCCGCCCGTGCAGATGCAGCGGGCGGCTCCTTGCTCAGATCCGGATCAGAAAGGCGAATCCGGGAAATAGTAGTTCGCCGCATTTTCCTTGGTCACCAGGGTTGCGTCGATCGTATAGGTGCCGCTGACCGGAACCTGGCTGTAGAGCGCGGCAGCCGTCATTTCCATGGCGGTACCGACCATTGCCGGCGGATAGAGAACATCGACCGGAATCATCTTGTCGCCGTCCATGACCTTCTTGATCATGTCCTTCGAACCGGCACCGGCAACCACATACTGGATGTCCGTGCGCTTCGACTGGGCGATGGCTTCGAGTACGCCGACAGCCATGTCGTCGTCCTGGCACCATACGACGTCGATCTTCTGGTACTTGGTCAGATAGTCCTGCATGACCTTGAAGGCATCGTCGCGGTTCCAGTTGCCGAACTGGCGGTCGAGAACCTTGACGTTGGAGCCTTCGATACCCTTGTCGAAGCCGTCCTGGCGCTGCTGGTCGATCGGGATCGGCAGGCCGCGGATGATCACGACTTCAGCATCCGGCGTCGTCTTGGCGATGTATTCGCCGGCCGTCTGGCCGAGTGCCGGATTGTTGCCGGCGACGTAGAGGTCGCGGATCGTGTTGTCGTTGACGCTCGGTGCGCGGTCGACGATCGTCACGAATTTGCCGGCGTCCTTGACTTCCTTGATCGCGTTGACCAGCGGATCCGGATCGGACGGCAGGATGACGAGAGCGTCGATGCCCTGCACGGCCAAATCCTGTACGGCGTTCGCCTGGCTTGCCGGATCCGGCGAGGTCTTGACGATGACATTCAGGCCCGGATGTGCGGCCATCAGCAGCTTGGCGACGCGCTCGGCATGGAAGACCACGCCGGATGTCCAGCCATGGTCCGCAGCCGGAATGGAGACGCCGATGGTCTTGGTTTCCTGCGCCTGGAGAGTGCCGGCAAAAGCCAGCGCCAAAGCTGCAACGCCGAGGCTCAATAATTTCTTACGCATGCTAGTCCTCCCTAATATCAGGTCTGTCTTTTTGGACCGGGCGACCTGTTGACCCGGCCAATTCACGACTTCCGTACCAGCGAGCGCTGGACGAGCATCGCAACGATGATGATCGTGCCCTGGATGGCGCCGATCAGATATTCGCTGATGAAATTCGACAGCAGCATGATGTTGCCGACGAGTTCGAGAATGAAGGCGCCGCAGATCGTGCCCCAGACGCGGCCCGCCCCGCCCTTGAGCGCCGTACCGCCGACCACCACGGCGGTGATCGCCTGCAGCTCCCACAGGATGCCGGTCGTCGCCGAGGTCGAGCCGAGCCGCGGCACGTAGAGAAGCACGGCAATGGCGACACAGAGCCCCTGGATGACGAAGGCGATGGTGCGCACGCGGTTGACCGCGATGCCCGAATAGCGCGCCACATCGGCGCTTGAGCCGACCGCCACCACATGCCGGCCATAGCGCGTGCGATAGAGCACGAAGGCGGCGACGCAGGTCACGGCGAGAATGACGGCAATGGGGACCGGCAGGCCAAGGATGCTGCCGAAATAGGCCGGGCGGTAGAGCGCCTGGATTTCCGGCTCGCGCAGCGTGATCGCCCCGCCCTGCGACAGCCAGGTCGTCAGGCCGCGATAGATGCCCATCGTGCCGAGCGTCGCGATGAACGGCTCGATCCGGCCGACCGTCGTGATCAACCCATTGGCCAGGCCACAGAGCGATCCGACCACGAGCGCAAACACCACTGCCGCCGTCAGCATCAGCGCCGGATCGGCAATGACGCCGGAATTCATGAACAGGATCATCAGGCTGGCGACGAAGGCGACCATCGAGCCGACCGACAGATCGAGATCGCCCGACGAGATGACGAAGGTGGCGCCGATGGCGATGATGGCGATGAAGGCGCTGCGGGTCGCGACATTGGCCAGGTTGGTGATGCCGATGAAGTTCGGATTGACCAGCGCTCCGAGAATGAGCAGCAGGATCAGTGCCGCAAACGGCGCCACGGCCCGAAGGTCGATATCCCGCCAGGAACGTCCCCGGCTCATTGGCAGCTGCTTGCCGTCGTCGTCTGCATTCGTGTCCAACTCAACCTCCCATCCCGACTTTGCGGGAATCTATCCGGCACCCGTTCCCGCTTGCGCGATCAGGCAGCCGCTTTTTTCTTCAATCCTGCCGAATAGCGCATGATCTCCTGCTCGGAGATCTCGTCGCCCTCGAGCACGCCGACGATCTGCCCCTCGCGCATCACGGCCACCCGCGTGCACAGGCCGATGATCTCCGGCATCTCCGAGGAGACGACGATGATCGAGCGGCCGTCGCGGGCGAGCGCCGAAATGAAATGGTAGATCTGCTGCTTGGTGCCGACATCGATGCCGCGCGTCGGCTCGTCGATGATGATGATCTGCGGCTCGGTCTCCATGACCTTGGCGAGCAGCAGCTTCTGCTGGTTGCCGCCCGACATGCGCCCGGCCACGACATTGCCATCGCGCACCCGTATATCGAAGCGGCGGCGCGCCCGCTCGAGCGCGGTGGCCTCGCTGGATTTGCTGAGATAGCCGAAATGCCCGTGTTTATCGAGCGACTGCAGCGTCAGATTGGCGGTCATGCGCGAATTGAGCAGCAGGCCCTTGGATTTGCGGTCCTTGGTCATATAGGCAAGCCCGTTGCGATTGGCCGCGTGCACATCGCCCGAGGGAAGAACCTCGGTGCCGATGCTGACTTGCCCGCCAGCATGGCCGCGCAGCCCGGCCACCGCTTCCATCAGCTCGGTGCGGCCCGAGCCGATCAGCCCGGAAAAGCCGAGAATCTCGCCCTTGCGAACCTCGAAACTGGCATCCTTGACATAACCCGTCGACAGGCCCTTGACGCTCAGCACCACCTCGGCATCGACATCCGGCTCGCTCTTGGCCGGATAGAGGCTGGAAAGCTCGCGCCCGACCATCAGCTGGGCGATGGCCTCGCCGTCGAGGATGGAGGTCGGCGAGGTCTTGATCCACTGGCCGTCGCGCAGCACCGTCACCCGGTCGGTCAGTTCCATGACCTCGTCGAGCTTGTGCGACACGAAGACGAAGCTGGTGCCCTTGTCGCGCAGCTTGCGCACCTGCTTGAACAGGAAATTGGTTTCTTCGCGCGACAGGACAGCGGTCGGCTCGTCCATGAAGACGACGCGCGCATCACGGCTGATCGCCTTGGCGATTTCGACCATCTGCTTGTCGGCGATCGACAGCGAGCTGATCATCGCTGTTTCGTCGACATGCGAGCCGAGCAGGTCGAGCACCCGCCGGGTCTCGGCGCGCATATGTTTGCGGTCGAGCACGCCGAAACGGGTAACTTCGCGTCCGAGAAACAGGCTTTCGGACACGGTCAGGTGTTCGGCCAGATTGAATTCCTGATGGATGATGACGATGCCGAGCGCCTCGGCCGAGCCGTTCGGCGGCAGCTTGACCGGCTTGCCGTCGAGCTCGATCTCGCCCGACGTCGGCTGCTCGAAACCGGAGAGGATCTTGACCAGTGTCGATTTGCCGGCGCCGTTTTCGCCCATCAGCGCATGGATTTCTCCGGCGCGCAGGTCGAAATCGATGCTGAAGAGAACCTGCACGCCATTGAAAGACTTGCTAATTCGCTTTGCACGCAAAATCACGTCGCCGTCGTCGGCCGCGTCCTGATTCATCTGAGTCTCTCCCCGCAGCTCCCGACTGCTTGACCATGATGTAAACCTTTACATGGCGTATGTAAAGGTTTACATCATGGGGATAACGCAGAATTCTGCGTGCAAGCTTTGACGTTCGGACGAGTCTGTGTAGTGTCCCGCCACGAAGACCCCAAGGCAGAACGCAGTGTCGAATTCCAGCCCAGCAACCATTGAAGACGTCGCCCGGATCGCCGAGGTTTCGATCGCCACGGTATCGCGCGCCATTCATATGCCGGAGAAGGTCGCCAATTCGACGCGCCTGAAGGTCAACCAGGCGATCGCCATCACCGGCTACACGACCAATGCCATGGCCCGCAGCCTCAGGCTCGGCCGCTCCAACATGATCCTCGTCGTGGCGCCCGACATCGGCGACCCGAATTTTTCCAGCATTCTCGTCGGCCTCGAAAACGAAGCGCGCTCGCACGGCTACGGCATTTTGATCGGCCACACCCAGAACGATGCGCAGCGCGGGCTGGAATATCTGAAATTTTTGAATTCGAACCAGGCGGCCGGCCTCATCCTCTTCACCGGCATCCTGCCCTTCGGCCACCAGACGATGACGGCGCGCCTGCCGCCGAGCGTCGGCGTCTTCGAGCCGGTCTTCAACGGCGGCATCCCCTATGTCGGCGTCGATGATATCGAGGGCGCCCGCAAGGCCGTCGACCTGCTGCTGGCCGAGGGCCACCGCGACATCGCCTTCATCGGCGACAGCCGCACGCGCCTTGCCTACAACCGCCGCCGCGCCGGCTACGAGGCCGGACTGGACGCGGCAGGCGTCGAGAAGGAAACCCGCATCGTTCTGGAAGGCGACGGCACGATCGAAAGCGGCCGCCTCAATGTCGAGCAGCTCTTCATGCGCGACACGCTGCCGACCGCCTTCATGTGCGTCAACGACCAGACCGCCATCGGCGTCATGATCGGCCTGCGCGCCCGCGGCTACGACGTCCCCCACGACTTCTCCGTCACCGGCTTCGACGACGTGCCGCAAGCCAGCTTCATGTCCCCCTCGCTCACCACCATCCGCCAGCCCCGCACCGCCATCGGCAAAAGCGCCATGGCCCTGCTGCTGGAGCTTCTGTCGGACCGGAAGCCGGCCGAGACGGAGATTTTGCTGCGGCCGGATCTGGTGGTGAGGAACTCGGTGGGGCCGCCGTCGAGAAGCTGGCGGAAGAGGTGAGGATTTCTGGATCGCTCTTGAACTTTGGCGCCCGCTTTAGGCCCTTTGCGGTCATTGGCAGTATGCTAGTAGACGACCGCTTCGGGCCTTCATTTCGGACATCGGATTGGAAGTCTCCCAAAAGCTGTCATTCGCATGCGTCCCGCCATTTGGCAGTGATGGTAACAATTTCAGTTCGTCATATCCAGAATTCGAACACACAATATCCCTGTCGAATCCGGATACATAAGAAGGTACTTTGTCTTATTTAGCAATTTCCGAGGTCACCGAATTTGTCCAACGAAACGGGAAATGAAATTGTCGAGCGCAATTTGAGTTCGACCGACACAAGGATCGAGGAAGATGACAATCAACCTCTGCATATCGAGAGATCACCAGGATTTTTCAGAAGGAGACGAGAAAAGGCCAGGAAACGTTTGAACGAAGCGCTGGGCCGTGTGGACGCCGCTGGGCCGTTTTTTCGAATGATCTGGGCCATTGATCGCATCGGCGTGGGAGATCGAAAGGCATTGTCTCGGTTTCCTCGTCGGAGGCCGGAATTGGTCGAGTGGGCATTCGCACCCCATCACATCCACAAGTGGACACTCGAGTCCTTGGTCAATGCGTATCTTCGGTCAAAGCAGTTGCGGCGCCGGGATAATCAGGCTTTTCGAACCCTCGACACCGAAAATTTGGGATCACCGATCAACCTTATGAAGCTCATGAGCGAGCTAGAGAATGCTGACGACGGTGTCATCTTGCAGCGGTTGGACGTGATCGGCGAAATTCATCGGCTGACACAAAGGCAGTTTCATTGGCAACGAGGCAAAGTTAACAAGGCGGCTTTCTTCAAGGCGGCGTACCTTTACACATTCCCAGAAGCTGCAGACTACTTCGAGTCAAAGTTCGGACTGTCGATCCACGACTTCTGCTTTTCTGGTTTCGCCTTGTACGTCATGCTCCGTGAGCACCCTGCAGTGCAAATGAAATCCAGGTTAGTAGACTTGCCGATTGGTGTTGAGGCTCTCACCAAGGGCTTAACCATGTTCGCCCGGTCAGAGGATTCGATACGGCAGGAGGCGGCATCGATGCCACAGGTGACCACCCATGCTGCATACCAGGCGTCAGTCCTGCGGAAGTGGCCGTGCATTTCTTTCCCGAGTGAGGGAGTGATGTACGGCCCGATCCCAGATTTGGTCATCGAGCGTTGCACCAATGGGCTTTATTACGACTTGGTTGATAACGATGGTCGCCTCAGGGACCTCTTTGGCAAGCGGTTCGAAAGCTACTGCAGCCTGCTTCTGAGTTCGCTGCTTTCAGGTTTAAAAGTCGCTCGGGAATTCAAGTATGGGCGCGACAACATCGACAGCCCTGACCTGTTCCTCACCCGAGGAGATGAGACCGTCGCCATAGTAGAGTGTAAAGCGAAAAAGGCATCGATTGCGGTAAAGCTAGGCGAAGAACCTGATCTTCTCGAAAGCGCGGCGCTTGACGAGCTGGCTAAAGGCGCATTCCAGATCTGGCGTTTCCGATCGCACGTCAGACGGGGCATAGTGAAACCGCCGGGCGGGACATTTTCCAACGACGCCATCGGCGTTGTCGTGTTCCTCGACACATGGATGGAAACATCTCATAAGCAGCATAATGAGGTCCTTAGGCGAGCGCTTGCGATGTCTGCGGCCAAGGATATCAAGATAGAGCCAGTTGATCAGGTGCCAGTCGCATTTTGCAATGTCGACGATCTGGAATTTGTCCTTCACCGCTGCACGGATGCCAGTTTTCTTGACGTGTTCGCCGAGGCGGCTAAACCCGAGCGTGCCGGCTGGTTGTTGTCGAGTCTCCATTCCGAGGTCGCTCCCGGTGTGGACGAAGAAAAGGGGGATCCCTTCGATCCACACCTAGGTGACGTGATCAAGTGGTGGCCTGAGAAATGGGCTCGCTCGCATGAGTAGGGCGACCTACGCTACCGGGGCGAATGAGATCTAACTTCTTCCACGTGCAGTATTGCTGCTCCACCGCCCTCGCACTCGGGCACCAGTTGCGTCCGCTTTGGAGTCAGAAACGGGCTCGGAAGCTGACTCGACTTCCCAATCGAGCTAACGTCAATTTTCCCACCTGTAATGCCCGATACCTGCCCGTCCACTACCGGCCCTGTTCCAGCCAGTCATTGCAAGTTCAATGATGTCGCCTTTTAGCGCAAAACGATCGTTACGACTAAGCGCCCCAGACCTCGGGGAAACACCAAAAAAGCTGGGAAACTCGCGCTCCCCGGCTTCAGTGAATGTCATTGCCGGAAACCAAACGGCAAGCAAAATCTCCCCTCATTCCTGTGCTTGTCACAGGAATCCAGCCGCCCAAGTCCTTGGGCGAAAAGAGTCTTTTGACCCGGCGGACGCCGGGTCGCTGGATCCCCGCCATGAAGGCGAGGATGAGGGAAATTGGATGTCCACAGCCTCACATGAACCGATTTCGAAGTTGGCCAGCAGCCTGAGCCGGGAAGCTCCCACCCCCCGGCCCATTCTCAAACCCTCAACGCCGCGTCAAACGTAGCGGTTCACCACATTCTCCAGCAGTTCCTGCTTGCCGGAGCGGGGCTGCGGGTTGAGGTCGGTTTTTTCCACCTCTGCGGCGATCTGTTCGAGCGAATAGTCGCCCTTCAGCATCTTCTGCGCTTCGCTGCCGTTCCAGCCGGCGTAGCGGGCGTCGAGCGGGCCGGACAGCGCCTTGTCCTCGATCATCTTGGCCGCAGCGCGCAGCCCCCGGGCGCAGGCATCCATGCCGCCGATATGGCCGATCAGCAGGTCTTCCGGGTCGAGCGACTGGCGGCGCAGTTTCGAATCGAAGTTGGTGCCGCCGCTCTTGAAGCCGCCGCCGGCCAGGACCTGGTAATAGGCCAGCGCCATCTCCGGCACATTGTTGGGGAACTGGTCCGTGTCCCAGCCCGACTGGTAGTCGTTGCGGTTCATGTCGATCGAGCCGAAAATGCCGAGCGTGTTGGCCAGCGCCAGCTCGTGTTCGAACGAGTGGCCGGCGAGGATTGCGTGGCCCTGCTCGATATTGACCTTCACTTCGTTTTCGAGGCCGTATTTCTTAAGAAAGCCGAAGACCGTGGCAACGTCATAGTCGTACTGGTGCTTGGTCGGCTCCTGCGGCTTCGGCTCGATCAGGATCGCGCCCTTGAAGCCGATCTTGTGTTTATACTCGACGACGAGATTGACGAAGCGGCCGAGCTGGTCGAGCTCGCGCGTCAGGTCGGTGTTGAGCAGCGTCTCATAACCTTCGCGTCCGCCCCAGAGCACATAATTGTCACCCCCGAGCTTGTGGGTGGCATCCATGCAGGTCTTCACGGTCGCTGCCGCAAAGGCAAAAACGTCCGGATCCGGATTGGTCGCCGCACCCGACATGTAGCGCCGGTTGGAAAACAGGTTTGCCGTGCCCCACAGCAGCTTGACGCCGGTTTCCTGCTGCTTTTTGGCGAAATAATCGACGATTTCGTTGAGGTTCCTGGTGTTCTCGGCGAAATTCTTCCCCTCCGGCCTGACGTCGGCATCGTGGAAGCAGTAGAACGGCACGCCGAGCTTGGTGAACAGCTCGAACGCCACATCGGCCTTCAGCTTTGCCGCATCCATCGTCTCTTCGAACCAGGGGCGCAGGAAGGTCTGGCCGCCGAAGGGGTCGCCGCCTGGCCAGGTGAAGGTGTGCCAATAGGCCACCGCAAAGCGCAGCTGGTCTTCCATGCGCTTGCCGAGAACGATCTCGTCGGGATTGTAATGCCGGAAGGCCAGCGGGTTGACGCTGTCGGGGCCTTCATAGGCGATATTGCCGATCTCACCAAAAAATCCGGTGCTCATGTGTATTTCCTCCTTGGGTGGTTCATCTTGAAGTGTTCAGTCCGTTGGAAGGCCCCCTCATCCGCCCTTCGGGCACCTTCTCCCCGCTGGGGAGAAGAGGCTAGTGGCGGCCTCGGTCCCCCTCTCCCCCACGGGGAGAGGGCAGGGTGAGGGGGTTTTGCTCTTAGCCAGCCCACGCCTTGAGCGCCGGATAGAGCCGCCGGTAGCGGCCATAGGCCTCCTCGTAGGCGCCCCGAAGCACGGCGTCCGGGGTTATGGTTTCGGCCGTTGCCGGCGCGGTGCAGGTGGCGACCGGGTCGGCGCCTGTCGCGGCGATCAGGCCGAGCCGGGCCGCCCCGAAGGCAGCCCCGAAATCGCCGTCGGCGGGCAGATCGACCGGCAGATCGAGAGCCGTGGCGATCGATTTCAGCCAGTAGCGCGAGCGAGATCCGCCGCCGATGGCGGTGACGCGCGAAAGCTTCGTGCCGGCCGAGCGCAGCGCTTCGAGACTGTCGCGGATGGCGAAGGACACGCCTTCGAGCACGGCCTGCGTCAGCACCGCGCGGCTGCTTTCATGGCCGAGCCCGGCAAAGGCGCCGCGAATGGCCGCATCGTTGTGCGGTGTGCGCTCGCCCGAGAGATAGGGCAGGAAGGTGACGCCGGTCGGCGCCTTCAGCGTATCGCCCAATTCCTGGGTGAGGTCGGCAGCGCTCAGGCCGGTTACCTCCGCATGCCAGTTCAGCGCGTCGCTGGCCGACAGGATCACCCCCATCTGGTGCCAGGTGTTGGGCAGCGCATGGCAGAAGGCGTGCACGGCGCTGGCCGGATTGGGCAGATAGGAGGCGTTCGCCGCAAACAGCACGCCTGACGTGCCGAGCGACACGAAGGCATGCCCCTCGCCGACCGTGCCCATGCCGCAGGCGGACGCCGCATTGTCGCCAGCCCCGCCGGCCACGACGACGCCGGCGCCCATGCCCCATTTCGCCGCCAGATCGCCCTTCAGCGTGCCGGCCGCCTCGGTGCCCTCGACCAGCGACGGCATCTGGCGCTCTTCAAGACCAGTGGCGGCGAGCAGGCTTGCCGACCATTGCCGTTTGCCCGTGTCGAGCCAGGATGTCCCGGCCGAATCCGACATTTCCGACATGTGCTCGCCGGTCAGCCACAGGCGCAAAAAGTCCTTCGGCAGAAGCACCCACCGCACCTTGGCAAAGATTTCCGGCTCGTTGGCCTTCACCCAGGCCAGTTTCGGCGCGGTAAAGCCCGGAAAGACGATATTGCCGGTCAGCGCCCGGAACTGCGGGTCCGCATCGAGCGCGGCGGCTTCCGCATGGCTGCGCGTATCGTTCCAAAGAATACAGGGCCGCAGTACCTGATCGGCCGCATCCAGAAGCGTCGCCCCATGCATCTGGCCGGACAGTCCGATGCCGCGCACGGCAGCAAGTTCGGCCGGATGCCCCGCCTTCAGCCCTGCGATCGCCTCTTCGCAGGCGCGCACCCAGTCGGCAGGCGCCTGTTCTGACCAGCCCGGATGCGGCCGCGACACGTCGAGCGAACCGGACGCCGAGCCGATGATGCGCTGGCCGCCGTCGATCAGCAGCGCCTTGACGCCGGATGTTCCAAGATCGAGCCCAAGATACATGCTGTCCTCCTAAGCCTGCGCCTGGTCGTCCAGGGGCGGCAGATTGTCTTTCAGAAAAATATCGATGCGGATGCGCTCCTGCGCGTCGATGACCGCGACACCATCAGCGCGCGCCTTCAGCACGCGGATGGCGCTGCGCACCTCGTGGCCCGCATCCTGGTTCAGCACCGCAGCGATCAGCCCGGCCGAAAGCGCGGCGCGTGTGTGACCGGTCAGTTCATGCGCGATGACGCAGACCGGCGGCAAACCGCTGCGGCCCTTGATGGCCGTGATCAGGCCGCGATTGCCGGCGCCGAGGCTATAGAGCCCGATCAGATCGGGATGGTCCTTGAGAACGGCCTTGACCAGCGCCTCCGTGCGCCGGGGATCGTCCTGCCCTTCCATGACCGGCAGCAGCCGGTAATCCGGAAAGTCCGCGTCCATGACGGCGCGAAAACCGTCGAGGCGTTCCCGGTGGTCGCGCACCAGCATCGAGCCGGCGAGAACCGCGACCGGTCCCGAGCGCCCGCCGAGAAAGCGGCCCATCAGGCTGCCCGCCGTGCGGCCGGCGGCAATATTGTCGACGCCGGCATAGTGGTCGCGGCCCGAACCCGGCAGATCCGACACCAGCGTCACGACCGGAATCCTGTCCTGCCGCAGCCGCAGGATCGCCGCAGCAATGTCAGGCGCATCGATGGCAACGACCGCAACGCCGGCCGGTTTTTGCTCACGCACAGCGTCAAGCGCCGCCGTCAATGCAGGCACGTCGAAGGGCGGAACTTCCACAATCTCGATGTCGGTGCGCTCGTTGGACGACCGCGCCATCGCCGCCCGGATTTCGCCGGCCACGCCGCGCATGAACGAATTGTCGCCGGCCGGTACGATGAACGTCAGCGGATAGACCCGCCCCTTGGCAAGGTTCGCCGCCGCCACGTCGCGCACATAGCCCAGCCGCTCGATTGCCGCGTCCACCCGCGCCCGCGTTACGGCCCGAACCCCCGGCCGCCGGTTCAAAACCCGGTCGACCGTCGCAAGGCTGACGCCCGCGCTCGCGGCGATATCATGAACTGTGGGGCGCATGTTTCCTCCGGGAAGAAGCCATAGAGCAATTTCTGACGTACGTAAATCAGAAATTTTCCGGGAGCTTGGATTGAGCGGCGTAGCTGCGTATGCTAATGTCATACAGAATTGCGAAAGGTCACCGTCATGTCTGTCAATGTTCCGGTTCTCAGCGTACGCCTCAGCGGTGACGAACGCGCACTTCTGGCAGCTGCGGCCAAACAGTCGCACACGACGATCAGCGATTTCGTTCGACGCAAAGCTATTGAAGCAGCCGAAATCAGCGTGATGGAAAATCGCATCGTGGAAATAGCTGCAGCCGACTGGGCAAAATTCGAGGCGTGGGCCGAAGCTCCGGCTCGCGCCATTCCCGAGCTCGCACAACTCGCCGTGAGCCGGCCTAAATGGCAGGACTAAGCCCGCCGCGACAACTCGCCGAGCAAGATCCGCGCGAGACATTTCGCTGCGGTCGGCCCGCACTCGACATCTGGTTCCATCGCCACGCCTGGCGCAATCAGCTCCTTGGCGTATCGCGCACCAGCGTCATCATTGATCGGCAAAGCAGCGAGATCGCCGGGTATGTCTCGCTCAGCTCGGCACAGATCGAGCGCGGGCATCTTCTCAAATCAGACCAGCGCAACAGGCCCGATCCGGTTCCGGCCATTCTTCTGGCCCAGCTTGCCGTGGATATCCGTTATCAACGCCAGGGCGTCGCTCGCGACCTACTCTTTTTCGCGCTGACCACATCGCGAAAGATATCCGATGAGATCGGATGCTTTTGCGTTCTTACCCATCCGCTGGATGAAGGTGTCCGCAGCTTTTACCGGCGCTTCGGCTTCGAGGACCTGCCGTTCGACCCGCGCCGCAGCATGGCAGTGCGCATTGTCGATCTCATCAAAAACGGCTTCTGAACTAATGCATGTCTCCCAAAAGTGTGCACGGTTTTGGGACAGAGACATGCATAAAACAAAGTCCTAAAGCGCATTGCGTGAATCCGTTTTCACGAGATGCGCTTTAGCCAAATCGTTTGCTGAAAGCGCTCACAAACGTCACCGCCCCCGGCCCGCCCGCGGCCTTGGCCATCACCACGTCCATGTAGCCATCGGTGATGTGCACGAGCGCAAAACCGCCCAGGAAGGTGGCGATCGGCTTGAACAGGTCGATGCCGCCGCGCCGGTAGATCAAAGCCGTCGGATGTTCGTGGCCGTGAAAGAGACCGGCGACATTGTAACCCTTGAGCACGGCCAGAAGCGCGTCGCGCTGTTCCTCGCTCCACCAGTGTGCAGCTCCACGTCCTTCGTCGTCGAAGGTCTCTTGCGCCGGGTCCCATTTTTCAGTCGAGAACGTATCCCAGCCATAGTGCTGGAACAGCATCACCGGCCGGCCATCGGCCGCATGAGCCGCCAGATCCTGCTTCAGCCAGTTAAGACCACTGATGGCGCCCTTGCTGATATCGCCGCCGAACCGCTGCAACTGCACGAGGTGCAGCCCGCCCCAATCCCAGGAATAATTGTCGGACGCGGCATCGTAGTCCGTCACCGGCACCGGCGGTTTGTAAAACACCGTCTGGCGGTGATTGAGCTCGACGTAGTCGCGCAGCTCGCGCCGGTACCAGTCCCTGTTCGGCGGCGCCCCGTCCTGGTCGAGGTCGTGATTGCCAAGCCCGTTGTAGACAGGCATATGCACCGTGTCCGGCCCCGTTCCGCGCCGGTAGCGGCTGGAAAACTGCATAAGCTGATGACCTTCGCCGGGAACTTTTACCTGCCCGCCGCCATCGTCGGTCATGTCGCCGCCGATGACGAGGCCGAGCGGCCGGTCGATCCGCCGTCCCGCTCCGGCAAGGCCTGTCAGCACGCCGTCGATCTCGGCCGGCCAGTCATAGCGGCTGATGGCATTGACGGCCGCCACATGGCGCAGAAGATTGGCGTCGGTCTTGCCCTCGGCCTCGCAGTTCGGGCTGAGCGCATCGGCCGAGACGAGGCAGGCGTGCACGTCGCAGGTGAAGATGAAGGTGGCATCGACGGACGGTCGCGCGCCAGCGGCCCCCGTCGCGCGCAGCGGCAATCCGAGCACCGACCCCGCTGCCAGCCCTGCCCCAACACGGGCCAGGCCGGTCAGCAGCGATCTCCGGGTTGGATGCAGAAGCCGGCTGTTTCGCATGTGTCTCAAGTCCCTGTCGAAAACTATTGGCCCATCTTGGCCGATGCCGTCAGGATCGTACAGGTATTTTCAAGCTCAGTGCCCGCCGCCGCCACCGCCGCCCGCGCCCTGCGGCTTCTTGATCAGGAAGGCGAGAACCACCAGTCCGGAAAACAGCGCCGTCAGGATAACGAAGACGTCGATGAACGACAGGATCGTCGCCTGCTGCGTCACCAGGCCGGACATTTTCTGGATAGCGATCGCCGCCCCGTCGAGACCGTGCGAATTGTAGTTCTGTTCCATGTTGCGCAGCTGGTCCATCGCCGCCGGGTTGCCCCACTGCACATGTTCCGAAAGCCGCGCATAGTGCTCCTGCTGGCGCTGGGTGAGGATCGTGTTGATCATCGCCAGACCCACGGCACCCCCGAGGTTTCGCGTCAGGTTGAAAACACCGGATGCAGCGCGCACACGGGCCGGAGACAGGGTCCCGAGCGCGACGTTGTTGATCGGCACCATGCACAACATCAGCCCGACGCCACGCAGGATCTGCGGCACCAGCAGCTCGTAGAAATCCCAGTCGGCGGTGAGCTGGCTCATGCTCCAGGTCCCGGCCGCAAAGCTCGAAAAGCCGATCATCATCATCACGCGCGGATCGAGCTTGTTGGACAGCATGCCCGCCACCGGCGCCGTCAAAAACATCGCCAGGCCGGAGACGAACATGGTCTCGCCGATCATCAGCGAATCATAGCCGCGGATGCGCCCGAGATAGAGCGGGTAGAGATAGGTGAGCCCGTAGAGCCCGATGCCCATGATGAAGGAGAACAGCGAGCCGAAGGCAAAGTTTCGATTGCCGAAAGCCCTCAGATCAACCACCGGGAAATCGACCTTGAAGGCCCTGTAGAAGAAGATCGATGCACCGATCAGCACCGCAACCGTGCCAAGAACGATCTTGTCATCGTTCAGCCAGTCCTTGGCATTGCCCTCTTCCAGCACATATTCGAGCGAACCGAGGAACACGGCCATCGAGGCCAGCCCGATCCAGTCGAACTTCTTCATCAGGCCCGGTTCCGGCTTGTCGAAATCGATGAAGCGCCAGGTGACGATGGCAACGATGATGCCGGGAATGATGTTGACCAGAAACAGCCAGTGCCAGGAAAACGCGTGGCTGAGATAGCCGCCGACCGTCGGGCCGATGGTCGGGGCGAGCGTCGCCACCAGGCCGATGATCGGCGAAACGATGCTGCGCTTGGAGGGCGGAAAGATGGTGAAGGCCGCAGCAAAGACCGACGGGATCATGCCGCCGCCGATGAAGCCCTGGATCGCCCGGTAGACGATCATCTGGTCGATATTGGTGGCGGTTGCCGCCAGCGCGCTGGCAAGCGTGAACCCGGCCGCCGAGACGGAAAACAGCACGCGCGTCGAGACGATGCGCGCCAGCGTTCCCGACAGCGGGATCATGATCACTTCGGCGATCAGGTAGGAGGTCTGCACCCAGCCGATTTCATCCGAGCCGGCACTGAGGCCGGCTTGAATCTCGGCGAGTGACGCCGAGACGATCTGGATGTCGAGAATCGACATGAACATGCCGAAGACCATGGCAAAGAAGGCGATCAGCCGTCTTGGATCCATTTTCTCTTCGGCTGCGGGCGCCGGCCGGGCGATCGCGGTTGCTGTGGCGCTGGCTGCCATGGTCGTCTCCTGCGGCTTGGGCGCCGGTCTATTCGGCAGCAGCAACCGCAGCACCGTCAGGCGCCGTGCGGGTATCGACATCGACGACGACGCTGAGGCCGGCGCGCAGGCGGCCGCTCTCAAGCGCTTCCTTCGGCAGACCGATGCGCACCGGAATGCGCTGGATCACCTTGGTGAAGTTGCCCGTGGCGTTTTCAGCCGGCAGCAGCGAGAAGACCGAGCCGGATGCCGGCGAGATCGACAGCACGGTGCCTTCAACCGGATGCTGGTCATAGGCATCGACATGCACCTTGACCTTGGAACCGGGAACCAGCTCTTCGATCTGCGTTTCCTTGAAATTCGCCTCGATATAGAGCTGCTGCACCGGAACGAGTGCTGCCAGCCGCTGACCGGCCGAAACCAGATCGCCCGTCTGTACCGAGAGATTGCCGATGATGCCGTCATAGGGCGCCTTCAGCACCGTGAACGAAAGATCGCGCTCGGCCTTGTCGTCTGCCAGTTGCAGCGAGCGAACCGAGCTTTCGGCTTCGGCGCGCTGGGCCTGCAGGACGGCAATATTGGCCTGCGCCGCCGTGATATTCGCCTTCGAGGCCAGCAGGTTGGCATTGGCCTGATCGAGCGCCACCTGGGCGCTGTCGAGCGAGGCAACGGTCCCGACGGCCTTGTCCTTCAGGTCGCTGGCGCGCTGCTGGCTCAACGTGGCGCTGCGAACCGAAGCTTCCGACGATGTCTTTTGCGCTTCGGCCTGGGCAACCGCAGCCTCAGCACCGGCAATCTGCGCATCGATACGCTTCAGCGCCAGCTGCTGCGTTCTGATCTGGGCCTTCGCCTGCTCGGCGGCAATCCTGTAGTCGCCGTTTTCGAGCGTGATCAGCGGATCGCCGGCCTTGACGGCCTGGTTGGCGGTGACGTTGATCTTTTCGATATAGCCGGAAACCTTCGGCGAGATCGAAGCAATATCGCCCTCGATATAGGCATCGTCGGTCGAAACCATGAACCGGCCATTGGTCCACCACTCGTAGCCGTAGTAACCGCCGGCACTGAGCGCCGCCAGGATGATGATCGGCAGCACGAACCGGCGGCTGCTCTTCGGCTTTTCAGCATCAGGATTGGCGGCAGGCTGCACGGCCGCCTCTACAGGCTGGGAAACGGCTTCGCGCTTCGCTTCAGACTCGGAGGCCTCGGGCGCCACTGCGGCTGCCTGTTCCTGGAAATCTTCATCGACGGCACGAACTTTGGCGGAGGCGGAGTTTTTTGACGCTGACATGATCTCAAAAGGTCCTGAGAGGAATTATATTCGAACTAAACCGTTCGGTTCGATTGACATAGACCTCTTAAAGCCGCATATCAAGAGGAAATCGAACCGAGCGGTTCGAAAAGTTTCACCGCCGTCTGAAGCAGGGTTTTACCTGCGCCTGACAACCAAATGTAGAGTGAAACCGTTAAAGACACCTTTGCAGGCTCCCGGCGGGACCTGTTCCAAATTGGTAAAGGGCAATGGCAAGTCAAGACTATGCAGAAGACGTCACCGGCAGCGAAACCTGCGCTCAGATGAAGGACTGCGGCCCGGCCGGCCGGCCGGCTGCCGGTGCTGATCCGCAGAAGCGCGACCAGATTCTCGACGGCGCTAAAAAAGTGTTTATGCAGAAGGGCTTCGATGCCGCCAGCATGAACGACATCACCCGCGAGGCCGGCGTCTCCAAGGGCACGATCTACGTCTACTTCCAGAACAAGGAAGAGCTGTTTGCCGCCCTGATCGAGACAGAACGGGCGCGCATCGTCGCCTCGGCCCGCCATGCATTGGACGAGGATGAGCCCGTGCGCACCGCTCTGTTCCAATTTGGCGTGGCGCTCGTCACCGGCATGAGCGCGGAATACACCGTGCAGGCCATGCGCACCGTCATCGGCGTTATCGACCGCATGCCGGGATTGGCCGTGCGATTCTTTGCCGCAGCCCCCGAAAGCGGCTACACCGTGCTCAAATCCTACCTCGACCGCAACGTTGCCGAAGGCACGCTGATCATCGAAGACACCGGTTTTGCCGCCCAGCAGTTCCTCAGCCTCTGCAGCGCCGGCATCTTCAAGCACAGGCTGTTCGGCGTTCTGGCCAACCCGCCCGAGAGCCAGCAGATCGAGCGCACTGTCCGTGCCGGTATTGACATGTTCATGGCGGTCTACGCTTCGGAAAAACACTGACCGGCAGACCTGCCCGTCCGATTTTGCGCCCGTGCTGCATTATAAAGCGCGCTCCCGCTTGTCTGTGGCCAATTCACCCATAAATATGGCCCACCATTCCACGCCCTCCGTGCCAGACAAGACAAGAAGGACGCGCGCACCGTGCAAGACATCATCACCCTCTCCCAGGATCCGACCGCCTGGATCGCGCTCATCACGCTGATCGTCATGGAAGTCGTGCTCGGCATCGACAATCTGATCTTCATCTCCATCCTCACCAACAAGCTGCCGCCCGAAAGCCGCGAAAGAGCCCGCCGCATCGGCATCGGCCTTGCGCTGGTCATGCGCCTGGCGCTGCTCGGCACCGTTGCCTGGATCGTGCAACTGACCGAGCCGGTGTTCGAAGCCTTCGGCCACGGCTACTCGTGGAAGGACATGATCCTCATTGCCGGCGGTCTCTTCCTCGTCTGGAAGGCTACCAAGGAAATCCACCACACGGTCGACCCAGTCGATCACGAAGAGGATTTCATCGCCAGCACCGCGACAACGGGCTTTTCCGCCGCCATCGGCCAGATCCTGCTGCTTGATCTTGTCTTTTCCGTCGACAGCATCATCACCGCCGTCGGCATGACGCCGCACCTACCGATCATGGTCATCGCCGTCGTCTTCGCCGTCACGGTCATGCTGCTCGCCGCCGGCCCGCTCGCCCGCTTCATCGAGAAGAACCCGACCATCGTCATGCTGGCCCTCGGCTTCCTCCTGATGATCGGCACGACGCTGATCGCTGAAGGCATGGGTTTCCACGTCCCCAAGGGCTACATCTACGCCGCCATGGCCTTCTCGGCCCTGGTCGAGGTGCTCAACATGTTCTCCCGTCGCGCCAAACGCCGCAAGAAGGACGAAGCCGCCCGTCATTGACGGGAGGGCAAAGAAAAAGGCCTGCATCCAGGGGAAGATGCAGGCCTCAAAATCTTGAGGGAGGTCAGGGAGCGGACTTTCGCCGGTGCATGCAGGAATGGCTTCTACTCCATTCCGTCCTGTGCGGCTGACGATCCGTACCCGTCGATGATAGAATGCGCAGCGGGCCGATTGGTTCCATCTGCCGTCTATGCCTTGTGCGCCACCACAATGATCTCGGGACTTTCCGGACCCACCGGAGAGCGATCCCAGTCTCCAAAGACGTCGATACGAGAAAAGCCGGTCTCGATCAGAATAGCCTCAAGCTGGTCGCGCGCCATGAAACGCAGCCTGCTCGGCGCCACCAGCACCTCGCCATCCTCAAACCTGAAATACGTCTCGAACGACACCAGCTCGCCATCGACAGCACCCAGCTGATGATGAAAATCGACCTGTCCGGTACCTTCCACAAAAATGCGTTTCAAAGTTTTTTCCGGCACCCAGTGTTCCCAGGTCCCTGCAGAAGGATTGCGGGTTTCAAAAGCGATCCGCCCGCCCGGGCAAAGATGGGCGTGAACACCGGCCAGAGCCGCACGAACATCCGCATCGCTGAGAAAAACCTGAAACACATGCCCCGTCATGATGGCGAGATCGAATAGGGGGCCCACGGGCATCCCCGTCGCATCCGAATGAACCCACGTCACCCTGTCGCCACCCGGCCGGTGCCGCGCAACCTCCAGCATCGCCCCGGCCGGATCTGCACCGGTGACCCGGTGACCGAGTTGGGCGAGATCGACAGCAAGCGAACCGGTACCGCAGCCCATGTCGAGAATCGAGAGTGGATTGGTTCCGGCGAGAGCCAGATAGAACCGCGTACCCTCATCCGGCGGATTGAGCATATCGTAGAGCCGCGCCAATCGCCCTGTCGTGTAGTTGTCGACCGTCAATGCATCCTCCCCATCCCGTCGGAGTCTCGTTTCAGAAGCCCGCGAAAACCGTGTTTCCCTTGACGTCCCGGCATGAATATGGTCTTGACCCAGCCCAAATGGAAATTCCCGCCAATGCCACCTTTTCGGCAGGAAACCGGGCCTTTCCCTCCCATAAAGCATGAGCCAGCGATGCCGGAAAGCGTATCGGCAGGCTCCAAAGCACGTAGAGCACGGGCCCTATCATGACCACATCAGGCGTTCGCGTCCGCATCGCACCCTCCCCCACCGGCGAACCCCATGTCGGCACCGCCTATATCGCGCTGTTCAACTATCTTTTCGCCAAGAAACATGGCGGCGAGTTCATCCTGCGCATTGAGGACACCGACGCCAACCGCTCGACGCCTGAATTCGAGACCAAGGTGCTCGACGCCCTGAAATGGTGTGGCCTCACCTGGTCGGAAGGCCCTGATATAGGCGGCCCCTACGGCCCCTACCGCCAGAGCGACCGCAAGGACATCTACCGCCCCTTCGTCGACAAGATCGTCGCGGCCGGCCACGGCTTCAAGTGTTTCTGCACGCCCGAGCGCCTGACCGAAATGCGCGAAGCCCAGCGCGCCGCCGGCAAGCCGCCGAAATACGACGGCCTCTGCCTGCATCTCTCGGCCGAGGAAGTCAGCAGCCGCGTCGCCGGCGGCGAGCCGCATGTCGTGCGCATGAAGATCCCCACCGAAGGCTCCTGCAAGTTTACAGACGGCGTCTATGGCGACGTCGATATCCCCTGGGATGCGGTCGACATGCAGGTCCTGCTCAAGGCCGACGGCATGCCGACCTATCACATGGCCAATGTCGTCGACGACCACCTGATGAAGATCACCCATGTGGCCCGCGGTGAGGAATGGCTGTCCTCAGTGCCGAAACACATCCTGATCTATCGTTATCTCGGCCTCGAGCCGCCGGTGTTCATGCACCTGTCGCTGATGCGCAATGCCGACAAGTCGAAACTGTCGAAGCGCAAGAACCCGACCTCTATCTCCTATTATTCGGCGCTGGGCTACATGCCGGAAGCGCTGATGAACTTCCTTGGCCTGTTCTTTATCCAGATCGCCGAGGGCGAAGAGCTGCTCACCATCGACGAGCTGGCGGCCAAGTTCGATCCGGAAAATCTTTCCAAGGCCGGCGCCATCTTCGACATCCAGAAGCTCGACTGGCTGAACGGCCGCTGGCTGCGCGAAAAGCTGTCGGAAGACGAGTTCGCCGCCCGCGTGCTCGCCTGGGCGATGGAAAACGACCGCCTGAAGGAAGGCCTAAAACTGTCGCAGTCGCGTATTTCCAAGCTCGGCGACCTGCCCGACCTCGCAGGTTTCCTGCTGAAGTCCGATCTCGGCCTCGACGCGTCAGCCTTTGCCAAGGTGAAATCGACGCCGGAGGAGATTCTGGAAATCCTCAACACCGTCCAGCCGGATCTCGAAAAGATCCTCGAATGGAACGTCGCGACGATTGAGGAAGAGCTGCGCGCCATTTCCGAGCGCATGGGCAAGAAGTTGAAAGTCGTCGTCGCGCCGCTGTTCGTCGCCGTCTCCGGCTCGTCGCGCTCGCTGCCGCTGTTCGATTCGATGGCCATCCTCGGCCGCTCGGTCGTCCGCCAGCGCCTGAAGCTCGCGGCCCAGGCCGTGGCAGCGATGGTCGGCAGCGGGAAGTAAAAACGCACGCGATAGCCCCCTCTCCCTTGTGGGGAGGGTCTTCTTTTGTAAGTGAAAGCGCCTCGTCCCTCCGCCGTCATCCTCGGGCCTGTCCCGAGGATCCATCCCCCGGCCGATTGGCGCGGAGGCAATGGGAAGCCAGGCTGGACCAGCAGATCCCCGGGACAAGCCCGGGGATGACGAATTCATTGGGTGCCGTGCTGCTGACAGCCGCCGCACCATCAAGACAGAACAACCTGCCCACAAAGGCGAAACCATGACCGACAAGACCGAAACCGCCGCCCTGTCCTCCGACCCCACCGAAGTCCGTCGCCAGAAGCTCGACCTTCTGCGCGAGACCGTCGGCGACGTCTACCCGGCGCATTTCCACCGCACCCTGACCAATGCCGAACTGGCCGAAAAATACACCGGTCTTGAGCCCGACACGGAGAGTGGCGACACGGTCACCGTTGCCGGCCGGGTCTATTCCTCGCGCAATTCCGGCATGTTCATGGACATCCATGACGCCTCCGGCAAGGTGCAGATTTTCAGCCACAAGGACACCGCGCCGGATGCGGCCCGCGCCCTGCTGCCGATGATCGACATCGGCGACATCATCGGTGTCACCGGCCCGGTCCGCCGCACCAAGCGCGGCGAGCTGACGATCAACGCCCAGGAAATCACCATGCTGACCAAGACGCTTCTCCCCATGCCGGAGAAGTATCATGGCCTGTCCGACATCGAGACGCGCTACCGGAAGCGTTATCTCGACATCCTCTCCAACGACGAATCCAAGCTGCGCTTCCAGCAGCGCTCGAAAATCGTCTCCGGCATCCGCCGCTTCATGGAAAATGACGGCTTCATGGAAGTCGAGACGCCGATGCTGCATCCGGTCTATGGCGGCGCCACGGCCGAACCATTCAAGACCCACCACAACACGCTGAAGCTCGACATGTACCTGCGCATCGCGCCGGAACTCTACCTGAAGCGCGTGCTGGTCTCCGGCCTCACCGACAAGGTCTTCGAGGTCAACCGCAATTTTCGCAACGAAGGCGTCTCGACCCGGCACAATCCCGAATTCACAATGATGGAATGTTACTGGGCCTATGCCGACTACGAGGACATCATGGACCTCGTCGAGCGCATGTTCGCCGAGCTTGCGATGAGCATTCACGGCACCACCGAATTTGCCTTCGGCGACAAGCAGATGTCCTTTGCCGGCCCCTTCAAGCGCGTGCCCATGCCGGGCTCGGTCAAGGAGGCCACCGGCATCGACTTCCTGGCGCTGACGACCGACGCCGAAGCCCGCGACGCCGCCAGGGCCAAGGGCTTTGCCGTCGAGAAAGACATGACCTGGGGCGAATGCCTCGCCTTCGTCTTCGAGACCGTCGTCGAGCCGACGCTGATCCAGCCGAGCCACGTAACGCATTTCCCCAAGGACATCTCGCCCTTTGCCAAGGAAGTGCCGGGCGAGCCGCGACTGGTCGAGCGTTTCGAGACCTATTGCAACGCCTGGGAACTCGGCAACGCCTTCTCCGAGCTCAACGACCCGGTCGAGCAGCGCGCCCGCATGGTCGATCAGTACAACCAGGCCCAGGCCCGCGGCGAAAAGGAACGCACGCTGGATGAGGACTTTCTCGAGGCCATGGACCAGGGCATGCCCCCCGCCGGCGGTCTCGGCATCGGCGTCGACCGTCTGATCATGCTCCTCACCAACTCGCCATCGATCCGCGACATCATCCTTTTCCCGGCCCGCCGCGCAAAAGCTGATTGAGATCACGATCTTCTCTTCTCCCCTCGGGGGAGAAGATGTCCGAAGGACAGATGAGGGGGCACCGAGAATTCGGAGGTTCTGGCGCCCTTCCCGTCGGCGAGAATAGGCAGGAAGTAGCGGGGTGTGGCGCGCCCAGTCCGGCACGCGCCGTTCGAATCGGTGGCCCTACAAACGGCCCTGCCGCTTCAGCTGCTGTTCGCGGAAGAAGATGAACAGGCCGGAGCCGATGATGATGACCGCGCCGATCAGCGTGCTGACGCGCGGCACATCACCGAACACCAGCCAGCCGAAGACGATCGCCCAGAACAGCATTGTGTACTGCAGCGGCGCAACGGTGGCCGCATCGGCCAGCTTCAGCGCCCGGTTGACCAGCACATGCGCCAGCATCGCGACAATGCCGAGAAGCGCCAGCAGGCTGAAATCGGGCACCGTCACCGGCGTCCAGTCGAAAGGTGCTAGAACGAGGCCGGTAAGCCCTGCCCCGAGCATTTGCCAGAACACCAGCGTCGTATCGGGCGTGCCGCGCAAAAACCGGCCGGACAGCATCATGAAGGCGAAACAGGCGCTGCCGAAGATGGATATCAGCGCTGGCAGGCCGAAGGCCGCCGAGGATGGGTCGAGCGCGATGATGACGCCGATGAAACCGATGACGATCGCCGTCCAGCGCCGCCAGCCGACCTTCTCGCCCAGAACCAGCGGCGAGATCGCCGCCACATAGATCGGCGTCGCCAGCCAGTAGGTCATGACATCGGCGAGCGGCAGATGGGCGACGGCGAAGTAGAAGGCAAAGACCTCGGCCGACGACAGCACGACCCGCAGGACCTGCACCACAGGCCGCTCGACCACGATGAGCGGCCGCCAGCCGCCGCGTATCAGAAACGGCGCCAGAAAGATCAGCGCCGCAAAGCTGCGGATCAACAGCACCTGGCCGATCGAATAGGTCGAGACCAGCCACTTGCCCATCGTGTCATTGAGCGAAAACATCATCATGCCCGTCAGCATGACGATCACACCGCTGCCGGCGATAGCGGAAAAAGGCGCGGCCCGGGCGGCTGTCATGACATGTCCTGCTGATGCAAATGATGCGCCTGCCTACACGAGTTTGCCGGCGACCGAAACACCCGGATGCGACCGGCACCCGTGAGAATTGGTAAGTTGTGGCTTTCACAATATTGACAATTCGATCTCCCCCCTTGTGGGGGAGATGTCACGCAGTAACAGAGGGGGTGCGCGCCACCCCAAATTGTCGGTGTCAATGCGCCCGCTTGCTGCCGCCCTTCAGCTTGACCTCGCCGTCCTCCTCGCCATCCCAATAGTGGATGCGGGTGGCGCGCACGTTGATCATCACCACGCCCTTCGTATCGACGCCATCCTCGAACCATTGGTCGAGATCGGGCGTCCAGTGTTTCTTGAAAGCGGCCTTGTCGCGGATGACCTCGGCCTCGCCCTCGACGGCAACCATGAAGGCTTTGGCGCCCTGGAAGGTCAGGGACACTTTCGCATCGCGCTCGATATCCGCGACCATGCGGGATTTCTCCCAGGTGAAATAATAGGAATCGCCGTCGTAGTCGACCTCGCCATTGTTGCTCATCGGCCGCCCGGCAATGGCACCGCCATCCGTGTGGGTCGCCAGCATGGCAATGTCGATGTCGCGCATTTTTCGGGACAGTTCGGAAAGGCTCTTGCCGCTCATTGTTCGTCTCCTCGTCAAGGGTTCGAGCGCAAAACGCACGGCAAAGTTTTTTGTTCACCCGCAGCGGGAGGAACCGCCCCTGTTCCATCGGGAACAGCGCGCCGGTCCTGCTCGTGCGATTGTCTGGTCATCGGAGCCAATCACGGCTTCCAAGAGATCAGGAGAGACCATCATGCGCAAGTTCATCCTTTCGGCCATCGTCGCCACCGTCGCCACTG